>NZ_OESG01000014.1:0-1462657 GCF_900240945.1 Mycobacterium sp. 3519A
GCCGGCGCCGCCGTCGCCGCCCGAACCGAGAAGGAGTGCGCGTCCGCCGTTGCCGCCGGTCCCGCCGACGGAGTCGGTCGCAAACGAGTCGGAATCGCCGCCCGCCCCGCCGTCGCCGCCGCTGCCGAGCAGGCCCGAGCGTCCGCCTTTGCCGCCTGGACCGCCGCCCGAAAAGGTTCCGTTGCTGCCGCCCGCACCGCCGTCGCCGCCATCGCCGATGAGAAGTCCGCCGTTGCCGCCGTGACCTCCCTTGCCCGCGCCCGCGAGTGGTGACGAACCGAGATAGGCTGTGCCGCCTGCGCCGCCGTTGCCGATCAGACCCGCGTTACCGCCGTTGCCTGCGTGCTCGTTCGCGAAGGTGCCGTCGCCGCCACGGCCGCCGTTGCCGAAGAGCAGACCGCCCCGACCGCCGTTCTGGTTGAATCCGCCGTCGGCGCCGTTGCCGATCAGCAGGCCGGCGTTCTCCCCCGGCTCGTCCCCATTGCTGATGAAGATCGCTACTACAGCGCCCAGCAGATTGCCGAAATCGCTTGGCGCAGAAAGCGGTATCGCCACGGACTCGAGTGCAAGCGTCGAATCGCATACGGACTGCAGCGACTCGGCGTTGCAGTCCGACAGCGGCTGGGCCGCCGCCACCGGTGCGCCCGCCAACAACAGCGCGGTCGGCGCCGCAACCGCGAGGTCACCGATCGACGCTGTGGCGGTGACCAATCGTCCTACCTTATTCCGCAACATGCCCACCCCTGTCGTAGATGTTTGCCACGGAAAGTTAAAGCAACTAATGCACGCCGGCTGGGGTAGCGGACTACCCCAGTTCCGGCCCGCTGCGGGCGTTACCGTGAGGTATCGGGTTGCTTGATGTCTCAAACTAAGGTGTTTTCGCTGGCTAGAATCTCCCTGTGAATCGGCTGTGGCCGCTGATCGGGCGGGCGGCAGAGCTCGAGGTGATCGCCGACGCCACCAAGGCGGCCGGTGATCGATCCCGCGGAATTGTGCTGTCCGGCGCTGCCGGAGTCGGCAAGACGCGCCTGGCTCGTGAAGCTGTCGACATTTGCGGTGCGCGTAACGCGCGTCGGCACTGGATCATCGGTACCGCATCGGCACGCGGACTGCCGCTTGGCGCCTTCGCCAACGTCGCCAGTGACTTCGGCCCCGATCCGTTGCGGCGCGTCCGCGAGGTGATCGACGGTCTCATTGGAGATGCCCGCCACGAGGAAGTGATCGTCGGCGTCGACGATGCTCACCTCCTCGACGACTTGTCGGCGTTCACCGTCCATCAACTCGTCACCCGACGACTGGCGACCGTCATCCTGACCATCCGCACCGGTGAGCATCCGCCCGACGCCATCACGGCGATCTGGAAGGACCAGCACCTGGAACGTCTTGAGCTGCAACCATTGTCGCTCGAAGAGACCGGCGAACTCATCGACAAGGTGCTCGGCGGACCGGTGGAATCCTCCAGCGCGCAACGACTCTGGCAGTACACCCAGGGCAACACGCTGTATCTGCGCCACCTGCTCGACAGCGAGGTGGACGCCGAGCGGATGACGCAGCGCTCAGGGGTGTGGCTGTGGAGCGGCCGCCCGACACTGTCGCCGACCCTCACCGAACTGGTCGAGGCGCGCATCTCCCAGGTGCCGATGCCGGTGCGCGACGTGCTCGACGCCTTGGCTGTGGCGGAGCCGTTGGACAGCGATCTGTTGGCGGCTGTCACGGACGCCGACGCGCTCGCCGACGCCGAGATGCTGGGCCTGGTGACCGTCGACTCCAGCGTGCGACCCGCGTCCGTGCGGCTGGCTCATCCGCTGTTCGGCGAAATCCAGAACACCAGTTCCCTGCGACTGCGACGGCTGCGCGGCCGCATCGCCACCGAATTGGCAAGCAAGAACGCGACAGATCCCCGGGACCTGATCCGCCGCGCGGTGCTCACCCTCGAATCCGACCTGCCACCCGATCCGGAACTCCTCCTCGCCGCGGCAGCGGCCGCGATGAGCCTGCTCGACCACCGGCTCGGTGAAACCCTCGCCGAACGGGCCGTCGCCACCGGCGGCGGGCCGTGGGCCAACATCGCCCGCGCGATGGCGATCACCTGGCAGGAGCGCGGCGTCGAGGCCGAGGCCGTGCTGGCCGAACAGGCCGAACAGGCGTCCGGCCTGGAACGCACGCAGATCGCGATCCTCCGCGCGATGAATTTCACGCTGATCCTCGGCCGGATCGCCAGCGCCGAAAGCGAACTCGCGCTCTTGCCGCAGGACGACCACGCGGCGCAGGAGGTGGCCGGCGCGCTGCGGCCCCTGATCGAACTGGTGCGCGGACGCTCGGCGAAGGCGGTGGCGATGGCGGGCGAGGCCGAGGCCCGTGACCCGGAGAACAACGTCGCGAAGATCTTCCTGGCGTGGGTGTTCGTCACCGGGCTCGGCGACCTCGGCCGTATCGACGAGATCGAAGCCGCCGCGAACAAGGGCTACGCGGTGGCCGACAAATCGCCGGAAGCCGGACACCTGTTGCGCAGGTTGGCGCTTCAGGAAACCCACGGCTACCGGCTCGGCGGCGAGCTGGCCCGCTCGGACGAGGTGGTGGCCCGGATCAGGCGCGACACCCTCGACGTTCCGTTCGAGGAGTCGTGGCATCGCGTGTTCGTCGGCCTGTCGGCGATGACCAGAGGCGAGCTTGTCGAAGCGCTCCACGCGCTGCGGGATGCACTGGCGTATCTCGGCACCGGCAGCAGCGGCCGAATGGTGAAGACTTTCGCGCGGACCTGGCTGACCACGGTGACCGGAATGTCGGGCCTCGCGAACGACGCCCGTCGGGAATTCGACGCCATCGAATGGTGGGCCCAGGATCCGCAGGCGTGCATGTTCGACCCGTACCTGTCGCTGGCCGAGGCATGGGTGTGTGCTGCGGAAGGCGCTGTGTCCCAGGCGATCTCGATCACCCGGATGGCAGCGGAGCGGGAATGCGAACTTGGCAGGCCCGCATGGGAGGTCGTCCTGCTGCAGACGGCGACACAGTTCGGCGATGCGTCGACGGCCGCTCGACTGAATGACCTCGCAGGCATGGTGCAAGGCCCGCGGGCGCCCGCCGCGGCGGCGCACGCGGCAGCGCTGGCCGCGGGGAACGCGGACGGGCTGCTCGACGCGTCGCGCCGTTACGAGGATTTCGGCGATCGCCTGGCCGCCGCCGACGCTGCCGCCCAAGCCGTCACCGTCTGTCAGCACGCCGGCATGCGCGGCGGGGCGATGACCGCGGGCGCGATCGCCACCCGGTTGGCCGCCGAGTGCCAGCACGCCCAGACGCCCGCCCTGCGGGCCGCGACCATGCCCCAGCCGTTCACCGACCGGCAACGCGAGATCATTTCCCTTGCCGCTCAGGGGCTGTCGAACAAGCAGATCGCCGACCGGCTCGTCATGTCGGTTCGCTCGGTCGAGGGGCACCTCTTCCGCGCCTCGCAACGCGTGGGCGCGAACTCGCGCGAACAGCTGATCTCGATGTTGCACGGCGCCTGACACGCGCGCGCTACTCATTCGCTGTTTATTGAGGCGCCCCGAAAGTGGGGTAGTCGATTACCCCAGCAGGCAATCGGTGCCGGTTTTACGTTGCTGATGCTTGGCCGCAGTGCCATCGAGAAGGGGATTCCAATGTCCAAGCGCAGCACGTATCACCGTTCGCAGAAGCGTCCGATCCTGACGACGGCGGCGGCCATCGGCGGGGCGGGCCTGGTGTTGGCCACTCCGGCCGCGGCACTGCTGGCCAGTCCCGGCGAAGCACACGCCGCGCCTGCGACACCGACTTTCGACCAGCTATTCGGGTGTGTGTTGGCGCCGTTCGCCAGCGACTGCCTCTCCAATGAAAACGTGGCGCTGGCCACCACCCTCACCGATGGGCTGGCGCTGGCGGACCCGTTCCTCGACGTGGCGGGCGCCATCCCGATCCTCAACATCTTCATCGGCAACGGCGCTGACGGCACCGCCGCTCATCCGAACGGGTTCAACGGCGGGCTGCTCATCGGCAGCGGCGGTGACGGTTTCAGCCCCACCACACCCGGTGCCCACGGCGGCAATGGTGGAAACGCCGGGCTGTTCATCGGCAACGGCGGCAACGGCGGCAACGGTGCCGCAGGCGACTTCCCCCGTGCGGGCGGCAACGGCGGCGACGGCGGCAACGGGGCGATGTTCATCGGCAACGGCGGCAGCGGTGGCAACGGCGGCGCAGGCGGCACCGGATCCAACGGTGTCAAACGCACGACGACCAACACCGCCGCGACTGGGCCCTTCCTGGGGGCGGACGGGGCGGACGGCTCCCTCATCCAGAACGGCGGCACCGGTGCCACGGGTGGCACGACTTCCGGCGGCCTCGTCGGCACCCCTGGCGGCGACGGCGGCTCGGGCGGCTCGGGCGGTTACTTCGGTTTCGGGGGTGACGGCGGCGACGGCGGCGAAGGCGGCGACGGCGGCACCGGCGGCCCCGGCGGCAACGGCGGTTCGGGTGGTCCTGGTGGCAACGCCAACATCGTCGGTGATGGCGGCGACGGCGGCGACGGCGGTAACGGCGGGAAGGGCGGCAACGGCGGCGACGGCGCCACCGGCGGCGACGGCGGTTCGGCCGGATCCGGCGGCACCGGCAGCGGAACACCCGGCGTCGGCGGCACCGGCGGCGACGCAGGCAAGGCAGGCAGCGGCGGCGGCGCCGGACCCGCAGGCGCGGCAGGCCATGGTGGAATCGGCGGCAGCGACGGAGCGGCAGGCAGCGGTGGCAGCGCCGGCGGCGCAGGCCAGCCCGGCAAGGCCGGTGGCGACGGCGACGACGGCGCGCCGTAACTGGCGATGGGTCCGCTCAGCGCCGCGGCTTCACACTGGCCGGGATGGGGCCGTCGGCGACCGTGGTGAACGGCACGTCACACTTGAAATACGGTTCAACAGACCGGATTTCGAGTGCGCGGACGATGGTGGCCAGTGCCAGCGTGGTTTCCAGTCGGGCGAAGTGTTCACCGATGCAGGGTCGTCCGCCGCCGAGGAACGGAAGGAACTCCCAGCGGTTGCGCGCCCTGCTGTTCTCCGGGCTGAACCGGTCCGGGTCGAACGCCATGGGGTCGGGCCAGATCGCCGGATCATGGTGCAGCCCATAGATTCCCACTGCAATCAAGCTGCCCGCCTGCACGCGATAGCCGTCGACCGCGATGTCGCGGGTGGCCAACCGGGCGACACCTGCGGCGGGTGGGCACAACCGCAGCGACTCGTGCAGCACCTGCACGGTGTAGCTGAGCCGTGGCACGTCGTCTGGCGTCAGTGGCCGGTCGCCGATCGCGGCGGCCTCGGCGGCGACGCGCTCCTGGATGTCGGGGTGGTGGCCCAGGACCCACAGCGAGTAGGTCAGCGCGGTCGCGGTGGTGTCGTGTCCGGCCAGCATGAAGATCAGCAGGTCGTTGGAGATTTCGGCGTCCGAAAGTGGTTGTCCGGTTTCGGGATCGGTGGCGGCGATCAACGCCTGCACCAGCGGCGCGTCCCGCGTCGGATCCGCGCGGCAGGCATGCACCATGTCGTCGGTGATCTTGCGCATGGCCTGCACCGCGACGCGGGCCTTGCGCCGCGCCGGCGTCGGCAGCCATCGCGGCGCACGAACCGGGCGCAGCGCCCGGTCGGCGGTGTACGAGGACGCCACGTGCATACAGCGGGCGATGGTGTCCGCCCGTTCGTTGAGGTCGATGCCGAGGACCGAGCGGCCCAGCGATTGCATGGCCACCTTGCGGCATTCGGTGTCGAGGTCGACGTCGCCGCCGTCCGGCCAGCGGTCGACGAATTGCAGTGCCGCTGCAGACATGTGGCCGCCGAAGTTGCGGACGTTGTGTTTGGTGAACACGGGTTGCAGCGCCCGCTTACGCGGCCGCCATTGCTCGTTGGGCAGCACGAAGAGGCTGTCGCCCGCCATGTTCTGCACTTCTTCGTGGATGACGCAGCGTTCGGAGGACGCGTCGCTGCGACCGAGCACGTCGCGCATCGCGTTGGGTGACATCACCGCCACGATCGGCGGGAACAGCTTCGCGGGCCCGAACTGGATCCTGGTGATCGGGCCGCCTGCGTCGCGGATCACCTCCTGGCCGGTGTCCAGCCTGCGGACCAACTTCACCAGTTGCCAAAGCGGCAGTGGGTTCTTCGGCACCAACGGCAGCGCGCTGACGCCGATGGTCTCGGTGGTCGTCGGGTTCACGTCGCCGTCCAGGTGAGCGTCTCTCCTTCTCCGGTGATCATCGCAGTGCCGGGCATCACGCGCAGACGATACGGACTCAACCGCAGCGCGGCGAATTGCTCCGATGTCGGGCCGTCGGCCCACATCGGGATGATGTGCGGGTCATAGCCGACCGGTGCAGGCGCGCCGGCGAACCGGTTCCAGACCGCGGTCCGGGTTTCGTCGTCGTGATACCACTCCACCAGGCAGTCGGCGCTGCAGGTGTCGTGGTTGGTGGTCCAGTAACTGACCGACATCTCGGGGTGTACCGCGAGATGTGCCTTCTTCACGGGGCTGGGCACCGTGGCGATCCAGCCGAACAGGTCGGTGCCGTCCCACTCCCAGATCGGATGGAGGATGCGGGTACGCGGGCGACTGTTTTCGTCGACGGTGGCGACGGAGGCCCACACGATCGAATGGGCCATGTCGATGAACGCCGGGGCGATTCGCTCAAGCGGTGTCACGCTTTTCAAGCCTAGGCAAATCGGCGTGCGCCCGGGCTCGAAGCGTCACTCCTCTTGCTTCTTGCGGAACTCCTCGGTGTTGCGGTACTCCACCTTGCCTTCTTCGGCGGTGGTCTCGATGTGGCCCTTGTCCTTGTCGTCGACCCAGTCGGTGACGGCGGTGCCGGACACCGTGCCACTACTGCCGGGCAGTGTGGTGGTCTCGAGGTCGTCGTAGGCTCTGGCCATCTCCTTGGCCTTTTCCCTGTGCTGCTCGGTGACTTCGGGCTTCTCGGTCAGTTGGCCCGATTCGTTTGGTCGCTGTTCGTCGGTACCCATGAGCTATGGCTTCCCCGATGCTGTGATGTACCAAACACAGCGCAGCTAACCAGCGGGCACTGCCTTGAGCGCGATAGGCAGGCTGGGCAGGAAGTGCAGCCTGGCGAAGGCCCTGATGTCGTCGGCGCTCTGCAGCGGTTGCGTGCTTGGCAGCAGCAGCGCCATCGCGGCGTAGCGCAGGATGGTGTCGGCCAGGTCGGTGACGGCCTGTTCGCCGATCCGCTCGGCGAACCCGGGCGGAAAGATCACCCGCAGCGCCTCCGCCATCCGGTCGATGGCCGCGGCGTAATGCTGTTCGGCCAGTTCGAGCACCAGGCCGGGTTCGTCGGTGATCATCCGGTCGAGCACCCGGTGCCGACGGAACTTCAGGATCGACAGCGTGAACGCCTCGACGTAGTAGTTCGCTTGCGGCCCAGCACTTTTCAACTCTGCGGCGATATCGGCGAACAGCCGGACGTTCTCTCGCTCGATGACCGCGGCGACCAGGTCGTCCTTGTTCGCGAAGCGGCGGTAGATGGTGGTGCGGCTGACCTTGGCCCGGCGGGCGACGTCGTCGAGGGCCACCCGACGGAAGCCGTGCTGTTCGAACTCGACGACCGCGGCGTCGAGGATGGCCTCCAGGGTGGGGTCAGCCCCGCGCATAGCCCTTTGACGCATAACCGTTGTAGCGCACCTGCATTGGCAGATGGTCCCACACCCAGTTCACCGGACGCGACCGCCAGAACGCGGCGAACCGCTGATAGCGCCGCTCCCGGCGGTCACTCCACGGCAGGCCGAGAAGCTCGCGGGCCCGCGGCGGCAGGCCGCCGGTCGTCAGGAACGCGGCCACCGGATTGAACACCGGCGCGATCACCCGCCACACCGCAGGTGACATGGCCTTCGGGCACGGGAAGCCCTTCGTCACGTAGCCGACGCCGTACTTCGCGGTCGGGTGGGCGACGACGATCTCGTCCATCATCCGGTCCCAATACCGTTCGAACTCCGCATAATTGGCGGGCATCGGCCGGTCGCTGACGCCGTAGCGGCGATACCACGTCTTGGACTCCAGGTAGATCTGTTCCTTCTCGGCCTGCGTCAACCGCTTGACGAACGTGTCGGCGAAGTACAGCACCTGCTCGACGAAGGTGGCGTGCGCCCAGAAGTAGGTGTCGGGATCGAGCGCGTGGTAGCGGCCGCCATCCGGCATCTCGCCCTTGACGTGGTGGTGGAAATCCCGGACCTGAGTGCCCGAGTTGTCGTCGTCCGACCCGTAGACGGTGTTGAAGATCGGCGGGATGGTGCGCTTGAGTCGCTCCGCGGTGTCGGCGAAGAACGTCGAGTGGTCCAGCACGCCCTGGCCGAGTTCGGCGAGCATGTTCTGCAGCACCGCGGGCCGCGGGCCGATCAGGTACATCCGGTTGTCGCCGAAGTAGCGCCATACCAGCGACCCGGGCCCCAGCGGCAGCGCATCGGTGGCGGTGGACTGCTCGGCATGGGGGTACCGCCCACGCGTAGC
Organism: Mycobacterium sp. 3519A; assembly: GCF_900240945.1. Taxonomy (NCBI): domain Bacteria; kingdom Bacillati; phylum Actinomycetota; class Actinomycetes; order Mycobacteriales; family Mycobacteriaceae; genus Mycobacterium; species Mycobacterium sp. 3519A. The sequence continues at coordinate 8,500 of NZ_OESG01000014.1, forward strand.
GTAGGGGGATTCGGTCATGTGCAACAGTGTTACAGATTTCGAACTTTGTACCAACCGGGTGTGAGCGGCCTCACCCAGCCTGCAAAACGTCGATCTCGACGAATCATCCGCGCCGCAGCCGGGCGATGCCCAGCACGGCCAGCACCCCGGCGATCGTCGCCAGCAGCAGCGACAGCACCAGCAGCGGCGCGTTGTAGACCATGGACGTGGTCTGCGGCTCGCCGTCCAGCACGGGCGCGACCACCACCGTCGAACTGGCGCCCAGCCAGCTCAGCACGGCGCCGACGGCGCACACCACCGCCGCGACCAGCTCGAGCCGGGCCCTCACGACGCCTGCTCCGGTGGAATGCGCTCCTCGACCAGATGGGTCAGCGCCGACCGCAGCAGCTGATGCTTGCGCGCCCACGCCTGCGCGGTGCGATCGTTGGTCAGCCGCAGCCCGATGCCGGTGCGACCGCGCGGCACGCCGGTCAGCTCGCCGAGCGCCCGCGCAGACATCCACTTGGGCTCGTCGGGCCCGGTCGGCTCCGGGTAGATCCGCACGATGTCGTCGATGCGCAGCAGTTCGGTGCCCTGCCGCAGATGGTCGGGCGTCAACTCGACCGAGGTGTGGATGCGCGCGGCCTTGACCTGGATCGCCAGGAATCCGCTGACGAGCACGAAGAACACGCCGGGGACCAGCAGCTGGATGCCGTAGCCGGCGGACAACTGGATCAGCGCCATGGCGATTCCGGCCGCTGGCCCGGCAGCGGTCCACCACCAGCTGGCGCCCTGTTCGTAGAACATCACCTCCGACGACGTGCCGACCTTGCTCATGGCGACTCCTGTCCCTGCACCGCTGCAGGCCGGGTGATCAGCACGGCACCTGCGACCAGGGGGAAGACCGCCAGCAGCGTGATGCCGTTGGCGAGCCGGAACAGCGCCGCCAGCGCGATCAGCGCGACGACGGTCAGCGCCAGCGCCAGCGCGGCCCGACGGAACCGGGTATCGCCGCTGCGGACGCGGCCGGTCAGAAACGCCAGCGCCCCGCCCGCAAGCGCAAACAGCACACCCGCGCCGCGGAAGACGACCGGGACGTTGAGTGAAGCGGCGATCAGCCCGCCGAGCATGAGCAGAAACGACGCGCCCACCCAGCACCAGAATGCGGCGGTGACGACGCGCGGTCGCGACTGTGGGGCTGTCATGACGCGGCCAAGCCTAGCCGCTCACCGGGTGAAGAAGGCGTGCGCGTCCTTGCGGTGCAGCAGGAACGCACCGCCGACGATCAACACCGAGCCCACGATCGCGGTGACCGCGTACACGATCGCCGCGGCCGCCGGCCGATCGACATTGAACAGATTGGTGCCGACGTACACCACCGATGCGATCCCACCACCGGTCAACAGCGTGCGTGTCCACCGGTATCCGTGCCGCATCAAGATCAGGAACGTCACCACGATGGCCGCGACCACGACGACGAACAGCAACGAGACCGCATACACGATCGCCGGGGGATGGTCTTTCGGGTTGGTGAAGAGGTCGACGACGTAGCCGATCACCATCAGCGGAAGGGCGGCCACCCACAGCCAGAATCCGGTGTCGACGTCAACGGGCCTGCCCGGCGCGGTCGTCGGTTGCCGCTGATTCGTCACGCCAGCCAACCGGCGACGTCGGCCGCCCAGTACGTGAGCACGATGTCCGCGCCGGCGCGCCGAATGCTGGTCAGCGTCTCCAGCGCCACGGTCTGCAGATCGATCCAGCCGTTGGCGGCGGCGGCGGCGATCATCGCGTACTCGCCGGACACCTGATACGCCGCGACCGGAACCGGCGAGATGTCGGCGGCCGCGCTGACCACGTCGAGATAGCTCATCGCCGGTTTCACCATCACGATGTCGGCACCCTCGTCGATGTCCAACTCGATCTCGTGGCGGGCCTCGCGGGCGTTGCCCGCACCCTGCTGATAGGTGCGCCGGTCACCGCGCAGGCTGGACGCGACGGCCTCGCGGAACGGGCCGTAGAACCCGGAGGCGAACTTCGCGGCGTAGGCCATGATCACCGTGTCGGTGTGGCCCGCGGCGTCGAGGCCGTCGCGGATCGCGGCGACCTGACCGTCCATCATGCCGCTCGGCCCGACCACCTGAGCACCCGAATCTGCTTGTGCAACAGCCAATTCCACGTAGCGGGCGTTGGTGGCGTCGTTGTCGACGCGGCCCGCGGCGTCGAGCACCCCGCAGTGGCCGTGGTCGGTGAACTCGTCGAGGCAGGTGTCGGCCATCAGCACGGTGTCCTCGCCGAGATCCTTGGCCAGATCACGCAACGCGACGTTGAGGATGCCGTCTTCGGAAATGCCGACCGAACCGGTGGCGTCCTTGTCTTCGTCGCGCGGCACACCGAACAGCATCAGACCGCCGACGCCGGAAGCCACCGCATCGGCGGCGGCCCGGCGCAGCGAGTCACGGCTGTGCTGCACGACGCCTGGCATCGACGCAATGTCGCGGGGCTCGTCGATGCCGTCGGCGACGAACATCGGCAGCACCAAATGCCTTGGCTCCAGCGAGGTTTCGGCGACGAGGCGACGCAGCGCGGGGGTGGAACGCAGTCTCCGCGGCCGATGACGCGGGAACGCCATCAGCGCCTGCGGCTCTTCTTACGCGGCGGCGGCAACGCACCCTCGGCACGCAGTCGGGCGGCGTGCTCGGCGAGCGCATCGACCAACGGCCCCACCGCGGCGACCTCCGGTTGCACGTCGACGCGCAGACCGAACTCCGCAGCCGTTTCAGCGGTTTTCGGACCGATGCAGGCGACGATCGTGCGAGCGTGCGGCTTGCCCGCGATACCCACCAGGTTGCGCACCGTCGAGCTGGAGGTGAAGCAGACCGCGTCGAAGCCGCCGGTCTTGATCATCTCGCGGGTCGAGGCGGGCGGCGGCGCCGCGCGCACCGTGCGGTACGCGGTGACGTCCTCGATCTCCCAGCCGCGCTCACGCAGCCCCTCGGCCAGCGTCTCGGTCGCGATGTCAGCCCGCGGCAGCAGCACTCGGTTGACCGGATCGAAAACGTCGTCGTAGGGCGGGAATTCGTCGAGCAGACCCAACGAGGACTGCTCGCCCGTCGGCACCAGTTCCGGGTTGATGCCGAAGGCCCGCACCCGATCGGCGGTGGCCTGTCCGACGCAGGCGATCTTCACGCCCGAGAACGCCCGCGCGTCGAGACCGAACTCGTTGAACTTCTCCCACACCGCACGCACCGCGTTGGTGGAGGTGAACACCACCCACTGGAAGCGGCCGTCGACAAGACCCTTGACCGCCCGCTCCATCTGAGCCGGGCTGCGCGGCGGTTCGACGGCGATGGTGGGCACCTCGACCGGCAATGCGCCGTGACTGACCAGCTTTTCGCTCATCTCGCCCGCCTGGTCCTTGGTGCGCGGCACCAGCACGGTCCAGCCGTACAGGGCGCGGCTCTCCCACCAGTTGAGCTTCGCACGGTTGGCGACCGTCTTGCCGATGGTCACCACCAGCGGCCCGGCCAACGGGCCGGCAGGCTCGGTGCCCGCGGGCTTCTCCAGCACGGCCTTGTCCAACAGGCCGCCGAGCGTCGTCTCCACCGAACGTTGTTGGCACGTCGTGCCATTCGCGGTCACCACGGTCGGCGTAGTGTCGACCAGCCCGTGCTCGATCAGGATGCGCGCCGCGTCGGGAAGGTGAGATGCGGTGGCATGCAAGATGAGTGGGCCGGGCGCGGCGGCCAACGCCGCCCAGTCGACGTCGCCACGGACGTCGGCGACGGTGTGCGACGAGCCGAGCGGCAGCCCCGCGTACGTCGGCACCGCAGTGGTGTCCGGCAATCCCGGCACGATCTCGAAATCCAGGTGCGTCTTGGCCAGCGCGGTCACCTCGGTGATCACCGCGTCCACCGACAGCGGATCGCCCGCGACCAACCGGACCACGTCCACGCCCGTGCGGGCCTCGGTGGCCAGCGTCTTGGCGACCTCGGCGGGATCGCCGAGTGCGGGCCGGATGTCGGGCCCGCCTGGGATGGCGGTCGTCGCCTCGGAATCGGTGTCGGCGTCGGTCGGCTTGGCCTCGGCCGGTTGGGGTCCCGACGGCGGCGGCAGTTCGCAGCCCGCGACGGCCAGCACCGACTCCGGCACGTCGGGGTCGGTGAACACCAGTGCGGCGTTGGCGAGCACCGTTCGCGCCCGCGTCGTCAGCAGACCGGGATCACCCGGCCCTGAGCCGACGAATGTGATGCGGCCGGGCTTTGTCTTACGCCCTCGGCCCGCGTGCCCAGTCATCTCTCTCTCCCAGCCTCGGCCAACAGATCGCGTGCGCCCAACTCGAACAACTCCGCGGCCACCGAGAGCCCCAGCTCCCGTGCCCGATCGGGTGTCCCGATGCCGGACGCACGGATCACGTCGGATCCGTCCAGCGTCGCCACACAGCCGCGCAGCGACAGCTCTTCGAAGACACGGCCGTCCTCATCGATGGACTCGACCACCTCGGCGATCGCCCCCACCGGTGCGGAACAACCCGCCTCCAGTTCGGCCAGCAAGGTTCGCTCTGCGGTAACGGCCGCGCGGGTGTCGGCGTCGTCCAACTCCGCCAACAGTTCCGCCAGGCCGGTGTCACCGGCACGGCACTCGACTGCCAACGCCCCCTGCGCCGGCGCCGGCAACATCTGTACCGGTTCCAACGTCTCGGTGACAGCGTCGAGACGACCGATACGGGCCAGGCCCGCCCGAGCCACGACGACGGCGTCGAGATCACCACTGCTTACCCTGTTCAACCTGGTATCAAGGTTGCCTCTTAGGGGGCGGATTTCCAAACCGAGACCCAGTGCTCTAAGCTGTGCGGCCCGCCGCGGGCTCGAGGTGCCGATCACCGAGCCGACCGGCAACTCGCCGAGCACCAGACCGTCGCGGGCGACCAGGGCGTCCCTGGCGTCTTCGCGGCGGGGTATCGCGGCGATGTTGAACCGGGGATCCGGTGTCGTCGGCAAATCCTTGTAGGAGTGCACGGCCATGTCGACCCGGCGTTCGTCGATGGCCTCTCGCAACGCCGCGGTGAACACCCCGATGCCGATGTTGGCAATCGGGCCCATCGACCGGTCGCCCTCGGTGGACACGATGACGAGTTCGGCGGCGTGGCCCCTGGCGACAAGGGCGTCTCTGATGACACCGGCCTGCGTCTTCGCCAGCAGGCTGCCTCGGGTGCCAATCCGGATGATTTCTGTCAAGCGCTACTCGGTCTTGTCGAGATCGTTTGTCATCAACGGCAATTCGCTCGCTGCGACCGCGTCGACGGCCTGCTGGTCGAGCTCGAACAGCTCGCGCAGCGCCTCGGCGTAGCTGTCACCGCCCGGCGCGCTGGCCAACTGTTTGACCCGCACCGTCGGCGCGTGCAGCAGCTTGTCCACGACGCGGCGCACGGTCTTGGCGACCTCGTCGCGGTGCGCGGCGTCGAGTCCTGGCAGCCGGTTGTCCAGCCGCAGCAATTCGGCCTCGACGACGTCGGCGGCCCGCTGCCGCAGCGCGGTCACGGTCGGGGTGACCTCGGCCATCCGCTGGCCCGCCAGGTAGTTGGCAACCTCGGCCGCCACGATGGCGCGGGCCGCCTCGGCGTCGGACGCCGCGGCGCGCGCCGACGGGTCGCGCTGGATGCGGTCCATGTCGACGACGAATACGTCGGGCAGTCCCGCGACGGCGGGGTCGACGTTGCGTGGCATGCCCAGGTCGCAGATCACCAGTTGCTTCGGTTCGTGACCGTGCGCCAGGCCGCGGTGCACGTCGGCCAGCGACACCACCGGCCGGACCGCGCCGGTGCAGCAGACGACCACGTCGGCGTCGGTGAGCACCGGCGTCAGGTGATCGAACGGGAACGCGTCCGCGGTGACACCGAGTTGGCGGATCTTCTCGGCCAACCGCTTGGCCCGCGGCAGTGTCCTGTTCACCACGTGGATGCGTTCGACGCCCGCGCGGGCGAGGTGTTTGGCCGCCAGCGCACCCATCGATCCGGCGCCGACCACCACGGCCGACCGGCCCGCCAGGGTGTCCAGTCGGGCTTCGGCCATGCCGAGCGCCACCGAGACAACGGAGGCGCCCGCGGCGTCGATACCGGTCTCGGAGTGCACCCGCTTGCCGACGGACAGCGCGCGTTGGGACAGCTCGTGCAGCGTGCGACCGACCGTGTGGTTGGCCTCGGCCGCGGAATACGCGCGGCGCACCTGCCCCAGCACCTGCGCCTCGCCGATCACCGCCGAGTCCAGGCCGCTGGTGACCGCGAACAGGTGCTCGACGGCCGCTTCGGCGTACCGCACGTAGGCGTACTTGGTCAGGTCGTTCAGGCTCATGCCGGAATGCTCGGAGAGCACCGAACCGATCACCGAAAGCCCGCCGTGGAACGCCTCGACGACCGCGTACACCTCGACGCGGTTGCAGGTGGACAACACCATGGCCTCGGTGACGAGTGAGGACTGCAGCACCTGCTGGACGATCTTGACCTGATCGGCTTCGTCGGTGCTCAATTGCTCGAGTACCGACACCGGCGCGCTGCGGTGCGAAACCCCGAAAAGCAGCACGCTCACGGCTCGATCACCACGTCATCCAAGGTAATGGTTGACCAGCTGGCCTACCAAATTTGCTCAGCCTCTCGCCGAAACGGCATTCCGGCACCGAAAGTGCGAGAAGAGGCGTGCCGGAATGCCGTTTCGCCGGGAGGTCAGGCGCCCAGATCCGCCCGCAGCCGGGGTTCGTCGACCTCCCAGTAGCTGTGCTCGGCGCCGTCCAGCAGCACGACGGGCAGCCGGTCGCCGTACTCGGCACGCAGCGAGGAATCCCCGGCGGCGGCCGCCGCGTCGACGTCGGTGAAGCGCAATTCGAAGCCCAGCTCGTCGGCCAGTTGCCGCAGCTGCGCCGCGGCCGTTGCACAGATCGAGCAGCCCTGTCGTGTGAGCAATTCCACGCGTCGGTTCACCCCCGCAGTATGGCCAGTGCGTGACCTAATGTTGATTCGTGTCCGACACAGGGGGTATCGACGCCGTTCAACAGGCGGTCGCCGGCGAGGCCAGTGCGGCAGCCGCCGTGACCGATCTGGCCGTCGAGCCCGCCGATACGCCGCCTCCCCCGCCGCCGGATCTGACGGCCGCCGCGTTCTTCGACGTCGACAACACGCTGGTGCACGGCTCGTCGCTGGTGCACTTCGCCCGCGGCCTGGCTGCCCGCAAATACTTCACCTACGGCGATATCGGCCGGTTCATCTACGCGCAGGCCAAGTTTCAGCTTCTCGGCCGGGAAAACAGCGACGATGTGGCCGCAGGCAAGACCAAGGCGCTGGCGTTCATCGAGGGCCGCTCGACCGAGGAACTGGTGGCACTCGGCGAGGAGATCTTCGACGAGATCATCGCCGACAAGATCTGGCCGGGCACCCGCGCGCTGGCGCAGATGCACCTCGACGCCGGACAACAGGTGTGGCTGGTCACCGCGACGCCGTACGAGTTGGCCGCCACGATCGCCAAGCGACTCGGTCTGACCGGTGCGCTGGGCACCGTCGCCGAGTCGATCGACGGCGTGTTCACCGGCCGCCTGGTCGGCGACATCCTGCACGGCACGGGTAAGGCGCATGCGGTGCGCTCGTTGGCCATCCGCGAGGGATTGAACCTGAAACGCTGCACGGCGTACTCCGACAGCTTCAACGACGTGCCGATGCTGTCGCTGGTCGGCACGGCCGTGGCGATCAACCCCGACGCCGATCTGCGGGTCCTGGCCCGCGAGCGGGGGTGGGAGATCCGCGATTTCCGCACCGCCCGCAAGGCCGCCAGGATAGGGGTGCCGTCGGCGCTGGCTCTTGGCGCGCTGGGCGGTGCGCTGGCGGCGGTGGTGTCACGCAGGCAAGAGGGCAGCTGAACAGGAATTGATAGGCTCGCGCCGCTGACAACCGACGGAAGATGCGCAGATGGCAATCGCCGAAAACATCATCGGAACCCACTACCGGTACCCCGATTATTTCGAGGTGGACCGGGAGAAGATCCGTGAGTTCGCGAAGGCCGTCAAGAACGACCACCCGGCCCACTTCACCGAGGAGGCCGCCAGGGAAAGCGGCTTCGACGCGCTGATCGCGCCGCTGACGTTCCTGGCGGTGGCGGGCCGCAAGGTGCAGTTGGAGATCTTCAACCAGTTCGACGTGCCGATCAACATGGAGCGGGTGCTGCATCGCGACCAGAAGATCGTCTTCCATCGCCCGATCGTGGCCGGCGACAAGCTGTATTTCGATTCGTATTTGGACTCGGTCACCGAATCGCACGGCGCGGTGGTCACCGAGATCCGCGGCGAGGTCACCGACGCGGAGGGCAAGCCGGTGCTGACCAGCGTCGTCACCGTGATGGGTGAGGCCGCGTCAGACTCCGAAGCCGACGAGGTGAGTGCACAGATCGCGGCCGCGCGCGACGCCGCGATCGCGAAAATGATTGCTGGGCAAAGCTCGAAGGGTAGTTGAGCCCTTAACCGAGGAATGTGTTGCGGCGATTCGCCAGCAGCTGGTACAGCGTCTGCTGAATGGTCTCGCGGACCTGATCGGTCAACTCGAACGTCACCATCGGATCCTCGGCGGCCGATTCGTCGTAGTCGGCGGTCTCGATCGGCTCACCGAACTGGATGTGCCACTTCGACGGCAGCGGCACCATGCCCACCGGTCCTGCCAGCGGGAAAAGCGGCGTGATCGGGAAGTACGGCAGCCCGAACAGCCGGGCCAACAGCTTCATGTCGGCGATCATCGGGTAGATCTCCTCCGAGCCGACGATCGAGCACGGCACGATGGGCGCCTTGGTCCGCAGCGCCGCCCCGACGAACCCGCCGCGGCCGAAGCGCTGCAGCTTGTACCGGTCCTTGAAGTGCTTGCCCAGGCCCTTGTAGCCCTCGGGGAACACCGCGGTCAGCTCACCTGCGGCCAGCAGTCGGTGCGCGTCGGCGGTGCAGGCCATGGTGTGGCCCGCCTTACGCGCGGCTTGACCGATCATCGGCATGTCGAACACCATGTCGGCGGCGAGCAGGCGCAGATCCCGGTGGGTCGGATGCTTGTCGTGCACCGCCACCGCCGTCATCAGCCCGTCGAACGGCAATACACCCGCGTGGTTGGCGACCACGAGCGCCGCACCCGTTCGCGGGAGGTTCTCGATGCCGCTGACTTCGACCCGGAACCACGAGTTGAAGAGCACACGCAGCAAAGGTAAAAAGATAGCGTCGTTGAGGTGGCGGTCGAACCCGAACTCGTCGACGGTGTAGTCGCCGAGCATCCGCTTGCGAATGAACTCCGCGACGGTGGCGATCCGCTTGGCCAGTTCGGTGGGCGTCTCCTCGACCGTGGGGGCGGCGCCGACCGGGCCGCGGCGCTGGTCGATCTCGCGGACGACGGCGGCGATCTGCTCGGCGGAAGCGCGACCGCCGGAGTCCGTCAACAGCGAGGGATGTCGGCGCGAGCTTGCGGCGCGGGCAGCAGAAGCGCGCCGTTGGGTCTGCGTTCGACCCGAATTAGAGTGCAGCGGAATGACTTTGGCTTTTGGCTCGCCCGCCACGTTGTACCTTCTCCCCACCCGATTTGAGATATTTGTTTTTTAACGTCCCCAACGTTGCGCCGCCGACACGGCGCGACTCTCCATTGAGCGTACCCATCGCGGGTCGATGATCGGAGTCAATCCCCGCCCCCGGACGTAATCGTCAAAGGCCTCCGCGGTTGTCCACTTTGGGCTGTAGCCTAGCTCGTTACGCATTCGCGTGGTGTCCATGACCCGGCCGTAGCTCAAGTAGTCGAGTTGCTCGCGATCGAGTTCAGTGTAGCGAGTTGCGCGCCTCAGCGAATCCACCGCCCACAACGCCGAGCGCGGCACCGGCAGCGGAACGCGGCCCGCCCGCCGGATGGCCTGACTCATCATGATGATCCCCGACGCGCCGATGTTGAACGTGCCCGCCTTGCCCGCCATCGTCGCGCGCTCCAGCGCACCGAGCGCATCCTGTTCGTGCAACAGCTGCAGCCGCGCGTCATGGCCGATCACCGTGGGCACCACAGGGCCCGCCAGATACCGCGACAGCGCGGTGTCCATGGCGGGACCGATCATGTTGGCCAGTCGAAGGATGCTGACCGCGATATCGGGCCGACGGCGGCCCAGCCCGCGGGCATAGCCCTCGATGTCGATGCTGTCCCTGGCGAAGCCCTCGCCGGGCGGCCTGCGACGGCTGCTGCTCTCGGTGAACAGCACGGGGTCGCGTGAACTGGAGCCGTACACCTCAGAGGTCGACTTGAGCACGACCCGACGCACGGACGGCGCCTTCTGACAGGCCGCGAACAACTGGATCGCACCCATCACGTTGAGTTCCTTCAACGTGGCGCGGCCGCCGGAGCGTGGCGCATAGGAGGCCGCGGCGGCGTGCACCACGGTGTCGACGTCGCCGTTGCGGATGACCTTGGCGATGAACGGGTTCCGGATGTCGGCGCGGACGAACTCCGCACGCCCCATCCGGCGCAGCAGATCCTTGCTCGGCGCGATCGCGTCAACCGCGATGACGTGGTTGATCAACGGGTTCTGCGCGAGACGGGCCGTTAGATATGCGCCGAGAAACCGGCACGCACCGGTGACCAGGACGACCTTCGGATACCCAACGGTGTCCCCGTGCGTTCCGCCCCCAGAATCCATTCGGTCAGCCTAGCGGCCGAGCGGAGAACCTACTTGCCGAGTTTTCTGCGCTGCACCCGGGTGCGACGAAGCAGCTTGCGGTGCTTCTTCTTCGACATGCGCTTACGCCGCTTCTTGATGACTGAACCCATGAACCCAGATGTCTCCGTGCCGTTGTTTACCTATGCGTCTAAAGCCTCTTGACCCGCACACCTTACCGAAGAGGCACAGGTAAACGAAAAACAGCTGCCGCGCGCTAACCCGCGTCGAAGTACGAGCTCTCCAACATGTCGTGGACAGCCTTGGCGTGCACCCGGAACGAGCGTCCGACGCGGACGGCGGGCAACTCGCCGTTGTGCACCAATCGGTACACGGTCATCTTGCTGACCCGCATCAGGCTCGCCACCTCGGCGACGGTCAGAAATTGAGCTCGTGGCGGCTGCCCGTCAGCGGTACTGCTCTGGCCGGCGTCCCGCGCCGCCTTCCCGCTTGCGGAATCCCGCGCCGATGGCCCGTTCATAGACGTCATCGCAACCCAATCCATCAGGCACGGGCAGTTCCAGCGGCTTCCCCACCGCTGGCACCGACCCGTGCTTACCACTGGGAGAATAGCGTGGCGGATGGGGTTACTGCGACGGGTGTGGGCTAATCGGTGGGAAATTGATTAATTACTCAGATGTAATTCCGAGCTGCTCAGAGCGCTTTTTTGCGGCCTCGACGGCGTCAGCGACCGCTGCCCGCAAACCGCCCCGTTCGAGTTCGCGCAGCCCAGCGGCCGTGGTGCCGCCAGGTGAGGTAATCGTGGCCCGCAATTGAGCGGCGGTGGTGTCCAGGGCGGAGCCCAGGGAAGATCCAGCGGCGTCGCCTGCTGGCTGAGCCTGATCCAACCGCTCCAGCAACATCGCGGCCGAGCCTGCCATGGTTTGCACGACCAGATCGGTGGACACGGCACGGGTCAACCCCGCCGCGACACCCGCGTCGACGAGCGCCTCGACCATCAGGAAGAAGTACGCGGGCCCGGAGCCCGACACCGCGGTCACCGCGTCGAGTTGGGACTCCGGCACGGTGAGCACGCCGCCGACCGCGTCGAAGATCGCCGACACCTCCTTGAGGTGCTCGGCGGTGGCGAACCGACCTCGCGCCAGCGCGCTCACCCCGCCGCCAACGACGACGGGTGCGTTGGGCATCACCCGGATCACCGGCGATCCGGCGGGCAGTTTGTTCTCGTAGAACTCGGTGGTCACACCGGCCACCACCGACACGAAAACCTGTTCGGCGGCGTCACTTTCGGCTTGGGCGGCCGCCTCGGCGATCTCAGCCACCACGGCGCCTGCGTCGCTGGGCTTGACGGCGACGATCACATACGTTGCGGTGTCGACGGCGTCGGCGACCGTCGTCACCAACACCGAATACGTGTCCGACAGATACTTCACGCGGTCGGGGCTCTTCTCGGCGACGACCAGGTCCTTGACCTGCCGCCCGGCACGCAACAGCCCGGACAGCAGCGCCTCGCCGATACTTCCACCGCCGATGATCGCGATTCTGGCCATGCGCGCAAGCATTGCAGACGGCTGAGGGCTACTGCGGGGCAGGCACCATCGCCAATTGGCGGGTCTGCACGACGATGTGGCCCTCACAGTCGACGACGATGTGGTCCTCGTCGAACCAGTCCTGGCCGATCTGCACCGTCGTGCACAGCACCCGCAGCCAACCGTCGGCGGGCAGCGCCCGAAGATACGCGGTGAGTTGGATCGTCGGCGCCCACCCCGTCCGGTTCACCCCGAAGGTCACCGGCGCCGACACGTCGCCGCACAACAGCGCGAAAAGGGCATCGGGCGCAACGCTTTTCGGCCGCACCCAGTATTCGATGATGGGCGGACCGCTGTCGGTGCGCGGGGTGAACGTCGTCAGCGACGGACGGATGTCGCAGCCGTGCGCCAGGTGCACGATGTCCGCCATCGGATGCCCGGGCCCGATCGGCTCGAGGCCCGGCGGCGGCTCGGGCGGCATCAACGGGACGACGGGATTGACCGACAACAGCGGCGGCACATGGTGTTCCGGATCACCGAGGGTGATCGCGGCACGAACGGCCGTCCGCTCGCCCTGGTTGAGTTCGACGTCGACCAGACTGACCCGGCGACCCCGCTTACGCACCGTGGTGACGACCTGCATCGGCCCCGGGTCGGGCGCCCACAGGAAATTGCCGGACACCGCGATCGGCTCGATCCCACCGCCCGCTTCGATGCGTGCCGCGTTCGCGCACAGCGCCAACATCGCGCCGCCGTGCACCTTCGGGCCGATGGTCCAATGCTCGTTGAGCTCACCGTGATACACGCCGTCGCCGGCCGGGGTCAGCGCCATGGCGTCGGTGAACAGGGTCGATCCCGGCATGTGAGTCCTCATATGCGTCAGCGCAGCAAGTGCTTTCGGGCGAAGTCCAGCGACTCCTTCAGCAGCGCTTCACGTTCGCTGGCGGTCCGCGCGCCCGATGTGGTCACCTCCAGGATCACATGTCCGGCAAAGTCGCTGGCGGCCAGCATCTCGCAGATCTCGACGGTCGGCTGGGTGCCGCGGCCCGGCACCAGGTGCTCGTCGGTGGACGCACCGCTGCCGTCGCACAGATGCAGATGGGTGAGGCCCTCACCCATCCGGCGGGCCATGTCGAGAGCATCGGTGCCCGCGGTCGCGGTGTGCGACAAATCCAGCGTGTAGTGCGCGTGGTTGCCGTCCAGCGGGTCGTAGGACGGGGCGAACGCCGAGATGCCGGGCCCCGGCTTGCCGCCACGCTTGCGCATCCGCTCGATCGACGTCTGGCCGGCGCCGAAGAACCGGTCGGCCCGGAACGGGAACATGTTCTCCACCGCGACCATCACGTCGCTGGACGCCTCGAGTTCGGCGACCTGATCGGAGAACCCCTCTGCGTAGCGGCGCTGCCACCGGAACGGCGGATGCACCACCACGGTCTGCGCGCCGAGTTGTTCGGCCGCCCGCACGCTGCGCTCGAGCTTCGGGATCGGGTTGGCGCCCCACACCCGCTGCGAGATCAGCAGACACGGCGCATGTACCGACAGCACCGGGACGTCGTAACGAGCAGAGATGGCAGCTACAGCGTCCATGTCCTGGCTGACCGTCTCGGCCCACACCATCAACTCGACACCGTCGTAGCCGAGCCGGGCCGCGTATTCGAAGGCGGCCTCGGTCCTCAGCGGATAGACCGAGGCAGTCGACAGACCAACCTTGATGGCGGGGCGCACTGGATTCGTCGGCGGCTGTCGTCAGCCCGACTGCAACAGTGCCAACGGTCCCAGCGTGACCAGGGCCCCCACCGCCACCGCGATCAATGTGCTTCCGATGTCCTCGGTTTTGCGAACCACGCGGACGCCGACCACCAGGCCGAGGATCACCAGCACCGACAGCACCAGCGCCACGATGTTGTTCCACTTCCACAGCTGATCGAACGCGATGAACAGGCCCGCACCGAAGGCGACCGCGATGATGCACTGGCCGACGATCCACGCCGCGCGCAGGAACCCCGACATACCGCTCGACGGCGCCGACGCGACCTCGACGTCCTCGTCGTCCTCCCGGTCGAGTTCGTCGAGCCGCGGGCGTGAACCGCCCCTGGCCAGGTCGTCGGCCACGGTCTGGCCGCCGAACAACGGTCCCGCGGACGACCGCAGATACGAGGGCAGCTGCTCGGCGTCCCTGTCGTCGTCGTCATCGGTGAACGCGGCCTCGGTGTCCTCGTCCTCGATCTCCGGTTCGTCGAGAGGGTCGACCGCTGAATCGAACAGGTCGTCGTCGACCGGATCGGGGCTCATCTCCTCGGCGCCCCGACCGACCGACCCGAAGCGCCGCGGCTCGGGGACGTACTTGGGCCTGCGCGGCGGCGGTGCGAAGAAGTCCACCGGTTCGTCTTCGACGTCGCGCTGCTCGATGTGGGCCGCGTAGTCGGCGACCGCGTCCGCGTAGTCGTCGTCGACGTCGTCCTCGTGGGCCAGATCGGCTTCGTCGGCCTCCTCGGGCTCGGTGTCGACGTGGCTGTCGACACCGTTGGTCGAGGCCGGCCAGTCGTCTACTGCGGGGATGACCCGGGTGGTTTCGTTCTCCCCGGTGCCGGCGACTTCCTCGGTGCCCGCACCGGAAACGATGGGGATTTCGCCGGTCAGTTCGGCGACCGTGACAGCGTCGGTGTCGCCGCGGCGTTTGCGACGCCTGCCGCCGACTGGTGGGGCGCCGATTGTGCCGTTGCGCGCCAGCAACTCCGCAACCGAGATCGGTCGCGTATTGCTGTGGTCTTCAGGTCCTGTCATCGTGTGTTGCCTCTGGGGCTAGCTACTGTCTCATGTCGGCGCCGTCGCGCCTCCGGCTATCGTCCAGCATCCCGCACGGACGTCTCCACTGAAGTCAATTTGTCGGCCCCGCCGACGAAGCCGGATTGTCGGCACCGCCGACGAAGCCGCTCCCGTCAACTTCGCTGTCGAGTTTCCGCAGAATCAACCCTTCTCGCAACGCCCAGGGGCAGATGTCGACGCTTTCGACTTCGAGAGCCTTCATGCTCGCCTCAGCTACCAATGCGCCGGCCACGATCTGTGGCGCACGCTCGGTGCTCACTCCTTCCAACTCCGCACGGTCAGCCGCGGTCATCCTAGAGATGAAAGCTATGAGCTGTCTGAGGCCGGTCGCGGTCAGCGTCCGTTTCACCCGCGGACCCGCCCCTGAGGGCGCCGCACCGGTCAGCCTGGCCAGCGAACGGAACGTCTTCGACGTCGCCACCGCCAGATCGGGGGTTCCCGCCTTGAGCACCTCGGCGGCCGACTCGGCGACCTCGGTGGCCAGCCAGTCGCGCAGCATCGCGACGCGGCGGCGGCCCGGCGGATCGTCCGGCAACCATTCGCGGGTCAACCTGCCCGCGCCGAGCGGCAGCGACAGCGCCACTTCTGGCTCTTCGTCCACGCCGTTGGACAGTTCGAGCGATCCGCCGCCGATGTCGATGTTGATGATGCGGCCCGCGCTCCACCCGTACCAGCGGCGCACCGCGAGGAACGTCAGCCGCGATTCGTCCCGTCCGCTGAGCACCTGCAGCGCCACCCCGGTCTCGGCGAGCACCCTGGCGAGCACGTCTTCGGAGTTCTTCGCGTCGCGGACAGCGGAGGTGGCGAACGCCATCAGCTCAGCGCACCCGGAGCTGGTGGCGATCTTGGCGAACTCGTCGATGGTGCTGACGAGTTTGTCGGCGCCCTTGCGGGTCAGCTTGCCCGAGCCGTCGATCGCTTCGGCGAGCCGCAGCGACGCCTTGGTGGAACTCATCGGTGTGGGGTGCCCGCCGCGACGCGCGTCCACCACCAACAGATGGACGGTATTGCTGCCGACATCCAGCACGCCTAATCGCACGTCCCCAACTTAATGGGTTTACCGTTGACCTTTGTGAGCGCATCGCATCCCGGTGAGGTGGAACTGGACTTCGCCCGTGAGTGGGTTGAGTTTTACGACCCCGACAACCCCGAACACCTGATCGCCGCCGACATGACGTGGCTGCTGTCGCGGTGGACGTGTGTGTTCGGCACGCCCGCGTGCAAGGGCACCGTCGAGGGCAGACCCGACGACGGCTGCTGTTCGCACGGTGCGTTCCTGTCCGACAAGGACGACCGCGCCCGGCTCGACGATGCCGTCAAGCAGCTCACCGACGAGGACTGGCAGTTCCGCGACAAGGGGCTCGGCAAGAAGGGCTACCTGGAGTGGGACGAGTACGACGACAAGCCCAACCTTCGGACGCGAAAGTACAAGGGCGCCTGCATCTTTCTGAACCGCCCCGGCTTTCCTGGAGGCATCGGCTGCGCGCTGCACAGCAAGGCGCTCAAGATGGGCGTCGAACCGCTGACCATGAAGCCGGACGTCTGCTGGCAGTTGCCCATTCGCCGCACCCAGGAGTGGGTGGAGTTACCGGACGGCACCGAGATCCTCAAGACGTGGATCAGCGAGTATGACCGGCGTGGCTGGGGTGAGGGCGGCGCCGATCTGCATTGGTATTGCACCGGCGACCCCAACGCGCATGTCGGCGCGAAGGCGGTGTGGGAATCCTACGCCCCGGAACTGACCGAACTGCTCGGTGAGAAGGCGTACGCCGAACTTGCAGCAATGTGCAAGCGGCGCAGCGCATTAGGGCTGATCGCGGTGCACCCCGCGACCCGTGCCGCCGAATGAGCCTTTTCCTGGTCCGGCTCAACCCGCCGCGTGCCGACTTTGCGCAGACCTTGACGGCCGACGAGCAGGCGGTGATGGCCGCGCACAAGGACTATTGGGAGCGGTTGATGGCCGACGGCAAGGTCCTTGTCTACGGCCCCGTCGCCGACCCCGAAGGGGTATGGGGCATGGGCGTGCTGCGCGCGGCCGACCGCGCAGAAGTGCTGGCGATCGGCGAGCGTGACCCCTCAGTTGCGGCCGGCGTCAACACTTTCGAGGTGTTCGAGATCCTCGGTGGCCGGACTCCGTAACCGATCGCCTGGCAGCCGCCACAGCCACACCGCGGTCGAAAGCAGCACCGCGGCGAACACGAAAACGTAAGCGTCGGCCAGTATTTCAGTCCACACCCCGCCCGGGTGCAACGACAGAATGCCCGCCTGCGGGGTGTCCCCCGCCACCGATACGATCCAGCCGCCGAGTACCGCGCACAGCGACCACATCGCCACCGCGGCCGCGCAACTGCCGACGACGTACGCGCGGTAGCCGAGGTGAACGACCAACGGCGCGAACCACACCCAGTGGTGGCTCCAACTGAACGGTGACGCCGCCGCGGAGGTGAGCCCGACGAGTGCGAGCGCCAGCACGTCCTGACCGCGCCTGAAGGCCAACGCGGCGAGCCCGATGCCGACCGCGGCGACCACCAGGGCGCTGACGGTGCCGACGGTCGGCGAACCGTGCAGGCGAAGTACCAGGCCGCTGACGCTGGTGTTGGCCAGCGGGTCGTGCGAGATGCGGTTGACGTCGTCGAATCGGCCGTGCAGCCAGTACGTCACGGAATCGGTTGGCGCGAGCGCGAATCCAAGTGCCACCGTGGCGGCGAAGGTTGCCGTCGACACCACGGCAGCACGTATCCTCCGGGTCACCAACAGGTAGACGATGAACAACGCGGGCGTGAGTTTGAGGCCTGCGGCCAAACCGATTCCGACGCCCGCCCACTTGCCGCGCCGCGCAACCAACAGGTCGGCGACCACGAGCACCAGCAGGACGAGGTTGATCTGGCCCAGCTCGGCGGTGAGCCGCAGCGGCTCCAGCCACGCGATCAGTCCGATCAGCAGCGCACCGAGCCCGAACATCGCCTCACCGGAGCGCATGCCCATCGACCTCAGCATCCGGACGACGACGTACGTCAGCGCGACGACCATGGCGAGCAGCCAGAGCCACCGCACGTCGGAGTCCTTGACCAGGCTCAGCGGCACCGCGCACATCGCGGCGAACGGCGGATAGATGAACAGCAGTTCGCCGGGCTTACCGGTCAGACCGGTCGAGTAGAGGTCGAGGCCCTGCACCAGGCGTTCACCGGCGAACCGGTAGACCATCAGGTCGACCTGCATGCGCAGGGTCGGCCACTGCGTGTAGACGGTGACGTAGGTCACCAGGGCGGCTAGCGCGACGAGTGGCCCGCCCCGGGTCACCCAGGGGGCGAGGGTCCTGTTGTGTACGTGATTTCGTGGTTGCAAGGGGTCGAGGGTAGACGGATTGGTTGTGAGGGACTCACAGGGTCTACCCAGCGAAGGGCGTTCTCACCCCTCGAGTTTGTAGCCGAGTCCACGCACCGTCACCAGGTGCACCGGGTTCGCGGGGTCGGCCTCGATCTTGGACCGCAGTCGCTTGACGTGCACGTCGAGGGTCTTGGTGTCCCCCACGTAGTCGGCGCCCCACACCCTGTCGATCAACTGGCCGCGGGTGAGCACTCGGCCGCTGTTGCGCATCAGGTACTCGAGCAGGTCGAACTCTTTGAGCGGCAACGTGATTCCCTCGCCGTTGACCGAGACCACGTGCCGCTCGACATCCATCCGCACCGGACCGGCCTCGAGAATGCCGTCGCCGCCGCCGGATTCGTCGCTGTCGCTGCCGCGGCGCAGCACCGCGCGGATACGTGCGATCAACTCGCGCGCTGAGTACGGCTTGGTGACGTAGTCGTCGGCGCCGAGTTCCAGCCCGACCACCTTGTCGATCTCGCTGTCGCGCGCCGTCACCATGATGACGGGAACACTTGAGCGGGAACGCAATTGCTTGCACACATCGGTACCGCTCATGCCGGGCAACATCAGGTCCAACAGGACGATGTCAGCACCGGCGCGCTCGAATTCGGCCAGGGCTGACGGGCCGTCGCCCACCACGGTGGCCTCGAACCCCTCCTTGCGGAGGAGGAAGGCCAGGGGATCGGCCAAGGACTCCTCGTCCTCCACGATCAACACGCTGGTCATTGTTCTGGTCAGTCCTCTCGCTCATCTTCTGTGTCCAGGGCATCGTCGCCCTGGGGATAGGCCGGAATCGACAAGGTGAACGTCGATCCCGTCCCCGGCTGACTCCACAGCCGGATGGATCCGTTGTGATTGGCGGCGACGTGTTTGACGATCGCCAGGCCCAGTCCGGTGCCGCCGGTGGCGCGGGACCGGGCCTTGTCCACGCGGAAGAACCGTTCGAACACCCGCTCCTGGTCTTCGCGGGCGATGCCGATACCGCGGTCGGTGACGGCGATCTCGACGTTGGGCCCGCGCGCGCGCCGGCTGACGGACACCGATGAACCGTTGGGCGAGTAGGCAATTGCGTTGGACACCAGGTTGGCGATCGCGGTGACAAGCAGTTGCTCGTCGCCGTACACCCGGTAGCCGGTCGGGGCGTCGGTGGTGATGGCGATGTCAGTGTTGTCGGCGGCGACCTTGTAGCGCGACAGCGCCTCGGCGACAACACGATCGACGTCGACGGCCTCGAGATCGGGTAACCGCTCGCCGCCCTGCAGTCGCGACAGGTCGATCAGCTCCCCCACCATGTTGGCCAGCCGGTTCGATTCGGTGAGCATCTTCTCGGCGAATCGGCGCACGGTCTCGGGGTCGTCGGCGGACGCCAGCAGCGCCTCGGCGAGCACGCCCATCGCCCCGACCGGCGTCTTGAGTTCGTGGCTGACATTCGCGACGAAGTCCCTGCGGGTCGCCTCCATGCGGGCGTGCTCGGATTGATCGTCGACGTAGACGACCGCGAACCGGCGATCCTGGTCGGTGAGCAGTTGGACGTGCCCGCGGACCGACAGCCCGGACCGGCCGGGATTGGGGGTCTTGGGCGGTGACAGGTCGACGTCGCCGGCCTCGCCGGACCGCAGTGTGCGCTCGGCGGCCAACCAGGCCTGCTCGTCGAGCCGCCGGTCCTTGACCAGCCCCAGCAGCTCGGCCCGGCGATTGGTGTAGACGACGTCACGGTAGGTGTCGACCACCGCGATGCCCATCGGCGAACCCGACACGATGTGCTCGAGCATCTGAGAGACGGTGATACCGGACTGCTCGGCCTGCTTGCGGCGGCGTCGGTCCAGGATGCGGGGGGCCAATCCCGCTCCGAAGCCGACACCGATCAGCAGTGCGAGCAGCGCCACGGCCCCCACGAGTAGGAGCGCCGATACCACACTCACGCGAAAATCGTACGCATCCGGTGAACGTCATCCCAGCAGCGTGCGGCCAAATCGGGACATGTCACACCATGAATCGCAGGTGTTCGGGAGCCGTTCACCCGAAGTTTGCCGTACGACGGGATTACTTCGCGCCCTGCGCGGCGACCGCGGCCGCACCGGCCGCCGCCGCCTCGGGGTCCAGGTACTCCCCGCCGATGACCATGGGTTTGAGGTCGCCGTCGAGGTCGTAGCGGAGTGGAATCCCGGTCGGGATGTTCAGC
Organism: Mycobacterium sp. 3519A; assembly: GCF_900240945.1. Classification (NCBI taxonomy): domain Bacteria; kingdom Bacillati; phylum Actinomycetota; class Actinomycetes; order Mycobacteriales; family Mycobacteriaceae; genus Mycobacterium; species Mycobacterium sp. 3519A. The sequence continues at coordinate 29,043 of NZ_OESG01000014.1, forward strand.
CCGACGACCTCCTCGTCAGACATGCCGTCGAGGTATTTCACCAGCGCCCGCAGCGAATTGCCGTGCGCGGCGATCAGCACGGTCTTGCCCGCCCGCAGGTCAGGCACGATCGCGCTCTCGTAGTACGGCACGAACCGCTCGACGACGTCCTTGAGGCATTCGGTCAGCGGGCCGCCGTTGATGTCGGCGTAGCGGGGATCGGTGTCCTGGCTGTACTTGCTGCCGGGTTCGATCGGCGGCGGCGGGATGTCATAGCTGCGTCGCCACGCCATGAACTGCTCTTCGCCGTACTTTTCCTTGGTCTCGGCCTTGTTCAGGCCTTGCAGCGCGCCGTAGTGGCGTTCGTTGAGCCGCCAGTCGCGGTGCACCGGGATCCAGTGCCGGTCGGCGGCGTCCAGCGCCAGGTTGGCGGTGGTGATGGCCCGCCGCAGCAGCGAGGTGTACAGCACGTCGGGTTGTCGGTCCAACGCCTTGATCAACTCGCCTGCGCGGACGGCCTCGGCGCGGCCCTTGTCGGTGAGGTCGACGTCGACCCACCCGGTGAACAGGTTCTTCGCGTTCCAGTCACTTTCGCCGTGGCGGAGCAGGATCAAAGTCGCCGAGGAGTCTCCCATGGCGAAGAGACTATCCCGATGCTGGATCGTCGTCCTCGTCGATCAGATGCTCGAACGCCTGCAGGTTCTTCAGCGACTCGCCCCGCTTCACCCGCCACTCCCACTCTTTCTGGATCGACGAGCGAAAACCCAACTCCAGCAACGTGTTGAAGTCCGAGTCGACAGCCTCGAGCACCTGCCCGAGCACCCGGTCGATCTCGTCGGGAGTCACCGAGGCCAGCGACATCCGGCCGACCAGATAGATGTCGCCGACGTTGTCCAGCGTGTAGGCCACGCCGTAGAGCCTGCGGTTGCGCTTGAGCAGGAAGCGGTAGACGCCTTCGTGGTTCTCGTCGGGCTTGCGGCAGACGAACGCTTCCACCCGCACCGAGTGCTCACCGATGGACAGGATGGTGTTGGTCTTGAGGCGGCGCTCACCCGGCAACTCGACGATGATGCCCGGCAGGCCGCCGTGCGCCCCCTTGTGCCGTGTGCAGACCAGGCCGTGTTCCTTACAGGTGTCCTCGATGACCTTCGCGACGTCGGTCACGCCCGCACGCCTCGCCGCATCGAGAAGCGACGCCCGTTGCGCCGCGCCGTCACGTCGGGTTCGCGGTGCCGGGCCCGGTAGTCGGAGATGGCGCGGCCATAGCTGGCCAGCAGCGCGTCGACGGTGTGCTCCCACGAGAACGTTGCGGCATGCTCGACGGCCGCGCGACGCATCGTGTCCGGCCCGCGCTTGAACACCGCATCAAGCGCGTGCGCCCAGTCGTCGACGTCGTGCCCGTCGACGAGCGCGCCGGTGACACCGTCGCGCACCGCCACCGGCAACCCGCCGACCGCGGCGGCCACCACCGGCGTACCGCAGGCCTGCGCCTCGATGGCGACCAGCCCGAAGGATTCCGAGTAGCTCGGCACACCGACGATGTTGGCGGCGCGGAACACCTCGACGAGTTGCTCCCGGGACTGCGGCGGCAGGAACGTCACGCGCTCAGCGATACCCAGTTCGTCGGCCAGTCGAACGAGCCCGTCGGGGGCCGCCAGCCCGCTGCCCGACGGTCCGCCCGCCACCAGCACCCGCACGCCGGGCAGTTTGGCCGCCGCGCGCAGCAGCACATCGGGCGCCTTGAGCGGCTGGATGCGGCCGACGAACGCGAGCACCTGCTCGCCCGCGTCGAGTCCGAGCGCGTTGCGTGCGGCCAGCTTGTCGCCCGGTGTGAACATTTCCAGGTCGACGCCGGGATGCACCACGTCGATGCGGGTCGGGTCGGCGTTGTGCAGCGAAACCAGTTGCTGCGCTTCGTGTTCGGTGTTGACGATCAGCCGGTCCGCCTCGTCGACCACCTGCTGCTCGCCGACGGCGCGCAGCGGCGGTTCGGGTGAGTCGCCGTCGGCGAGCGCGGCGTTCTTCACCGCGGCCAGCGTGTGCGCGGTGTGCACCAGCGGCACCGCCCAGCGGTCGCGGGCCAACCAGCCGACCTGCCCGGACAGCCAGTAGTGCGAATGCACGATGTCGTAGTAGCCCGGCTCGTGGGTGGCCTCCGCACGCAGCACGCCGGCGGTGAACGCGCACAGCTGGGTGGGCAGGTCGTACTTGTCCAGACCTTCGAACGGCCCTGCCACCACGTTGCGCACCAGCACGCCGGGCGCCACCCGCACCACCGGCTGATCGGCCGATGAGGTCGCCCTGGTGAAGATCTCCACCTCGACGCCGCGGCGCGCCATCTGCAGCGCGCTCTGCAGCACGTAGACGTTCATGCCGCCGGCATCACCGGTGCCCGGCTGGGCCAACGGAGACGTGTGCACCGAGAGCACGGCGACGCGATGTGGCAGATCCGGGGCTAGGCGCACACAGACATGTCTACACCTGAGTCCTGTTCGCCGAGACTGCAGCCATGCACGCAAAGTGCGAGTGGGGGCGTGCTGGAATACCGTTTCGGCGCTGAAATCAGGCGGAACGGCGGCTCTGCGCGCGGCGCATCGCGCCGATCGGGTCGGCGTACAGCCCACCCAGTGACACCACACCGGCGCCCGCTTCCTGCACCCGGTTGCCGAATGCGGTGATCCGGATGTCGCGGGCAGGCAGCACGGACCGCTCGGCGTAGGCCGCCTCGACCAGGCTCATGCCCTCGGGGTACTCGGTGAACGCCTGGCCGCCGACCACCAGGTCGTCGGGGTTGAGCATGTCGCGCAACAACGCCAGGGCCTCGCCGAGCACGCGGGCCCGCTCGGCCAGCAACGCGCGCGCCTGCTCGTTGCCCTGCCGGGCGGCCTTCGTCACGGCGGTCACCGTCGACGACGGTCCCTCGGCGGGAACGATGCGTGCCTTGCGGGCAGCGACGAGCACCGCTTCGTCGCTCACCGTAGACTCCAATTGCCCTGTGCCGCCGAGCAATTCGGACTGCGCGGGCAGCCCGGCGATGGTGCCGGGGCCGCTGGTCGGCGAGTGCACCCGACCGCCGATCGACAGCGCGTAGCCGACCGTCTCGCGGGCGTACACGTAAAGACTCGTTGTCGACGGGGTGGGCTGGCGGCGTACGCCTAGCAACAATTCAGCACCGGCCATCGCGTCGACGTGGGATGCGACCGACACCGGCAGGCTGAGCGTCTCGGCCAGCACGGGGCCGACCGGGGCCTCGGTCCAGCCGAGCCGCGGGTGGTCGAGATATCCGGTGGTGCTGTCGACGACGCCGCCCGCCGCGACACCCACCCACAGCGGGCGCCTGCGGTGCCAGCGGCTCAGGTAGCGGCGGGCACTGCCTGCCAGCGACGCCAACGCGGCGGTCTGCGTACCGCGCGGGGTCGGCGTCTCCACCGCGTCGAGTGTGCGGCCGAACAGATCGGTGGCCACGATGCTGGTGGTCCGCGCGCCGATGTGGATGCCGAGCGTCAGGAACGGCTCGTGGTTCACCTCGACCGGCACGCGGGGCCTGCCGATCGCGCCGGACACCGCGAGGTCGGCCCGCTCCCGCAGCACACCGGCGTCCAGCAGCGCCGTCACCTGGCGGTTCACCGTGGCGATCGACAACTGGGTGACCTGGGCGATGACGTCGCGGGCGATCGGCCCGCGCAGGCGCGCCGCGCTGAACACCGAGGCGGCCGCGGCGTCGGCGACCTTCAACGACGGTGCGATCACATGGGGCCGCGCCTGGGGGTACCTCCCGCTTGCGGGGGACAACGCCCGCTTGGTGTGTGCGACGGAAACGGCGGCGGTCGGCTGACGGAGGGTGGTGGTGGCGGAAGTACGCACGGGTCTGTCCTTTGTCGAAGTCGGCTGGTGGGTCCGGGCCACACCTGGCGACTCAGCGGGACAGAAAGAAGTCCGAGATCAGTCAGGCGCGGCGAGAAGCGCGACAACAACAACAGCGCCATGCAGCGACTGCGGCCTGACTGTTGGTGGACACACGCTGAACTTAGCACGCCAACTAAAGTTGGGCAGATGACGACACCAAACGCTGACGGACGGGTCGCGGTGGTCACCGGCGCCAGCGCCGGCATCGGCGAAGCGACCGCGAGAACCCTTGCAGTGCAAGGCTTTCACGTCGTCTGCGTGGCCCGGCGGGAAGGGCCGATCAAGGCCCTCGCAGAGCAGATCGGCGGCACCGCGATTGTGGTGGACGTCACATCCGATGCCGACGTATCGGCGCTGGCGTCGGCCCTGGACCGGGTCGACGTGCTCGTCAACAACGCGGGCGGCGCGCGCGGGCTGGAACCGGTGGCCGAAGCCGACCTGGACAACTGGCGGTGGATGTGGGAGGTCAACGTGCTCGGCACGCTGCGCGTCACCCGCGCCCTGCTGCCCAAGCTGATCGACTCCGGCGACGGCCTGATCGTCACGGTCACGTCCACCTCGGCGCTCGAGACGTACGACAACGGCGCCGGCTACACCTCGGCCAAACACGCCCAGGGTGTGCTGCACCGCACGCTGCGCAGCGAGCTACTCGGAAAACCGGTGCGGCTCACCGAAATTGCGCCCGGAATGGTGAAGACCGACTTCTCGCTGCGCCGGTTCGGCGGCGACGAGGAGCGCGCCGCCAAGGTGTACGAGGGCGTCACACCGCTGGTGGCCGAGGACATCGCCGAGGTGATTGGGTTCGTGGCCAGCCGGCCATCGCACGTCGACCTGGATCTGATCGTGATCAGGCCGCGCGATCAGGTCAGCGGGGCGAGCGGGTCGCGGTTCAACCGCCAGGCTGGCCGTTGACGGGCTGAGGCGCATCCGTCGGCGTCACGGGCGCGGTGCTCGGGATCTGCGACGGTGAGGCCTGCGGCGTCAACGCCGACATCGCCACCCACTGGTCCCACGGCACGGCCCAGTCCCACAGGTCGCCGTCGGCGTACGACAACTCGATCGACGTGCCGGTGACCTCGACCGGGTCGCCGTACATGGCGCTGTTGAAGTACTGCTCGGCGTCGCCGGTGGACAGGTTGATGCAGCCGTTGGTGACGTTGGTGTTGCCCTGGGCACCGGAACTGGCCGGGTTGGCGTGAATGAACTCGCCGTTGTTGGAGATCCGCACCGCCCAGCGTTCGTGCACGTTGCTGTATCCGGCCGCCGGGTTCGACATGTAGAAGTCGGCGTACTTCTCGGTGACGACGTGGATGCCGCTGCGGGTGATGTTGCGCGGCAGGTCGCCCTCCCCGTAGCTGCACGGGAAGTCCATGATCACCGCGCCGGAGCCGTCGAGCACCTGGATGCGGTGCGACGACGCCTCCGCCTTGACCACCTGGCGGCGGCCGATCTGGAAGTTCAGGGTGATGTCCTGCGCGCCGTAGGCGTCGTCCCCGAAGTCGACGCCGTAGAGCCTGGCGTCGACGCTGACCTTGGTGCCTGCCGGGTAGTAGTCCTTGGTGCGGTAGTGCACCCGCGAACCGCCGACCTCGTCGGGCAGCCACGCCCAACTGCCCTCAACGGGCGGATCGGTGGTGACCTTCAGCGCCTTCTCGACCGATGCCTTGTCGCTGATGGACGCGTCGAACTGGATGATGATCGGCGCGGCGACCCCGACCGTCTGGCCGTCGGCGAGCTGGAATTGGCCGTTGACCTGTTTGGTCGGGTTGATCGTCGTGAAATTGCCCTGCACCGGGACGGCCTTGCCGTCGTGGCCGACGACCGATCCCGCCCAGTTGTAGGAGGCGCCGTAGCCGAGCGGTTCGGTGACGGTGAAGCTGGTGCGGTCGCGGTTGAGCGCCCCGGCCACCACCTTGCCGTCGGCGTTGGTCAATGCGACCTTCTGGAACCATCCGTCCTTGACGTCGACGCGCACCGGCCCGACCGGTTTGACGTCGGTAGCCGCATTGTCGGGCTGATAGCTGATCGACGGCGCGGGCAGCTCGGCAGGGGCTTCTGCCGTACCTTTGCTGATTTTGCTGCCGCAGGCAGCCAACGCGCCCGGCGCGACGACTCCGACCGCGAGGGCGGTCAGGATGCGCCGCCTGTTCAGCGGGGGCACGGGATCGGCTGGGCTCACGTGGACCCAGGGTACCTAGAGAACCGCCCCAATCAGAATTGGCTCAGGTGTGAGTTCGATCCCGAAAACCTCCCGAACACCATCGCGTACCGTCCTGGCCAGCGCGATCACGTCGGCGGTGGTGGCGTTGCCACGGTTGGTGATCGCCAGCGCATGTTTGGTCGACAGCCGGGCGGCGGCGTCGTCTCCGGGGTAGCCCTTGCCGAATCCGGCGCGCTCCACCAGCCAGCCAGCGGCGAGCTTGACGCCGCCCGGGGCGGGGTAGTTCGGCACCGGACCCTCGACGCTGTTCGCGAGGCGCTCGAACTCCGCGGGCGCGACGACGGGGTTGGTGAAGAACGACCCGACGCTCCAGGTGTCGTGGTCGGCCTCGTCGAGCACCATGCCCTTGCCTGCGCGCAGCGCGAGCACCGCCTCACGGACGCGGGTGGGGTCGGCGCGCGATCCCGGTTCGGCGTCCAGCGCGGCGGCAAGTTCGCCGTAGCGCAGCGGTGCGCTGTGGCCGTCGGCGTTCAGCGCGAACTCCACCTCGAGCACGACAGCAGCCTGCGAATGCTTGAGAATGCTTGTCCGGTAACCGAATTCGAGGACCTCCGGAGATACCCAGTGATCCTCGCCGGTGCGGCGGTCGAGCAGTCGGACGCGGCGGATGACGTCGGCGACCTCGGCGCCGTACGCGCCGACGTTCTGCACCGGCGTCGCGCCCGCCGATCCGGGGATGCCGGACAGGCACTCCAACCCGCCCAGCCCGTGCGCCAGCGCGGTGACCACCACGTCGTCCCAGGCGGCGCCGGCCTCGACGCGGACGACGTTGCCGTCGACGGTGACCTCGGTGTTCGCCAGCAGCACGACGGTCAGGTCGGTCAGGTCGTCGGCGAGCACCACGTTCGATCCGCCCGCCAACACCAGGGCGTCATCGAGGCTGCGCAGCGTCGCGACGATCTGCTCGGTGCTCGTACACGTGATCAACCGGCGCGCAACGGGTCCGATGCGCAGCGTGGTCAGCGGCGCCAGGGGCACGTCCTCGGCGACAGCCGCACCCCCCAACTCCAGACCGGTCACGGGCGGTAACGGTAGCCTGGCCAGCTATGCCGCGTTCATTCGACATGGCTACCGAATACGGGGGATCCGTCGAACAAGTCCACCAGGCATTCAGCGATGAACAGTATTGGCTGGCGCGACTGGCCGGTTCCGGTGCCGACGCCTATTCGCTGGACACATTGACAGTCGACGACAGTGGCATCGACATCGTCACCACCCAGCGGCTGCGGTCCGACCGGCTGCCCGCGGTGGTGACCCAGTTCCATCGCGGCGACCTGGCGCTGATTCGCGAGGAGAAGTGGGCGCCGATCCGCGATGCGCGGTCGACCGCGACCATCGCGCTGACGGTCATCGGAGCACCCGCGACGCTGCACGGCGACGCCGTACTAATCTCTGCCAACTCCGGAACCGGCTCGCGGCTGGATTTTCACGCCACCGTCCAGGTCAACGTGCCGCTCGTCGGCGGCAAGATCGAGAAGTTCATCGGCAGCCAACTGGTCGACCTGCTCATCGCGGAACAGCGGTTCACCACGGTGTGGATCACCGAGAATGCGTGAGGTGTCGGTGAAAATGGACGCGTACCGCTGGCAGGGGGCGCTGGACGCTGACTGGATCTCCGAACCCCACTAGACCGGTAGGTGCCGTCACGCGCGGCACCACGGGTCACAACCGGTTGCGCCGCAGCGACCGGTGGCTGGTGCATTCGCGACGGGTGCGCGCGGCGGTGCAGGCGGCGGCCGATCCGCTGGTGATCGACCTCGGCTACGGCGCGCTGCCGGTGACGACGCTGGAGCTGGCGGCGCGGCTGCGCGTGGTGCGCGCCGACGTGCGTGTGGTCGGGCTGGAGATCCACCCGGAGCGGGTTGTACCGCCCCGCGAAGGCGTCGAATTCGGGCTCGGTGGTTTCGAATTGGCAGGCCGCACACCGGTTCTGGTGCGAGCGTTCAACGTGTTGCGGCAGTACCCGGTGGAGGCGGTGGCCGAAGCGTGGGCGACCATGCAGGCGCGCCTGGCGCCTGGCGGGCTCATTGTCGACGGCACCTGCGACGAGTTGGGCCGCCGCTGCTGTTGGGTGCTGCTCGACGCGTCGGGACCGCTGAGCCTGACGTTGGCGTGCGATCCGTTCGCGATCGAGCGGCCGTCGGATCTGGCCGAGCGGCTGCCCAAGGTGCTGATCCACCACAACGTCGACGGCCAGCCCATCCACTCGCTGCTTACGGCGGCCGACCGGGCGTGGGCCACCGTGGCGGGCCACGGCGTGTTCGGGCCGCGGGTGCGCTGGCGGGCGATGCTGGAACTGCTGCGCGACGAGGGCCTACCCGTCGAGCCACCCCGACGGCGGATGCGCGACGGCGTTCTCACAGTGCCGTGGTCTGATGTCGCCCCCGTCGGGACTCCGTGGAATCTGGGCGCGCCACTAGGCTGAGACCCATGCGAATCGCCCTCGCGCAGATCCAGAGCGGTACCGAACCGTCGGCCAATCTCGGCCTGGTCGAGGAGTACACCCGGCGAGCCGCCGAGCAGGGCGCCCGCCTGGTGCTGTTCCCCGAGGCGACGATGTGCCGGTTCGGGGTGCCACTCGCGCCGATCGCCGAACCGCTGGACGGACCGTGGGCCACCGGGGTGCGGGCGGTCGCCGAACAGACCGGGGTCGTGGTGGTGGCGGGCATGTTCACCCCGTCCGACGACGGCCGGGTGACCAACACGCTGATCGCGACGGGTCCCGGCGTCGAGGCGCACTACGACAAGATCCATCTGTACGACGCGTTCGGTTTCGCCGAATCCGACACCGTCGCGCCGGGCCACGAGCCCGTGCTGATCACCGTCGACGGCGTGCACGTCGGCCTTACCCTCTGCTACGACGTGCGCTTCCCGGAGCTGTACGTCGAATTGGCCGGGCGCGGAGCACAACTCATCACCGTGCACGCCGCGTGGGGCACCGGCCGCGGCAAGCTCGAGCAGTGGACGCTGCTGGCGCGGGCCCGCGCGATCGATACGACGGGCATCGTCGCAGCGGTCGACCAGGCCTACCCGGGCGACGAACTGGCCAAGGTCGGACCGGTCGGCGTCGGCGGCAGCGTGGTGGCGTCGGCGGTCGGCGAGGTGCTGGCGTCGGCCGGTGCGGATCCGCAGCTGCTGGTGACCGATCTCGACCTCGACACCGCGCAGAAGGCCCGCGAGACGATCGCGGTATTGCGCAACCGCGCGGAGTTCACCCGTCTCGCTAAGGCAGAATCGCTCAGGTGACTGATCCCTGGGCTCGCCCGGCCAACCAGGTCCCGCCCGTCCCACCGCCGCCGCAGCCGCAGTATCCGCAAGGCGCCCCAGGTCAGCCGGTACCGCCGCAGCCACCTCAACAGGGGCCGTCGCTGCTGGGCAGGATCGGGAAGCTGTTCCGCGACCCGCTGTCGATCGTCCTGGTGGTCGTCATCGTGCTGGCGCTGACCGCGGCGGGGCTGCTCGCCGGTGAGTTGTATGCCCGCAGCCGGGCCGATGACGTCGTCGCCCGCGCCGCGCAGTGCGTGGTGCAGGACAGCGCGTCGGTGTCGTTCGGTGCGCTGCCGCCGTTCCTGTGGCAGCACGTGACCGGCCACTACACGAACATCCACTTCGAGACCGCGGGCAACCAGATCCGTCAGGCCAAGGGCATGAAGGTCGCGGTCGCGATCAACGACGTGCGACTCGAGGACAGCGGCAACTCCAGTGGAACGATCGGATCGTTGGTCGCGAACATCACCTGGTCGTCGCAGGGCATCAAGGACACCATCCAGAACGCCATTCCGCTCGTCGGCGCGTTCCTGACGGGGGTTTCGACGAATCCGTCGGCAGGCACCATCGAGTTGCAGGGCGCGTTGGGCAGCATCACGGCGAAGCCGGCCATCGCGGACAACGGAATCTCGCTACAGGTAACGGAATTGACCGGTCTGGGCTTCACGCTGCCGCGCGAGACGGTGCAGCCTGCGCTCGACGCGTTCACCGATCAACTGACCAAGAACTATCCGCTTGGTATCAAGGCGGATTCGGTGCAGGTGACCGATAGCGGTGTGGTGAGCCAGTTTTCGACGCAGAACGCGTCGATCCCGAAGGGGCAGCAGGCCCCCTGCTTCGCAGGGCTCTGATTGCGCGAGCAGTCGTAAAATGTCCGAAATCTTCGGCGTGTCGGGCCACTTTGCGTCTGCTCGCGAGGGTTAGCCCAGCCCGTCGAGCACCGCGCGCGTGCCCGACAACCCGAGGCGGGTGGCGCCCGCGTCCAGCATCGCGACCGCCACCTCCGCGGTACGGATCCCGCCGCTGGCCTTGACGCCCAACCGGTCCCCCACCGTTTTGGCCATCAGTTCGACCGCACGCACCGAAGCGCCGCCGCTGGGATGAAACCCGGTGGAGGTCTTCACGAAATGGGCGCCCGCGTCTTCCGCGATCCCGCACACGTCGACGAGTCGCTGCTCGCCTGCCAACGCGATCAGCGCCGCCGACTCCACAATCACCTTGAGCACGGTGTCGGGAGTGATGGCGTCGAAAACCGTTGCGATATCGCGCTTCACCGCGTCGTAGTCGCCTTCGAGGGCCGCCCCGATATCGATCCCCATGTCGATCTCGCTGGCGCCTGCCGACACCGCCAGCCGCGCCTCCTCGGCCTTGACCGCCGAGACATGTTTGCCTGACGGAAAACCCACCACCGACGCGACCGTTCCAAACGACATAGCCGTCGACACCATGGTCGGGGACACACACACCGCGTATACGTCGAGTTCGGCAGCTTCCCGCAGCAGCGCCTGGACATCGGCCTTCGTCGCTTCGGGCTTGAGCAGCGTGTGGTCGACCAGCGCGGCCACCTGGCGGCGACTGTAACTACCCACTAGAACGGTTCTTCGGTGCCGCCGGGATTGCAGCCTGCCGCGATCATCTGCTCCTCGGACACCTCGTTTCGCCACGGCTCGAGATTCCAGCTGGTCTTGCCGGGCTGGAAGAGTTCGGCGTAATGCCAGTGGCACAGGAATTGCTCCTTCATGCCCGGCATGTCGGCGTCCGGCGACGCGGTCAGCACTTCGGTCCACGCCTCGGCGGCTTGCGCGTCGGTATTGGGATCCAGCGATGCCTGCCGAGCGGCCCGTGTCGGGTATACCCGCAGGCTGGACAGATCGCCCCATTTGGCCCACTGCACGTGGTCGACGTAGGGCGGGGCGGGGACAGGGTCGGCCGCCGCTGGCGGAGCCAGCGCGACAAGCGCCGCGACGGGCGCCAGCAGCAGGGGCGACATCGTGGCCGCTGCGACCGCGGCGAGAACGAGACGCACGCGGCTACCGGGACTTGCCCTGGATTTCCAGGATCTTGGGCCGGACGTCGACCAGGTAGACCCCCGCAGCGACGGCCGCGATGGCCACCCCGGTGATGCCGAGGACCAGCGCCAGCAGCACGCCCACCCCGAGAATCACCAGCCACACCGGCTTCGTCAGCTTGTCGGCGGCGGTGTAGGCGTCGGGCCGCTGCAGCGCGGCGTGGACGAACGCGTAAACCGTCGTCACCAACACCGCGATCTGCACAACAGCGAGGACGTAACCCACTAGGCCTTGAAGCTCCACATAGCTAGCCTAAGCGGGTTACGTCCTCTACGTCGAACTCTCGTCTCCGCCGAGGTGTCGAACTCTCGTCTCCGCCGAGGTGTCGAACTCTCGTCTCCGCCGAGGTGTCGAACTCTCGTCTCCGCCGAGGTGTCGAACTCTCGTCTGGAGACGAGGTGTCGAACTTACTTCTGCGTGACCTTCTTGGCCGCGGCCTTCTTCGCCGGAGCCTTCTTGGCGGGCGCCTTCTTGGCCGGGGCCGTCGCCTTCTTGGCAGGAGCAGCCTTCTGGGCCTTCTTCGGCAGCTCAACGCCCACCAGCTTGGCGGCGCGCTCGCCGACGGCGCGGGTCTGCGACGCGACGTTGCCCAGCGCCTCCTGGGTCAGTTCGACGGCCTGATCCGAGTAGCGCTCGACACGCTCGCGACCCTCTTCCAGCGCCGGGGTGTTGCGGATCCGCTCGAGGGCGGCCTCGCCGCGCTCGACGAGGCTGTTGTACCGGGTCTGAGCGGCCTCGGCGTAGCTCTCGGCAACCTTGCGCAGTTCCTCGGAGGTCAGCCGCTCACGCAGCTCACCGAACTGGCTCGGCAGGTCCTCCTGCAGCTTGGTCAGGCGGGCGCGGCTCTCGTCGACGCGGGCCTGGGTGTCGGTGCGGGCCTCGCCGGCACGCTCACGCAGGGTGGCGACGATCTCGTTGACCCGCTCAAGGGCGAGGTCCGCGGCACCGACCGCGGCGAGCAGCGGAGCCTTCAGGTCGTCGACAGTGGGCTGATTTTTGGCGGTCTTCTTCGCCATAGTTGTTTCCTCTCAGTGACTTTCGTAATTCTGCTGAATTTCTAGGATCGGTCGGTCTGCGGTCGCTTCAGTCGTCGGCTCCTCACTGACGGCTTCGTTCTGTTGGCCCTCGTTTTGTTGAATGAATGACGTGTAGACGTCGAGCAGCACCTGCTTCTGCCGCTCGGTGATCGCCGTATCGGTGATGATGGCGTCGCGGACCTCGCTCGCCTCGCTGGGCTCGAGGATCCCGGCCCGCACATAGAGCACTTCCGCGGACACCCGTAGCGCCTTGGCGATCTGTTGCAGCACGTCTGCCGAGGGTTTCCGCAAGCCCCGCTCGATCTGACTGAGATAGGGATTGCTGACGCCGGCCTTCTCGGCCAGCTGCCGCACCGATACCTGCGCTGCTTCGCGCTGCGTTCGGATGAAGCTGCCGATGTCCTGGGCTGCGTTCTGAGCAGCGTTGGAAACGACGGCGGCAAGATTCTCATCCTGCGGCATAGCGCTTAGCCCCCTCGGTGTGCGCGGGTATCCCGTTGGTTTGACAACATCGCGACGAGATCAACCGTACGACGGGGTGCTAACTTTTGCAAGCAGCAGTTAGCGCAGGTCAGAAGAGTAGCTGGGCTACCGAATAGATGATCAGGCCGGCCAGCGACCCCACCACGGTGCCGTTGATCCGGATGAATTGCAGGTCACGACCGACATGTAGCTCGATGCGCCTGCTGGCCTCGTCGGCGTCCCATCGCTCGATGGTTTCGGTGATGATCGCTGTGATCTCCACCCCATACTCGGAGACCAGGTGTTGGGCGGCCCGCACGATCCAGTTGTCGACCTTGTCGCGCAGATCAGAGTCATCGCGCAGCGATTCGCCGATGTGCACCACCGTGTCCGCGATGCGTGTTCTCAGCGCCGATGACGGGTCGTCGACCGATTCCAGGATGATCCGCTTGGCCGCACTCCACGCCGTCTCGGCGGCCCTGGCGACCTCCTCGCGGGCCATGATCTGATCCTTGACGTTCTCGGCGCGCTGGATCGTCGCGTCGTCGTGCTGCAGGTCATCGGCGAACTCGAACAGGAACCGGGTGGCTGAGCGCCGCAATTCGTGGTCAGGGTTGCGCCGGACCTTGTCGGTGAAGTCCATCAGTTCGCGGTGGATGCGGTCGCCGACGAGGTGGTCGACCCAGCGCGGCGACCACGTCGGCGAATCACGCTCGACGACCCGTTCGATGATGTCCCCCGCGTTCAACGACCACTGAAACGCGCGGTCGGCGAGCAGTTGCAGCAATGCTTCCTGGCGCCGCTCGGCGAGCAGCGTGGCTAACACCCGACCGATGGGCGGCCCCCACTGCGGTTCGGCGATGCGCTTGACGATCATCCGATCCAGCACGTGCTGCACGTCCTCGTCGCGCAGCATCTCCACCAAAACCCTTAGCACCGTTGATGTTTCGGCAGCCACCCGGTTGGCGTGCGAGGGCTCCGATAGCCACTTGCCCAGCCGGCCCGCCACTTCCGCGTCGCGCAGCTTGGTCTCCACCACTTCCGGCGACAGGAAGTTCTCCCGCACAAAGGTTCCGAGGCCCTCGCCGAGTTGGTCCTTCTTGCGCTTGATGATCGCGGTGTGCGGAATAGGGATGCCGAGCGGATGCTTAAACAACGCAGTGACCGCAAACCAGTCTGCGAGCGCACCGACCATGCCGGCCTCGGCGGCGGCTCGAACATATCCAACCCACGGCGCGGCGCCGTTCGACTGCGCCCACGTGCAGAGCAGGAAGATCACCGTCGCGCCGAGCAGGAAACTCAGCGCGACGAGCTTCATTCGCCGCAGCCCGCGACGGCGCTCCGCGTCGGCGACGGTGTCGGCACCGGCCAACGACTCAGCGAAGCTGCGGGTCGTGCCAGGGACCGGTCGATGTGCCACGCCTCCATAGTCCACTATGTCGCCGCTGGGCCGTCGTCCCGTACAGCCCGGTTACACATAAACACCGTATTATCGAGTCGAACTAGGGAACGGATCACGGCAACAGTGGCACAGCAGACTCCGGCTCGGACCGTCAAAACGGACGGTCGTAAACGACGCTGGCATCAGCACAAGGTCGAGCGCCGCAATGAGTTGGTCGACGGCACCCTCGAGGCGATCCGCCGGCGGGGCAGCAACGTCAGCATGGACGAGATCGCCTCCGAGATCGGGGTGTCGAAAACGGTGCTCTACCGCTATTTCGTCGACAAGAACGACCTGACGACCGCGGTGATGATGCGGTTCGCCCAGACCACCCTGATCCCGAACATGGCCGCGGCGCTGTCGTCGAATCTCGACGGCTATGACCTGACTCGCGAGATCATTCGCGTCTACGTCGAGACGGTGGCCGCCGAACCAGAGCCGTATCAGTTCGTCATGGCGAACAACTCGGCCTCCAAGAGCAAGGCCATCGCGACCTCCGAGCAGATCATCGCACGGATGCTGGCGGTGATGCTGCGCCGCAGGATGATGGAGGTCGGCATGGACACCGGCGGTGTCACACCGTGGGCCTACCACACCGTCGGCGGCGTCCAGTTGGCTACGCACTCGTGGATGAACGACCGACGAATGACGGCCGACGAATTGATCGACTACCTGACGATGCTGTCGTGGAACGCGCTGCGCGGCATCGTCGAAGTGGGCGGTTCATTGCAGAAGTTCCGCGAACAGGACCATCCGTCACCGGTTTTACCGCCACAATTACTGGCTCATGAGTAAGCCTGCGGCTTTTCCCCCGCACTGGACGCACGAACCCCACGACTACTTGGTTTATCGAGAAGGCGAGAAGATCGCGGACCTCGACACCAGCGCCACGCCTGGCTTCAAAGGCAAGAAGAGCGACGCCGCCGAAATCCAGCCCGAGCGCAACGCGCGCTTCGCGGAACTGCAGGAGATGCTGTACGCCAGTAGCAAGACAGGTGGCGACCATCGCTCACTTCTGCTTGTACTACAGGGAATGGACACTGCAGGCAAGGGTGGCATCGTCAAACACGTTGTGGGAGCGGCGAATCCACAGGGTCTGCGTTACCACGCGTTCGGCGCGCCGACGGAGGAGGAACTCAAACATCACTACCTGTGGCGGATCCGTCGTGCGCTGCCTCCGCCCGGCCACATCGGTGTGTTCGACCGATCTCATTACGAAGACGTGTTGATCGTTCGCGTGCGCAACCTGGTTCCGCCGGAGGTGTGGGGCAACCGCTACGAGGAGATCAACCGGTTCGAGCGCAAACTCGTCGCCGACGGCACCACGATCATCAAGGTGGCGATGTTCGTCTCACTCGACGAGCAGAAGCGACGGCTTGCCGCCCGACTCGACAGGCCGGACAAGTACTGGAAGTACAACCCTGGCGATGTCGATGAGCGTCTGCTGTGGCCGTCCTATCAGGAGGCGTACCAAACGATGCTGGAGCGGACGTCGACCGACGTCGCACCGTGGCATGTGGTGCCGTCGGACAAGAAGTGGTACAGCCGACTGGCCATCCTCGAGTTGTTGATCGAGGCGCTGGAGAGTCTCAACTTGTCCTGGCCGCCAGCCGATTTCGACATCGCCGCGGAAAAGAAGCGGCTGGCCAAGGCCTGAGGCGAGACTGTGACTCAGAAGAGCGCCGGCGTGATGACCGGCTTCCCCCCACCGCCCGAACGACGGATCACCGTAGCGAACTGGCAACACCCCGATAACCTGCGCTGGGCCTTTCGGCACATGCGTGAAATCATCCCGACCCACCTGATTGCGGCCCGAACCGGCAGTCCAACCCTGCTGACCAAGACGGAGACCGAGGTTGGCAGTCCCGTCGTCCTCCGGCTGGATGGAAGCTCGTCAAGCGCCGAGGAGATCTTCGCGGACACATTCACCGACGCAATATTGATCCTGCACCAAGGTCAAGTGGTCGACGAGCGTTACTCCGCGGGAATGACCGAGACGACCAGGCATCTGGTGATGTCGGTATCCAAGTCCGTTGTCGGATGCGTCGCCGGGGTTCTGGTGGCACAGGGCCTGCTGGACCCGCAGGCGCCTGTGACGGCCTACGTTCCCGAGGTCGTCGAGTCGGGGTACGGCGGGGCAAGCGTGCGCGATCTCCTCGACATGCGTACCGGCGTCGCGTTCCGGGAGACGTATACGGCCGCCGATTCTGAGGTCCGGGTCATGGAGCGGTCCATGGGATGGGCACCGCCACTGGCAGCCGACCCTCGGGGCGGCTACGCCTACCTGGCAACCGTCGGCCGCGACGGACCGCACGGCGGCACCTTCACCTACCGCTCGGCCGATACCGACATGCTGGGGTGGGTATGCGAACGCGCCGCAGGCGAACGGATGGCCGATCTGATTTCGACGTTGATCTGGCAGCCGATGGGGGCCGAGTTCGATGCCGAGATCACCTGCGACCCAGTGGGAAGCGCGGTCCACGACGGCGGCATTTCAGCGACGCTTCGCGATCTCGGCCGGTTCGCCCAGATGATTCTCGACGACGGACTCGTCGAAGGCAGGCAGGTGGTACCCGCAGGCTGGCTGGCGGACGCGTTCGCCCCACCACCGGGTGTGCGAGAGGCGTTCGCCCACACCGAAAATGAGCCAATGCTGCCCGGTGGCTGGTACCGCAACCAGTTCTGGTTCTTCCGCAACGAGGTGGGCCCGATCTTGCTCTGCCTGGGAATCCACGGGCAGCTGATTTTTGTCGACCGATTCTCCCGAACAGCGATTGTCAAGCTGTCATCCTGGCCGGACGCGCAGAATCCAGCACATCTGGCCAACACCCTGCGGGCGTGCGGGGCCATCGCGGCGAATTTGTCAGCCCGCGCGGCGACCGAGGTGAACCCGTAGCGTCTGTCCGCCGCCCCGAAACAGTTTCCTAAAACGCAAATAGTGCGTCCGTATTTCGATGAAAACCGCCCTAGGCTGGGCTGATCGGCGCATGCTCAGTAGTTACCCACTGCATATGGGTGTGTCGCCGGCTGCGCCGAATGGGGGCAACCGACGACATTTCGGTTGCTAGGGAGCCGCGATGATCCAGACGTCCCATCGGCTCGAGCCGCCGCCTGCCGGCAAGCTCCAGCACGCGACGAGGATCCTACGGCGCGACCAAGGCGTGGACGGCCCAGACCGGCGCGCGATCATGACCTACCGCCATCGCCGCTACTAAACGCGTTGGTCTTCAGGGGGATTCGTGACTCGAGACGCCGTCGGGATGGGCCGTCCGAAATGGACAGACAGGCGGCTGACTGCACGCCGCCAGCCCGGCTGAACAGGAGTAGTGATCGCCGTGTCGGAAAAGAAGGTAATCCACAACATCATCGGCGGAGAGATCCAGCCCGCATCCGACGGCCAAATGATGGACATCGTGAATCCGTCGACGGGCGAGGTGTACGCGTCGGCGCCGAATTCGTCGGCCAAGGATGTCGATGACGCCTGCCGCGCGGCGGGGAAGGCATTCGAGAAGTGGCGGTGGTCCACCCCGAGTGAACGACAGCGTGCTCTACTGAAACTGGCCGATGTCATCGAGGAGAACGCCGAGCAACTCGTCGCGATCGAGAGCGAGAACACCGGCAAGCCGATCTCACTCACCACGTCGGAGGAAATTCCGCCGATGGTCGATCAGATACGGTTCTTCGCCGGTGCCGCACGGGTTCTCGAAGGACGATCGCAGGGCGAGTACATGCGAGGGTTCACGTCGTCGATACGTCGCGAGCCGGTGGGGCCGGTCGCGCAGGTCGCGCCGTGGAACTACCCGATGATGATGGCGGTGTGGAAGTTCGCTCCCGCGTTGGCGGCGGGCTGCACCGTCGTGCTCAAGCCGTCGGACACCACACCCGCATCGTCGTACTGGATGGTGGAGAAGATGCAGGAGATCTTCCCGCCCGGCGTCTGCAATTTGGTATGCGGTGACCGCGACACGGGTGCCGAGCTGGTCGCGCATCCAGTTCCGCAGATGGTGTCCATCACCGGGTCCACCCGCGCAGGCATGGCCGTCGCGACCGCCGCGGCCAAGGACGTCAAGCGCGCCCACCTGGAACTCGGCGGAAAGGCGCCGGTAATCATCTTCGACGATGCCGATATCGAGGCGGCGGTCGAAGGGCTGACAGCCGCAGGCTATTTCAACGCCGGACAGGACTGCACCGCCGCGACGCGCATGCTGATCCGAGACGGCATCTATGACGAATTCCTGTCCGCAATGACCGATTCTGTGCGCAACACAAAGACCGGCTACGACCCCGCTGACGAGGGCATCCTCTTCGGCCCCATCAACAATGCCAACCAGATCAAGCACGTGTCGGGCTTGGTGTCACGCGCACCCGAGCATGCTCGAATCTTGGCTGGCGGCAAGCCGAAGGAAGGCTCGGGGTACTTCTACGAGCCGACGCTGATCGCCGATTTGCACCAGGGCGACGAACTGATCCAGACCGAGATCTTCGGCCCCGTCGTCACCGCGCAACGGTTCAGTGACGAGGAACAGGCGATCGCGTTCGCCAACGGAACTGAATACGGGCTCGCGTCATCGGTCTGGACCAAGAACGTCGACACCGCTGCGCGACTTGCGGCGCGACTGGATTTCGGCTGCGTGTGGATCAACACCCACATCCCGCTGGTGGCCGAGATGCCGCACGGCGGCTTCAAGCATTCCGGTTACGGCAAGGACCTGTCCATGTACGGACTGGAGGACTACACGCGGATCAAGCACGTCATGCATCACCACGGCTTCGAAGGTTGAGCTCGGCACCCGACAAGAGGAGTTAAGTCACCATGTCGCAAGGCGCACAGCAGATTGCCCATACGTCGTCTCCGCACTTGTCCCGACAGCTCGGGGTGTGGGCGATCGTCGGGTTGGGGCTCGGATACATGACCCCGATGACGATCTTCGACACGTTCGGAATCGTGTCGGACGAGACGAATGCGGTGGTGCCGCTGGCATATATCTTCGCGCTGGTCGCGATGGTGTTCACTGCGATCAGCTACGGCCGGATGACACGTGTCTATCCCTCGGCCGGATCGGCGTATACCTACGCGTCCGAATCGATCCATCCGAACTTCGGGTTCCTCGTCGGGTGGTCATCGCTGCTCGACTATCTGCTGCTCCCGATGGTCAACGCGGTCATCGGCCGCATCTACTTCGAGTCGTTCTTCCCGCAGGCCCCGTCATGGGTGTTCGTCGTGGTGTACGTCGCGGCGATCACCGCTCTCAATTACTTGAGCATGAAGGGGACGTCTCGGCTCAACGGAATCCTCGTGGTGTTCCAGGTTGTGCTGATCGCCGCGTTCGTCGTCCAGGCGTGGCTCGCGCTACGCAATGGCATGGGCGCGGGCACGGTCTTCACGCTGGACCCGCTGTACCACGAGGGCGTCCAAATGT
This sequence comes from Mycobacterium sp. 3519A, assembly GCF_900240945.1. NCBI lineage: Bacteria > Bacillati > Actinomycetota > Actinomycetes > Mycobacteriales > Mycobacteriaceae > Mycobacterium > Mycobacterium sp. 3519A. Next base: position 48,845 of record NZ_OESG01000014.1, read on the forward strand.
CGGCCGTCGTGGCGGGCGCCACCGTCGTGTGCTTCTCGTTCATCGGGTTCGATGCGATCACGATGTACAGCGAGGAGGCCAAGTCGCCGAACGAGGTCCCGAGAGCGATCGTCCTCGCACTACTCATCGGCGGGGCGATCTTCTTCGTTGCGGCGTGGTTCAGCCAAGCCGTGTTCCCGACACTCGAGGGATTCGAGGTCACCGACGACACCCTTCCCGAGATGGCGCTGAAGGTGGGCGGCCAGCTCTTCAAGATCTTGTTCGTCTCGGCCGCCCTTGCCGCCGTGGTCGCCTCGAGCCTCTCGTCGCATGCCAGCGTGTCCCGCATGATCTACGTCATGGGCCGCAACGGCAGGGGCCGCATCCCCCGGTTCCTGTCACACATCCATCCGCGGTTCCACACCCCGACGCACGCCGTGCTCATCGTCGGCATCGTGTCCCTGCTGGCCGTGAAGTTCACGCTCGAGTTCGTCGCGTCGATGATCAACTTCGGCGCCCTCATCGCGTTCACCGTTGTGAACCTGACCGTCATCGTGTTCTACGCGTGGCGCATGAAGCAGCGGAAAACACCCAAGGAGATCTTCACCAACATCGTGCTGCCGTTCATCGGCATGTGCCTCACTGGCGTGCTCTGGATAAACCTGCACTTCGAGGCCCTCAGGAACGGCATCATCTGGCTCGCGATCGGGATCATCCTGCTCCTCTACATGACCCGTGGCTTCCGCTCGCCGCTCACGATGAAGATCGAGGAGCAGACCCTGGCCGAGGAGGGCACGCCCGTGCCGCACGTCAAACATGGTCAATATTGACCGGCTAGCCGGTCTGCCTCAGCAGTCGTACCCGTTGCTCAGTGCAAGTGCGCCGCGTACTCGGCGGCGAGGTGCTCCGACGTGCCGGTGTGACACGTCCCGCCCTCGGCTTTCGGCGAAGGGGCGACATCGATCGACGGGTTCTGGTCGAAGAACCCGAAAGGCTTCAGCCAGAACGAAACAGTGTCGACCGGCATGATCGGCCACTCCTCCACACGGGTGATGTGGTGGAGGCCGAAGACGTACCAGAGCACGACGTCGGCGTTCTCAAGCGGTGCGTCGTCCTTGATCCACTCCGTCATCCCGGTGTCAACGGTGGACTGCGTCGGATACTTGCCGCACGGCCAGCGTTCGTCCTCGTCGTGCCGTGTGACCCACAACGTGTGACCGATCACCGGCGCCCGAAGGTATTGCGGCGTAGCTGGATCCATCATGGCCGGGAACGCCGCACCGGGAACAAGTTTGTAGGCGACCGGGGTGCCGTGCCGGTTCAGCTTGTCCGGGTTCATGACCTTCCAGCCGCGCTGGGTGTGCCAGTTGTAGTCGCGGGCGCCGCTCGCCTCGGAGGTGATCGGCGTCGACTGGGTGATCAGCGCGAGACCGTAGGGGTTCTCGTCGGACACCGGAGGTGCGACGGAGTCGACCTCGACGACGGTGTTCGCCGAACCGTCGACATCCAGGTCCAGGCGGGCGACCAGGAAGTGCTGATGGAAGGGCGCGTAGGTGCGGTTGTCGACGACGGTGCCGTATGGCGGCGCAGCCTCGCCCTCGGCGAAGGGGCTGGTGACCATGATGCCGGAGGCACGAACCTCGCACTCGATGTTGCCGTCCTGGTAGAAGCGCCAGTAGACGAGGTACTCGTAGTTCGCGACGGTGATGTGGCAGGAGATCACCATGCGACGCTGGCGCCGCACCTCGGCGCCGGTCACCAGATCGACGTGCTTCCACAGCACCGCGTTGTCCTCTTCGTGTAGGCAGATCGCGTTTTTGATCTCGTACGGTGCGCCCGTGGAGTCGTGCATCACCGCGTCGACGTAGCGGATCTCGCCGAGACAGTCACAGCCGAGTTCCAGCGAGGTGGTCATGAACCCCAGCCCCCACTCGCCGATGTCATAGGCCGTCCTGCGGTAGTGGTCGAACGTGGGGTCGCGGTAGGGCACCACCATCTCGGCGAATGACATGCGGTAGGCGATGTCACGCCGCACCCCGTGGTCGTCATAGGCCACCTGATAAAGCACCGGACCTTCGCGATGGTTGAAGCCGAGGCGCATCGACCAGTTCTGCCAACGCAACTCGGTGCCGTCGACGGTGAAGGACGTGCCCTCCGGCTGGCTGATGTGCAACGGTTTCAGGTCGGTGCGCTGCTCGCCCTGCCACGGCCCGGGCACGTATTCGCCATTCACTGTCGGCAGTCCGACGTCGTGATGATCTTCGATTTCGAGGAGTTCGAACGTGTTCATGTCCACGACGACCTTCAAACCCGAGATCGGGTGCGCGTACGGGTTGCCTTCAGGGGTCTCGCGGACCCATAGATCGCACCACCCCAACCGGCGGTCCCGGTACTTTTCCGGCATCAACGCCTTGCCATACGTCCAGACGTCGACGATGACGGCGCTCATGTCGGTGATACCGCGCTCGCGCAGTTTGGCGATCACGTCCGGGTGCTGACGAAGCGCCTCATTGACTTCGTGGAACTCGTCGACGGTGAAGTTCGGCGTGACGTCGGGAACGTGTTTGATCGACAGGAGCGTATCGCCGGTCAGGTCGACAGTTGCTTCGTAGGTCTTGTTGTCCAGGCGATTCCACACCACCGCGAACGAATGTCGCGGGATCGGGTCCCCGACGCGCCAGGCCAGCACCGCTTGCTTGCTGGGTTCCACCAGTTCAATCGAAGCGAACCGGAAGCTGTCGGTCACCTGCCCGTCGCGGCGCAGGATTTCGGCAGTACGCGTGAACTCGTCTGCACTCAATGGTTCTAGCGGATGTAATGCCATGGCCGACCGCGCTTTCAGACCCGCATCCCCCGACGGTCGAAATGGCTACCCGCGCAAGGGTGCGGCCGGCGAGCCCGGGCCTCTCACCGAGCCAGGACGACCGTTTCCAACAGGGCGAATATATCTCGTAAGAAACCCTGAACGGCGCGAACTGCAATGTTCACATGGATAAGCCGCGCCGGAAGGCCAGCAGGTCGCGCGCTTTGAATGCCAACCACATTGCGGCGCGGGTATCGGCGGACTCGAGATCGCAGCCGGTCAGTTCACCGATTCGCCGCAGGCGATTACGCATGGTGTGTCGGTGGATGTTGAGCTTGGTCGCCGCGGTCTCTACCTGGCCGTTACAGCCGAGGAAAGCTTCCAGCGTGTCGAGCAGGGCCTGATCCGCGGCTTCGCTGTCGAGGGGACGAAGCGGGCGCGCCAGGAGCTCCAGGTCACCCCGGTTTCGCGCACCCAGAACCACCCCAAGAATGTCGAGTTGATCGGATTCGCCAAATCGGCCGTCGTCCTGCGCCCGGGCACTGGCTCTGGCCTGATGGAATCCGAAGTCCAAGTCACCCAAGGATGTTGGTCGGCTCTGCCCGCCGCCCAGTTGTCGCCCGATCTGCACGCTGAGCGTGCGGTGGATTTCACGACCCTTTCCGCCGTGCTCCGTCGGCAGCACAATGACGATCTCGTCACCGATCGAGGCCATCAGGTACGGCACGTCTCCACCCACCAGCATGTCGGAGACGTGTGCTTCAGCGGGTAGCAGCGCGCCGACGCTGGTCAGCACCACGACGATGACGTCACTGTCTGGGTCGAAACCGAAATATCGGAGCAGGCCGGGGTCAACGGACCGGGGTTCGTTGAGGAGACCAAGCGCGACCGCGGAGCGGAGTCGTTGTTCGGCATCGATGACCTTGGCGGGTTTCTCGAGTTCGATGGCGATCAATGAGAGGGCATGCGCAACAAGGAGCCGGTCGGATGCGGAGAGCGCGACATGGGAGCGCACTGCGAGATGCCCGCGCACGGTCTCGGCCGCACGCACGGTCTGAATGGTCAAAAGGTCTGCACCATCGGCAATCACGCGACTGGCGTGGCGACGACCGCTGCGGGGCCGCATGTTTCGTGCCGTTTCGGCAGCGATCGCTGTGACATGCTCGGCATCGGGACCGGACACCGCGAGCGGCCGACCGTCTGTTCCGACGACGACAGCGGTCGCCGATAGCGCTTGGCTGAGCGCGGCCACGACACCCGGTACGCCGTCGCGCAGGGTGGCGCGGGCGAACACCTCCTGCTGATCAACGACGCGTTGAACTGTGCGGAGCTGATCGGCCGTCAGTTCGTCAATGACGACGCGGGTGATGGCGATGAACGGCGTGCCGGCAGGCACTTGCAGAATCGGAAGCCCGAGGGCGTCGCCCGCTGCCAGCACGCCGTCCGGGACATGATCGAAATTCGTACCCGTATCGAAAGCCAGCGCTACGGCGCCCACCGCGGACAACCGCGCGACATATTCGTATTGCTCGTCGTTCGTCAGTCCCATCTGCAGGCCGGTGGTCATGACGAGTTCACCGCCAGACAGGTACGGAGTGGGATCGGCGAGCTCGATGGCATGCGCCCAACTGATCACCCGGTCGGCATTCTCGCGTCCGGCCACCAGCGTCAGGCCGAGGTCTTTGTGTTCGGCCAGGCGGCGCACGGTGATCGCCATGTCTAGACGCTACTTCACGGCAGGCACCGCGCCCGCGACTTGCTCGCAGCGAGCGGACGGGTGCACCGCTGACTCACCCTGGGTCTGCGTTGCCGAGAGTGGGCGGGGCACTCCGATAGCTGACCGGAGTCTCGGACAGCGAAATGGGGTTGGCGACTTGTGGTGTGGCACTTGCCGGTACGGGCACCGAAACGGTCAGGCCGAGCCGTTCGGCGAACGCAAACGCCTCGGCGACGTTGTTGATCGGACCCGTGGGCACGCCCACCGCTGTGAGCGCCTCGTACCAGTAGTCGGCACCCCGGGTCTGCAAGGCCGCACCGAGTGTTTCGGCGAGGACATCGCGATTGCGGACCCGCTGCGGGTTGGATACGAACCTGGGGTCATCGGCTAGCCACGGCAGATCCACGGCATCGGCCAACAGCTTGAACTGCTTGTCGTTGCCAACGGCCAGCGCGATTGGACGGTCCGCGGTGGGAAACGTCTGATAGGGCGCAATGCTCGGGTGCCGGTTGCCCATGATGCCGGGGACCGATCCGGCGCCCAGGTAGCCGGACGCCTGATTGACCAGTGACGACAACAGCACAGAAAGCAGGTCGGTGTCGACCCGCTGGCCCTGCCCGGTTCGCTCACGGTGGGCAAGTGCGGTCAGGATGCCGACAAGAGCATGCATGCCCGCCAGGACGTCGACGAGCGCAACTCCGACCTTGGTGGGCTCACCCGGGCCGGGGCCGGTCACGCTCATCAGCCCCCCGACCGCCTGCACCAGCAGGTCGTATCCGGGCAGGGCGGCACCCCGCTCGCGGCCGAACCCGGTGATCGAGCAGTAGATCAGATCGGGCTTCGACGCACGCATGGTTTCGTAGTCGAGACCGAATCGCTCCATCGTCCCGGCGCGGAAATTCTCCACCACGATGTCTGCGGTGGCCACCAGTTCGCGGGCGCGATGTTGGTCGTAGGGATCGGTCAGGTCCAGCACCAACGATCTCTTGTTGCGGTTGACTGCGTTGAAATACGTTGCCACGCCTTCAGAATCGTATGGCGGGCCCCATTCGCGAGTGTCGTCACCTACCTGTGGGCGTTCGATCTTTATGACGTCTGCGCCGAAGTCCCCGAGCATCATGGTGGCGTACGGGCCGGCCAGCACGCGGCTGAAATCCACTACGACGAGACCATGTAGGGCACCGGCATTCATACGCGCGCCGATCCACCGCGCATATAAACCGTCGTGGTCTGGGTGAAGAATTCCCTTGCGGCGGTGCCCTGCTCCTTAGGACCCAGACCGCTCTTCTTGGCACCACCGAACGGCACATGCGGGTCAGCGCCCGCGGATTCGGAGTTGACGTGCAGGACGCCAACGTCGATCTGCTCGACGGCCTGTAGCGCGCGCGTGAGGTCTTGGGTGAATAGTGCTGCCGAAAGCCCGAATTCACTGTCGTTGGCAAGTTGGAATGCCTGCTCGGCATCGGTGACGCGGCGCACCGCTAGTACGGGGCCGAACAGTTCCTCGGTCCAGACGTCGGCGGGTTGGGAGTTCAGTTCGACGATGGTCGGCGCGACGAAGTATCCGTCCGACAAGGGGGCCTCGGCGTAGGGCCGGCCGCCGGCCAGCAGCGTGCAACCCTGTGCGGTCGCTGTTTCGATGCCGGCAGAAATGTTCTGGAACGCCGAATCGTTGACCACTGGGCCCATCTCGGTGTTGTCGTGGGTGGGGTCACCGACGATGAGCGCGTCCGCACGTGCTCGCAGTGCATCGAGGAACTTCTCGGCGATGCCGTCGGTGACGATCAAACGCGAAGTGGCCGTGCACTTTTGGCCGGCCGAACGAAACGCTCCCAGCATGACCTGCGCCAACGCGAGGTCGATGTCGGCGTCGTCGAGGACGATCGCGGCGTTCTTGCCGCCCATTTCGGCCTGGACCGGCACTCCGCGGCGGGCGGCGGCCGCCGCGATGCGCCGTCCTACGCCTGTGGATCCGGTGAAGGTGATGGCGTCCACCCCATCGTGGCCGACCAAGCTGTCACCGAGGTATGACCCGCCGATGAGCAGGTTGAGGACACCTGCGGGCAGACCGGCAGAACTGAGCGCGTGCGCAAGCCGCATCGCCAGCAGCGGCACTGCGCTGGCCGGCTTCCACACCACGGTGTTGCCATAGACCAAGGCGGGGGCGATCTTCCATGCCGGGATCGCGATAGGGAAGTTGAACGGGGTGATGACGCCGACCACTCCCACCGGTTTGCGCGTCACCAGGATCTGTTCACCGTCCCGCGGCGAGGCGAAAATCTCCCCAGTCTGGCGGTCGCCTTCGTTGCCGTAGTAGCGCAGGATCTGGGCGGCGCGCCGCACTTCGGCCACGCCTTCGGCCTTCGTCTTACCTTCCTCGGCGGCTAGCTCGAGACCCCACTCAGCGGCGTTGCGCTCCACGACCGCAGCCGCCTCCATCAGCACGGCACCGCGCTGATGGATCGGCGTGGCCGCCCACGCCAATTGGGCCTCGGTGGCGGCGGTCAGCGCGGAATCGAGTTGGCAGTTCTCGGCTGATCGGCCCTCGGCGACGATCAAACGCGGATTGGCTGGGTTGATGCTGTGCAACATTGCACCGCCGCCCGGTAGCCATTGGCCAGCGATCAGGTTGCGCAGCTCCACGGATGTCGTCATGGTCTCTTTACCCCAACTCGATCGGTTTATCGGAAAGCGGACTCGCCGGTCAACGCGCGACCAATTGACAGCAGATGCATCTCGGAGGTGCCTTCGTAGGTCAGCACCGACTCCAAGTTATTGGCATGGCGCAGCGGCGAATACTCCAACGTGATACCGCTGCCGCCCAGCAGGGTGCGGCACTCGCGCGCGATGCTCAGCGCCTCGCGCACACTGTTGAGCTTGCCGAGGCTGACCTGCTCGGGCCGAACGCCGTCGGCGTCTTTGATGCGACCGAGATGCACCGCCAGCAGTATGCCCTTGCCTAGTTCCAGGGTCATATTGGCGAGCTTCTCCTGGGTCAGCTGGAAGCTGGACAGCGGCCGGTCGAACACTTCGCGCGCCTGCGTGTAGGCGATCGCGGTCTCCAGGCTGTCACGGGCAGCACCCATGGCGCCGAACACAATCCCGAACCGGGCTTCGTTCAGGCACGACAGCGGAGCAGACAGCCCTCGGGCATGCGGCAGCTGAGCCGACGCGGGCAGCCGCACGTTGTCCAATACCAGTTCCGACGTCACCGAGGCCCGCAGGGACAGCTTCTTGTGGATCGTGTTCGCGGTGAACCCCGGGGTATCGGTGGGCACCAGAAATCCGCGGACACCCTCGTCGGTCTGTGCCCACACCGTGGCCACATCTGCGAGGTTGCCGTTGGTGATCCACATCTTGGTGCCGTTGAGCACCCAGTCACTGCCGTCGCGGCGGGCACGGGTGCGCATTCCGGCAGGGTTGGACCCAAAGTCGGGTTCGGTCAACCCGAAGCAGCCGATGGCCTTCCCAGCGGCCAGCTTTGGCAGCCATTCCCGCTTCTGCTCCTCCGACCCGTACCGGTAGATCGAGAACATCGACAGTGATCCTTGTACCGAGACGAAGCTGCGGAACCCACTGTCGCCGGCTTCCAACTCCAGGCATGCCAGGCCATAGCTGACCGCGTTGGTGCCGGCGCAGCCGTAGCCGTCCAGGTGCATCCCGAGCACGCCCAGTTCGCCGAATTCCCTTGCCAATTCCTTTGGCAACGTCGCCGATTCGAACCACCCCTCGATGTTGGGCCGAAGTCGGGTGTCGACGAATTTGCGCACCGTGGCTGCGATGTCGCGTTCGTCGTCATCGAGCAGCCGGTCGATGTCGAACAGTTCCAGTGGTGCCGTGTTGGTGTTGGCCAACGGTGCGGTCGTGGTGGTCATTGCGTACTTCCTAAAGGGTGTGGAACGCATCGCGGAGCACCGCGAGCGCCTCGAACAGCAGGCCGTCGGTTATCGTCAGCGGCGGCAGGAACCGCAGTACATTGCCGAATGTTCCTGCGGTCAGGGTCAATACGCCGTTGGCCTGGCAGTACCGAGTGATCGTCGCTACCGCCTCGCGGTTTGGGTCGCGAGTGCCCGGTACGACCAGTTCGGCGGCGATCATCGCACCGCGGCCGCGGATCTCCCCGATCACGTCCGTCGAGGTGGCGATGTCGCGGAGCTCGCGAACGAGTATCTCTCCGATCGTCTGTGCCCGGGCCAGCAGCTGATGGCTCTCGATTTCGTCGAACACCCCAAGTGCGGCGGCGCACGCCACGGGGTTGCCGCTGTACGTCCCGCCGATCCCACCAGAGTGTGCGACGTCCATGACGTCGGCGCGACCGGTCACCGCGGCCAGCGGTAAGCCGCCGGCCAGACCCTTGGCGGTGGTGATGAGGTCCGGGACGAGTCCTTCGTACTCACACGCGAACCACGCTCCGGTGCGGGCGATCCCGGTCTGCACCTCGTCGGCGACCAGCAGGATGCCGCGGTCGCGGCAGAAGTCGGCCACTCGCCGTAGGAAGCCGTCGGCGGGCACGATGAAACCGCCTTCCCCCTGAATCGGCTCGGCCACCACGCATGCCACGGAGTCGGCGCCGATTTGGGAGTCGACCATCTGGGCGAACTGACTGAAGGCCTCCTCAGCGCAGTTCGCCGGTCCCGACGGCCAGCGGTACGGATAAGCCATCGGCGCCCGATAAACCTCAGGTGCGAACGGACCGAAACCATGCTTGTACGGCTGGTTCTTGGCTGTCATGGTCATAGTCAGCAGGGTGCGGCCGTGAAAAGCATGGTCGAAAACCACCACGGCGGGCCGCCTGGTGGCCGCCCGGGCGTACTTCACCGCGTTCTCCAGCGCCTCGCTGCCGGTGTTGAACAATGCGGTGCGCTTCTCGTGGTCGCCGGGTGTGATCCGGTTCAGCGTTTCAGCCACCTCGATGTAGGGCTCGTACGGGGTGGCCAGAAAGCAGGTATGGGTGTACCGCGCCAACTGGTCCGATGCGCGCGCGACAACATGGGGAGCCGAGTTACCGACCGTGGTGACCGCGATGCCGCTGCCCAGGTCGATGAAGGAGTTGCCGTCGACATCGACGAGAACCCCGCCGCCGGCCGCGGCCGCGTATACATCGGCGCTGCTGTTCAGACCGGCCGGCACTGCCGACCGGCGCCGTGCGGCCAACTCCAGCGACCGTGGTCCCGGCACCTCGGTGACCAAACGCCGCGCCTGATGCAGATGCGCGCCGCCGGCCACCGTGTCCACTGCCGTCATAGCAATCGTCCCTCCAGTCGAGTCACCGAAATGGTAGGGGCGCGCACGACCCAGGCCTATGGCCGAATTGGACAGTGAGGGCAGCTTCGAATCGCCGAATCGGCGATCGGCTATCTCGAGCGACAGGCAGTCACCGGGCTCTCGAACCGGCCCCGAGCGAGCGCAACTTCTCGGCGACCTCCACAGCGTCGCCTTCACCGACATCGTCGGAGTGCCGGTCCGGACGTGCGATCAGCAGGTACAGCAGACCAGTGCCCAGCACAATGGCCAGCCCGATCGCCACGACGTACCTGTCGAGGAACGACCCCGTGTTGGCCGGTTTGAGTAGCAACACCATGGCGAAGATCCCATAGGCCAGCGCGAGCACGTTCACCGCAAAGCCGTATCGACCCAGATTCCAGTTGCCTGCCGGCCGCCAACCCTTCAGGCGTTGTCGCAGCGCCGCCAGCACTACCGCCTGGAACGCTATGTAGATGCCGAGCACGGCGAATGCGGTGATGCGCGCCAGTTGATTGGGGAACGCGTACACGTAGAGGCAGATCAGTATCGGAACGACGCAGGCGACCAGAAGTGCGTTGGTCGGCACCGCATGGCGGGCCGACATCTTCGACAGCCAACCGCTCATGGGCAACATGCGGTCCCGGGCAGATGCGTAGATCAACCGGCTTCCCGCGGCCTGCAGCGACAGCACACACGAGATGAATGCGGTTACCGCCACGCACAGAAAGGCTTTCGAGCCCGCGGTTCCCAACGTGCTCTCCAGGATTGCGGGGATGGGGTCGGCATCCTCGCCGTTCACGATCGCTTGCAGGTCTGGCGCGGCCAGCACGTAACCGATGTAGGACATCAGTCCGGATACCCCGCCGACGATGATGGTCAACATCATCGCCCTTGGGATCCGCCGGGTCGGGTCGTCGACCTCCTCGGCCACGTCGCCACATGCCTCGAACCCGTAGAACAGGAACAGGCCGGCCAGTGCCGCTGCGAAGAAGGTGATGATGTAGGCCTGGTCACCGCCGGCGCCCATCGAGTCGAAGAACACCGAAAACGAGTTAACCCGTTTGAAGGCAAGCAGATACAACCCGAGCGCCACCACACCGACCAGTTCCGCCGCCAACCCGATTTTGGCAACCCGGGCGAGCATCTTTGTCCCGCTGAAGTTGACCACCAATGCCAGCAGCAGCAACCCAACGGCGGTGGCCAACTGGATGGCCGGTGTGTGCTCGATACCGAACAGGGCGGCGACGAACCCACCGCCGAATTCCGCTACTGCAGTTACGGTCACGATGACCGCCCATAGATACACCCAGCTGACGATCCAGGCATACTTGCGATTCCACAGCCGTCGCGCCCAAGGGTAGATGCCGCCGGCCAGGGGATACTGCGATACCACTTCGCCGAAGACGAGCGCGACCAGGAACTGGCCGCAGCCGACGATGACGATCCACCACATAGCGGGCGGGCCGCCGATGGACAGGCTGTACGCGAACAGCGAGTAGACCCCGACCAGTGGCGACAGGTAGGTGAAGCCGAGCGCCAGGTTGGACCACAGGCTCATCGACCGGTGGAAGTCGTGACCCGAGTATCCGAGCGCTTCCAGATGCGTCGTATCCGAAGCTCGGTTTCGTTTGGGTTCAACGGTATCGACCATCACGAACCTCCTTGGTCCGTTCAGCGGCTATTTGACGTAGGCGAGTGGCGTTACGGGGGGAGGTTTTAGCAGTGGCTCCGACTGGTACTGGCTGCGGATGCCTTCGATGTAGCGTTGACAGCGCGGCGTGAGTCCTTCGGCGGTCTGCATCCGCCCCTTGGTGACCAATATGCCCAAATCGGCGCCACAGAACCGATATTCGCCGGGGCCATAGACCCGCAGGAAGAATGCCTCGTCCTCGCCGGTGATTTCGTGCCAGTCGTTGCTCACCCGCGCGAAAACGAGTTCGCCGTCCTCGTCGAGATGCCATGTGCCTGTTCGGGGTGCGGCCAGGAGTCGCTCCACCGAATCTACGGTGGTCTCCTTCATGATCAACTGCGCCCAAACATCAACGGCGGCAAGGTCACGCCAGCGGTCGTTGATCTCTTCGACGTTCACCGTGTAATCCACATCCATGAACTCCAGCAGATGGAACAAGAACAACGGGACATCTGCGTATGCGCCCGCGGTGACATTCGTCATCGACGATGCACCGGAGATACGGGGATTTATTTCGCCGAGGTAGACGTTGTCGGTGTCGAGGTCGACCAACACGTCGACCTCGAGGAAACCTCGATAGCCTTCTTGCGCCAGCCGATCCCCCATTCTCTGCACAAGGTTGATAGCCGCGGCGCGGTGGGCTTCCGAAAGCGCTTCGGGGAACAGGTCATTACCACACCAGCCACCTTTATACGGCGTCAGTTCCGGGTAGCCGGTGAGATCGGTCATGAAGGGGCCGACAATGGTGCCGTGCTGGGTGATGCACGCCTCCACAGCGGCAGCCTTGTTATTGATCCGCTTCATCACCTTCAGCTCTTGGTTCGTCATGTGCTCGGCGTTGCTGTTCCAGTCCGCTTCCGACTTGATGAAGAAGGTGGTTTTACCTGAATCGCCGTAGGGTGTCTGCACCACCAGATCACTGCCGAGTTCGGCCGAATTGGCCAACGCCGTCAGCTCGGCATAGGTGTCGGCCGTGCCGATCACGTTCGGCACCGAAGGGGCGCCCGCCTCGCTTCCGAGTTGGGTGGTGACGATTTTGGAGTCAAGCCGCCGCCGTAGGGAGTCGGGCGGCAGGATGAGGTTGTAGCCCTGCTCGCGGCAGATCTCTTCGGTTTCCTCGTCGAAGAAGACCATCGCCACCATCGGTGTGCCGTCGCGGCGTTTCAGGTGAGCGCGCACTTCAGGATCGCGCAGCAGATAGTTGTTGATGTGTTCGCTCGACTCGAATTCGACGTACGGTTTGTTCTTCGGGGTGAACACGCGGGGATGTGCTCCGTCCCAGGAGTCGTAGTAGGCAACGTATTGAAAGTTGCGCACCCAGCGGTCGATGCCGAGCAGATTGAAAGCGGTCGGGCCAACAAAGTAGATCGGCTGAACATTCGTGCGGAAAAATGTCCGTATTTCGGCGATTCCGTTCAGCGAGCTACCACCGAAGAGACGCGACAAAGCGCGCTTGGCGGGTGGCGACGGTCTCCGCTGACGTTTTCGAGGTGGCGCTGCCTTACGCTGGCGGGTGGGGCGGGCTTGTTGGTCGGCCATGGTCGCCTCCTGCTCGTTCGACCTCCACGGCGTCGTCGCGGTGCATGTCGAGCGTAGGCCGATGTTGATCAACGTTTTGTCAAATGGCGCGAAACCCGCTCAGATTCCTCACTTTCCCGATCGATCGGATTTGCCGTGCCGGCTTCGGCCAGCAACGACCCCGGGTTGCCTCTGGCTCTGGCTGACGGTCGGCCTGCCTGCAAGTGCCCCCGCGATCGCGTCGAACGCGCGCAGCGTGTCTTGCAGGTAACCGGGATTCTGGGGATCCGGCCATGTAGATAGTTTGACGGACACTGTGCGGGTACGGCGGGTGACGTGGATGAGTTGGCCATAGATGCCTTGGCAAAGCAACACATCGCCGTATGGTCCTGGGCGGAACCAGAATTGGTTGCGATACCAGCCGCCCGGCATGGACACCTCGGCGGGAGAGGCGAGAAAGGCGGAACGCGCATCGGCGTCGACCGCCCAGGCGTCGCGCAGCCACCGCGATGCGACCACAGTTCGGCTGCCGCCGCCTTCGTCTGGCACGGAGCCGCCGTCAAGTAGCATCTGGCCGAATCTCGCCAAATCCCTTGCGGTCGCACATAACCCTCCGTCATGCACGGCCGTGCCGAGCCTGTCGCAAATGATCTCTGCATCGAATTCGGCGCCGAGCGGCTGCCAGATCAGCGTGGCTATCAACTCAGCCATCGATTGGCCGCCTGCGCGTTCACACACCCAACCCAGCACGTCGGTTTCGGCCGACCGGTAGAGGAAGCGTTGGCCGTGCGGTGCGTCGGCGGAGAGCCCGACGAGGTATGAGTAGATTCCATGCGGCGATGCGTCTGCCGGTGCCGGCGCCTGGCCGATGCATCGTGCGAGCGCCCTCACCTCAGCGTCGGGATCGAGGTAGTCCTCACGGAACCGGACCCCGCTGCGCATGTCGAGCACGTGGCGCACCGTCGCACCGTTATAGCCACTGGCGGACAACTCGGGCACATAGTCGGTCACCAGCCGATCGACATCTAGAAGATTGCGGTCGGACAGTGCGGCCGCGACACATCCCACCACCGACTTCGAGATCGACATCACCGCATGCGTTCGGTCCGGGGCCCCTTCCGGCGCATACCATTCCGCGACCAACGCGCCGTCTTGCATCACGACATAGGCGTCGGTGTACGTGTTGGTCATCACCTGTCCGGCCGTCACGACTGATCCGTCCACGCTGGTCAGTGTCACGTCGGTGACATCGGCAGATGCGTGCGCCGCGATCAACTGCCGGACCTTGCCGGTGTGGCGTGGAATCGGTGTCGTTGGCAGGATCTCGTTGACGTGCCAGTACGCCCAGCGATTGAACGGCGGCAGCTGCCAGTTTTCGGCGGTCACCGTAGGGCCGCCGGTCGACCCGGTCGACATAAGACCGATCGTAGGCACCGCCGTGCGTTCCTTGGCCTTCCTTGCGCGAACAGACGCAGAATGTCCCGACACGCCGTGGATTTGGAACACTTTGCGTCTGCTCGCGCAGGGGAGAACTCAGTACGTGTAGAAGCCCTGGCCCGACTTCTTGCCGAGCTGACCGGCCTCCACCATCCGCAGCAGCAGCGGCGGCGGCGCGTAGTGCGCGTCCTTGAGTTCGGCGTACATCGAGTCCGCGATCAGCTTCATGGTGTCCAGACCGATCAGGTCCGAAAGCCGCAGCGGCCCCATCGGATGCGACAGCCCGGCCACGATCGCCTTGTCGACGTCCTCGACCGTCGCGACGCCCGCCTCGACCATGCGGATCGCCGACAGCAGATACGGCACCAGCAGCGCGTTGACCACGAAGCCCGAGCGGTCGCTGCAGCGCACCACCTGCTTGCCCAGCACGTCGCTCGCGAACTTCTCCGTCCGCACGATCGCCGCGTCGGAGGTGACGAGCGTGTTGACCAGTTCGACGAGCGGCAGCACCGGCACCGGGTTGAAGAAGTGCAGACCGAGCACCCGTGCCGGATTCTTCGTCGCCGCAGCGATTTTCATGATCGGGATGCTCGAACTGTTCGACGCCAGCACCGCATCGGGATCGGTGATGATCTCGTCGAGTTGCGCGAAGATCTTGCCCTTGACGGTCTCGTCCTCGACGACGGCCTCGATGACCAACTGGCGGTCCGCCAGGTCGGTCAGCTTGGTGGTGTAGGTCAACCGGCCCAGCGTGGCGTCGCGGTCGGCCTCCGACAGCTTGCCCTTGCTCGCCGCCCGCTCGAGTGATCCGGTGATGCGTTTGCGGCCCGCCTCGACCAGTTCCTCGGCCGGTTCGTAGACGACGACGTTCGCGCCCGCCTTGGCGCATACCTCCGCGATGCCCGAGCCCATCTGCCCGGCCCCGACCACACCTACCCGTTCAATGCTCACTGCATCTCCTCAAAAAGCCTCAAGCCCCGCCCAAGCATGGACGGGGCCTGAGGCTACCAACTCAGTGGCTCCGGTCTTCGGTTCCGCTTCCTCACCGCGGGCTACACCCGCTTGATCGTCAGTGGAACTGGTCTTCGGTTCCACTTCCTCACCGCGGGCTACACCCGCTTGATCGTCAGTGGCTCCGGTCTTCGGTTCCACTTCCTCACCGCGGGCTACGCCCGCTTGATCGTCAGTGGAACTGGCCCTCTTCGGTCGAACCGCTCAGCGCCGTGGTCGACGAGGTCGGGTCGACGGTGGTGGCGATCCGGTCGAAGTAGCCGGCACCCACCTCGCGCTGGTGCTTGGTCGCGGTGTAGCCGCGCTCTTCGGCGTCGAATTCGCGCTCCTGCAGCTCGACGTAGGCGCTCATCTGGTTGCGGGCGTAGCCGTAGGCCAGGTCGAACATCGAGTAGTTCAGCGCGTGGAAGCCGGCCAGCGTGATGAACTGGAACTTGAAGCCCATCGCGCCGAGCTCCTTCTGGAACTTCGCGATCGTCGCGTCGTCCAGGTGCTTCTTCCAGTTGAACGACGGCGAGCAGTTGTAGGCCAGCATCTGGTCGGGAAACTCCGCCTTGACGCCCTCAGCGAACTTCGCCGCCAGCTCCAGATCCGGCGTGCCGGTCTCCATCCAGATCAGATCCGAGTATGGCGCGTAGGCCTTGGCGCGGGCGATGCACGGCTCGAGCCCGTTGCGCACCCGGTAGAAGCCCTCGGCGGTGCGCTCACCGGTGATGAACGGCTGATCGCGCTCATCCACATCGGAGGTGATCAGCGTCGCGGCCTCGGCGTCGGTGCGGGCGATCACCAGGGTCGGCACGTCGGAGACGTCGGCAGCCAGCCGGGCCGAGGTCAGCGTGCGGATGTGCTGCTGGGTCGGGATCAGCACCTTGCCGCCCAGGTGGCCGCACTTCTTCTCCGAGGCCAGCTGGTCCTCCCAGTGCGAGCCTGCGACACCGGCCGCGATCATGGCCTTCTGCAGCTCGTAGACGTTCAGCGCGCCACCGAAGCCCGCCTCACCGTCGGCGACGATCGGGGCAAGCCAGTTCTCGACGGACGTGTCGCCCTCGACCTTGGCGATCTGGTCCGCGCGCATCAGCGCGTTGTTGATGCGGCGCACCACCTGGGGCACCGAGTTGGCCGGGTAGAGGCTCTGGTCCGGGTAGGTGTGGCCGGACAGGTTCGCGTCACCGGCGACCTGCCAACCCGACAGGTAGATGGCCTTCAGGCCGGCGCGGACCTGCTGGACCGCCATGTTGCCGGTCAGCGCGCCGAGCGAGTTCACGAACTCCATCTCGTGCAGCTGCTTCCACAGCACCTCCGCGCCGCGGCGGGCCAGCGTGGCCTCCTCGACCACCGAACCCTGCAGAGCCACCACATCTTCGGCGGAATACGTGCGTTCGATGCCCTTCCACCGCGGATTGGTGTCCCAGTCCTTCTGGATCTCTTCGGCAGACCTCGGCTGGCCAACGGTCGACATTGGTGCTCCTTTACGTTGCAAGTCGCTGGAACTGTTCCCAACCCGATGGTTTGTTAACCCTCCAGCACCTTCACTGTTGTGCTAAGTCGAGGATGCACTACGGCATAACCGCAGGTCCACCCGTTTCATTTGTAAACTTTCGCCAACAGCCCGCATTAACTTGCAAAGTTTGCGAAGACGGCAATGCGCTTAACCGGTTCAGTAGCTACTCGCCGGTAGGTGGTTTTCGCTGGTCAGTACGCTCGTACTGTTAAAGCTCGCCGTCCGACAGGGCGAAGATCGCCGCGACCGCTTTTGTCTCGTCGCCGACGGCATATGTGAGCGTTCTAACAGTGCGATCGGACAGCTCGGCGCCGAATTGTTCGGTCGAGCCTGCCGGGTGCACGTGCGAGATGATCTCGAGCTTGTCGCCGAGCGCCACTGCCGCGTCGTGCTCGATGGTCACCCGGATCGGCTTGTGCAGAAGCTCCGGCGTATTGAAGAGGTAGTCCTCGATCACACTCCAGTACACGGAGTTGTTCATGTGGTCGAAGATGTCGATGTCGCTGACCCGCACCGGGAACTCGCGGATCTGTGCGGCATCCTCGCGGCTACCCGCCTTCAGATACGGCTTCCAGCGCAGCCGGTCGACGTCGGTGGTCCGCTGCAGGCCCTCGATGAAGTCGTCGGAGATGCGGGCGGGCCCCTGCGTCTCGCGGTTGATGTTGATCCAGAACGCCTCGGATTCCATCAGGCCGCCCTTGCGGCCGTCGATCCGGACCCGCATCTCGCACCACCGGTTCGAGGTGCCCGAGCACCACCGCCGCATCCGCAGCATGTCCTGGAATTCGACGGGCTTGATCAGGTCGATCATCGTGCGGCGCACGATCCACAGCGGGTGGGTCTCCTCGAAGCCCATCTCGCGGAGCTGATCGGAGCCGATGTCCTGAATGTGGCGGGTGGCGGCGTCGAACCGCAGCCTGCCTTCCCGGTCGATGTCGGCCACCCGCAGCGGCCATTGCCGGTCGAAGACGTCAGGGTGCGGATCGGGCACCGGCATCATTGCTTTCGCCAGACCGGTGCTGCCCGCAATTCCCGCCATCAGTGGTTCTCCCTGTCGCTGCAATCGGCCCGATCCTGCCACAGCCCGCAATCTGCCAACAATGCGAAGCTGCCCTTCGCAACTGTGCTAGCCCTCGGTAGGCTCGCTTACCGTGGCGAAAACATTCGTCGGCTCGAGGGTCAGGCAACTCCGCAGCGAGCGCGGGTTCAGCCAGGCGGCACTGGCGCAGATGTTGGAGATCTCGCCCAGTTATCTCAATCAGATCGAGCACGACGTTCGACCGCTGACGGTCGCGGTGCTGCTGCGAATCACCGAAGTGTTCGGGGTCGACGCGACGTTCTTCGCGTCTCAGGACGACACCCGCCTCGTCGCCGAACTGCGCGAGGTGCTGATGGACCGCGACCTCGACGTCGACGTCGACCTCGCCGAGGTCGCCGACATGGTCGGCGCGCATCCGGCGTTGGCGCGCGCGATGGTGAACCTGCACAGCCGCTACCGGCTGACCGCCGCGCAACTGGCCAACGCGACGGAGGACCGCAATTCCGACGGCAGCGGGTCGGGGGCGATCACCATGCCGCACGAGGAAGTCCGCGACTACTTCTACCAACGGCAGAACTATCTGCACGAACTCGACACTGCCGCCGAGGATTTGACCATCCGGATGCGCATGCACCGCGCCGAGTTGGCCCGTGAGCTGTCGGATCGGCTGACCCGCGTCCACGGCGTGCACATCATCCGTCGCATCGATCTCGGCGACACCGTGTTGCACCGCTTCGATCCGGCGACCAAGACGTTGGAGATCAGCGGTCACCTGTCGTCGGGTCAGACGGTGTTCAAGATGGCGACCGAGTTGGCCTACCTCGAATTCGGCGACCTGATCGACAAACTCGTCGACGACGGCAAATTCACCAGCCAGGAGTCGACCAAGCTCGCCCGGCTGGGGCTGGCCAATTACTTCGCCGCGGCCACCGTGCTGCCGTACGGACAGTTCCACGACGTCGCCGAGAACTTCCGCTACGACATCGAACGGTTGTCGGCGTTCTACTCGGTCAGCTACGAAACCATCGCGCACCGGCTGTCCACGCTGCAGCGGCCGTCGATGCGCGGGGTGCCGCTGTCCTTCGTCCGCGTGGACCGGGCGGGAAACATGTCGAAACGCCAGTCCGCCACCGGCTTTCACTTCTCGTCGTCGGGCGGCACCTGCCCGCTGTGGAACGTCTACGAGACATTCGCCAACCCGGGCAAAATCGTCGTGCAGATCGCGCAGATGCCCGACGGGCGCAACTACATGTGGGTGGCACGCACGGTGGAGCGTCGCGCATCGCGCTATGGTCAGCCGGGTAAGACGTTCGCGATCGGCCTCGGCTGTGAGCTCCGGCACGCGCACCGGCTGGTCTACTCGGAGGGACTGGACTTGTCCGGTGACAACGCGACACCGATCGGCGCGGGCTGCCGGGTCTGCGAACGTGACAACTGCCCGCAGCGGGCGTTCCCGGCGCTGGGCCGCGCACTGGACATCGACGAACACCGCAGCACGGTGTCGCCCTACCTGGTGAAGCAGTCATGAGTGCGCTCCCGCGGATCCCGCCGGGCGGGTTCAAGGAACTCGGGCCCGTCAACTGGGCCATCGCCAAGCTCGGCGCCCGCGGTATCCGTGCCCCGAAGTTTCACCTGTTCAACGTGCTCGGGCAGCACAAACTGCTGTTCCTCGCATGGCTGCCGTTCTCGGGTTACCTGCTGTACGCGGGCAAGCTGTCGCGCCGGGACGCCGAACTGGTCATCCTGCGGGTCGGCCACCTGCGGGACTGCGAATACGAACTGCAGCAGCACCGCCGGCTGGCGAAAAGCCGGGGCGTCGACGCCGCATTGCAGGCCAGGATCTTCGAGGGGCCGGACGCCGAAGGGCTGACCGACCGGCAGAGAGTGCTCATCACGGCGACCGACGAGTTCGTGATCACCCGCTCGATGTCGCCGGAGACCTGGTCGGCGCTTTCCGGCCTGCTCAGCCGTGCGCAGCTGATCGAATTCTGCACGCTGGCAGGGCAATACGATGCGCTGGCCGCCACCATGGCGACGTTGCGAATTCCGCTGGACTTTCCCGACTGAGATAGGGAACAATCCGCTTCCTCGCCGCGTTTGGCGGTTTATCTGACTTGATAGGAAGGGGCATGTCGCATGGCCACTGACTACGACGCACCCCGCGTCACCGAGACCGATGGCGATGAGTCGCTGGAGGAGATCACCAGCCGTCGCAAGAACGACGCCGCGACCGCGGTCATCGACGTCGACGACGGCGACGGCGCCGATTCGTTCGAGCTGCCCGACGCCGATCTCACCGGTGAGGAGCTCACCGTCCGCGTCGTGCCCAAGCAGGCCGACGAGTTCGTCTGCTCGAGCTGCTTCCTGGTGCAGCACACCAGCCGGTTGGCGCTACGCAAGGACGGCGAGCAGTACTGCACCGAGTGCGTGTGATCTAGCCGCCCGTTGGCGGCACTGGAGCAGGCTCCTCACCGAACGGCCCCGGCTCTGCGGGCGGCGGCACCTCGGCGGGCAGCGGCGGCGCGACGTCGTTGACCGGAGCGGCGGCAGGCTGGTCCGGTGGCGGCGGGACGTCGGGGGCCGGTGCCTGACAGGCAAGCACAGGCTGCGGCGTCATCGACAGCAGGAACGGATCGCAGTTGTCGGCCTGCGCAGTGGCAGCGAATCCCACCGCAGATCCGGCCAGGACTGCGCCGACAAAGGTGATTCCGGCGTACTTCCCTGCTTTCCAAGCTGCCACGTTTGCGTCCTCCAGATCGTCTGCGGTGCAGCAGACCATATCCCGGCGGGCAGTCCGCCGCTAGCGCACTTCACAGCGATCGTTCAGACTCGCGGTCCGGCTACAGGTAGGTCACCCCGAGCACGGTCAGCGACAACAAAACCGGGGACACCGGCAGCAGGAAGAGGAACGCCGCCCAGATCTCGGACTTGCGCTGATAACAGCGCCAGCCGAAATAGGCCGCGACGCCGCCCACGACGAACGACACCGCGGCGATCACCAACACCCAGGTGCTGATCGAACTCGTCGCGATCGCGACGGAAATCCCGGCCAACCACAGGATGTGGCCGACCACCAGTCCGCCGATCCCGGCGACCCAGATCGCTCTCGCTGGGCTGCCCGTGGAGACCACGTTCAGAAGTTGATCATGTGTCCGATGAGACCGTGGAAGCACTCCTGTAGCGCCTCGGACATCGTCGGATGGGTGTGCACATTTCTGGCCAGTTCGGTGGCTGTCAGATCCCACTTCTGCGCCAGCGTCAGCTCGGGCAGCAACTCGGAGACGTCATGGCCGACCAGGTGGCCGCCGAGCAACTCGCCGTACTTGGCGTCGGCGATCAGCTTCACGAAGCCGCTCGGGTCGCCGACGCCGTGCGCCTTGGCGTTGGCCGTGAACGGGAACTTGGCCACCTTCACGTCGTAGCCCTCGGCGCGCGCCTGCTCCTCGGTCAGCCCGAAGCTGGCCACCTGCGGCTGGCAGAACGTCGCGCGCGGCAGCATCCGGTAATCGCCGAGCGGCAAAGTCTCTGCGCCGGCGATGGTTTCGGCCGCGACCACGCCCTGGGCCTCGGCCACGTGGGCCAGTTGCAACATGCCGGTGACGTCGCCGATGGCGTAGATGTGCGGCACGTTGGTGCGCATGTAGTCGTCGATGCCGATCGCCTTGCGGTCGGTGATCTGCACACCGGCTTTGTCCAGGCCGTAGCCCTCGATGTTGGGAGCGAAGCCGATGGCCTGCAGCACCTTCTCGGCCTTGAGCTCCTCGTTCTTGCCGTCCTTGCTGACGGTGACCACAACCTCGCCGCCGCTGTCTTTGATCGACTCGACCTTGGTGCCGAGCATCACCTTGACGCCGAGCTTCTTGAACTGCTTCTCGACCTCCTTGGAAACCTCGGCATCCTCATTGGGCAGCGCGCGCGCCAGGAACTCCACGATGGTCACGTCGACGCCGTAGTTCTTCAGCACATAACCGAACTCCATGCCGATCGCGCCACACCCGGCGATGACGATCGAGGACGGCAGTTCGCGCGACAGGATCAACTCTTCGTAGGTGACCACGTTCTCCGACAGCGACGTGCCGGGCACCAACCGGGTGCTGCTGCCGGTGGCGATGATGATGTTGTCGAACGTCACCGTCTCGGTTCCGCCCTCATTGAGCTTGACCGACAACGTGTTCGGATCGGTGAACGTGCCGTACCCGTGGATCTCGGTGATCTTGTTCTTCTTCATCAGGAAGTGCACGCCCGCGACGCGGCCCTCGGCGACCTTGCGGCTCCGGTCGAACGCGGCGCCGTAGTCGAACGTCGCCTCACCATTGATGCCGAACTGCTTGGCCTCCTTGGTGAAGATGTGGACGAGTTCCGCGTTGCGCAGCAGCGCCTTGGACGGGATACAGCCGACATTGAGGCATACGCCGCCCCAGTACTTGGGTTCGACGACTGCGGTGTTCAGTCCGAGCTGGGCGGCGCGGATGGCCGCGACGTATCCGCCGGGGCCTGCTCCGAGAACGACGACGTCATAGTGGGTCACCCGCCCAACCCTAGTAGGGGATGAGCCCGACGAAACAGCGGCTCACGTGTTGGCAGAAGTAGGTGCCGTGCAACACCGCCGCGGCGCCGAGCGCGGCCAGCGGCGCCGACATCAGCCCGATCGCCAGTGCCGCGACAAGCGGCTTGTCGACCACCATCGCGGCCAACACCGCGCCGACCGTGCAGACGATCACGAAGATCAGCACCACGAACACCGGCGGCGTCTTGTCCAGCGAGTGGAACCACCAGTAATAGAGCCCCCACCCGGCCGCGGCGCCGAGAATCCACACCCCCGCCACCACAAGGACGAAGGTCCAGCGCTTTAGGTACTTGTAGGTGCCTTCGACGACCTCCGGATGCACGACGGGAGGCAGCGGCCCGGTCGGGGTGTCCGCGCCGTTTGCGGGGTCACGTTCGGCGGCCAACGGCTGCACCGGATCGGGCATCGCCGGAAATTCGCCGGTGAACACCGGCGAATACGGCTGCGTGGGGTCACCCGGCAGCGTTTCTTGTTCGGTCGGATTAAGCACCGTGCACCACCTGGATCGTGACCAGCACCGAGAACCACCCCGGCGCGATGGCCAGCACGAAGGCACCGAGCGCGGTCAGCCAGCGTCGCCCGGACAGCAGGATCGTCAGCATGCCGATCACGCTGGGCACCGCGATCACGAGTGCGACCACGATGTCGGGCCGGATCGCGGCCTTCACCAGCAGCGTCGAGGCGATCCCCGCGATCTGTCCGACCGCGAGACCCACAAGCATTGCGCCGGCCAGCAGCCACGCGCGCGGGAGGGCTATCACGTTTGGAACGATAGGCGCGCCGCCGCGGTCCTCGGCGGTCCGCCACGCAAGGTCACGGACGAAGATGCGCAGCTGTGATCAAGCCCTGACCTAGGCTCGCTGGGTGAGCGTTTCCACCTCCGGTGCCGGGTCGCCGTCGGAACTCGCGCAAGCACTGGAGGGCACCGGCTACCTGGCCGACGAGGGTGTCGCGACGGCCGCCTACCTGGCGCTGCGGATGGGTCGGCCGCTGTTCTGCGAGGGCGAGCCGGGCACCGGCAAGACGTCACTGGCCGCCGCGTTGGCCGAGGCGTTGGGCCTGCCGTTGATCCGGTTGCAGTGCCACGAAGGCATCGACGCCGCCCAAGCGCTCTACGACTGGGACTTCCCGCGGCAGTTGCTGCATCTGCGGACGCTGGAGGCGGCGGGACATCTGGACGCCGACTCCGCGGAACGCTCGCTCTACACCGAGCGGTTCCTGCTCGCGCGGCCGCTGCTGCGGGCGCTCACCGAGGCACCCTGCGTGCTGCTGGTCGACGAAATCGACAGGGCCGACGACGAATTCGAGGCGTTCCTGCTCGAAGTGCTCGACGAGAACGCCGTCACGATCCCCGAACTCGGCGAGGTGCGGGCCGCCACGCCGCCGCTGGTGGTGCTGACGTCGAACCGGACCCGCGACGTGCACGACGCGCTCAAGCGGCGCTGCCTGTACCACTGGCTCGAGCACCCCGACCTGGCGCGCGAGATCGCGATCCTGCGTCGCCGCATCCCCGGCATCGCCGAGGCGCTCGCCGATCAGGTGGCCCGCGCGGTGCACGCGCTGCGGGCGATGGAACTGGTCAAGCCGCCTGGTGTCGCCGAATCCCTCGACTGGGCGCGTGCGTTGCGTGAACTCGACCGCGATGCGCTCGACGCGCAGACCGCCGCGGCGACCCTCGGCGCGGTGGTCAAGTATCACGAGGACGCCGAGCGGGTGGTGCGGGCCGGACTGGACCGACTGCTGGCCGGCTGACATGGCGGCACTGGTCGGTTTCGCCGGATTCGCGCACGCGCTCGCGGTCGCGGGGCTGCCTGCCGACGCCGTCGACACCTACACCAGGGCGCTGCGCGAGGTCGACGTCGCCGACCCGCGGCAGGTGTACTGGGCCGGCCGCGCGACGCTGTGCCGCGACCCCGACGACATCCCCCGCTACGACCTGGTGTTCGAGAACTGGTTCGGCGGCACGGTGCCGGTCCGCGCGCCGCACCGCAGCCAGCCCCAGCGCCGCGCTCGCATCGCCGCGCTGGACACCACCGGCGACACCGACACCGACGGCGAGCCGCCGCACCTGCGGGTCGCCGCGGCCGACACCGAGATCCTGCGACACCGCGACATCGCCGAACTGACCGCCGCCGAGCGGGCGCATCTTGCCGAGCTGCTCGCCGCACTGCGGCCACAGTCCGCGACCCGGTCCGCGCTGCGGATGCGGCCGTCGCGCCGCGGCCGCGTCGACCCGCGGCGCACCCTGCGCCGCATGCTCGCCGCGGGCGGCGAACCGGTCCGGCCCCGGCACCACCGCAAGGACACCAGGCCACGGCGCATCGTGCTGCTGCTCGACGTGTCCGGCTCGATGAGCCCGTACGCCGACGCGCTGCTGCGCTTCGCGCACGTCGTGGCCCGCAAAAGCCCTGCCACCGAAGTGTTTTCGCTCGGCACCAGAATGACGAGACTGTCGCGGGCGCTGCGGGCCCGTGACCCCGAGACGGCGTTGGCCGCCGCGGGCCGCGCGGTGCCCGACTGGGCCGGCGGCACCCGACTCGGTGAGACGATGCGCGCGTTCCTGGACCGGTGGGGCAGGCGCGGCATGGCCCGCGGCGCGGTGGTGGTGGTCTTCTCCGACGGCTGGGAGCGCGGCGAGCCCACCCTGCTCACCGAGCAGATGGCGGCGCTGCGGCGACTCGCCCACACCGTGCTGTGGGTGAACCCGCACGCGGGCGTCGACGGCTATCAGCCGGTGCAATCGGGGATCGCCGCCGCGCTGCCCTACGTCGACCGGTTGCTCGCAGGCCACAGCCTGGCGACACTGCAGGATTTGCTCGACGAAATCCGCACCGCCTGAACATTCTGGTGCGCAACCGGTTTCGCGATTCTGCGGGTTCCCGGCGGCCAGCCAGAGCAGAGTATGCCTATGCGTATCACTGTCACCGTCGACGGAACCACGTACACCGACGACGTGGAACCCCGACTTCTTCTCGTCCATTACCTTCGCGACCGGCTCGGCAAGGTCGGCACCGTGATCGGCTGCGACACCAGCAACTGCGGTGCCTGCACCGTCCACCTCAACGGCTACAGCGTCAAGTCGTGCTCCGTGCTGGCCGTACAGGCCGACGGCGGTGACGTGACCACCGTCGAAGGGCTGGCACGAGACGGCAAACTGCACCCCGTGCAGGAGGCGTTCCGCGACAACCACGCGCTGCAGTGCGGCTTCTGCACCCCCGGCATGATCATGCAGACCATCGATCTGCTCGCCGAGCACCCGCATCCCGACGAAGAGGCGGTGCGGCACGGCCTGGAGGGCAACCTATGCCGGTGCACCGGATACCAGAACATCGTCAGGGCCGTGCAGGACGCGGCCAGCCGGCTGGAGGCGAAACCGGCTGCGCCCAAGACTGATTCGGCGGAGGCCGTCCGATGACCGCGACCGTTGAACCCGAGATCGGCAAGGCGCGGGTCCGCAAGGAGGACGAGCATCTGATCACCGGCCGCACCCGGTGGACCGACAACATCGTGCTGCCGGGCCTGCAGCACCTCGCCATCCTGCGCAGCCCCGTCGCACACGCCCGCATCACCAACATCGACACCAGCGCCGCGCGCAGCATGCCCGGCGTCATCGCCGTCTTCACCGGAGCCGATCTGGCGGCCGAACAGGGCAGCCTGCCCAACGCCTGGCAGATCACCGAGGACATGAAGGCGCCTGCCGCCCCGTCGCTGGCGGTGGACACCGTGAACTTCGCAGGCGAAGCGGTGGCAGTCGTGGTGGCCCGCACCGCGTACGAGGCCCAGGACGCGCTCGAACACATCGACGTCGACTACGACGACCTGCCGGTGGTGCTCGACCTCGCGGCCGCCGCCGACGACGCCGAGGTGATCTACCCGGACCTCGGCACCAACGTCAGCGCGGTGTGGACGTTCGACTCCGCGCAAGCAGGCACCGGCGGCGACGCCGAGGACGCCATCCGCGACGCCGAGATCGTGCTGGAGCGCACCTTCCGCCAGCAGCGGCTGATCCCCGCGTTCATGGAGCCCCGCTCGGTCGTCGTCGATCCGACGGGCCCACAGCTGACCGTGTGGTCGGCCACGCAGATCCCGCACATCCTCAAGCTGATGCTGGCGATGACGCTGGAGATCCCCGAGCACAAGGTGCGCGTGATCGCCCCCGACGTCGGCGGCGGATTCGGCGGCAAACTCCAGGTGACGCCGGAAGAGGTGATCGCGCTGCTGGTGGCGCGGCGGATCGGAAAGCCGGTGAAGTACACCGAATCCCGCAGCGAATCGATGCTCGCGGCGCACCACGGCCGCGACCAGATCCAGAAGCTGACGCTGGCCGCGCGCCGCGACGGCACGGTCACCGGCCTGAAGGTGGAACTGCTCGCCGACATGGGCGCTTATCTGCGGCTGGTCACCTCGGGCATCCCGATTTTGGGTGCCTTCATGTTCAACGGCATCTATAAATTCGGTTCGTACCACTTCACGTGTACCAACGTGTTCACCAACAAGACGCCCACCGACGCCTACCGCGGCGCCGGGCGCCCGGAGGCGACGTTCGCGATCGAACGGATGATGGACGACCTCGCGGCGGAGTTGGGCCGTGATCCGCTCGAATTGCGTGCGCAGAACTGGATCAAACACGAGGAGTTCCCGTTCGACACCGTCGCGGGCCTGACCTACGACTCGGGTAACTACGAGGCCGCCACCGCGCAGGCGCGCGAGTTGTTCGACTACGACGGGTTGCGCCGCGAACAAGCCGAGCGCCGCGAACGCAACGACCCGGTGCAACTGGGCATCGGCGTCTCGACCTTCACCGAGATGTGCGGCCTCGCGCCGTCGCGGGTGCTCGGCTCGTTGTCCTACGGGGCGGGCGGCTGGGAGCACGCCGCCATCCGGATGCTGCCCACCGGCAAGGTCGAGGTGGTCACCGGTTCGTCGCCGCACGGGCAGGGCCACGAGACAGCGTGGAGCCAGATCGTCGCCGACCAACTCGGTGTCCCGTTCGAGGACGTCGAGGTCATCCACGGCGACACCCAGAGCTCCCCGCGGGGTCTTGACACCTACGGGTCGCGCTCGCTGGCTGTCGGCGCGATCGCGGTGGTGAAGGCCGCCGATAAGGTGATCGCCAAGGCGAAACCCTTTGCGGCACACATGATGGAGTGCTCCGAGGACGACCTCGAGTTCACCGGAGGCCGGTTCCGCGTCGCGGGCACCGAGAAGGCGGTCACCCTCGCCGAAGTCGCACTGGCCGTGTTCGCCGCGCACGATCTGCCCGAAGGGCTGGAACCGAACCTGGACGCCGAGGCGACCTACGACCCGGACAACTTCTCGTTCCCGCACGGCACCCATCTGTGCGCGACGGAGGTGGACACCGAGACCGGGCAGGTGCGGATTCGCCGCTATGTCTGCGTCGACGACATCGGGCACGTGGTCAATCCGCTGATCGTGGACGGGCAGGTGCATGGCGGGCTGGCTCAGGGCATCGCGCAGGCGCTGTACGAGGAGGCCGTGCACGACGAGTCGGGCACGCTGATCAACGCATCGTTCGCGGAGTACCTGGTCCCGTCGGCGGTGGATCTGCCGACCTTCATCACCGGTCGCACCGAGACACCCGCGACGTCGAATCCGCTTGGCGTCAAAGGAGTTGGCGAAGCGGGCACCATCGCGTCGACACCGGCGGTGGTCAACGCCGTCATCGACGCGGTGCGCCATCTCGGCGTCAATGACATCGAAATGCCGTGCAGCCCAATGAGAGTCTGGCACGCCATCAACCAGGGAGGTGCCCGATGATTCCGTCGAACTTCGACTACGTCGCCCCGACCACCGTCGACGACGCGGTGGCCGCACTGGCCGAGGCCGGCGAGGACGCCAAGGTGATCGCGGGCGGGCAGAGTCTGATGCCGGTGCTGCGGTTGCGGCTGGCCGCGCCCACCGTGCTGGTCGACCTCAACCGGATCGACGAGTTGCGCGGGGTGCGCGACGACGGCGACGCCCTCGTGATCGGCGCGATGACAACCTATTACAGCCTGCTGGGCAACCCGATGATCAGCAAGCACGCGTTGCTGCTCGCCGACGCCACCCACACCGTCGCCGATCCGCAGATCCGGCACCGGGGCACGCTGGGCGGCAACCTCGCACACGCCGATCCGGCAGGCGATCTGGCCGCGCCGACGCTGGCGCTCGACGCGACACTGACCGTCGCTGGGCCGTCGGGTCGACGCAACATCCCCGTCGCGGATTTCTTCGTCGACTACTTCACGACCGCGCTGCAGCCGAACGAAATCCTCACGGAGATACGCATTCCCAAGCACACCGACTGGGCAGCCCACTACGAGAAGCTGCACCGGGTGGCGCAGGCGTGGTCGATCGTCGCGGTGGCGGCGACCGTCGCGGTCGACGGCGGGACGATCCGGCAGGCCAAGGTCGCGTTGACCAACATGGCAGCGGTGCCGATGCGCGCCCGCGCTGTCGAGGAGGCGCTGATCGGCCAGCAGGCCAGCGTGGAGTCGATTCGGGCGGCCGCCGAACACGCCGCCGATGGCATGAACCCGATGTCCGACGGCAACGCCGACGCCGAATATCGCAGCCACCTGGCCAAGGTGCTGACCCGTCGCGCCGTGACGACGGCGATCGGCGCGTAGGGATGCAACTCGAACACCAGTTGTCCGTCCCTGCCCCGATCGATGTGGTGTGGCCCGCGGTGTTGGATCCCGAGCGGGTGGCGCCGTGCGTGCCCGGCGCGACACTCACCGGCGTTGACGGCGATTCGTTCACCGGCACCGTCAAGATCAAGGTCGGCCCGATCACGTTGCTGTACAAGGGAACCGGCATGTTCGTCGAGACCGACGAGGCCGCCCGCCGGGCGGTGCTCAAGGCGCACGCCAAGGACACCCGCGGCAACGGCACCGTCAAGGCCACCGTCACTTTGACGCTGACCGCCGACGGGGACCGCACCGCGGGGGTGGTGGCCACGGACCTGTCCATCACCGGCAAACCCGCCCAGTTCGGTCGCGGCATGATCGCCGACGTCGGTGGGAAGATCATCGAGCAGTTCACCGCGTGCCTTTCGGAAAAACTCGCCGTCCCCGTCACGGCAGCCGAGACCGCGGCGCCCACACCTACTCCCGAGACGTCAACGGCTCCAGAGACTCCGGAGGTCGAACCGCTGAACCTGGTGCATTACGCGCAGCGATCGGCCCTCAAGCGGATCGGCCCACTGGCCGCGGCCGCCATGGCGATCCTGGCCATCGGAGCCTTGCTGCGACGCCTGCGGCCGCGGTCAGCCTGACTGAAGCCGCGCAGCACAGACAAAAGGAGCAGTCGAGGACGGCAACAACGCGGCCCGATCGTCGGGGTACTCGACGCTGAAGCGGACCGACCCGGCGATGCGGTACGGCTGGGCGGCAAGCAGACTGGCGTACTGCTTTCGTAGCCGCGACAATTCGGCGCGCACTGTCACCACGCGCGATGAGTCGCCGTACAGGTCGGCCGCCAATTCCGGCGCGGATCGCCCTTCCGGGAACAGCGCAAGAGCGAGCAGAATCTCGGCATGTCGAAGTGACAATTGGCTTCGCCAGCAACCGAATTGGCCGTCCATCTGCAGCGAGGGAGCGTCGGGGTCGTGCAGATCCAGGGTCGCGTGCACAAGCTGGCCGTCGGCCTCGGCGACCTCGGGGATCAGCCGCACCAACCACCCGCCCGGCAGCGGCTCGACGTCGCACGCCCCCAGGGTCGGGAACCACAGGCGCCCAGCGGAGATTTCGCGCGGCATAGCGATTCGGTTGTGCGGCGGCAGCGAATCCACCGCGGCCACCCAGCCCTGCGGATCGACGGCCAGGGCCGGGCTGGCGATCCGGGCGAGGATCGGCGCGGCCACCGTGCGCAGCCGGTTCAGTATGCGGTCGTGTTCTTCCCGCAGATGGGCCTCGGCCAGCCGAGCCACCGCGTCGACCAGTGCGACGGTCGTGGGGTGCACCGTCGCTGCCGGGCCCGAGACGTCCACCACGCCGATCGCCTGGCCGGTTCTCGGGTCCTTGATCGGGGCCCCGGCACAGGTCCAGGCGTGGTGGCTGCGCGCGTAGTGCTCGGCGGAGAACACCTGCACCGCGGAGTTGGACATCAATGCGGTGCCGATGGCGTTTGTCCCGACCGCGTGCTCGCCCCAGTGCGCGCCCTCGACGAAGCCCAACCGGTCGGCTTGGCCGAGTACAGACCGCGACCCGGAGCGCCACAGCACCCGCCCCTGCGCGTCGGCGATGACGAGAATGTTGTCGCCTTCGGCGACCAACGAGTCCAGCCCGCGAGTGATCTCATTGAGCACGGCAACCAGCCCGGAGGAATGGCGCAACAAGTCGAGCGTGCTGTCCTCCACCTCAGGAGCGGGCAGCGCATCCGGGTGGATGCCCCGCGCCATCAACCGGTGCCAGGAGTCTTCGATGACCTTGCGCGGTCGTGCAGGGGCACGATCACCGGCCATCGTGGCGTCGTACACCACAGACATCAGCCGGGCGTAGCGGCGTGGATCCTCACCCACCGCGACCGCGGGCTCGGGGACAGACGAACGGGGCATCACCGACGATTGTGCTCCTGATCACACCAGGGGGCCAGCACACGCATCACGCGGTGGCGGGATCGACGAGCACCTTCATCTTCGTCCCCGCGTGCAGCGCTTCGAACCCTTCGTCGACGACGTCGCCGATCGCGATCGCGGTCACCCAGCCCGCAGTGTCGTAGGCACCTTGCGCCATCAGCCCGATCACCGCTTCGAAATCGGCACCGGTGTAGCACAGCGAACCCTGGATCCGGGATTCGTTCATGACCAGGTTCAGCAACGGCGTCGTCAGTGGCTTCTCGTAGATCGCCACGCTGACCATGGGCCGCCGGGCACCGACGCACGCGAGTGCGGTCTCGACCGCAGGTGCCACTCCGGCGGCGTCGAACACGGCACCTGCGCCACGCCCGCCAGTGCGGTCCGCGATGAACGACGGTACGTCCGTTTCGGTGGGATCCAGGGTGTGTGCGCCGAGCGCTTCGATCGCCGCGCGACGGGTCGCCGACGGTTCGACGACGAGCACGTCCTCAATACCCTTGCCCCGCAATGCAAACCACAGACCGATGCCGATCGGTCCAGCACCGAACACGACGGCCGTGTCCCCGGCGGCTGGTTCTCCCAGAGTCGCCGCGTGATACGCGACCGACATCGGCTCGACAAGCGCGCCCAGTTGCAGCGACACGTTGTCCGGCAGCCTGTGCAGCATGTTCGTTGGGACGACGGTGTATTCGGCCATGCCACCGTCGGACATCAACCCGTGAAATCCGATTGTCGCGCAGATGTTGTAGTTGCCTGCCAGGCACGGCGCGCACCGACCACATTTGTAGATCGGCTCCACCGCGACGCGGTCACCTACTTCCCAATCCGTGACGCCGGCGCCGAGATCGGTGATGACGCCGGAGAATTCGTGCCCGATCGTCAGCGGCAGCTCACGCCCGGTGAGCGGATGCGGTTCGGTCGGAATGAAGATGGGGCCCGCGTAGTACTCGTGCAGATCGGTGCCGCAGATGCCGTTGAAACCGACCTTCAGCTTCACGGTGCCCGGGCCCGGGTCCGGCTCGGGCACGTCGGCGACCTCGACCTTGTTCGGTCCGTAATAAACAGCTGCTTTCATGGCTGCAGTTGTATGTGACCGCGGACACACCGTGGAAGAGTTGCATCGCGTTGCAAGAGTCACCGAACTGCAACGCGCTGCAACTCTTGTGCACTGCACGACCGCGGTGTGTCCTGGGTCACATGACACAAATTCTGGATTCCGCCACCGCCACGACGCCGCAGCAGCGGGTTGACGCCTGGCTCGCCGATTTCGAGGCTGCGCTGGCGGCTCGGGACATCGACCGAGTGGTGCAGAAGTTCGCCGTCGACAGCTTTTGGCGCGACCTGGTGGCTTTCACCTGGAACATCAAGACCGTCGAGGGCCGCGATGAGATTGCCGACATGCTCGGCGCTCGGTTGTCGGACACCGACCCGTCCGGCTTCCGGACGCGGGAGGCCCCGACCGAAGACGGCGACGTCACGTCGGCGTTCATCGAGTTCGAGACCGCGGTGGGACGCGGCATCGGGCATCTTCGGCTCAAGGACGACCAGGCCTGGACGTTGCTGACCGCCATGCAGGAGCTCAAGGGGCACGAGGAGCGAAAGGGCGCGACCCGCGTGCTGGGCGCTGTACACGGCGACGACCCCGATCCGCGGTCCTGGGCCGAGAAGCGCGCCGAGGAGGACGCGTCGCTGGGACAGACGGTGCAGCCCTATGTGGTCGTGGTCGGCGGCGGGCAGGGCGGCATCGCGCTCGGCGCCCGGCTGCGCCAGTTGGGCGTGCCCGCGATCGTGATGGACAAGCATGACCGGCCGGGCGATCAGTGGCGCAAGCGGTACAAGTCGCTGTGCCTGCACGATCCGGTGTGGTACGACCACTTGCCCTACCTGCCGTTCCCGCCGAACTGGCCGGTGTTCTCGCCCAAGGACAAGATCGGCGACTGGCTGGAGTTCTACACCCGCGTGATGGAGGTCCCGTACTGGTCGAAGACCACGTGCCTGTCGGCGTCGTTCGACTCCGCTGCCGGTCGCTGGACCGTCGAGGTGGACCGCGACGGCGAACGGCTGACGCTGCACCCGGCCCACCTGGTGCTCGCGACCGGGATGTCGGGTAAACCCAACGTGCCGACGCTGCCCGGCCAGGACCTGTTTCGCGGCGATCAACACCACTCGAGCGCGCACCCCGGTCCGGACCGCTACGTCGGCAAGAAGGCGGTCGTCATCGGGTCGAACAACTCGGCACACGACATCTGCAAGGCGCTCTACGAGAACGGCGTCGACGTCACCATGGTGCAGCGGTCCTCGACGCACATCGTCAGGTCGGACACCCTGATGGACATCGGCCTCGGCGACCTCTACTCCGAACGCGCCGTCGCCGCCGGGATGACAACGGAGAAGGCCGATCTGACGTTTGCCTCGCTGCCGTACCGGATCCTGCACGAGTTCCAGATTCCGCTCTACAACGCGATGCGTGAACGGGACAAGGAGTTCTACGACCGGCTGACCGCCGCAGGCTTCGAGCTCGACTGGGGCGACGACGAATCCGGACTCTTCATGAAGTATCTGCGCCGCGGGTCCGGCTACTACATCGACGTCGGAGCGTGCGACCTGGTCGCCGACGGCAGGATCAAACTGGCGCACGGCCAAGTCGACCGGTTGACCGAGGATTCGGTTGTGCTCGCCGACGGCACGGAACTGCCCGCGGATCTGGTGGTCTATGCGACGGGGTACGGCTCGATGAACGGCTGGGCGGCCGACCTGATCGGACAGGACGTCGCCGACAAGGTCGGCAAGGTGTGGGGCCTTGGCAGTGACACCACCAAAGATCCCGGCCCGTGGGAGGGCGAGCAGCGCAACATGTGGAAGCCGACCCAGCAGCCCAACCTGTGGTTTCACGGCGGCAACCTGCACCAGTCGCGGCACTACTCGCTGTACCTGGCGCTGCAACTCAAGGCCCGCCACGAGGGAATCCCGACGCCGGTGTACGGCCTGCAGGAGGTGCACCACCTGAGCTGATCGGGCCGCCCGGCAAGATGGGAGCGTGGAACGCGATGAGCGCTTGCGCGAAGAGCAGACGGACGACGATCCCTATCTCTGGCTCGAGGACATCACCGGCGACGATGCGCTGGCCTGGGTGCGCAGCCACAACGAGCCGACCGTCGCGGAGTTCGCGGGCGACCGCTTCGAGCAGATGCGCGCCGAGGCGCTGGAGATCCTCGACACCGACACCCGCATCCCGTATGTGCGGCGGCGCGGCGAGTATCTGTACAACTTCTGGCGCGATGCGAAGAACACGCGCGGGCTGTGGCGGCGCACGACGCTGGAGAGCTACCGCACCGAGCAGCCCGACTGGGACGTCATCCTCGACGTCGACGAACTCGCGCGCGCCGACGGCGAGAACTGGGTGTGGGCGGGCGCCGAGGTCATCGAGCCCGACTACACGCTGGCGCTGATCGAGCTGTCGCGCGGCGGCGCCGACGCCACCGTCGTGCGCGAATTCGACATGGTGAAACGGGAATTCGTGTCCGACGGCTTCCAGCTGCCGGAGGCCAAGTCCGGGCTGTCGTGGGAAGACCACGACACCGTGCTGGTGGGCACCGACTTCGGTGAGGGCTCGCTGACCGAATCCGGCTATCCGCGCATCGTGAAGCGGTGGCGGCGCGGTCAGCCGCTCGCGGAAGCGCAGACCCTGTTCACCGGCGATCCGTCGGATGTCAGCGTCGGCGGCGGGTACGACCGCACCCCGGGCTTCGAACGGCTGCTGATCACCCGGTCCCTCGACTTCTTCAACCGCGAGCGCTACGAGTTGCGTGGCAACGAGTTGATCCGCATCGACGTTCCCACCGACGCCAACATCTCGCTGCACCGCGAGTGGTTGCTGATCCGGCCGCGCACCGAGTGGGCGGTGGGCACGACGATCTACCCGGCGGGCTGCCTGCTGGCCGCGAAGTACGAGGAATTCCTCGCGGGCACAGCCGAATTGAGCGTGGTCTTCGAACCCGACGAGCATTCCAGCCTGGAGAATTACGCGTGGACGCGCGACCACCTGATACTGGTCAGCCTCGTCGACGTGGCCAGCAAGGTGGACGTGGTCACCCCCGGGTCGTGGCAGGCCGAACCGATCCGGGGCATCCCGCCGAACACCCACACCGTGCTGGTCGACGTCGACGAGTACGGCGACGAGATGTTCCTCGACTCGAGCGGCTTCGACCTGCCGTCGCGCCTGCTGTGGGGCCACGCCGGCGGCGAAGTGACGGAGATCAAGAGCGCCCCTGCGTTCTTCGACGCCTCCGATATCGAGGTGACACAGCACTTCGTCGCGTCGGCCCACGGCACGATGATCCCGTATTTCGTGGTGGGACACCGCAGTTCGACCGGTCCGACCAAGACGCTGCTGAACGGCTACGGCGGCTTCGAAAGCTCGAGCACACCAGGCTACGCCGGGGTGCTCGGTCGGCTGTGGCTGTCCCGAGGCGGCACGTACGTGCTGGCCAACATCCGCGGCGGCGGCGAATACGGGCCGCGCTGGCACACGCAGGCGATGCGTGAGGGCAGGCACCTGGTGCACGAGGACTTCGCCGCGGTGGCAGCCGATCTGGTGCGGCGCGGGATCACCACCGTCGAGCAACTGGGCGCGCAGGGCGGAAGCAACGGCGGCCTGCTGATGGGCATCATGCTGACCAAGTACCCGGAACTGTTCGGTGCGCTGGTGTGCAGTGTGCCGCTGCTCGACATGCGCCGCTTCCACTTACTGCTGGCCGGGGCGTCGTGGGTGGCCGAGTACGGCGATCCCGACAATCCCGACGACTGGGCGTTCATCTCGAAATACTCGCCGTATCAGAACATTTCGTCAGAGCGGCGATATCCGCCGGTGTTGATCACGACGTCGACGCGCGACGACCGGGTGCATCCCGGACACGCCAGAAAGATGACCGCGGCGCTCGAGGCGGCGGGCCAACCGGTGCGGTACTACGAGAACATCGAGGGTGGGCACGCCGGAGCGGCCGACAACTCACAGATCGCGTTCCGGTCGGCGTTGATCTACGAGTTCCTGCACCGGATGCTGGGCGACTAGCGCCGAAACGGCATTCCGGCACGGTAGCACTCGGACTTTGCGTGCACAGTTCCAGTCTCGGCGCCTCAAGCAGTCAGCGGATGGCGATGACGCGCGCAGCGACCTCGACGGCAGCGGCTCGAAACTGCAGTTATCGTGCACGTCACTCGAACTTTCGCGCGGTAACTACAGTTTCGGCGTTTGGCTCTGCCAGACTTCACCCATGTCGACACAGTTCGAGACCCTGCTCTACAAGACCGACGGTCCCGTTGCGACGATCACGCTGAACCGCCCCGAGCACCTCAACACGATCGTCCCGCCGATGCCCGACGAGATCGAAAAGGCCATCGGACTGGCGGAGCGCGATCCCGCGATCAAGGTGATCGTGCTGCGCGGTGCGGGTCGGGCGTTCTCCGGCGGCTACGACTTCGGCGGCGGCTTCCAGCACTGGGGTGACGCGATGAACACCGATGGGCGATGGGATCCCGGCAAGGACTTCGCGATGGTCAGCGCCCGCGAGACCGGCCCGACGCAGAAGTTCATGGCGATCTGGCGGGCGTCGAAACCCGTGATCGCCCAGGTGCACGGCTGGTGCGTCGGCGGCGCCAGCGATTACGCGCTGTGCGCCGACATCGTGATCGCCAGCGACGACGCGGTCATCGGCACGCCGTACGCCCGCATGTGGGGTGCCTATCTGACCGGTATGTGGCTTTACCGGTTGTCGCTGGCGAAGGTGAAGTGGCATTCGCTGACCGGTGAGCCGTTGACCGGAAAGGAAGCTGCCGCAGTTGAACTCATCAACGAGTCGGTGCCGTTCGAGAATCTCGAGGCGCGTGTCGCCGAGATCGCCGCGAAGCTCGCGAACATCCCGCTGTCGCAATTGCAGGCGCAGAAACTGATCGTCAATCAGGCTTACGAGAACATGGGGCTCGCGTCGACGCAGACGCTCGGCGGCATCCTCGACGGGTTGATGCGCAACACCCCGGATGCGCTCGAATTCATCGACACCGCATCGAATCAGGGTGTGCGCGCCGCGATCGAGCGCCGGGACGGTCCGTGGGGCGACTACAGCCAGGCGCCTCCGGAGCGCAGGCCCGACCCGTCACACGTCATCGAGCCCTAGTCGCGTCGGCGCAACCCGCCGAGCATGGAAACCAGCACCCCGAACACCACCAGCGCACCGCCCGCGGCCAGCGTCAGGTTCAGCCACTGATGCATGCTGTCCTCGGCGTGGCTGACCATGGCCTCGGCGACCTGACGGATGTCGCCTGTGGTGCGGTCCAGCGCGCGGTTGACGAACCGGCGTGCCACCTCCAGTCCCGCCCAGCCAGCTGCGCCCACGATCAGCGCTGAAACACCCAGCGCGGCAAGGGCTTTACCGCGGGCACGGGCAGCCGCCAACGTCAGCAGTGCGAAAACCGCGGCCAACACCGTCGTACCGATGCTCACCCACGGGCCCCACGTCGACAACGGCCGCAACTGGCCCGGCCGCAACCCCGACGATTCAGGCACCGTGATTGGCACGGTGAGCGTGGCGGGCACGTCGAGGTTGAGATTGCCCAGCGTCTCCTTCAGCGACGGGTCGGACAGCATCGGGGCGACGTCGATCAGCCAGCGGTCGTCGGTGCCCTCCTGTCGGCGGATCTCGTCGGTGAACATCCAGGTGTGCACGATCCGGTTCGCCTGCGCGAACTGGCCGGGGAATCCGGCGTTCTGGGTGTACTGGGTGGTGACCCCGCGGACCAGGTCCGGGTTGAGGTCATAGCCCTCTTTCGACCCCAGCGACACGATCTGCGTGGTCAACTCCGAGGCCATCGCCTGCTGAAGGTTCGGGTCCTTGGCGGCCGACTGTGCGAACGACGCGTAGCCGTCGGCGTCGACGATGTTCTTCTGCGCCCACATGGCGGGCAACGCCGCCGCCAGCGCGACCGTCGTGACGAGCCACAGGAACACGGTCGCCACGAACCGCACGCGTCCTCCTTGTCGGGGCAGGCTCCTCTGTTGTCGTAGTCGAACTTACTTGGCGATGCGGCGAGGGGTGATCAGCGCCAGCTTCGTCATCAGTTTGTTCATCCGCTTCAGCGCCTTCTGCGAATTGTTGTAGTAGTTGCCGCCCGCGCCGACGTTGGTGCGGGGCGCCACCACGACCTCCTGGCGGCAGAATTTGCGCAGCCCGTCGGCGCCGCCGAACCGCGCCCCGATACCCGAGGTCTTCCAGCCACCCATCGGGGCCGTCGTGCACATCAGGTTGGAGATCACGTCGTTGACGTTGACGGCACCGCAATCCAGTTGCACTGCAACGGCTTTAGCGCGTTCGATGTCTTTGGAGAACACCGAGGCGGACAACCCGTACGGGCTGTCGTTGGCCAACCGGACAGCCTCCTCGACGCTGGCGACCTTCATGATGGGCAGCGTCGGGCCGAAGGTCTCCTCGGTCATGCAGAGCATCGAGTGGTCGACGTCGACCAGCACCGTCGGCGGGTAGAAGCTGCCGGGACCGCCGGGCCGCTTGCCGCCGGTGAGCGCCCTGGCGCCCTTGGCTTTGGCGTCGGCGACGTGGCGGTCGGTGACCGCGACCTGGCTGTCGTCGATCTGCGCGCCGACGTCGTAGCCTTCGCCCGCGCCCATCTTCAGGTTGTTGACGTCACGCACGACCGCCTTGACGAACTGGTCGTACACGGACTCGAGCACGTACACCCGCTCGACCGACACACACGTCTGCCCGGCGTTGAAGAATGCGCCCCACACGGCGGCGTGCGCGGCGAGGTCGATGTCGGCATCGTCCAGCACGATCATCGGATCCTTGCCGCCGAGTTCCAGGCTGACCGGGGTGAGCCGACGCGCGGCGCGTTCCATCACCTTGGCGCCGGTCGCGCTGGACCCCGTGAACTGGATGTAATCAGAGTTGTCGACCACCGCTTCGACGGCTTCGCGTGCGCCCTGCACGATGGCCATCACCTCGGGTGCGCCGCAGTCGAGCCAGCCGCGCAGCAGCAACTCAGCGGTCAGCGGGGTGCGCTCCGACGGCTTGAGCAGCACCGCACATCCGGCGGCCAGGGCTGCGATGCCGTCCATCAGCAGGTTGGCGACCGGGTAGTTCCACGGCGCGACGATGCCGACCACCGGGCGGGGCCGGTAGTGCACCTCGACCTTCTTGATCGCCAGGAACGGCAGCGACGCGGGCCGGGTTTCCGGCGCCAGCGCCTTCTCCATGGTCTTGACGTAATAGGACGCAACCATGATCAGCAGCGGCACCTCTTGCGCGGCGTCGGTGGCCGACTTGCCGGTCTCCTTGATCAGTAGCGCCTCGATCTCGTCGCGGTGCTCACCCATCCACACGGCGTAGCGGGCCAGCACCTTGGCGCGGCTCTTCGCGCCGCGCGCTTCCCACTGCTTCTGCGCCTCGCGCAGGCCCGCCGCGATGCGTGGCACGTCCGCGGGGTCGGTCCAGCGCACCTTTCCAGCCACCGCGCCGGTAGCGGGGTTGCGGATGGTGCTGGTGTCGGGCACGTCAACGTCAGGAGTCGCCGTCATTGCCTCATGGTAACCATCGGCTGTGACCCAGATCGCACCGGGGTTGACAGGTGTCAAGTTCGGTGGGGTTTGCGTCCCAATACGAGGGCCGCCGTGCACACGATCGCCGTGCCGAGCAACGCACCGCCGACGGTGTCGGTGAAGTAGTGAAACGTCGCGCCGACACCCACGACGGCGAGTAGTGAATACGCGCCAGCCAGCAGCACCGCCCACCACGCGGCGCCGGCCACCAGCAGGACCATGCCCAGCACCGCGACAACCGTCGCCGTATGTCCGCTGGGATACGCATACGCCGGACCACGTTCACGGCCGAACAGGGGCTTGAGTAGGCGGGCCAGCGCCATCGCCAGGAGCGGACACGCCACCGTCGCCGCGGCCAGCCGCCATTGATGGCGGTAGTTCGTGACCGCCAGCGTGGCGAGCACGATCAGCACCAGCAGCCGCTGGTCGGCCAGGTACCGCAGCTGGCGTACCGGGCCACTGCCCGCGTGGTGAAACCAATCGTCCAACTCCGTAGAGCCGCTGCCCACCGCAAGGCCGAGGAACACCATGGCCACCAGTGCAACTGGTGGCCATGCGCGAATTGCGGTGTGCAGGCTCAGACGATTCCCCGCACGTACGCCGCCTGGCCGAGGTGCTGCGCTGAGTCGTCGATGATGCTGACCAGGCGGACGCTGGCGGTCACGGGCGGATTCCAGTTGGTGTCGACCACGCGGTTCAACTCCTCCGCGGTGACCGAGGCGATGTACTCCAGCGTCACCTTGTGCACCGCGTGGTAGTAGCCGGCCAACAGGTCGGCCGACGCGCGCACCTTGCCCACTTCCTCGGGGGTGTGGCCGTATCCGTGCGCATCCCGCGGCAGGTCGAGCCCGAACCGGTCCACCCAGCCGTCACGCGTCCACACCTGCTCGATGCCTGCGATATCGCAGAGTTGGGAGTCATGCTGGCGGGCGGCATGCCAGATGAGCCAGGCGATGCTGTTCGCGGTGCCGGTCGGGCGGAAGAACGCGACCTCGTCGGTCAGACCGTCGGTGAGGTCCTCGACGTGCTCGATGAGTCGGGTGAACGCGTCGCGCAACAGTTCTCTGACCGCGGCCAGATCGGAATCAACCATGCCTCGACCGTACCGAGGTCACTCCTGTGGCCGCGCGCCGTGGAACACCGCCTCGACGTTGTTGCCGTCGGGATCGCGAACGAACGCGCCGAAATAACCGGGGTGATACTCCGGCCAGAGCCGCGGTGCATGCAGCGATTCGGCCCCTAGTTCGAGCGCCGCGTCGTAGAACGCCTTGACGGCATCGGCGTCGGCGGCCTGGAAGGCGACATGGTTCTCCCGATTGGGCCCGGACGCGTCGCCCGCAGTCATATCGGCGATCCAGAAGTCCGGCTTGCCGTCGGTGCCGTATCCGATGGCGACCTGGAAATCCATCTGCCGGGAGTAGCCCAGCACGCCAAGTACCTTGTCGTAGAACGCCTTCGACTTGTCCCAGTCCGCGCAGTTGATTCCAAGGTGGTCGATCA
Source organism: Mycobacterium sp. 3519A (assembly GCF_900240945.1). Lineage (NCBI taxonomy): Bacteria > Bacillati > Actinomycetota > Actinomycetes > Mycobacteriales > Mycobacteriaceae > Mycobacterium > Mycobacterium sp. 3519A. Next base: position 90,034 of record NZ_OESG01000014.1, read on the forward strand.
TCGGCTCATCCTTCCTGTCGGCCCAGGTGATAGCCCAGACGCATCTCGTAATCGCCGGCCTGGTTGCGCCCGGCAGCCAGCGCGGCCGGGAGCCGTCGCTGCGAACCGGGCCAACTGAAGGAGTCGAAGTAGATGTCGGAGGACGACTTGATGTCGTCGGCGGACGGCAGCGTGTACCGGTTGATCTGTTGTTTGACGGCCGCGATGGACTCCTTGTCGAAGGACGCGATCCGCCGGGCCAACGTGTCCACCAACCCGTCCAGTTCGCCGTCTTCGACGGTGCGGTTGACCCATCCGTACCGCTCGGCCAATTCACCGGAGTAGTCGTCGCTGGACAGCGCCACCTCAAGGGCTCGCGCCCGGCCGAGCAGGAGGGGCAGATGCTCGAGGCCACCGCCGCCGGGCAGATTCCCGTTCGCAGTTTCCGGCTGGCCGAACAACGCGAGCCGGCTGGCGAAGCGCATGTCCATCGCCTGGGTGAACTCGTTGCCAACGCCACGCAGCCTGCCGCGGATCTTGGCGATCGACACCACCGGCATCCGGGACAGCCGCACGTTGATGTCGATGACCAACGGATATCCGGTCACGCCAAGGTCTTTGGGCGTCTCGGCCACCCGTGACGTATCGTAGTGGTTCAAGAAGTAGTCCGGATTCGCGGACTCGAAGACGACCACCCGCAACTCGGGTGTGGATTCCATCCGGTCGATCAGCGCAGGCAAATCGACGAGCATCTCCGGGGTGACGAGGTTGATCGGCGGGTTGTCGAACACGACCCGCCACAGCCGATCGCTCTCTTCGATTACCGAGAAATGTGTCCAGTGACTCACAGCTGACCCCTTCCCTCCGCATCCTGGCACGGGGGGCTGTGTGAGTCGTACATTCAGCTCATGGCGTACGAATTGATCATCCGAAACGGCACCATCGTCGACGGCCTCGGCGGGCAACCGTACGTCGGTGATGTGGCGGTTTCGGATGGCGTGATAGCGGCGGTCGGCACCGTCGAAGGCACGGGGACGCGCGAGATCGACGCAACCGGACTGCTGGTCACCCCCGGCTTCGTTGATCTGCATACGCACTACGACGGGCAGGCCATCTGGTCGGACCGCATGACACCGTCGTCGGCCCATGGGGTGACGACGGCCGTGATGGGCAACTGCGGCGTCGGATTTGCGCCGTGCCGCCGCGAGGACCACGAGGTGCTGGTGGACGTGATGGCCGGTGTCGAAGACATCCCGGGTGTGGTGATGGTCGACGGGCTGCCGTGGGACTGGGAGACGTTCCCGGAGTACCTCGACGCGCTGGATTCGCGCGCCCGCGATATCGACGTCGCGGCGTATCTGCCGCACTCCCCGCTGCGGGTGTATGTGATGGGTCAGCGCGGCGCCGACCGGGAACCGGCGACCGACGACGACCTCAAGCAGATGCGGCTGCTGGCCAAAGAAGCCGTCGAGGTCGGTGCGCTTGGCTTCGCGTCGTCGCGGTTCTCGTTCCACAAGACCGCCAGCGGTGAGCTGATCCCGACTTACAACGCGGCGCAGGCCGAGATCGACGCGATCGCGTCCGGTATCGCCGAGGGCGGCGGCGGGTTGATTCAGTTCGTGCCCGATATCGCGGCCGGTGGTTATGCCAATGTGCTGCAACAGGTTTTCGAGGCCGCGCAGGACAACGGGTTGCCGGTGACGTTCACGCTGGCCACCGGAAACTCGGGAGACCCGATCTGGCCCGACGCCATCACGCTGGTCGAGAAGTACAACTCGGTCGGCGACCCCGACGCTGCGATCACCGCGCAAATGTTCCCGCGCCCAATCGGTTTGGTGATCGGGCTGGAGCTGACGGGCAATCCGTTCGTGTTCTATCCGAGCTACCAGGAGATCGCGGATCTGCCGCTCGCGGAGCGGGTCGCCGAGATGCGCAAGCCCGAGGTGCGGGCGCGCATCCTCGCCGACAAGCCCGCGGACGGCGGACATCCGCTGCTGTACCTGGCGCAGGCCTGGAATTGGATCTTCCCGCTGACCGACGACCCGAACTACGAGCCGGATGCGTCGACGTCCATCGCGGCACGCGCTCAGGCCCGCGGCGTCAGCCCCATGGAGGAGGCGTACGACCGACTGCTCGACGACGACGGTCACGCGATGCTGCTGGTCGCGATGGCCAACTTCGAGAACAACTCGCTGGACACCGTCGGTGAATTGATCCGTCGAGATGACGTCGTGCTCGGGCTCGGCGACGGCGGCGCGCACTACGGAATGATCTGCGACGCAAGCTATCCCACGTTCGTGCTGGCGCACTGGGCGCGCGACAGGGCGAAGGGCAGGCTGGACGTCGCCGAAGCGGTCCGGATGATGACGTCGGTGCCGGCACGCGTCGCAGGACTGGCCGATCGCGGACGAATCGCGGTGGGCTACAAGGCGGATCTCAACGTGATCGACCATGCGGCGCTGCGGTTGCACAAGCCGGTGATCACCCACGACCTGCCCGCGGGCGGGCGGCGGTTGGACCAGTCCGCGGACGGCTATGTGGCGACGGTGGTTTCCGGTCAGGTGATCGCGGAGAACGGCAAGCCGACCGATGCCCGGCCCGGCCGACTGGTGCGCGGTCGGCAGGCTGCGCCGGCGCGATGAGCGTCAAGGTCGATGTCGATCAGCTGGCGGATGCGCTGGCCGACTTCACGTTCGCCTATCTGATCACCGTCGGCGACGATTTCCGGGCGCACACCGTCGCAGTGCAACCGCGGTTGGTGGACGGCGTCCTCGACGTCGGCTCGATCGGCAACAGCACGCGCAAAAACGTCGGCAAGCACGACGGCGTGACGTTGGTATGGCCGCCGAGTGAGCCGGGCGGTTACACGCTGATTGTCGACGGCCAGGGCCAGCCGACTGAGGATGCGCTGCACGTCGTGCCGACCCGCGCGGTGTTGCATCGGCCCGCCACGGCGGACACTCCGGCGACAAACCCAGGCTGCCTGCACGATTGCGTCCCACTGGGGGGTTGAGGGACCGACCCCCGGTAGTCAGAAGCAGTGCGCCACCAACCACCAGGGGTCAGTCCACGGGAAAGCTCAGGCCCCTTTCCCGTGATGCGAATGCTCCGAGCCGCGACCCTTGTTCGGGTGCTCGGATCCCCGGCCGTTGTTGGGGTGGCCCGAGCCCTGACCGTTGCCGGGTTTGTTGGGCTGCGCCGGCGGAGCAACCGGTCCGGGCGCCTGCAACCCCGGCAACTGCGGCCCGGTCACCCGTGGCACCGAAGACCCAGGCGGAACCACCGGACCCGGAGCCTGCAACCCCACCAACTGCGGCCCACTCACCGACGGCACCGAAGACCCAGGCGGAACCACCGGACCCGGCGCCTGCAACCCCGGCAACTGCGGACCGTCGTTACCCGGCTCTGCAGCATGCGCGACGGACGACAACCCCAGCATTGCCAAGGCTGATGTCGCACCAGTGAATCCCCACAAAAGAACGCGCTTCATGTCTCTCCTGATTTCTTGGTGTCAACTGTGGGTGCGCAGGCAGCTTCCTGCGTACCTCCGGTCTGCCGGCCGCAGCGTGCTCACCGCCGACACCTTCCTTAACCGCGGTCGCATCCGAATTGGCGCGCTGTTGAGGGTTTTGTCTCAAAAGCGGGCGAAGAGGTTTAAAACGCGAAAAGCCATGTCGAGCAAACCTATTCGCGAAGATACTCTTCGATTGACGTTCTTTTTGTTCGTTTACTTGATTTTCTTGTTCGATTGCTGCATGCTGACTGTGTGCTCGAAACCCAGTACGCGACCGGCGTCCCCCGGCGGAACATCGAGACAGCGCTCACCAACGCCGGCCTGGACCTCGCACGCCTCGAGGCCGCGGAACTGGCGCCGCTGGAGGACTTCCACACCATGGGCCGCATTGCGACCCATCAACTGCTCGACCTGCTCGACATCAGTGGCCGCGAGCATGTGCTCGACGCCGGTTGCGGCGTGGGCGGTACGGCCCGGTTCGTCGCCGATCGCTACGAATGTCGGGTCAGCGCAGTGGATTTGACCGACGAGTACTGCGAGACCGCCCGCTGGCTCAACGGCCTCGTCGGATTGGACGGTCGAATATCGGTTCCGCGAGCCGACGTGACGGATTTGCCGTTCGCCGATGCCACCTTCGACGTCGTCGTCAGCCAGCACGTGCAGATGAACGTCTTCGACAAGGGCCGACTCTATGCAGAAGCGGGCCGGGTGCTTGTCGACGGCGGGCGACTTGCGTTGTGGGACATCGCATCTGGCGGCAAAGGCGAACTCGACTTCCCGCTGCCCTGGGCTGACCATCCCGGGCAGAGTCACCTCGTCACGCCGGACCAGCTGCGCGCCAGCGTCGAGGCCGCCGGGTTCACAGTCGAGCATTGGGCAGATCTCAGCGCTCAGGCCGCCACCGTGATGCAGACGTTTCTGACGCTGCCCACCAACCCGCTGGGGTTGCACGCGTTCGTTGCCGACTTCGCGACCAAGGCCACGAACCTCGCGGCCGCGCTCGCCGACGGCAGGCTGCACGCCATCCAGGCCGTGGCCCGCCGAATGTGAGGTTGTGTCACGCGAATCGCGAAAAACGCGTGCGGGTAACCCACGTTCGCCGGAAAATAAGCCACACACGAAAAGGCCCGGGGTGCCGAAGCACACCCGGGCCTTTTCGTAAAGGACTTAGAAGTCCATGCCGCCCATGCCACCGGTCGGGTCGGCCGCACCAGCCGGAGCCTTCTCCGGCTTGTCGGCGACGACCGCCTCGGTGGTCAGGAACAGCGCCGCGATGGACGCCGCGTTCTGCAGCGCCGAACGCGTCACCTTGACCGGGTCAGCGACGCCCGCCTTGAGCAGGTCCTCGTACTCACCGGTGGCGGCGTTCAGGCCGGTGCCGGCAGGCGAGTTCTGCACCTTCTCGGCGACAACGCCGGGCTCGAGCCCACCGTTGAAGGCGATCTGCTTCAGCGGAGCCGAGAGCGCCACACGAACGATGTTCGCACCGGTGGCCTCGTCGCCGGTGAGCTTGAGCTCGTCCAGCGCCGGGGCGGCCTGCAACAGCGCCACACCACCACCGCTGACGATGCCCTCCTCGACGGCGGCCTTGGCGTTGCGCACCGCGTCCTCGATGCGGTGCTTGCGCTCCTTGAGCTCCACCTCGGTGGCAGCACCGGCTTTGATCACCGCAACACCGCCTGCCAGCTTGGCCAGGCGCTCCTGCAGCTTCTCACGGTCGTAGTCGGAGTCGCTGTTCTCGATCTCGGCGCGGATCTGCGCAACGCGGCCTGCGATGGCCTCGCTGTCACCGGCGCCCTCGACGATGGTGGTCTCGTCCTTGGTGACGACGACCTTGCGGGCGCGGCCCAGCAGCGACACGTCGGCGTTCTCGAGCGAGAGACCGACCTCTTCGCTGATGACCTGACCACCGGTGAGGATGGCCATGTCCTGCAGCATCGCCTTGCGGCGGTCACCGAAGCCCGGAGCCTTGACGGCGACGGACTTGAAGGTGCCGCGGATCTTGTTCACGACGAGCGTGGAGAGCGCCTCGCCCTCGACGTCCTCGGCGATGATCAGCAGCGGCTTGCCCGACTGAATGACCTTCTCCAGCAGCGGAAGCAGATCCTTGACCGTCGACACCTTCGAGCTGACCAGCAGGATGTACGGGTCCTCGAGGACCGCTTCCTGACGCTCGGCGTCGGTGACGAAGTAACCCGAGATGTAGCCCTTGTCGAAGCGCATACCCTCGGTCAGCTCCAGCTGCAGGCCGAAGGTGTTGCTCTCCTCGACCGTGATGACGCCCTCGTTGCCGACCTTGTCCATAGCCTCGGCGATCAGCTCGCCGATCTGGGTGTCAGCGGCGGAGATGGCGGCGGTCGCAGCGATCTGCTCCTTGGTCTCGACCTCCTTGGCCGACTTCAGCAGCGTCTCGGTGACCTTCTCGACGGCCTTCTCGATGCCGCGCTTGAGCGCCATCGGGTTGGCACCGGCCGCGACGTTGCGCAGACCCTCGCGCACGAGCGCCTGGGCCAACACGGTGGCGGTGGTGGTGCCGTCGCCCGCGACGTCGTCGGTCTTCTTGGCAACTTCCTTGACCAGCTCAGCGCCGATCTTCTCGTACGGGTCCTCCAGCTCGATCTCCTTGGCGATGGACACACCATCGTTGGTGATCGTGGGGGCGCCCCACTTCTTCTCCAGGACGACGTTGCGACCCTTGGGCCCCAACGTCACCTTTACGGCGTCGGCGAGGCTGTTCAGGCCCCGCTCGAGGCCCCGACGGGCCTCTTCGTCATACGCAATTGTCTTGGCCATTGCGAAGTGTTTCCTCCGGATTGGGGATGCACGTCTTGTTGGTCGGGCGCAGTGCCCGCGACGGACGGCTGGGGATGTGCTCCGCGCCCCGGCCTCACCGTCCCGACCTAGCACTCACCGGTCGCGAGTGCCAACTGCATTCTTAGCACTCGACCAGGGCGAGTGCAAGGTCACTGAGGCTGTTCGGAGGCCCCACTCTTCGATTCAGCGCTCAGCGGACCCTTGCGCCGTTCGGCACGCCGTTCCGCGACCCTCGTCGTCGGCTCGCGCAGGCTGCGCTCCACCCGGTCGCGCAGGCGCTTGCGCCGCTTCGGAGTGTCGGCCGCCTTCTTCGACACCGACGCTTGCGCACCGTCGCGGGCCTGCTGCTGGCCCTGCACATTGCGGTGAATTCCGCCGTTGGCGAGATACGGACGGGTGTCCCCCGGCTTGTCGTGGCGACGATATCCGGCGTCGACGATCGGACGAAGAATGCGATCGGCCTGATCGACGATCTTGTCGGGGACCCCGATGAGGCGGAACACCTGCGTCAGCGGCAGCTGTGGGGTCGGAACGAAATGCGTCACGACGGTCCCGCCCGCGCTGTTCGTCGTGGTGGTGGTGTTCGCCTTCGGCACGTTGGCCGGATTGGTGGCCGAGATCGGCGGCCCGTGCACGAAGGCCGCTCCCATCACCGCATTGGCGAGTGAGATCAGGTTCCACGGCCGATCGGGCGGGTCGGCCCAGAAGTCGTACTCACCGATGACGATCGTCGTGTGATACGGCGACTCAGGAACCCGGCTCACCCGGTAGTTCAGCAGCGGGATGAAGGTGCCCACCGTGAACCACTTCGCGACGCCGGCCTCGGGCGGAGCGATCAACACGAATCTGATGTCGTCCTTCGACGGGGGCTCGGCGCTGTCCGCGAGTTTCCTGGCGAGTCTGGACGCGACCACACTGCCCATCGATTCACCGATCACGACGACCGGGCCGTCGATCTTGTCGACGACGCGTTGCGCCCGCGCGACGCCCTCACGCAGCGCGCGGTCCGCGTCCAGCGCATTCTGCGAATATTCGACCAATTGCGGGTGGGGGTCGTCGTGGAAGTTGATGCCGATGACCGGATACGTCAGCGCGACCAACGGGTACAGCGGGTTGATCTCCTTGAAGACAGTCGCGCCCGGGATCAGCACCGCTTCCTCGGCGTGCCCGGCGGCACTCGTTGCGGTGACACCGCCCAGCGCGAGGAAGGCAACTGTTAGCGCGGAGACTGTCCGCTTCATCCAACTCGCCATGTCGCCCCCCCAATGACGCCAGCGTCAACGATGTGAAGGGTAACCCGGCCGGCTGCCGCTACGTGGCGTTACGCCCGCAACCCGTCCAGGACGACCTCCGTCAGCCGCTCGGCCGCCTCGGCGTTGTAGCTTTGGATCGCCTGCGCCCCCACCATCAGCGCCTTCACATCGCGCACGTCCAGATCGCAGCGCACTGTGCCCGCCTTCTGCCCGGCCCGCAGCAAATCCCCGAGCAATCCCAGAAAGGCTTCTTCGGCTTCGGGCACGGCGGTCTTCACGTCGACGCAGATTCCGGCCAGCGCCTCGGCGAGGCCGCGGTCGGTCGCGCCCCATTGCAGCACCATCGACCGCAGGAAGGCATACAGCGCCTCGCCGGGGTCCTTGGAGGCCAACAGCTCGCGGCCCTCGGCGACGATGCGGTCGATGCGGTCCTCGACCACCGCGCGGTACAGGTCCTCCTTGGTCGGAAAGTGCCGGTAGACGGTGCCCGCACCGACGCCGGCCCGACGGGCGATCTCGTCGATCGGCACGCCGAGTCCCTCGGCGGCGAAGGTGTCGTAGGCGACCTCCAGCACGCGCGCACGGTTGCGCGCCGCGTCAGCGCGCATCGGGCGGGCGGTTTCAGTCATCTAAGCACCTAGGGAATAGATAAACGGGGCGTGCGTTCCGTATATTCGACATCAAACGGAGCCGCCGCCCCGTTTACCCACATTTTAGGAGATCGCCATGAGCAGGTGGACCACAAACGACATCCCCGACCAGACGGGCCGCGTCGCCGTCGTCACCGGCGCCAACACCGGACTGGGTTACGAGACCGCGACCGCGCTCGCCGCCAAGGGTGCGCATGTGGTGATCGCCGTCCGCAATCTCGAGAAGGGCAAGGCCGCCGCCGACTTGATCGCACGGGCCAACCCCGGAGCCAGCGTCGCCATTCAAGAACTCGACCTGTCCGCACTGGACTCAGTGCGCGCGGCCGCCGACCAACTGCGCGCGGACTACTCGTCGATCGACCTGCTGATCAACAACGCCGGGGTGATGATGCCGCCGAAGTCGACCACCAAGGACGGCTTCGAATTGCAGTTCGGCACCAACCATCTGGGCCACTTCGCGCTGACCAATCTGCTGCTCGACCGCCTGGTCACCACGCCCGGCTCGCGCGTGGTGACCGTCAGCAGCGTCGGGCACCGCTTCGCCAGGACCGGAATCAACTTCGACGATCTGCAATCCGACCGCGAGTACAGCCGGCTGCGCGCGTACGGGCAGTCCAAGTTGGCCAATCTGATGTTCACCTATGAACTGCAGCGGCGCCTACAGGGCACCAACACCATCGCCGTCGCGGCGCATCCGGGCGGCTCTAAAACCGAACTGGTCCGCAACCTGCCGCCCCTCATTGCGGCGGCGGCCAGGCTCCTCGAGCCGGTGATGCAGGGCGCCGACATGGGTGCGCTGCCGACGCTGCGCGCAGCCACCGACCCCGGCGTGATCGGGGGACAGTACTTCGGGCCGGACGGGTTCTCCGAGCAACGCGGTTACCCGAAGGTGGTGGCGTCCAGCAGGGTGTCGCACGACACCGACGCGCAGCGCAGGCTGTGGACGGTGTCGGAGGAACTGACCTCGGTGATGGCGCCGGTCGGCTGAGCTGAGCTGGGCCACAGCCGATTCCCAGCCCGGCGCGCCACAGTGAGGCGGTGAGCGTTCCGGGATTGGGTCCGTTGCCGCTGTCGGCTTTCGACGACCCGGCGTGGCTACTGCTGCTGCTCGCTCCGGCGGCGCTCCTGGGACTGTATGTCGCCACCCAGGCGCGGCGGCGGCGGCGACTGCGCCGGTTCGCCACCGTGGGCGCCACCGCACCGTCGTCACCGTGGCGACACCTTCCGATGACCGTACTGCTGATCGCGCTCATCCCGCTGAGCGTCGCACTGGCGCAACCCACCCGCGATGTCCGCGTGCCGCGCGATCGCGCCGTCATCATGCTCGTCATCGACGTGTCGCGGTCGATGATGGCGACGGATCTGGCGCCAACCCGGTTGGTGGCCGCCGAGCACGCCGCGCAACAGTTCGCCAAGCAGGTCACACCGGGGGTGAATCTGGGCCTGATCGCGTTCGCCGGCACCCCCAACGTGCTGGTGGCGCCCAGCCCCGATCATCAGCTCACGATCGACGCGCTCGACAAGTTGCAGCCCGCCGACAGCACCGCCACCGGCGAAGCGATTTTCTCTGCGTTGCAGTCGATCACGACCGTCAACGCGGTGCTCAAAGGACCCGGTGACAAACCGGCGCCCGCCACCATCCTGCTGCTGTCCGACGGCAAGGAGAACAAGCCCGACAATCCCAACAACCCCGAAGGCGCCTACACCGCGGCGCGCGCCGCCAGCCAGCAGGGCGTCCCGATCTCCACGATCGCGTTCGGCACGCAGACCGGACATGTGGAACTCGAGAACGACAGGGTGGACGTGCCGGTCGATGACGACATGATGAAGATGATCGCGCACCTCTCGGGCGGCCAGACGTCGGATGCGGCAACGATCGACGAGCTCAACTCCAGGTTTCGCGCCGCCGAGGACCAACTCGGCTACCAGACCCAGCGCGGTCCGGCCAGCGCTGGATGGTTGCGCCTCACAGTCGTCATCCTCAGCATCGGTGCGGTTCTCAGCCTGGCCATCAACCGCCGCCTGCCTACTTAGCCCGGCGGCCGGCGCGGCCATAAGCGCATCGTCGAATTACCTGAGAGCCAACCGGTCTCCGGCCGATCATGTGAACTAGCTGCGCCTTGGCTTGGGAAACCATGCGACCGTGGTTATTAGATTGCGATCGTCGTTCTAGGGTCGGCCACAGCCCGTTCGGTATGTCGGCGACACCCGCCTGGCGTTTCACCCATCCACGAATGGAGAGTCGATGGCCAGCAGGGAAACTCGGCGGATGTGATTGCCCGATAGCGATTTGGCAAATCGCTGGACAGTTATACCTTGCCGTTGCGTTTCCGCAGCGCAGTTCTGTGCGATGAAATCTCTAGGCGCGCCGAGTAGTTGTGGATGTTGTGAAGATGGCGGAAATGCCCGAAACGTTTTATGCCCAAAGTGCAGACACGCACTTGGCGTATCAGGTTATCGGTGATCGCGGCCCCGATCTGCTGTTCATCCCGACGGCCTGCACTCCCATCGACTTGCTCTGGGACGAGCCTACTGTCGCTGCACATCTTCGACGTCTGGCGTCATTCTCTCGCCTCATCGTGACCGATCTGCTCGGAGTCGGTAGTTCGGACGCGGTGTCGACCAGGGACCTGCCCGCGTTGCAGTCATGGATAGACGGACTCATCGCGGTGCTCGATTCGGTCGGAAGTGAGTGCGCCACCGTGTTCGCGGCTGCCGAATCTGCCTTACCCGCGATGTTGTTGACCGCTAGCCATCCCCATCGCGTCCGCTCCCTCATCCTGTGGGGGGCCTTCGCACGGTTTTCCAGAGGACCGGGCTACCCGTTCGGTATGCCGGAACATGCGCTCAACGAACATGTGACTGCCGTTGGGCAAGCCTTCGGCACCGGTGCTACAGCGGATGTGCTGGCGCCCAGTTGGATTGATCTCGGCCAGCGGAGACGCTGGTGGGCGCGCGGCGAGCGCCTCTCTGGCGGTCCCGGATACTTCAAACAGATCTACGAGCTGTATGTGCGCAGCGATGTACGTCCAGCACTTGACAGTATTCAGGCTCCAACGCTCCTGTTGCAGCGCCGGGGTGATCGCCATGTGCGTGCGGAGCATGGACGGTATCTCGCCAAGCGGATTCCACACGCTCGTCTTCTGAATCTGGAAGGCGAAGATCACATGTGGTTCGCCGGTGACGCTCACATTGCGTTCGACGAGATCGAAGCGTTCGTGACCGGGAGACGCAGTGTGACGCCCAGTGACAGAGTCCTGGCGACTGTCCTGTTCACTGACATCGTCGAATCAACCTCGCGGGCAGCGGAACTGGGCGACCACGCGTGGACCTCCACGCTGCGCGAGCACAATTCCATCGTCGAAACGCACGTTGCCGATGCGAAAGGAAGAGTCGTGAAGTTCACCGGCGATGGTGTTTTCGCAACCTTCGACGGACCGGCGCGGGCGATTTCATGCGCGTGTGCAATTCGGGACTCGGTGCAAGAACTCGGGCTCAGTGTTCGTGTCGGGATGCACACAGGTGAGGTCGCGATGGTCGACGATGACGCGCACGGCATCGCCGTGCACATCGCTGCACGGATCATGGCGCTTGCAGAACCTGGGGAGGTCTTGGTTTCCGCCGCCGTACCGCCGCTGGTCCTCGGATCTCGCATCAGATTCAGCGATCGCGGTTGCCACGCACTCAAGGGCGTGCCGGGCCGATGGGACGTGCACGCCGTGCAGAGTGCACGTTGAGCGGGACAAAGGCGCCGCGGACGGCGAAATCCCTTACTCACCTGAATCATCAGCCTTAGCGCCGTGCGCCGGGCCGAGTCGACGGCCTCCGTTTGCGCGTCTGCATCCGACATGGCGCGGGCGATCGAAATCGCTCCCACCATGAGCGACAGGCGTCGCCGATGCCTCCATCATGCTCGATCGCCGAGAAGGCGGCAGACCTGCGGAAAACCGAAGGCCGCCTGTCTAGTCCGGCAACCGTTGGTTGAGCAGTGCGGCGGCGGCCAACGCGGCGATCAACGCCAAGGCGCCCAATCGAATCCACCCGGCACTCGCGTCGCCTGCGACCACCTGGTAGCCGATGATCTGCTGCAGCGACGCGTACACGCTGTTCAGCTTGTCCAGACTGTCGGCGTGAAACGCTTCGCCGCCTGATATCTCGCTGATCTTCTGCAGGGTCGAATCGTCGACCGGCACCGGAATGTCCTGATCGTCGAGTTTGACTGTGCCATCCGGTGTTCCGAACGAAATGGTCGAGATGCCGACACCCTGTTCCTTGGCGGCGTGTGCGGCCGTGAACGCCCCGCGGGGGGCGTCGGGCTCACTCGGCACGGTCTCCTTGCCGTCGGACTCCAACACGATGCGTGCCGGAGGCGGACCGTCGCCACCGCCGAGCACCGCCGTGGTGGCCGCGATCGCCTGCAGCGCGGTGAAGATGCCCTCCCCCGTCGCGGTGCGTTCGGCGGCCTTGAGGGTGTCGATGGCGGCCTTGACTGCGCCGCGGTCCGTCGTCGGCGCCATCAAAAGCGTTGCGGTGCCCGCGTACTCGACAAGTCCCAGATTGATGCCTGGCGTCAGCTCATCGGCGAACCGCTTGCCCGCCTCTTTGGCTGCGGTCAACCGGTCGGGTGCGACGTCGGTGGCGACCATCGACTCGGAGACGTCGATGACGAGCATCACCACCGCGCGGTTGCGCGGGACGCGGATGTCGTGCGTCGGGCCTGCCATCGCGGTGGTCAGCAGGGCCAGCGAGGCCACCAGCAGCGCGGCGGGCAGATGCCGCCACCGACGCTGGCGCCGCGGCGCCACCGACTGCAGCAACTCCAGGTTGGCGAAGCGCAGCACTCGCCGCCGCCGCACCCGCTGCGCCACAAGGTATCCCACGACCAGCGCGGCGATCGCGACGAAGAACAACAGGAACCACGCGTTGGCAAACCCCGACACCGCGAGCGTGCCGAGCAGCGGCACGGTCATGCCCGCCCCAGCCGGTCGCGCAGTTGCGGATCGTTCTGCCACCACAGCCCCGACGGCTCCTCGGCCGTCTCGAGTTGGGCGTCGACTTCGGCATCGACGATGGCCGCCCGGTTCTCCTCGTCCGCACGGAAGAACCGCATCAGCACGATGATGAACACGACTCCGAGCGCGTCACCGACGAGCCAGAGAATGCCCGCGCCGATCGCCTGGTCGACGTGCGTGCTCGGCCCCCACTGTCGCCGCGCGTAATAATCAGCGGCGACCACCGGGCCCAACCACAGCACGATGCCCAGCAGACCGTCGCCGATCGACTCGACGATGCTGATCACCAGCGAGATCAGCTGGGAGTACCTGCGCGGCACCGGATCGGTCTGCAACCGCGCGTAGTAATAGCCAAAACCGACCAGCACCAACAACAGTCGGGTCGCTGCGGCGAGCGCATTGTTGTGCAGCGTGGCCGGATACCACGGGGTCAGGTACAGCAGCCACGGCGTGGCCAGCATCGCCACCGACGTGGTCGCGGGATGAAAGACCACACGTGCCGCGGGTGTCGCGACCACTCGGTCCAACCGCCACACCGTGACCGGCCTGCCCATCGCCACGAAGAACGGCACGACGAACAGCAGCAGCAACACCTGCAGCGCCCGCACCCAGAACAACGTGCGGTCGTAGACGCCGACGAAGCTCATGGTCGCCACCGCGATCAGCACCAGGCCGACGGCGAAACACCACGCACACCTGGCGGGCACCGCGGTGCGACGCCGCGCCCACGCGTAACCGACGCCTGCCGCGGCGATCAGCACCACCGCAGCGCCGTCCCATTGCCAACTGGTCAGGGCCGAGGACCACGTCAACGGCGCCGGTTCCATAGCACGCCACTATGCGTGCGCGACCTGTACGACTGCTGTGTCGGTGGTGCGCGGTTGCTCCAAGGCGCATCGCTAGGCTTGGTTGCGATGTCTCTGATCGTGCCGCCGTACCCGCCAGCGCGTTACACCAAGGACCAACCCGAAGTCAGCGCATGGCTGCGCTCAGGGGATCAACCGCCGGACTACGAGTCCTTCGGGCTGGTGAAGTACCACTATCTGGCCAACCAGCAGGCCACCGGCGGCGACTACGGCCTGTACCGGGTGGACATCGCGCCCAACGGCGGCGGCCCCGGCCCCCACTTCCACCGCGCGATGTCCGAGGCGTTCTTCGTGCTGTCGGGGACGGTCAAGCTGTACGACGGCCGCGACTGGACCGACGGGCGTACGAACGATTTCCTCTACGTTCCGCCCGGCGGTATCCACGGTTTCCGCAACGAGGCCGACGAGCCGACGTCGCTGCTGATGCTGTTTGCTCCCGGTGCGCCGCGTGAACACTACTTCGAGGGGTTCGCCCAGCTCGGCGAGATGTCGGACGAAGAGCGCAGGCAGTGGTTCATCGCCAACGACAACTTCTTCGTCGAGTGACACGCCGACGACACGCTACCGAACGTGCGCGGCCGTAAACCCTTGCGTTAGGCTGCTGTCCGATCAGTGAGGAGTCTTGGGTGCGGGCATATGCTGCGCCCGACACCCAGGCTTTGCGGGGCTGGCAGCGTCGGGCATTGGTGCGCTATCTGGGCGCCAAACCGCGCGACTTCCTCGCCGTCGCCACGCCGGGCGCGGGCAAGACGACGTTTGCCTTGCGGATCGCCGGCGAGCTGCTGGCCGACGGCACCGTCGAGCGCGTGACCGTCGTCGTACCCACCGAACACCTCAAGACGCAGTGGGCGCAGGCCGCCGCGAGGGTCGGCATCGCGCTCGACCCGAAGTTCTCCAACTCGTCGGCGCAGACGTCGTCGGAGTATCACGGTGTCGTCGTCACCTACGCACAGGTGGCCAGCCACCCGACCCGGCACCGGGTCCGCACCGAGAACTACCGCACGCTCGTGGTCTTCGACGAGATCCACCACGGCGGGGACGCGAAGAGTTGGGGCGACGCCATCCGGGAGGCCTACGCCGACGCGACCCGCCGCCTGGCGCTGACCGGGACGCCGTTCCGCAGCGACGACAGCCCCATCCCGTTCGTCACCTACGAACCCGACGGCGACGGCCTGATGCGTTCGCACGCCGACCACACCTACGGTTACGCCGAGGCGCTTGCCGACGGGGTGGTCCGGCCGGTGGTGTTCCTGGCCTACTCGGGGGAAGCGCGGTGGCGTGACAGCGCCGGCGAGGAACATTCCGCGCGCCTCGGTGAACCGCTGACCGCCGAGCAGACCGCACGGGCCTGGCGCACCGCGCTGAACCCGGCCGGCGAGTGGATCCCCGCCGTGCTGCAGGCCGCCAACACCCGCCTGACGCAGCTTCGCGAGGGCGGCATGCCCGACGCGGGCGCGATGGTGATCGCCTCGGACCAGACCGCTGCCCGCGCCTACGCCGCGGAGTTGACGAAGCTGACGGGCCAGACGCCGACCGTGGTGCTCTCGGATGATCCCGGGTCGTCGGCACGCATTGCGGAGTACTCGGCGGGCACCAGCCCGTGGCTGGTGGCGGTGCGGATGGTGTCCGAGGGCGTCGACGTGCCCCGACTGGCGGTCGGGGTGTATGCGACCAGCGCGTCGACGCCGCTGTTCTTCGCCCAGGCGATCGGCCGGTTCGTCCGGTCGCGGCGACCCGGCGAGACGGCCAGCATCTTCCTGCCGTCGGTGCCCAACCTGCTGCTGCTGGCCAGTGAGATGGAGGCCCAGCGCAACCACGTGCTCGGCAAGCCGCACCGCGAGTCCGAAGGCGACGAGGAGTACGTCGAGCGGCGCAAGTCCGAGCCGAGCGAACTGGACAACGGCTTCGAATCGTTGGGCGCCGACGCCGAACTGGATCAGGTGATCTTCGACGGCTCGTCGTTCGGCACCGCTACTCCGGCGGGCAGCGAGGAGGAGGCCGACTATCTCGGCATCCCCGGGCTGCTCGATGCCGACCAGATGCGGGATCTGTTGCGGCGCAGGCAGGATGAGCAGTTGTCGAAGCGGACCGCGACGGGTGAGGTGCCGCGGCTGTCGACGCACAGCCAGCTGCGGGAACTGCGGCGCGAACTCAACACACTGGTGTCGATCGCGCACCATCGCACCGGTAAGCCGCACGGCTGGATCCACAACGAGCTGCGCAGGTTGTGCGGCGGCCCGCCGATCGCGGCCGCGACGACCGATCAGCTCAAGGCCCGCATCGAAGCGGTGCGCACCCTGCAGGCCTAGAAGAAGCTGTCGTCCTCGGTGGTCACCTCGCCGCCCGCGCCTGCGAGTTCGCCCGTGGCGCCGGGGCCGTAGTCCGCCGCCGCGGGACCGTCCTCGCCGACCGGATTCAGCGAGTAGTTGGGGTCCGCACCGGGGCCGTACGCGCTGACGCCGGAGCCCGCCGCCTCCTCCGCGGCCGAACCACCGTAATCCGATGTACCCCAATAGCCGTCGGCACCGGAATACTGCGCCTGCTCACCGGCGGTCTGGTCGGGCTCAGCCTCTTCCGCAGGCCCGATGTCGACCTGCCAGTCGTTCTGCATAGAGTTCTCGCCGAGGCTGTAGCTTTCCGTCGCGCCCACTTCACCGCTCGCTCCTGCGAGCTCACCCGTGGCGCCGGGGCCGTAGTCCGGCGCCGCGGGACCGTCCTCGCCGACCGGGTTCAGCGAATAGTTCGGATCCGCACCCGGCCCGTATGCGCTCACGCCCGAGCCTGCCGCCTCCTCCGCGGCCGAACCACCGTAATCCGATGTCCCCCAATAACCATCGGCGCCCGAGTACTGCGCCTGCTCACCGGCGGTCTGGTCGGGCTCAGCCTCTTCCGCCGGCCCGATGTCGACCTGCCAGTCGTTTTTCATCGGGTTCTCGCCGAGCGTCCCGGCATCGCCGAACACATCGCTGCCCGCACTGGGCCCGCCGTCGTATTCGCCGCCTGCCCCATAACCTTGCGCCTGCTCGCCGGCGGTCTGAGCTATCCCGTCGGCCATCGGATCGGGATGGATGATGCCCGAGGGCGGCGAATCGGTACCGGGATGCGACGGTTCCATTGGGCCGTTGGTGTCCCAATTCTCCTTGTCGTCCACGATGATTCCGGCGGCCGACTTGAGGTCGGGTCCTGCGATACCGTGCTCGTTGACGTAGGTGCCGAGGTCGAAATTGGGGTCCGTGAAGTCGCTGCCACTGGCATTCGCATCCGGCGTCGTCGGATCGGCAACCGATTGCGCCATGCCGGCCAGCGTCTCCTTCGCCTCGTGCACGGTTTCCCGCACGCTGTCGGGGGCCAGGTCAGCCACGGCCCTGGCGGCCTCGCCGAACGGATCGTTGATGAAATCACTTATGGACATCTGCGCTCTCCTATCGCGATGGATGTGTCAGTCATCCGACGGCCACCACCGCGGGTGCTGCTTGGGGTGATGCCGGGCTCCCGGCCGCGGCACCGGGCGACAACTTCGAAATGTGCTCGGAAACAGCACGCAAGATCTTGAGCTGCCGCTCGAGTTCCTTTACCCGCGTGTTGCTCTCGACTTCTTTCAACCGGGCCGAAGCGATCGTCGCCTGCAGCGATTCGTTCAGCGATCGGTTGGCTTGGTTCGCGATCTCGCGGTAGTGGTCGCGCAACTGACGTTGGACCACCTTGAGCCGGTCGCGCGATTCCTTGGTCACCACGAAGGAGACGTCGTCGATGAACTTACGCATGTTCATCTTCGCTTCGCCGCGGGCCCGGTTGAGCCGGTTCTCCTGATCCTCCCTGTAGGCTTTGCGGCCTAGTAGCACACCCGCTCCCACCGCAAGCGGGTTCATCAACGGCAGGCCGGCAAGCGATGTCAGCATGCCGAACATCATCATTCCGCCGTAGGAGCCCCTGACACCGGTTAGTACCTTGTGCCCCTTGCCAATCGGCTTGGCCTCGAGCTTGCCGACAGCTTTCACACCGCCGAAACTGGCGCCGATGTGACCGGCGTTGATCACCGGGGCGTCCACCGACTCGATGCCGGCCTCGGCGAACGTCACACCGACCTCGTCAGCCAGTGCCTGTGCCCGCTGGTACGCCCAGACGAAGTTGTCGCCGACCGCGGTCGCTACCGCGTCCTCCAACTCCGTGGCGAGCTGCACCCAGCACACCGTCGGGTCGCAGCCGTCGATGACATGCTCCGTATGTTGGCTTATCGCTCGGAACCGGCTTCTCAGGTCGTGATCCACATCGCCGGTGAGATCAGCGATTCCGTCGTTGAGCACCTGTTGCCACAGCGCGGTCTGCGCCAGCGCGTCCTGCGCTTCCCGCTTGCGCCGCTCGAGATCCTCCGTCAACTGCTGACGCGCCTTGGGGTCATTGATCGCTTCGAGCTCGGTACTCAACGACAATGTCAAATGCTCAGCAGCCGAGGCGATTTCGTTAAGTACCTGGTCCCGGATGCGATCGTTCTGGCGCGACAGCACCGAATCGGCGAGAAATCGGACGATGGCAGGGAAGTTCGACTCCTCGTTGATTTCGTTGTCGTTGGTCGCGCATGCGTGTGACCGCAGGATCGACGAAACCGGAATCAAGGGGGCGGCGATGCGGGCCCGCTGCAGATGCGTGGTGTTGGCGTAGACGACGTCACGCCAATGCGGGTAGATGTCCGTCTTCGTCGCGATGATCGCTGCGACAGGACACATTTCGAACGCCTGGCGCATGAACGTCATCTCTGGTTCGGTGAACTCCTGGCTCAGGTCGCTGACCATCAGCACGGCGTCGGCGTCGGGCAGCAGGCCGAGGGTCGCCGCCAGGTGCGGCTGCCCGTATCCGCCAACGCCCGGCGTGTCCACCAGAGCCAACCCGCTCTTCAACATCGGGCTCGGCGCGCCCACCTCGACCCGGATCACCTCTCGGCCGCCCGCTTGCGGCGCGCGGCGAAGGTCGCTGCCCAGTTCGTTGGTCGGGATGGCGATGACTTCGGGTTCGGAGTGTTCCGATTCGTCCGGTTGCGCTACGACCAAACGCGCCCAAGGCTTTTCGGAGTAGCTGACCACCGTGGCGACTGCGGTTGACTCGTCATCACCCACCTTGCAGACGTTGAGGTTCAACAAGGAGTTGACCAGCTGGCTTTTACCCTGCTTGAGCTGCCCCGCGACGATCACGCGAATGCGGGGATCGGCTATCCGTGTCCGCGCCCTGGCCAGCCGCTCCGCGAGATCGCCGCGCTCGTTGAGGTCGGCGATCTTCGTGGTGTGGTCGATGAGCTCGACGATCAGCTTGACGTTGCGGGGATCGCCGGCCGGCGTGGTCATCGCCGTGTGGTGGGGAACGTTGGCCGATCAGATGAGGCTGACATCAGCCGAGACGTCGGTCGACACGTTCGGGTTGTGCTGGCTGTTGTCGTCGTGGCTGTCGACGTTGTGGCCGCTGGAGTAGTCGTTCGACGAGTTGTCGACGGAGTTGTCGTCGGCGTGGCTGGTGTCCAGATCGCCACCGATGGAACCGATGTCGCCGCCGATGTCCGTGTTGTTCTCGTCGCCGTACACCGTGTGGCTGTTGTCGAGGCCGAGGCTGCCGCCGCCGGTGTCCACACCGTTGAGCACCGGCCCGTCATTGCCGCTGATCATGTCACCGCCGGCCTTCATCGACGTGGCGTCGGTGTCGTTGCCGTCGCCGAACGTGATCGGTGAACCGTCGCCTGCGTCGATGTCGCCGTTGAGGACGGTGTTGCCGTCGCCGAGCACCGCACCGTCGCCACTGACGATGCTGCCCGAGTTGTCACCGCTCATCGCCACCGCGCCGTCACCTGACGCGACGTTCTTGTCGCCGAGCGTGACGTCGCCGACGTCCACGCCGAGGTTGAAACCACCGCCGCCCTGTTGCACGCCGTCCATGTGCGGGCTCATGTAGTCGCCCATGCTGTTGTGGCTGTCGATGTTGGTTTCGTGGTTCGACAAGTCGTTGGCCTGAGGCGCGTACGTGGTGTGTGTGACGTCGCCCTGACTGGATCCGCTCAGCCCGGACGGTCCGGAGGTATGCGTGATCGGCGCGGCGACGTTGCCCTGCTGCGTGTGCTCGACGTGTTGCGGGGCGGGCGCGGGCATGCCGTGATGGCTGGCGACCGCTTGTTGGAGGCCGCTCATGCCCTGACCGGCGGGCAGCGCAGCACCTCCCGGCGCGGCCATCGCGGCGACGGCCTGGATCTGCTCGGGGCTGACGTTGCCGAGGCCGATCGAGGCCAACGCTGCCTGGGGATTGTCAACAAACGACTCCGCTTTGCCCGGGTCCTTGAACAGATCCATGATGTAGTCGACGAGATTGGCCATGATGGTGCCTTCCAACGGATAGCGAAATTGCGCGCCGGCGCTACCCGGCCCCCTACTGCGCACGTTATGACCGCAGACGGCACCGAAGAAATAAGGTATTTACCTTCAATTCCGGCTTCGCCGTCCCCTTTGACCTGCGCTGGGTGCACACTTGTCGCCGCCAGCGGGCGCGGCGAGGGGGGTTTCGATGACTAATTCGTTGGGGTTGTCGGCCGGCATGACGAACCTGGCAGCGGTGCCATCGGCCGGGCCACCGGCGCTGCATCGCTCGATTCTCACCCTTTTCCCCGGCCGGCCACCCGAAGTCGGGGCGCCCGGCCAGCGGGCTTCCGCCGAACATGGCATCGTGCTGGCGGGCTTCGTGGAGCGTGTGGGCGACCCGATTCCGTTGGTGGCCGCCGACGGTTCGACGCATCGCCCCGGCCGCCTGCTCGTCGAGGCACTCAACAGCATGGCCCACCTCACCGGCAACGGCCGCCCCCCTGAGGACGTTGCGGTTTCCGTTCCCGCGCATTGGGATTCGCGGGTCATGTCGGCGTTCCACACCGATGTGGCCGCGAACGGCCGGCTCTGCAAGGCGGGCGCCTCGGCCCAGCTGATCTCCGACGCGACGGCCGCGCTGTCGGCCCTCTACGACAATCCGGGCTTGCCGTCGCGAGGCGTCGTCGCGCTGCTCGATCTGGGCGGGACCGGAACGAGCATCACGCTTTCCGACGCCGCCTCGGGCTGGGCACCGATCGTTGCCACCGTCCGTGACACCGATTTCGCCGGGCAGCAGATCGACCAGGCCGTGCTCGCGCGCGTGCTCGCAGGCGTCGCAGCGGCGGCGAACATCGATCCTGACAGCACCGGCGCGGTGCTGTCGTTGAGCCGATTACGCGATCAGTGCCGCGCTGCGAAGGAGGCGTTGTCGGCACAGACCGTCGCCACGCTGACCGCCGAACTGCCGGGCTTCCGATCCAACGTCAGGCTGACCCGCACCGAACTCGAGGATGTGCTTGACGAGCCGCTCCGCGGACTGCTCACGACGCTGGAAAATACGTTGGACCGCAACAGGATTCCGGTGGCCGAGATGGTTGCCATCGCAACCGTCGGGGGTGGCGCCAATATCCCACTGGTCACCCAGCGCCTATCGCAGCACTTCCGGATTCCGGTGGTGACATGTCCGCGTCCGGAACTCGCCGCGGCAGCGGGTGCGGCGCTGATCGCCGCTCGCGGCCCTGCCGCGCCTGCGACCACGTTGACACCGGCCGCGGCAGTGGCGACCGCGGCCGCGGCCACCGACGACAACAACCCTGCGAGCCAAACCTTCCGGGCGCTGGCCTGGTCGGAGGACGCCACGGGAGACGACGTCGCGCCGTATGCGGGTCAACCCGACGACCCACGACCTCAACTGGAGTACCTCCGCGACGAGGACAGCGTCGCCGAGGAAACCCCGCTGGCTTGGTACCGACGACCGACGTTGCTGTTCGGGGCGGCCGCCGCGGCGGTGTTGCTTGCCGGTGGCGGCCTGACGTACACGTTGACGAGCAGCAGCGGCCACACCGGCCCGGCGCCGGCGCCCGCGACATCTGTAGTGCCCGTTGCAGTCCCGCCCGAGGCGCCGCCCGCCGCACCCGCCCCCGGCGTGGTGCAGGCGCCCGCCCCGGTGATCGTTCGCCAGGCACCGGCACCGCCGCGGCGGGTGCAGCAGCGACCCGCGGCTCCCCAGGCGCCGAAGCCGGCAGTGCAGGCACCACCACCGGAGGCGACGACCACGACCACGCCCACCCCCACGTCGACTACGACCACCACGAGCACGACGCCGACGACCACCGAACCCACGTCCTCGCAGCCGCCCACTTCGTCGGCGCCGGTGAGCACCGAGCAGACGCCGGTGAGTACGCCGGCCGAGGTGGCGACGCCGGAGCCGACCGAGCAGGTACCCACGGCCGTCCAAGCCCCGACCGACACTCAGGCGCCTGTCGACACCCCGCAGATCACGATCCCGCAGTTCACCCTGCCGCAGCTGCCCGGCATCTAGCCGCTCGCCAGATCCGCCAGGTGCTTCAACGAGTTGTCCAGATGCGACATCTCGAACGGCGGGAAACCGATGTGCTCGCGGGTGGCGGCCGGCACCCCCGACCAGTCGTAGGTCAACGTGACCTCCGTCCGGTCGGGCCCGACCGGCTCGAGGTCGTAGCGCCAGATCCACCCGCCGAACTCCAGATTGGCGTCGTCGTCCCCTTGCCCGGGCAGCCAGGCGATGGCGCGCGGCGGCTCGAACACCTCGACCCGATTCGCCATCTCGTAGTGCATCCCGCCGTAGTTCTGGTGGTACATCGCCATCCGGAAGACCTGCCCGACATCGGTCAACGGCTTCCCGTCCAGCGATTCACGCACCCATCCGGTGCCGTCGATCGCCTGGTGCGTGGTCGGATCGGCCAGCACGTCGAACACGGCATGTGCGGGCGCCTCGATCGTCACGGTTGCTTTCATGTTCTCAGTCATGTGGATACAGACCGTCGCCGACGTGATAAGTAATCGGCAGGCCCGCCGATGCGCCCACCATCCTCGCGACGAGCGGAGGATTCCGGGAGGGCAGGCGCACCCGCTACGAGCTCAGCGAACTGACCGAATTCGCGGTCGAGTTGGCCGGTGTCTCGGGCAGGGCGCCGCGCGTGTGCTTCGTGGCCACCGCGATCGGCGACAACCCACTGGTGCTGCACCGGCTGATCGACGCCGCGCAGACCCGCGGGCTCGGCGCGTCGCATCTGACTCTGTTCCCGATGCCGAACGTCGACGACATCACCGCACATCTCCTCGACCATGACGTGGTGTGGGTGTTCGGCGGCAGCGCGGCGGGCCTGCTGGCGATGTGGCGGCTACACGGCGTGGACGCCGCGATGCGCGTCGCGTGGCAGAAAGGTGTTGTGCTGACCGGTATTTCGGCGGGCTCGATCTGCTGGCACGTCGGCGGCACCACCGACTCCTTCGGCCCGCAGCTCCGGCCGATCACCAACGGCCTGGCACTGGTGCCGTTCTCCAACGGCGTGCACTACGACTCCGAACCGCAGCGCCGCCCGTTGTTTCAACGGCTGATCGGCGACGGCACGCTGCCCGCCGGTTATGCCACCGACGACGGCGCCGGGGTGCTCTACCGCGGGACGGGATTCGTCGAGGCGGTCAGCGAACGCGACGGCGCCGCAGCCTATTTCGTCGACAAGGACGGCGAAGTACGGCTACCAACCCGTCGGTTATAGCCCCAGAAGTTCGGGCAGGTTCGCCGCCGAATCGATCACGTGATTCGGCTGCATCGCGAATTCGTCTGCGGCCCAACGGTCCAACGTGTCCTGGCGGAACTTGCCGGTGCGCACCAGCACCCCCGTCATGCCGACGACCTGCGCGGCCAGCACATCGTTGTTGAGATCGTCGCCGACCATGTACATCTCGTCGGGGTCGACGCCAAGACGGCTCGCCGCCGCCAGAAACCCTTCCGGCGCCGGCTTACCGACGGCGGTGGCCTTGCGACCCGACGTCTCCTCCATCCCGATCAGGTACATGCCGGTGTCGATGCGCAACCCGTCGGTGGTGGTCCACGCGGTGCTGCGGTGCATCGCCACCACCGGCACGCCCTGCGCCATCCAGTCGTAGACCCAGGACAGCGTCAGGTGGCTGTACTCCGGACCCGCGCCGCCGAGCAGCACCACATCGGGGGTGTCCGGCGCGCGGGGTCCGCTGAACTCGCTGGAGTAGACGATGTCGATCCCGGGCATGTCCTCGGCGATCTGCCCGCTGTTGACCAGGAAGCAGCGGGCGTCCGGATAGCGGTTGCGGACGTACTCCGCGGTCAGCACGGCCGCGGTGATCACCTCGTCCGCGCGCACGGCCATCCCGGCCTCGGTGAGCAGTTCAGCGATCTGCACCCTGGTCCGCGTCGTGGTGTTGGTCAGATACGAGCACGCGATCTGGTGCTCGGCCAGCGTTCGCAAAGTGTCCGACGCGCCGTCGATCGGCTTCCACGACGTCACCAGCACGCCGTCGATGTCGAACAGCACGCCACCAATCGCCATGGGCCCGACAGTAAACGGCAAACGAATCAGCGCAAATCGTGGTCGGTCTCCCGCGGCGCCGAAATACGAGTACCCGGGTACGCTATCGGCCCGCCGCCAACCCCCTGAAACTGTTCTCACCAGGCTTTATCGCGAGCAAGGGGGAGACATGCCGGTGCTGGGTGAGCGGGCAATAGTTCTTGGCGCGAGCATGGGCGGACTGCTGGCGGCCAGGGTTCTCTCGGAGAGCTACCGCACCGTCACGGTGGTGGAACGCGACGTGCTGCCCACCGATCCGGTGTGCCGCCGCGGAGTTCCGCAGGGCCGGCTGATACACGCGCTGCTGGCGCGTGGCGCGCAGATCCTCGACGAGTTGCTGCCGGGAGTGCTCGACGACTTGGTGGCCAACGGGGCGAGCAAGTGGGACGGCGACTACGCCAACCTGTGCTTCTCGGTCAGCGGGCACGAGTTCCTGAGGGCGGGCCGGACGCCGGACCCGGAGTCGATGCCGTTCTACTTCCAGAGCAGGCCGCTGCTCGAATGGCAAGTGCTGCAGCGAATGCGGGACATCGGCAATGTGTCCATCCTCGAGCATCACGATGTGGTGGCACTGACGTCGACGGCCGACCGCAGCCGCGTGACGGGGGTCGAGGTTGTCGACCGCGACAACCAACACACAACGACGCTGAGCGGCGACCTCGTCGTCGACGCCACCGGGCGCGGTTCGCGCACCCCGGTCTTCCTCGAGCAACTGGGGTATGACCGGCCCGACGAGGACGAGGTGATCGTCCACCTGGCGTACGCCTGCCAACCGGTGCGCATTGCACCCGGTGCCGTCAAGGAGAACTTCATCGCCGTCATGCCGGAGCCGGGCAGGACCAAGATGTTCGCGGCGATCCGCTATGAAAACGACACGGCGATGTTCGCGGTGGGTGCCATGGCGGGGCTGGAGCCACCGCACACATCGGACGAGATGCTGGCTTTCGCAGATGGTTTGGCGCCCACCGGCGTGCTGGCAGCGTTCGCGGGCGCAGAACCGGTTGGCGAGGTCACCAATTACCGTGTGCCGTCCAACCGATGGCGACGCTACGACAAGATGCGGCGACTGCCTGCCGGCCTGATCGTGCTCGGCGACGCGGTCTGCAGCTTCAACCCGATCTACGGACAAGGCATGACGGTCGCGGCGATCGAAGCGCTTGTGCTGCGAGAGTGTCTGCAGCGCGGCGACAAAGACCTTCCGCGACGGTACTTCCGCGCCACCGCGAAGAAGATCCGGATCGCGTGGCAGACCGCTGTCGGTTCAGATCTCGCGCTTCCCGAAGTCGACGGACAGGCACCGCTGTCGATCCGACTCAGTAATCGCTATCTGGACCGGGTGATGACTGCGGCCGAACGCGATCCCGTCGTGACGCTGAGGTTTCTGCGGGTGATGGGCATGATGGACTCGCCGATGCAATTGTTGTTGCCGCACTTCATGTTCCGAGTGTTCCGGGCAGGTAGAGGCCGTCAGCGTTCCGCCCAGCTGCTCTCGGCGACCCACGGCGACGCGGAGCCCGCAATCGCCCAGGCCAGCTCGGCGGGCACGTCGATCACCTGATACCTCTTGACCCCCGCCGCCGTGGCCGCCACCAACGTGGCCACCCCCGCGCGGCGCTGCAGCAGGGTCTGGCGCACCGTCCACCCGATGATGCCGGCGGCGGCGATGCAGTCCCGGCGCCGGTCCAGGCTGCCTGCCCGCGCCACCAGCCAGTCGGTGTCGACCCGATGGCCGAGCGCGCGCGAGCGGTCGGCCGCCAGCAACACGCAACAGACCGTCAGCACCGCCCACAGCGGCCACACCCAGCCCGGCGTCGGCAGCAGCGCCATCGCGACGAGCAGCACCGCGGGCAGCGTCAACGCCCGCGTCCACCTCCTGCGGGTCGCCGCCGGCCCATGTGCGCGCAGTCCGCCGGTCACCACGTCGGGTCGCTCGATCAACCCCGACAGCACCGACTCGGCGGTCGCCCGCGGGCACGGCGGCAGCAGCACCGACGCCTCCCCCGCACCGCCCACACCGGTCATCACCGCGTCCAACCGCGCCCCGCCGAACATGCGCACCAACAGCGGCTCGCGCAGCGTTCCGCCCCGCAGCCTGCGCATGTCGAAGGTGTGCTCGCGCAGTCTCAGTAGGCCGTGCTGCAGATGCAGCACATCGGCGTCGCGGCGCAGCACCAGGTTTCCGTACGTCACCAACGAGCGCAGCACCGACAACACCACCGACGCGACCAGTATCGCCACGGCGGCCACCGTGATGCTCGCGGCGACGCCGAACCGCTGCGCAGCGTCCAGCCCGGACCGGGCCAACCGCGAATCTTGCAGTGCGGCACCGACTCCCGCTTGATAGATCACGCCTGCCGCGGCGGCGATCATCGCCAGTCCGGTGAAGCTCAGCGGGCTGTAGCGCAGCCAGGACGGCTGCCAGCGCGCCAACTCACGGCCGACGGCTTCTTCGACCGGCGCCAACGACTCCGCGAGCAGGATGGCCCTCAGCCGCGGCACCTGGCTCGCCTCGACGGCGTCGAGCGCGAACGCGGTGTCGCCGCTGGCTTCCTGACCCGTGCTCAGCCGCAGTACCGTCAACCCGAGCAGCCGGTGCAACAGCCGCGCATCGGTCGACACGGAGCGAATCCTGTTGCGCGGCACGGAGAGCACCTTGCGCTGCAGCACACCCGTGCGCAGTTGCACCTCCTCGGCGTCGATCCGGTAGCTGGTGGTGAACCACCTGGCCACGCCGTAGCCGAGAATCAGCGCGAGGCCGAACAGCGTCCACAGCGGATTGCCCGTCGCCGAGCCCAGCACCACCGACCCGATCAACAGCGGTATCTGACGGAGCACCTCGTGCACCGGATGCACCAGCAGCATGCGCGGGCTGAGGCGTTGCCACTGCGGTGCGGTCACGTCGCGTCCTCGCCGCCGAGCGCCGCGATGTCGGTCAGTTGCGCCACCACGCGTTCGGCCACCTCGAAATCCAGTGCCACGATGCGCACCGCCCCCGCCGACGACGCCGTCGTCACCGTCACGTTCGCCAGCCCGAACAACTGGTCGAGCGGACCGCGTTCGGTGTCGACGGTCTGCACTCTGGAGATCGGCGCGATGCGGTGCTCCTGCACCAGCCAGCCTGTCCGGGTGTACACCGCTTTGGCGTCGATGTCCCAGCGGTGCACGCGATATCGCCACAGCGGGACCACCACCACGAACACGACGACGGCGAGCGCGGTCGCGACGGCCGCCACGACGTGCACCCACAGCGGTCGAGGGCTCAGGACGAACCACACCGCCTGTCCCGCCGCCAACATCAGCCAGGGGATCGCCGCACCGATCGCCCACACCAGAGGCGCCTTGCGGCTTGGCGGGTTCGCAGGCTCGATCAGGTTCATGACTTTTCGAGATGGAGGAACTGCCCGACGCCGAACAGCCGCAACATCCGCATCGTCCGCTTCGGAATCTGGTCCGCGACATCCGCGGTGGCGACGACCGTCGGCCGGGTGACGGTGATGCGCCTGCCCTGCATCACGACGGTGGCGGACCCGGCGGCCTGCACATTGCGCAGCCAATCGGCGCGGGTGCGGTACGGCAGCGCGATCAGCAGACCTGTCGGCGTTTCGATGACGTCGACCGGCGTCTGATAACTGCGGCCCGAGTTGCGCCCGATGTGTTCGATGACCGACGTCTGGGTCTGCGGGGTGCCCGCGGTGCGCATCACCCGCGGATTGGTCACCGACCGGTTCATCCGCCGGATCGCGTCCACGGCCGGTCCGACCTGCCACCGCAGCCCCGCCAGCAGCACCGAGAGCAACACCACGACGGCACCGACCACGGTGCCGACCACCACCGCGACCGCTCGCATCCCCACGACAACGAAACTAACCGTTGGGGCCTGAGTATGTTGAGCGCATGAGCAGCAAGTGGACCGCAGCCGACGTGCCGGACCAGTCCGACCGGGTTGCCATCGTGACGGGGGCGAACACCGGCATCGGTTACGCCGCCGCCGCCGTACTCGCAGGCAAGGGCGCGCACACCGTGCTGGCCGTGCGTAACCTCGACAAGGGCAACGACGCGGCCAACCGGATCCGCGCGGCACACCCCAACGCCGTGGTCACCGTGCAGGAACTAGACCTGACGTCGCTGGACAGCATCCGCAAGGCCGCCGACCAGTTGCGCGCCGACTTTCCCCGCATCGACCTGCTGATCAACAACGCAGGCGTGATGTACACCGAGAAGGCCGCCACCAAGGACGGCTTCGAATTGCAGTTCGGCACCAACCACCTGGGCCACTTCGCGTTCACCGGTCAACTGCTCGACAACCTGCTGCCGGTCGAGGGTTCCCGCGTGGTGACGGTCAGCAGCGTCGGACACCGCATCCGCGCCAAGATCCACTTCGACGACCTCAACCTGGACCGCAACTACAACCGCGTCGTCGCATACGGCCAGTCGAAACTCGCCAACCTGTTGTTCACCTACGAGCTGGCCCGGCGGCTGACCGCCAAGGGCACCCCGACCGTCGCGCTCGCGGCCCATCCCGGCGCAGCCGATACCGACCTGCTGCGCAACATGCCCACCGGCATCAGGCAGGTCAGCCAGTTCTTCTGGTCCAACTTCATCGCCCAGGGGCCGGAGATGGGCGCCGAGCCCACGCTGCGCGCCGCCACCGATCCGAGCGCGCGCAACGGCCAGTACTACGGGCCAGGCGGCTTCGCCGAACAGCGGGGCCATCCGAAAGTCGTTGCCTCCAGCGCACAGTCGCACGACGAGGACGTCCAGCGGCGGCTGTGGGCGGTGTCCGAAGAACTCACCGGCGTGAAGTTCCCCGTCTGATGCGCACCGTAGACGAACACCGGCGCGTGGTCGCCGGGCTGATCACCGCGAAGCCCGCCGTCGCGCTGCCACTCGCAGAGACGCTCGGCATGGTGTTGGCGTCCGACGTGGTCGCGCCACTGTCGCTGCCGGGGTTCGACAACTCGGCGATGGACGGCTACGCCGTGCTTGCCGACGACGTCGCAGGCGCATCGCAGGAGCAGCCTGTGCTGCTTCCGGTCGTCGAGGACATCCCGGCCGGGCGTACCGATCCGCTGACGCTGAAACCCGGTACCGCACACCGCATCATGACCGGCGCACCGCTGCCTGCCGGCGCCACCGCGGTGGTGCCGGTCGAGGCCACCGACGGCGCTGTCGACACCGTGTCCGTCCGCGCGGCCGCCGCAGCGGGCCAACACGTCCGTCGCGCCGGTGAGGACGTCACGGCGGGCACCACCGTGCTGCGGGCCGATCAGGTGCTCAGCCCCGCCGCACTCGGCTTGGCGGCTGCGCTGGGGCTGGGTGAGCTGGAAGTCGTTCCGCGACAACGGGTTCTAGTGATGTCGACGGGCACCGAACTGGTGGCGCCAGGCACGCCGTTGCAGCCCGGCCAGATCTACGAGTCCAACGCGGTGATGCTCGCGGCGGCCGTGCGCGACGCAGGCGCAGTAGTGATCGCCGCGCCGATGGTCGGCGACGACGTGGCGGCGTTTCGTGAGGCGTTGACCGCGCACAGCGGCGACGCCGATCTGATCATCACCACCGGCGGCGTCAGCGCCGGGGCGTACGAGGTCGTCAAGGACTCGCTCGGAGCCGGAGGGCCGGCGACATCGGGCAGCGGCGGTGAGGTCGACTTCGTGAAGGTGGCGATGCAGCCCGGCATGCCGCAGGGCGCGGGCTCGGTGAACGGCACGCCGATCATCACGCTGCCCGGCAACCCGGTCAGCGCACTGGTGTCGTTCGAGGTGTTCGTCCGGGCACCGCTGCGCACCGCGATGGGGTTGCCGAACCCGGACCGGCCACGCCGCACCGCGGTGCTGGCCGAAGACCTGACCTCACCTCGCGGTAAGCGTCAGTTCCGGCGTGGCGTGCTGGACCGCGACGCGGGCACGGTCACCAGTTACGGTCCGCCCGCCTCACACCATCTGCGCTGGCTGGCATCGGCGGACTGCCTGCTGGAGATCGAGGAGGACGTCTCCGAATTGTCGGCGGGTTCGCCGGTGCACGTGTGGGACTTGGCCTAAGGCCGATCGGCGAAACGGCACGCCCGTAGAATCGGCGCACGATGGCCAGACGCCCCGACCTCAAATCCGGCCCCGAGCGGCTTGCGGCGCTGGTGCGTACCACTGTTCCGCCGATGCACTCGGCGGGCCTGCCATTCGTCGGCGCCAGCCTGGCGCTCGCCGCGCTCGGCCGTAACCGACCATGGCTGCGCCGCGCAGGCCTGGCGTCGGCCGCGGCCAATGCGGCGTTCTTCCGGCATCCGCCTCGGGTACCACCGACGCGCCCCGGTGTGATCGTCGCGCCCGCGGACGGCTTGATCTGTCTGATCGAGGAGGCGGCGCCGCCCGCCGAACTTGGCCTGCCCGCAACGCCGTTGCCGCGCATCAGCATTTTTCTTTCGATCTTCGACGCGCACGTGCAGCGGGCCCCGATCAGCGGTGAGGTGATCTCGGTCGTGCATCGGCCAGGGGCGTTCGGGTCCGCGGAGTTGGAGGCCGCCAGCGAGGACAACGAACGAAACAGCGTGCTGATCCGGACGCCGGAGGGCGTGGAGGTGATTGCGGTGCAGATCGCCGGCCTGGTGGCGCGGCGCATCGTGTGCGATGCCAAGCCGGGTGACAAGCTCACCATCGGCGACACCTACGGCTTGATCCGCTACGGGTCGCGGCTGGACACCTACCTGCCCGCTGGCGCCAACATCATGGTGTCCACCGGGCAGCGCGCGCTGGCAGGCGAAACCGTATTGGCCGAGTTGCCGTGAAGCCCCGCATCAAGGCGCCCGTCGTCAGCCTGAAGATCCTGCCGAGCGCCATGACGGTGGCAGCGATCTGCCTCGGGCTGACGTCGGTGAAGATGGCGCTCGACAACCGCCCCACCGAGGCGATGGCGTTTCTGGCGGTGGCCGCGATCCTCGATGCGCTCGACGGCCGCATCGCCAGGATCCTGAAGGCCACTTCGCGGATGGGCGAGGAGATCGACTCACTGGCCGATGCGGTGAATTTCGGTGTGGCGCCTGCGTTCATCGTGTACGGGACGCTGCTGTCGCAGTCGCGTATCGGGTGGATCGTCGTGCTGGTGTACTCCGTGTGCATCGTGCTGCGGCTGGCCCGGTTCAACGCGATGCTCGACGTCGACAAGCCCGCATACGAGAAGGAGTACTTCGTCGGCATGCCCGCCCCGGCGGGCGCGATCGGTGCCATCGGTCCGTTGGCCGCCAAGATGCAGTTCGGCGACGGCTGGTGGACGTCGGAGGCGGCGGTCGTGATCTGGACCATCGGCGTCTCGCTGCTGGTCGTCAGCACCCTGCCGATGCGCAAGATCCACACCTTCTCGGTGTCGCCCAACATGGTTCCGCTGCTGCTGCTCGGCGTGGTAGTCCTGGTCGCGGCGTCGATCTTCTACGGCTACCTGACGATCCTGGCGATCATCGCGGCCTACGTCATCCACATCCCGTTCGCGATTCGCACCAGACGGTTTTTGGCCGAACATCCGGAGATATGGGACGACAAGCCACGACAACAGCGCGCCGCGCGGCGGGCGATCCGGCGGGCGACAGGTCCGCAGCGCCGCCGGTCCAATCTGAGACTCGGCCTGCGCAGGCCGGGCCGCTGAGATGACTCAGACCGAGGCCGCGGCATCCGATCCGCCGCTGAGCCATCTTCGGCTGACCGCCAGGCTGAACACGTCAGCACTGGACTCTCGGCGCGGCGTGGTCCGGCTGCATCCGGAAGCCATTGCGGCCCTTGGCATCCGGGAGTGGGACGCGGTCTCGCTGACCGGTTCACGCACCACCGCCGCGGTGGCAGGGGTCGCGCCAGCGGGCACGCCTGCGGGCACCGCACTGCTCGACGACGTGACGCTGTCCAACGCGGGCCTGCGTGAGGACACCACCGTGATCGTCTCGGCCGTCACTGTCTACGGCGCCAAGTCGGTGACAGTCAGCGGCTCCAACCTTGCCACTCAGTCGATTTCGCCTGCGACGCTGCGCCAGGCCCTGCTCGGCAAGGTGATGACGGTCGGCGACACGGTCTCGCTGCTGCCGCGTGAGCTCGGCCCCGACATCCCGACATCCACAGCCACCGCGGCGCTGGCGTCGTCGGTCGGCATCACATGGACCTCCGAGCTGTTGACGGTCACCGGTGTGGACCCCGCGGGACCGGTGAGCGTGCAACCGAATTCGGTGGTCAGCTGGGGCGACGGGGTGGCGCCGAGCGGACCCGCGACCGCAGGCCAGCACACGGTGTCGACGCCGAAGAAGTCGGCAGCCGTCAACATCGACGACCTGAAGGGCTCACACGCACAGGCGTCGCGGCTTACGGAATGGCTGAAGCTCGCGCTCGACCAACCCGAGCTGCTCGAAACGCTCGGCGCGACAAGCAATCTCGGTGTGCTGGTGTCGGGGCCCGCCGGCGTCGGCAAGGCCGCGCTGGTGCGCGCGGTGTGCGCGGACCGCAGGCTCGTCGAACTCGACGGCCCCGAGGTGGGCGCACTGCGCGCAGAAGACCGGCTCAAGAGCGTGTCGTCGGCGGTGGCCACCGTCCGCGACGGCGGTGGCGTGCTGCTGATCACCGATATCGACGCGCTGCTGCCGTCGGTCGCCGACCCGGTGTCCACGCTGATTCTGACCGAACTGCGCAACGCGGTCGGCACCAAAGGCGTGGCCTTCGTGGCCACCACGCAGCAACCCGACGGTGTCGACCCGCGACTGCGTGCCCCCGATCTGTGCGACCGCGAACTCGGACTGACCCTGCCCGACGGGGCGGTCCGCAAGCAGTTGCTCGAGGTGCTGCTGCGCGACGTGCCGTCGAAGGACCTCAACCTCGACGAAGTCGCCGAGCGCACACCGGGTTTCGTCGTCGCGGATCTATCCGCGCTGGTGCGCGAGGCGGCGCTGCGGGCGGCGTCGCGGGCCAGCGCCGACGGTGCGCCGCCCGAGTTGACGCAGGACGATCTGATCGGCGCGACAACCGTCATCAGGCCGCTGTCACGCTCGGCCACCGAAGAGGTGTCGGTCGGGTCGGTGACACTCGACGACGTCGGCGACATGGCGGCCACCAAACAGGCGCTGACCGAGGCGGTGCTGTGGCCGTTGCAGCATCCCGAGACGTTCCAGCGACTCGGCGTCGCCCCACCGCGCGGCGTGCTGCTCTACGGCCCGCCCGGCTGCGGTAAGACGTTCGTGGTGCGCGCGCTGGCCAGTTCGGGGCGGCTGTCGGTGCACGCCGTCAAGGGCGCCGAGTTGATGGACAAATGGGTCGGCTCGTCGGAAAAGGCGGTGCGCGAACTGTTTCAGCGCGCCCGCGACTCCGCGCCGTCGCTGGTGTTCCTCGACGAGATCGACGCGCTGGCGCCGCGGCGCGGGCAGAGCTTCGACTCCGGCGTCACCGACCGTGTGGTCGCGGCGCTGCTGACCGAACTCGACGGCATCGAACCGCTACGCGACGTCGTTGTGCTCGGCGCGACCAACCGGCCCGACCTGATCGACCCGGCGCTGCTGCGACCGGGCCGACTGGAGAAGCTGGTGTTCGTCGAGCCGCCCGATGCCGAGGCGCGCCGCGAAATCCTGCGTACCGCAGGCAAATCCATTCCGCTGGCGGACGACGTCGACCTCGACACCCTGGCGGGCGAACTGGAGGGCTACAGCGCGGCCGACTGCGTGGCGCTGCTGCGCGAGGCCGCACTGACCGCGATGCGCCGGTCGATCGACGCCGCCGACGTCACCGCCGCCGACGTCGCCAAGGCACGCGAAACCGTCCGGCCGTCACTGGATCCGGCGCAAGTCGAGTCGCTGCGGGCGTTCTCGGCCGCGCGCTGACCTGGCCGGCACCGCGAAACTGTAGTTACCGCGCGGCTTACTCGCACTTTCACACGATAAGTGCAGCCTCGCATCAACTCCGCTCGGCCAGCGCCGCCAACCGCTCGATCGACGCCAACAGCCGGTCGGCGGTCGTGGCCCGCGCCCTGGGCAACCGCTTCTCGTCGGTCAGCTGCGACCAGTCGTAGGTGTGGATGACCAGCGTGCGCGACCCGAGCGGTTCCAGCCGCCACCGCCACAGGTGACCGGGCGGTGGCTTACCGGGTTCCGACGGCAGCCACGCGATCAGCCTGCCCTCCTCGAATTCGATGACGTGGTTGGTGCGTTCGCTGCCTTCGGTCAGCCTCATGGTGAACACGTCACCGACTGTCCGAACCCGTTGACCGGTCGGCGCTTCCGCCAGGTTCTCGTTACCGTCCCACTGCGGCTGCAGTGCCGGGTCGGCGATGAGTTCGAAGATCTTGTCCGCGGGCGCCGAGATCTCGCGACTCGCAGTGACGACGGTGGAGGTCACATTCAGATTCAACAACATCTTGACAGTGACAAGTTCGCGGGGCATAGTCGAGCCCGAGAACTTGTCACTGCCTAGATCGGAGGGCCCCATGACCGCACCCGCCGTCACGTCCGTTCGCGCCGGCGACCGCGACCGGGAAAGGACCGCCAAGCAGTTGGGGCTGGCGCTGTCCCAGGGCTACCTCGCCTTCGACGAGTACGACCACCGACTGCAGGCCACCTTCGCCGCGCACAGCACCGCTGAACTGCGTCAACTCGTCGCCGATCTACCGCTCGCGCAACTGCACCGCAACGACCCCGAGCGAAAGGCAGCGCGGCAGCGTGCCGCCCGACTCGGCGTGCGCATCCATCTGGGCGCCTACCTGGCGATGGTCGTCATCGTGCTGACGGTGTGGTTGGCGGTCGGCCTGACCGCGGGGGCGTGGTACTTCTGGCCGATCTGGCCGATCCTCGGCGCAGGCATCGGCGTGGCCGGCCACGCACTACCGATTCGATACGCGGTGCTGGCGCCGTGCCGGCGTCACGGCTCGATCAGCCCCGCCCGGATCGCATAGCGGGTCAACTCGAGGCGGTCCCTGAGGCCGAGTTTGGCCAGTGTGTTCGTCCGGTGCCGGTCGACGGTCTTGGCGCTGATGCCCAGCGTGTTGGCGATCTCCCGCGTCGAGTATCCCTCGGCGATCAGTTTGAGCACCTCTTCTTCGCGTGGCGTGAGAATCGTGTCGGGCAGGTCGTCGCCCTGCCTGGCGCGGTGCAGGTAGTCACGGATCAGCGCCGTCACCGCACCGGCGTACAGGAACGGCTCACCGCGCAACGTCGCCCGGCACGCCTCGAGCAGGTCGCGGTCGGCCACCGATTTGAGCACGTACCCCGACGCGCCTGCCTTGAGCGCCTCGAAGAAGTACTGCTCGTTGTCGTACATCGACAGGATCAGGATCCGCAGGTGCGGATGCCTGCGGTTGATCTCGCGGGCAGCCTGCAGTCCGGTCATCCGCGGCATCGCGATGTCGAGGATGGCCAGGTCGGCCGGGGTGTGCTCGAGGACGTCCAGCGCCTCGTGCCCGTCGGCAGCCTCGGCCACCACCTGCAGATCGGGTTCGGCGTCGATGATCCTGCGCAGCCCGCTGCGCACCAGCGCATGGTCGTCGGCCAACAGGATCCGGGCGGGCTGTGCCAGCATCACTCGTGTCCCCCGGCCAGCGGAATCGTCAGCCGCACCTCGGTGCCTTCGCCCGGCGGCGAGGCGATGGCGAGTTCGGCGCTGACCAACAGCGCGCGCTCCCGCATACCGTTGATCCCGGCACCTTCTTTGTCGACGCCGCCGCGCCCGTCGTCGGCGATGCGAAGCACCAACTGCTCGGTCGACGTGTGCAGATCCAGCCAGACCTTCGACGCCTTCGCGTGGCGTGCGATGTTCGTCAGGCTCTCCTGAGCGATGCGATAGCACACCAACTCGATGTCCTGATTGAGCCGATTCTCCTGCGGCGCAACGTTTTTGACGACGTTGATTCCTGTCGCCTGGGTGAACTCGCTGCATAGCGCATTCAGCGCGCTGTGTAATCCGAGGTCATCCAACGCGTCCGGGCGCAACCGACGGGCAATGCTGCGCACCTCGTCGAGGCCGGCCCTGACTGCCTCCTGGGTGTCCTCGAGTTCCCCGCGGATCTCGGCGGGCGCCCGGTCGACGGCGCGCTTCAGGAACAACAACGCCACGGTCAGCGTCTGACCGATCTCGTCGTGCAGTTCGCGGGCGATGCGCTGACGTTCGTTCTCCTGCGCCGCGAGCGCCGACGCATTGGCCGTCGACCGCTCGGACTTCAGCATCGGCGCCAGCCGCGACCGCAGCAGTAATGCGTTCGCCGTCAACATGATCGCCAGTCCGACCACCAGAACCGGGATCTCGGTCAGCTTGATCCGCGACGACACCGTCGCCGGCGACAACGCGAGGATCAGCGTGCCCAGCGTGAAGATCAGGCCGTTGATCACCACGACCCGCCGAATCAGCGCGGTCGCGGGAGTGCGCGCCCGTCTCATAGCCCCAGCGTGATAGCCGGAAACGGGTTTGTCCATACAGTCCGAAACCCACGCCGAATGGGTGTCAGACCCAATGGTCACCCGCCGCCGGGTTCCCGACACTGATCACCTGGAGCGAGGAGAACGAGGACCATGACAATCACAGTCGGCATTCAACGGAACGAAGTCATGCAAGCACACGAGATTGCGGTGACCCCACCGACGGTCCGGATGGAGGACCCGGTTTCCAAGGCCGTGCAATT
Organism: Mycobacterium sp. 3519A; assembly: GCF_900240945.1. NCBI lineage: Bacteria > Bacillati > Actinomycetota > Actinomycetes > Mycobacteriales > Mycobacteriaceae > Mycobacterium > Mycobacterium sp. 3519A. The sequence goes on from NZ_OESG01000014.1 coordinate 127,160, forward strand.
GATGGTGGTCAACCGCCTGCCGGGTCTGGTGGTCGTCGACGAGGACGACCGTCCCGTCGCCGTGCTGCCCGGCACGCAGGTGTTGCGCCTGACCATCCCCGAGTCCTACCGGGACGATCCCGCGCTGGTACGCACGGTCGACGAAATCCATGCCGATCTGTTCTGGCACGGGCCGGGCAAGCTCACCGTCGGCGACTGCCTGCCCAAGCCCGCGGCCAAGCCCACCACGGTGGCGCCGGAGGCCACGCTGCTCGAGGTCGCCACGGTGATGGCGAACAAACGCAGCCCGTTGATCGCCGTGGTCGATCGCAGCGGACGTCTCACCGGTGCGGTCACCCTCGAGCGGTTGCTCACCAGCTTGGCAGTAGCCGGCCCCAACGACTGAGTCGCCGGCGCCGTGCTGGCCCCGGTACTCGCCCTAGCGATATTCGTCGGCGCGTTCTGGTTCATCGCCACCGAACGGGCGCCCAAGGTCAAGACGGTCCTCGTCGCGGCGGGACTGATGACCATCCTCGGGTTCACCCCGGGTTCGAAGATCTTCTACTCCGAACACGAGGGCATCGACTGGAACGTCATCTTCCTGCTGCTCGGCATGATGATCATCGTCGGCGTGGTCAAACAGACCGGCCTGTTCGACTTCCTCGCGATCTGGGCCGCCAAGCGTTCGCGGGGAAAACCGTTCCGGCTGATGGTGATGCTGATGGTCATCACCGCGATCGCCTCGCCCATCCTCGACAACGTCACGATCATCATGCTGGTGGCGCCGGTGACGTTGGTCATCTGCGATCGCCTGCACATCGCGCCGCAGCCGTTCCTCATCGCCGAGGTGCTGGCGTCCAACATCGGCGGTGCGGCCACCCTGATCGGCGACCCGCCGAACATCATCATCGGCAGCCGAGCGGGATTGACGTTCAACGACTTTCTGGTCAACATGGCGCCGGTCGTGGCGGTGATCTTCGCGCTGTTCGTGGTGTTCACCAGGTTTTTGTTCCGAAAAGACATGCGCGGCAACCATATTCAACTCGAAGAGGTGATGGCGCTGCAGGAGCGGCGGGCCATCAAGGACCCGCGGTTGCTGGTGCGTGTGCTGGCCGTCCTCGCCGTGGTGATCGTCGGGTTCGGTCTGCATTCGGTGCTGCACGTGGCCCCGTCGATCGTCGCGCTGCTCGGCGCCGGGGCCATGCTGCTGGTGACGAACATCGATGTCGGCGAGGTGCTTCCGGAGGTGGAGTGGTCGACGTTGGTGTTCTTCATGGGACTGTTCGCGATGGTCGCCGGTCTGGTGCACACCGGCGTCATCGGATGGTTGGGCGATGCGGCGATCACGCTGTTCGGCGACGACTTCTTCCTTGCCGCAACGGGATTGCTGTTCGGGTCGGCGGTGCTCGGTGCGTTCGTCGACAACATCCCGTACACGGCTACGATGACACCGGTCGTCGAAGGGATGGCGGCGCAGGCTCCTGACGTCGAAACCGGCAGGGCGCTGTGGTGGGCTTTTGCGTTGGGGGCGTGCTTCTCCGGCAACGGAACCGCGATCGCGGCCAGCGCCAACGTCGTCGCCGTCGGCATCGCGCAGCGCGCGGGCCACCCGATCAGCTTTTGGCGGTTCACCCGCTACGGCATCATCGTGACGCTGCTCAGCACGGCGCTGGCATGGCTCTACGTCTGGCTGCGCTACTTCTGAAGTCCGCTCACTCCGACTCGCCGGTGGGGCCTCCCCGTCGTGGCGAGGCCCCAAACCGGTTCTGTCGTCAGTCGTCGTCGCCGCTATCGGTGTCCTTCGAACTGCCCTCGTCGGCCGTGTTCGAACCGGTCGTCGAGGTGTCTGACGTCGCTGGGCCCTCACTCGCAGACGAGGTCGAATCCGTTTGCGGCTCAGACTCGCTCGTCGACTTGTCGCTAATGCCCACGGTCACCTCGCCCGGAACCGCGACCAGGCCGGTGCGGACGGCCGGAGTCTTCGGCGTCTTCGCGACGTTGACCTTCGCGGTTGCCTTCGACTCCTCGGAGCTCTTTTCCACCGCCTCAGTCGTCGACTTACCGCCCTCGGACTCACCGGACTCGTCTGCGCCCGTTTTGGTTTCAGCTGCGGTCTGCCCGTCGACAGAGGTGTCGACGGGACCCGTGGACAGCGTCAACGTCGTCGCCGGTGGGGCGGCCTTGGTGGCATTGATCGCGGCGATGCCGGCCGCTGGGGCAGGTGAGACCAGAGCCTGGACGATCATCTTGCCCGCCTCGATGACTGCAGCGATCAGACCCCGGTCATATCCATAGGGCGGGGTGCCGGGATTGAGCAACCGGTCGAGTACCGCGGAGGTGATGTCTGCGACGCCATTGGTGACACCGTTGACGAAGGCTATCGGGTCGCCTGCCTTGGCGGCGCCCACCAGCGTCTCGGCGGTGCCGCCGACCGCAGTATTAAGAGCGTAGATCGACTGCAGGGGACCGAGGCCGACGGTGAGCAGGAAATCCGGATCCGCCAGCAACTCAACAGCATTCGATACGCCCGGGACGAACCTGAGCGATTGCGAAAGCACGTCGACCAAATCGACGAGGGGTCCGCTACCGGTGAAGATCGCTTCGAGAATCGGGCCGGAGACCGGCGTGAGGACGATCTCGGCAAGTGTGTTCAACCCTGCGGTTATCTGCCCGGCGGAGATCTGGCCGATCGCATGTTGCAGCATTGCCGGCGCATCACCCAGGGCGGTGGCGAACTGCTCGCCGAACACCCCCGCGATCCTGATGAGCTCCGATACAGTGCTCAGCTGCCCCGTGATGATCTGCTGTGCCACTTCCGCCGGGGCGTGGAGCAGTTGCTGCCCGAGCGCGCCTGCGTTCTCGAAGGCCTGCTGGAAGATCGGCGTCAGCACCTCGATCGGGTTGACAAGCGCAGTGAGCTCGGTCGCTACGGAGTTAACCGCGGGCACGTCCGAGAGGTCGGGCACCGGGGGTGCCACCGGGGACGCGACGAGGACACTGGCTCCGACGATCGCAACGCCCGTCGCGATCGATGCCCGAGCAGCAGCTAATTGCATGTGAGACCTTTCTGAACCTGGAATTACGCTGTGCGCCGATAACTTACCGACTAGTAAATTCCGGTCAAGCCCCGATTGCGGCGTTTTTCCTCGTTGCCAGCTGACGACCACGGATGGAATCGTTGCTGCTAGAGCTGGTTTCTACCAGTATCAGCAAACGGTGGCGGGCTACGTTGCCATAAGTCAGGTTATGGTGCTGCGCAGCCCGCCAACTTACCAGTGGGTCAGTTCGTATCAAGATCAACACAGCAAACAATGCAGGTCACGAGCGGGATTCCACAACGCCCCGTCGCGGTATTTCGCGCACCGGACATCCTCCGCTGCGAGCGGTTCGCGCTCCGGTGAGCAACGGCGCCCGCAGGCGTTCACAGCTGGTGTCCAGGTTCGCCGAAGAGGCGTGGTTCAGTTGTTGCCGGGGCTCGGCCGCGTATCACATCGTGAGATCGCAGACGATTTGTTAGCCTGCTCGGCTCCAGCGATCGACCGCCGTTGCCAGTTCGGACGCTTCGGGAAGCCGTTCGCTTGCCCACGCGACGTAACTGTCGGGTCGAATGAGTACCGCGTCGGGTAGCTCCGGATGATCGTCGACCGCGTGCACGATGTCCGGCCGATCCAGTTGCACCGGCGCAGCGGTCACCAATACGAACCTGCCGTCGCGCAGCAGCTCATACGCGCGCTTGCCCTCGCAGACGATGTCGGGCATCCGGCGGCCGACCAACCAGTCCTCGTCCCTCGCATGTGGATAGGCGACGCCGATACCGCTCAGCCGTTCGGCGAGTAGCCTTCTGGTGCGGGGGATCCGGGTGATGGTGCCGACGAACGCAGTGCGGACGAGGCGTCGCAGCCGGGAGTGACCCAGCACCACTTGATTGAAGACATCGGTGAGTTGCAGGACGCTCGCGCCGACAGGATGGCGCTCAGCCTCGTAGGTGTCCAGCAGCGACGGCGGCGCGGATCCCCGCGCGGCGGCAGCCAATTTCCAGCCGAGGTTCATCGCGTCGCCGATTCCGGTGTTCATGCCCTGCCCGCCGAGCGGGGAATGCACGTGGGCGGCGTCGCCCGCCAGGAACGCCCGACCTTTCCGGTAATGCCTCGCCTGCCGGCGTTCGCTGAGAAACCTTGAACTCCAGCGTATCTCGGTCATTCCGAAGTCGTGCCCGGCGATCCTGTTGAACGAGTCTCGGACTTCGTCCAACGTCACCGGCTCGCTCAGCGGCGCCTGTTCGCGCAGCCGGTCCCACACGATGGCGCGGAACCAGCCGTCGCCGAACGGGATCAGCAGCGAAACGCCCTTCTCGTTGGGGATGCCGGTCAACGTGTCACCGGGCGCCCGCGTCAACTGCACGTCGGCCAGCAGGATGTGCGTCTCGTACTGCTTGCCGACGAAGTCGATGCCTAGCTGACTGCGCACCGCGCTGTGGGCGCCGTCGCATCCGATCACGTAACTCGCCCGCACATTGTCGCCGCGTGCGCACTCGACCGTGACACCCTCGTCGTCCTGCGTCAGGCCGACCACCTCGGAACCACGGACGAACTCGACGCCAAGGTCATCGGCGTGCGCCTGTAGCACTTTCTCCGTTCCGCTTTGCGGCACGATCAGAACCATCCCGAATCGGGTTGGTAGGTCCCCCAGCTTCACCGACCCGCCACCGGGCGGCACGATTTCGTGGACCGGCACTCCCCTCGACAACAACTCGTCGGCCATACCGCGTGCGTCGAGCAACTCCAGTGTTCGGGCATGTACTGCGAACGCTCTGGTGATGTTGGGTGTGTCCGTGCGCTCGTCGAGCACCTTGACCGTGGCGCCGCCGAGCGCCAGCTCGCACGCGAGCATCAGCCCCGTCGGCCCCGCGCCTACGACTACCGCGTCGGTGGTGGCCACAAGCGGGATCGTAGTCCGCTCACTCCGACTCGCCGTACTCGTCGAACCAGTAGGCGAGCTTGCCGCGACGGCTGACCGCGCGCAGCCGCCGTTCGGCGTTCTCGCGCGACTTCGTGGTGGTGACGATCAGGATTTCGTCGCCGGTCCGCAGGTGCGTATCCGGTTGCGGCACGAACGAATGCCCGTCCCGGATGATCAGCGTGATGACGCTGGGGTCGGGTAGGCGCAACTCCAGCACGGTGACGTTGTGCAGTCGCGACTCGGGAAGCACCGTCATGGTGAGCAGTTCGGCGCCGAGCACGTCCAGCGGCGCCGCCTCGACCTGGATCTCGCGGGCGGTGTCGCGGCGGATCAGCCCCAACCGTTCCGCCACCAGCAGCAGGCTGGGCGCCTGCACCAAGGTGAACACCACGACGAGGATGAACACGATGGACAGCAATCTGTCGCTGCCTGGCACCCCTGCCACGATCGGGTAGGTACAGAGCACGATCGGAACCGCGCCGCGCAGCCCCGCCCAGGACAGGAACACCTGTTCGCGGAACGGCACCCGAAAGCCGATCAGCGACAACACAACCGACAGTGGCCGCCCCAGCAGCAGCAGAACGAGGCCGATGACGATGGCGGGGATCACCTGGTCGACGAGTTCACCCGGCGAGACCAGCAACCCGAGCAGCACGAACAATCCGATCTGCGCCAGCCAACCCGCGCCCTCCGCGAACGACCTGGTCGCCGAGCGGTGCGGCAGCCCTGAATTCGCGAGCACCAGCCCCGCCAGGTAAGCCGCGAGGAAACCACTGGCGTGCGCAGAGCCTGCGGCGGCGAACGCGACCATGCCCAGCCCGAAGATCGCGATCGGGTACAGACCCGAAGCGGGCAACGCGATGCGGCGCAGCGCAGCCACCCCGAGGAACCCGCACCCGATACCGATCACCGCGCCAATCGTCAACTCGTACAACACGGTTGCCACGATGGTCCCGGGCTCCAGCTTGAACGGGGTCGCGGCGAACAACAGCACAAGGATGACGGCTGGCGCGTCGTTGAAACCCGACTCCGCCTCCAACAGGCCGGCCAACCGCCTCGGCAGCGGCACCACCCGCAGCACCGAGAACACCGCGGCGGCATCGGTACTGGACACGATCGCGCCCAGCAGCAGCGCCAACTGCCAGTCGATGCCGAGCAGGTAATGCGTCCCCACCGCGGTCACCGCCGTGCTGACGGCGACACCGACGACGGCGAGAATGGTCGCGGGCGCAAGCACTTTGCGGATGTCGCCGAACTTCGTCGTCAGACCACCCTCGACGAGGATCACGCCCAGCGCCGCGGTGCCCAGATCCTGCGCCAGTTGTGCGTTGTCGAACTGGATGCCCAGCACGCTCTCACCGAGCACCACGCCGACCGCGAGGAACAGCAACAGGCTGGGAAAGCCGACTCTGGTCGCCAGCCGGGTCGCGATGATGCTGGCCAGCAGGACCAAGCCACCGGCGAGCAAGGCCAGGTACAGCTGGTGCAGGGTGATGGCAACCTCCTCGGACTTCCCAGCGGCCGCTGCGTCTGGACTTGTGTAGGTGCTAGTTAATCAGTACGAACGACTATGAGCGCGGTGCTCGGATTGGACGGGGTCATGCGGATCGCGATCGGCGGGGCGGGTGCGGTCGGTCGTTCGGTCGCCCAGGAACTGGTCGACAACGGGCACAAAGTGCTGTTGATCGAGCAGCAGTGGGCGCGCTACGAACCGTCCGCGGTGCCCGGCGCCGAGTGGTTTCTCGCCGACGCGTGCGAGTTGACGTCCCTGGAAGAGGCCGGGCTGCAGTTGTGCGACGTGGTGATCGCCGCGACCGGCGACGACAAGTCGAACATCACGATGTCGCTGCTGGCCAAGACCGAGTTCGGGGTCGCAAGGGTGGTCGCCCGCGTCAACGACTTCCGCAACGAGTGGCTGTTCACCGACGCATGGGGCATCGACGTCGCGGTGTCCACCCCGGTCGCGATGGTCGCCGCGGTTGAGGGGGCCATCGACGTCGGCCACGTGGTGCGGCTGATGGGGCTGCGGAAGGGCGCCGCGAACCTGGCGCAGTTGACGCTGCCTGCCGACAACCCGCTGGTCGGTACGCGCGTCGGAGACCTAGCCAACCCCGCGAACAACGCGCTCGTCACGGTGTTGCGCGGCGATCGCGTCATCCTTCCCACGCCCGAGGATGTCCTCGAAGAGGGCGATGAGATGTTGTTCGTCGCGAACGACGAGGTCGAAGCCAAGATACGGGCGATCGTGCACGGCCCGTAGAGTGGGATCAATCCAGAGTCAGTAAAAACAAGGCTGACACCCCGACAGAAATCGGAGTGCCATGCTCGCCGTCCTTTTCGTCCACGCGGTCGCGACCGCCTTGGCACCGCTGCTCGTCTACCGATGGGGCCGGCTCGCGTTTTATCCCCTGGCTCTGGTGCCGTTGGGCTCCCTGATCTGGGTGGTAGCGAACTGGCCCGCCCCTGGCGGAACGACAGTCAACGTCTCGTGGCTGCCCGAACTGTCGATGGACATCACCCTTCGCTTCGACTCGCTCGCGGCGATCATGAGCGTGTTGGTGCTCGGGGTGGGCGCGCTGGTGCTCTTCTACTGCACCGACTACTTCCATCACCATGACGGGCACACCGAGAAGCGGTTGCCCAGCTTCGCCGCGGAACTCGTCGCGTTCTCGGGCGCCATGTTCGGGTTGGTCTGCAGCGACAACATGTTGGTGCTCTACGTGTTCTGGGAGCTCACCACGGTGTTGTCGTTTCTGCTCGTCGGCCACTACGCCGAACGCGCCACCAGTCGCCGGGCCGCCACCCAGGCCCTGTTGGTGACGACGTTCGGCGGGCTGGCCATGCTGGTCGGCATCGTCGTGCTCGGCAATCTGGCGGGCACCTATCTGTTGAGCGAACTGGTCGCCGCACCGCCGACGGGCGCGGCGGCCGCCGTCGGCATCGTGTTGGTCCTTGTCGGTGCGCTGTCGAAGTCCGCGATCGTGCCGATGCACTTCTGGCTGCCCGGCGCCATGGCCGCGCCCACCCCGGTCAGCGCATACCTGCACGCCGCCGCGATGGTCAAGGCCGGCGTCTACCTGATCGCCAGGATGAGTCCCGGCTTCGCCGACTCGCCACCGTGGCGGCCGACGGTGGTGGTGCTCGGCCTGCTCACCATGCTGTTGGCGGGCTGGCGCGCGGTGCGCGAATACGACCTGAAGTTGATCCTGGCGTTCGGCACGGTCAGCCAACTCGGCCTGATCACTGTGATGGTGGGCGCAGGCGGCGGTGACCTGATGCTGGCCGGGCTGGCCATGCTGTGCGCGCACGCGATGTTCAAGGCGTCGCTGTTCATGGTCGTCGGCATCATCGACCACGCCACCGGCACCCGCGACATCCGCAGGCTGGCGTGGCTCGGTGACCGCAGCCGGCCACTGCTGATCATCGCCGTCGGCGCGACCGCGAGCATGGCCGCGCTGCCACCGTTCCTCGGCTTCGTCGCCAAGGAAGCCGACTTCGAAACCATCGCGCACGCGCCGTCACTCGGGGCCGCTGCGCCGTACGTGTTGGCGGGCATCGTGTTTGGCTCGGTGTTCACCACCATCTACAGCCTCCGGTTCCTACTGGGCGCGTTCAGCCGCAAGGGCCGGGCCGAGCCGAGCAAGCTGGTTGCCGAAATGCACCGTCCGGCAACGACTTTCCTGATCTCCCCGGCGATACTGGCCGCCGCCGGGTTGGTGTTCGGGGTGTGGCCTGCCGGTTTGGACCGGGTGCTCGACACCTACGCCGACACCGTGCCGGGCAGCGACCGGTACAGCCTGGCGCTGTGGCACGGCTTCGGCACGCCCCTGCTGCTGTCGGTGCTGGTGCTTGCTGTCGGCACGGCGGCGTACTTCGGCCGCGCCACGCTGCGGCAGATGCGCACCGTGAACAAGCCGCTCGGCAACGCCGACCACATCTACGACGCCGCGCTGCGCGGGCTGGATCTGCTGTCGGTGCGGCTCACCGGCCTGACCCAGCGCGGTTCGATCCCGGCCATCCAGTCGACGATCCTGTGCACGCTGGTGCTGGTGCCCGTCGTCGCGCTCGCGGTGGGCGCCCGCGACAGGCCCGAGTTCGCGTTGTGGGATTCGCCGCTGCAGGTCGTGGTCGGCCTGCTGATGCTCGCAGCGGCCCTGGGTGCGACCGTGATGCGCAATCGACTGGCCACGGTGCTGCTGATCGGGGTCACCGGCTACGGCTGCGGCGTGATCTTCGCGTTCCACGGCGCACCCGATCTGGCGCTCACCCAATTTTTGGTCGAGACACTGACTTTGGTGATCTTCGTGCTGGTGCTGCGCACGTTGCCCGCCGAAGCCGACGAAGAGAACATCAAGCGGTTGCGGCTGCCGCGCGCCGTGCTCGCGCTCGCGGTCGGCGCCACCGTCACGACGCTGGCCGTGTACGCCATGGCCGCGCGCACCGGCACGCCGATCGCCTCCCTGCTGCCCGACGCGGCGTACTTCCGCGGACACGGCGCCAACACGGTCAACGTGCTGTTGGTCGACATTCGGGCATGGGACACGCTCGGCGAGGTGTCGGTGCTGCTGGTCGCGGCCACCGGCGTCGCGTCGATGGTGTTCCGGCACAGGCGTTTCGGCGCCGCGCCGCGGGTTTCCGACGTGGGCCAGCCCGACATCGGCCAGCTACCGGCGTTCGCGAGCAGCCCGGCCGCGGGTGACGTGACCTGGTTGCGGGGCAGCGAGTTGCGCGATCCGCGGCACCGGTCGCTGGTGCTCGAGGTCGCCACCCGGATCATCTTCCCGCTCATCATGGTGTTGTCGGCGTACTTCTTCTTCGCCGGGCACAACACGCCCGGCGGTGGGTTCGCGGGCGGGTTGACCGCGGGTCTGGCGTTGGTGCTGCGGTATCTGGCGGGCGGCAGGTACGAACTCGGTGAGACGCTGCCGTTGGATGCGGGCAAGATCCTCGGCGTCGGCCTCGCCCTGTCCGCAGGCACCGCGGTGGCCTCGCTTCTCGTCGGCGCACCGGCGTTGTCGTCGGCGCTGATCCAGATCGACGTGCCGGTGCTTGGCACCGTGAAGTTCGTCACCGCACTGTTCTTCGACCTCGGGGTGTACCTGATCGTCGTCGGACTGGTGCTCGACGTGCTGCGCAGCCTCGGCGCCAGGGTGGATGTGGAGATCAGTCAGCGTGCCGCGGCGGTGATGTCGCGATGACCACCTATCTGGTTCCCCTCGTGCTGATCGGCGGACTCACCAGCGCGGGTGTCTACCTGCTGCTGGAACGCAATCTGACACGAATGTTGCTGGGGCTGTTGCTGATCGGCAACGCCATCAACCTGCTGATCCTCAACGTCGGCGGCGCGTCCGGCAATCCGCCGATCAGGGGTCGCGTCAGCGACGGCGAGACCACCACCGCAGATCCGTTGGCGCAGGGCATGATCCTGACGGCCATCGTGATTGCGATGGGCATCGCGGCGTTCGTGCTGGCGTTGAGCTACCGCTCGTATCGACTGAACACGGCCGAGGAAGTCACCGACGACCCGGAAGATGCGCGGGTTTCGCAACTCGCAGGCGCCGACGGTGGCCCGCTGGCCGACGACCGCCCGGAGCCCGACCTGAGGATCGACACCGACGCGCCCGACGAACTGGATGCGCTGCCTGGACACGAGGGATCGCGATGAACCCCGCAGTCCTGATGCCGCTGCCGGTGCTGATCCCGATGGTCGGCGCGGCGGCGACGCTGGTCGCCGGGCGCAGGCCGCGGCTGCAGCGGCTGATCACCCTGGTCGCGCTGTGCGTGGTGACGGCGGTCTGCGGAATGCTGCTGCACCTCACCGACCGCGGCGGCACCCTGGTGCTGCACGTCGGCGGGTGGGGGCCGACCGAGCCCGGGCTGGGCCCACTCGGGATCAGCCTGGTGGTCGACCGGCTGTCGGCACTGATGCTGGTGGTGTCGTCGATCGTGTTGCTGGCGGTGGTGTTCTACGCCATCGGGCAGGGCATCCGCGACGGCGATGACCGCCAACCGGTTTCGATCTTCCTGCCGACCTACCTGGTGCTGTCCGCCGGGGTGTGCACCGCGTTCCTGGCGGGTGACCTGTTCAACCTGTTCGTCGGGTTCGAGGTGCTGCTTTCGGCGAGCTTCGTGCTGTTGACCGTCGGCGCAAGCAAGGACCGGGTCAGGGCGGGCATCGCGTACGTGATGGTGTCGATGGTGTCGTCGCTGGTGTTCCTGTTCGGCATCGCACTGGTCTACGCGGCGACGGGGACATTGAACCTGGCCGAGCTGGCCGTCCGGCTCGACGGCGTGACGCCGGGCACCCGCACGGCGATGTTCGCGGTGCTGCTGGTGGCGTTCGGCATCAAGGCGGCGGTGTTCCCGCTGTCGAGCTGGCTGCCGGACTCCTACCCCACCGCGCCCGCTCCGGTCACCGCGGTGTTCGCCGGCCTGCTGACGAAAGTCGGTGTCTACGCGATCATCCGGGCCCATTCGCTGCTGTTCCCCAGCGGAGGGCTCGATCCGTTGCTGCTGGTGGCTGCGCTGCTGACGATGCTGGTCGGCATCCTCGGTGCGATCGCGCAGAGCGATATCAAACGTCTGCTGTCGTTCACACTGGTCAGCCACATCGGCTACATGGTGTTCGGCATCGCGCTGTCCAGTCAGCTCGGCATGTCGGGTGCCATCTACTACGTGGCCCACCACATCGTGGTGCAGACGACGCTGTTCTTGGTGGTCGGCTTGATTGAGCGGCAGGCCGGTGCGTCGACGATGCAGCGGCTCGGCGGACTGGCCGCGGTCAGCCCGCTGCTGGCGTTCCTGTTTGTCGTGCCCGCACTGAATCTCGGTGGCATTCCCCCGTTTTCCGGGTTCATCGGCAAGGTGGCGCTGCTGGAGGCGGGCGCGCAGAGCGGTTCGGTGCTCGCCTGGCTGTTGGTCGGCGGGGGCGTCGTCACCAGCCTGCTGACGCTGTACGTGGTGGCCAGGGTGTGGACGAAGGCGTTCTGGCGGTCGCGTGCGGACGCGCCGGAAGGGCAACTGTCCGCGGCGTCGCCGTCGGCGCTGCTCGACGAACCCGAGGACATCCAGTTCGTCGACCGCGATCACGTCGGCCGGATGCCGGTCGGCATGGTGCTGCCGACGGGCGCGCTGATCGCCGTCGGCCTGACCCTGACGGTGCTGGCGGGGCCGATCTTCTCGTACAGCGGTCGCGCCGCCGACGAGGTGCTCGACCGCAACCACTACATCAGCGCGGTGCTGAGGAGCACAGAATGAGAAGTATCGCGCTGCGCGTGTGGGTGCTGATCTGGCTGATGCTGGTGTGGATTCTGTTGTGGGGCACGTTCTCTGCGGCCAACATCGTCTCAGGGCTGGCCGTCGCACTGTGCATCACATTGCTGCTGCCGCTGCCCGCGGTGCCGGTCGAGGGCAAGTTGCACCCGCTGTCGTTGCTGCGGTTGGTGCTCCTGGTGGCGTGGCACCTGGTGGTGTCGTCTGTGCAGTTGGCGTTTCTCGCCGTCAAGCCGGGACCGCCGCCACTGAACGCGGTGCTGCGCGCCCACCTGGCGCTCAAGTCGGATCTGGTGCTGGCGTTGGCGGTCAACATGATCAACCTGACGCCGGGCACCATCGTGTTGGAGATCGACCAGGTTCGCCGGATGATCTACGTGCACGTGATCGACGTCGGATCCGAGCGCGCGGTGGCCAGGTTCTACCGCCAGATCGCCCAGATCGAACGGTTGTTGGTGGCGTCGTTCGAGCGCGACGAGGATTGGCGACCAATCGAGGAGAGGGGAACCGCATGAACACCGAGCGAGTAGCGAAGGCGGATCGCGCATGAACGGCGTTTGGATCATTGCCGCGGTGATGCTGACCGCTGCCGCCGCACTCACCATGTATCGGTTGCTCGCCGGACCCAGCACACTGGACCGCCTCGTCGCGCTCGACGCCCTCGTCGCGGTGGCGATGTGCGCGATCGGCACCTGGGCCGCCTACAGCCTGGACACCACGGTGACCTACGGGCTGACCGCTCTGGCGTTGATCAGCTTCGTCGGCTCGGTCAGCGTCGCACGCTTCCGCGTCCCTGACATCGAAAAGCCCAGAGCATCAAGGGGTTTGCGATGAACATACTGGATGTACTGACCGCCGTGCTGGTGCTCGGCGGGTCGACCCTGGCACTGACGGCGGCCATCGGGGTGGTCCGCTTCCCCGATACGCTGACGCGCATGCACGCCGCGACCAAGCCGCAGGTGCTCGGCCTGTTGCTGGTGTTGGCGGGCGCCGCGATCCGACTGCGCGGCCACGCCGACGTCGGCATGGTGATCCTCACCGGCTTGTTCACGTTGTTCACCGCTCCGGTGATCGCCAACCGGGTGGGCCAACTGGCCTACCGTGAGCAGAACATTCGCGACGACCTGTTGACCAAGGACGAGATGCTTGAGTTCGTCCTGGAAAGGGAATCCCGTGGCAATGGCGAGAACTGACGACGACAGCTGGGACATCACCGAGGGTGTGGGCGCGACCGCGCTCGGTGTTGCATGGTCGCGGTCGCAGGAGGCGACGTCGGGCTGTCCGCTGTTCACCGACCCGTATGCCCAGATGTTCGTCGATGCAGCGGTCGCCAAGGGTTGGCAACTGCCGCCCGGTTCGATGCTCGAACGCATCCGGTCGATCGGCAACTACGCCGCGTCGCGGACCAAGTGGTTCGACGAGTTCTTCATCGCCGCAGGCGCCAACGGTATCGACCAGGCAGTCATCCTCGCGGCAGGCCTCGACGCGCGGGGATGGCGATTGCCGTGGCTCGCCGACACCGTGCTCTACGAAATCGACCAGCCCAAGGTGCTCGAATTCAAGGCCGACACGTTGGCCCGCAACGACGCCAAGCCCAGCGTGTCCCGGTACGTCGCGGTGCCGGTGGACCTGCGGCAGGACTGGCCGAAAGCGTTGCGGGACGCCGGATTCGACGTCACGGTGCCCACCGCGTGGACGGCCGAGGGGCTGCTGCCCTACCTGCCCGCCGCAGGCCAGGACCTGCTGTTCGAACGGATCCATGAACTCAGCGCCAGGGGTAGCCGCGTCGCCGTCGAGTCCTTCGGCCGCGGCTTCTTCGACCGGGACTACCTGGCCGCCCGTCGGGAACAGATGCGCCGGTTACGCGAGGAGGCCGGTGAGGCGGAACGCTCCGAACCCGATGTTCAGGATCTGTGGTACGTCGAGGACCGCACGGATGTGGCCGACTGGCTCAGCGAGCACGGCTGGGAGGTTTCCACGGTCGAGGCGGGCGATCTGATGACCCGGTACGGCCGCTGCGGACCGGATCAGGACGAAGCCACCATTCCGCGCAGCGTGTTCATCGAGGGCCATCGGCTCAGCTGACTACTCGGACAGCTGGAACTCGACCATCGCCGTGACGGTGTCCACTGCGTCGCGAAGCGCCACCACGCGCTCGGCGACCGTGGGTGCGGCCAGCACGGCATAGCGGTCGGCCTGCCCCATCGGCACGCGGGAAGCCAACGCGTACAACCACATTGCGGTGTCTCCGGAATCGTCGGCGCCGGCCACGATGTCCCTCGGATCGACCTCGGCGCCGCGGGCCCTCGCGATCCGCTCGAACAGCGCGACCATCCGGTCCTCGATGTCGCGGATCGCGTCGACGTCGACGGGCGGGCCGGGCTGATCGGGCCAGAATTCCACGGCCGCACGGGGATACGGATTGTCGGGATGCCACTCGAGGACCCGGATCCGCTCGGCCATCAGGCAGCCCAGCCGGTAGCGGCCGTCGCCGAAATCGGCGCATTCGGTGATGTGCGCCATCGCGCCGACATCGCTGCGGGTGTCGCCGCCGCCGACCTCGCGGCCCGCCGAGATCAACACGACGCCGAACGATGGGTCGTCGGCGCCGAGGCAATCCGAAACCATTGCGGTATAGCGAGGTTCGAAGATCCGCAGCGGCAGCTCCTCGCCGGGCAGCATCGCCACCTCCAGCGGGAACATCGGCGTGACGAGCACGGCTAGATGTCCAGCTCCGCAACCAGAGCGTCGACGACAGCGCGCAGATCACCGTCGTGCTCCTCGGCGACCCGGCGCTGACGCTGATAGGAACCCCCGGAGCGGTAGATGTCGGACACCCCGGCGAGTTCGTCGGCGCACTTCAACGACTTGGCAACCGGTTCGAGCCGGTTGAGCAGTTCGTCGAGATCCTCTGTCACCAGGCGCTCGTTGCTCTCGGCGTCCTGAATGATGACGGCGTCCAGACCGTAACGCGCCGCGCGCCACTTGTTCTCCTGCACATGCCACGGCGGCATGGTGGGCAGGCGCTCACCGGCGTCCAGACGGTGGTCGAGGTCGACGATCAGGCAGTGCGTCAGCGCGACCAGCGCCGAGAGTTCGCGAATGTTCGACACCCCGTCGAAGATCCGCACCTCGACCGTGCCCTTGTGGGGCGACGGCCGGATGTCCCAGCGGATTTCGTTCATGTGGTCGATGATGCCGGTCTTCTTCTGGTCGTAGACGAACCCTTCCCACTCCGCCCAGGTCTGGAAATGGAACGGCAGACCGGCGGTGGGCAACTGCTGGAACATCATCGCGCGGTTGGAGGCGTAGCCGGTGTCCTCGCCGTCCCAGAACGGTGACGAGGCCGACAGCGCCAGCAGGTGCGGATAGTGGTTGAGCAACGACGTGTTGATCGCCATCACCTTGTGCGCCGACGAGATGCCCACATGGACGTGCACACCCCAGATCAGCATCTGGCGGCCCCACCACTGCGTGCGCTTGATCAACTCGGCGTAGCGCGGTGCGTCGGTGAGGCTGCCCGGCGACCACTTCGCAAAGGGATGGGTGCCCGCGCAGAACAATTCCATCCCGCGGCCGCGGACGATTTTGCGTGCGGCCCGCAATGTCGACCGCAGATCGTCCATCGCCTCAGGCACCGAATCGCAGATGCCCGTGACGACCTCGACGGTGTTGCGCAGCAGTTCCTTGTGGACATGCGGATTGTTCTCGCCGAGTTCGACGATCACCTCCGCGGCCTCATTGCTGACGTCGCGGGTCTCGGCGTCGACCAACGCGAACTCCCACTCGACGCCGAGAGTCGGCCGGGGTGAGCCGGCGAAATCTATGTGGCCTGGGTGGCTAGCCGGTGCCGATGACACCGCAAGCCACGCGCTTTCCGGCGTCGCCGGTGGCCATGGTGGTCTCGTCTGGCGGCGGCGCGCCGTTCACCTGCTGGTAGCGCTCCGCGGGGATGTTGGCGAAGTTGTCCGCCTTTTCGTGGATGATGATCGCGGTCTTCGCGCCGCCGAGCAGATCCTCGGCGGTGAACGCGTCGGTCGTTGTCACCAGCTTCGCGGTGCCGTCCGCGCGAACCTGAAGCGACGTCAGGTCGCCGCTCGCGGGATGACCGGTGTGTCCCGCCTTCTGGAAATGTCCACCGGCGGAGTTGAAGTCACCGGGCGCACCGCCGGTCGGCGCCACGGAATTGGCTTCGCACTTGCCGACCGAGTGGATGTGCAGACCGTGGAAGCCCGGGGCCAGCTTGCCGGGTGTGGTGGTCTCGACCGTGATGGTCGCGAAGCCACCCGCGAACTCGATGTCGGCGGTGGCCACCGTGGTGCCGTCGGCCGCCTTCAGCTGTGCGGTGAGCTTCTCACCACTGGCGGCGGCCTGCCCCTGGGCGCCATGTCCGCCCCCGGCCTCAGTGGGCGATGGGGACGGCGACGGTGAACCGGTCCACACCGACGGTGTGGTGCCGGGTTGAGTGGCGATGGGTTCGTTCGGGCTGCACGCGGTCAGTGCGACGAGGGGAACGGCGAAGAAGGCAGCGGCAGCGACGGTCTTCAGCATGCGCAAGAGCCTAGCCGGTGACCGCCACGACCACGCCCGGCGGTTGCTCCGTCAGCTCGGGAACCCGCGGTTGCACCGGCGCGTCGAGCAGCTTGCCCACTTCGTCGGCGGCTTCGCGCTCGCCCGGCGCGTCACTGAAGAACACGGTGGTGGCCGAGATCTCCGGCAGCTCCAGGTTGCCGGTCTCGGTGACGTTCCAGCCTGCTTCGCGCAGCCGGTTGGCGGTGTTCTCGGCGGCGCCCTCGGTCGACGAGATGTTGTAGACGCGCACGTCGGCCTTCGCAGGCGCGGCCTTCGGTGAGGGCGACGTGGTCGACGGGGTGCTGCTGATGGTGGTGGCGATCGCGGACGACTGGTCGTTGTCCGAGTCGTCGGAGCCCATCGCCTGGAACCCGACCAGCAGGAACACCACGCCGAGGAAGAGCAACACCATCACCATGGCGCGCAGCGGCAGCCCGGACGAGTTTCGCTGATTCATTGCCGCCCACTCTATCGAGAGAGCCGTACTGGCCCGAAAACCTCAGGTGACGTCGAAGCCCAGCCGACGAGCCGCGCGGGCCTTCTGCCGGCTGGCCCGCATCCGGCGCAACCGCTTGACCAGCATCGGGTCCGCCGCCAACGCCTCGGGGCGGTCCACCAACGCGTTGAGCACCTGGTAGTACCGGGTGGCCGACATCGAGAAGAGTTCCTTGATGGCGTCTTCTTTGGAACCCGCGTACTTCCACCACTGGCGCTCGAACGCCAGGATGTCGTGCTCGCGTCTGGTCAGCCCATCGGTGAGTTCAGAGTCATCCCCGGATTGCTCAGTCCGCGCGATCGCGCCGTCCATATTGCCCCTGGACCCTTCCCCACAATCGAAATGACATAGCTGACGTGTCGGCGAACATTCAATCACGGGATCGCAGGCGCAAGCGTTACCCAGACCCGCGAGTCGGGCTAGAAGCATTGCCGACTTAAGCTTCCCCCGTGGCTGTCAGACCCATCGTCATAGTCGGAGATCCCGTCTTGCACACTGCGACCGAACCGGTGCCCGTCGCCGACGACGGTTCGCTGCCGGCGGATCTCGCCGACTTGATCAAGGATCTGTACGACACGATGGACGCCGCCAACGGCGTCGGACTGGCGGCGAATCAGATCGGTGTCGCCAAGCGGGTGTTCGTCTACGACTGCGCCGACGAGCGTGGCCGCACGGCGCGGCGACGCGGTGTCGTGGTCAACCCGGTCCTCGAGACGTCCGAGGTTCCCGAGACCATGCCGGACCCCGACAACGACGACGAAGGCTGCCTGTCGGTGCCCGGCGAGTCGTTCCCGACCGGGCGCGCCGACTGGGCGCGGGTAACCGGCCTGGACGCCGACGGCACGCCGATCACGCTGGAAGGCACCGACCTGTTCGCACGGATGCTGCAACACGAGACCGGCCATCTGGACGGCTTCCTGTACCTGGACAGGCTGGTCGGCAGGCACGCGCGCAGCGCGAAGCGGGCGGTCAAGTCGCACGGTTGGGGTGTGCCCGGGCTGACGTGGATGCCGGGCGAGGACCCGGATCCGTTCGGTCACTGAGCCGTGGCCGAAGTCGGTGATCGCGTCGTTGTGCGCTACCGACTGCCCGCCGGGTCGACGCCGCCGTTGACCGACGTGATCGGACACCTGGTGTCGGTTGGTGAGATCTTGTCGGTACGCACCAAACGCGGCGACGTGGTTTCCGTCGCGGCCGCAGATGTCGTGACAATGAAAACCCTTGCGGCGGCACCGGTGCGGACCGGGGACATCCGAAACCTCGAGCACGCCGCCGCGCTGGCGTGGCCTGGCGCGGAGCACGAGTGGGTCGACGGCTGGCTGCTGCGATTCGGGCACGGCAGCACTCGACGTGCGAATTCGGCTGTCCCGCTGGACTTTTCAGTTGGCGCGGTCGGCGCGATCGTCGACTGGTATGCGGCGCGTGGGCTGCCGCCGTTGGCGGCCGCGCCGGATCGGCTGCTGCGCGTCCCACCGGCAGTGCCGACGGATGGCGAAAACCTGGTCATGGCAGGCGAGTTGGCTGTTGCGGCCGCTGCTGTGGACATCGCGGATGCGCCGGATGACGAGTGGCTGCGGCTGTACCGGCGCGAGGTCCCGGTCGATGTGCTGACCGCCGTCGTCGACGGCGAGGTGGCGTTCGGCGCCATCGCGGGCGCGGCCGTGGGCAGGGCCGCGGTGACGACCGCGCCCGACGGCACACGCTGGGTGGGGCTTTCCGCCGTGCACGTGGTGCCGCAGGCGCGGCGGCGGGGGCTGGCGCGCGATTTGTGTGCGGGGTTGCTGGCGTGGGGTGGCGAACGTGGCGCGACGCGGGCTTACGTGCAGGTGCTGACGGACAACACCACGGCGATCCGGCTGTACGAGTCGATGGGCTTCACCGTTCACCACCGGTCGCGCTATCTGGACGCCCGTAGCCTGTAGGCCATGCGGCTGGCCACGTGGAACGTCAATTCGATCCGCGCCCGCGTTGACCGGGTCACCGATTGGTTGGAGCGCGGTGACGTCGACGTGCTGGCGATGCAGGAGACCAAGTGCTCCGACGAGCAATTCCCTGTCATGCCGTTTCTTGCCGCGGGCTACGAGGTCGTGCATTGCGGCTTCAACCAGTGGAACGGCGTGGCCATCGCGTCGCGGGTCGGAATCGACGACGTGCAGGTGGGCTTCGAGGGCCAGCCGACGTGGAGTGACAAACCCGATGTCGAGGCCGCCGCGGAAGCTCGCGCGCTCGGGGCAACCTGCGACGGCGTGCGAGTGTGGAGCCTGTATGTGCCCAACGGCCGGTTCGTCGGCTCGCCGCACTACGACTACAAGTTGGAATGGCTTGCGGCGCTTCGTGATACCGCACACGGGTGGCTGACCGAGGATCCGTCGTCGCAGATCGCACTCGTCGGCGACTGGAACATCGCGCCCACGGACGAGGATGTCTGGAGCCCGGAGTTCTACGCCAACAGCACCCACGTCACGCGGTCCGAACGCGCGGCGTTTCAGTCGATCGTCGACGCGCGGTATGCCGATGTGGTTCGCCCGTTCACGCCGGGGCCTGCCGTGTACACCTACTGGGATTACACGCAGTTGCGTTTCCCGAAGAACCGCGGCATGCGCATCGACTTCATCCTCGGATCGCCTGCGCTGGCGCAGCGCGTGACGCATGCCGAGATCGTCCGCGAGGAACGCAAAGGCAAGGCGCCGAGCGATCATGCTCCGGTGCTGGTGGAGTTGGCTTAAATCGGCGCTGTCGCAAGCGTGATTGCTCTGCGCCCTGCCAACGTCAAACCGTTCCATTGGGCGTACGCGCGCATTTTCGATGAGGCAACGAATCACCTTTTCGCGCGCATATCTGGAGAGTCAACGCGTGTCGTAGTCGTGTGGCAGTGTCGAACCTATGTTCGATAGTTCGGCGGGGGGTTTGGTCGCCGCGATCGAGGACACTGTGCGGGACGAGTCGGTGTTGATGGCCCGCCGGTGTGCGGCGATCGCAGCACTGTTGGCGCTGCGCACCGGCGAGGCTGAGGCTGCGGATCCGGATCCGGGGTGGTCGATGATCACCGGGTTCGCCCGTACCACCGCCGAGGTGTCGGCGCCTGGCGGACGCCGGCTGGCCGGCCGAGGCGGCCGACGAGGTTGCCGACGACAACCTGGTGCTCGCAGCCCAATTGCCCTCCGGGAGCCATCATCGTGCGAAAACTGGACAGCTTCTTCCTGCGTGGCGCGCTGTTGCCCGCACCGTCACCCGAACAGCGGTAGTGCGCGCTTACGCGCCAGCGCATCCATCCCGTGCTGAATACTGTCCTGGACCTCCCAGTACTTCTGCTCGAGGTACTCGTCGTCGTCGGCGCGGTCGGGGTCGTGGTCGAGTTCGACGGCAGGCATCAGCCGTGTCCGGATCTTCGCGGGCAGCGGGAACTGTGGCAGCGCGGCGGGCGCGATCCCCCACGGCAGTGACGCCGCGATCGGAAAAACCTTGAGCCGCAACAGCTTGTCCAGTCGAAGCGTGTGCGAAAGCTGATCGCCGCGAATCAGCACCGGCATCGCATCCGCACCGCCGACGGTCGCGATCGGCACGATCGGTACTCCCGCGCGGATCGCCATCTTCACAAACCCCTTGCGGCCGGCAAGGTTTGCGCGATCGCGTTCGGTCCACGGCCGTAATGAGTCGACCTCTCCACCGGGCCACACCGCGACGTCGCGGCCTTCCGCCAGAGCGGTCGCCATCGAGTCGGGAGCGGCAGGCAGCACGCCCATCGCGCGGAAGTAGCGTCCGATCAGCGGCATGGCCATCAGCACGTCGTGTGCCGTGCCATGCAGGACCCGATCTTGGCCGAACCGCCGCCACCACTGCACGCCGACCGTCCACGCATCCCATACGAACGGCGCACCCGAGTGGATGCCGACCAACAGCACCGGCGGGTCCGGCAGGTTCTCCCAGCCGTCGAATTCCATTCGGAACCAATGGTCGACGAGGAAGTTCCAGAAGTACTTCTGTCGCTGCATGGTGGCCTCGTAGGGACCACTCAGCTCCCACTCCCCGGCGCGCTCGTTCAGCCAGCCGACCAGCCCTTCGTCCTGCTGGCGGCGCCGCGCGTCCATCCGACGGCGCGCTTCGTCGGCGTGTTCGCGCGCCTGCCTGCGCACCTCGGGCGGTCTGCCGTCTACTCCGGTAGTCATGTGGGCCGGGTACCCCAAATGTGTGCGGCGTTACACGGCTCTTTCAGGCGTACAGCGCGGAAACCTCATCGCTGAAGTTCTTGACGACGACGTTGCGCTTGAGCTTCAGGCTCGGCGTCAGGTCGCCTGCCTCGACGGTCAGTTCGCGGTCGATGATGGCGAACTTCTTGATCTGTTCCCACCTGTTGAGTTGGGCGTTGAGCATGTCGACGTAGCCGCCGATCAGCTCGCGGGTGTTGTCGTCGCGCGCGATCTCGGCGAACGATTTCCCGGCAAGGCCGTTTCTCGCCGCCCAATCGTTGATCGCCTCGCCGTCCAGACTCACCAACCCGACGCAGTAAGGCCTGCCCTCACCGATCACGATGAACTCGCCTGCATACGGGCAGATTCCCTTGAATGACGCGGAGATCAGCGACGGGGCCACATATTTGCCCTGCGATGTCTTGAACATGTCTTTCTTGCGGTCGGTGATCCGCAGGAATCCGTCGGCGTCGAGCTCTCCGATGTCACCGGTGTGGAACCAACCGTCCGCGTCGAGCGCCTCCGCAGTGGCCTCGGGCAGATCGTGATAACCCGTCATCACTCCCGGCCCGCGGAGAAGGATTTCACCGTCCGCGGCGATCTTCACCTCAGTGCCGGGGAACGGCCACCCGACGGTGCCGAACCTGTACGCGTCGGGCCGGTTGATGAATGAGGCCGCTGCCGTCTCGGTAAGCCCGTAGCCCTCCAACACGACGATGCCGACCGCGTCGAACCACTGGGCGACGTCGCGGTCAAGAGCTGCCGCCGCCGACACGAAGAACCGCAACCGACCACCGAATCGCTTACGGATGGTCGAGAACACCAGTTTGTCGGCGAGCTTGTGCTGCGCGGTCAGTCGCCGCGACGGCTTCCGCCCGGCTTGCCTGGCGCGAGACATCTCGAGCCCGACGCCGATCGCCCAGTGGAAGATTCGCTTCTTGAGTTCGCTCTCTTGGTCGATCGTCGCCAGAATGCGCGCGTGCGCCTTCTCGAAGATGCGCGGCGCCGCTCCCATCACGGTCGGATGGAGGGACGCGAGATTTTCGACGATGCGGTCCACCCGACCGTCGATGGCCGTCGGAAAGCCGATCAACAACGGCAACGCCAGCATCACCTTCCCGAACGCGTGTGCCAGCGGCAACCAAAGAAAATTCAGGTCGTCCGGTCCAAGCACGTCCAGGGCATCGATGGCGGCGGCGGTATACGTCCACGCCGAGTGGGTCAGCCGGACCCCCTTCGGCCTACCGGTCGTGCCCGAGGTGTAGATGACGCTGGCCAGCCGCTGGGGTCCGATTTCGGCGATGCGGTCGTCGACGACGCTGGGCGATTCGGCGAGTAGTCGTCGGCCACGCTCCTCGAGGTCGTCGAGCGTGATCACCCAATCGCCGTCGCCCTGCCCGTCGATGATGACGACGTTGGTCACATCGGGGAGTTCGGACCGATGCTCGCGCAACTTGTCGACTTGGCCTTGGTCCTCGGCGACGACGACGCGGCTGCCCGAATTGCCGACTATGTAGGCGACATCGGTTGCGTTGGTCGTCGGGTAGACCGTGGTGGTGGCCGCACCCGCGCACATGATCGCAAAGTCGACGAGAACCCACTCGTACCGCGTTGACGACGCGAGGGCGACCCTGTCCTCGGGCGCAACTCCCACCGCAACCAGGCCTGCGGCGATCCGCTCAACCCTGTCGCCGACTTCCTGCCACGTGACGCTCCGCCACGTGTGATCCATTGGGAACCGGAAGGCTTCGTCACGCGGCGTTGCCTTGACCCGGTCCACGATCATGCGCGCGACCGACGGTGCACGACCCTCGATCTTCCGCGTGCCCGACACTTTCTCCACAACAGGCGCCGCTGCCATGAGCGGAGACTAAAGGGGAGCGACGCTTCCCCAGCAGGGTCTTATGACCCTATGGCCACCGCGATGGTCCTCGCGTCACGCCTCGTTATCAGCCCCCGGCTCGTCCGCATACCGACCCGGATTGAAGAGCGACGCGATCGCGCCGATCACCATCATCACCGCGGCGGCGCTGAACACCACGACCAGACCCGAGTGGAACGGTTCGGTGATCAGATGCGGGAAGAACGTCTGCCCCGTCAGCACATCGGCATGCACGCCGGGGTGATGCAACGCGCCCGACGGCGCCAACAACTCGGCCATCGGGTTGTAGCCGAGGAACGCCGCGAACAAGCTGCCGACCGGCGGCAGGTTCGCGACCTCATGCGCCACCGTCGCCGATACCCCCTGCTGCTGCAGGCCGGCGCTCATCGCCGACGGCAACGTGTTCGCCAGCCCGACGATCATCAGCGAGAAGAAGATTCCGATCGACAGCGACGAGCCGGCATTGAAGAACGTCGCCCGCACACCCGATGCCGCACCGCGCTGCGCCGCAGGCACGCTCGACATGATCGCCGCCGTATTGGGCGCAGTGAAGATGCCACCGCCGAGGCCATTCAGGAAGACCAGGATCGCGAACACCCAGTAGTTGAAGTCGACAGGGATCAACACCAGCGCGATGAACGAAGCCGCCATCAGCACCATGCCGCCGACCGTGAAAACTCGCGCTCCATAGCGGTCCGCCAGCGAACCGGCCATCGGCGCCGCGATCAGGAAGCCGAACGTCGCCGGCAACAGATAGATGCCCGCCCACAGCGGGGTCGACTCAAAGCTGTAGCCGTGCAACGGAAGCCAGATGCCCTGCAGCCAGATGATCAACATGAATTGCAGACCGCCGCGGCCCACCGACGACATCAACCCCGCGAGGTTGCCCATCCCGAACGACGCGGACCGGAACAGCCGGATGTCCACCATCGGCTGCGGCACCCGCAGCTCGATCAGACAGAACGCGACCAGCAGCAGCACGCCGAGAACAATCGCGCCGAGCACCCACGGGTTGGTCCACCCGGTCGTCGAGTCCCCGTACGGCTGGATGCCGTACGTGATGCCGGTCAGCAGCACCGTCAGCCCGATCCCGAACGTCAGGGTGCCCGCCCAGTCGAGTCGGCCCGGCGTCCGCACACCCAGCTCCTTCAGCGACCGATAACTCCAGACGGTTCCGAGCACCCCGATCGGCACGCCCACCCAGAAGATGGCCTGCCAGTGGATCTCCGAGAGCACACCGCCGATCAGCAGGCCAAGGAACGACCCTGCGACCGCGGCCACCATGTTCACCCCCAACGCCATACCGCGCTGGCGCGCCGGGAAAGCGTCGGTCAGGATCGCCGCCGACGACGCCATCAGCATCGCGCCACCCACGCCCTGGACGACCCGCCAGCCGATCAGCCACAGTGCTCCCGGACCCATGTGGAACGGATCGAACGACAGCGCGATCGCCGCGATGGTGAACACGGCAAACCCGAGGTTGTAGATGCGGACCCGGCCGAACATGTCGCCCAGGCGGCCGAAGAAGACCACCAGGACGGCGGTCACCACCAGATAGCCCATCAGCATCCACAGCAGGTAACTGACGTTGGCAGGGGCCAGCGGATTCAGCCCGATGCCACGGAAGATCGCGGGCAGCGAGATCAGCACGATCGACGCGTTGATCGAGGCCAGCAGCATGCCCAAGGTGGTGTTGGACAACACAATCCACTTGTAGAACGGGTGGTCGTGGTCCATCCGGCGGCGCCGGTCGGCCGTGACGGCTTGCGCAGTGTCGACGTCCTCGACGCCTGGAGTTTTGGTCATATCGATTTCGGTCGTCATCTACTTTGCTCACGTATCCATGCCAGCTAACAAGCCACAAAACACATATATTAGCTATACAAAGGAACTGCGGGCAATTCGTATTCCCGCTGCGCGGATCTCAGGCCCCTGCGCTAGCCTGCATACTGTCCACACACGGGAGCGCACGCCGAGTGCGCTGAGAGGACGGCTGAATGGTGCCGTCGACCGTACGAACCTGACCGGGTAATGCCGGCGTAGGGAGATGAAATGGTTAGCGCTGTTGTCAATCCGTCTGTCACCACCGGCCCCATCATGGGCAGCACCAAGATCTACGTCGACGGGGTTCCCTTTCGACGGGTGCACCTGACCAACGGTGAGCACTTCGACCTGTACGACACCTCGGGGCCGTACACAGATCCGCACGCGGAGATCGACCTGCACAGGGGCCTGCCTTCACGGCCCGGTGTGGTCAGTGACAGGGGCACGCAGTTGCAGCGCGCCCGCAACGGCGAGATCACCGCGGAGATGGCGTTCATCGCCGCCCGCGAGGGCATGCCCGCCGAACTGGTTCGCGACGAGGTGGCCGCCGGTCGCGCGGTGATCCCCGCCAACCACAAGCACCCGGAGAGCGAGCCGATGATCATCGGCAAAGCATTCGCGGTGAAAGTCAATGCGAACATTGGCAATTCGGCCGTCACCAGCTCCATCGCCGAGGAAGTCGACAAGATGGTCTGGGCCACCCGCTGGGGCGCCGACACCATCATGGACCTGTCCACCGGCCGCAACATCCACGAGACGCGCGAGTGGATCCTGCGCAACTCGCCGGTGCCGGTCGGCACCGTGCCGATCTATCAGGCACTGGAAAAGGTCAACGGCGATCCCACTCAACTCACGTGGGAGATGTACCGCGACACCGTGATTGAGCAATGCGAGCAGGGTGTCGACTACATGACCGTGCACGCCGGCGTGCTGCTGCGCTACATCCCGCTCACCGTCAAGCGGGTCACCGGCATCGTCAGCAGAGGCGGCTCGATCATGGCCGCCTGGATGCTCGCCCACCACACCGAGTCGTTCCTCTACACCAACTTCGCCGAGTTGTGCGAGATCCTGGCCCGCTACGACGTGACCTTCTCCCTCGGTGACGGCCTGCGTCCGGGCTCGATCGCCGACGCCAACGACGAGGCGCAGTTCGCCGAACTGCGCACCCTGGGTGAACTCACCAAGATCGCGAAAGCCCATGGCGTGCAGGTGATGATCGAAGGCCCCGGCCACATCCCGCTGCACAAGATCGTCGAAAACGTCCGGCTCGAAGAGGAGCTGTGCGAAGAGGCGCCCTTCTACACGCTGGGCCCGCTGGCCACCGACATCGCCCCCGCCTACGACCACATCACCAGCGCGATCGGCGCGGCGATCATCGCGCAGGCAGGCACCGCCATGCTGTGCTACGTCACCCCCAAGGAACACCTCGGCCTTCCCGACCGCAAGGACGTCAAGGACGGGGTGATCGCCTACAAGATCGCCGCGCACGCAGCCGATCTCGCCAAACAGCATCCGCGGGCACAGGAGCGTGACGACGCATTGTCCAAGGCACGCTTCGAGTTCCGCTGGCACGACCAGTTCGCGCTGTCCCTGGATCCCGACACCGCCCGCGAATACCACGACGAAACCCTGCCCGCCGAGCCCGCCAAGACCGCGCACTTCTGCTCCATGTGCGGGCCGAAGTTCTGCTCGATGCGCATCACCCAGGACATTCGCGACGCGATGGCCGAGAAGTCCAAGGAATTCGCCGACCACGGCAACCAGATCTACCTACCCTTGGCGACATGACCTTCTTGCCGCTGACGCCGCCGGGCCAAACGCCACTTCGGGTGATGACCATCGCCGGATCCGACTCCGGCGGCGGCGCAGGCATCCAGGCCGACCTGCGCACCTTCGCGATGCTCGGCATGCACGGCCTGGTCGCCATGACAGCGGTGACCGTGCAGAACTCGGTCGGCGTCAAAGGTTTTCACGAGATACCGCTCGAGGTGATCGCCGGGCAGATCACCGCCGTCGCCGAGGACATCGGCGTGCAGGCCGCCAAGACCGGCATGCTGGCATCGTCGGCGATCATCGACGTCATCGCCGACACCTGGCGCGCCCAGGGCCTGGCTGGCACGGTGCCGTTGGTGGTCGACCCGGTGTGCGCGTCGATGCACGGCGACCCGCTGCTGCACCCCAGTGCGCTGAGTTCCCTTAAAACACAACTGTTTCCGCTCGCCACACTGGTGACACCTAACCTCGACGAGGTCCGCCTGCTGGTAGATATAGACGTCATCGACTCCTCCAGCCAACGCGGCGCCGCTCGCGCCCTGCACGCGCTCGGCCCGCAGTGGGTGCTGGTCAAGGGCGGGCATCTGCGCGCATCGACGCACAGTCCAGACCTGTTGTTCGACGGCACCGACTTCTACGAGTTCGACACCACCCGCATCGACACCGGCAACGACCACGGCGCAGGCGACACTCTGGCCGCCGCCGTCGCCAGCGCGCTCGCCCACGGGTACACCGTGCCCGATGCCGTCGATTTCGGGAAACGCTGGGTCACCGAATGCCTGCGGGCCGCATACCCGTTGGGCCACGGTCACGGCCCCGTTTCGGCGTTGTTCAGACTGGAGCAATGACCCTCGACCAGATCGCAGGCATCGCGCACGAACCCAAAGGCAAAGCCAAAGGAGTAGTCGTCCTCACCCACGGGGCCGGGGGCAGTCGCGAGTCACCGCTACTGGTCAAGATCTGCGACGAATGGGCCGGTCGCGGCTGGCTGGCCATCCGCTACAACCTGCCGTACCGGCGGCGCAGGCCGAAGGGGCCGCCCTCGGGTTCGGCGACCACCGACCAGGCGGGCGTCGTCGAGGCCGTCACGCTGGCCCGCACGCTGACCAAGGGACCGGTCATCGCGGGCGGTCATTCCTACGGCGGCCGGATGACGTCGATGGTCGTGGCCGATCAGGCGGCCGCCGTCGACGTGCTGACACTCTTCTCCTATCCGCTGCATCCACCCGGTAAGCCGGAACGGGCGCGCACCGAGCACCTACCCGCCATCACGGTGCCGACGGTGTTCACCCACGGCACCGCGGATCCCTTCGGCACCATCGACGAACTCCGCCCGGCCGCCGCCCTCATCGGCGCCGCCACCGAGATCGTCGAAGTCACCGGCGCCCGCCATGACCTCGGCTCCAAGACGCTCGACGTGCCGGTGCTGGCGGTCGACGCGGCGCTACGGTTACTTGCGTGACCGCCCCGCCGCCCGACCCGAATCGGCGTGGCGGAACCAACGGGTGGGCCATCGCCGCGTTCGTCGTCGGCATACTGGGCGGCACCATCCTGTCCGTGATCTTCGCGATCGTCGCCCTGGTGCAGATGCGCGGACGCCACCAGCGCGGGCGCGGACTTGCCATCGCGGCGCTGGTCATCTCGACGCTGTGGATTGCCGCCATCACGTCGGTCATCGCGTATGCCGTTTCCGCACAAGGGAAATCGGTGCGCGCGGCGGATCTCGTCACCGGTGACTGCGTCAAGGACAGCTACGACGACCAGCTACCGACCTTGGTGAAACGAGTACGTTGCGACCGGCCACATTACGGTGAGGTGTTCGCGGTGCTGACGCCACCCGATGCGCGCCCCGCCGACTGTGGGTCGAAGTTCTTCAGCTACGCGCCGGATTCGCCGGACGGCCCGGTGTTCGAAGTCGCATGGGCAAACACCAACAGCGGCGTCGTCTGCGTCGCAATGTCCAAGCATGAACGGTCGTCATCGCTGCGCGATTGACGTTACTGTCAGCCCGTGACCACACCGCCGGGCAATTACCCGCCGCCACCGGGACCGTACGGCCAGCCTGTCCCCGGCCCGTATCCGCCGCCGCGGCTACTACCCTGCGCCGCCTGCCCAGCAGACGAACTGGTGGGCGATCGTCTCGCTGATCTTCGGTGTGATCGGCGGCGTCCTGATCAGCGTCGTCTGCGGCATCGTCGGGCTGAAGAAGGCCAAACAGGGCCAGGGCGGCCGCGGTTTGGCGATCGCCGGTCTGGTGCTGTCCGGCCTCTGGGTGATCGGGCTGATCATCGGACTGACCCTGGCGCTGACGGTGTGGAAGGGCACGGTCACCGCGACCGACGTGAAGGTCGGGGACTGCCTCAAGGAGATCCCGGACAGCATGCGGGTGCTTACCGTAGACACCGTCGGCTGCGAGGAAACACACGCCGGCGAGGTGTTCGCGGTGTTGCAGATGCCCGAAGGCGACTTCCCCGGCCAGTCGGCCATCGAGGAGTTCCAGAACAAATGCGAACCCGCTCTGGCCACCTACTCGCCGCAGGCACTCGTCGACGACTCGGTGCAGATGTACGTGCTGTACCCGACCGCCGAGACCTGGGCGCAGGGCGACCGGGCGGTGACGTGCGTGGCGACGTTGGATCCACCGCGAACCGGATCGCTCAAGGGCTGAGCCGGTCGGCAAAGTTTCCGGTACCTGAGGTACCGTCTGCAGCATGACTTCGGAGCTCTACGACGCGGTCATTGTGGGAGCCGGCTTCGGCGGCATCGGCGCGGGCATCCAGCTCAAGCGGATGGGTTACCACAACTTCGTGATCCTGGATCGCGAGGACGACCTCGGCGGCACGTGGCACGTCAACCGGTATCCCGGCTTGGCCGTTGACGTCCCGACCACCACCTACTCGTATTTCTTCGAGCCCAACCCGAACTGGTCGCGGCTGTTCTCCACCGGCGCGGAGATCAAGCAGTACGCCGACGACGTCGCGGACAAGTTCGACATCCGCAAACACATGCGGTTCAACACGGTCGTCGAGGGCGCCCGCTGGGACGAGGAGGCCGGCGTCTGGAAGGTCACCCTCGCCGACGGTGACGTGCTGTCAACGCGTTTCCTGATCACCGCGACGGGCTTCCTGTCCCAACCGAAGGTCCCCGACATTCCCGGCGTGACGGAGTTCGCGGGCAAGGTCATCCACACCACCGCATGGGACGACAGCTATCCGCTCGAGGGCCGCAGGGTGGCCGTCATCGGCACCGGCGCCACCGCCGTCCAGCTCATTCCGGAACTGGCGAAGCGGGTCGCCGACCTCACCGTCTACCAGCGCACACCGATCTGGGTGGTGCCCAAGATCGACATCCGGTTCGGCGAACGCGCCAAGCGGCTGTTCGCGCGAGTCCCGTTGACCCAGCGCGCTATTCGGTGGGTGACCGACTCGATCTACGAGTTCATGATCAACACCGCGATCATTCACCACCGGTACTTCCGGCGGCTCAACATCGCCGCGGCGGACCTGTCGAAGATCCACCGCTTCGCTTCGATCCGCGACAAGGAACTGCGCAGGCGGCTCACCCCGGATTACGACTTCGGTTGCAAGCGGCCGACATTCTCCAACGGCTACTACCGCGCGTTCACCAAACCCAACGTGCACCTGCAGACCGACGGCATCACCCGCATCGAGGCCGACGGCATCGTCAACGCCGACGGCACCAAGACGGTCATCGACACGCTGGTGCTGGCCACCGGATTCGATCTGTGGGACGCCAACTTCCCCGCCATCGAGGTCATCGGCAGGGAGGGCCGCAACCTCGGAAAGTGGTGGCGCGAGACCAAATTCCAGGCCTACCAGGGTATGACCATGCCCTACTTCCCGAACTACCTCAGCCTCGCCAGCCCGTTCGCATTCCTCGGCTTGAACTTCTTCAACACGATGGAATACCAGATGCGGCACATGGATCGACTGTTCGGCGAACTCAAGCGGCGCAACGCCACCACGTTCGAGGTGACCGAAGAGGCCAACACCAGATACCGCGACCGGATGACCGAACTGCTCGGCGATTCGCTGTGGACGATCGGCAACTGCGCATCGTCGCGGTCGTACTACTTCAACCCGCAGGGCGAGCCCACGCTGCTGCGCCCCATGTCGACGAGCAGGGCGATCAAAGAAGCGTCGGATTTCCCGTTGAGCGACTACAAGCTCGCCTGACTCGAGAGGATAGCAGTGCCGAAGAGTAGTTCGCGTCTGGCCAAGTTCGCCGGACTGGCGGTCGCAGGCGTCGGGCTGTCCCACTTCACCAGCCCGCAGTTGTTCGACGGGATCACGCGCTCGGCGTTTCCGCGCAACACCCGCCAGCGCGTCTACTTACACGGCGGTGTCGAGACGGCGCTCGGGCTTGGCCTGAGTTCGGCGAAGACGCGTCCGCTGGCGGCCGTCGGCACCCTCGGATACCTGGCCTACTTGGCGGGCAACGCAGTACGCAACCGGTGACGACCGAGCAGCGTCAGGTCCAGTAGCCGTTCCACGACTGCGCGGACAGGCGCTGAATTCTCGTACTGCATCAACCGGCCCAGGTCGATCACCAGCGACATCGCGGCGTGCACCGCGAACCGCGCCTGGCCAGGCGTCCAATCGGGTCGCACTGCCACCACGAGGTCAACCCAGGACTCGACATTGGCGCGCTGCAGGTTACGCAAGATCTTCTGGTCGCCCTGGGTCATGTTGAGCCGCTCGGTGTAGTACACGTAGTCGAGTTCAGGACCGTCGAAGGACCTCACCACGAAGGCGTCGATGACCGCCGTCAACGCCTCTGCGGGTTCCGGTGTGCTGCCGACGATTTCGGACAGCTCCGCCGACAACCGGTCCGCGGCCCGGCGGAACGCCGCCGCGAGGATGTCGCTCTTGCCCGAGAAGTACCGGTAGATGCCGGACGCGGGCATCCCGACCGCGGCCGCGATGTCCTCCATGCTGGTGTCGCGGTACCCCTTGAGGTTGAACAACCGCATCGATTCGTTGAGCAGCGCTTCGTATTTCGACACCTCGGCGGTTGCGGGCACCTGCTGACGCGGTTCGGCGACGGCGTCGTCGACGTCCGGCAGTTCTGCCGCGAGCACGGTGTCGGCGAGATCGGCCAGCAACGCGCGCACCTGGATGGCGGGCAACTTGGCGCGGTGGTCCACGATGCTGCCGATCACCGAAAGCGCCGCCGTGGACAACGTCCAACGCTGTCGCGACGTCAGATCCGGTCGAATTGCCGTCAGCGGCCGCTGAATCCGATGATGGACGGTGCGCATCTGCGCGAACAGGCTGGCTTGGTCGTCACCGCGTAGATAGCGGGCCTCCCAGCGGTACAGCCCGCCGGACTCGCGGTTGGCCATTGCGGTGTCGATCAGCGCCGACACCAGACGCCGCAGCGTCACCTCGGCATCGCTGTCGTCCTCGTCGGCGAATGCTGTGCAGTCGACCAACTGCTGGCCGAGGTTGAGCACCGCGTCGCGGAAGAGTTCGTACTTGCCCGTGTAGTGGCGGTACAACGCCGCGGCGGAGATGCCCACCCTGGCGGCTATGGTCTCCATGCTGACGCCGTGGTAGCCGAGCGCGCTGAACGCCTCGGCCGACGCACGCGCGATCTGCGCCTTGCGATCCTTCGGCCTGCGCCGGACGCCCTCGACGCGGGTGGGCCTGCTGCGCGCCATGGCCACCACCATAACGGACGGCATGCATACATAACATGCCCAGTTCAGTTGGAGTATCACGAGAAATTCGTCGCGTACGTCAAGAATGGACATTAACATAGTGGCGTGCTCGACACTGTGCGACGACTGTTGGCATTCCAGGTGACGATAGCTCAGCTGATCATCATCGCCGTGGTTGTCGGTGTTCCGTACCTGATCGTCGGGGTGGTCTGGTCGAGCACGCATACGGCGCATCTCCAACACATGGCCGGCATCGACCTGGTGGTGTCTTACCTCGGGTCGATCGTGTCGTGGCCGGTGCTGCTGTTCGCCGACATTTGTATGACTTGAACGGGGAACCCATGCACCACTACCATCACCGAGCGTTCTACATCGGCGTCGTTTGCCTCGCCTTGATCGGCGTCGGACTGCTGGCGCTGAACTTTCCCGTCTTCTTGGATGCCTTCGACCAGTACGGGTTTCAGATCAAGTGCGGAACGGGCTACGTGTCGGATCTGAGTCAGGCCGCCGCGGCCGGCCAGCACGACTATGTCGACCAGTGCGAGACCGCTCTGATGCTGCGACGGCTGTGGACGATCCCGTTGGTGGTGGTCGGCGGGATAGTGCTCGTGATCGTCGTCGCGGTCGCGGCCACGGTGTGGGGCCGGGAGACCGTCTTCGGGGAAGAGTCAGCTTGATGAAATAGCATCGTGACGTGAGCACGCCGGACGGCCCTGCGCTGCGCCGTCGGCTCGGCACCTTCGACGCGGTGACCATCGGATTGGGTTCGATGGTGGGCGCAGGCATCTTCGTCGCACTGGCACCCGCCGCGGCGGCCGCAGGCTCGGGTCTGCTGATCGGGCTTGCTGTCGCGGCCGTCGTCGCCTACTGCAATGCGACGGCGTCGGCACGGTTGGCGGCGTTGTATCCGGAGTCCGGCGGCACCTACGTCTACGGGCGTGAGCGTCTCGGCGAATTCTGGGGATACACCGCGGGCTGGAGCTTCGTCGTCGGCAAGACCGCCTCGTGCGCGGCGATGGCACTGACCGTCGGGTACTACGTGTGGCCGGACTATGCGCACGCGGTCGCGGTGGCCGCCGTGGTGGCGTTGACCGCGGTCAACTACGCAGGCATCCAGAAGTCGGCGTTGCTGACCCGCGTGATCGTGGCGCTGGTGCTTGCGGTGCTGGCCGCGGTGGTCGTCGTCGTGCTCGGCTTCGGCGACGTGGAGGCCTCACGGTTGGCTCTTGGCGACGACGTGACCGTGCGTGGCGTGTTGCAGGCGGCGGGATTGTTGTTCTTCGCGTTCGCCGGTTACGCCAGGATCGCGACGCTCGGCGAAGAGGTGCGCGATCCGGCCCGCACCATTCCCAGGGCCATCCCCGTCGCATTGGGCATCACATTGGTGATCTACGCGGTAGTCGCCGTCGCGTTGCTGAGCGAATTGGGCAGCGCCGCATTGGCTTCGGCGGCCGCACCGTTGGCGGACGCGGTGCGGGCGGCCGGGTTCCCCGCGATGGAACCTGTGGTGCGGGCCGGTGCGGCGGTGGCCGCTCTCGGCTCACTGCTTGCGTTGATTCTCGGTGTTTCGCGGACGACGCTGGCGATGGCCCGCGATCGTCACTTGCCACGCGCGCTCGCCGCCGTACATCCCCGGTTCGACACGCCGCATCGCGCGGAGGTGGTGGTCGGACTCGTGGTCGCAGTGGTGGCGGCGCTGGCGGATGTGCGTGGGGCGATCGGGTTCTCGTCGTTCGCGGTGCTGTTGTATTACGCGATCGCGAATGCGTCGGCGTTTACCCTGGGCCGCAAGGTCATTCCCGTGCTTGGGCTGGTCGGTTGCTTGGTGTTGGCTGTGCTGTTGCCGCCGTCGTCGGTGCTGGTAGGTGCGGCCGTCGTTGCGCTCGGTGCGCTCACTTACGGCGTCCGGCGATTGCGGTAGGCCTCGACGGCGGTCGGCAGGGTCATGAAGATACGATCCTCGCCGATTCGGTCGACCAATCCTGCGGCGTCGAGGGCGTCGCGCAGGTCCTGCTTCACCCTGGCCATCGCGAAGACGATGCCGCGACTTGCGAACTCGGCGCGCAACTGGTCCAGGACGTCGAGCGCGGTGAGGTCGACTTCCACGTTGGCCTCGGCGTTGAGCACGAACCATTCGACGGGAACGGGACTGTCGTCGACTGCGGCCAGCGCCCGCTCGCGGAAGTTTTCCGCGTTGGCGAAGAACAGCGGTGCGTCGTAGCGATACACCACAAGGCCGGGCACCGGCTTGGCGGCGGGATAGTCGTCGATGTCGTGCATGCCCGCCACGCCGGGCACGAAGCCGAGGATCGCGTCATGCGGCCGCGCCACCCGGCGCAGCAGGTCCAGGATCGACAGCGCAATTGCGACGAGCACGCCGTAGAGAACGCCGAACAGCAACACCGACACCGTGGTGGCCAGCGCCAGCACCAACTCGCTGCGGCGAAACCGCGCCAGCCGCTTGAATTCCGGTACATCGACGAGTCGCAGCGCGGCATAGACCACCAATGCCCCCAGCGCAGCCATCGGGAAGTGCGACAGCACACCGCGGCCCGCCAGCATCACGATGACCACGAAGACGAGCGTGACCACCGAGTACAGCTGGGTCCGGCTGCCGAGCGCGTCGCCGAGCGCGGTGCGGCTGCCACTCGAACTGACCGGAAAGCCATGCATCAGACCGGTACCCACGTTGCAGACGCCGAGCGCACGGAGCTCCGCGTTGGCGTCGATACGCTGGTTGTGCCTGGCCGCGAACGTGCGTGCGGTCAACACGTTGTCGGAGAACGCGACGATCGCGATGCCCACCGCCGGTAGCAGCAGGGTCGTCATGTCGGCCAGCGGGACACCCGGCACGCTGGGCGTCGGCAGGCCGCCGGGAATGTCGCCGATCACCTTGATCCCGTTGCTGTCCAACGAGAATGCGGCCACCACGGCCGTCGCAAGCAGAATCCCGATCAGCGGCCCCGGCAGGCGTGGCACCAGCCGGTCGAGCGCCAGCAGCACCACCAGCACCGCCGCCGACAACGCCAGCGTCGGCCAGTGCACCTGATCCAGGACCGCCGCGAATGACCGGACCTGATCGACGAATTCATCACCTTCGACCGAGATCCCGGTGACCTTGCCCAGTTGGCTGCCGATCATGATGGCCGCGACCCCGGTCATGTAGCCGACCAGCACGGGTCGCGACAGCAGCTCCGCGAGCATCCCGAGCCGAACCAGCCCGCCGATGAAGCAGATTGCGCCGACCAGGAGCGTGACCGCAGCGGCCAGTGCCGCGTAACGCCCGGGATCGCCCGCCGCCAGCGGTCCGAGCGCGGTCGCGGTCATCAACGCGGTCGTCGACTCGGGGCCGACGGACAGTTGCCGCGACGAACCGAGCACCGCGTACACGGCCAGCGGCACCAGGGCGGCCCACAACCCGACCACCGGCGGCAGGCCCGCGACGGTCGCGTACGCCATCACCTGCGGGACGAGGTACGCCGCGACGGTGAGGCCCGCCACCACGTCACCGCGCAGCCAGTCCCTTTGATAGCCGCGGAACTGCGTCAGGCCAGGCAAGATACTCATCGTGATCCCGCTGACATGGAAACACGTCGAGACACAGTCCGACGATGACTTCGTCGTTGCGCCCCACGAGAGGCTGAGCTGGGCGCGCACGATCGGCATCGGCGCGCAGCATGTGGTGGCGATGTTCGGTGCCACGTTCCTGGTCCCGGTGCTGACCGGTTTCCCGCCCGCCACCACGCTGTTGTTCTCCGGCGTCGGCACTGTGTTGTTCCTGCTGATCACCGGAAATCGGTTGCCCAGCTACCTCGGCTCGAGTTTCTCGGTGATCGCCCCGGTGACGGCCGCGGTCGCATCCAACGGGACAGGCAGCGCCCTTGGCGGCCTCGTCGCGGTCGGCGTCGTCCTCATCATCATCGGCGCGGTCGTGCATCTGGTCGGCACCCACTGGATCGACGTCACGCTGCCGCCGGTGGTGACGGGCGCGATCGTCGCGCTGATCGGTTTCAACCTGGCGCCCGCCGCGAAGTCGAATTTCGAGAAGGGCCCGTTGGTTGGCATGGTCACGCTGGTGCTGCTCGTCGGCACGTTGGCGTTCTTCCGCGGCATCATCGGTAGGCTGGCGATCTTCCTCGCCGTCGTCGCGGGGTATGTGCTCGCGCTGATCCTCGGCGAAGTCGACACCTCGGCGATCAAGGCCGCACCGTGGCTCGGGCTGCCGGAATTCCAGACCCCCACGTTCACGATCGCGGTGCTGCCGATGTTCCTGCCCGCCGTCATTGCGTTGGTCGCCGAGAACATCGGGCACGTGAAATCGGTGGGCCAGATGACGGACACCGACGTGGACCCGGTGATGGGACGCGCGCTGGCGGCCGACGGGGTCGCGACGACGTTGGCCGGGTTCGGCGGCGGGTCGGCCACCACCACCTACGCGGAAAACATCGGGGTGATGGCGGCGACGCGGGTGTACTCGACGGCTGCGTACTGGATCGCCGCTGCGGTGGCCATCGCATTGTCCTTGTGTCCCAAGGTGGGTGCGGCGATCTCCGCGATTCCGCCGGGCGTGCTGGGCGGCGCCACGGTGGTGCTGTACGGGTTGGTCGGTGTGCTGGGCGTTCGGATTTGGCTGACCAACGACGTCGACTTCTCCAAGCCGCTGAACCAGATGACGGCGGCCATCCCGCTGATCATCGGCATCGCTGATTTCACGTGGCAAGCAGGCGAACTCACGTTCACCGGCATCGCGTTGGGATCCATCGCCGCTCTGGTGGTGTACCACGGCATGCGGTTGCTGGGACTCAGGAAAGGTGCAGTACGCCTTCGCCAGTGAAACCTATCGCCTGTGATGTAGGACTCAATGGCGAGGAGAAACCGGGTCTGAATCGTCGGGTCTTTTGACCGCGGAAAAGTTCAGACTCCAGGAGGTTTCGATGCCTGCTCCGACACGCGCAGCCACACGCATGAATGACCAAGCGACGACCCAGTTCGTTCGGTCCGTCGACGCACTGGAACGGCTGTTCTACCGTTACGCAGAACGCAATGCAGCGCACTTCGGCCAGGCCGCCGAATTCGACGTGAGACTCACCGAGACGCAGGTGCGCACGGCGCTGGCGGCCGTCCAGGCAAGTCATCCGCTGTTGTCGGTACACGTCGAAGACCGCCCCGGCTGCCGACTCGGGTTGTATCGCGCCGAGTCCGTGGCACCGATCGACCTGACGGTGCACGAAAGTGAGTGTTCCTGGGCGTCTTTCGCGGCCGCGGAGTTGGCACACAAATTCGACCGGTCCATTGCTCCGCTGATGAGGGCCGTGCTCATCAACCATCGAACCGGTTCGACGATTCTGCTGACGTTCGACCACACCACCGCTGACGGCATTTCGTCGGTCACGGTGATGAACGACCTCGTCAAAGCGCTCAACGGACAACCGTTGGCGCGCCGCGACGTGCCGCCGTCGATGGAAGAGTTGGTCGCCTGCACCGTTCCCTACAGCGAGACCCCAGCGGCCGGTGACAGCCGTGATCCGCGCATGGCGCAGCCCGCTTCGATCAGGCCGTTCGACGGCACCCACCCCGATGTCCGAACCGCGACGTTGGACACCAACCAGACCGCCCGCTTGCTGCAGCGGTGTCGAGCCGAGCGGACCACCGTGCATGCCGCGCTGGTGGCCGCGGCTTCGCGCGCGCACGCGAAGATGTTCGGCACGCAGTTCGTCCGCACGCTGAGTCCGATCAACACTCGGCCGCTGCTCGGCGGTGTCGG
This sequence comes from Mycobacterium sp. 3519A, assembly GCF_900240945.1. NCBI lineage: Bacteria > Bacillati > Actinomycetota > Actinomycetes > Mycobacteriales > Mycobacteriaceae > Mycobacterium > Mycobacterium sp. 3519A. Next base: position 165,551 of record NZ_OESG01000014.1, read on the forward strand.
AGATTGCGCGGACTATTTCGTGTGCACGGTGACGGGGATGACACCCTGGGACGGCACCGCGTTCTGGGATCAGGCCAGGGCGGTGACCGGCGACCTCACGATCGCGAGATCTGCTTCCGGCGTTGCGGAGGTCTCGGCGGCGATCGAGCAGGCGATGACCGTTGACGCGGAATCCGCGGTCGCAGAACAGCTTTTCACCGAGGCGTTTCCGTTCGACTTGTTGATCACCAATCTCGGCGTGCAAGAGCTCGACGTCTGCGGACCGATCAGGCCGACGACGGTGTGGGGGCCGATTCTGCAATCTCAGATCGACGACCATGTCATCGGTGTCACCACCTACGGCGGACAAATGCGGATGGTCGTGACCGGTTACCTCCCGAGCACTGCGTTCACTGCAGCAGTCAAAGAGACACTGGTCCACTTCAGTGGGTACCGCCCGTCCTAACCTGGAGGCCATGAGCACATACGGCCCGCCGGCGCAGCCGGGCAGACGCGGGATTGCCGGAACCCTTCCAGCGGTACTGGCCATCCTCGTTGCCATCGCTGCTTTGATCGTCGCGATCATCGCGTTGAACAAAGAACCGCCACCACCACCGCCTGCGCCGCCCGCGGCATCTCCCAATCAGCAAGCACCGAATCCCGACGCGGATCGCAAGCTGTGCGAGGCCATTGCCCCGCTGATGAAGGAGAACGACGACCGCAGCAACGCGTTTCTTGCGACAGGCCAGCCGGGGTCACCGGAGCAGGATGCAGCGCTGCCCAAATTCGTTACCGACACCCAGGATTGGGCGCGGCGCACGCAGCAGGTGTTGGATGCGAACGCCAATCCGCCGCGACTGTTGACGCGGTCGCTGCAACGCTACATCGACGACATGCAGTTGTTCGTGGCCAGCGTCCGTCCCGGCCCCGGGACGAAGTACGACGAGGCCGCGTGGACCGACAGCATCGTCGCCTACGGCGGACCGTTGGCGATCTGCCAGGCGCTCGGCGTCCAGTGGTAGCTACTGGCCGGGCAACGGCACCCAGATGCCGAATTCCCAGAAGCCCCACTGCTGGAAATACGGATCCCACACCGGGATCACGGTGATGCCCCAGTAGTCGAACGGCGCCGGGGCTGGACCCCACGGCGGCGGGATCCAGCCTGCCCAATTCGGCGGCGGCGGCGGGCCCCAGCCCCACGGCGCAGGCCCGAGGCCCCACGGCGCGACCCCGCCGTGCCACGGCGGCACGCCGAGTCGCAGCCGCAGTCCGCGCCAGTCGGCGCTGAAGTCGAGCAGAGGGCCTACCCGGAAATCGACGCGCAGATCCCTCGGCGACGCCAGCCAGTGGAAGCCCCTGCGGAAATCGCCAGGCACCCGACCCGGCCATAGCCAGCGGAAGTTCGGACCGAGGTCGACGTGTGGTCGCGCCAGCCATGGCCAACCGGCCTTCCAGTCCCCACGCAGCCGTGCGGCAGGACCACCCGGCCACCGCACGTCGAAGCGCGCGTCCGGACCGAGACGGCCCAGCCCGGGCACATGGACCCGGAAATCTGGCCGCAGATTCTTTGGAATACGAAGGGCGCCGGGCACATTGAGGTTTACTGCGCCGTGTGGGCCGCCGACTGTGAAAGCATGCCGAACGTCGGCAGGCCCGGGCAGCTTCACCCCTTTCGGCCCACCACCAAAGCCGGGCAGGTTCGGACCCTTCGGACCGCCACCACCCAGGCCGGGCAGGTTCGGACCCTTCGGCCCGCCACCACCGCCGAAGTCGGGCAGCTTGGGCCCCTTCGGCCCGCCTCCACCACCGAAGTCAGGCAGCTTGGGCCCCTTCGGCCCGCCTCCACCACCGAAGTCAGGCAGCTTGGGCCCCTTCGGCCCGCCACCACCACCGAAGTCAGGCAGCTTGGGCCCCTTTGGACCGCCACCACCGCCACCAAAGCCAGGCAGCTTGGGTGGCTTCGGTGGTCCCTGACACGGAAGGAACGGCGGGCACGGCGACGCGGCCGCGACCCCGACGCCCATACCGGTAGCCGATTGGCCCAGTGGTAAACCTGCCGATACGGCGAGAACAGCGGCGACGGTCGCTACAGCAACTTGTGGCTTTGTCAACATGGTGTGCCCGGTCCGATGCGATCTTTCGATTGTCACCCCGACCTGCATCAAGGTTACTCGCGTCAGGCGTCGAGCAGCGCCCCCGGCCCCCGATTCATCAGCTGACGGCCGACGATGATCCGCTGGATCTCGCTCGCCCCTTCCCAGATTCGCTCCACCCGCAATTCGCGGAACATCCGCTCGGCGACGTTCTCGCGCATGTAGCCGCGGCCGCCGAAGATCTGCACGGCACGGTCGGCCACCCGGCCCGCCATCTCCGAGCAGTACAGCTTTGCCATCGACGCCTGGCCGTGCACCGTCTTGCGATCGTGGCCCGCGTCGATCGACCGGGCCACCTCGTAGAGCATCGTCCTGGCGGCGAACAACTCGGTCGCGCTGTCGGCCAGCATGCCGGCGACCAACTGGTGTTCGCCCAGCGGTCGCCCAGCGACCACCCGCGTCTGCGCGAACGCGGTGGCCTCGTCCAGCAGACGTTGGGCGGCACCAACACATCTCGCGGCCACCATCATCCGCTCGAACCGGAACCAGTCCTGGGTGAAGGTCATCGGATCACCTTCGGTCCCGACGCGGTTGACTGCGGGCACGCGGACGTCGTTGAACGCCACGATCGGGTGCTCGTCGGCGATGTTGTGCGAATACTGCGGTGTGCGAACCACTTCCACCCCGGGCCACGGGAGATCGACCACGAGCAGCACGTGCTCGCCACTGTCGAGCACCGCTTCGACGAAGACGTAATCGGCGAGATTGAACGATGTGACGTGCCATTTGACACCGTTGACCACGTACTCGTCGCCGTCCCGCCGCGCGGTCGTCTGCAGCGCGGACACGTCGGAACCGGCGAACTCCTCGGTGATCGCATATGCCTCGTGCTTCTCACCCCGCACCGACGGCAGCAACCAGCGCTCCCGCTGATAGTCGGTCGCCACCCCCACCCACCACTGCGGCGGGGTGGCCATCACCCAGCCGAGGCCATTGGTCACCCGCCCGCACTGCTCCTGCACGAGCACCTGTTGCAGGGCGGTGCAACCAGGACCGCCGACAGATGTCGGCATATTCGTTGCGTACAAGCCCAATTCGATGGCGCGGGCCTGATGTTCGGCCGTCAACTCCTTGGGCAGAGTCCCTTCGGCGAGTTCGGCCTCCACCTCGTGCGGCATCAGCGTCTCGACGAAGTCGCGCGCCGTGTTCCGGATCCGAAGGTCGTCCTCGGTCAGTCCATACATCCGCGCCTCCGCCTCTTGACTGAGCGTTCAGTCTATGCCAGCGTTTCGTGGTATGACCAGCTCCCGCAGCGCCGATGTCGTGGTGGTGGGCGGCGGAACGGTCGGCGCGTGGACGGCCGTGCTGCTCGCCGAGAGCGGCGTCGAAAGAGTCGTCCTACTGGAGAAATCGACGTTGGGTGACGGCGCGAGCAGCCGGGCCGCGGGCATGGTCCGCGCGCAGGGCGGCACCGAGACCGCGATCAAGCTCGGCCTTCGTAGCCAGGAGTTCTATGCCGCCAGCGGCGACCGCTTCCCGCTGGACTGCGGCTTCGTGCCGCAGGGCTACCTGATGCCGTGTTTCACCAACGCGGAGGTCGCGCAGGCCCATGACCGCATCGCGCTGCAACAGCGACTCGGCCTCACGGTGCAGTGGCTGTCCAGCGCCGAGATCGACGACCGAAACACCGGTCTGGCACCAGGTGTCACGCTGGGCGCGTCCTACGCGCCGGGCGATGGTTACATCGACGCGCCGCGCAATGTGCTGGCCTACACCGCGGCGCTGACCGCACATCGCGTCGACGTCCGGGAGCGGTGCCGGTTCACCGGGCTGCGGACCGCGGGCGGCCGCGTGGTCGGCGTCGACACCTCCGACGTGCCTATCGACACCGACCGCGTGGTGCTCACCGGCGGGCCCAAGCTCGCCGATGTCGGCGCGGCGGCGGGCGCGCGGGTGCCCGCGGGCGGCACCCGCCACCAGGTGGTGGTCACCGCGCCCGTGTCCGCATTCGACGTGCACGACGTGCCGATGGTGTTCGACATCACCTCCGGAATCTATTGGCGGCCAGGCGAAGCCGGCGGCCTACTGTGGGGGATGAGCAATCCCGACGAGCCGCCGGGGGTGGCCGCCGACTTCGACGAGGTGTACTACCTCAAGGCCCGTGACCGCATCGAGGAATTGCTGCCCGGCGTCAAGGGTTTGGGCCTTCGGCGGATGTGGGCGGCCACCATCGACTACACCCCCGACCATCTGCCGATCCTCGGCCCGCTGCTGACCGACGACGGTCCCGTCGACGGCACCGTGGTGGCCAGCCCCGCCGGTCACGGCATGATGTGGGGCCCCGCCGTCGCACAGGTGGCTGCCGACCTCACCACCACCGGTGAGTGCACGTGGCTGGATCTCACCGACCTCGGGCTGGACCGCTTCGACGCAGAGGGCAACAGTCGCGTTGCGCCAGAACCGATTTCACTGCCGTTTCCGGAGAAGGCCGCGCACTAGGACAAGCCGGTCGCCGATCGGCGCCTGCGGGAGATCGCGTCCACACTCGCCGCGAGCAGCAAGACCCCGCCGGTGACCAGGAAGTTGATGTACGACGCCTGGTTCAGCAATCCGAGCCCGTTGGCGATGGTGGCCACCACCACCCCGCCGACCACCGCGTCGATGGCGCGGCCCTTACCGCCGAACAGGCTGGTGCCGCCGATCACCGCCGCGCCGACGGCGTACAGCAACACGTTGCCGCCACCCGACGAGGCTGACACCTTGCCGCCGTAGGACGCCGCGATGATGCCGCTGACCGCCGCCAGCGACGAGCACACCACGAAGACCGACATCCTGATGCGGGCGACTTTGATACCGGCCCGCCGCGCGGCCTCCGCGTTGCCGCCCACCGCGTAGATGTGCCGACCGTAGGAGGTGCGGTTGAGCACCAGCGTCAACACGATCAGCAGCACCCCGACGAGCGGCAGAACGTAAGGGATGCCGCGGATCTCGATGTTCGGGTTCACGCTGCGGTTGAGGTTCAGCACGTAGGCCACCCCGAGGGCCACCACCGCCACACCGACGATGCGCGCGATCACCACACCGAACGGCGGGTGCACCAGCCCTCGGGCCACCTTGGTGCGATGCCGATACAACTCCAAACACGTGAAACCGGCGACGATGAGAAGGGCGAACAACCAACCCGCCGTGACCGACATGTTGTCGATCGTGATGCCGCGGATGACGGGGTTGTCCACCCGGATCGATCCGCCCTCGCCGATGAGCTTCAACGTCACGCCTTGCAGCCCAAGGAAAAACGCCAGCGTCACGACGAATGACGGGATGCCCAACTTGGCACGCAGCACGCCGATCGCCAGCCCGATCAGCGCACCGCACAGAATGCCCGCGAGCATCGCGGCCCACCACGACCAGCCGAGGTTGACGATGGTCAAGCCCATCACGCACGCCGAGACACCCCCCGCCACCCCCGCGGACAGGTCGATGTCGCCGAGCAACAGCACGAACACCAATCCCATTGCCAGCACGCAGATCGAACCGGCCTGGGTGACGAGGTTGGCTAGGTTGAGCGGCGAGGTGAATCGCTCGTTGGCGAGCCCGAACACGACGAACAGCACGACGAGGCCGAGGATCGCAGGCAACGAACCCATGTCGCCGCCCCGCCCCCGCCGCAGATAACTGCGCACCGCCTCGGCAAACGTTTCGTCGGCACGGGTGTCGGCGGCGAAGTCGGCGTCGGCGAGTTTCGCGTTCAGAGTTGTCATTTGGCGGTCCTCACATCGACTGTGCGGCCTCGGCCTGCGCCAGGCCGAGGTCACCGGAGCGGCCTGCGGTGATCAGTTCCACCACCTGGCTGTGGCTGACCTCGGCGGCTTTCACTTCAGCGGCCACCCGGCCGAGGTAGAGCGCGCATATCCGGTCGGCCACTTCGAACACGTCGTTCAGGTTGTGCGAGATGAAGACCACGCCGACGCCCTGGTCGGCGAGCCGGCGGACCAGATCGAGCACCTGCCGGGTCTGCGCCACGCCGAGCGCCGCGGTGGGCTCGTCGAGCAGTACGACCTTGGCATTCCACAGCACCGATTTGGCGATCGCCACCGTCTGCCGCTGACCGCCGGACAAACTGGACACCGGCTGGCGCACGGACTTCACCGTCCGTACCGACAGCGACGAAAGTGCTTCGCGGGCCAGCGATTCCATCCTGGACTCGTCGAGCACTCCCCGTTGTTTGAGTTCGCGCCCCAGGAACATGTTGGAGACGATGTCGAGGTTGTCGCACAACGCCAGGTCCTGGTACACCACCTCGATGCCGAGCGCCGACACGTCGTTGGGTCCGTGCACCGTGACCGGGTTGCCTTCGAACACGTAGGTCCCGGTGTCGAGGGGGTAGATTCCCGCGATCGCCTTGACCAGAGTCGACTTGCCCGCACCGTTGTCGCCGACCAGCGCGGTGACCTCACCCGGATACACCTGGAAGTCCACGTCGTGCAGCACATGCACGACGCCGAAACTCTTGTTGACGCCGCGTAGTTCGAGGATCGGCTCGGACACTGCTCTACAGTCCCGCGGCACTGCACGCGGCCGCGAACTGGCCGGTGCAGACGTCTTCCTTGGTTTGGCCCCCGTCGTTGAAGACCACGTCGACGGTGTCCTTGGTGATCGACTTCGGCGTCAACAGCACCGACGGCACATCGCGGTTGCCCTTGTCGTCACGAGATGTGCTGTTGGTCTTGGGCTGTTCCCCCTTGGACAGGGCGATGGCCGCGGCGGCCAGTGCGGCCGCTTCCTCCTTGGCCGACTTGTAGACGGTCATGCACTGGTTGCCTGCGAGGATGTTCTGCAGTCCCTCGACCGTGGCGTCCTGACCGGTGACGGGCACCTGTCCGGCCCGCCCGTTCTTCTGCAGGATCGAGATCACCGATCCGGCCAGCCCGTCGTTGGCGGCATAGACGCCGTCCACCTTGCCGTCCGCGGCGGTGTACATCTGCTCGAAGATCGTGACCGCCTTGTCGTTGTCCCAGTCGGGCACCGCCTGCTCGCCCACGATCCGCACGGTCGGCACCTTGTCGATGACGCTGTGCGCACCGCCGGTGAACAGGGTGGCGTTGTTGTCGGTGGGAGAGCCGTTGAGGAACACCACATTTGACTGTTTGCCCGCGAGGCAGTCGACCAGTCCCTGGCCCTGCAGTTCACCGACCTTGGTGTTGTCGAAGGAGACGTACGCATCGGCTGATCCACCCAGCGTCAGCCGGTCGTAGTCGATGGTCTTGACGCCTTGGCTGGCCGCCTTCTGCTGAATGGATGCCCCGCTGTCGGAGTCGAGATTGACGATCGCCAGCACCGTCACGCCGTCGGCGATCATGCCGTCGGCGATGGTCGCCATGTTGTCGGCGGAACCCTCGGCGTTCTGGATGGTGTAGGCCACGCCTGCCTTCTTGAACGCGGCCTCGAGTTCGGGGCGGTCCTTGGACTCCCAGCGGACGGAGGACTTGGTGTCGGGCAGGATCACGCCGATCTTCTGCGCCTTGGCACCGCCGCCGGCACCGCCACCGCCGCCGTTGTCGCCGCACGCGGTGAGCATCAGGCCCGCTCCGACGACGACGGCGAGCATCAGGCCGCTGACTCGTTTCATGGAACCGCCTTCCATCCATCCACCATTGTTTGTTGTTTCGGACAACTTATCGGGTGACGTGCGTCACGTCCATATCGTTGCGCTATCACGATCAGCGCGCGCCCATCAGGTGCTCGACGGCCAGTTGGTGCAGCTGGACGAAGCCGAAACCCTTGGCGCCGAAGTAGGACTCGGCGTCGAACTGTTCGTAGGCCGACCTGTCGGCGAGCAGTTCGCGATACGTTTCGCCCGCGGCCAGTGTCGGAGTGCGCAATTCATCGACACGGGCCGCCCGGAGTGCCTCGCCGACCTCCGGGTCGGCACGGAACGCAGCGGCCCGCTGCTTGAGCAACAGATACATCCGCATGTTCGCGGCGGCCGAATCCCACACCCCGGTGACGTCTTCGGTGCGGCTGGGCTTGTAGTCGAAATGCCTCGGGCCGGTGTAGCTCGGCCCGCCGTCGACACCGCCGTTCTCCAACAGGTCGACGAGCGAGAAAGCGTTGACCAGATCGCCGTGACCGAACACCAGATCCTGGTCGAACTTGATTCCGCGCTGGCCATTGAGGTCGATGTGGAACAGCTTGCCGCAGTACAGCGCCTGGCTGATGCCGTGCATGAAGTTGAGTCCGGACATCTGCTCGTGTCCGGTCTCGGGGTTGACGCCAACCATCTCGGGGTGGGCGAGCGTGTCGATGAAGGCCAGCGCGTGCCCGGCGGTGGGCAGCAGGATGTCGCCACGGGGTTCGTTGGGTTTCGGCTCGATCGCGAACCGCAGCGGGTACTTCTGGTCGAGCACGTACTCGCACAACAGGTTCAGCGCTTCGGAGTAGCGTTCCAGGGCCGCCCGGACGTCCTTGGCGCTGTCGTACTCGCTGCCCTCGCGACCACCCCACATGACGAAGGTTTCCGCGCCGAGTTCAGCGGCTAGGTCGATGTTGCGCAGCGTCTTGCGCAACGCGAACCGGCGAACGCCTCGGTCATTGCTTGTGAAGGCGCCGTCCTTGAACACCGGATGGGTGAACAGATTGGTGGTCACCATGGGTACGGCCAACCCGTTGGCGCGCAGGGCCGACGTCAACCGGTCGATGGCGCGGCGGCGTTCTCCGTCGCTGCTGCCGAACGGGAACAGATCGTCGTCATGGAAGGTCAGCCCGTACGCGCCGAGTTGGGCGAGTCGCTCCACCGCCTCGACGGGATCCAGGGCGGGCCGGGTGGCCACCCCGAACGGGTCGTTGGCGGTCCAGCCGATGGTCCACAGGCCGAACGAGAACTTGTCGGACGGCTTCGGGGCGAGGTCCCCGCTGGCAGCGACGGTCGAGTCAAGGACGGACATGGCGCTCTCCTGGCACTGGATTTGTTCTGGGTCCGAACATAAGATGTGCGCTGGGTCACTGTCAAGGGAGGTTCGGCGATGATCGGCACCAATACCGATGACGTCCGGCGCCGCAACCTGTCTGCCGTGCTGACCCTGGTCCATCGCAGCCGCGCGCTGACGCGGTCAGAGCTGACGCGCAGGACAGGGTTGGCCCGTTCGACAGTGAAGGACCTGGTGGAGGAACTGGTCGCAGGCGGCCTTGTCGAGGAGACTCAGGCCGCTCCTGCCAGCCAAGTCGGCAGACCCAGCCCGATCGTGCGACCGCAGACCGACACGCTGGCAATCGCGGTCAACCCCGAATCCGACGCTGTGACAATAGGTTTGGTTGCGTTGGGCGGCACTGTGCTCAGCGTCGACAGGTATCCGACCGACGGTATCCCCAGCGCCCGCGATACCGTGGCCATCACGGCGAAAGCCGTCGACCGGATCCGACGCAAGCTGGACGAGAAGCGACGTGTGACGGCGGTCGGGGTTGCCGTCCCCGGCCTCGTCCACGCCCCCGACTCCGTGGTGAGGCTGGCGCCGAACCTCGACTGGCACGACGTCGCGTTGGGCCAAATGCTTTGCGCAGCAGTGGAACTGCCGGTGTTCGCGGCCAACGACGCCAACCTCGGGGCCATCGCCGAACACATCTTCGGTGGACACCCCGACGCGCATCACATGATCTACGTCAACGGGGGCGCCAGCGGAATCGGCGCCGGGTTCGTGGTGGCCGGTGAACTTCTGGAGGGCGCTGCGGGGTATGCAGGCGAACTCGGCCACACCTACGTCGGCGGCGCGGCACCGTGTCATTGCGGACGCATCGGCTGCCTCGAAACCGAGGTGAGCCAGACAACCGCGAAAACCGTTGCCCACCAAGCGCAGTACCTCGGCATCGCGCTCGGTAACGCCATCAACCTGCTCAACCCGAATCTCGTCGTCCTCGGCGGGTTCCTTCGGGTGTTCCCGGAACAGGCCGCCGCGGCACTCGACACCGCGGTATCCCGCCACTCGATGCGGGTGCCGCACGAGCAGGTGCGCATCGTGGCCGCCAGCCTGGGCACGCAGACCCTGATGATCGGTGCCGCCGAGGCGGCGTTCGCGCCACTGCTGGCCGACCCCGCCGCGCACTACCATCAGTAGCGCTGCGCCCTACCCTGCGCGAGCAGACGCAAAATGTCACGACACGCCGGTGTTTTAGGACAGTTTGCGTCTGCTCGCCGGAGTTTGGTCACCTAGCGCCGCTTGGCGAAGTACTTTTTGTACGCCTCGGCCGAGGCGCGCAGTTGCGGGTCTTCCTCGAACTTCTGCTCGAACTTCGCCCACGCCGCTTCACGTTTGGCGGGAATGTACTCCGACGGCCAGTACGGATGCACCTGCGGTTGGTATTCCCGCAACACCCGACGCGCGACGGTGGCCTTGTGCACCTCGTCGGCGCCGTCGGCCAGACCCATCGTCGGCGCGCTGGCGTACATGGCCTGCAGCGGGGTGAGGTCGGTGGTGCCAAGCGAACCGAGGATGTGCAGCGCGTTGAACGACACGTCCCGCAACACCTTGGCCATCGTGAACTTGACGGTCGCGATGTCGGTGCGGGCATCCTTCGTACTGGAATTGTCGATCTTCCAAGCAGTTTCGAGCACCAGCAGGCGCAGCATCCGGATCGCGGCGTAGGAGTCGGCGATCTTCTCCTGCACCATCTGATGCTCGCCGATGATCTTGCCGTGCGATTCGCGGGACAGCGCCCGTTCGCACATCATGTCGAACGCCAGCTTGCACTGCGCGATGGTGCGCATCGCGTGATGGATGCGGCCGCCACCGAGTCGGCGCTGCGCCAACGTCTTCGCACCGTCCTCCGGACCGAGGAGGTGATCGAGCGGCACCCTGACATCGCGGTAGATGATGTGATTGTGGTTGCGGGGCTCCGGCTGGATCTCCACCCCAGGGGTCTGGCGCGGCACCACGAACATGCCGTTGGTGCACATCACGAACAGGATATCGGCGACCCGACCCGCTGAGGTGAACCACTTCTCGCCGTTGATCACCCACTCGTCGCCGTCGCGTACGGCGTGGGTCTTGAACAGGTTGGGGTCGGACCCGCCCTGCGGTTCGGTCATCGAGTACGCCGAGAAGATGTCCTGATTGAGCAGCGGCTCCAGCCAGCGCTTCTTCTGCTCGTCGGTGCCGAACGCGGCCAACATCTCCATGTTGCCGGTGTCGGGGGCGGCCGCGCCGAACATCTGCGGCGCGCCAGGGTAGCGCCCGATCACCTCGTTCAACAGCGCCAGTTTGAGCTGCCCGAAGCCGGGCCCGCCCAGGTCCTTGTCGAGGAACAACGCCCACAGCCCCTGGTCCTTGATCTGCTGTTGCAGGCCGCGGACATAGGCCTTGACGTGGGGATCCGGCGAGCGGACGGCGTACGGGAACACGTACTCGAGCGGCTCGACCTCTTCTGAGCAGAACTCCTCGACCCAGTCGAGCTTCTTCTGAAATTCCGGTTCGGTCGAGAAATCCCACGCCATCTCTAGGATTCTGCCCGACGGATCTGGACCAGGGCATCGACTGCGACAACACCGTGTTCAGAGGCGATCACCGGGTTGGCCTCCACGGCGTCCACGACCTCGCCGCACTCGACGGCCATCTGCGAGAACCCCACGATCACCTCGGCCAGCGAAGCTACGTCGACGGCCGGGGCGCCGCGCCAGCCGGCGAGCAGCGGCCGGATGCGCAGCCGGCCCAGCAACGCCAGTGCGCCCGCGTGCGACACCGGCGGCAGCGCCACCACCCGGTCGGCGAGCAATTCGACCAGCGTGCCTCCCGCCGCCACCACGAGCAGCGGGCCGAACGCGTCGTCGCGCACGAAGCCCACCGACACCTCGACGCCGTCGGCGACCATGGGCTGTACCGTCACGACGGGTCCGAGGGATCGCGTCATCGCCGCGTAGGCAGCGGCCAGTTGCTCAGTATCGGTCAGGTCGAGAGCCACGCCGCCGACGTCGCTCTTGTGCTGCGCCCCAGCGGTTTTCAACACCACCGGATAGCCGATGGCCTCGGCCGCCGCCGTCACCGTCTCGATCGAGTTGGCGGTGCGCGTCTCGACCACCGGCACCCCGAACGCCGCGAGCAATTCGAACGGGTCGTCGGGCAGGGGCCGCGGCCGCGGCTCGTGGTCCGCAGGCTGGTCGAGCCACCGCGGCCAGCGCACCAGATGTCCGAGCCCCGACAGGCCGCTGCGGAAACCTTCCAACACCGGAATACCGTTGTCGCGCAACAATTGTGCGGTCGGTGCGTCGATGGCCGACGACACCGACGCCAGCACCGCCAGTGGCTCATCGGTGGCCTTCGCGACGTCGAGCACCGCGTCGGCGTAGGACGTGTCGCCGTCATATTCGGTGACGAGGTCGACGGCCAGCGCGGTGGCGCCGACACCCGGATCAGCGGCCATCGCGCGCAGACACGAGCCGAACAGGTTGCGGGTGTCCGCGCCGGTACCCCAGACGTCGAGCGGATTGGTCGCGGCGAGGCCGTCGTCGAGCATCGCACCGAGTGTCGCCACAGTGTCGTCGGCCAGATCCGCGAACGGCACCCCCAGCTCGTCGGCCAGGTCGGCCACCAGCGCCCGTTCGGCCCCGGAGTCGTGCACGGTCGCGATCCCGCCGCCGTGCGCCCGCCGTCCCGCCGAGAACAGTTCCAAGGTGTCGGTGAACTCCGCCATATCACCGACGTGCACCGCGCCGGTGGCCGCGCAGAACGCTTGCCACGCCGCGTGTTCGCCCGCCAGCGCACCCGAATGCGCGGCCACCATCGCCCGGCCCCGCGGTGATCCGCCCACAGTGAGCATCACCACCGGCACCTCTTGTTCCGCGGCGCGCAGCAAGGCCCGCCGCAGCCGCGCCACAGATCGCGGTGTCTCCATCAGCAGCGCAACAAGTTTCGTCTCCGGATCGTCGAGCGCATAGTCGACGTAGTCGGCGGTGTCGGTCACGAGTTCCTGCCCGGACGACACCGCGAGCCGGAAGCCGAACCCGCGCCGCGTCCGCAGCAGCGTCGAGAACGCCGACCCCGAGTGGGTCACCATCGCGATTCCGCCGGCGGGCGGCGGATCTGGCTCGAGATACCCCAGGGCCCGTACTCCGTTGGCGTTGTTGACGAATCCCATGCAGCCAGCGCCGCACAGCGCCATGCCCGCAGCGGAGGCGATCGCCGCGACCTTCTCGCGCAACCCGTGCGCGGACCCGAACAGCACCGCCGACCGCGCGCCGGTGGCCGCGGCGATCTCCAACTGCTCCACCAGCGCCGAGTCGGGCACCCCCAACAGCACGACATCGACCGGTTCGTCGAGCTCGGCCAGCGAAGCGACGCAGGGTAGCTCACCGATGGCGTCGTAGCGCGGATTCACCAAATGCACCCGCGCTGAACCGCGTTGGGCTTCTGCCACCATCCGCGCGCCGAAGCTGCCCTGGCGCGCGCTCGCGCCCACCACCGCAATGGACCGCGCGCCGAGCATCGCAGCGACTGCCGCCCGGCGCTGTCCGGTCATCGGCGCCAGCGCCGCTTCTTGTCGGCCAGCGCCGCACGCGCCGCCTGCCAGCCCGGGATGCCACACACCCCGCCACCGGCATGCGTACCCGAACTTCCGTTGTACAGACCGGCAATCGGTGTCCGGTAGTCGGCGTAACCGGGGGCGGGCCGCATGTGGAACAGCTGCTCCAGCGACAACTCGCCGTGGAAGATGTTGCCGCCGATCAGCCCGTACTCCTGTTCCATCTCGTACGGTCCCACGATGTCGCGGTGCGTGATGGACGACTTGAAGCCCGGTGCGACCTGGTCGTAGAGATCGATGAGCCGGTCGGCGTAGGCGTCCAACTCCTCGGTGTGCGGCGCCTGGCTCCACTCGGCGGGCACCCACTGGGTGAACAGCGACATGATGTGTGTGCCATCGGGATTCAGCGTCTTGTCCAGCGTGGTCGGGATGACGCCGTCGCTGAACGGCATCAGCGCCGGTCTGCCGGCGCGCGCGTCCTGGAACGCCGCCTCGATGAACTCCATCGTCGGCGCCATCTCCACCGACCCGGTGTGGTGCTCGGCCAGCCCGTCGCTGGGGTCGGCGGTGAAGTTCGGCAACTCAGCGAGCGCCAGGTTGATCTTCACGACGCCACTGCGTGTCTTCCAGTGCTCGATGTCGGCGACGAAGTCCTCGGGCAGCTCGGAGCGCGGAATATGGTCCAGGAAAGCAGTTTTCGGGTGCAGCGTGGTGACCACCAGCGGCGCGTGGAACTCGTCACCGTTGTCGAGTACCGCACCGTGCACCCGGCCGTCGCGGACCAGAAGCCGCGCGACGCGTGCGTCGGTGCGGATCTCGGCGCCGAACCCGCGGGCAGCCTTGGCGATCGCCGCGGCGACCGCACCCATGCCGCCTTCCGGGTAGCCCCAGCTGCCGAGTTGGCCGTCGCCGACGTCACCGATCGAGTGGTGCGCCATCACATAAGCGGTGCCCGGCTCATAGGGCCCCGCCCAGGTTCCGATCACACCGTTGACGGCAAGTGCGCCCTTGATCTGAGGCGACGTGAACCAGTCGTCGAGCAGGTCGGCGATGCTCATGGTGAGCAGTCGGGTGACGTCGGCGGTGGTGCGCACGGTGATGCCGCGCTGGCTCCAGGCCAGCTTGGCCAGGTCGAGCAGATCCCCGGGGCGGTGTGAGCCGATGTTGGGCGGCACCTGGGTCAGCAGGGGCCCCATCACGTCGGCGATGCCCTCGAGCCAGGCGTTCCACTTCGGCCACGCCTCGGCGTCCTTCTTCGACCACCTGGCCAGTTGCTCGTAAGTGCGCGAGGGGTCGTCCTCGTAGATCGTCAGCGAACCCCCCTCGGGGAACGCCTGGTAGTAGGGACCCATCGGGTGCACCTTGTAGCCGTGCCGGGGCAGGTCGAGATCGCGCACGATGGTCGGCGGCATCAGGCTCATCACGTAGGACAGCCGCGTCACCCGCAGGTGCGGCGCGTCCTCCCATGGGGATTCCGTGGTGGCGGCCCCGCCCAGCGTGCTGCGTCCCTCGAGCACCAATGTCCTCGCGCCCGAACGGGCGAGGTACGCCGCAGACACCAAACCGTTGTGGCCGCCGCCGATGACGAGGGCGTCGTAGTTGTTCGACATGAGAGCCCCGCTTCCGTCCTGACTGACTGTTCAATCTAACGAAGTGTTACGCTACAGACAAGACCAGCGCTGTACAGGAGGGAACCGACGACGCCATGGCCGATCCAGCTCCTGCCACCGAGCAGAACGAGGCTCGCCGCATCGAAATGCTCCGTGCCGCAGCAGAGCTGATCTGTGAGCGTGGTTTCGGAGACACCCGCATCGCCGACGTCGCCAAGCGTGCAGGCGTTAGCTCGGCACTTGTCATCTACTACTTCGGCACTCGCGACCGTCTGCTCGTCGACGCGCTGCGGTATTCGGAGGAATCGTTTTACGAGGCGGCCGAGCAGATGCTGGCCGAGGTTCCGTCGCTGCGGGAGCGACTCTCGCTGCTGATCCAGTGGACCTGTGTGCCGGAAGGCTCCGGCGAGATCCCCGGCGCGTGGGGGTTGTGGTTCGACCTGTGGGCGCAGGCGTTTCGGCACGACGAGATCAAGGCGGGCCGGGCGGAACTCGACGCCCGCTGGCGCACGATGATCGTCGACGCGCTCGACTCCTCGGGTCTGAGCGCCAAGGACAAGCGGATGTTCGCGCTGGAATTCTCGGCGCTGCTCGACGGGCTGTCCATCCAGGTGGCTCTGGAGGACCCGGAGGTCGACTCCGACCTGGCCTACGACATCGCGATGCGGTTCGCCGAACGGGAACTGAACTTGGCGCCGGCCAAGAAGCGGGTGAACGGTAAGGCGAAAGCCGTCAAGAGGGGCTGAGCGCGTCGACCTGGTCGGCAACCGGATCGGGCACCGGGACCGCGGTACTGCGGTGCAGTATCCGCACCGCGTCGTGCGTGCACACACAGTTGACGCTGGCGCCGAGTTCGTGTGTCACCGAGGTGGGACCCGCGTGGTTGGCCACCTCGACCATCAGCGGAGCGGGCCCTGAAACGTCGACGTGCACCTGCGTGCAGTTGCCCTGATAAACGACTTCGGCCACGACACCGCCAATTACGTTGCGCCCCGGGCCGATTGGCTCACCGGGGTGCTGCAACGCGATGCGTTCCGGCCGGATGACGATCGCGGCCGCGCCCAGTGCGGTCGACGTGTCGGCGGCCGCTGCCAGTCGGGTGTTCAGCGCTGCGCACACCGCGGTGCCGTCGCCGGTTTCCAGCACCTCGGCGTCGAATATGTTTGCCGCACCCATGAATCCAGCGACGAACGTGGTGGCCGGAGCGGAGTAGATGACCTGCGGAGGACCGACCTGTTCGACGCGGCCCTCGGCGAGCACGGCGATCTGGTCACTCATCGTCATCGCTTCTTCCTGGTCGTGGGTCACGTAGACGAACGTGATCCCGACCTCGCGCTGCACGGCCCGCAATTCCAGCTGAAGTTGCTTGCGTAGCTTCGCATCCAGCGCGCCGAGCGGCTCGTCGAGCAGCAGCACCTTGGGCCGCAGCACCAGTGCGCGGGCCAGCGCGACGCGCTGCTGCTGGCCGCCGGACAGTTGTGCGGGACGGCGTTTGGCGAAGTCGGCCATCCGGACCAGGTCCAGCGCCTCACCGACGCGGCGCTTGGTCTCGTCGCGCGACGCCTTCTGATATTTCAGCCCGAACGCGACGTTGTCCCACACCGTCATGAACGGGAACAGCGCGTAGGTCTGGAAGACCGTGTTGACAGGACGCTTGTGCGGCGGATCGTTCGCGACGTCGCGGCCGTCGAGTTCGATGCGGCCGGAGTCCGGTTTCTCGAAGCCCGCGATCATCCGCAGCGTCGTGGTCTTGCCGCACCCGGACGGCCCGAGCAGCGAGTAGAACTGTCCGCCTGGGATATCGAGGTCGATGCCGGTCACGGCGGGGACCCCGTCGAACGACTTGGCCAGCTGCTGCAGCCGGATCGCGCCGCCCGATCTATTCCCCGGGTCGCTTCGCTCTCCCCCAACCCTGCGGGTGGGAGGTGCCCCCAGCCCGCCGGTCACCGGCGCATCGTCCTGTTCAGTTCGCCACCGCCTGCCCGAACCGGTCGAAGTTCGCGGCGAATCTGTCGACGTCGTCCGCGTCGTGCTGAACCGACAACAGCCATTGCTCCACCTTCCCCCACGGCGGGAGAAACACACCGCCATTGTGCTGCATCAGCCAGTGCAAGTGGCCGAGTCGGGCGTCGATCTCGAGGAAGTCGCGAAATTCCCGCACCCGTTCGCGGCGGAACGTCACGCAGCCCTTGGCGCCGACGGTCACCACATGCCAGTCGAAGCCGTGCTGTGCGATCACCGATTCCAGGGACACCCGCAGCCGGTCGGCGAGGCGGTCCAGGTGTGCGTATGCGTCGGGGGTGAGCACGTCGGTGAGGGTGGCGCGGGTGGCCGCCATCGCCAGCGGGTTGCCGTTGAATGTGCCGACCTGTTCGTAGCGGCCGTCGGCGATCGCCGACATCACGGCGGTGGTGCCGCCGATCGCCGCCACCGCGATGCCGCCACCCAGCGCCGTGGCCAGGCAGACCATGTCGGGCACGACGCCGGACAGCCCGGTGACGCCGCCGGGGCCGGTGGTGAACCCGGTCTTCACCTCGTCGAAGATCAGCAGCGCACCGTCGGCATGCACGAGGTCGCGGATGGCCGCGAGATACCCGTCGTCGGGCGGGATGATGCCCGCGTTCATCATCACCGGTTCGAGGATCATGGCGGCCACCCGGCCGCGGCGCTCGGCGAGTGCTCTGGCCACGGCCTCGGCGTCGTTGAACGGCACCACGATCACCAAATCGCGTATGGCGGAGGCGATTCCGGAGTTGCCCGGCACGCCGATCGGATGGTCGCGGGGGCCTATCTCGTCGGCCTCGGGTAGCACGGACACCTGCACCGAGTCGTGATGGCCGTGATAGCAGCCCTCGACCTTTATGATCAGATCGCGCCCAGTCAGCGCGCGGGCGAGATGGACTGCGTCCATGGTGGCTTCGGTGCCCGAGTTGGCGAACCGCCACAGCGGAAGACCGAACCGGCGGGCCAGTTCGCTCGCGTTCCAGATCGCGTCCTCGGTCGGCTGGGCGAAATGCGTGCCGCGACGAACCCGGTCGCTGACCGCGTCGACGATGGCCGGATGGGCATGCCCGGCAATGGAAGCGCCGTAGCCGCCGTGCATGTCGACATACTCGGTGCCGTCCACGTCGTAGACCTTGGAGCCTGCGCCGTGGCTCATCCACACGGCCTGCGGTTCGGCGATCTGCCAGTTGGACGTCGCGCCGCCCGCCAGATGTTCGCGGGCTTGCGCGATGAGCGCGGTGCTGCGTGGCTGTCGGCGCAGAAACACCTGTTCCTCGGCGGCGATCAGCTGGTTGATGATGTCGGTTTCCTGGCCTTGAACCACCGACGAAGACACGGTCAAACCTCGATTCGGGAGCGGTTGACTGAGCATTCAGTCTATGCTTGAGTCCTACCAGCGACAAGGCGTGAAAGCAACGGGGAGGCCGCAATGCCCGAGCCCACCAGCCGACGACAATTCCTGGCCCGCGCCGCAATTCTCGCCGCGAGCGCACCCACTCTGGCCGCGTTCCTGCAAGCCTGCTCCAAGAACGCGCCGTCCTCCTCGCCGCCCTCCATGACGCTGGCGGCCCCCGACAAACCGGTCACGTGGCCCATCCCCGACGACAACAAGCCGATCGCCGACGGCCTCGCTCCCGAGAAGGGCGCGACGCTGAAGATCTACAACTATGCGGACTACCTCAGCCCGCAGGCGATCAAGGCGTTCGAGGACCAGTACCAGACCAAAATCGAGGTCTCCACCTTCAACGACGGCGACGAAGCGATCACCAAACTCCGCAGCGGCGTCGACTTCGACATCTACAACGCGAACTACACCGAGATCAGCCGACTGGTCAACGGCGGGCTCTTGCGCCCGCTCAACCACTCCTACATCCCCAACATCAAGAACGTGTGGCCCAGCTTCACCAACCCGTGGTATGACCAGGAGTGGCGCTACACGGTGCCCTACACCATCTACACCACGGGCATCGGCTGGCGCACCGATCAGGTGCCCGCCGATATCGGCGCACTGAAGAATCCCTACGACGCGTTCTGGGATCCGCAGTACAAGGGCAAGACGGCGGTGCTCGACGACTGGCACACCACCATGGCGATGGTGCTTCTGCGCCAAGGGATCACGGATATCAACACGTCGTCGGAGGCCGACCTCAAGATGGTCGGCGAGCAGCTCCAGGCGCTAGCGAAGGCGACCTCGCCAAAGGTGACCATCACCGCGTACAGCGAGCTGCCCGCCGGGCAGTTGGGACTCGCGCAGATGTGGTCCGGCGACATCATCAACGCGCAGTCGTATCTGCCCGAGGGTACCGGCCCGGAGATCCTCCGGTACTGGTTCCCCGCGGACGGCAAGGGCATGGTCGACAACGACATGCTCGTCACGCTCAAGGGCGGCAAGAATCCGGTGCTCGCGCACCTGTTCATCAATCACATGCTCGAACCCGAGGTGGCCAAGGAGAACTTCTCCGCGATCGGTTACCAGCCGCCGCAGAATTCGCTGACTCCGGATTCCCTTGTGCACGAGGAGTTCATCCCGGAGAACCTGCGCAGCGCGATCGTCAAGCCGGAGTACTTCGACACCGGATACCGGCTGCTGGAACTCGACCCGGCCAACGATGCCGCGTGGCACAACGTCTGGCAGACCTTCAAGGCCGGCGGGTCATAGCGGTCCGGCGGGCAGGAGCGAAGCGACCGGGGGTTGAACACAGTGGGCGTTCCGGTAATCGCGGCGCCACCGCAGCCGGCCACGCCGCGCCGCGAACGCGTCAGGGGGCTGTGGCCGGTGCTGGCCGCGCCCGGAATCATCTGGCTGCTGCTGTGTTTCGTCTTCCCGCTGTACGTGGTGCTGTGCATCGTGTTCGGTCAGGTCGACCCGCTGTTCCGCACACCCGTCCCGGTGTGGAATCCGTTGCAGTGGAACCCGACGCAGTTCACGTTTGTGCTGACCCACATCGCCGGCGCCGACGGCATCTTCGGCGCCGCGCTGTTGCGCACCGCGGTGTTCGTGGTGACCGCCAGCTGCCTGTGTCTGCTGATCGCGTTCCCGGTCGCCTATTACGTGGCCCGGTTGTCTGGCAGGCGCAAGGGTCTGCTGCTGGCGCTGCTGATCGCACCGTTCTGGATCAGCTACATGATGCGAATGTTCGCGTGGGTCAACCTTCTTCAGAACGACGGCATCGTGAACAAGGTGCTGTCCTTCGGTGGACTGTTCGACGTCGGCGTGATCTGGCTGACCGGCCAGCCGGTGGTGGTGATACTCGGCCTGGTGTACGGATACGTGCCGTACATGATCCTTCCGCTCTACGCCGGGCTCGATCGGCTGCCTCAGCCGGTGCTCGAAGCGTCGCGTGACCTTGGCGCAGACCGGTTTTCGTCGTTCTGGCGCGTAACGCTGCCGTTGTGCAGGCCGACGATCCTGGCCGCGGTGCTGTTGACCTGCCTGCCGATGCTCGGCGACTACTTCACCAGCGACATGCTGTCGGCCTCACCCAAGACGGCGATGGTCGGCAATCTGATCAACGACAGTGTGCAAGCGCCCGGGCGGACCGGCCAGGCGGGTGCCTTTGTGATGCTCGTGTTCCTGGTGGCGCTGCTGCCGATGCTCTACTACCTCCGGGTGACGTCGCGCCGTGACGAGGTGGCAGTCTGATGGCCCGAGCGAAATCACCTGTCGCGTGGTGGAACGATCCGTGGCGGCCGCCGCGTTTTCTGGTCGGCATCACCGTCGGTTACCTGGTGTGGTCGCTGCTGCCGGTGGCCATCGCGGTGCTGTATTCGTTCAACAACGGCCGGTCCCGCACGACGTGGCAGGGCTTTTCGTTGCGGTGGTATTGGGGCGACAAAACACTGTCCGTCTGGCACAACGACGCGTTGCACACCGCGCTGCTGCAGACGCTCAAACTGGGTGTGGTCACCACGCTGATCACTGTCCCGCTGGGGGTGCTGTTCGCGATCGGCATCGACCGCTGGCGGGGCAGGCTGCCCGCCGGGGCGAACTTCCTGATGCTGATCTCGTTCGTGTTGCCTGAGGTGCTGCTGGCCGTCGCGCTGCTGTTCGTGGTCACCACGATCGCGTTGCCCGTCGAGTTGGGCACCACCGCGCAGGTGATCGGGCTGGTCACCTTCCAGGTGTCCTACCCCGCGGTGCTGGTGCGGGCACGGTTGGCGACCATCGGCCCGCAATACGAGGAAGCGGCAATGGATCTCGGAGCTTCGGCCATCGGTGCGCTGCGACGGATCATCCTGCCGATGCTGATGCCCGCGATCTTCGCCAGCACCGTGCTGGTGTTCGCCGACGTCATCGACGACTTCGTGCTGGTGCGGTACCTGTCCGGCGACGCGGCCACCGAGCCGGTGTCGGTGAAGATCTACAACACCGCGCGCGGCGCGCCGACGCCTGCACTCAACGCGCTGGCGTCCCTGCTGCTGCTGGCCGCGTTGACGGCGGTGGTGATCGGGTTCCTGGTGTACCGGTACCTGACCCGTGGCGACACCACCGAGGACCGCGGGATCGGAGCGTTCGCGGGCGAAGCCTGAGACCAGCGCACATATGTGTTTGGTATGCGTTTTGGCTGATTCACAGCATGCCTGCATAGCGTTGGACGACGTGGTTGAACTCAACCGGAGAACGTTTGTCGGAGCATCGATAGCGGTCGGCGGCGTGGTGGCGACGGCCCCGTTGCTGGCAGGTTGTGGTGAAGACGAACAGGCAAACACCGCCACGACGACGAAGGTGCGGTTACGCATCAACGGGGAAGACCGCGAGATCGAGGTGGACAACCGTTCGTCGCTGCTCGACACGTTGCGGGAGCGCGCGAACCTGCCCGGCACCAAGAAGGGCTGCGATCAGGGCGCCTGCGGCGCATGCACGATTCACGTCAACGGGCAGCGCGTCGTGTCCTGTCTGACACTCGCGGTGATGCACGACGGTGCGGAGATCACCACCATCGAGGGCCTGGAACGCAACGGCAGGCTGCATGCCCTCCAGCAGGCGTTCATCGACGAGGACGCGTTCCAGTGCGGCTACTGCACGTCCGGGCAGATCATGTCCGGGATCGGCTGTATCAAGGAGGGCCACACCGGATCCCCCGCCGAGATCCGCGAATGGATGAGCGGCAACATCTGCCGGTGCGGCGCCTACACCAACATCGTCACCGCGGTCGCGAACGCGGCCCGCGACGCGTAGGCCGCCGTGTTCCCGTTCAGCTTCACCAAGGCCTCCGACGAGTCGGCCGCGTTGGCGGCGGCCGGGCGCGGCGCCCGCTACATCGCGGGCGGCACCACACTGATCGACTTGATGCGCGAGACCGTCGAGCGTCCAGACGCCGTCGTCGACATCAACGCGCTGCCCTACCGCGACATCGACTTGCAGCCCGCCACGTTGCGCGTCGGCTCGCTGGTCCGGATGTCGGAGTTGGCCGCCCATCCCGGTGTGCGCCAGCAGTTCCCGGTCATCGTGCAGGCGCTGGAGTTGTCTGCATCCGCGCAGATCCGCAATATGGCGTCGATCGGCGGCAACCTGATGCAGCGTCCGCGGTGCCTGTACTTCCGCGACGTCACGGCCGCGTGTAACCGGCGAACGCCGGGAGCTGGCTGTGCGGCGATCGACGGCCGCAACCGCACCCACGCCATCCTCGGCACCAGCGACGCATGCGTCGCCACCCATCCGTCTGATCTCGCGGTCGCGCTGACCGCGCTCGACGCCGCGGTGATCACCCGGGACAACAACGGGGAGAAGCGAATTCCCGTCGCCGAGTTCTTCCGGATGCCAGGTCGCACACCGGATCAGGAACACAACATGGGCGCGGGTGCGCTGATCACCGGCGTCGAGGTGCCCGTGGTTCCCGAGGCCAAGCGGTCGGGCTATCTGAAGGTGCGCGACCGCGAGTCGTTCGAATTCGCGCTGGCGTCGGCGGCGGTCGGCCTCGACATCGGCTCCGGCAGGGTCCGCGCGGCGCGCGTCGCGGTCGGAGGCGTCGGGACGGTGCCGTGGCGGTTGCCTGCGGTCGAGCGGGCACTGGTCGGGCGTGCGCCGAGTCCCGACCTGTGGCGCGACGCGGCTTCGCATGCCGCCGATGGCGCTAAACCCTTGTCGGAGAATGGGTTCAAGGTGGAATTGGTGAAACGGACGGTCGCGCGTCAGTTGGCGACAGTGGCGGCGCTGCCGTGACGCGGCCACTGCCCGCCGCCCTGGTCTCGGGGCAACCGGTGACCCGGGTGGACGGCAGGCTCAAGGTCACCGGCAAGGCGTCCTACGCCGCCGACCACCCGGCGCCGAACCTGGTATACGCGGCGCTGGTGTGCAGCACCGTCGCACGCGGCAGTGTGGACCGCATCGACCCCGCCGCCGCGGTGCGCGACACCGATGTGCTGCGCGTGCTCACCGATTTCGGCGGGGTCAAGCTGCCCTACGACATCCGTCAGGTGTCCTGCTTCGGCCAGCCTGTCGCGATCGTGGTGGCAAAGACGCTCGAGGCGGCCATGCACGGCGCGTCGCTGGTCGACGTGAAGTACCGGCCAGGCCCGCAGCTGACGAACATCGATGCGCCGCAGGCAGAACAGAAGCCGGGCACCAGGACACGCGACTATGCGCGCGGCGACGCCGACAATGTGCTGCGCGGCGCGGCGGTGGTCAGCGATCTGCGTTATTCGATCATGCGCAACAACCACAATCCGATGGAGATCCCGGCGACCGTGGCCAGTTGGGACGGTGATCGACTCACGGTGTGGGACAAGGTGCAGAGCATCAGCGGGGCGCAGAGCACCTACGCGGACGCGTTCGGTGTGCCGACCGATCATGTGCGGGTGATCTCCCCGTTCGTCGGCGGTGCCTTCGGCAGTGCGGGCACCACCTGGCCGCATCAACTGCTGGCGGCGTTCGCGGCCAGGCAGATGCGGCGGCCGGTGAAGTTGATGCTGACCCGCAAGCAGTACTACAGCGGCATCGGCTATCGGCCGACCAGCCGTCAGCGGATGGCCATCGGCGCCGACAGGACCGGCCGGATCACCGCCATCGTGCACGAGGCGCACACCGAGACGTCGCGGTACAACGCGTACGAGGACAACGCGATGACGGGCGCCAGGTTCATGTACGGCTCACCCAATATGCGCTCGACGTATCGGGTGGTGCCGTTGGACATCAATCCGGGGACGTTCATGCGCGGCCCCGGCGCCACCACCGGCGCCTTCGCGCTGGAGTCGGCGATGGACGACCTGGCCCACCGGTTGAGGATGGACCCGATCGAGTTGCGGCTGCGCAACGAGCCCGACCGGGATCTTTCGGAGAACCTGCCGTTCTCCACTCGACGGGTCACCGACTGTCTGCGACGCAGCGCGGACACGTTCGGCTGGTCGCGCCGCAACCCCACGCCGCGATCGGTGCGCGACGGCAGCCAGTTGATCGGCATCGGAGTGGCCGCGGCGGTGTACCACACCGCGCGCAGCGAATGTGCGGCCGTGGCCAGGATCAACGCCGACGGCGGAGCAGAAATCGAATGCGGCACAAGCGATATGGGCCCCGGCACCTATACGTCGATGACGCAGGTGGCCGCGGACGCGCTCGGGTTGCCGCTGAGCCGGGTGCGATTCGCGCTCGGCGACAGCAATTTTCCGCCAGCGCCGTCGCATTCGGGTTCGCGCACCATGGCGAGCGTCGGGTCGGCGGTGTTCACGGTTGCCAACATGCTGCGCGACCGGTTCGTGCGCACCGCGGTCGTCGACCCCGGCTCGCCGCTGAACGGCCTGCGGCCCGCGGATGTCTCGGTCGCCGACGGACGGATGTTCCACGCCGGCGAGCAGACCCGCGGCGAGAGCTACCAGGACCTGCTACGGCGACGCGGCTGGAAAACCCTTGACACACAGCAGACCTGGTCGCCGGACGATGCGGATTCCCGCTACTCGATGTCGGCATACGGCGCGGTGTTCGCCGAGGTCGCCGTCGACGAGGCGCTGGGCACGGTGCGGATACGGCGCATCTACGCGTGTTACGACGCGGGCCGGATCATCAACCCGAAGCTGGCGCACAGCCAGGCAATCGGCGGGATGGTCGGCGGCATCGGGATGGCGCTGCTGGAGGGTACGCAGCTGGACTACCGCGACGGGCGCATCGTCAACGCGAACATGTCGGACTATCTGGTTCCGGTCAACGCCGACGTGCCAATGCTGGACGCCGACTACCTGCCCGCCGAGGACATGCTCGCCGACCCGCTCGGGGTCAAGGGCCTCGGCGAGCTCGTCATCGTCGGGGTGCCTGCCGCGATCGCCAACGCGGTGTTCAACGCGACGGGCAGGCGTGTCACTGACCTGCCGATCACCCTGGACAAGCTGCTCTAGTCTCCCCGCGAGCTTTCCCGCGAGGCTGGACGATGCCCGCCTTTCCCAGCTAGGCTGACTGTATGTTCAAACAGGGCGAGCCGGCGCCGGTGCCCGCGGACGCGTTGGCCGCGGCGCTGGCACCGTTCGGCCAGTCGCGGATGCTGCCCCGCGAGGCCTACGTCGACCCGGCGGTGTTCGAGTGGGAGCAGCACAACATCTTCTCCGGCTGGACCTGTGTCGGGCACGCGTGCGACCTCGCGGCCGTCGGCGCGCAGAAGGCCGTCGGCTCAGGGGTCAACGGGGTGCTTCTGGTGCGCGCCGAAGACGACGTCGTCCGCGCGTTCGCCAACACCTGCAGGCACCGCGGCCATGAACTGCTCGCCTGTAACGCGACCACCAAGGGCCGCGCCATCGTCTGCCCGTACCACTCGTGGTCGTACCGCCTCGACGGCACGCTGCGCAACGCGCCCGGGTTCCGCGACGTCGACGGTTTCGAGCCCGGCGAATTCGGCCTCACCGAACTCCGGTTGGTCGACTGGCACGGCTGGTTGTTCGTCGACCGCAGCGGCGCCGACGCCGACTTCGCCACGCACGTCGCCGGTTTGGACGACGTCGTCAGCCCCTACCACCCCGAGGACCTGACCATCGTCGCCAGGCACTCCTACGAACTCGCCACCAACTGGAAAGTGATCGCCGAGAACTACCAGGAGTGCTACCACTGCTCGACCATCCACCCGGAGCTGTCGCGGATCAGCCCGCCCACCAGTGGGGAGAACCTCGACCTACCGGGGTCATGGATGGGCGGCTGGATGTCGATCGTCGAAGGCGCCGAGACCATGTCGTTGACGGGTAAGAGCGGCGGCGTCGCGATCAAGGGCTTGTCCGAACACGAACTGCGGACCGTCATGTACCTCGTCGGCTACCCCAACCTGCTGGTGAGCCTGCACCCCGATTACGTGATGACGCACCTGATGACACCGCTGGCCGTCGACCGCACCCATGTCGAATGCGCGTGGGCCTTCCCGAAAGACGTTGCCGCCAAACCCGATTTCGACTCGTCCTACGCCGTGGACTTCTGGGATCTGACCAACCGCCAGGACTGGGCGGCCTGCGAGTCCGTGCAGCGCGGTCTCTCGTCCCCGCACGCACGGCCTGGCCCGCTGGCGCCCGACGAGGACGGCGTCTACCAGTTCGTCACCCGGGTGGCTAGGGCGTACTCCGGTGCCGCTGGTCCCGCGGCGGAACCCCGTTGACGCCATCGGTCTGCTGCGCATAGCTGCCGATCGAGTACGCGAGCGCCTGAGCCATCACCGACAGCGCGTCGCGGTCGATGTTGTCGACGGTGTCGCGTGCGGTGCGCCAGTTGGGATCGAATGCCACACCGGCCTGACCACCCCAAAGTCGGGCCTGCACTTCGCTTTTCCGTTGAGACCAGCCCGTGCTCAGCCCACCGATCGGAATACCCGCGGCCATGAACGCGGCGTAATCCGCGGTCCTGCTCAGCGGCATGTCGGCGGGCCGGACCCCGCCGAGGTTGAGATGACCCGCCAACATCCGCTCCACCCCCGCCGAACCTGCAGGGACGGATTGCGGTGGAATGTCGGGGTTTAGCGTGCCCGACTGGTCGCCGTCGTAGGTGAAGTAGCCTGCGTTCGGCGAGCCGATGGCGCCGACCCCGAGATACAACGCGATGTCGTCGAGTTCGTCGCGGCTCAGCCCGCCAACATATTTCGTCGGCCCTTCCTCGTCCGCGCCCCAGAACACGAAGCGCACCGCGTTCGTGATCTTCGGCGCCGCGCCCATCGCGGACGCCGTCGAGAGCAGCGCGGCGACCCCGGACCCGTCGTCGTTGATGCCGGGGCTGCGCGGGCTGCTGTCCAGCCGGGCGCCCGCGAGCACCACGTTCGTCGTGTCGCCAGCCTTGGTCTGCGCCACCACGTTTCGCGCTTTGGCCAGCACCGGCTTGCTGTCCAACACCAGTCGCACCGGTGCGTTGGTGCGCCGCAGCGCCGCGTCGGCGTCCCTCCCGACGACGCCGACGGGAATGGTCAGCTTCTGGTAGTAACCCGGGGTGAACAGGCCCGCGGGGCCCGTCGATGCCGGTGCGCTGACGACCAGCAGCCCGACGGCACCCTTGGCCACCGCCGCGTCCTGTTTGGTGACCACCGAACAACCGGTGTCGTCGACGACGGCGATCGCACCTTTCACCGACACTGTTCCGTAGTCGGCGGCGCTGCAGCCCGGCGCCTTCTGCGGCCGCAACGTGATCGCGTTCAGCCCGCCCGCCGGGGTGCCGACGAGCAGGGACGCCTGGTCGGCGTGATACCTGCGACCGGAAACCGTCAGCGTTGGATTGCCACCCTCGGTGCGGTCAAGCCGATCGAACTCCGGTGTCGAGACGTCGAAACCGTTGTCTTTCAACACCTTCACCACATAGTCGACGGTGGCGTCGTAGCCCGGCGTGCCTTGCGCCCGGTTACCCCGGTTGGCGTCGGCGATCTCCTGCAGCTTGCGCAGGTGCGTATACATGTCGTCGGCGGTGACCTTACCGGCGATCTCGCGGGGCAGGTCGTCGGCGGCCACTGGGGCCTCGGTGGACGAGCATGCCGCCAACGCCGTCACCGCGACGGCCATCACCGCGGCGACGGCCCTCATGATTCGAGGACGTGCCGCGTGCGGTCCTCCCGAATCGGCACGCCGTTGCGGCCGCTCTGATCCTGCGCATACAACCCCACCGCGTATGCCACGCCGCCTCCGTTGATCTCGAGTGCCGTCCGGTCGATGTGCTCCAACGTGTCAGAAGCCTTGTGGTAGTTCGGGTCGAACGGCTCGTTGGCCTGTCCGCCCCACCGCTCGGCCTGCTCGACCGACTTCTTCTCCTCCGCGCCGGAGAAGATGCCGCCCGCAGGCACTCCGGAAAGGGTGAAGGCGTCGTAGTCCGAGCGGCCGTCGAATGACGTGTCCTCGGGCGGTTTTCCGGCGCCCTTCAGAAACGCGACCAGCGTGCGTTCGATACCGGCCGAGCCCTCGGGCACGCGCGGCGCACCCTCGGTCGGCTTGGCGGACTGATCACCGTCGTAGGTGAAGTAACCGGGGTTCGGGGAACCGAGCATGTCGAAGTTGAGGTAGAGCGCGATGTCCTTCAGCGCGTCCTCGTTCAGTGACTGCACGTAGTTCTTGGAGCCGAGCAGACCCTCCTCCTCGGCGCCGAAGAAGCCGAACCGCACCGCATTGGCGACCTTCGGCGAATTGCCCAGTTGCAGCGCGGTTTCCAGCACCGCGGCGACACCGGAGCCGTTGTCGTTGATACCGGGGCCCGCCGTGACGCTGTCGAGGTGGGCGCCGACCATCACCACGTTGGCGGTGGAGCCGGTCTTGGTCTGGGCGATGACGTTGCGGGTCCGGTCCACCCGCACGCCCGCGTTGAGCTTGATGGTGGTGGGGCCCGGCGTGTTCCGTAACCGCTCACCGGCGGCCTTGGTGACGCTGATGACCGGGATCTTGACGTCGGTCGTCTCGCCGAGCGTGCCGCCCATCTGATCGCCGTCCTCGTTGTTGACGACGATCAGCGCCACCGCGCCCCGCTCCGCGGCGACCGCCTGCTTGACCCCGAACTGGCACTTGCCGCGGTCCACCAGCACCACGGCGCCCGCGACCGGCAGCCCGTCGTAGTCCGATGCGGTGCAGCCGGGAGTGTCGTCGACGCGGGCGGGCACCAGCGGACCCGAAACCCCTTCCGCCGGGGTGCCCTTGGTGTATTCGAGTGGCCTGGCGGTGACCTTGTCGCCCGCGACGGTCAGCGACGGCTCGTCGGCGAACGGGATGCGCACCTCGAACTCCGGGGTCGCCACGTCGAAGCCCTTGTCCCGCAGGGTGGAGGCCACATAGTCGACGCTGGCGTCGTAGCCCGGCGTGCCGAGTGCGCGATTGCCCTTGTTGGCGTCGGCGATCTCCTGCAGCTTGCGCAAGTGGCCCATCATCGCGTCGGCGGTCACCTGCTTGCGCAGTGTCTCGGCGAACTCGGAGGCCGGCGTGGCCGGCGTGCTCGCCGTGGTGCTGGGCTGCCCCTGTTGCGTGCGCATTTCACGGCTGCAGCCGCCCAGCGCCGCGACGGCGATCACCGCCGTCACGACCGCCAGGTATTTACGCACCATCGGCACCACGTTAGCGCCCTCAGGCATCGCGGCGGTTCACCACGACGATCGCGGCGACGTAGACGGCCGCCACGACCACGACGAAGTACACGAGTGAGCCGATTTCACCCCACGGCACCGAGTAGCTCGGGAAGAGCCATTGCACGTCGACGAACCGGAAGATGTTGGCAAACGGCAGGTAAGGCCCGACCTCGGAACCGATGTTCGGCAGGTTGCCCAGCACCGGTTCGATCAGCAGCGGCCACAGCAGCAGCACCGCGACCGCACCGGCCGAATGCCGCAGCAGCGCGCCGACCCCGACGCCGAGCACCGCGGTCAACGCCGCGTACAGCGCGATGGCGCCGATCAGCCGCCACGTGCCAGGGTCGATGAACGACAGCTGCGAACCGACCAGCGGCGGCGACATCATGTGCGCGACCACCACCGCGACGATCGTCATCAACGCGGCGTACACTGCCGAAAAAACAAGCGCAACAACGGCTTTCGCCGCCACAACCAGAGTGCGGTCGGGAGTGGCCATGAACGTGGTGCGGATCATGCCGCTGCGATATTCGGCGGTCACCGTCATCGCCGCGAGGACCATCAGCACCGGCACACCGAACACGGCCACACCGGTGACCGCTCTCTCCGGCGGCAGCGCCGCCGCACCGTACGACGTCGCGCCCTGCAACGCGGCCAGACCGATCGACAGCACCGCCACCACCGCCGCGGTCCACAGCAGAGATTTGGTCGTCGTCAGTTTGATCCGCTCGGCGGCGAGGACAGCGGTCACTGGTTGACCGTCCGGTACTCGGTGGCCTCGTCGGTGAGTTTCATGTACGCCTCCTCCAGCGAGGCCCGCTTGGTGCTGAGCTCATGCAGCGTGATTGCGTTGCGCGCGGCCAGATCACCGATCACGTCGATGGCCGCCCCCCGCACCAGCAGCGCGGCGCCGTGGTCGGCCTCTGCGGTGAGCCCGGCATCGGTGAGCACCCGCCGCAGTGTCTCCAGTTGCGGGCTGCGCACCCGCACGGTGTCGGCGCCGGATGCGCCGACGAACTCCGCGACCGTCGTCGACGCGATCAGCTTGCCCTTGCCGATCACGATCAGCCGGTCTGCGGTGTTGGCCATCTCGGCCAACAGGTGGCTGGACACGAACACCGTGCGGCCCTGGCCTGCCAGGGTGCGCATCAGCGTGCGGACCCAGCGGATGCCTTCCGGGTCGAGCCCGTTGACCGGCTCGTCGAACAGCAGCACCGGCGGATCACCCAGCAGCGCGCCCGCGATGCCGAGCCGTTGACTCATCCCCAGCGACAGCGCGCCTGCGTTCCGACCGGCCACCGACATCAGCCCGACCATGTCGAGCACCTCGTCGACCCGCTTGACCGGAATCCGGTTGGTGGCCGCGATCCAGCGCAGATGGTTGCGCGCGGTCCGGTTCGGATGGGCCTGCCGTGCGTCCAGTAGCGCCCCGACGGTGCGCAGCGGGTCGCGCAGCTCGCGGTAGCGCTTGCCGTCGATGGTGGCGGTGCCCGCCGTGGGGTGGTCGAGGCCGAGGATCAGCCGCATCGTCGTGGTCTTGCCTGCGCCGTTGGGCCCGAGGAACCCGGTGACCACGCCCGGCTCGACGGAGCAGGTCAGGTCGTCGACGGCCCGGGTCGTGCCGAACACCTTGGTGAGGCCGGTCAACTCGATCATCTGTTCCGAGACTACGGACCGCCTGCGCGGCCCACCATCCCGACGATCAGGTCGGCGACGGCGCGCATGCCCGTGGCGTTGGGGTGCAGCGGTGCGGGCCTGATCGGAAGCGGCAACCCGGGTTTGGTGGTCCACGGCTCGGCCGACCAGGCGTGGTGTTCGCGGCTGGCGTGCGCGATCCTGACCCATTCGCAGCCGGTGTCGGCGGCCGCCTCACCGGTGAGCCGCTCCAGCGTGTCGGCCACCCGGCGGCCGAGGGCGACGTCGACGTCCGACAGCGGCGGCGCCGCCCCCGTCTGCGGCAGCAGCGTCAGGTAGTCGACGAACAACACCTTCGCCCGCGGCGAGCGCTGCCGCACAGTGCGGCCCACTTCCTTCAGCGATTCGGCCACCTCGACCAGCGCGCGGTCCCGCGCCGTCGGGTCGAGCATCTCGCGAACGACGCCGCCGAGCACGGGCATGCTGCGCACCATCCGCGGCAGGCCCGCCGCCATCAGCAGCGGCACGTAGCCGACGTCGTTGCCGCCGATGGTGACCGTCACCAGATCCTCTGACCCGTCGAGTGCATCGGCCTGCGGCGGCGTGCCGTGCTGCGGTTCGGTCAGCAGGTTGGCGGTGGTGGCACCGGAGTACGTGACGTCGACCAGGTCGAGGCCGAGGCGTTCGGCGACCAGATGCGGGTAGTTGCGTGCCGAGCGGCCCGCCCGAAACGGCGCGCCCGGCGCGGTCGGCCGGATGCCTGGCCCGGCGGCCATCGAACTGCCGAGCGCGACGTAGCGGCTCATAGCGACGGGCTGGAAGCCTGCGCCCAGAACCTTTTCGGGATGCGGCCGGCCTGGCGGGCCAGATGACCGGCGGTGACGGCGGCGGCCATCGCGGCGGCCATGGTGGGCGGATCGGCGGCGCGCGTCACCGCGGTAGCCAAAAGGACTGCGTCGCAACCCAATTCCATCGCAAGCGTGGCGTCGCTCGCGGTGCCGATGCCCGCGTCGAGGATCACCGGGACCCCCGCGCGCTCGACGATCATCTCGATGTTGTGCGGGTTGGCGATGCCCAACCCGGTGCCGATCGGCGAACCCAGCGGCATCACCGCCGCACACCCAGTGTCCTCCAGCCTGAGTGCCAGCACCGGATCGTCGTTGGTGTAAGGCAGCACGGTGAACCCGTCGTCGACCAATTGCTCTGCCGCCCTGACCAATTCGACGGCGTCGGGTAACAGCGTTCGCTCGTCGGCGATGACCTCCAGCTTCACCCACTCAATGCCGAGCGCCTCACGCGCCAGTTGCGCGGTCAGCACCGCCTCCGCGGCGCCGCGACAGCCCGCGGTGTTGGGCAGCGGGGTGATGCCGAGCCGGGTCAGCAGATCGAGCACGCCGGTGCCGCTTTCGGCGTCGACGCGCCGCATAGCGACGGTCGTCAGTTCGGTGCCCGACGCGATCAGCGCTTCCTCCAGCACCGCCAGGTTCGAGGCACCGCCGGTGCCCATGATCAGCCGGGAGCCGAACTCGCGCCCGGCGATCGTCAGCTTAGATTCAGCCACCTTGCACCGCCGTCACCACTTCCACCCGCGCGCCGTCGGTCAGCGCGGTCTCCCATTCCGATCTTGGCAGCACCGACCAGTCGACAGCGACCGCGATGCCCTTCTCAGGAAAGCCGAGGCTTTCCAGCAGTGCCGCGACGGTCGTCTGTTCGTCGATCTCGACCGCTTCGTCGTTGACAGTCACCTTCATCTGCTTGCTCCCACAGAGGCGTTCAGTTCGGCCGCGATCCGCTCGGCGGTCCACGGCGCTAGTAGGAATCCGTTGCGGCCGTGTCCGGCCGCCACGAGTGTGCGCTCGTCGAGCCGTTCGACGATCGGCAGCCCGTCGGGCGTCATCGGCCGCAGTCCCGCGGCGCATTCGGCGAGCTCGTACTCGCCCAGCGCGGGCATCACCGCGCAGGCGTCGTCGAGCAGCTCACGCACACCGGTCACGGCGGGAGCGGTGTCCCTGCCGTGTTCGTACTGGGTGGCGCCCACCACCACGCCGTCCGCGCGCGGCACCAGGTACACCTGGCGGCCGTGCACGCGGGCGCGGATCACCCGCTGGGGCACCGGCATACAGCCGCGCCGCCAGCGCAACCGCAGCACTTCGCCCTTCACCGGCCGGATCGGCAGCCCCGGCCACAGCGTCGGCGCGTCGATGCCGTTGGCGATCACCACCGTGTCGGCCCGCACGTCGGACAGCGCCGTCACCGGGGGCGCCCACTGCACGCCGAGCCGTTCACAGTGCGCCTCCAGCGCCGCCACGACGGCCCGGTTGTCGACCGCGAGCTCGGTTTCGGCGACGAAGCCATGCCGAATGCCTTGCGCCAGAAGCGGTTCGATGTCACGTGCCGCCGATGTCGGGGTGACGGGGTGGCCCTGTGCGGCCAGCCACTCGCCGACCGTCTTCAGGTCGGCGGCGTCGGCGCGGTCGACGGCGACCACGAGCGATTCGCGGGCGGTGACCACGTCGGGGGGCAGTCCGTCGAGGAACCCGTCGTTCCACAGTGCGAGCGACGCCAGACCCACCTGCAGCAGGCGGTCCTCGCCGGGCCAGCCTTCGCTGTGCGGGGCGAGCATGCCACCGGCCACCCACGAGGCGCCGCGTTGGTCGGTGCGGTGCACCCGCACGGCCCACCCGTCGAGCGCGGCGCGGCGTGCGACGGACAGCCCGATGACGCCGCCGCCGATGACCGCAAGTGATCGCGCCGGCGAGCCGGTAATTGAGTCCTGCATTTCCTCCTCCCTTCGCCGGCATGACCCGGATCAGGTGTGACGGTAAGGGCGGCGTGCCCACTCTCAGTCCTCGGTCCAGGGACTCCCGTGTCGGATGCCAAGCGTACTCGACTCTGCCCTCCCGTCAGGTCCGAGCCAGCACAGGCGCAGCTGCGGCCTTCAACCGTCTGTTGGGTCGGGCGGCGCGGAGCAGCATCTTCGGAGACAGCAGCGATGCGGGCGGGTCGACGAACCCGACCACGCGGGTGAGCTGTTCGGCGACCGCCAGGTCGGTCTCGCCCGCGGTCTGCAGCCGTTCGACGTATCTGTTGGACAGCCGCACGCCCAACGGGCGGTGGCCCTCCACCTCGGGAAGGCTCAGGTCCCCGCCAACGGCGAACTGCCACGCCACCCCGATCGGCTTGGCCGCGGCCCGGAAATAGCGCTTGGCCAGGTCGGCGGTCCCCCGCTGGAGGCAGTCGCGCAGCGCCTGCGCCTGCAGGGCGGCGACCGTCATGCCCTGGCCGTAGATCGGGTTGAAGCTGCAGATCGCGTCGCCGAGCACCAACAGCCCGTCGGGGAAGCGGCGCATCTTGTCGTAGCGGCGCCACCGGCTCTCGGGGTAGCGGAACCGGCAGATCGCAGCCAGCGGCCTGCCCGTCTTGACCGCGGCCAACACGTGCGGCGGCACCAGCCCGTCGGCGAACGAGACCATCTCGCCCAACTCGCACGGCGGTTCCACCCCGGCCATCCCGAACACCGTGAACATCCACGTGTCGTCCTCATAGCCGAGCAACGCCACGCCCGTCGGTCGGCCCGGCATCGGGCTGACGATCACCAGCTTCTCTTTCAACGTGCCCGGCGGCAGCTTCAGCAGCTGGCTGGAGTAGCACAGCCGCACGTGCACGCTGTCCTCGGCAGGTCTGCCGTAGCCCAAGGCGTCGAGGAACACCGGCGTCCGCGAACCCCGACCGGTGGCGTCGACGACGAGGTCCGCGTCGAGCACCTGTTGCCCCTCACCGCTATGGGCGCGGATCAGCGCGCCGGTGACCCGGCTGCCGCCTGCGGTGGACATCAAATCGACCACGTCGTACCCCTCGAACAACGTGACGTTTGACGCGGCCCGCAACCGTTGCCGGACAAGGTTTTCCAGCAACGGTCTGCTCGGAACGAAGACCGGCGGCAGGCTGGTGAACCCTCCGCTTCGGCTCGCCTCGTGGCCCGCGGCGCAGAAGTACATCTCGGACAGGTCGTGGTAGTCGAGCAGAGGCGCCCCGGCGCCCACCAACTCGTCGGTGAAGCCGGGGAACAAGTCCGCCAGCACCTGGGCACCACGGCCCAGCAGGGCGTGCACGTGTCTGCCCTGCGGTACGCCGCGCCGGTGGGCGGCGTCGGGTGGCAGCACGTCGCGCTCCGCCACGGTGACCCGGTCGTAGAAATCGGACAGCACGCGCGCGGTCACCAACCCGCCCATGCTCGCCCCGAGGACAACGGCATGTTCTCCCAGCCTTGGCATGCATCGACCATGTCGCGGCCGCGGCGAGGCGCATAGCGTAGGCACCTACTCGAATTCGGCGACTAGGGTCGCGGTGTGCACAACCCCGGTGAGCGACTGGCCACAGCGTCGCTGTATCTCTGCACCGACGCCCGGCGGGAACGCAAAGACCTGGCCGAATTCGCCGACGCCGCGCTGGCTGGCGGCGTGGACATCATCCAGTTGCGGGACAAGGGCTCGGTTGGCGAGCAGGAGTTCGGTCCGCTCGAGGCGCGCCACGAGTTGGCGGCGCTGGAGGTGCTGGCCGACGCGGCCCGACGGCACGGCGCGCTACTGGCGGTCAACGACCGCGCCGATATCGCGCTGGCCGCAGGCGCCGACGTGCTGCACCTCGGCCAGGACGACCTGCCGTTGCCGGTCGCGCGCGGCATCATCGGGCCGCGCCCGGTGATCGGCCGGTCCACGCACGTCGCGTCGCAGGCGGCCGCGGCGGCCAAGGAGGACGTCGACTACTTCTGCGTCGGCCCCTGCTGGCCGACGCCAACCAAACCGGGCCGCCCGTCACCCGGCCTGGACCTGGTCCGGGCGACGGCCGAAATGGGCACGGACAAACCGTGGTTCGCGATCGGCGGCATCGACGAGCAGCGACTGCCCGAGGTGCTGGCCGCCGGTGCCCGCCGCATCGTTGTGGTGCGCGCGATCACCGGCGCCGACGACCCGACGGCCGCGGCGCGACGGCTCAAAGCTCGGCTTGCAGCAGCGGGATAGTTGCGGCCACTTCCCGCAACCGCTCCCAACTGGCGGCGAAGCCGGGATGCAACGGCAACTCGGCGACGTCGTCGACGGCCACCCAACGCAGTTCGGAGCTCTCCCGGTTGGGCACGGTGTCCAGTCGTTCGGCGGCGTCGGCGATCACGGTGGTGTAGGTCCAGTGGCCGCCTGCCGCGGTGGCGGTCACGACGGTGGTGCGCACGGTCAGCCGTTCCGACGGCAGGCCCGCTTCTTCCTCGGCTTCGCGGAACGCGGCCTGCTCGGCCGTCTCATGGCTGTCGCGGGCGCCGCCCGGCAGTCCCCACGTACCGCCCTGATGACTCCACGGCGCCCGATGTTGCAGCAGCACCGCGGGCGAGCCGTCGGGGCCGGGGGCCCGCAGCAGCAGACCGGCCGCGCCGTGCTTGCCCCAATAGGCGGCGCCGCTGTCCGACAACACCCAGCCGTCTCCGTCGCCACGCACGATTTCAGCTTAAAGAACGCCGCGCGAAGACGTGCCGCTCGAATGCCCGCACGTCTCGGCGCGAACTCTTAGAATTCTTTTATAGTGTGGTGAGTCGGTCGGGACAAAGCCGGAGAGCAGCGAAAAGATGAGGTCCGCGCGCACGTGACTGTGGAGTTGGCGCACCCTTCGACCGAACCGCTGGCGTCGCGGTCGCCGACAACTCCCGCGCACCAACGCTGGTGGTTCTTGTGGACCACGCCGGGTCGGATCCTGACCATCGGCGTGGTGCTGTCGGCGCTTGTGGTCGGCAGTGCGTTTGCCACGTCGACGACGATCAACGACCGGCAGCAGGCGCTCACCACGGTGCTCAACCACACCGAGCCGCTGTCGTTCGCCGCAGGCCAGCTCTACACCAAGCTGTCGGTGGCCGATGCGGCCGCGGCGACCGCGTTCATCGCGGGCTCCGAACCACGCGACGTCCGTCAACGCTACGAGCAGGCCATCACTGACGCGTCGGTGGCGGTGACGCGCGCGTCGAGCGGGCTGACCGACGAGCCGATGGTGCAACTGCTGGGCCGGGTCAACGCCCAGCTGTCGGTGTACACCGGGCTGGTCGAAACCGCGCGCACCAACAACCGCGCAGGCAATCCGGTCGGTTCGTCCTATCTGTCCGAGGCGTCGTCGTTGATGCAGACGCAGATGCTGCCCGACGCTCAGCGACTCTATGAGCAGACGTCGGCACGGGTGGACGCGGAGACGACGGCGTCGACACGGATTCCAGGGCCGGTGATCCTGGTCGTGCTCGCCACGCTGTTGTTCGGCGCGTTCGCCAACCGCTGGCTCGCCCGCAGGACCCGCCGCAGGGTGAACATCGGCTTCGTCGCAGGCGGCCTTGCCGTGCTGATTATGTTGATATGGGTGGGCACCGTCCTCGTCATCTCGACGGCGGACAGCCGCAGCGCGAAAGACACTGCGGCAGAATCACTCAAGACCGTCACGAACCTCGCCATCACCGCCCAGCAGGCGCGCGCCGACGAGACGCTGTCGCTGATCCGGCGCGGCGACGAGGATGTGCGCAAGCAGTCCTACTACCAACGCATCGATTCCATGCAGCAGCAGTTGTCCGACTACCTGTCCCGCGACGACGCGATCGACAAGACCGACCTGGCCGACGCCGAGCAGCTGCTGAAGCGGTGGCGGGCCGCTGACGACCGGATCAACGCCTACATCGCGGTCGGCAACTACCAGGCCGCGACTCAGGTGGCGCTGGGCACCGGCGAGGACGATTCGACACCCGCGTTCGACAAGCTGGATTCGGCGCTCACCAAAGGCATCGAGGAGAGCCGCAGCCAGTTGCGCAACGACATCGTCAACGCCCGCAGGGTGCTCTCCGGCGCGACGGTCGGTGCGGCGGCGCTGTCCGTCGTCGCGGCGCTGGCGGTGGCGTTGGGGCTGTGGCCGAGGCTAAGCGAGTACCGGTGATGCGCCTGCTGAAGTTCGCCGAACGTTCCTTACCGCTCGAAAATCCGCCGATTTTTCGAGCGGTAAGGAACGTTCGCGCGCGGGGAGTGGGGGCCCTGCTCGCCGCCGCCCTACTGCTCAGCGCGTGCGGGCAGGGCGCCGCGGTGATCCCGACGCCCGGCGTCACGCTCGCCCCGCCCACGCCGGCCGGGATGCAGGAACTGCCACCGCAACCCGCGCGGCCACCGGCGGATGAGGCCGACTGCAATCGCACCGCGAGCCTGCGTCCGTTCAACACCAAGGCCGAAGCCGACGCCGCCGTCGCGACCATCCGCAACCGCGGCAGGCTGATCGTCGGACTGGACATCGGCAGCAACCTGTTCTCCTTCCGGGATCCGATCACCGGCGAGATCACCGGCTTCGACGTCGACATCGCAGGCGAGATCGCACGCGACATCTTCGGCAGCCCGTCCCAGGTCGAGTACCGCATCCTGTCGTCGGCGGACCGCATCGCCGCCCTGCAGAACAACCAGGTCGATGTCGTCGTGAAGACCATGACCATCACCTGTGAACGCAAGAAGCAGGTGGGCTTCTCGACGGTGTACCTGAACGCCAACCAGCGGATCCTGGCCGCGCGGGACTCGTCGATCTCGCGGCCGTCGGACTTGTCGGGTAAGCGGGTGTGTGTGGCGAAGGGTACGACGTCGCTGGACCGGATCCAGCAGATCACCCCGCCACCGATCATCGTCGGCGTGGTGACGTGGGCCGACTGCCTGGTCGCGCTGCAGCAGCGCCAGGTCGACGCGGTCAGCACCGACGATTCGATACTGGCCGGCCTGGTGAGCCAGGATCCGTACCTGCACATCGTCGGCCCCAGCCTCAACGAGGAGCCCTACGGCATCGGGGTGAACCTGCAGAACACCGGGCTGGTCCGATTCGTCAACGGCACTCTGGAGCGGATCCGCCGCGACGGCACCTGGTACACGCTGTACCGCAAGTGGTTGACAGTGCTCGGGCCCGCCCCTGCGCCCCCGGTCGCGAGGTACGTGGACTGATGGCCGAGCCGCAGGACTATGAGGAAGGCCCGGGCACCCAACCGGCCAGCTTCGACGACCTCGGCATGGACTCCATGTCGACGATGCGGCCGATGGCGACGCAGGCGATCTTCCGTCCGCACTTGGACGACGACGTCGACAGCACGTCGGCGCGCACCGAGGACACCGAACCGTACGAACACCTGACGACGGTGACGCGGGCGATGTCGCCGACCCGGCGCCTCGGCGGCGGTCTGGTGGAGATCCCGCGGGTGCGCGCCAAGGATCCGCTCGAAGCGCTGATGACCAATCCCGTTGTCGCCGAGTCCAAGCGGTTCTGCTGGAACTGCGGCCGCCCGGTCGGCCGGTCGACACCCGACGGTAAGGCGCTTTCGGAAGGGTGGTGCCCGCACTGCGGCAGCCCGTATTCGTTCCTGCCGCAACTGTCCCCGGGCGACGAGGTGGCCGAACAGTACGTGATCAAGGGCTGCATCGCGCACGGCGGGCTGGGCTGGGTGTACCTGGCCTACGACAAGAACGTCAACGACCGGCCCGTCGTGCTGAAAGGACTGGTGCA
This sequence comes from Mycobacterium sp. 3519A, assembly GCF_900240945.1. Classification (NCBI taxonomy): domain Bacteria; kingdom Bacillati; phylum Actinomycetota; class Actinomycetes; order Mycobacteriales; family Mycobacteriaceae; genus Mycobacterium; species Mycobacterium sp. 3519A. Next base: position 205,400 of record NZ_OESG01000014.1, read on the forward strand.
CTCCGGCGACGCCGAGGCGCAGACCATCGCGATGGCCGAACGCCAGTTCCTGGCCGAGGTGACCCATCCCGGGATCGTGAAGATCTACAACTTCGTCGAACACGAGGACAAGCACGGCAACCCGGTCGGCTACATCGTGATGGAGTACGTCGGCGGGACGTCGCTCAAGCAGGCCAAGGGCGACCGGCTGCCGGTGGCCGAGGCCATCGGCTTCATGCTGGAAATCCTTCCCGCACTTGGCTATCTGCATTCGATCGGCTTGGTGTACAACGACCTCAAGCCGGAGAACATCATGGTGACCGAGGATCAGCTCAAACTGATCGACCTCGGCGCGGTGTCGACCATCAACTCGTTCGGCTACCTCTACGGCACACCGGGCTACCAGGCGCCGGAGATCGTCCGCACCGGGCCGACCGTGCAGACCGACATCTACACGGTGGGCCGCACGCTGGCGGCGCTGACGCTGAATCTCCGCACGCGCAAAGGCCGTTACGTCGACGGCCTGCCGGAAGACGACCCGGTGCTGCGTGAGTACGACTCGTTCGGCAGGCTGCTGCGACGAGCCATCGACCCCGACCCCCGGCGCCGGTTCGGCAGCGCCGAGGAAATGTCGAGCCAGCTGCTCGGTGTGCTGCGCGAAGTGGTGGCTCAAGACACCGGCGTGCCCCGACCGGGCCTGTCGACGGTGTTCTCACCTTCTCGGTCGACCTTCGGCGTGGACCTGCTGGTCGCGCACACCGACGTCTACCTGGACGGGCAGGTGCATTCGGAAAAGCTAACGGCACAAGAGATCGTCAAGGCATTGCCGGTGCCGTTGATGGATCCCGCCGATGTCGGCGCGCCGGTGTTGTCGGCCAGCGTGCTGAGTCAGCCGGTGCACACCTTGGACCAGCTGCGGGCCGCCAGGCACGGCGCGCTGGACTCCGAGGGCATCGACCTGTCGGAGTCGGTCGAACTGCCGCTGATGGAAGTCCGGGCCCTGCTGGATCTCGGCGACGTCGCCAAGGCCACCCGCAAGCTCGACGATCTTGCGGGCCGCGTCGGTTGGCGCTGGCGACTGGTCTGGTTCCGCGCGGTGGCCGAGTTGCTCTCGGCCGATTACGACTCGGCGACAAAGCATTTCAACGAGGTGCTGGACACGTTGCCCGGTGAGCTGGCGCCGAAGCTGGCGCTTGCCGCGACGGCCGAACTCGCTGGAAACCACGACGAGCGCAAGTTCTACAACACCGTGTGGAGCACCGACAACGGCGTCATCTCGGCAGGCTTCGGGCTTGCCCGTGCGCAGTCCGCGGAAGGGGACCGGGACGCGGCCGTCCGCACATTGGACGAAGTCCCGCCCACCTCAAGGCATTTCACGACGGCGCGGCTGACAAGTGCGGTGACGCTGCTGTCGGGCAGGTCGATGAGCGAAGTCACCGAGCAGCACATCCGCGACGCCGCCCGCCGGGTCGAGGCGCTGCCGGACACCGAACCCCGCGTGCTCCAGATCCGGGCGCTGGTGCTGGGCACCGCGATGGACTGGTTGGCCGACAACACCGCGAGCACCAACCACATCCTGGGCTTCCCGTTCACCGAGCACGGGCTGCAACTCGGTGTCGAAGCGTCGCTGCGGAGTCTGGCCCGGGTGGCGCCGACGCAGGCGCACCGCTACGCACTGGTGGACCTGGCCAACAGCGTGCGACCGACGAGCACGTTTTGATCTTGAATCGCAACGGATCTCGTGCTTCGTTTTCGCTGGCTATCCGCGTCTTGCGGGCAAACGACATGGTCAAGTCACGGATTCCGTAGTAGTCTTCGCACAGGTTGAGTTAACAGCCGATTGGTGACGTCATCGACGCATAGGGCTGGCTCCCGAGTGCGAGGCTTTAAGACGCAGGGCCCCATCCCTGACGGCACCCCAGTACGAATATCGCTTTTCGGCTGAGGGAGGCCACCTTGTCTGCAATCGGTACCAGTCGCGTGCTTCGGCCCGATCCCGCGTCGCTCGACAGACGCGAAGAGCACCACCGCGCGATTTTCTCTGCATGCCACCTGTCGGGCACCACGGTGCTGATCACGATCAGGGGTGAAGTGGACGCGACCAACAGTCGCGCGCTCGCCTGCTACGTCGAGCGCCAGATCGCCGGGTGGGGCCGGCTCGTGCTGGATCTGTCGACCATCGAGTTCTTCGGCACGGCGGGGTTCGCCGCGCTGCACAACGTGAACGTGACGTGCGCCCGCTACGGCGTCGGTTGGGTGCTGATGGTCGGACCCCAGCTGAGCCGATTCCTGCAGATCTGCGACCCCGACCGCGTGCTGCCTGTGGAGGATTCCACCGCTGCCAGGTGAACACCTGATTTCTTTACCGTCGAAGCGGTACGGCAAGGGCCGCTTCGACGGTAAAAGTGGGACCGGCGGAGGAGGCGCTAGCCGCTCAGATCACCTGCACGCAGGCTCTGGCGATCGCCAACTCTTCGTTGGTGGGGACGACGAGCACCGTCGTCGGCGAGCTTTCCGCCGAGATGCGGCGGGCGCCCTTGGCGGGACTGGCATTGAGGTGCTCGTCGATCTCGATGCCGAGCGCCGCCATGCCGGACAATGCGTCGCGGCGCACCTTCGCGTCGTTCTCCCCGACGCCGGCGGTGAACGTGATGACGTCCGCCCCTCCGAGCAGCGCGAGGTACGCGCCGATGTACTTGCGCAGCCGGTGGATGTAGACGTCGTATGCCAATTGTGCTGTCTTGTCACCGGATTCGATGCGCTGGTGGAGTACCCGGAAGTCGATCTCGCCGCCAAGGCCGCGGACACCGGAGCGACGGTTCAACATCTCCTCGATGTCCTCGACGCTCATCTTCGCGGTGCGCCACAGATACGTCAGCACGCCAGGGTCGATGTCGCCCGAGCGGGTGCCCATCACCAGACCCTCCATCGGGGTCAACCCCATCGACGTGTCCACGGGTCTGGCCCCGAGGATCGCCGACGCGGACGCGCCGTTGCCGAGATGCAGCACGATCTGTCTCAGGTCGGTCAGTGGGGTGCCGAGGAACTCCGCGGCCTGTTCGCTGACGTACTGGTGCGACGTGCCGTGAAATCCGTAGCGGCGGATGTGCCATTGCTCAGCCACGTCACGGTCAATGGCGTATGTCGCGGCCGCGGGCGGCAGGTCGTGGAAGAACGCGGTGTCGAACACCGCGACGTGCGGTAGCTCCGGTAATGCTTTGCGCGCCACCTGGATACCCAGCACCGCGGGCGGATTGTGCAGTGGCGCAAGCGGAGCCAACTCGTCGAGCTTGGCAATCAGCGCGTCGTCGACAAGCGTCGGCCGGTACAGATCCGGACCGCCGTGCACCACGCGATGGCCGACCGCCAGCAGGCCGTCCAGATGGTCGGCCAACTCGTCGAACACCACCCGCATGGCCGCCGCGTGGTCGGTGACCTCGGAATCGCCGATACGCTCGACGATCCCGTCGACTGTCTGCGCGCCGGAATCCACGTCGACCACAGCGTATTTCAGCGAGGAGGAACCGGAGTTGAGCACCAGGACGTTTTGACTCATCGGCGTTGCGCCTGAATCGCCGTGATGGCAACGGTGTTGACGATGTCCTCGACCAGCGCGCCGCGGGACAGGTCGTTGACCGGCTTGTTCAACCCCTGCAGCACCGGGCCGATCGCGATCGCGCCCGCGCTGCGCTGCACCGCTTTGTAGGTGTTGTTGCCGGTGTTGAGGTCCGGGAAGATCAGCACCGTCGCGCGGCCCGCCACCTCGGACTCGGGCATCTTGGCCTTTGCGACCGTCGCGTCGACGGCGGCGTCGTACTGGATGGGTCCCTCCACCAGCAGGTCGGGTTCCCGGGTCCGCACCAATTCCGTTGCCGTCCTGACCTTGTCGACGTCTGCGCCGGTGCCGCTGGTACCGGTCGAGTACGACAGCATGGCGACCCGGGGTTCGATGCCGAACTGCGCGGCGGTGCGGGCCGACGAGATCGCGATGTCCGCGAGTTGCTCGGACGTCGGGTCCGGCACGATCGCGCAGTCGCCGTAGGCGAGTACCCGGTCCTCGAGGCACATCAAAAAGATGCTCGACACCGTCGACACATCGGGCAGTGTCTTGATGATCTCGAATGCGGGCCGCACCGTGTGCGCGGTGGTGTGCATGGCGCCCGAGACCATGCCGTCGACCATGTCGTCGTGCACCAGCATGGTGCCGAAATAGGAGACGTCGTGGATGATCTCGCGAGCCTGCTCGACGGTGATGCCCTTGTGTTTACGCAGTTGGGCATATTGTTCGGCGAACTTGTCACACAGCTCGCTGGTGCGCGGGTTGAGCACGGCTGCGGCGGACAGGTTGACACCGAGTTCTGCTGCGCGGGCGCGGATCTTCGGCTCGTCGCCGAGAATGGTCAGGTCGGCCACGCCGCGGGAGAGCAGCCTGCCCGCCGCCGTGAGGATGCGGTCGTCCTCACCTTCTGGCAGCACGATGTGTCTGCGGTCCGAGCGCGCCTGGTCCAGCAGCTGGTAGGTGAACATCTGGGGCGTGACGACCGTCGGGATGGGAAGGGCCAACTGCGCCAGCAGATCCGCGGTGTCCACGTGGTCGTCCATCAGGGCGATCGCGGTGTCGATCTTGCGCTGCGATTCCGCGGTGACGCGGCCGCGCGCCGACGCGACCCGACTGGCGGTCTCGAAGGTGCCGAACCTGGTGGTGATGATCGGCAGCCGCAGCCCGAGCCCCGACACCAACGACGCGATCGAGGGATGGAGTTCGAGTCCGCCGTTGAGGACCACGCACGACAACGACGGAAACCCTTCGGCCTCATGGGCGGCCACCACGGCCAGCACGACGTCTGAGCGGTCGCCGGGGGTGATGACGGCCACGCCCTCGGTCAACCGCTCCACCACGTGTTCGGCCGTCATGCCAGCCACCAGTACGTCCATCACCTCGCGGGTCAACAACGCCGGATCGCCGCGCAGCAGGCTGCCCTCGACCGCTTCGCCGAGTTCCGCCACCGACGGTGCCACCAGCAGCGGCTCTTCCGGCAGCACATAGGCTTTGGGGCCCAACGGTTTCAACGCCTCGGCGACCGCAGCCAGCTGCGCCGGGTCGCACCGGTTGGCCACCACCGCGGCGGTGTGCGCGTGCTGGGCGTCGATCTCGACCAGGCACACGTCCACGACCTGGGCGACCTGTTCGGGCGTCCGGCCCTTCGCCTTCACCGCGAGCACGATCGGCGCACCGAGGTTGACGGCGATGCGTGCGTTGGTCGACAACTCGCTTGGCGTGGCGACGTCGGTGTAGTCGCTGCCGACGATCAGCACCGCGTCGCATTGGTCGGCCACGTGGTGATAGCGGTCGACGATTTCGGCGATCGCCGCATCGGGATCCTCGTGCAGCTGTTGGTAGCCGACGCCGACGCACTCCTCATAGGGCAGGCCTGCGGTGCTGCCCGCAAGCAGCAGGTCCAGGATGTAGTCGCGGCTCTCGCCGAGCCTCGTGATCGGCCGGAACACCCCCACCCTGGCAGTGGTCGCCGCAAGCCGGTGCAGGATGCCGAGCGCGATCGTCGATTTGCCTGTGTCGCCTTCTGGTGAGGCCACGTAGATCGCTCTGGTCGGCACGCGTGTCAGCCTAGGGCAATGTCAGCTGGCGGTTGGGTCCACTGGAATCTCGATGACGGTGGACAGACCGCGGTGGTCGGAGCCGGGTACCGGGACCGTCTGCACGGAGGCGGCCGTGGCGTTGCGGACCAGCACGTGGTCGATGCCGAACACGGGAGTGGCCGGGAAGCTGCGCGTCAGACCTGCGCCTGCCTGTTCGGCGGCGTCGCGGTATCCCTCGTCGAGCAGTTGCCGGAACGGCCGCATGTCGTAGGTGGAGTTCATGTCGCCTGCCACGATCACCGCCCCTGACCCGGCGTTGCGCGCCGCCGCCTGCAGCGTGGTCGGGAACCGGGCGAGGTCGGCACGGAAGTACTGCAGCGGTTGCACCCACGGCGCGGCCAGGTGCACGGCCAGCACCGTCGGGGCGAACCGCACGGACGGCACGCCGATCCTGGCGATCCGCATGGCCAGCTGATAGCCGGTGACCGCCTGCGCATCGAAGATCGGATAGCGACTCCAGATGCCGATGCCCTGTGCGTTGCGCGCCGGGTCGACGGTCCGGTACGGCATGACGCCGTCGAGTCCGGCCGCCAACAGCCCCGCGATCAACCCGGGCGTCAACTCCTGCACGACCAGGATGTCGGCCGCGTCGCGCGCCATCGCGACCACCGCTTTCGGATCAGCTTCTCCCAGACCGAGATTGGCGGTCAACACCCGCACGGGCACCGACGGCACGGCACCGCGTTCAGGGCCAAGGTAGCGCGGCAGCAACACCAGCAGCAGCACCACGCAGAGCAACGCGGACACGATGGTCGGCACCCATCGTCGCACGACTGCGAACAACAGCATCGCCACCAGGCCCGCGACGATCAGGTATGGCGAAAGGGCCGCCAGCGCAAGCACGACCTCGTTGGTGATCGGCAGGTACCGCGCCACCAGCCCCGCCGCGGCCAGCACCAGGGTGAGCGCGCCGAAAACCGTCGCCAGCACCCGAATCGTGTTGTGCTGGTGAAGCTTACGAAGCTCGATCAACCGAGGCGGCGAAGGCGCGGCTCGAGGTCCCGCTGGAACAACTCGAGGAAACGCCGCTGATCGTGGCCCGGCGCGTGGAACACCAGGTGATTGAGTCCCCAGTCGACGTAGTCCTTGACCTTGGCGACGGCCTCGTCGGGATCCGACGCCACGATCCAGCGCTTGGCCACCTGTTCGATGGGCAGCGCATCGGCGGCCTTCTCCATCTCGATCGGATCGTCGATGGAGTGCTTCTGCTCGGCGGTCAGCGACAACGGCGCCCAGAACCGGGTGTTCTCCAACGCCAACTCGGGATCGGTGTCGTAGGAGATCTTGATCTCGATCATCCGGTCGACGTCGTCGGGGTTCTTCCCCGCGGCCTCGGCGCCCTCGCGCATCGCGGGAATCAGCTTGTCCTTGTACAGCTCTTCGCCCTTGCCGCTGGTGCAGATGAAGCCGTCGCCCGCGCGGCCCGCGTACTTGGCCACCTGCGGGCCGCCCGCGGCGATGTAGATCGGGATGCCCCCCTCGGGCACGTCGTAGATGGAGGCGCCTTTGGTGTGGTAGTACTCGCCGTCGAAATCGACACGGTCACCGAGCCACAGCTCGCGCATCAGCTTGACCGCCTCGCGCAGCCGGGCGTAGCGCTCCTTGAACTCCGGCCACTCGCCCTCGTAGCCGGTGGCGATCTCGTTGAGCGCCTCACCGGTGCCGACGCCGAGGAAGATCCGGTCCGGGTACAGGCAACCCATGGTGGCGAACGCCTGCGCGATGACGGCGGGGTTGTAGCGGAAGGTCGGTGTCAGCACCGAGGTGCCGAGGATCAGCCGCTTGGTGCGTTCCCCCACCGCTACCATCCAGGCCAGCGACCACGGTGCGTGGCCGCCCTCGTGGCGCCACGGCTGGAAGTGGTCGCTGACCGTCGCGCTGTCCATGCCGTGTTCTTCGGCCGCCACGGCCAGCTCGACGAGTTCGCGCGGCGCAAACTGCTCCGCCGACGCCTTGTATCCGAGTTTCAGTTCAGCCACGCAGCCCAGCCTAGACTCGCCGCATGGCAGCAGCCCTGACCGCCATCACCGACCGCGTGCACTTCGCCGAGACCGACCTGGTCAATTGGACGCTCGTCGTCGACGACACCGGTGTGATGCTGATCGACGCCGGCTACCCCGGCCAGCGTGACGACGTGCTCGATTCGCTGCGGCAGCTGGGTTTCGGCGTCGACGACCTACGCGCGATCCTGTTGACCCATGCGCACGTCGACCATTTCGGCACCGCCATCTGGTTCGCCAAAACCCATGGCACACAGGTGTATTGCCACGCCGCCGAGGTCGGGCACGCCAAACGGGAGTACCTGGAGCAGGCAGGGCCCGGCGACATCATCCCGCATCTCTGGCAGCCCCGATTCCTCAAATGGACGCTGACGATTTCGCGCAAGGGCGCGCTGCTGCGCGACGGCATTCCGACTGCGCAGGCGCTCACCGAGGACGTGGCCGCCGGACTGCCCGGCCAGCCGATGGCGATCCCGACTCCCGGGCACACCGGTGGCCATTGCTCATATGTGGTCGACGGCGTACTGGTCGCGGGCGACGCTCTGGTCACCGGCCACCCGCTGTTGGAAAAGACCGGGCCGCAACTGCTGCCAGGACTGTTCAACCACGATCAGGACGGCTGCGTGCGCAGCCTGGGTGCGCTGGGTCTGCTCGACACCGACGTGCTGCTGCCGGGCCACGGTCCGGTGTGGCGGGGCGCGATCCGCGATGCCGCCACGGCCGCCGCAGGCTAGTTCAACGCTTCATAGCCGAGCAGGAAGATCGCGGTCAGGCACAGCCCGCAGCCGATGACGACGGTCGGCATCAAAATCATGCTGTCGAGTTCCTCATCGTCGAGCACGTCGTCCTCGAACCGGCCGAACAGCACCCGCGCCACGCCGGTTCTGCGGAAGCCGTGCACGAGCTTGCGCACCGCCTTGGTGTCGCGCCTGCGACCGATGAAGGTACGCGACGCGAAACCCACGACAAACGTCAGCGCGGCCGCACCGAGTATCAGCCAGCCCACCGCGGTCTGCGACATCGAGACACCCCACCCCGGTGTCCACGACACCGGGGGGACACCACAGGCCAGCCTATAGTCCGAGGTGATCGCGCAGGGTGTGCCCGCTGTATTCGCTGCGGAAGCTGCCGCGCTCCTGCAACAGCGGCACCACCTGGTCGACGAACTCGTCGAGGCCGCGCGGGGTCAGATGCGGGACGAGGATGAAACCGTCGCACGCGTCGGCCTGTACGTGCAGATCGATCTCGGCGGCCACCTGCGCGGGTGTGCCGACGAACTGCTGACGGCTGGTGACGGCGATGATCAGTTCGCGGATGCTGAGCTTCTCGGCCGCCGCGCGCTCGCGCCACGCCGCGGCAAGCGCCTTCGGATCGCCGTGGCGGACCCGGCCCTGCGTGATGGTGGGATCGTCGGCGGGTTCGACGTCGGGCAGCGGACCGTCGGGGTCGTAACCCGACAGGTCGCGTTGCCACACCTGCTCGAGCATCGCGATCGCGGTGTGCGGGCCGACCTGCTGCCGCCGGATGTGGTGGGCCTTCTCGGCCGCCTCCTGCTCGGTGTCGCCGAGCACGAACGTCGCCGCCGGAAAAACCTTGAGCTGGTTAGGGTCCCGGCCATACGACGCCGCAAGGCCTTTGACGTCGGAGTAGTAGGCCTGGCCCGCCTCCAGGGTCGAGTGCAGGGTGAACGCAGCGTCGGCGTATTTCGCAAGAAACGCCCGGCCGTCGCCGGAATCGCCTGCCTGCAGCAGAACCGGATGACCCTGCGGCGCACGGGGCAGCGTGCCCACCCCGCGAACGTCGAACTGCGGTCCGCGGTGTTCGACCACCCGGATCCGGGCGGGGTCGACGTAGACGCCGTTGTCGCGGTCGGCGAGCACCGCGTCGGGCGCCCAGCTGTCCCAGAACTCGCGTGCCACGGTGACGAACTCCTCGGCCCGCTTGTACCGGTCGGAGTGGTCGAGGAAACCGCCGCGGCGGAAGTTCTCACCGGTGAACGCGTCCGACGAGGTGACGATGTTCCATCCGGCGCGGCCGTCGGACAGGTGGTCGAGGGTAGCGAATTGCCGTGCCACCTCGAAAGGTTCGTTGAACGTGGTGTTGATGGTGCCGGTCAGCCCGAGCCGGTCGGTGACGGCGGCCAGCGCCGCCAGCACGGTGAACGTGTCGGGCCGCCCCACGACGTCGAGGTCGTGGATGCGGCCGCGGTGCTCGCGCAACCGCAGCCCTTCGGCGAGGAAGAAGAAGTCGAACAGTCCCCGCTCGGCGGTCTGCGCGAGGTGGACGAAGGACTCGAACTCGATCTGGCTGCCCGAGTCCGGATCCGACCACACCGTGGTGTTGTTGACGCCGGGGAAGTGCGCAGCAAGGTGAATCTGCTTGCGCTCGTTACCTTCTCGTACTCTCATAGACCCCACCTCTTGGCGATAAGTTCGTGTGAGCGCAGCCGGTCGGCGTGGCAGTGCGTGACGGAGGTGATGACCAACTCGTCAGCGGCGGTGACGCGTTGCAGGGTCGCCAACCTGTCGGCCACTTCGTCGGGATCACCGACGAATTGCGTAGCGGTGCGGTCCTTCACCAGCGCGGCCTGCTCTTCGGTCAGCGGGTCGACGGTGTCGGGGTCCGGGTACGGCACGGCGCCGCCGCCCGCGCGGATGGAGTACACCCAGTGGCCGTAGCTCGACGCCAGGTGTCTGGCGGTGGCGGAGTCGTCGGCCACCACCACGTCGGCCGACACCACCACGTACGGTTCAGCCAGCGCCGCAGAGGGTTTGAACGCATCGCGGTAGACGTCGATCGCGTCCAGCGCCGTCGCAGGCGTGATGTGGTAGCTGGCGACGAACGGCAGGCCGCGCGCACCGGCCACCCGCGCGCTCTGCCCCTTGCTGCTGCCGAACACCCACGGCACCAGGCCGCTGCCCTCGCCTGGAACGGCGTGCGCGTCGACGTCGTCGATCACATAGCTGCCGTCGAGCATCGCCAGGATGTCGCCGACCTGTTCCTCGAAATCGGGTGGGACGGCGCCGGGTTGCTGAAGGACCGACATGGTGGCCCGTAGTCGCGGATTGCGCATCAGCACGCTCATGTCGAACGGCGGAGGCACGACGACACCGCCGACGTCGAGCCATTCGGTTCGCGGCGGCTTCCTGGGCGTGGGTTCATTCTGGGCTTCCCGGCGCCGCTGGCCCGACCGCCCGACGCCGAGGTCGATGCGGCCGGGGTAGAAGGCGTCGAGCATCCCGAAGCTCTCGACGACCGCGATGGCTGTGGTCTGGCCGAGTTGCACAGCGGCCGCGCCAACCCTGATCCTCTCGGTGCTGCGGCGATCTGACCGATCAGCACCGCCGGTGACGAACTGGCCACCGCGACGAAGTGGTGCTCGGCGACCCAGTAGCGCTTGAATCCCCACTGTTCGGCCTGCCGGGCGAGGTCGACCGTGTTGCGCAAAGCGGTGGCCGCATCGCTGCCTGCACTGATCGGCGCGAGGTCGAGGATGGACAGCGGTACCGTCATGGCTTCGCCTGCGCGTAGCGGTTTTCGGCGATCGGCAGCCCGAGCCGGTGGCGGAGCGTTTCACCGTCCTCATACGCGGTGCGGAAGCGGCCCGCCCGCTGCAGCAGCGGCACCACGTCGTCGACGATCACCGGCAGATCGGTGGCGTTGACGGCGGGTCTCAGCCGGACGCCGTCGACGCCGCTGTCGTGCCAGTGCAGCAGCAGATCGACGAGTTCGGTTGGGGTGCCGTCGAATACCAGCGCGTCGGAGCGGGGGTCGGTGGTCCCGTCGAACGTCACGTAGAGGTCGGCGTACACCTTGACGCCTGCGACTTCGGCTTGGATGGACCGCAGCGACTCGTCGTCCTTGGGCGTGATGAACACCAGATCGGTGCTGCGCTTGGCGAATTCGTAGATCGGGGTGGCGTGGGCAAGCGCGGCGACGACGGGCTGACCCTGCGGCGAACGCGGGGTGATCGAGGGTCCTTTGACGGAGAAGTACTTGCCGACGAAGTCGATGTAGTGCAGTTTGTCGCGGTCGACGAAGCGGCCGGTGGCGGCGTCGCGGACGATGGCGTCATCCTCCCAGCTGTCCCACAATCTGCGGGCCACCTCGACGGCGTCGGAGGCCTCGTCGAACAGGTCGACGCTGCTGACGTCGCGGCGGCCGAACAACTCCGCCTCGTGCGCGGTGCTGCTGACGCGGACCTGCCAGCCGGCTCGGCCGTGGGAGACGAAGTCAAGCGTGGCAATGGCTTTCGACACGTGGAACGGTTCGGTGTGGGTGACCGTCGCGACGGGGATGAGCCCGATGTGCTTGGTCGCAGGCGCCACCCTGGACGCGACCAGCACGGCGTCGAGTCTGCCTGCGAGCCACCGCGGTTCGATGTCGGGACGACGTCGCCGCTGCGGGGTGAGCGCGTCGTCGAAGGTCACGAAGTCCAGCAGGCCGCGTTCGGCGGTGGCGGCCAGCCCCGCCCAGTACCGTCCGCTCGTGACCGGCTGCAGATCAGCGGTATGTCGCCAGGCCTCGGGGTGCCAGCCGTAGCCGTCGAGGGCGACGCCGAGGTGCAGAGTCATGACAGTGCCTTGCGGAACGCGACGGGGAAGACGTCGCCCTCGGCGGGCAGCGGCTCGGCCAGCCGGACGTAGCCGGCGGACAGGTAGAGCGCTTCGGCCTCGGGCTGGCGATCGCCCGTCGTCAGATAGACGGAGCGGTAGCCGCGGGCGGCGATCTGGGCCTCGAGCGCGGCAAGCAGCGCAGTGGCGTGGCCTTGGCGACGGTGGCGGCTGTCGGTCCAGATGCGCTTGAGCTCGGCGGTGGAGTCGTCGAAGCGACAGAATGCGCCGCCGGTGACCGGCTCGCCGTCGAGCAGGCCGATCAGCAGCCCGCCGTGCGGCGGGGCGAACTCGTCGGCGGGGTAGCCGCGCAGCCAGTCGGAGACGGCCTGCTCGGTGGCGCCGTAGCGCGTCGAGTATTCGACGGTGAGTTCGGCGAGCAGCGGCTCGGCCAGCGGGTCGTGCTGGCCGACCGCGACGAAGCGGAGCGGGTTCAGAGCTGCGCGCCCGGCTTGAATCATCACCTCAATGTCTAACGCCAGCCGCCGGGCTGCATTCCGTACCGGGATATTCGCTCAGGTTGATCGCAAATAACCCCACTTCCACGTCAAACTTGACACGTGTAAAGTTTGGCCGCATGGACAACATCGCAGGCAGAACCATCGCGATCACCGGCGCCGCCCGCGGCATCGGCTATGCCACCGCCAAGGCACTGCTCGCCAGGGGCGCGCGGGTCGTGATCGGCGACCGTGACGTCGCGTTGCAGGAGTCGGCCGTCGCCGACCTCACGAAGCTTGGGCCGGTGTCGGGCTATCCGCTCGACGTCACCGATCGCGACTCCTTCGCATCGTTCCTCGACAAGGCGCGCACAGACGGCGGCGGCCACATCGACGTGTTGATCAACAACGCGGGCGTGATGCCGATCGGGCCGTTCCTCGAGGAGTCCGAGTCGGCGATCCGGTCGTCGATCGAGGTGAACCTGTACGGCGTGCTGACCGGCTGCCAGCTGGCGCTGCCCGATATGGTCGCCCGCCGCCGCGGCCACGTCATCAACATCGCGTCGCTGTCCGGGTTGATCCCGGTTCCCGGGCAGGTCGTCTACGTCGGCGCCAAGTTCGGTGTGGTCGGGTTGTCCGCCGCGCTCGCCGACGAGATGGCGCCGTACGGGGTCGACGTGTCGGTGGTGATGCCGCCGTTCACCAACACCGAGCTCATCTCGGGCACCAAGAGCGGCGGCGCGATCAAGCCGGTGGAACCGGAGCAGATCGCGGCGGCAGTGATCAAGACGCTGGAGAAGCCGAAGACGCACGTGTCGGTGCCCGCGGCGTTGCGGTTCACCGCACAGACCGCCCAGATGCTGGGGCCGCGCGGCCGACGTTGGATGAACAAGCGGCTCGGGCTGGACCGGGTGTTCCTCGATTTCGACCGCACCGCGCGCGCGGGCTACGAGCAGCGGGCGCGCGCGGCGCAGGGCGTCGTCGAGGGTTCCGACTAGTTCCCGACGAACGTTCCTTACCGCTCGAAGAATCCGCGGATTTTCGAGCGGTAAGGAACGTTCGCGCGCAGGGGGCAGGGTCAGTTGAACGACGGCGGCGGGTCGCCCGCCCGGTACGCCTCGATCGCGTCGAGTTGCGCGAACAGCGAGTCCGCGGTGAACTCGGCGGTTTTCGAGGTTGCGGCCAACATCACATGCACGATCTCGGCGTCCTCGGCCGCCGACATCCACACGGTCGTCACCGGCGCGAGTTTGTCGCCTTCGACGTCGGCGGCCGACGGCGGATAGAACCAGAACACGAAGTCCTCGTCCGACTCTTCCTCGTCGAACTGCCAACCGCGCTCGGTGATCCGCGCGTCGAACGCCTCCAGGTCGGTGGCGATCGCGGCCTGGGTGGTCACCAGATCCGCCATCACCGCGTCGGGCACCCACGTCGCATCCTTGGCCGCCTGCCGCTTCTTGCGGCGGGCCTTCTTCGCATCCGAACGCCGCGACACCCTCAGCCCAGCGCCTGCTCGAGATCGTTGATCAGATCCTCGGTTCCCTCCAGCCCCACCGAGATTCGCACCACGCCGTCGCCGAGTCCGATCGCGGCGCGACCCTCCGGGCCCATCGCCCGGTGTGTGGTGGTGGCGGGATGGGTGATCAGCGACTTGGAGTCGCCGAGGTTGTTCGAGATGTCGACGATGCGCAGCTTGTCGAGCACCTCGAACGCGCGCTCCTTGGTGCCGCCCTCGAGCTCGAACGTGACAACCGTTCCGCCGCCGGTCATCTGACGCTTGGCGAGGTCGTACTGCGGATGTGACTCCAGGAACGGGTATTTCACCCAGCTGACCGCCGGGTGGTTCTCCAGGAACTCGGCGATCCGCTGTGCCGAGGCGTTCTGGTGCTCGACGCGCACCGCCAGCGTCTCCAAGCCCTTCAACAACGTCCACGCGTTGAACGGGCTCAGCGCGGGACCGGTGTGGCGCATCAACTTCTGCACCGGTTCGTCGATGTACTCCTTCGAGCCGAGGATCGCGCCGCCGAGCACCCGGCCCTGGCCGTCGATGTGCTTGGTACCCGAATACACCACGACGTCGACACCCAGTGGGAAGCCCTGCTGCAGGATCGGTGTCGCGAAAACGTTGTCCAACACCACTTTTGCGCCCGCTGCATGCGCCATCTCGCTGACCGCGGCGATGTCCACCAGCGACTGCATCGGATTCGACGGAGTCTCGAAGAACACCGCCTGCGTCGGGACCGACAGCGCCTCTTCCCACTGCGAAAGGTCGTCTCCGTCGACGAACACCGTCTCGACGCCCCAGCGCGGCAGGATCTCACTGCACACCACGAAGCACGACCCGAACAGCGATCGTGCCGCCACCAACCGGTCGCCCGCACCCAACAACGCACCGAGCGAGGTGAACACCGCGGCCATGCCCGTCGCCGTCGCGAAGCACGCAGGCGCGCCCTCGATCAGCCGCAACCGCTCCTCGAACATCGAGATCGTCGGGTTGCCGTAGCGGGAGTACACGTAGCGGTCGATGTCGCCGGTGAACGCCTTCTCGGCCTCCGCGGCCGACGAGTAGACGTACCCCGACGTCAGGAACAGACCCTCGGCGGTTTCCTCGAAGCCGGACCGCAGCAGCCCGCCGCGCACGCCGATGGTGGCCTGGCTGACGCCCTCGGGCAGTTCAGCAGGAGTACGAACAGATGGAATTTCTGGGCTCATGATTGTTTCCAAGGCAATCCGACGGATTTCCATCCACTGCCGCCGCGATGTCCCTGTTCGTCGAGGTTGCCCTCGAACCCGTCGAGCACGTTGTAGGACGGGGCGATACCGGCCTCGGTCGCGGCCTCGGCGGCGCCGATGGACCGGTTGCCGGAGCGGCACAGGAACACCACCGGACGGTCCCCTGACGTCACACCCGCCGCCTTCAGGTCCTCGACGAAGTTGTCGTTGTGCTTGCCGTCGGTGCGGTTCCACTCGACGTACACGACGTCGCGGTCCAGTGCGGAGAGGTCGGCAACCCCGACGAAACGCCACTCGGCGTCCGTGCGGCAGTCGACCAGCACCGCCTCCGGATTATCGGCCAGCAGCTGCCACGCCTCCTGCGGCGTGATGTCTCCGGCGTAGGTCATCTTCGGAAGTCTTCCACAGCTAGCTGGGACCGGTTGAACAGACCTTCCATGCTCCGTCCTCGCGCACGAACGTCATCTCGACACCGGTTTTCGCATCCGGCGCCTTGTCGAAATGATAGGTCACCCTGGCGGTCGCGCGATCGCCGTCGACCTTGATCTCGGCGACGTCGTCGACGAACCGTTCGCCCCGCTTGGCCACCGAATCCCGTTGCCGGGCAAGAATATCGGCCTCGGCGCCCTGGTGTTCCCGGCACGTGTAGGTGCGGAAGTCGGCGTAGTTCTGCCGCTGCAGCGCGTCGTTCTGGCCGACCGCGGCGCGGCCGACCTGCTGATCGGCGGGCGGATCGTTCGACCCGAACAGGTTGAACAGCCAGATTGAGCTCACCACGAGCACAATGACCGCCAACGCGCCAAGGAACGGCGCCATCGTCGGGCGGTCTTCTGGTTCGGTCACCAGAGTTTGCGCAGGGCCGCCGACACCCGGCGGGCCCGGTCGCGCGCGACGATCGGATCCGGTGCGGTGGCCAGCGCCACCCCCAGCCGGCGGCGCCCGTCGGTTTCATCGGGCCGGTCGAA
Source organism: Mycobacterium sp. 3519A (assembly GCF_900240945.1). NCBI lineage: Bacteria > Bacillati > Actinomycetota > Actinomycetes > Mycobacteriales > Mycobacteriaceae > Mycobacterium > Mycobacterium sp. 3519A. The sequence continues at coordinate 221,785 of NZ_OESG01000014.1, forward strand.
CAACCGCACGTCGCTCTCCGCGACCGCCAACGCCTCGGCGACCACGTGCATGTCCACCTCGGCCGAAACGGTCGACTCCGCGCCCGCGTAGCTGACCTCCGCCGCGGCAGGGGAGATCATGATCGTGTCCACCGGGAGCCCGAGGATCGCGCGCGCGTGCAACTCGAACTGCGAAAGTCGTTGTGAGCGAAGCGTCACCAGACCGCTGTCGTAGGGCCGCGGCCGGACGTCGGCGAAATACACCTCGTCGCCGCGCACGAGCAGTTCCACCCCGAACACGCCACGGCCGCCAAGGGAGTTGACGATGCGGGCGGCGACCGACTTCGCCGCGTCCAGCGCCGCCGGTGACATCTGCTGCGGTTGCCAGGACTCCAGCACGTCGCCCTCGGCCTGGTGGTGACCGATCGGCTCGCAGAAGTACACCGCGGGACCCGCGGGCCCGTAGGTGCGGACGGTCAGCAGCGTGACCTCGAAGTCGACCTCGACCACCGTCTCGGCCATCACCCGGTTGTGCGGGATGTGACCTGCGGCGATGGCCCGGTGCCATGCGGCCGCCACGTCCTCGGTGCGCACCAGCACCGACTGACCCTCACCTGGCGGCGCGGCGATCGGCTTGACCACCAACGGGAACCCCGCGTGCTCGGCGACCGCGGTCAATTCCTCGGCCGAACCGGCGAACCAGAACGGCGCGGTGGGCAGGCCGAGTTCGTCGGCGGCGAGCCTGCGCAGACCCTCCCGATCCATCGACAGCCGGGTGCTGCGCGGCGTGGGGAAGACCTCGATGCCATCGCCCTCGGCGACGGCGATCAACGCGTCGGCGGCGATCAACCCCGACTCGGCCACGATGTAGCGCGGCTTTTCCTTCTCGATGAGCGCGGTCAGCGCCTCGGCGTCGGTCATCTTCACCACGGCGGCGCGGTCGGCGACGCCGTGCGCGGGCGCGTCGGCGTACCGGTCGACTGCGATGACGTCGGCGCCCAGCCGCTGGAAGGCCAGGGCCAACTCCCGGCTCAACTCCCCGGACCCCAGCAGCATCACGGTGGATCCTGCCGGGCTGGCCTCTTCCGTTGTTTCAGTCATCGCGGGTCCCAGCCTGCCAGATGCTCAGCCCAGCCGGACGTCGATGTAGCACCACCGCCAGTCCTCGCCCGGCTCGGCGGAGCGCATCACCGGATGGCCGGTGGCGCGGAAGTGTTCGCTCGCATGCTGGTGTGGGCTCGAGTCGCAGCAGCCGACGTGACCGCATGTCAGGCACATACGCAGGTGCGCCCATGCACTCTCCCCGAGCTGTTCGCAGTCTTGGCATTTGCCGGGGGTGAGCGGTTTCGGGTCGACCCGGGATTGCGCGCTGGCAGCCAGGTGTTCGCATGTATCGGGGACCGTCGTCGAGCCGGTATCGCTCCGGCGTGATCTCCTCAGCATGTTGACCAAGAATACGGAGCCGCAGCGGCGGCGACATGGAGCTAGAGAGCCGCAGCGGCGGCGACATTGAGCGGAAGGGGAGGTTGGGCAGGTGGGTGCCTCACTGCTGGCGGTCCTCGTGGTGTCGGTCCTGTTGTCAGCGGTGGCCAGGCACTACGACGTGTCCGCGCCGCTGGCGCTGGTGGTGGCCGGTCTGCTGGCAGGCCTGATCCCCGGTTTCAAACAGATCCAACTCGACCCCGAACTGGTGCTCTATGTGCTGCTGCCGCCGCTGCTGTGGTCGGCGGGGCTGGAGAGCAGCTACCACGCGCTGCGCCGCAACATCGGACCGATCGGGCTGCTCGCCGTCGGGTTGCCGCTGGCGACGACGTTCGCGGTGGGCGTCGTGGCCTACCACATCGTGCCGGAGTTGACGGTCGCCGCCGCGTTGACGCTGGGCGCGATCGTGGCGCCGCCCGATGCGGTGTCCGCGACGGCGGTCGGCCGCAGGCTCGGGCTGCCGCGGCAGGTGATGACGCTGCTTGGCGGCGAGAGCCTGCTCAACGATGCGACGGCGTTGACCGCCTACAAGGTGTCGCTGGCCGCGGCCATCGGCACCGCGGCGACGTGGCGAAGCGGGTTGACGACGTTCGCGCTCGCGGCCGCGGGCGGCGTCGTGGTCGGCGTGGCGTTGGGCGCGATCACCTCGTTCGTCCGGTGGCGGCTCGACGATCCGCTGGTGGAAAGCGCCATCGGGCTGGTGGCGCCGTTCGTCATCTATCTGACCGCCGAGCAGATTCACGGCTCGGGTGTGCTGGCGGTCGTGGTGGCGGCGTTGATGCTCGGCCAGAAATCCACCAGGGCCGGCTACGCCACCCGGCTTCAGGACCAGGCGGTGTGGCGGGCGCTGACGCTGATCCTGGAATCGTTCGCATTCCTGCTGATCGGTCTGCAGTTGCCCACCGTGGTCGGTGAGCTGAAGGGCATCACCGCATCGGTCATCGCGATCTCGTCGGTCGCGGTGCTGGCCACCGTGATCTTGGTCCGCATCGTGTGGGTGTTCGTCTTCGCGTATCTGCCCAGGGTGCTGTCGCCCCGTGCGCGGGAGCGTGGCCCCGCGCCGACACCCGCGGAGGTGTTCATCGTTGCCTGGGCGGGCATGCGCGGGGTGGTGTCACTGGCCGCCGCGTTCGGTGTGCCGCTGATGACGCTGTCGGGCGACCCGTTCCCCGGCAGGCCGCAACTGGTGTTCCTGACGTTCGTCGTGGTGATCGGCACTCTGCTGCTGCACGGGCTGACGCTGCCGTGGCTCATCCGCCGGCTGGGCGTGCGGGGTGACGACGCCCGCGTCGACGCGATCGCCACCGCAGGCGCACAGGACAAGGCGGCGCGGGCGGCCGAGGAGCGACTCGATCAGCTGCTGGCCGAGGAGGAGGTCACCGACGTCCATCAGCGGGCCGCAGAAGTGTTGCGCAGCTGGAACACTCGCAGACGCAACTCGGCGTGGGAGCGGTTGGGCCGCGACGCCGACGAGATCGGCGAGAGCCCCGCGGCGGCGTTCCGTCGGCTGCGGTTGGAGATGCTGGCGGCCGAACGCGCGGCGTTCATCGCCGAACGGGACAGCGGCCGCATCGACGACGAAGTGTTGCGGGAAGTGTTGCGCGGGTTGGACCTCGAGGAGGCGACGCTCAACCGGGGCTAGCGTCGAGTTCGGTGCGGAAGGCGCGCATCGCGTCGATCACCGCGGTGAAGGTGCGATGCGCCGCGGCCAGGTCAGCGTCGGGAATGTCGGCCAGCGCGCGCCGGGTGTGCTCGGCGAGCGGGGTGAAGAAACCACGCGCGACGTCCATGCCGTGGTCGGCCACCCGCAGCATCACCTTGCGCCTGTCGGCCGGATCGGAGTCGCGGCGGACGTGACCGGACGCGATCATCCGCTCCACCAGATACGTGATGGCGGCGCCCGACACCCCCATCTGCCGCCTCAGCTCACCCGCGGTCAGCGGCATACCGGCGTTCTCGGCCACCATGATGTGCAGCAGCGCGCGAAAGTCGTTGGCCGCCACCTGATGTCGACCCGCGAAGTGCTTGCCGATCTGATCTGACTCGGCCGTCATCGCACGGACGTCCGCGGCGATCACCGATTCCAGAGCGCTGCGGGCGGGCTTCGGCATGGGCCCAGCATAGCCGCATTCGGTTAAGTTGCTTAATTATTAAGTATCTGAAATATTGGTGCCATGTCCCTGTCGCACCGCTTGTCCTGGATATGGGCACTCCTCGTCGTGGCGGTGTCCGGCGTCTTGATGGCCCTGCTCGGCGGCGGCGACTCCGACCAGCAGTCACCGGTGGGAGTACCCGCCAGCGCCGAGTCCACACGTGCCGATGCGCTGCGCGCTGAATTCCCCGGCGGCGACAAGGCGCCTGCGATCGTCGTCGTCAGCCGTCGCGACGGTGCGCCGCTGAGCCAGGCCGATCTGGCAGCGGTCAAGCAGGGCCCGCTGCAGGTGTCCGAGGACGGCATGGCCGCGCTGACCGCCATTCCGATGGACACGAAACTGTCCGGGTTCGCGCTCAACGATGCGGTGGAGTCGGTGCGGGACAAAGTGTCTCGTGACGTGCCTGCCGATCTGCGCGTCGAGGTGACAGGCGGACCGGCGTTCGGCGCGGACATCGCGAATTCGTTCTCCGGCGCCAACGTCACGCTGCTGGCGGTGACGGCGGCCGTGGTCGCGCTGCTGCTGATCGTCACCTACCGCTCGCCGGTGTTGTGGCTGGTGCCGCTTGCGGTGATCGGCCTGGCCGACCGCGTCGCTGCGGTGGTCGGCACCGCGATTGCCGACGCGGTGGGCATGCAGCCCGACGGGTCGACGTCCGGCATCACCAGTGTGCTGGTGTTCGGCGCGGGCACCAATTACGCGCTGCTGCTCATCTCGCGCTATCGAGAAGAGTTGGGGCGCACCGACAATCACCGGTCGGCGCTCTCGGTGGCGGTGCGCCGGGCCGGGCCTGCGATCATCGCGAGCAACGCGACGGTGGTCCTTGCCCTGCTCACTTTGTTGTTCGCCTCGTCGCCGAGCACCCGCAGCCTCGGTGTGCAGGCGGCGGCGGGCCTGGTGGTCGCTGCCGTCTATGTGCTGGTGGTGCTTCCGCCGCTGCTCGGCTTGTTCGGCAAGCGGTTGTTCTGGCCGTTCATTCCGCGCGTCGGATCGAGCGCGCTCACCGAAACCGGTGTCTGGCACCGCATCGCCGACGCGGTGGCGTGGCGACCCGCCGTCGTCGCGACCGTGGCGATCGCGGCACTGGCGGTGCTCGCCACCGGCCTGCTCACCACGCCGACGGGCTTGTCGCAGACCGAACAGTTCCGGGTGAAGGCCGAATCGGTCAGCGGCTACCAGACGCTGGCCGCGCACTTTCCCAGCGGGCTGACCGACCCCACCCGCGTCATCGGTCCGACCGCCCGCGCGGCCGACATCCAGCGCACGATCACCGACACGCCGGGAGTCGTATCGGCCACGCCTGCGGGGCAGTCACCGGGCGGGCTGAGCCAATGGTCTGTGGTGCTGGATGCCGAGCCTGCGTCGGCCGAGGCGTTCAAAACCATTGACACGCTGCGTGATTCGATGCATACGGTCGACGCGAACGTGCTTGTCGGCGGATCCGACGCGCAGGCCAGAGACGCAAGCGCCGCGGCCGCACGGGACAGGATCGTCATCATCCCGCTGATCCTGGTGGTGGTGTTGATCGTGCTCTACGTGCTGCTGCGCTCGGCGTTGGCGCCGCTGATCCTGGTCGCGGTGACGGTGTTGAGCGCGCTCGCCGCACTCGGCCTCGGCGGCTGGGCCAGCGTGCACGTGTTCGGGTTCCCCGCGTTGGACAACACCGCGCCGCTGTTCGCGTTCCTGTTTCTGGTGGCGCTCGGCGTGGACTACACGATCTTCCTGATCACCAGGGCTCGCGAGGAGACACCTGAACACGGCACCCGGGGCGGCATCGTGCGTGCGGTATCTGCCACCGGTGCGGTGATCACCAGCGCGGGCATCGTGCTCGCCGCGGTGTTCTGTGTGCTCGGTGTGCTCCCGCTGATCGTGCTCACCCAGGTCGGCATCATCGTCGGCCTCGGCATCCTGCTGGACACGTTCGTCGTCCGCACCGTGATCATCCCCGCGCTGTTCACGTTGATCGGTCCCCGCGTCTGGTGGCCTGCACTGCGCGGAGACTACGGTGCCAACGATGGACACGCGCGAGGTCGACACCGTGCTGGGGAAGGTGCACATCCGCACTAGCGGCAGCGGTGAGCCGATCATGTTCTGGCCCAGCCTGCTGATGACGGGCGACTTGTGGGCGGCCCAAGCCGATCACTTCGGCGCCGACCACCAGGTGATCCTGGTCGACCCGCCGGGCTTCGGTAAAAGCCAGAAGCTCACGGCGGCATTCACTTTCGATCAATGCGCGCGCTGCATCGTCGACATCCTCGACGACCTCGGCCTCGACCGCACGCATCTGGTCGGCAATTCGTGGGGCGGCATGATCGGCGGAACGTTCGCGGCCACCTATCCCGAGCGGATCGGCAGCGCGGTGCTGATGAACTGCACCGGGTCGGCCGCCGGCTTCGCGCAGAAGATGGAATACGGCTTGCTGCTGCAGATGGGCCGTGTCCTCGGCGGGATCCGGCCGCCGCTGACCCGCTCGGTGCTCAAGGCGTTCCTCGGCCCGACGACATTTCGCACTCGAGGAGATGTCGTCGAATTCGTGCGCGACTCGGTGCAGCGGGTGGACTTCAAGTCGGGTAGCTGGGCGGTGCGCAGCGTGGTGCCGCGGCGGCCGGATCAGCGGGCGCTGCTGGCCCGGGTGAAGACGCCGGTGCTGGTGGTCGCCGGGGCCGAGGACGCGGTGTTCCCGGTAGCGGAGACGACGGCGATGGCCGAGGCCATCCCTGGCGCGGCGGTCGAGGTGCTGGACGGCGTTGCACATCTGGCCGCACGGGAAGACCCCGTGCGGGTCAACAAGCTGATCGAGGAGTTCCTCGCAGGCGGGTAGCGTCGTTACATGGCTTCTTCCGATGCCGCGCTCCGCGACGGCGAAGCACCCGAACTGCCGCCCCTGCACATGCGGCGGGTCGGCTTCGATCCGACGCCCGCCCTGGGCGAGATCCGCGAGAGCACCGGTGTGCGCACGGCCACCAACTCGTTCGGCATGACGATCTACCTCGTCACCCGGCACGAGGACATCAAGGCGGTGCTGTCGGATCACGAGCGGTTCTCCAACGGTCGGCCGCCAGGCTTCGTCATCCCCGGCGCGCCACCGGTGTCAGAGGAGGAGCAGGCCAGCTCGCGGGCGGGCAACCTGCTGAGCCTCGACCCGCCCGAACACCAGCGGCTGCGCCGCATGCTCACCTCCGAGTTCACCATCCGCCGGATGAAGCGGCTCGAGCCGCGCATCGCAGAAATCGTCGACGCGCAGCTCGACGTCATGGAGAACGCCGGTCCGCCAGTGGATTTGGTCGCCAACTTCGCGTTACCCATCCCCTCGCTGGTGATCTGCGAGCTGCTCGGGGTGCCGTACGACGACCGCGACGACTTCCAGCGCCGCAGCGCCCGCCAACTCGACCTGTCCATCCCGATCGCCGAACGCCTCGAACTCGTGCGCCGCGGCCGCGAGTACATGGGGTCGCTGGTCGGCCGGGCCCGGCGGGCACCCGGCGACGACATCCTCGGCATGCTGGTGCGTGAGCACGGCGACGAGTTGACCGACGACGAACTCATCGGCATCGCAAGCCTGTTGCTGCTCGCCGGACACGAGACCACGTCGAACATGCTCGGTCTCGGCACGCTGGCGCTGCTGCGGCATCCCGATCAATTGGCCGCCGTGCGCGACGACCCGGACGCGGTCGGACCTGCGATCGAGGAACTGCTGCGCTGGCTGTCGATCGTGCACAGCGCGATTCCGCGGATCACCACCACCGACGTCGAGATCGCCGGTGTACCCATTCCGGCGGGCGAATTGGTGTTCGTGTCACTGCCGTCGGGCAACCGCGATCCGGACTTCATCGATATACCGGAGGTGCTCGACATCGCCCGCGGCGCACCGGGACACCTGGCGTTCGGCCACGGTGTGCACCACTGCCTCGGCGCCCCGCTGGCGCGCATGGAGATGCGCATCGCGTTTCCCGCGTTGCTGCGCCGGTTCCCGTCGCTGGCGTTGGCCGAAGACTTCGCCGAGGTGCCGTTCCGCTCGTTTCACTTCATCTACGGCCTGAAATCGCTGGAGGTGGGCTGGTGAAGGTGCTAGCTGACAGGAATGTCTGTATCAGCGCTGGAAACTGTGTGATGGCCGCGAGCGCCGTCTTCGATCAGGATGACGACGGCATCGTGGTGGTGCTGGTCGACGAGGTACCGGCCGGCGAAGAAGACAACGTCCGCGAGGCGGTCCGGCTCTGTCCGTCACAAGCGCTGCAGGTGGCGGACTAGTCGTGGCCGTCCAAATCGAGCACACCGGCGCGCGCCAGTAGCAGCAGGCTGACCACCAGCACCCACACCGGGAAGGCAAGCACCAACCACATCGTGATGTCGCTGGCGATCAAAAGGCCAACGGCGGCAAGGTAACTCGTGATGACCAGCCAGCGTGGCATCAGCCCTGTCTTGAGCCAGATGGTGGCCAGCGAGATCATGAACACCGCCGCCATCCGCAACGCATACGTCTTCGACACCGTCAGCAGCACCATCTGGCCGGACGCGGCCACGCCAGGATCGCCGGCCGCGTGGCTGCGCTCTAGGCCCGCACCAACCCCTGCAGCGACGAACATCATCGCGATGAACAACAGCCCACTGCCGATGAACACGGTCGAGAAGAACTTGTCTTCGTAACGGCCGAGCCCGTCACGCACCACGCCCATGAACCACAGGAACGCGATCGCCGCGAACGGCATGATCGTCGCGGCGATCTTCAAATTCGTGCTGCCCGTCTGCAGCCACTGCGCCCCCGGTTGCTCACCCTCCGGTAGCGCAAGCCGGATGAGCACCAGCGAACCGCCGAACAGCAGCGCGAACAACACCCCGGCGACGGCCGCTGCCCGTGGGGTGGACAACCTGCGCAGGCCGGTCGGACTCCTCACGCCGTTATGGTGACACGGCTATGGCTGCCCTGGCAGCAATCTGATCATCAACCCGTTCGCCTCGGCGAGCAGGTTCTCCTCCGGGTCGTACAGTGCCGCGTTGACGAATGCCTTGCGGCCCTCGGTTTCTCGGACCCAGCCGCGTGCGGTCAGCGGGGTGTCTATCGGCGTCACCTTGCGGTAGTCGACGTGCAGGAACGCGGTGCGGCTGATCGGGCGGCCCGCCGCGTGGATCACCATGCCGAACACCGAATCGAACAACAGCGGCAGCACACCGCCGTGCACCGCGTAGTTCCCGCCGACCGAGAACCGGCTGAACTGCACGCTCAACTCGACGCCGTCGGGTTCGAACTTCGTCACCCGGTACGGCGGCATCAGCAGACTGCCCGCGCCCGGCAGCGAGGGCACCCGGTTGGCCGGGCCGACGCCCTCGGGCGCCTCGAACGGGTCGAGCAGCTTCACCAGTTCTTCGGCGCGGTCGGCGGCCAGTTCCCACGTGTCACTGTCGGGGTCCGCCGACACCGCGAGATCCTGCGCCCTGCGCATCGCGGCGAGAAACCGCCCGAAACCCGGACCCGGCTCGGCTGCTTCGAAATTCGGGAACCCGCCGTGCTTGTCGTAGTCAGGGTCGGCCAGATGCGGGTCGTCTGCGGAACTCACCGCGCCGCCAGAATGTCGCGCCGCACGATGGTCTGCTCACGTCCCGGCCCGACACCGATGCACGAAACATGTGCTCCGGCAAGTTCTTCCAGCCGCAACACATAGTCGCGGGCCTTCGCAGGGAGGTCGTTGAATTCGCGAGCGTCGGAGATGTCCTCCCACCAGCCCGACAACTCCTCGTAAACCGGTTCGGCGCGGGCGATGTCGCTCTGCGTCATCGGCATCTCGTCGGTGCGCTTGCCGTCCACCGTGTAGCCGACGCAGATCGGCACCGTCTCCAGGCTGGACAACACGTCGAGCTTGGTCAGGAAGTAGTCGGTGATGCCGTTCACCCGGGTGGCGTAGCGGGCGATGACCGCGTCGAACCATCCGCAGCGACGGCGCCTGCCGGTCGTCACGCCGAATTCGCCGCCCGTCTTGGACAGATACTCGCCCTTTTCGTCGAACAACTCGGTCGGGAACGGACCAGACCCCACCCGCGTGGTGTATGCCTTCAGGATGCCGAGCACGGTGGTGATTCGCGTCGGCCCGATGCCTGAACCCACCGCGGCGCCGCCTGCGGTCGGATTCGACGACGTGACAAAGGGATACGTGCCGTGGTCGACATCGAGCAGCGTGCCCTGCGACCCTTCCAGCAGCACCGTCTCGCCGTTCTCGAGCGCGGTGTTCAGCAGCAGGCGGGCATCGGCGATGCGGTGCTTGAACCCCTCGGCCTGAGCCAACAGGTTCTCCACCACCTCGGCGGCCTCCAGCGCCTTGCGGTTGTAGATCTTGACCAGCACCTGGTTCTTGAATTCCAGTGCGGCCTCGATCTTTTCGGCGAGCTGCGCCTCGTCGAGGACGTCGGCGACTCGAATGCCGATGCGCGCGATCTTGTCTTGATAGCACGGCCCGATGCCACGGCCGGTGGTGCCGATCTTCTTGCTGCCCGCATACCGCTCGACCACCTTGTCGATCGCGACGTGGTACGGCATCAGCAGGTGCGCGTCGGCCGAGATCAGCAGCCGCTCGGTGTCGACGCCGCGATCCTGCAGTCCCTTGAGCTCGTCGAGCAGCACACCAGGGTCGACGACCACACCATTGCCGATGACGTTCGTGACGCCCGGCGTGAGGATCCCCGACGGAATCAGGTGCAGGGCGAAGTTCTCTCCGCTCGGCAGCACCACGGTGTGGCCCGCGTTGTTACCGCCCTGGTAACGAACGACCCATTGGACACGGCCACCGAGCAGGTCGGTCGCCTTTCCTTTGCCCTCGTCCCCCCATTGGGCGCCGATGAGCACGATTGCCGGCATGGCATAGTCTCCCGCTTTATCTGCCTCAAAACTGTGGCAGCCGGTGACACACCTTATCCCAGCCGACTTCGAGGAGTGCCGTTGACCACAACCGATGTTGTGGTGTTGCGGTCCGGCCGCCGACTCCCCCGTGCGCTGCGCGGCCTTACCGAGGTCGGCATCGACGAGGTCGCCGACTGCCGCAGGGTGATCGTCGTCGGCCCGCATGCCGACGTCGCGGCCGTCCTGACCCGCCTGCTCAAGGCCGACCGGCTCGACGTCGAGGTGGGCCACGTCCGCAGGGCGTGGCAGGCGCGGCGGATACGCGACGGTCAGGCGCACCGGGTTCCGTTGATCCGCGACGACACCGGCACCGTCATCGTCGGCGCCGCCGAGTGGCGCGGCGATCCGCTCCATGGCGAAGCCGTCGTCGACGACACCGTGCTGTTCGACGGTGAGGTCAGCGGTGTGCGCATCGAGCCGACGCTGTCGATGCCCGGCCTGCGGGCGGCCGTCATCGGCAGGGGCAGGCGCCGGTGGATCAGCGGCCGCGCCGCCCAACTCGGCACCCACGGGGCGACGGTGATCCGCGACGGCGTGCCCGCCGCGAAACCGGTCAGGCGCTCGACGTTCTACCGGCACACCGAGGGCTGGCTGCGGGTCGGCTGACTCGCGATGTTGCGCCACGGGCTGTGATTCCGGCCTTTAGGGGACCCTTGACGCAAACTTCGCAGGTAGCTTCGTGACGTGACCATCCGCCCGCTGCATCAATCGGTGCGGCCAAGCCCGATCTTCCTGGCCATCGTGGCGCTCGCGGTCGTCGGCGCGGTGCTGGCCTGGGTGGCCGCCGACGCCCGGCGGCCGCTGGCGTACGTCGGCGTGTTCATCTTCGTGATCGCGGGCTTCCTGGTGACGCTGTGCGTACACGAATTCGCCCACGCCTACACCGCGTGGCGGTTCGGTGATCGCGGTGTCGAGTCGCGCGGCTACCTGACGCTCAACCCGCTGAAGTACACCCACCCGCTGCTCTCGCTCGGCCTGCCCGCGCTGTTCATCGCGCTGGGCGGCATCGGCCTGCCCGGCGGTGCGGTGTACGTGCGCACGTCGTGGATGACCACCCGGCAGAAGACGCTGGTGAGCCTGGCCGGCCCGGCCACCAACCTGATGTTCGCGATCGTGCTGCTGGTGATCACCCGCCTGATGTGGGATCCCGAGCACCTGGTGTTCTGGGCCGCGATGGCGTTCCAGGGTTTCCTGCAGGTGACCGCGTTCGTGCTGAACATCCTGCCGGTGCCCGGCCTCGACGGGTACAGCGCGCTGGAACCGCATCTGAGCCCGCAGACCCAGCGCATGCTGGAGCCCGCGAAGGGCTGGGCGTTCTTCGTGCTGCTGCTGTTGCTGTTCACCCCGCAGGTCAACCGCTGGTTCTTCGGGATCGTGCTGTGGTTCTTCGACGCGTCCGGTGTGCCGCAGGGACTGATTGGGTGGGGCATGGACCTGACGCGGTTCTGGTCCGCCTGGGTCTGAGCACCTTGCGACATATGCGTGATGGCGCATAGATTGCTGGCATGGGCGCCGGACACGATCACAGCCACCCGGATGCCCGAGTCAGCAGGATGGTCATCGCCGCCGGGATCCTGACGGCCTTCTTCGTCCTCGAGTTGACGACGGCGCTGGTGATCAATTCGCTGGCGCTGCTCTCCGACGCCGGGCACATGCTGACCGACCTCGTCGCGATGTTCATGGGCCTGACCGCGGTACTGCTCGCCCGGCACGGCAGCGCGTCGCCGGCCCGCACGTACGGCTGGCACCGCGCGGAGGTGTTCACCGCCGTCGCCAACGCGGTGTTGCTGCTCGGGGTTGCGGCGTTCATCCTGGTCGAGGCCATCGAGCGACTCGGCGACGCGCCCGACGTCCCCGGCGTGCCGATGATCGTCGTCGCGCTGGCCGGGCTGGTGGCCAACGCGGCCGTGGTGCTGCTGCTGCGCTCACACTCCAAGGACAGCCTCGCCGTGCGGGGCGCCTACATGGAGGTGGTGGCCGACACCGTCGGCAGCATCGGCGTGTTGATCGCGGGCATCGTCACGGTCACTACGGGCTGGCCCTACGCCGACGTGGTGGTCGCGGTGCTGGTCGCGTTGTGGGTGCTGCCCCGCGCCATCTCGCTGGCCCGCGCCGCACTGCGGATCCTTTCGGAGTCCTCACCGACCCACATCGACGTCGACGAACTGCGCAGCGCGCTGTGCGCCGTCGAGGGCGTGACCGAGGTGCACGACCTGCACGTGTGGACGCTGGTGCCGGGTAAGGACATGGTCACCGCGCACCTGACCAGCAGCCGCGACTCGGCGCGGGTGCTCGACGACGCGCGCGCGGTGCTCAGCGCGCGCGGGCTGGACCACGCGACGGTCCAGGTGGAGCCGCCCGATGCGGCAGCCGACTGCGAGTGCGAAGCCGAGCGTTAGCCCAACCCCAGCTCGACCCTCGCCTCGGGGTCGCAGTCGTCGAGCAGATCCAGGCAACGCTGATATTCGTCGGTCTCACCGATCGACTCGGCGGCCCGCGCTAGCGCAGCCACACACCGCAGGAACCCGCGGTTGGGCTCGTGGCGGTAGGGCACCGGGCCGAAACCCTTCCAGCCGTTGCGGCGCAGCTGATCGAGGCCGCGGTGATACCCGGTGCGGGCGTACGCGTAGGCCGTGATGGCCTTGTCGTCGGCGAGCGCGTCCTCCGCGAGCGCAGCCCACGCCACCGACGCGGACGGATGCGCGGCCGCGACGATCGCCGGATTCTCGGCGGCGGCCAGTTCGGCCTCCGCCGCGGGGTCGCCAGGTAGCAGTACCGGATCGGGTCCGAGGAGATCTCCCATGCGCGTCATGGCCTCATTGTGCCGATAAGCTGCACCGGTAGTTCGCACCAGGGAGGGGACCGCAGCAGGGATGTCGAACCCATCAGGGCCGCAGCAGCCGGATGACGCCGCCGATGTCGAGGAGACGGCCGAGACCGAGCCCGCTGAGGCGGTGACCGATCCGCAGCATGAGCCCGCCACCGAGATCCTGCTGTCGCCGGAGGCCCAGGCGCAACTGCCCGCCGACGAGACGGACCAGCCTGCCGAGCGGCGGTTCACCGCGCCCTCAGGCTTCGACGGCTCGACGCAGCGCATCGACACCCCCGCCGACCCGGCCACCGAGGTGATGCCGCCGCTACCGGCGCAAGCCATGGGGCAATCGAAACCAGTTGCACCGCAGCATATTCCGCCGCGCGACGACGCGCCCAAGCCGGCACGCGTCCGGCGCAGCTGGGGCTGGGTGATCGCGCTGGTGTTGGTCATCGCGGCGTTGGTCGCCGTCGCCATCCTCGGCACGGTGCTGCTGACCAGAGACAAGACACCGAAAGCGTCCGAAGAGGACAAGGTCCGCAGCACCATCCAGAACTTCGACGCCGCGGTGCAGAGCGGCGATTTGGCCACACTGCGCAGCATCACCTGCGGCAGCACCCGCGACAGCTACGTCAACTACAACGAGGCGGCGTGGAAGGAAACCCATTCCCGGGTGGCGGCGGCCAAGCAGTATCCGGTGGTGGCCAGCATCGACCAGGTGGTGGTCAACGGCGATCACGCCGAGGCCAACGTCACCACGTTCATGGCGTATGCGCCGCAGACCCGGTCGACGCGCAGCTTCGATCTACAGTTCCGCGACGACCAGTGGAAGATCTGTCAGACAGCCAGTTAGGGCTGCTGCGACATCGCGTAGCAGGTGGCGAAGTGCTCCTGCGTGCACGGGATTCCGTTCACCTGCGCGAACTGACCCGGCTGGCTGACGATGTCGGCGCCCTGCTGGGGAACGGTGATGCCTGCGGGCGGGCCGCCACCTGACTGCCCCTGCGTGCACACCCCGTCGAAGCGAGGAACCGTGCCCCACGGGCAGGTGTTGGCCGATGCCGGCGCGGCCACCGCGATGGTTCCCATGGCGGTCGCGGCCGTGGCGCAGGCGATCAGGATTTTCCGCTTCACGGTGACAGCCTAACCCGCCGAAACCGACCGGCCGGCACTGTGAAGGTCATTGCACGCCTCCACCACCCGCTCACTCATCGACGCCTCGGCTTTCTTCAGGTAGCTGCGCGGATCGTAGACCTTCTTGTTGCCGACCTCGCCGTCGATCTTCAGCACACCGTCGTAGTTGCTGAACATGTGGCCCGCGATCGGACGGGTGAACGCGTATTGGGTGTCGGTGTCGACGTTCATCTTCACCACGCCGTATTTGAGCGAGTCCTCGATCTCCGACTTAAGCGATCCGGATCCGCCGTGGAATACGAAGTCGAAAGGCTTTGCGCCCTCGGCCAATCCGAGCTTGGCCGCGGCGACCTGCTGGCCCTGCTCGAGGATGTCGGGACGCAGTTTGACGTTGCCCGGTTTGTAGACACCGTGCACGTTGCCGAACGTCGCGGCCAGCAGATACTTACCGTGCTCGCCGGTGCCCAGCGCGTCGATGGTCTTCTCGAAATCCTCGGGCGTGGTGTACAGCTTGTCGTTGATCTCGTGAGCGACGCCGTCCTCTTCGCCACCGACCACACCGATTTCGATCTCGAGGATGATCCGCGCTGCCGACGCCTCCTTGAGCAGTTCGCGGGCGATGTCGAGATTTTCGTCGATAGGCACCGCAGACCCGTCCCACATGTGCGACTGGAACAGCGGGTTGCGACCCTCGGACACCCGCTGCTGCGAAATCGCCAGCAGCGGCTTGACGTAGCTGTCCAGCTTGTCCTTCGGGCAGTGGTCGGTGTGCAGGGCGACGGTGATTGGGTATTTGTCGGCGACGACGTGCGCGAACTCGGCAAGCGCGACGGCACCGGTCACCATGTCCTTGATACCCAACCCGGAGCCGAATTCGGCTCCGCCAGTAGAGAATTGGATGATGCCGTCGCTGCCGGCATCGGCGAACCCCTTGAGCGCGGCGTTGATGGTCTCCGACGACGTGCAGTTGATCGCCGGGAACGCGAACGAGTGTTCCTTGGCTCGACCCAGCATCTCCGCGTACACCTCGGGCGTTGCGATGGGCATATCAGTTCCTCCCGGCTGCGACAGATTCACTGAAGTATCTCAAGAACGAGGCCGACTCACATCGTCAGCACCATGCGATAGCGCGCGCGACCCTCCTCCATCGCCGCGTACGCGTCAACGGCCTCGGCCAGCGGCCGCTCCTCGATCCACGCGCGCACCCCGCTCAGCACCGCGAAAGCCATGGTCTCCTCGACATCGCGGGACGTGCCGGACGGATGGCCCTGTACCGAAACGCCGGGGGCGATCAGCTGCATCGGTGAGATCGGCAGCGGGTCCGCGGTGACGCCGACGATGACCAGTTCACCCTCGGGGGCCAGGCCGCCGACCGTCTGCGCCATCGCTTCGGAGTTGGCGGCCGTCGCGAGCACCACCGCGGCGCCACCGAGGTCGACCAACGCCTCGGCGACGTCGACGGCGCGGGAATCGACGTAATGGTGTGCGCCCAGTTCGCGGGCGTTGGCTTCCTTGTCGGCGCCGCGGGCGATCGCGATGGTCTCGAACCCCATGGCCCTGGCCCACTGCACGCCGAGATGCCCAAGCCCGCCGACGCCGAGCACCGCGACGCGGTCGCCCGCGACGGCCTTGGTCCGTCGCAGCGCGTTGTACGTCGTCACCCCCGCACAACCCATCGGCGCGGCCTCAGCGAACGACAACTCGTCGGGGATCCGCGCCAGCGCGGTGGCGGGTGCGACCACCGACTCCGCGTAACCGCCCGGATAGTGCCAACTCGGCACCTCCCCGTTCACGCACTGCATGAATTTGCCCTGGCGGCAGGGGATGCAGCGGTTGCAGTTGCCGCCGAACCAGCCGACGGCCACCCGGTCGCCGACGGCGAACCCCTCGACACCGTCGCCCAGTTCCGCGATGGTGCCCGCAATCTCGTGGCCAGGTGTCAGCGGCCAGCTGATGTCGGGAAAGCCGCCGGCGACGAAACCGTGGTCTGTTCCGCACACCCCGCACGCGGCGACGGCGATGCGGACACGGCCTGGGCCGGGAGCGGGCGTCTCGACGTCGACGAGGGTCAGCGGCGCGTTCGCCGACGCCACGTGGACAGCTTTGTGAGTGGCCATAGCCGACCCTAGCCCCGGCACAGCGTCCGGTCAGGGCGTCGCCGGTATCTTGGGGGGCCTATGAACCTTCACCTGGCGGCTGCGGACCAGCTGGCGCTGATGCCGGACTTCCTGGATCCGATCAAGCTCATCGGCTACTTCGGCACGTGGGCGCTGGTCGGCCTGCTGGTCGTCATCTTCGTCGAATCCGGCGTGCTGTTCCCGGTGTTGCCAGGCGACACGCTGCTGTTCGTCGCGGGAATGCTCGCCGCAGGCACGGCCGCCGCCGGTCAGGCCAACTTCACGCTGTGGCAGCTACTGGTTTTCATCCCGATCGCCGCCATCCTCGGTGGACAGGTGGGCTACTTCATCGGCCGGTACGTGGGCACCCACATGTTCAAGCCCAACGCGCGCATTCTCAAGCAGCGCTATCTGGACGAGGCGCATGCGTTCTTCGAACAGCGCGGGCCGTTCGCGATCGTGATCGCCAGGTTCGTGCCGATCGTGCGGACGCTGGCACCCATCACCGCGGGCGCCGCCAGGATGGGGTACGCCACGTTCACGTTGTTCAACGTCATCGGCGCGGTGGTCTGGGGTATCGGCCTGACCCTGCTCGGATACGGGCTCGGTCAGTTCGACATCATCCAGAAGCTGCTCGAGCCGATCTTCATCCTGATCGCAGTCGCGTCCGTGACGCCGATGATCATCGAGTGGTACAAGCGGCGCCGGGCAGCCAAGCGGGCGGGTGAACCCGCGCCGGAGGCCTAGTCGGTCAACGCGGTGAACAGCTCACGTAGTCCGGTGACGGAATGCGCGGGCAGCAACAGGTCGCAGTACGGCAGCGCCGCGGCCATCGACGCGGCCAGCGGCCGAAACTCCGGTTGCGCGGCGCGCGGGTTGAGCCACACCAGCTTGTGAGCGCGCCGACGCACCCGGGCCAGCGCGTGCTCGAGGATCTCCGGCGGGTCGCTGTCCCAGCCGTCGGAGGCGATGATCACCACCGCGCCGCGTAGCGCGTTGCCGTGCGAGCCGCCGACCAGATCGGCGACACAGCGCCCCAGATGCGTGCCGCCGTAGCGGTCGGTGACCTTCGCGTTGGCCTTGGCCAACGCCACCTCGGCCGACCGATTCGCCAGCGCCGCGGTCAATCGTGTCAGCGACGTCGAGAACGCGAAGACCTCCGGACGAATCCCCTTCTGCCGCAGCGCCGCTGCCCGCATCAGATGCAGATACACGGTGGCGTACTGGCGCATCGACTGGCTGACGTCACACGCCATCACGATTCGACGGGGGTGGCGCCGGGCGCGGGTACGGGCCAGCCGCATCGGCTCCCAGCCCGTGGTGCGTGAGGCTTTCAACGTCTCGCGCATGTCGATGCGCTTGCCGTGCTGATGCGGTTCGCGACGAAGGCTGCGGCGCTGCGGCCAACTGTTTGCCGCCCGTTCCAGCCAGTCGCCGAGCTGACGCAGGTCGGCCGCGTCGAACCGGTCGAACGGTTCGTCGACCCGCGCGACGAAGCGGCTTGGCAGCGTGTCGGGGATGCCCACCTCGGTCTCGTGGGTGTCGGATGCCGTCACCGACGCGGGCAGCGTGCTCCACGGCAGATTCCCTTCGGCGACCGGGTTCTCGCGACCGGGCACGCCCGCGTCGGCTGCGGCCGTGGTGCCGAGGCTGCGCTTCAGCCCGGGCGGGTCGACACCGAGCACCGCATCGGCGAACACGGCCTCGAACACCGCGTCGAACGCGGCCAGGTCCTCGACGCGGTTCACCAGCGTCAGCCGCGCGTGCCAGTACAGCTGTGTCCGGGTGCGCGGCCATTGCCGGCGCAGTACGTCGACGAATGCGGTTGGACCGCTTGGTGATACCGCTACTGAATTGCGGTGCAGCCGCTGCACGAGGGCGACGGCGAAGGCGGCGATGTCGACGCCCCGCAGCAGCAGCGGCGTGGTCATCGCTTGCGGCGCCTGCCCAGCACCAACACGATGACGGCCAACGCGAGGGCGGCCACCACCAGCGGTGTGTATCGCTTCAGCGCGTCGCCGCCGGCGAGTTGGATCAGGTCGATGGGCTCGGCGGCGGGCTGACTCGCGGGCTGGGCCGGTGCGTTGACCTCGGGGGCGGCGGCGGGCGCCTTGTCTTCGGCCAGCTTCGCCTCCAGCGATTCGACGAACTGGCCCAGCAGCTTCTCCGAAACCTGTTGCAACATACCGCTTCCGAACTGAGCGAGCTTGCCGACCACCTTGAGGTCGGTGTCGACGGTGACGCGGGTGTGGTTACCCTCGTCGTGCAGTTGGGCCGTGACGGTCGCTGCGGCGTTGCCGGTGCCGCGCGCCTCCTTGCCCTTACCGTCGATGACCGCACGGTGCTGCTCGCGGTCCTGCTCGACGAAGTGGACCTTGCCGCTGAACTCGCTGGTCACCGGGCCCACCTTGACCTTCACCTTGCCGAGCACGTCGTCGCCGTCACGGCCCGTCATCTGCGCCCCCGGCATCAGCGGGATCACTTGTTCGAGATCGGTGAGGACATCCCAAGCGTCCTCGATGGGGACACTGACGGTGAACTCGTTTTCGATCTTCATCGAGCGATTCCTCTCATTGGCTGCTGTAGGTTGCGAACGCTTCGCTGATCAATGCGTGGTCGTCGGGGGTCTTGGCCAGCGCGCCGAGGCTGGTCGATCCCAGTGCGATGTCGGTGGCGATCAGATCGGTCACCCCGAGCGCCACCAGGGCGGCCACCCAGTCGATGGTCTCGGCCACCCCCGGCGGCTTGTCCAGGTCGAGAGTCCTTGTCTCGCTGACGAACTGGGCGGCGTGCTGGATCAGCGCAGCGGCCGCGCCCGGCACCGTCCTGCGCACGATCGCGGCCGCCCTGGCAGGCTCCGGATACTCGATCCAGTGGTAGAGGCAGCGTCGCCGTAGCGCGTCGTGCAGATCGCGGCTGCGGTTGGAGGTGAGCACGACGATGGGTGGGCGCACCGCGACGTAGGTCCCGAGTTCGGGAACCGTCACCGCCGCCTCGCCGAGGAACTCCAACAGCAGCGCCTCGAATTCGTCGTCGGCGCGGTCGATTTCGTCGATCAACAGCACCGGGACGCCGGGGCCACGGTAACGCACGCATTGCAGGATCGGCCGGTCGACCAGGTAGGCCTCGGTGTACAGGTCGCTTTCCTCGATCGCCGTGTGGCGCGCTTCGGCGAGCCGGATGCTGAGCAGTTGACGTTGGTAGTTCCAGTCGTAGATCGCTTCGCTGGCCGTCAACCCCTCGTAGCACTGCAACCGGAGAAACGGAGCATCCAGCACGGCGGCAAGGGTTTTGGCCGCGGTGGTCTTGCCAACTCCCGGCTCGCCCTCCAACAGCAGCGGTCGACCGAGGATGACCGCGAGGTAGATCGCCGAGGCGGTGCCGGTGTCGAGCAGGAAGTCGTGGGCATCGAATCGGCCGATCACCTCGTCGACATCGCGGAACAGCGTCATCGCGTCAGCGATTCGCAAAGCCGGCGGTAGTCGTCCCAGGTGTCCACGTCCAGCGGGACCGCGGCGTCGATCGGCACGCGTCGCGCTCCGTAGCGGCCGGATTCCATCAGCCGCCACACACCCTTGTCGCCATGCAGTTTCTCCAACTCGCCGAACACTTTGCGGCCCAGCCAGAACGGATGGCCGACACCGTCAATGTATTCGCACACCGCCAGTGCGTCCTCACGCGCCGACGCGATCAACTTCGTCACCGTCGAGCATGTCACGCCCGGCTGATCGCCCAGCATCAGCACCACACCGTCGGCGCGTTGATCGACCCACCCCAACGCCGTTTGCAGCGACGAGGAGCAGCCCGAACCCGGATCGTCGGCGAGCACGATGTCCAGCCCATCCAGCGCCACGGCCCGCCTCACCTCGTCGGCCACCGCACCGAGAGTGACGATGAGCTGGTCGAACGGGCAATTGCGGGCCATCTCCAACGTGGCGCCCAGCAACGTCGTATCGCCAAGCGGCAGCAACTGTTTTGGCGTGCCAAGCCGGCGTGAGCCGCCCGCCGCCAGCACCACACCGGTCACGCGTGAGGATGGCATGCTTCTTCCCTCGGGGCGGATGCGGTGGCCGTACGCCCTGGTGCGCGCACGCCGTCCACGCGTATCGCACGGATCACCTCGGCCAGGATCGACACCGCGATCTCGGCGGGCGTCTTCGCACCGATCGGCAGCCCGACCGGGGTGTGCACGCGACGCCGTTCGGCGTCGGTCAGCTTCAGGCCCGCCAGGATCGACCGGCCCCGAACCGCGCTGGCGACCAGGCCGATGTAGCCGACGCCCGCGTCGAGCGCGGCCCGGATGGTCTCGGCTTCCGGGCCGCCATGGGTGGCGATGACGACGGCGGTGGCCTGGCCGATGTCGCCGTCGCCGTCGCGGTGCACGTCGTAACCCAGCGCCGCGGTGGCCGCGGCAAGCGCCTGCGCTATCGGGGTGGCACCGCAGATTCGCAGCAGCGGCGCGGGTACCTGCGGATCGAGGAAGATCTCCAGCGCACCGCCGGACAGGCACGGGTTGACGACGACGCACGCTCCCGGCGCTTCTGGGAACTGCACGTCGCCGTCCGGCAACACCCGCAGCAGCACGCTTTCCCCGGCCTGCAACGCACCGAGCGCCGCCTTGCGCACCGAGTTCTGCGCACACTGGCCACCGACGAAGCCCTCGATTGTGCCGTCGGACAACAGGATCGCTTGATCGCCCGCATGCGCGGAGGCCGGTTGCTGCGCGCGCACCACGGTGGCGTGGACGAACGGCGTCCGTGCGCGACGCAGTTGCTGGGCCCGTTCAGTGACCGTCATGAAGGCTCCTCTAGATCGGCGGGGTGGCTCTGCCCTGCATGGCTTCCCACACCCGCGACGGCGTCAGCGGCATGTCGGCGTGCCGAACCCCGAACGGCGCCAACGCATCCACCACGGCGTTGACCACCGCGGGCGGAGATCCGACGGTGGCTGACTCGCCGATACCCTTCGCCCCGATCGGGTGATGCGGCGACGGCGTGATGGTGAAACCGGTCTCCAGGTTCGGCACCTCGACAGCGGTCGGGATCAGATAGTCCATCAGCGAACCGCCGAGGCAGTTGCCTTCCTCGTCGAACGCGATCATCTCCATCAGCGCCATGCCGATGCCGTCGACGATGCCGCCGTGCACCTGACCCTCGATGATCATCGGATTGATCCTGGTGCCGCAGTCGTCGACCGCGAGGAACCGGCGCACCTTCACCACAGCCGTCCCCGGGTCGATGTCGACCACGCAGAAGTATGCGCCGTAGGGATAGGTGAGATTCTCGGGGTTGTAACAGATTTGCGCGTCGAGACCACCTTCGATGCCGTCCGGTAGATCACCTGCGCCGTGTGCGCGCATCGCGATGTCCTGGATGGTCACCGAGGCCGAGGGGTCACCCTTGACGTGGAAGCTGCCCTTGTCCCACTCCAGGTCGGCGACCGATGCTTCGAGCATGCCGGAGGCGATGATCTTGGCCTTGTCGCGGACCTTGCGCGCCACCAGGGCGGCGGCCGCACCCGACACGGGCGTCGATCGACTGCCGTACGTTCCGAGCCCGAACGGCGTCTGATCGGTGTCGCCGTGCACCACTTCGATGTCGTCGGGCGGGATGCCGAGTTCTTCGGCGACGATCTGGGCGAACGTCGTCTCGTGGCCCTGGCCCTGGGTCTGAACTGAGAGCCGCACAACGGCTTTGCCGGTCGGATGCACCCGCAGTTCGCAGCCGTCGGCCATGCCGAGCCCGAGGATGTCCATGTCCTTGCGTGGGCCCGCGCCGACGGCCTCGGTGAAGAACGCCATGCCGATGCCCATCAGTTCGCCGCGCTCACGCCGCTGGGTCTGCTCGGCACGCAGCGCGTCGTAGCCGATCATGTCCATCGCCAGCCGCATGGTCTTCTCGTAGTCACCCGAGTCGTACACCCAGCCGGTCTTCGACTTGTACGGGAACTGCTCGGGTTTCAGCAGATTCGCCAGCCGCAGCTGCGCCGGATCCATCTGCAGTTCGTGCGCCAGACAGTCCACCAGTCGCTCGACGAAGTACACGGCTTCGGTGATGCGGAACGAGCACGCGTAGGCCACCCCGCCCGGCGCCTTGTTGGTGTACACCGCGGTCATGTGGCAGTAGGCGGCCTCGATGTCGTAGCTGCCAGTGAACACCCCGAAGAAGCCTGCCGGGTACTTCACCGGTGCTGCGGTGCCGTTGAACGCGCCGTGATCGGCCAGCACGTTGGACCGGATCGCGAGGATCTTGCCGTCCTTGCTGGCGGCGATCTCGCCGACCATGATGTAGTCGCGGGCGAAGCCGGTGCTGGTCAGGTTCTCGCTGCGGTCCTCCATCCATTTCACCGGTTTGCCGAGCAGCAGCGAGCCGACGATGGCGCAGACGTAGCCCGGATAGATCGGCACCTTGTTGCCGAATCCGCCGCCGATATCGGGCGAGATCACCCTGATCTTGTGTTCGGGCAGGCCCGCCACCAACGCGTACAGCGTGCGGTGGGCGTGCGGCGCCTGGCTGGTCGACCAGAGCGTCAGCTTGCCGGTCACCGGGTCGAGGTCGGCCACCGCGCCGCAGGTCTCCATCGGTGCGGGATGCACTCGGGGATAGACGATTTCCTGCTTGACCACGACATCGGCCTTGGCGAAGGCCGCCTCGGTGGCGGCGGCATCGCCGGTCTCCCAGTCGAAGCAGTGGTTGTCCGTCTTGCCGTCCAGGTCGGTGCGGATCACCGGGGCGTCGGGGTCAAGCGCCTTGCGGGCGTCGATCACCGGGTCGAGCGGGTCGTATTCGACGTCGATAAGTTCCAGTGCGTCCCTGGCGGCGTACCGGTCGGTCGCGACCACGAACGCCACCTCCTGACCTTGGAACCGCACCTTGTCGGTGGCCAGCACCGCCTGCACGTCGTTGGACAGCGTCGGCATCCACGCGAGGCCCTTCTCGGCGAGGTCGGCACCCGTGACCACCGCCTTGACCTTCGGATGTGCTTGTGCCGCAGTGGTGTCGATGCCGACGATGCGGGCGTGCGCGTACGGCGACCGCAGGATCGCCAGATGCAGCATGCCGGGCAGTACGACGTCGTCGACGTAGTTGCCGCGTCCCCTGATGAACCGCGGATCCTCCTTGCGCAGCATCCGACCGTGTCCGCAGGGCTTCTGATCGTTGTCGGCGGTATCTTCCGGCCGGATTTCGGTGGTGGTCATGCCTTCGCCTCCACGTCGGCGTGCTCGGCGGCCCACTGGATGGACCGCACGATCGTGGTGTAGCCCGTGCAGCGGCAGATCTGCCCGGAAATGGCCTCCCGGATGGTCTCCTCGTCGGGATCCGGTATGCGGTCGAGAAGTGCGCGCGCGGTGATCATCATGCCCGGCGTGCAGAACCCGCACTGCAGTCCGTGGCACCGCATGAAGCCCTCCTGCACGGGATCCAGTCGGCCGTCGGTTTCGAGGCCTTCCACGGTGCGGATGCTGTGTCCGCCCGCCATCGCCGCGAGCACCGTGCACGACTTGACGGGTTCACCGTCCATCTCGACGACGCAGGTGCCGCAGTTGCTGGTGTCGCAACCCCAGTGAGTTCCGGTGAGCCGCAACTGGTCCCGCAGGAAGTGAACGAGCAGTGTGCGAGGCTCGACCTCGGCGGTGACCGGTTCACCGTTGACCGTCATGGTGACCTGCATGGCTAATTCCCTTCCACAGCCGGGGCGTTGCGTATCCGCCGCACCGCGCTGCGCAGTGTTCGGACGGTGAGTTCGCTGGCGAGGTGGCGCTTGTACTCCGCGCTGCCCCGCATGTCGGTGACCGGGCTGCAGGCCTGCGCGGCGTCGCGCCCGGCGTCGGCGAAGGTGTCCTCGGTGGCGGGCCTGCCCGCCAGGCCCGCGCCGACGGCGGCCAGTGCGGCAGCGTCGGTGTTGACCGCCGTCAACCCCAACCGGGCCGTCACGATGGTGTCCCCGTCGAGCGTCACCGCGGCGCCCGCCGCGGCCACCGCCCAGTCGCCGACTCGCCGCTCCACCTTGGCGTAGGCACTCGAGCTGTTGTGCCGCAACGGAATCCGTATCTCGATCAGGATTTCATTGTGGGCCAGCGACGTCTCGTACGGACCGGCGAGGAAATCGTCGATCGGGATCTCGCGTTCACCGGACGGGCCGCGGGCCAGGCAGACCGCGTTCAGCACAGTGCACACCGTGGTGAGATCCTCGGCCGGGTCGGCCTGGCACAGCGAACCTCCGACCGTGCCGCGGTTGCGCACGACGGGATCGGCGATCACGCGTTCGGCGTCGCGGAAAATCGGGCACACCGCGGCCAGTTCGTCCGACTCCAGGGCCTCCCGGTGACGCGTCATCGCACCGATCCGCACCAGCGTCGGGTCGATGCCTGATGTCGCCGGCCTTCCGGCTCCGACCACGATGTAGCCGAGTTCGGGGACCAGGTCGTTGATGTCGACCAGGTATTCGGGGTTGGCGATGCGCAATTTCATCATCGGCAACAGGCTGTGCCCCCCGGCGACGAGCATTGCTCCGTCACCGAGTCGGTCGAGTAACCCGATGGCGTGATCGACGCTGGTGGCACGTTCGTATTCGAAGGGTCCTGGAACCTGCATGCTGCGAGTGTTCGCTGGGCTGTAGGCGGCGTCAATAACGGGTTAAGTGATCGCTTAAGTCACTAGTCTTGCAAGCGTGACACCGGCTCAACTACGGGCATTTTCAGCTGTCGTGCGCCACGGTTCGGTCCACGCTGCGGCGGAAGAACTGGGGATGTCCGATGCGGGCATCTCCATGCACGTCGCGCAGTTGCGCAAGGAACTCGACGATCCGTTGTTCTCGCGCACGTCGGCCGGCCTGGCGTTCACCCCTGGCGGGTTGCGGCTCGCCAGTCGCGCGGTGGAGATCCTCGGGTTGCAGCAGCAGACCGCGATCGAGGTGACCGAGGCCGCGCACGGGCGGCGGCTGCTGCGGGTCGCGGCGTCCAGCGCGTTCGCCGAACACGCTGCGCCGGGGTTGATCGAGTTGTTCTCATCGCGCGCCAAGGATCTGTCCGTCGAGCTGAGCGTGCACCCGGCGAGCAGGTTTCGCGAACTGATCGCCTCGCGCGCCGTCGACATCGCGCTCGGCGAGGTCGTCCAGCCGGGCGCGGCCGACCGCGACGCCGATTCCGCGATCGTGGTCCGGCCGTTCCTGAACTATCAGATGCTCACCGTGACGCCGCCGGGGAACGCCGCACTCACTCATCCGCCGACCCCCGCATCGCTGCGCGATCAGCAGTGGATGCTGGGGCCGTCGGCCGGCAGCGCCGACGGTGAGATCGCGGCGATGCTGCGCAGATTGGCGATACCGGAAGCCCAACAGCGGATTTTCCAGAGTGACGCGGCAGCGCTGGAGGAGGTGCAGCGGGTCGGCGGGGTCACCCTGGCGATCGGCTTCACGGTCGGAAAGGACCTGGCCGCGGGCCGGCTGGTGCAGCTGAAGGGCGACGGGCTGCAGGCGCCCGGTGAGTGGAGTCTGCTCACGCTGACGCCGGCCGCCCGCCAGCCCGCGGTTTCCGAGCTCGTGCGGTTCATCACCACGCCGCGGTGCACCCAGGCCATGCTGCGCGGCACCGGCGTCGGCGTGACCCGGTTTCGGCCCAAAATCCACGTCACGCTGTGGAGCTAGGCCGCGGCTGCCGGATGCCCGCTGGATAGCCGAAAGCCCGCATTTCGTTGCGAATGCGATGATTTTTCAGCAATCTCGCTTTTGCTATGTGTGCCTTCTATCGGCGCATTTTCTGGTTATTGCAAGGATTTACCGCTGCATTTCGTTGCTATTGACCGTCATCCCGCTGTGATTCTTACGCAGCCGTAGATTTGCCCTTGGTGGTTTAACTGACGTGGGAGTAAGTTTTGTGTGTCTAACGTCACAACGCCATAAAGGGGTGCCATATGCACACTGCGCTTCGCCCGTACGTGACGACCGGCGTGGCTCTGGTCGGGGCCAGCGTCATCGCCGTCAGTCCCATCTCGCCACCGCCCGCCGAGATAGCCGCCGCCGCGCCGCGCGTTTCATCTGCGTCGGTCGAGCTGACCGCGGCCTTCGATCCCATCACCGCGTACAGCCAACTGGTTAGCAACACAGTCAACAACATCTTGGGCCTCGCCGGCGAGGTGGCGGCCAACCCAGCACCGATCCTGCAGCAGGTGCTTGCCAATTCGATCGCCAACGCGCAGACGCTCGTCACCGCGCTCCAGGGAGCGGGGAACGGCCTGTTGAACGCGGTTCAGGGCCTACCCGCGACGCTTCAAACCGCCGCCGGCCAGTTGTCGGGGGGCAACTTCGCCGGTGCGCTGGACACCGTGTTCTCGTATCTGGGCGGTGCGCTGCTGTTCGGCGCCGGGCTGCCTCTGTTGACAGGAGTGATACCAGTCGCTCAGAACGTTGTTGGCAATATCAATAACGTCGTACAGAACGGCGTCCTCGCACTACTGCTGCCCGTCCTCGGCGTGCTTTACCCGGTGAACGCCACCGTATCGGCGATCGGCGCGCTCGGCCAAGACATCGTCGACTCGGTCGGCGGCGGCGATGTCGTCGGCGTCGTGAGCGATCTCCTCAGCGCCCCTGCCGTGCTCGCTGACGCCTTCCTCAATGGGTTCCCCGGTGGCATTTCCTCACTCATCGATCCAGCCGGCGGCCTGCTTACCACCGCCGCAGGTGTCGGATTCGGGACGATCGAGAATGTGCTGCAGGCTGCCAACATCATCGCGGGCTTGCTCACCGCGCCTACCGCAACCGCGAAGGTAACCAGCGCCAGCACGGCGAGCGACAACCTGGTCACCCTCAATGTGACGTCCGATCCGCAGAACAGCGCGGATGTGAAGGACCAGTCAGGTCAGGACGTCGGCCCGCAGTCGGTCGACAGCAGCACCGTCAGCGATGCCGTCAAGTCGGCCACCACAAACCGGTTGGCCAAGACTGCCAACGGCGCAACCGAGCTGAGCAACGGCAATCCGGCCGACCCGGCCACCGCTGCCACGCCGTCGGCTCCCCGCAAGCGGGCAATCGACGCCATCGGTAAGGTGCAGGCCAAGCTGACCGACAAGCTCGGTGAGGCGCCCTCCGGTCTCGACGCGGCCGCCGACCACGTCACCAAGACACCGCCCGCCAAGACTGCCAAGCCGGCTAAGACCGCCAAGACTGCCAAGCCCGCCGCCGGCGATACGGCAGACAAGGACAGCGGGGATAGCGCTTCCGGGGACACCACCAAGTAGTCCCCATTTGAAATCGGCTTACGGCACAGCCGCTTCCAGCGCACGAATCAGGCTCGCGGCGTCCCACGGGCCCTTGTGCCGCTTGCCGTTGACGAAGAACGTCGGCGTGGACTTGAGGTCCATCAGTTCGGCGTCCTGCGCGTCGTCCTGCACCCGGTGCAGCACCTTGGTCGGATGCACCCGCACGTCCTGGTCGAACCGTTCGAGGTCCAGACCCAACTCGTTGGCGTAGCGGTAGATGTCCGACCACTCCAGTTGATCCTGGTTGGCAAACAGCATCTCGCTCATCTCGAAGAACTTGCCCTGCAACCCCGCTGCCTCCGCGGCCCGCGCGGCGTCGAAGGCGCGCGGATGCACCCGCTCCAGCGGCAGATGACGCCACACATACCGCAGCCGGTCGCCGAAGTGTTCGACCACCTCGTCGATGGCTCCGGTCGCCCGGCTGCAGAACGGGCACTCGAAGTCGCCGTACTCGACCAGCGTCAGCGGGGCCTGCGGGTTGCCGCGAATGTGATCGCGCTCGGGGTCGACGGGCCGAATCAACTTGAGCCCCACCGGTTCAGGCGGACTCAACTTGTCGGTGATCCGGAAGATCGCCCAGCCCAGCGCGAACGCGGCCACCGAGGCGAGCAGCACGCCGACGCGCGCCTGGTCCTGGCGCGCCGGTTCGGAGATCGCGATGTCGACGATGAACAGCGCGATGGTGAAACCGATTCCGGACAGCGCCGCTCCGCCGGCCACCCGCTGCAACTGTGCGCCGGGCGCAAGCTGGCCAAGACCGGTCCGCTGCATGAACCATGTCGCGCCGGTGATGCCGATGAGTTTGCCGATCACCAGACCCGCGACGATGCCCCAGGTCAGCGTCGAGCCCATCGCGGCCGTCACGCTGTCCCAGTCCAACCGGACCCCGGCGTTGGCCAGCGCGAACAACGGCAGCACCACGAACGACACGTAGGGCCCGACGTCGGTCTGCAGTCGTTCGTTGATCGAGATCGACTCCCGCAGACCGCGAGTGGCGGCCCTGGCGTACTGCGAGTTGGGCGACTGCCGGAAGGCGCGGATCATCTCGACAGTCGACTCCACCTGCTGGCGATCAGGGGTGAAGACGGGGATCAGCAACGCGACCGCGACGCCGGCGAGGGTGGGGTGAATGCCCGCGGCGGACAACGCGACCCACAGCGCGAAGCCGAGCACCGCGTAGGCAGGGCCGCGCGCGGCGGGCAGGAACCGGACCAACGCCAGCGCGGCGATCAGGACAATCGAGACCACCAGCGGGACCACCGCGATGTGGTCGGAGTAGAACAGGGCGATCACGCAGAGCGCGCCGATGTCGTCGACAACGGCCAAGGTGAGCAGGAAGATCCGCAGCCGAGACGGGTATTTGGGTCTGATGATGGCCAGCGCGCCGATCAGGAACGCGGTGTCGGTCGAGATCACCACTCCCCATGCGTGCGTGTTCTCCCCGGACGGATTGAACAGCAGGAAGATGACGGCGGGCAGGGTGAGCCCGGCGATCGCGGCGACCACAGGTACCGCGGCACGCGCCCGATCGGTGAGCTCGCCGATCGTGAACTCGCTGGTGACCTCGAGTCCGACGATGAAGAAGAAGAACGTCATCAGGCCGTCGTTGATCAGATGCTTGACGGTCATCTCGAAGGTGTGATCACCGAAGGTGAAGCCGACGTGAGTGTCCAGCAATGTCCAATACGTCTGCGCCCACGGCGAATTGGCCCACAGGATGGCCACCACGGTGAATGCCAGCAACAGCGCGGCCGCAGTATTCTCCTTGGTGCCAGGCGCTTTGGGATCGCGGCTGAAGCGCCCCGGCAGCAGGCGAACGATGCGCGGCAGCGGCTCGGCGGTCACTCGTCGTCGCTCGCCGCGGCTGTCGCGTGGGCCGCCTCCATCAGCATCCAGCCCGACAACTGCACCGACAGATCGCGTTCGGGAACCTCGGAGGCGTTGACCGCGCCCTCGACGAACTGCGCTTCCGTCCCTGCAGCGCTTGGTATTTCGGCGGTTCGGTCCCAGAACGCTGCGAACAGCGGCAGGCCGTCGACGGTCTGCCGGTTCTCCCATGCCGACTCGGCCGAGGTGAGCACCAGCGTTTGGGCGATGTCGCGGGCCTCGGCGTCCGCGGGCCCGTTCCGCGGCAGGGTGGTGACCACCAGCGCGAGGTAGCGGGCCAGGATGCCGTTGAACAGTCCGCCGTCACCGCCGCCCGCGCCCTTGATGATGCCGTCGGGCGCCATGTGCTCGCGCACCGCCTTGACCAGCCTGTGCACCCGCTCGGCGTGCTGCGGGTCTTTCGTCCGTGCGGCCAGTTCGGTGTCAAGGCCGATCACCACGCCCTGGCAGTAGGTGTACTGCGCGCGCACCAGGGAGCCTGCCTTGATGCCGTCGAACACCAGATGGGTTTCCGGGTCGATCAACGTTTCGTCGATCCAGTCCGACATCTGCTGCGCGCGGCGCAGTCGGTCGTCATAGCGGGACAGGAAGATGGCCGCGGGCCCGTTCGCGGGGGCGTTGAAGAACTGGTCCTGCTTGCGCCACGGGATGCCGCCGCCGTCCTCGGGCACCCAGGCGTTGAGGAACTGTTCGGAGAGCTTCTTCAGTGCGCCCGGTTTCTCGACACCGGCCAACCGGCCTGCCCGCTCCAGCGCCAGCGCAAGCCACGCCATGTCGTCGTAGTAGTCGTTGGTCCATCCGGTGTTGCGCAACCAATGCGCGCGGATCTGGCGCTCGATCTTCGTCTTGCGCTCCGGTTGCGGATCGCGCACCTGCGCGTCGACGAGGTTGTCCAGCAGATGCGCCTGCCACCAGTAGTGCCAGATGCCGAACGTGCGGTGCCTGCGCGACGCCGGCCACGCGACGACGCCGAGTTGGGTGCCCGGCAGTCCCCACAGCTTTTTCAGGTGTCGCTTGGCAATCGCCGTCTCCGCGCTCGCCGCGCGGTTAGCCCATACCTGATCCATGGGACCGATCCTGCCCTACCAGGCGTTGGAAATGTCCGCATGTTGAGTGATCCAGGTGTGCATCGCGATACCCGCAGCAACACCGGCGTTGATGCTGCGGGTCGAGCCGAATTGCGCGATTGACACGGTCACCGCGGCGCCTGCCTTGGCGTCGTCGGTAATGCCGGGACCTTCCTGCCCGAAGATCAGAAGGCAGTCCCGCGGCAACGCGGTGTGCTCGATGCGGACCGACCCGGCGACGTTGTCGACGGCGACCACGGTGAGGCCTGCGTCGGCGGCGAAGGCCAGCAGTCCGGCCGTGCTGTCGTGGTGGTGCAACCGCTGATAGCGGTCGGTGACCATGGCGCCGCGGCGGTTCCACCGGCGCCTGCCGACGATGTGCACGGTGTGGACGGCGAACGCGTTGGCGGTGCGGACCACCGCGCCGATGTTCGCGTCGCTGCCGAAGTTCTCGATCGCGATGTGCAGCGGGTGCCTGCGCCGGTCGATGTCGGCGATGATGGCTTCCCGCGTCCAGTACCGGTACGCGTCGACGACGTTGCGGGAGTCGCCGTCGCGCAGCAGCGCGGGGTCGTAGCGCGGGTCGTCGGGAAGCGGCCCCTGCCAGGGGCCGACGCCGGGCCCCACACCCCATTCGGTGGGTCCCGGTTCGGCGGCGACATCAGGCCTGGGTTCCGTCATGTCGACGTCCACAGCGCGGCGTGGGTGCCCGCCACCGACACCGTCGCGTACAGCAGCGCCCTGTTGATCTCGCCCTGGGTGCACAGCGACACCCGGACTTGGACCGCGTCCCGCGTCGAGTCGGGCAGCACCAGCACCGACGCGCCGTAGATGTCGCAGGCGTGGCTCAACCCTGGCGCCGGCAGCGTCGGTGCGACGAACACCATCAGTGGACCGCCGCGGCGGCCCGAGTCGTCGCGGTATCGCGTTGCCAGCCCATCGATTTCGAGGCCGAGCAGCATGTAGCCGTTGCCGGAGAACGCGCTGGGATCACCCACCGCCGTGGGGTCGAGTTGCGCACCGTCGGCGCGGAACGCGTCGACGCTCGTCGTCTTCAACACCAGCCCGGTGTCGTTCTCGTTGGTGGGCAGCAACCCGACGGGAAACGCCGCCGGGTAGGCGGCGACGGTATCGGGGATCCGCTCGCGCGGGGAGTATGCGTATACACCGCGCACCTGGGACCGGTCACGCTGCGGTCCGAGGCACGCCGTGCCGGTGATCCGGTCCGGGCTCGGCGCCGAAACCGGTTGCAGCCCAAGGCTTGTCACGTCCTTGCAGCCGCCGATGGCGTTGGCCTCGATCGGATGCGTCAGTGCGCCGTACAGTCCGAACCGGATGTCCTCGGCTTTCGCGTGCGGCTTGTCCTGCTCTGCCACCGACCCGTCGACGTCCACGAGTACGTAGTCGGCGTCGAACCGCAGATTCTTCAGCGTGAGGTTCCAGCCGAGGATCGACTGCGTCTGGCCGATGGCGGTGGCCTGCGTCGAGTACGGATGCGGGCGCGCGTCGCTGCCGGAGCATCCGGATACCACCATGACGACCGCCGCGACGGCGGCGATGAGCGCACGCACCGGCTCAGGTTCTGTTTCGGCCGCGACCTACAACCTTCGTCATGGCGCGCAACACATTTCGCGGCACCACTCGGCCCCCGGTGGTGAGCGCCTTGTACTGCAGGCCCGGCACGATCACCACCTTGTTCCTGGCGACGTCGACCATGCAGTCGCGCACGACGTCGTCGACCTCGAGCCACAAGAACGACGGTGTTCCGCTCATCTCGATGCCTGCGCGCGCATGGAATTCGGTGTGCACGAAGCCGGGGCACAGCGCATGCACCCCCACCCCGGTGTCGGTCAGGCCGTTGGCCAGCCCTTCGGAGAACGCGATCACCCACGCCTTGGACGCCGAATAGGTGGAACCGCGGCCGGGCAGCAGGCCCGCGACGCTGGCGACGTTGATCACGGTGCCCTCGTCGGCGGCCAGCATCGGCGGCAGCGCCGCGTGCGTCAACTGCATCACCGCGGTCACGTTGACGTCGAGTTGGTTCTGCAGCAGCGCATAGTCGGCGGTCCAGAACTCGCCCGACGTGCCGAATCCCGCGTTGTTGACCAGCACCCGCACACCCGCGGCCAGTCGATCCGCCACCTTCGCGCGGTCGGCTTCCTGGCCGAGGTCGGCGACCAGGACTTCCACGTCCGCGCCCGCCTCGTCATGCAGTTCGGCGGCGAGGCACTCCAACCGCTCGGCATCGCGGGCGACCAGCACCAGGTCGTAGCCGTCGATCGCGTAGCGGCGGGCGAACCCCGCGCCGAGCCCGGACGTCGGTCCAGTGATCAGCGCGACGGGGCGAGACATGCGTATGAGAGTAACTACCGCTGGTAGTGCGGAGACTGCCGCCCATTGCGTGATGGCGGCGGCGGAGGACGGCGCACCCCTTCGGCGCGGCCTGCCTCAGGCCGGGGGGCGTAGCGGGGTACGTCAGCGCGACCCGGCGGCAGGTCGGTGCGGCCCGGAGGCAGCTCCGAGCGGGCCGGGGCGGGCGTGAGCGGGCGACTGGGTGAGCCGCTGCGCCGCGCGACGGGCTGGCCGCCTGCGCCCTGCGGAACGGGTGGCAGCACGCGCAGCAGGTCGTTGAATTGCCGGACGGTGCGCAGACCTTCGTCCCACTGGGCGCGGGTGCTGGTCACCGGCATCGAGACCAGCGTCCAGTTCTGCTCGTTCCACATGATCTCGGCGCAGTCGGGTGCGGTGTGCGCGAACGTCACCATGCGGCGGTCGCAGGCGCGCCTGGCGGCGTCGAGGTTGGTGGAGTACACCATCCGCGGGCCGATCGCGCCGAGCAGCCAGATGTCGTTCTCGCGCGGCTCCTTGATGCCCTTGAGTCGAAGGTCGACGACGACATTGGTACCGACCTTGCGGTGCAGCGCGATGACCGTCGCGACGTCCTCCAGATCGAAGATGAACACGGCTTCGCCGCGGATCTGGCCGAGCACCACGTTCTTGGCGTTGATGTCACCGACGGTCGACATCACGCCGCGCTTCCAGCGCTTCATGATGTCCGCCGATTCGTGCTCGTAGTCGAAGCCGTGCGACTTCGCCCAGGACTTCCTGCGGCGGCCCAGGCCGCGTCGACGGTCGATGTCGACGTACAGCAGCACCGCCGCACCCACGAAACAGAGTGCGGACAGCGTGAACCAAAGCGGGACCATCGTCGCCTAGCCTACTTGCCGGGGCCACGTAATCCCGAACTCAACGAGATCACGGTCACATCTCAGGAGCAATCTGGCAGAAGATCGCCGCGGCCAGCGCCAGAATCTCCTCGCGATCGACCGCCAGAATGAACCCCGCGGCGATCGCGCTGTCGAGCGCAGCGGTGAACCGTTTGAGGTAGTCGGCCGCGCCGCCGGGATACAGCCTCTCCAGCGTCGGGGCATCGAACAGTTCACCGGAGCCGAACAGGAACGACATCGGGCTCTCGGCGGGCGCCAAGCCCGACGTCCGCGCGATCGGCACGTCGACCCAGGGGGTGCGCACCCCGCCCTTGGCGAGCCCGTTGACGTCGAGCAGCAACTCCGGCGGGTCACCTTCGGTCATCGCGATGGGCTCGGCGCTCGGTGCCGGCTGACCGCGCCGCACCCAGGTGTTCAGCCCCGCGACGGCGGCCTGCAGGACGTAGTGGTGTTGCGGGGCGAAGTTGACGAAGTAGGACAACCGCGTGCCCAACAGTTCGTTGGTCGGCGTGTACGCCGCCGCCAGGTCTTCCAGCGCGGCCGATCCGCTGTCGATGAAGCTGACCCGGATCGTGTAGTTGTCGGCGTGCGCGGTGCCGGGGACCTCCCACGCCCGGAAAAGCTGGCTATCGGGTTGTCTCGCAAGGTGATATCCGGCCCGCTGGCCGCCGATGAGGTCGGTCTCGGTGATCACCGTGATTACCGGGACCCGCACCGACAAAAACGGCACCGGCCGAGCCGCGATCTCGTCGAATACGCTGGTGCCGTCCAGCGGCGCGGCGGGCCCGAAGCGGGAATGCACCAGGAATCCATCGTAGACCGCGGCGGTCGGGTCGACCTCGTTGACATAGGTGGTCAGGAACATCGCGGATTGTGATTCGCCAACGGCCAGAACGGCTTCCGGCTCGAGGCCGTCGATCGCGCCGTCGCGGATCAGCAGGCCGACCTGGGAGAAGATGTCGTAGGCGAACTTGTCACCGGGATGGTGCAGGCCCGAATAGCGTTGAGGATTCTGGGCTTTCAACGACATGTCGGCACCCACCAGGCTGGCTCCGCCTTCGACACCGACCCGCTGCGCCGACACCGCGACGAAACCGCAACCGGCGCGGACGATCTCGCGATGTGCCATCAGCCAGACGGCAGGCGCGTCGATGCCTCCGCTGACGTTGAGCCATTCGACGATCACGGTGCCGGTGAACTTCGTCGGATCGGTTGGTGTCACGACGACGATGCGGGTGGTGTAGTCCGCCGTCTTCCCGTCGTGGGAGCGCGCCGTCCCCGAAACGAAAAACTCCTCGGCGCCGTAACCCAGCGTGGCCAGGTCATAGGCGCCGAGGAGCAAATTCGGCTTACCGGGAGCGGCTTCGACAGACGTCACCCGCGAAACTGTATTCCAGCACGGAAAGTTCGAGTGAACGCGTGCTGGAATGCAGTTTCGGCGAAGGCTCAGCCCAAAACCAGCGAGTCGCCGTCCGCGCTGACGTTCACCGGCACGACGTCGCCGTCGTGTACCTCGCCGGCCAGCAGCATCTTGGCCAACTGGTCGCCGATGGCCTGCTGGATCAGCCTGCGCAAAGGCCGGGCACCGTAGAGCGGGTCGAATCCCCTTTGCGCCAGCCACTGCTTCGCGGGCAGCGACACCTCGAGGGTGAGCCTGCGCTGCGCCAACCGCTTCTGCAGCTGGGCCAGCTGGATGTCGACGATCTGGACCAGCTCACCGGGTTCGAGCCCGTCGAAGATGATCACGTCGTCGAGCCGGTTGATGAACTCGGGCTTGAACGCCGAGCGCACCGCGGCCATCACCATCTCGTCGTCGCCACCCGCGCCCAGGTTGGACGTCAGGATCAGGATGGTGTTGCGGAAGTCGACCGTGCGACCCTGACCGTCGGTCAACCGGCCCTCGTCGAGCACCTGCAAAAGCACGTCGAACACGTCCGGGTGGGCCTTTTCGATCTCGTCGAACAGGATCACCGTGTACGGCCGCCGCCGCACCGCCTCGGTCAGCTGCCCGCCCTGGTCGTAGCCGATGTAGCCGGGAGGCGCACCGACCAGACGCGCGACGGAGTGCTTCTCGCCGTACTCGCTCATGTCGATCCGGACCATGGCGCGCTCGTCGTCAAACAGGAACTCCGCCAACGCTTTTGCGAGTTCGGTCTTACCGACACCGGTCGGGCCGAGGAACATGAACGAGCCGGTCGGCCGGTTCGGGTCCGCGACACCGGCACGGGACCGGCGCACCGCATCGGACACGGCCCGCACGGCCTTGGTCTGCCCGACGACGCGCTTGCCGAGCTCCTCTTCCATCCGCAGCAGCTTGGCGGTCTCGCCTTCGAGCATGCGGCCCGCCGGAATGCCGGTCCACGCCGACACGACGTCGGCGATGTCGTCGGGTCCGACCTCCTCCTTGAGCATCACGTTCTCGCGAGCCTCGGCCTGCGGAATGGCGGCGTCCAGCTTCTTCTCCACCTCGGGGATGCGCCCGTAGCGCAACTCCGAGGCCTTGGCCAGATCACCGTCGCGCTCGGCCCGGTCGGCCTCGCCACGCAACGTCTCCAACTGCTCCTTGAGCTCGCGGACGACGTCGATGGCGTTCTTCTCGTTCTGCCACCGCGTGGTCAGCTCGGCCAGCTTCTCCTTCTGGTCGGCCAGTTCGGCGCGCAGCTTTTCCAACCGCTCCTTGGAGGCCTCGTCTTCCTCCTTGGCCAGCGCCATCTCCTCGATCTCGAGTCGACGCACCAACCGCTCGACCTCGTCGATCTCGACGGGCCGCGAGTCGATCTCCATGCGCAGCCGCGACGCGGCCTCGTCGACCAAGTCGATGGCCTTGTCCGGCAGGAACCGCGCGGTGATGTAGCGGTCGGACAGCGTCGCCGCGGCCACCAACGCCGAGTCGGTGATGCGCACGCCGTGGTGCACCTCGTAGCGGTCCTTGAGGCCGCGCAGGATGCCGACGGTGTCCTCCACCGACGGCTCACCGACGAACACCTGCTGGAAGCGGCGCTCCAGCGCGGCGTCCTTCTCGATGTACTTGCGGTACTCGTCGAGCGTCGTCGCGCCGACCAGGCGCAGCTCACCGCGGGCCAGCATCGGCTTGATCATGTTGCCGGCGTCCATCGAGCCCTCGCCGGTCGCGCCCGCACCCACGATGGTGTGCAGCTCGTCGATGAACGTGATGATCTGACCGGCCGAGTTCTTGATGTCGTCGAGCACGGCCTTGAGTCGTTCCTCGAACTCGCCGCGGTACTTCGAGCCCGCGACCATCGAGCCGAGGTCCAACGAGATGACGGTCTTGTCGCGCAGGCTCTCCGGCACGTCGCCTGCCACGATGCGCTGGGCCAAACCCTCGACGATCGCGGTCTTGCCGACGCCGGGCTCACCGATCAGCACCGGGTTGTTCTTGGTGCGCCTCGAAAGCACCTGCACGACGCGACGAATCTCGTTGTCGCGTCCGATGACCGGGTCCAACTTGCCCTCGCGGGCACGCGCCGTCAGGTCGGTGGAGTACTTCTCCAGAGCCTGATAGCTGCCCTCGGGGTCGGGGCTGGTGACGCGGGCGCTGCCGCGCACCTTGACGAACGCCTCACGCAGCGCCTGCGGTGAGGCGCCGTGGTTGGTGAGCAGCTTGGCGACGTCGGAATCGCCTGCGGCGGCCGAGCCGCCCATGCCTCCAGCGAGCCCGACCATCAGGTGCTCGGTCGAGACGTACTCGTCGTCCATCTCGGTGGCGAGGTTCTGCGCGGTCGTGATCGCGGCCAGCGACTGCGGGCTCAGCTGCGGCTGCGATGCGGCGCCGCTGGCGCTGGGCAACCGGTCGAGCAGCCGTTGCGTCTCGGTGCGGATGGTCGCCGGTTCGACGCCGACGGCCTCCAACAGGGGCGCGGCGATGCCGTCGTTCTGGGTCAGCAGCGCCATCAACAGGTGGGCGGGCGTGATCTGCGGGTTGCCCGCGGCCGTGGCGGCCTGCAGGGACGCGGTCAGCGCCGCCTGGGTCTTGGTCGTCGGATTGAACGAATCCACGACGGTCCTCCGATCATTCGAAAAGGGCCTGATAAATGCTTGTCGCCATGTTCAACGTCGTCAAGGTTGAGTCTGTTCCGCTCAAGTCTAGCTTTTTTCCGTGCCCGGCGCGTCGCGCGGCCGTTCCAAGGCCCGTCGGCCACGCTTGACCCATGCACGCACTGCTCGCCGGCCTGACGATCGTGGCGGTGGTGGGCGTGGCGACCGCGGGTCCGGCCGCGGCGGCCACCGACGCGGATCAGGTCCGCGCGATCCTCAACGGAATGAACAGCTCATACAACCGCTCCGACTTCGCAGGCTTCGCGGCGCATCTGTGCGCGGACATGCTGAAGCCCGCGGACTTCCAAACAGGTTGGTACGCAAGCAGGAAATCCGACGGGCCGACAGAGATCGTCATCAACTCGATCCAGGTGACGGGAGCGAATGCCGTCGCCAACGTCCAATTCCAGGCCGCCAACCAGCCGCACACCAAGACGTTGGACGTCGAGTTCCTCCGCGACGGCTCAGACTGGAAAGCCTGCCGCTACGACGCCGGTCGCTCCCTATAGTTCGACGAGTGCTGACCGAACTCATTCCGCTGGCTCTGGTCATCGCGCTGTCGCCGCTGTCCATCATCCCGGCGGTGCTGGTGCTGCACACGCCGCATCCCCGACCGACCGGCCTGGCGTTTCTCGCTGGTTGGCTGATCGGCCTTGCGGCGCTGACGATCGTCTTCCTCGAACTGTCGAACCTCGTCGTCGACCTCGGCAAGCCGCCGACATGGGCGTCCTGGGTCCGCGTCGTCGTCGGCGCCGCGCTGATCGTGTTCGGCGTCTACCGCTGGCTCACCCGAAAGCGGGCAGCGCACTCCCCGGCCTGGCTCCAGAAGCTGGGCACGCTCTCGCCCGCACGCGCCTGCCTGGCCGCCATGGCACTGGCCGTGGTGAACCCCAAGGTGCTGTTCATGTGTGTCGCAGCGGGTTTGGCGATCGGCACCGCGGGCCTCGGCAGCGCCCACGTGTGGGTCGCCGTGGTGTGGTTCGTCGCGGTCGCGGGTTCGACGGTCGCGCTTCCGATCCTCGCCTATGCGGTGTCGGGCGATCGCCTCGACGAACCCCTACAGCGGCTCAAGGACTGGATGGAGCAGCAGCACGCGACGCTGGTCGCCGCGATCCTGGTGGTCATCGGACTCTTGGTGTTGTACAAGGGAATTCACGGGTTACAGCTCGGGTAGCCGCAGCTGCGACGCATCCGCCGTCAGGTATCGCGTCACGGTCGGCGCGATCAGCGCGACCACGTCGTCGGTGGCCAGCGTCGCCAGCGGCGGCACCTCCATGACATAGCGCAGCAGCGCCGTTCCGACCAGTTGACTCGCGGCCAGCATCGCCCGCAACCGTGCCTGCTCGCCGCCTCCGAGCACCTCCGAGACCGCGGTCAGCACGTAGTTCTGCATGAAACCGCGGAACGCGTCGTGCGCGTCGGTGTTCGACGTGGCCGACTGCAGCATCACCCGCATGCTGTCGGCCGTTTCTGGCGACTCCCAGATCCGCAGATACGTGCGCACCATCCGGGTCCCGATGTCCGGATGCTCGTCGGGCCCGCCGGCGAGCGCGGCCACCAAAACGTCCGGATCGATGATCAAACGCAGCGATTGACGGAACAGCTCCTCTTTCGACCCGAACAGATAGAGCACCATCGACGGGTCGACGCGCGCGTCGGAGGCGATCGCGCGCAGCGTCGTCTTCTCGTATCCGTCCGCCGCGAACCGTTGTTTGGCCGCGGCCAGCACCGCGTCGCGGGACACCGGTTCACCTTGACGACGGCCACGACGCTTCGGCGTCTTGGCAGGTGGCGGCACCTCTCGACATTAGCATTTCAATGCTTGTTGAAATCTGGGCGGCACGGCGTTACGCTCACACACAGCGATTAATTCAACAACGGATGAAAAGGACTTCGAGATGACAGGGACTTCGCTGGGCACGCCGGTACGGCACGCTCAACACGCGTCACCCGTTCATGAACCGCCCGCGGCGATCCGAGCCACCGGCGTCGTCGTCGTCCTGGCCGTCGTGATCGCGATCCTCGCGATCGCGTTCGCACTGCCTGCCGTGCGGTCCAAGCCGAACCACATCCCTGTCGGCGCGGCAGGGCCGACGGCGGCCAGCGGACAAATCGCCGACATGCTCGAGCAGCACACGCCTGGCGCGTTCACCGTCACCTACTACCCCGGCGAGGATGCGTTGCGCGATGCGATCCGCAACCGAGATGTCTACGGCGGCATCGCATTCGGGGCCGATCGGCCGTCGCTGCTGATCGCCACGGGCGCCAGCCCGATGGTCGCGCAGATGCTGACCCAGATCGGCGCAGGCATCGCGCAGCAGTCGGGCATGCCGCTGCACACCGAGGACCTCGCGCCGCCGACCGCGTCGGACCCGCGCGGCGCGGGCCTGGCCGCCTCGGCGCTGCCGATCACGTTGGCTGGGCTGCTGCCCGCCATCGCCCTGGTGCTGGTTCTGCGGCGCGAGATCTGGACCCGCTTCGTCGCCGCGGTGGCGTTCGCCGGCGTCGCAGGCATCGGCATCGCGGCGCTGCTGCGCTACGTGTTCGGTTCCATCGACGACGACATGTGGCTGGCGGCGGCCGGACTAACGCTGGGCCTGCTTGCCGCTGGCCTGGCGATGCTGGGACTGGGCTCGCTGTTCGGCCGGGTGGGGTTGGCGATCGGGGCGGCGCTGGCGATGCTGTTGGGCAATCCGCTGTCAGGGCTGGCCAGCGCGCCGGAGATGCTGCCCGCCGGCTGGGGCGCCCTTGGCCAGTGGCTGCCACAGGGTGCGACGGCGACGTTGCTGCGGTCGACCGCCTTTTTCGACGGTGCAGGCGCGGCGACCGCGATCGCGGTGTTGACCGGCTGGGCCGTTGCCGGTACCGCGCTGATCATGCTCGCCGCGGTTCGCCAGCGCAGGACAGCTATCGCCTGACCCCGCCTAAACTCGGGCGGCGTGGGACTGGACGACCGCGATGCGCTGCGCACACTGCGCGACGCGGTCGACCCCGCGTTGGGGTCCGACGGGCTGATCCGTCGGTTCTACACCCGCTGGTTCGCCATCGACACGTCGGCGCGGGACCTGTTCCCGCCGGACATGGCGGCGCAGCGCCACGCGTTCGCCCAGGCGGTCACGTGGTTGTTCTCCGAGATGATCGCCCAGCGCGCCGAGGAACCGATCGCATTTCTCGCCCAGCTGGGCCGCGACCACCGCAAATACGGTGTGCTGCAACGGCATTACGACAGCATGCAGGATGCGCTGCTGACCACGCTGCGCAGCCACCTGATCGAGAGCTGGGACGACCGACTGGCCGCGACCACCCATGACGCCGTCGCGTTGATCATCGGGGTGATGCGCGGCGCCGCCGACGCCGAGAAGGGTCCCCCGTTCCGCGACGGCACGGTGATCGAGCACCTGCGGCTCACCCGCGACGTCTCGGTGATCCGGCTGCAACTCGATCAGCCGCTGTACTACCACCCGGGCCAGTACGTCACGGTGCAGGTGCCGCAGTGGCCGCGGCGGTGGCGGTTCCTGAGCCCCGCGATCCCCGCCGACCGCGGCGGGGCCATCGAGTTCCACGTCCGCTCGGTGACCGGCGGCATGGTCAGCCCCGCGATCATCGGCGAGACGGAACCCGGTGACAGGTGGCGGCTGTCGAACCCGCACGGCGGCATGCACGTCGACCGGACCGCAGGCGACGTGCTGATGGTCGCGGGCAGCACGGGTCTCGCGCCGCTGCGCACGCTGATCATGGACCTCACCCGGTACGGCGAAAACCCGCGCGTGCATTTGTTCTTCGGTGCCCGCTACCCCAGTGAGCTCTACGACCTGCGCACGCTGTGGCAGATCGCGTCGACGAATCCGTGGTTGTCGGTGACGCCGGTGTCGGAGTTCAACACCGATCCGCCGTGGGCCGCCGACTACCCCGACGTGCAACCGCCGCGCGGGTTGCATGTCCGGCAGACTGGCCTGCTCCCCGAGGTCGTGACGCGTTACGGCGGGTGGGGTGATCGGCAGATCCTGATCTGCGGGGGCCCACAGATGGTCGAGGCCACCAAGGCGGCGCTGATCGCCAAGGGCGCACCGGCAGAGCGGATCCAACACGATCCGCTTGCCAGCTGAGCGTGGCAGGATCGTTCACCATGGCCGAGTTCGAAAGCGTCGTGCTGAAGGACCCCTCGTCGTCGGTGACCGCCACCTTCGTCCCCGTCGCGGGCATGGTGGGCACCTCGCTCGCCGACGGCGGCGACGAGTTCCTCGGCCAACGCCGCGGGCTCGACGCCTATGTGAACGCGGGCAAGACCATGGGCATCCCGATCCTGTACCCGTGGGCAAACCGGTTGAGCGCCAGCAAGTATGGGATCAACGGCGCCGTGGTCACCCTGACGCCGGGGACCGGCGGGGTACGCACCGACGAACACGGTGTGCCGATCCACGGTGTGCTCGCCGCCTACCCCGGGTGGCTGGTCACCGCGCGCACGGAGAACACGCTGACGGCCGTCCTCGACTTCGGCGGCAAACCACGGTTGCTGGCGTCGTTCCCGTTCCCCCATCTGCTCACCCAGCACGTGACGTTGCAGGATCGCACGCTGGCCATCGAGACGACCGTGATGCCGACGACGTCGGCGTCGGTGCCGTTGTGCTTCGGCTATCACCCGTATTTCACGATTCCCGGTGTGCCGCGCGAAGAGTGGCGGCTGACCACGCCGTCGATGCGCCATCTGCCGGTGGACAACTGGGGCATCCCCACTGGTGAGCACGAGGATTGGAACGGCGCCACCGAGCCGCTGAAGACCGTCACGTACGACGACGGCTTCGACAATGTGCCCGAAGGGGCGGTGTTCGCGCTGTCGGGCGGCGACCGCCGCGTCGAGGTCACGTTCGACAAGGGCTATCCGGCGGCTCAGCTGTTCGCGCCCAAGACGGACGACATCGTGGCGATCGAACCGATGGCGGCGCCGACGGATTCACTGCGTCGCGGCACGTACCGCTATGCGGTGCCGGGTAAGCCGGAAACCGCCCGGTTCTCGATCACCGTCACTTAGCGTTTGTTGCGCGGCTGCCACACCACGACCGCCGTGCTCTTGGGTACGACGGCAACCTCGCGGCGTTGGCGGGCGCGCAATTCCTCTAGCTCCTGGGCCATTTCACGGACCCGGGCCTGAAGGGCCTCCACCTGATTGGTCAGCTCGATGATGCGCTTGATCCCTGCCAGGTTGACGCCCTCGTCCTGGGACAGCCGTTGCACCTCGCGCAGCAGATCGACGTCGTGCTGCGAGTAGCGGCGGCCGCCCCCTGTACTGCGCTGCGGGCTGACCAGGCCGAGCCGGTCATACGTGCGCAGTGTCTGCGCATGCATGCCTGCCAGCTCGGCGGCCACCGAAATCAGGAAGGTGCGTGCCTCATCGTTACGCTTGGAGGTCATCACGCACCCGCCCATCCCGCTCGCGGATCGAATCCACTGGC
Organism: Mycobacterium sp. 3519A; assembly: GCF_900240945.1. Lineage (NCBI taxonomy): Bacteria > Bacillati > Actinomycetota > Actinomycetes > Mycobacteriales > Mycobacteriaceae > Mycobacterium > Mycobacterium sp. 3519A. Next base: position 265,293 of record NZ_OESG01000014.1, read on the forward strand.
CCGCTCCGCCTTCGCGTAGGCCTCGAGCGCTTCGGCCGCTTCGCCCTCCAGGTTCGGCGGCACCGCGACCTTGACCGTCACCAGCAGATCGCCGTGACCGCCAGAGCGTTTCGGGACACCGCGGCCGCGCACCCGCAGGATGCGGCCGTCCGATGTGCCCTTGGGCACCCGCACCCCGACCTTGCCTTCCAGGGTGGGCACGGAAAGCGTTGTTCCCAACGCCAACTCGTGGAAGGCGACCGGAACGGTGACGGTGAGGTCATCGCCGTCACGGCCGAACACCTTGTCGGGCTTGACATGTACGGTCACGTACAGATCGCCCGACGGCGCGCCACGCAGGCCGGCTTCGCCCTGCCCGGCCAGCCGGATCCGCTGGCCGTCCTCGACGCCAGGTGGGATCCGCACGTTGATGGTCCGGGTCCTGGTGGTGACACCGGTGCCCTTACATTCGTCGCAGGGGTGCTCGATGATCGACCCGCTGCCGCGGCATTCGGTACAGGGTTCGGAGAACCCGAACGCACCCTGGTTGCGGCTGACCACCCCGGAGCCGTTGCAGTTCGGGCACACCTTCGGGCTGGTGCCCGGACGTGCCCCGCTGCCATGGCAATTCGTGCACGGCGCCGGGCTGGTCAGCCGAAGCGGCATCGCCACACCCTTGGTGGCCTCCATGAACGACAACTCGGTTTCGGTCTCCAGGTCGTTGCCCCGGCGCGGCCTGCTCGGGCGTGGCTGCGCGCCACGGCCGAACAGTCCACCGAACAGATCGCCGATGTTCGCGCCGCCGGTTTGCCCGGCGGCGTCGAACAAGTCGTTCAGGTTGAACTCGACTCCATCGCCGCCGAACCCGCCGAAGTTGCCGCCTGGACTGAAGCGGCCCCTGCCGAATCCGCCGCCTGCGAACAGCCGTCGGGTTTCGTCGTATTCCTTGCGCTTAGCCGGATCCGACAGCACGCTGTGCGCCTCGGACACCGCCTTGAATCTCTCGGCGGCGCTGGGGTCGGAGTTGGTGTCGGGATGTAGATCGCGGGCCAACTTCCGGTAGGCCCGCTTGATCTCGTCGGCGTTGGCGTCAGAGGAGACGCCGAGCTCCTTGTAGAAGTCCTTCTCGACCCATTCGCGTTGGGCCATGCCGCGTCACCTCCTTACCTGTACTAGTCGTTCTCTGATTGTGGGGCTTGCGCAGCGGGCTCGCCGCCCTTATCGGGCGTGTCCGCTGCCTCTTCGGCCTCCGGCACGGTGTCCACCACACCGACGAGGGCATGGCGTACCACCTGTTCACCGACCTTGTAGCCGCGTCGCATCACGGTGCCGACGATGGGATGCGTGCCCTCGCCCTCGTGCTGCACGGCTTCGTGCAACGCAGGGTCGAACGGGTCGCCTTCATCGCCGAAGCCCGAAAGACCAAGCCCCTCAAGTGCGGTCGCCAGCTTGTCGGCGACCGACTTCAGCGGTCCGGACTCCAGGTCACCGTGGCTGCGGGCACGGTCGAGGTCGTCAAGCACCGGAAGCAGTTGGGTGACAACGGCGGCCTTGGTCCGCTCGGCAGCCATCTGCTGGTCGCGCAGCGCGCGCTTGCGGTAGTTGTCGTACTCCGCCTTGACGCGCTGCAGGGTGGCCTTCAGTTCGGTGACTTCCTCAGACGTCGATCCCGTTTCGGCTTCCGTGGCCGGCCCACTCGGGGCCGGCCCGGTCGCTGCCGGTTCACGAAGTTCGCCAGTCTCGGGATCGATACGCCGTTTGTCGGTGACAGTCACCGGCTCGTGCGAATCGTGTTGGCTCACTTGTTCTCCCGGTCATCGTCGACAACCTCGGCGTCCACGACATCGTCCTGCGACGGTCCGGCCGCACCTGCGTCGGATCCACCGCCTGCCGCCTGCTCGGCCTGGGTGGCCTCGTAGATGGCCTGACCCAGCCCCTGGCTCTCGACACCCAGCTTCTCCATCGCGGACTTGATGGCGCCGATGTCGGTGCCTTCCAGTGCCGCCTTCGCTTCTGCGATGGCCGCGTCGACCTTGGTCAAGGTGTCCTCGGGCACCTTCGAACCGCCCTCAGCCTCACGCTGATCTTTGACGAACTTCTCCGTCTGGTACACCAGCGATTCGGCCTGGTTGCGGACGTCGGCCTCCTCGCGACGCTTGCGGTCCTCCTCGGCGTGCGCCTCGGCGTCCTTGATCATCCGGTCGATCTCCTCCTTGGACAGGCCGGAGCCCTCCTGGATTCGGATCGTGTTCTCCTTGCCGGTGCCCTTGTCCTTGGCGGTGACGTGCACGATGCCGTTGGCGTCGATGTCGAAGGTGACCTCGATCTGCGGCACGCCGCGCGGGGCCGGCGGGATACCGGTCAGCTCAAAGCTGCCGAGCAGCTTGTTGTGCGCCGCGATCTCACGCTCACCCTGATAGACCTGGATCTGCACCGACGGCTGATTGTCGTCGGCCGTGGTGAAGGTCTCCGACCGCTTGGTCGGGATCGTGGTGTTGCGCTCGATCAGCTTGGTCATCACGCCACCCTTGGTCTCGATGCCCAGTGACAGCGGCGTGACGTCAAGCAGCAGAACGTCTTTCACCTCACCCTTGAGCACGCCGGCCTGCAGCGCGGCGCCCACCGCGACAACCTCGTCGGGGTTGACGCCCTTGTTGGGCTCCTTACCGCCGGTGAGCTCCTTGACCAGGTCGGTCACCGCGGGCATGCGGGTGGAACCGCCGACCAGCACGACGTGGTCGATGTCGGACACCGAGATGCCGGTGTCGGCGATCACCGACTGGAACGGCTTGCGGGTACGGTCCAGCAGATCCTGTGTGATGCGCTGGAATTCGGCACGGGTCAGCTGCTCGTCGAGGAACAGCGGGTTCTTGTCCGCATCGACGGTGATGTAGGGCAGGTTGATCGAGGTGCTCTGCGAGCTCGACAGCTCGATCTTGGCCTTCTCCGCGGCCTCACGCAGCCGCTGCATGGCCATCTTGTCCTTGGTCAGGTCGATGCCGCTGGTGCCCTTGAACTTGTCGACCAGCCAGTCGACGATGCGCTGGTCCCAGTCGTCACCACCGAGGTGGTTGTCACCGGAGGTCGCGCGGACCTCGACGACACCCTCGCCGATCTCGAGCAGCGAGACGTCGAACGTGCCGCCACCGAGGTCGAAGACCAGGATGGTCTGCTCCTTCTCGCCCTTGTCGAGCCCATAGGCCAGCGCGGCCGCGGTCGGCTCGTTGACGATGCGCAACACGTTGAGCCCGGCGATCTGGCCGGCCTCCTTGGTGGCCTGACGCTGGGCGTCGTTGAAGTAGGCGGGCACCGTGATCACGGCGTCGGTGATGTCCTCGCCCAGGTAGCTCTCGGCGTCGCGCTTGAGCTTCATCAAGACACGGGCGCTGATCTCCTGCGCGGTGTACTTCTTGCCGTCGATCTCGATGGACCAGTCAGTGCCCATCTCACGCTTGACCGACCGGATGGTGCGGTCGACGTTGGTCACCGCCTGGTTCTTGGCAGGCTGTCCCACCAGCACCTCGCCGTTGCGCGCGAACGCGACAACCGACGGTGTGGTGCGGGAGCCCTCCGAGTTGGCGATCACCACCGGGTCGCCACCTTCGAGCACGGCGACGACGGAGTTGGTGGTCCCGAGGTCGATTCCGACCGCACGAGCCATGGTTTTGCCTCCTGAATAGTCCTGCTAGTGGTCACGGGTGCGTAGCACCCATTCAGTGTGAGTGCACCGCACTCAAGCCTTCACCGGCCGACCCTATCGTGTCAAGCCAGACTTGAGTCTTGACGACTCAACTGTCGATGTGGTCAACGGGAGGCCGACGGGTTTTGTTCCCGGCGTCCCGATCGCCGATGACTACCGATGAGCTCGACCAACTTCTCCTAGACCGTTTCAACTTGCGCCGCTCCGACCTGATCGCAGCACTCAAGACGCTCCCCGCGCAGCGGCCGTGGGCAGCCACACTCACCACCGACGAGGCCCGGCTGCTCGATGACGCCGGCTTCACCGACGACCGCGAAGGACTGGGCGTCAACGATTGCCGCGTGAGGCAGCGCCGCCGCGCCCGCACGCTATGGGCGATCAACGACGGCGGCACGTGGGTGTACCCGTCGATTCAGTTCGAGATCGTCGGCCGCGGCCGCAACAAGCCACTCAAACTCAAGCACGTCCGCGGCCTCGACGAGGTGCTACCGCATCTGCTCGTCAGGGGACGGCACCCCACCGCGGTGGCCGGCTTTCTCATGACCCCGCAGTCCGAATTGCGAATCGACGGGCAACCGAAGTCAGTGCGGGAGTGGCTGTTACACGGTGAATCCGTCGAGCCGTACCCGGACTGATCGAGATCGGCGAATCGGCGGCGAATTGACCGTCGACCCCATGCTGCCCGGCCCTCCGCCCCCGCACGTACTGCGTTCGCTCGGCATCGACGATGACGAGATGCGCGCAATCGGCGTCGACGAGATCTGGTGACGCGTCCATCGCGCTGAGGGCGAGCACGTTCTGGCGTGGAACGCATTACGCACTTTCGGGCCGGTGCTGCGGTTCGACCCTCACCCCCTCCCCAAAGGTGAACATGTGCAGCATGGCGTTTGGTACTGTCGTTCGCCCGCCCACGCAAGGTCCTCGACCTCGCCGCTGACAGTCAGGGACCGTGGCCACCCGCGCCGGCGGCACGTTCGCCATTTCGACGGCCCCGCATACCGTGACTCAGGCATTCCCCGATTTGGACGGCCTGCGCTACAACAGCCGATTCGCTGGCGAGCCATGCCTCGCACTATTTGCACCGGCCGCATCGCCAGCGCTGCGAAACGTCTCGGCTGCGGCGTGGTTTGACAGACGACGCGGTGGGGATTCCCGACTCGCCGCTGCGGCAAGTCAGCGCCGAGTTCCGGTCGAGTGGATTAATAGCGACCGCATCGTCGCTTTTAAGGACGAAACCGAGACATGAAGGGGAACAGTGAAAATCACAGCGATCGTAGCGACAGCGGCGGCAACTCTGGCCATGGGAATGGTCGGTGTGGCCGCCAGCCCGACCGCGTCGGCGGCTGCCTATCCGATCACCGGCAAGCTGGGCAGTGAGTTGACGATGACCGACACCGTCGGGCAGGTCGAGCTCAGCTGGAAGGTCAGCGACCTCAAACCCAGCTCGGACGTGATGCCGGGCTACCCCGTCGCCGGCAAGCTCTGGGAAGCCACGGCCACCGTCAGGGCCATCCGGGGCACCGTCACCCCCGCCATTTCGCAGTTCAACGCCGTCGCCCCCAACCAGGACGCCTACCGGGTGCTGTGGCAGGTCGCCAGCCCGGTCAACATCAGCGGAGCCACCATCCCCGAGGGCGCCGAAGCGACGGGCAAGATCCATTTCGACGTCACGGGAGCACCTCCCACCACCGTCACCATGAACAACGGCATGGAAGACCTGATGATCTGGACCCCGTAGGCCCAGACCCTGGATTGCGACCGGACCCACCAGCGCGAAGGCTGGTGGGATCCGGTCGTCGTCGGTGCCAGTGACTGGGGTACCGCACCACGGGCAATTGGGGTAGCGCACTACCCCAGCAACGCACTTCCGCCGTGGCGACACTCGATCCGAGTTTGCACATACGGCAACGGAGGATGCAGTGTCCCGACATCTAGCGACCCGCAAGAACTTATTGACCACCGCGGCGTTTTTCGGCGGTGCGGGCGTCATGACAGCGGTCCCTGCGGTGGCTCTGCTCGCCGCGCCAACCGCGAGCGCGCAACCCCAATCGACGTGTAGCAGAACAGTTCTCGCCTGCATCGCACCGTCGCAGGCGCTCGGCGACGGATCGGTCGCCGAACTCGCGAGCCGGCTCACTGCCAGGGCGCCGATGGATCCGTTGGCCCCGCTGCTGAACAACCCGGTGATGGACCTCGCAGGACGGGTGCCGGTACTCAACCTCTTCGTCGGCAACGGGATGGACGGAACCGCCCTGCACCCCAACGGTTTCAGCGGCGGACTGTTCATCGGCAACGGTGGCGACGGTTGGAACTCCACGACGCCCGGTGTGGCGGGTGGCAACGGCGGCAGCGGCCGGTTGTTCGGTAGCGGCGGCAACGGCGGCAACGGGTACTCCGACATCCGGACGTCGGGAGATGCCACCGGGACCAACGGCGGCAGGGGTGGCAACGGCGGGGTCCTCCGCGGCGCAGGCGGTGCGGGCGGAGCAGGCGGCGACGCAGTCACCTACGGCGCCACCGCAACCGCTGGGCGGGGCGGCAACGGCGGCAGCAGCGTCAACACCGACGGCGGCGACGGTGGCGACGGCGGCTACGCCTACGCGGGTTCGATCGTGACGACCGACCCCACCACCGGCCTGAAGACCGTTCAGGTGGGCACCGCCATCGGCGGGGCAGGCGGCCACGGCGCCGTCTCGGGACCGACATTCCCGAGCGACAGCACCGGCGACGGCGGTGACGGTGGCGACGGCGGCTACGCAATTGCCTACGGCGGCAACGCGACCGGCGGCGCGGGTGGAGGCGGCGGTAACGCCACCGGCACGGGTGTCGGCGGCGACGGCGGGCACGGCGGCTACGCCATCGCTGTCGACGAATTGAGCGTCACCGGCACCACCACGCAGTCGACTCCGGGCTTCCCCGGCCCCGTCACGGTGACCACCGGCGAGGTGATCGGTGGTGACGCCGCGGGCGGCGACGGCGGGTCCGGTGGCACGTCATATGAGGGCACCGGCGGGGACGGCGGCCAGGGTGGCAGCGCAACCGCCGCCGCAGGCAACGCGACCGGCGGTGACGGCGGCGGTGGTGGCGACAACTGGATCGGCAACATCGACGGCCACGGCGGGGATGCGGGCAACGGCGGCAACGCGCTTGCCACACCTGGCGGGCAGTACACGATCACGTCGGTCGCGCAGACCGGCACGCAGATCGGTTCGACGTTGACCCCCGCTGCGGGTGAGGGCGATGCGACCGGCGGCCGTGGCGGCGCCGGCGGCGAATCGAGCCACACCGGGGGCGGTTTCGGCAGCGGGGATGGCGGCGACGGCGGCGACGGCGGCAACGCGATCAGCGAGTACAAAAACGCCACCGGCGGCAACGGCGGACCGGGCGGTCACGGCGCTACGGGCGGCGTCGGCGCGGGCCAACCACAGGACGACGCCAACGGTGGCCATGGCGGCGACGGCGGGAATGCGCAGGTACGCAATACTTCTGACTTCCCGAGCACGGTCACCGGCAGCGCCAAGGGCGGCAACGGCGGTAAGGGCGGTTTCGAGGGCACCAACGGCACCGGCGGCACCGGCGGGGACGGCGGCACCGCAAGCGGCGGCGTCTCCAACGACCCCGGCAGCGACGGCGCCGACGGCTAGGCGGTCGGCGGGATCACTTGTCCTTGTCGTCCTTGTCGGGCGGCAGCGGGCGGTTCGCGACGACCGGGAACTGCCCGGTGAACCCTTCGCGTTCCCGCGCGATCTCCAGCACCCGGCCGCGGACGATGAACCAACCGGCGATCAGCGCCGGGATGATGATCACCAGCGTGGCCACGGTCCACGTGCCGATCGGGGGGTCGAAAGCCATCAACACGACGACACCGAACAGGAACGCCAAGGTGAGATAACCGGTATACGGCGAGCCCCACAACCGGAACGCCGGTCGCTCGAGAATGCCGCGTTTCGACCAGCGGAAGAGCTGAATCTGGCAGATAACGATGGTGGCCCACGACGCGATGATGCCGAGAGCGGCGATGTTCAGCACGATCTCGAAGGCCTCACCGGGTACGAGCAGGTTGAGGATCACGCCGAACAATCCGACGACGGCGGTCAGGAAGATGCCGCCGTACGGCACGCCGCGACTGGACATCCGCGCGGTGAACTTCGGTGCGCTGCCGTTCATCGCCATCGAACGCAGGATCCGGCCGGTCGAGTACAGGCCGGCGTTGAGGCTGGAGAATGCGGCGGTCAGCACGACGACGTTCATCACCGTGCCGGCGCCATTCACGCCGATCTTGGAGAAGAACGTGACGAACGGGCTCTCGTCGGCCTTGTAGGTGGTGTACGGGAGAAGCAGCGCCAGCAGGAACAGCGAGCCGACGTAGAAGACCGCGATACGCGCGATCACCGAGTTGATGGCTCGCGGCATGATCTTGTGCGGATGAGCCGTCTCACCGGCCGCGGTTCCCACGAGTTCCACTGCGGCATAAGCAAACACGACACCGGACATGACAATCACCAGCGGGAAGAGGCCGGTGGGGAACAGCCCGCCGTTGTTGGCGATCACGCTGAAACCGGTCGCCTGCCCTTGGATGTGGTAGCGGCCGGCCAGGAAGATCGTGCCTGCGACCAGGAACGTCAGCAGCGCAAGGACTTTGATGGCCGCCGCCCAGAACTCGAGCTCGCCGAACAGCGTCACCGAGATCAGGTTCAGGCTGACCACGGCCGCCAGCGCGATCAGCGCGATCAGCCACTGCGGCACGGCTTCCATCGCCCGCCAGTAGTGCACGTAGGTGGCGATCGCCGTCGAGTCGACGATGGAGGTGAACGCCCAGTTCAGCCAGTACATCCAGCCTGCGACGAAAGCCGCCTTCTCGCCGAGGAATTCGCGCGCATACGAGACGAAGGAGCCCGACGACGGCCGGTGCAGCACGAGTTCACCGAGAGCGCGCAGGATCAGGAACACGAAGACGCCGCAGAATGCGTAGCTCAGGAACAGCCCCGGCCCGGCGTTGTGCAGGCGGCCGCCCGCGCCGAGGAACAACCCGGTGCCGATCGCGCCGCCGATCGCGATCATTTGCAGCTGACGAGGTTTGAGTCCCTTGTGGTAACCCTGGTCTTCCGCCGTCAGTGCGGAGTTGTCGTACGCCGAGGCCTTGGGTGTGGTGGTCATCGGATCCCTTTCGCTGTCGTCAGTTACCGCGCGAAGCGGGATCGATGGGATTTCCCCTGGCATCCCACTGTTCCGGCGGTCCCGGCGTATCGCTGACGTCGCGGAAGGTCATCACAAAGCCGCACACGGCGACGACGGCCGCGATCGCGTAGCCGATGATCGAGTACCAGCCTGCGTGCAGATAGGCGGTGACCGCGACGATGAACATCGCGAGGAACACCAGGGACATCCCGATCAATGGAATCTTTGCAAACAAATCAATGCGTGCCATGAGACCCACCTCGATAGATCGAATGACGGTCATCACAGTGAACACCCTCTCGGGCTCCTGCGCTTGCCGAATGGAAACTCCGTGTCGCGCGCGAGCATCTGCTCATTGGCCAAACACCCGCAGGCGCCGTCGTGCGGAGTGATGATCGAGCCATGGAGACCACCGTCGCCGAGATCGCACCAGACATCTACCGGCTGTCCACCTGGATCCCCGACATCGGCGAGCACGGGTTCACGATGAATCAGTTCCTGCTCACCGGTGACGAACCGTTCCTGTTCCATTGCGGGCAGCGGCAACTCTTCGGCCTGGTCTCGCAGGCCATCAATCGCGTACTACCGGTCGAGAAGCTGCGCTGGATCTCGTTCGGCCACCTCGAAGCCGACGAATGCGGCGCCATGAACTCCTTTCTCGCGGCTGCACCCAACGCCGAAGTCACCCACGGCGCTCTCGCCTGCATGCTGTCGTTGATCGACATGTGCGACAGGCCGCCCGTGCAGGCCCCCGACGGGCTACTGGATACCGGCGGCCATCGGTTGCGCTTTATCCCGACGCCCCACGTACCGCACAACTGGGAGGCCGGGCTGTGGTTCGACGAAACCACCTCGACGCTGCTCGCCGGTGACCTGATGACACACGTGGGCAACCCCGCGCCGTTGACCGAATCCGACTGCGTGGCACCGGCACTAGCGGCCGAGAACATCTTCCACGCGACCGGATTGACGACGAACCTGCAACCCACGCTGCACCAGCTCGCCGACCTGCAGCCGACTACCCTGGCGATCATGCACGGGTCGTCCTACACCGGGGACGGCGCCGGTCAGTTACGGGCGTTGGCCGACGGCTACGCCGCGATGGCGGGCCCTGGATGAGAGCGACTATCGCCGTTGTCGTCGCGCTTGGCGCAGTGCTGACCGGCTGCCAGACCACCACGCCGGGAACGGCTGTCATCAATCCGAACGAGCCGACCGAGCCCAGCTTTCCGACCAGCAGGCCGCCGAGGCCGACGGCCGCGCCGCCGAGCACACTCACACCCACGAGCACCGCCCCGCCACCGGGCGCCCAGGTGCTGACACCCGAGAACGGTTACGTGTTCATCGAGACGAAGTCGGGCAGGACACGTTGCCAGCTCAACGAGGACGAGGTCGGCTGCGAGGCCCAGTTCAGCAATCCACCGGTGGTCGGCGGCGTCCCCGCCAACGGTGTCCGGGTCACCACCGACGGCCAAATCAATTGGGTCGTCGGCAATTTGGGCGACATTCCGGTGGTCACCCTCGATTACCAAACGTACTCGGCCGTTGGCTGGACCATCGACGCCCGTGAAGACGGCACCAGGTTCACCAACGACCGGACCGACCACGGGATGAATGTGGCCATCGATGGCGTGCAGGCGTTCTAAGGTCGAGCAATGACCGCAGCACAGCGCGAACGCGCCGCACTCGTCGAAACCATGCGCGCCGTCGGTCCCGACGCGCCCACCCTCTGCGGTGACTGGACCACTCGCGACCTCGCGGCCCACCTCGTGGTGCGCGAACGCAGGCTGGACGCCACCGCCGGGGTGGCCGTGCCGTTTCTCGCCGGCTACACCGCCAACGTGCAGCGTCAGGTCACCGAGGCCAACGAGTGGGATGCCCTGCTGGAGAAGGTCGCGGCGGGCCCACCGCTGTATTCGCCGTTCAAGCTTCTCGATCCTGTCGCCAACCTCGGCGAGATGTTCATTCACCACGAGGACGTTCGGCGCGCCCAAACAGGTTGGGAGCCAAGGCAACTCGACGCCACGCTGGCCAAGGCGCTGGGCCGCGGTCTTCCGCTGATGGCCCGGCTGAGCCTCGGCAAATCCCCTGCCCGCGTCACGCTGAAGACCCCGGACGGCAAGACCGTGGCCACGGTCGGACACGGCGAGGACCTGATCGTCACCGGCGAGGTGCCGGAGCTCCTGCTGTTCCTGTCCGGCCGCGACGAGGTGCGGCTGACGTTCTCCGACGCGCAGGCCGCCCAGGCGGTGCGCGCCGCGCGCCGCGGCTTGTGAGCTAGACCGTCTGGTGCTTCGACGCCAGGCCCGCGGGGGCCGAGGCGATCGCCCGGTGGATCGCGTCGGCGAGGGCGAGCGCCGACTCCTCTGTCAGCTCCAGCGCCACCCGCGCCGACGGGCCCAACGCCGGGTTGAGCAGGTCGATGTTGACGGTGTGGCTGTAAGAGGCGTGCACCGGATGGTCGACGTAGACGGTGGCGTGGCTGGCGCCGAACCAGCCCGTCGCACCCTTACCGCTGCCGTCGACCTCGATCTTCTCGGTCAGATACGTACACATCGACCTCAGCCCTTCAACTGCTTGGCGAAGAAGTCCTCGATCCGGCGCCAGCCGTCCAGCGCGGCTTCCACCCGGTACGCCGGGCGATCCACCGAGAAGAACGAGTGGCCTGCCCCGTCGTAGGAGTGGAACTCGTGCTCCTTGCCCAACCGGGTCAGTTCGGCGTCCAGTGTGGCCACCGCGTCGGGCGCCGGGTAGCGGTCGTCGTTGCCGAACAGCCCGAGCAGCGGACAGCTCAGATTGGGCGCCAGGCCCAGAATCGGTTTCATGGCCTTGGGCATGCCTTCCGGCGGATCCTCGACGACGAACGCGCCGTAGCAATCCACCGCGCCGTCCAACGGCAGCGAGCAGGCCGCCAGGAACGCGTGCCTGCCGCCTGAGCAGTGGCCGATCACGCCGATCTTGCCGTTTGCGCGCTCCAGGCCCCGCAGATACTCCGCGGCGCCCGCCACGTCGCCGACGAGACGGTCGTCGGGTACCCCGCCCGCCGCCCGGACGGTGGCCGCGGCGTCGTCGGGATCTGCTCCTGGCGCCTCACGCGAGTACAGGTTCGGGCACACCGCGTGATATCCGGCCACCGCCAACCGGCGAACGAACTCCTTGGTCTCCCGGTCGTAGCCGGGCATGTGGTGAATCCACACCACACCGCCGCGCGAGCCCGCCGCGAGCGGCACTGCGCTGTAGGCCTCGATCTCGTCGCCGCCGTGCCCGGTGATGGTGACGGTCTCGGCGCGAATTGCGTCCGCGGCCAACGGATCAGACCGCACTGCCAAGTGCCGACCAGCCCTCGTCGTAGCTCGGCTCGGTGCCGATCTCGGGCACCAGTTCGGTGTAGGCGACCTTGCCGTCGGCGTCGATCACCACGACCGCGCGGGCGAGCAACCCGGCCATCGGACCGTCCGCGAGCGCGACGCCGTAGTCTTTGCCGAAATTGTCCCGGAACGCCGACGCCGTGGTCACGTTCTCGATGCCCTCTGCTCCGCAGAATCGCTTCTGTGCGAACGGCAGATCATTCGAGACACACAGCACCGTCAGCCCGCTGGCCTGCGCGCGCTCGTTGAATTTGCGAACGCTCATGGCGCACACAGGCGTGTCAACCGAGGGAAAGATGTTGAGCAGCAACGGCTTACCGCGGAACTGCGCGCTGGTCACCTCGCCGAGATCGGTGCCGATCAGGGTGAAATCGGGGGCGGGTGATCCGACGGCGGGCAGCTCGCCGACAGTGTTGATCGGGTTTCCACGAAGCGTTATCTGAGCCATTCGTACAGTGTGCCAGCGCCAACCTGTGCGGGTCATGTCAGGGGTCTTCGGTCGACGGCCGCCCAGCGCGCCTCTACGCTTGCGGTCGTGGATTTCCGCGTCTTCGTCGAACCCCAGCAGGGTGCCACCTACTCCGATCAGCTTGCTGTCGCCAGAACCGCCGAGGAGCTGGGTTATTCAGCGTTCTTCCGGTCCGACCACTACGTCGCGATGAGCGGCGACGGGCTGCCGGGCCCGACCGATTCGTGGGTGACGCTGGCGGGCATCGCCAGGGAGACGTCGACGATCCGGCTCGGCACCATGGTCACCTCCGCCACGTTCCGGTTCCCAGGACCGTTGGCGATCTCCGTCGCGCAGGTCGACGAAATGAGCGGTGGCCGTGTCGAATTGGGGCTCGGCGCCGGCTGGTTCGAAGCCGAGCATCAGGCGTACGCGATTCCGTTCCCGCCGCTCGGTGAGCGCTTCGACCGGCTGCAGGAGCAACTCGACATCATCACCGGCCTGTGGGCAACGCCCGTCGGCGAGAAGTTCGACTACACCGGAACGCACTACACGGTGGTGGAATCCCCCGCGCTGCCCAAACCGGTGCAGTCGCCGCCACCGATCGTGATCGGAGGCGGTGGCCCCAAACGCACACCCGCGCTGGCCGCGAAGTTCGCCACCGAGTTCAACATCCCGTTCGCACCGTTGGACGCGACGAAGGCCCAGTTCGAGCGGGTCGCGGCCGCGGTGGCCGATGCGGGCCGGCCCGCGGACGCGTTGACGTATTCGGCGGCGTTCGTCGTGTGCGCCGGCCGCGACGAGGCCGAGATCGCGCGGCGCGCCGAGGCCATCGGCCGCGAGGTCGACGAACTGCGCAGCAACTCCCCACTGGTGGGCACGCCCAGTGAGATCGCGGATAAGCTCGGGCCGTTCATCGAGGCCGGCGTGCAGCGGACCTATCTGCAGCTTCTGGACATGTCCGACCTGGACCACCTGGAGTTCTTCGCCAGCCAGGTCGTCACCCAGTTCAGCTGACCCGGCTAACCGCCGGACGCCAGGGCTACTATCACTGGCCATGGCAGGCGAGGATCCCGACGACTACGCCCAGTCGCCGTCGGAGACGCCCTGGTACAACCGCACGCCCAACGTCATCGGGGCGAGCGTGGCCGGCCTGGCCCTGATCGGCATCCTCATCGCGGCGGTGACGTTCGTGGCGCGCCAGTTCAACGAGCCGGAGCAGGCGCCGCTGAATTACGTCGAGCCCTCGTTCTCGGCGACCGCGAGCCGTTCGACGACGCCGACCACCACCGAGACGATCACCAGCACCAGCCCGCCGGTCACCACCGACATCAACGGGCCGTCGTCGACCACCCCGTCGTCGTCGGACACCTCGAGCACCGAAACGCCGAGCACCACCCACACCGCGTGGACCCAGCCGTACACCCCGCCCCCAGGCGAGGATTCCGAACCGTCGACGACGCGGCGCGGCCCACGCACCAATGTGACGCGCACGCTTTATCCGCAGCCCTGACCGCCTACTATCAGCCCGTGGCGCGCTACGGATCTCCCGACGACCCGAACAATCCCGACAACCAACCGACCGCCTACATCAACTACGGCGACTACGGCCCGCCGACAGCCGAACCGGTGCCCTGGTACCGCAAACCCGCTGCGCTGGTCTCCTTCGGCGCCATCGGCGCGGTGCTGATCGCGCTGATCATCTTCGGCCTCGTCAAACTCCTCACCGGCGGCGACGCGCCGGAGCCCGCGACCACGCTCACCCCCATCACCCGCACCACCACATCGGTGACCGCACCGACGACCACCACGGCCGCCACCACGACCACAGAGCCGACCACCACCGACGAGACCACGACAACCACCACCACCGAGCCCACGACGACGACCACCACCACGACCACGACAACCACGACGACGACCGAACCGAGCGTCAGCACGAGCGTCAGCACCAGCACGGTCACTCAGACCGTCACCGTTTCGCCGACGCCCTAGCGGCCCCTCGCCGCGTATTCGGCGACCAACGCCTCGGCGCTGCGAACCGCCGCGCGGCAGGCCCGTGTGGTGAACGGATCGTTGAGCGGATGGTCGGCGCGGCGGCGCCAGCGTTGCGCGGCCGCGAACGCCGCCCGCGGCCCGTCGTAGGGTGCGTCGGGTTGCAGCCCAAGCCTGCTGGCTGCGTCGGTGCCGGAACCGCCGATGATGCGCCGCAGCGACGCCATCTCGTCCTCGTTCAAAGTCGTTGGGCGCGAACGCAATGCGCTCAACAGCCGGAGCTCCTCGAATGCGTGGGTGTCGGCAAGCAGCGGGTCGATGTCGGCGAGAATGTAGCGCGTGGCGTAGATCGGGTTGGCCTGCACGAACTGCCGCAGTGATAGCAGCGCGGTGTGCGCCTTCAGCAGATCCGAGCGCTGCGCGAACTGCTGGTCGATCACATCGCGAAGCGCGACCAGACCGCTGCGCTCCAGCAGTTCGTCGGCGAGCGCCACCGAATCGCTGACGCCGGCCCGCAACACCGCGATGGAGATCCTGATGCCGAACATGCCGAACCGGTCCAGCAGTGCGGCCCTGGTGGCGGCATCAACAGGCAACGAACTGTCCTCCCGCACGAAGCGGTCCACCGACAGCATCGCCTTGGTGAGTTCGGCGGCATCCACTCCCGCCAACTTCTCCAGCGCGACGAACTCGCTCTGCCGCAGCGTGCGGGCGGTCAACGCCAACAGACCCGACACCGGCACCACGGCCTGGCAGATGCCGGTCTTGTCCATCTCGGCGGTGAACCGCTTGGCCACGTCCTTGGCTGAGAGCATCGCGTCGATGCGGCCCGCGCCGATCTCGTCGGCGCGCGACGCCACCCCGATCACCCCGAGCGCGCCCGTCGACCCGCCGACCAACTCGCCGATCTGCTTGAGCAGGGCGATATCGGCCGCGTTCAGCGTGCGCAACAGGAACACCACCGCGTCGACGCGCGGGACGCCGTCCTCCGGCACCAACAACCGTAGTGTGCGTTCGGAGACGTCGCGGCTCAGCGAGGACGTGCCCGGGGTGTCGATGATGGTCGCATCGATCAATTCGGCTGCGGGCCATTCGACGTCGAGATCGGCGATGTCCTCCGGGTCGAGGCTGGCGAAGTCGAACGTCAGGCCGGCCGAACCGTTCGAGCCGCGGGCGATCGGCACGTTCGACCGCCTGCCGCCGCGATGGTTGGCCGTCACCTTCGGGATCGGGCCGTGCCGGAACCAGGTGACGATGCGGGTGGCCTCGGTGGCGTCGGTGGGCGCGATGTCCTCGCCCACAAGGGCATTCACGAGGGTGGACTTGCCCGCCTTCAGCGTGCCCGCGAGCGCGATGCGGATCGGCTGATTGAGCCGGTAGCCGATGCGCTCCAACTCGTTGTGCACATCAGGCCGATTCCGGTACGCCGGATCGTTGCGGTACGCCTGGATCGTGCCGCCCAGGATCGCCCGCACCTGATCGCTCGTGCTCATCTGGCGCCGTCTCCACTCGGTAATGACCGGAGATCCAGCTTAGAGCGTTAGGTGGTCCCCACAGGCTCTCGGGCTGCCTGCCCGGCATCCGGCGCCAGCTTGACGGCGTGCTCAGTCACCTGTTTGAGGATGTTGAGCTGGCGTTCCAGTTCGCGGATTCGGGTGTTGCGCTCGTTTTCCTCCAACGCCGCCGACGCGATGGTGGCCTGCAGCGACTCGTTGAGCGAGCGGGTGGTCTGGTTGGCGATGCCGCGGTAGTGGTCGCGCAGTTGGCGCTGGATTCCCTTGAGCCGGTCCCGGGATTCCTTCGACACGACGAACGACACGTCGTCGACGAACCGCCGCACGTTCAGCTTGGCCTCGTTGCGGACCCGCATCATCCGGTTCTCCATGTCTTCGCGATAGGCCTTGCGGCCCAACAGAAGACCGGCACCCAGCGACAGCGGGTTGAACATGCCGAGTCCCGCGAACGACGTCAGCATGCCGAACATCAGCACGCCGCCGTACGAGCCACGCATTCCGGTGACCACCTTGTGCCCGGTCTTGATCGGCTTGGCCTCCAACTTGGCCAGCGACTTCAATTCGCCGAAGCTCGCGCCCATTTCGCTGGCGTCGAGTTGCGGCATCTTGATGGCCTCGAGCCCCGCCTCGACGAATGTCCGCGCCACCTCCTGGGCGAGCACCTCGGCCCGCTGATAGGCCCACACGAAGTTGTCGCCGACGGCCGTCGCGATCGCCTCCTCCACTTCGGCGCCGATCTCCGCCCAGTGGTGCGTCGGATCGGTGGTGTCGATGACGTGCTCGGTGTGCTGGCTGATGGCACGGAACCGGGCGCGCAGATCGTGGTCGACATCGGCTGTCAGGTCGGCGATTCCGTCGTTGAGCACCTGCTGCCACAGCGCGGTCTGCTGCAACGCGTCCTGCGCCTCCTGTTTACGCTGCTCCAGATCGGCCTTCAACCGGTCGCGGGCTTCGGGGTCGTTGAGCGCGGACAGCTCCGAGTCGGCCGCCAGCGTCAAATGCTCAGCGGCGGACCGGATCTCGGCGAGCACCTGATCGCGCACCCGGTCGTTCTCCCGCGACAGCACCTTCTCGCTGAGGAACTTGACGATGGCCGGGAAATTGGACTCCTCGTTGAGTTCCTTGTCGTTCAGTTGGATCGCGTGGCTGCGCAGCAGCGACGACGCCGGAATGATCGGTATCGACAGGCCGGCCCGCTGCAGGTGGGCCTTGTTGGTTTCGACGATCTGGCGCCAGTGCGGGTAGAGATCCGTCTTGGTGGCGACAATCGTTGCGACAGGGCAGATTTCAAAGGCCTGCCGGATGAACGTCATCTCGGGTTCGGTGAATTCCTGGCTGGTGTCGCTGACCATCAGCATCGCGTCCGCGTCGGGCAGCAGCCCAAGCGTGGCCGACAGGTGCGGCTGGCCAAGGCCGCCGACGCCGGGGGTGTCGACGAACACCAGACCGCCCTTGAGCAGCGGGCTGTTCGCGGTCACCGCGACACGCAGCACCTGCCTGCCACCCGCCGCGGGGTGGCGGCGCAGATCCTGTTTGATGTCGGCGATCGGGATCTCGACCTCCTCGGGCTCGCCGTCGTCGGCGCCCGCGACGATCAACTTCGCGCTGGCCTGCTCGGCGAACGACACCATGGTCGCCAGCACCGTCGTCTCGTCGTCGCCGACCCGCGACACCGGAACGTTCAGCAGCGAATTGAGCAGTTGGCTCTTGCCCTGCTTCAGCTGCCCGGCGATGACCACCCGGATCTGGGGGTCGGTGATCCGCTCGTTGGCCCTTGCCATCCGCTCGACCAGGTCGCCGCGGCCCTGAGCCTCGGCGATCTTGCTCGTGTGGTCGATCAGTTCAACGATGACCTTGACCTTGCGGGGGTCATTCGGCTGCGTCATGGTTTCCCTTCCCTACCTATGACGGTAGGCGTGCCAACTGGCGGGGACCTATGGGTGGGTCCCCGCCAGTTGCGCTATTCGGTTGTCGCCTGGTCAGAACAGATCGACGTCGACGCCCTGGTGGATGTCGGTGTCGTGGCTGTCGTGCGTCGAGTTGTCGATGTTGTCGTGGCTGTCGTGCGTCGAGTTGTCGGTGTTGTGGCTGTTCGACGAGTTGTCGTCGTGGCTGGCGTCCACGTTGCCGGAGATGTCCCCGCCGTGGGTTTCGACGGTGGTGACGTCGCCGCCGGCCGTGGTGGTCGTGGTCTGCGTCGGAGCGATGACCACGCCGCCGCCTGCGCCGCCGGTCGCATTGCCGCCGTCGCCGCCGCCACCCGTGAGAATGCCGCCGCCGTGGCCGCCGTCGCCACCGACCGCACCGCCACCGCTGGTGTCGATGTCGCCGGTCTTGACGACCGGGCCTTCGTTGCCCGAGATGACGTCACCGTCACCGCTGTTGTGGATGCTGCCGGAGCTGTCG
This sequence comes from Mycobacterium sp. 3519A, assembly GCF_900240945.1. Taxonomy (NCBI): domain Bacteria; kingdom Bacillati; phylum Actinomycetota; class Actinomycetes; order Mycobacteriales; family Mycobacteriaceae; genus Mycobacterium; species Mycobacterium sp. 3519A. Next base: position 283,881 of record NZ_OESG01000014.1, read on the forward strand.
CTGGTGTTGCCGACGCCGCCGGCCTGAACGGTCGAACCCTCGCCTGCGAGGATGTCGCCGGTGTTGGCGCCGACGTTGCCGTCGCCGACCACATTGCCGTCACCTTCGACGTTGGTGTTGTCGATGTCACCTGCGGTGCCGGTGTTGATCACGCTGCCGTGGTCGGCGTTGTTCGTGGTCTTGTCGCCGAAGGTGATGTCGCCGAAGTCCAGGTTGACGTTGCCGACGCCCTGCTGCTGATCCTCACCCGCGTGGTTGACCACGTTGGTCTCGGGGCTCAGGAACCGGGTGTCGTTGTGGCTCAGCGTGTCGTTGTTGCTGAACGCCGAGGTCTGCGGGACGAAGGCCAGCCCGTGGGTCTCGGCCACCGCCTGCTGCAGTCCGTGCACCGGGTTGCCGCCACCGTGCAGCACCGCAGCGGGCGCCACGGTCGCGGCAACGGCGTTCACCTGAGCCGCCGTCACACCCTGAACGCCTGCGTTGGCCATGGCGCGGTCGGGGTCGTTGACGAAGGCCTGGGCCTGAACCGGGTCGCGGAACAGGTCGAGAATCCAATCGATCACGTTGGTCATTTCTGTGGTCCTTTTCTTGTGTGTTTCGGGGGTCCTGGTCGCCGGCGCTCCGGCGAACTGCTGACAACGTTATGGAGCGGACGACAGCTGGGAAACGGGGCCGAATCCCCTCCCTACCGGCAGCCCTCCCGGGATGCCGACTGGGGGATCGTTAGGGGATTAGGGGCTCGTTAGGGGACATTGAATTTCCGCACGTCAAACGCACAAAATGCGCGGCCCGAGCGGACCGCGCATTTCGAAGTGCCGTCGAAGGTCAGGAATCGAAGATGTCCAATCCCGTCCCGTCGGCGTCGAGATGGTGATCCTCGGGGGCGGCGTGGCTCCAGGTGTCCTCGGTCGGTGTGTCGATGATCGGCACATCGTCGACGACTGGGCCGTCGAAGTGCAGCGACGCATCGTCGGCGGTAGCCACGTCCGGCACGCCGGCGTCGGCGAGCATGTCGACGCCCGACTGCACCGCGGCCCCGGGATCGTCGACGACGTTGGCGGCCATCGCGTGCACGTCGTCGACGGCAACGGTCGGCACGTGGTCGTCGAAGGCATCGAACGCGGCGGTCGCGGCCCCGCTCGTCCACACATTGCTGGCATGGTCGTCGACCTGCGCGTCAGCCCCCGTCGACGGCACCGCCATCGACAGCGACTCGGACACGACGGGGATCAGATTGTTGACGTCCACGCTGGTCACATCGGTCAAATTGGCGTCGGCGATGGCCTGCGCCGGGTCAGCAGCGTAGGCTGCGGCGGCGTCGGGGTCACGCACCACCGACATCACGAAGTCGAGTAGCGAGTTTGCCATGGAACACCCTCCTTTCCATTGCAGAGATAGCAGGCAACAGCACTAAGGCCTGACCCGATGCTATCGGCGCGGCAGCCGCCGCAGATCGGTGCGAAACCCAGCTCTGCCGCTGGGGCATTAGGGGACGCGGCGTTAGGGGTTTACCACCCATTAGGGGAATCAGCGGCTATGGTTTTGAACGGTCGAACACGAGGAGACCATGAACGACTCACTTGGGTTGTCCATCGGGATGACCAACTTGGTGGCCGCCAGGATCGGCCGCCCGCCGGTCATGCGCCGTTCGGTGCTCACGTTGTTCAACGACCGGGCACCTGAAGTCGGGGTGCCGAGCGAGAACCCGAATTTGACCCAACCGGGTCTGGTGCTGACCGGCTTCGTCGAGCGGGTCGGTGACCCGGTTCCGCTGGTCGCCACCGACGGCTCTCCGCACCGAGGGGAGCGGGTGCTGGTGGAGGCGCTCGATGCGATGGCGCAGGCGGTCGGTGGCGGCTCGCCCGTCGCGATCGCGGTACCCGCGCACTGGGGTCCCGGCACCATCGGTGCGCTGCGGGGCGCGCTGCGCGCGAAGCAGAGCCTCGCCCCCAACGGGGTGCCGGCCGCGCTCATCCCGGATTCCGTTGCCGCCCTTGCCGCTTTGCAGGCCGCACCGGGATTGCCGTCGACGGGCGTGGTCGCGCTGGTGGACCTCGGCGCCAGCGGCACCAGCGTCACGCTGGCCGACGCGGCCGCGAACTTCGCCCCCATAGGTCAGACCGTCCGGTATCCCGACTTCTCCGGCGACCAGATCGACCAGGGATTGCTCAACCACGTGCTGGCGGGTATCGCCGACGCAAGCAATGCCGATCCGACCGGCACGCTGGGCCTTGGCTCGCTGGCCCGGTTGCGCGAGGACGCCAGGTTGGCCAAGGAGCGGCTGTCCGCTGAGACCGCGACCGTCGTGCCCGTCGAACTGCCCGGGTTCAACTCCGACGTCAGGGTGACCAGGAACGAACTCGAGACCATCATCGCCGAGCCGCTCGCCGGGCTGCTCAATACCATCGAAGAAACGTTGCAGCGCAACAACATTGCGGTGGCGAACGTCTCGGCGGTGGCGACCGTCGGCGGCGGGGCCAACATTCCGCTGGTCACCCAGCAGCTCTCGGCGCGATTACGCGCCCCCGTCGTCACCACGCCGCAGTCCGGGGTCAACATCGCGACCGGCGCGGCGCTGGCCGCCGAACGCGGCCTGGAGGCCGACGCCCCGACCGGCATGGCGCCCACGGGTTTGGCGCCGGCCGCCGATGCGCCGACGGGCATGGCCGCAGCCGGGTGGGCGGCAGGCGCGGCGGGCGTGGCGGCGGCTGACGACGCCGGATCCTCCACCTTCCGCGCGTTGGCGTGGTCGCAGGACGATACGCCCGGCGAACCGGTGCCGTACTCCGGTGAGGACTACACCTTCGACCAGGGCGTCACCGGCGCGCGGCCGCAGATGGAGTTCTCGCACGAAGAGGAGGGCTACGGGCCCGAGACCGGCCCGCTGCCGTGGTACAAGCGTCCGCCCGTGCTGTTCGGCGCGGCGGCCGCCGCGGTGCTGTTGGCGATCGGCGGGCTGGCGATCACGCTGACCAGCGGCAGCGGCAGCTCCAACCCGGTGACCGAGACGGCGACGCAGGGCGAAACCGGGCCCAAGCCCACCGAACCGGTCACCGAGGGCGCACCCGTGACGGTCACCGTCACCGGCCCCAACGGGGAGCCGAGCACGACGGTCGTGCCGTCGCCGCCGCCGTCGCCGAGCGAAACCACCAGCCCGACGACCACCACCACCACGATTACCACGACAACGACGACGACCACCACCACCACGACGACCACCCCGCCGACCACCACCACGACCAAGCCTCCGACCACGACCACCCAGCCGCCGACGACCACACAACAGCAGGAGACCACCACCACGGCCGCCGCGTTGTCGCCGGTGACGACCACACCGTGAGCCATGGTCACCAGCCCGGCGTCCGATCCGCTGACCGACATCCCGCCGGCCGCACGCGACGTGGTCGCGGCTGTGACGGCCGCGCCGACCGCGCCGGTCAAGGTGCTGGTCTCCGGCGGCATCGGCACCGGTAAGACTTCGGTACTCGCAGCGATCCGGTCGGCGTTGCGCACCGCGGAGGTCGCGGTGCTGACCCGGCCGCCGAGAAATGGCGACGAGACGGCGTCGGCGGTCGTCATCGACGACGCGCACCTGCTCGACGACACACAACTCGGTGTCGTCGCGGACCTGGTCGCCGATCCGGTATCGACAGTCGTCGTCGCCGCCGAACCCCTCGCCCACCGGCAGGCGCTGCGGACGCTGCGCATCGCCATCGAGCGGGAGAACCCTGTCGTCTCGCTTGGCGCGTTCAGCCCGGCCGAGGTCAACCGGCTCACGACCGAAACACTGGGTAGCTCAACGAGTTCCGAGATCATCCGGTCGCTGATGGTCGCGACCGCGGGGCTGCCGTTCCTGCTGCGGCCAGCGATCGCGGCGGCGGTCTCACCCGACGGTGAGGCCCCTGCGAACGCGATCATGCAGGCCGCGCGGTTCGCGTTGATCGAGCGACTGCGCCACCTCGAGGAACCGTTGCTCGACACGCTGCTGGTGTCGTCGCTGAGCCCGGATCTGGGACCTGACGACGTCGCGGCGGCGCTGCGGGTCGGCGCCGAGGAGGCGCAGGATCTCGTCGACCGCGCGCGTGCCAGCGGGCTGATCGAGCCGTCGCACAGCCAGACCTTCATCCGGTCGGTGCACCGCTGCATCGCGGGCATCATCGGCGCGGCGCGCCACCACGACACCGAGCTGTCACTGCTGGTGTCCCAACTCGAATCATCAACGCTGTCAAGTGATCTCGCGTTACGGATGGCCGAACACGGGCTGCGCGACGACCGGCTTGCGGCCGCGCTGACCGACCTCGCATCCCGCGCCCATGGTCACCCGGCGCGCGCCGCCCGGCTGTACCGGGCCGCCGCCGACGCGGGCGCGACGGCGCTGTCCGCCCGGCTTGCCGACGCGCTGGCACAGACCGGTGACTGCACCGCCGCGGGCCGACTGGCCGACGAACTGCTCGGGTCCGAGGACATGGCCGAGCGGGTGGCGGCGGTCCGCATCGCCGCCAGCATCGCGATGCACGACGGCAGCGCCACCCAGGCGGCCGACCTGTTCCGTTGGCTGGGGCCGTATCCGGACACCTTCATCAGTGCGGCGGGGGCCGTCGTCGCGATCGCCGCGGGTGACGCCGAGGCGGCGCGGACCGCGCTGAGCGCCGAGACCGCCGGGCCACCGACGTCCACCGCCCGCGCCGCCCGCAGCCTCGCCGAAGGGCTGCTGCTGTCGCTGGACCAACCGTTCCCCACTGCCATTGCGCGGCTCAGCCAGTCGATCACCGCCGAACAACTCCCGACGGGTGTCGCACCGGACACCCCCGCGGCGCTGGTGACGTTGGCCGCGCTGCACGGCGGCGATCCGGTGCGCGCCCGCAGCGTGATCGGCCGTGCCGTCCGCACTGGGGCAGACGAACCCTTCACCGTGCATCGGCACCGCCTGCTGCACGGCTGGGTGCGCATGCAGGACGGTCAATTGTCGGCAGCGGCGGCCGACGTCGCGTCGACGGCCGATGTTGCGCTGCACCGCCGCGACGCGTTGTGGGCCGCCGCGTTGCAGACCGCGATCGCCAGACGCAGCGGCGACACCGGCGGCGTGCAGAAGCATTGGTATGCCGCGATGGAAGTGCTTGCCGAATACTCACCCGACCTGTTCTGCCTGCTGCCGCTGGGCGAACTGTGGGTGGCCGCCGCAAGGATGCGGTTGGTCGATCGGCTGCAACACACGATGACCGAGGCGTTCGGACTGCTCGAGTCGCTCGACAATCCCGTGCTGTGGTCAGTGCCGTTGCACTGGGCGGGCGTGCACGCGGGCATCCTGGCCAATTCGCCGGAAGCCGTTGCGCCCCATGGTCAGGCGCTGACGGCCGCGGCGCCGCACAGCGCGTTCGCCAAGGCGCTCGCCAAGGCGGGCCGCACCTGGCTGCGGGTACTGGCCAACCACGTCGACGTGGACGAGGTGACCTCCGCGGCGCGCGGGTTGTCACAGTTCGGCATGACATGGGACGGCACCCGACTGGCCAGCCAGGCCGCGCTGCAGACGCCGGATGGTCGCGTCTCCGGCGCGATGCTGCAACTGGCCCGCGACCTCAAACAGACCGCTGCCGTCGACGAGCCGCCAGGGCTGGAGCCGACGGCGCCCGTCGCGGAAGGCAAGCCGCGGCCCACGTCGTCGCGGCTGTCGGACCGTGAGCGCGAAGTCGCCGAACTGCTGTTGCTCGGGATGCCGTACCGCGATATCGGCAGCCAACTGTTCATCTCGGCCAAGACCGTCGAACATCACGTGGCGCGGATCCGGCGCAGGCTCGGCGCCGAATCCCGCTCCGAGATGTTGTCGATGCTGCGCGCCATGCTGACGTCTCAGTCGTAACCCCCAACGCGGCGCAATCCCCTAACCAAGATCCCCTATCGGGCCCGGCCCAGTGACGGGTGCGGCACCGGATTTGCTGTAACGCCGTTCGCCATACCGTCGATCGCATGTTGAATTCGCCAGGCAACCACGGCCGTTCGATCGGCCTGTCGGTCGGCGCGACGAACCTCGCCGGCACCCGCGACGGGTATGCCGCCATCCTGCGTCCCGCCGAGCTGACCCTGCACGGTCAACGACTGACCGGGTTCGTCGACCGCGTCGGCGACCCGGTGCCGCTGATCGCACCCGACGGCGCCACGTACCGGTCGGAGCGCCTGCTCGCCGACGCACTGGCCGCGATGGCCGACGCGATCACCGACGGGTTGCCGGTGACCGACGCCGCGGTGACGGTGCCCGCGCACTGGCGTCCGTCGATCGCCGACATTCTGCGCAGGAACCTGCGCGGCAAGCTGCCGGTGGTGTCCGATGCGACGGCGGCGCTGACGGCGTTGCGCAACAACCCGGGCCTGCCCACGCACGGCGTCATCGTGCTGTGCGACTTCGGTGGCAGCGGCACCAGCATCACGCTGGCCAATGCGGCACGGGACTTCTCGGTGTTCGGCGAGACGGTCCGATTCTGCGATTTCTCCGGCGATCTGATCGATCAGGCGCTGCTGGCGCACGTGGTCGGCGGACTCGCCGACATCGACCCGTCGGGCACCGCGATGGTCGGTTCGCTGGTGCGGTTGCGCGACGAATGCAGGCGGGCCAAGGAGCGACTGTCCGCGGAAACCGCGACGGCGGTGGTCGCCGACCTGCCCGGCCAACGCGCGGACATCCGCGTCACCCGCACCGAACTCGAGGACCTGATGCGGGCGCCACTCACGGATTTCCTTGCCGCACTTGACGATACGCTGGAGCGCTACGGCGTGCCCGCAGCCAGTGTCACTGCCGTCGCCACTGTCGGTGGCGGAGCGCGGATACCGCTGATCACCCAGCGGCTGTCCGAACATCTGCGCGCCCCCGTCGTCACCACGCGTTCGCCCGCGCTGACCGCCGCCGAGGGCGCCGCGCTGATCGCGCACCGAAGCCGCGTCGTCGACGAAGCCACCGTGCTGACGCCGACCGCCACCGCACTGGTGCCTGCCGCGCAGCCGCTGGCCTGGTCCGAGGGCGACGTCAGCCAGGACGTGCTGCCCTACAGCGACGCGACCCAGTCCCGCCCCGAGGTGTCCTTCCGCCGCGAGCAGTGGCGCGACGACGAGCCACCGCGGCGCAGTCCGCTGGTGTTGTTCGGGCTCTCGGCGGTCGCCGCGGCCGTCGCCGCAGCGGTGTTCGGCTTCACGCTCCTCAACGACACCGCGACGACACCGGTCGACGCGGCAAGCACGTCGACCACCACGACCACCCCCCAACCGCCTGCGGCGCCGGCCACTCTCCCAGCTACCCCGGCGCCGCAGGCCCCTCAAATCACCACCGTCGTGGTGCAGCAACCCGCGCCCCGCTTTCAGGCGCCGCGGCGAGTGCAGCCGCAGGCGCCCGTGCCGCATCAACCGCCGGTGGCCCCTCCCCCGACATCCGAGACGCCAGAGACGCCGGAGCCGACGGATCCCACTCCGCCGCCGACGTCCGAGACTCCACCCACGTCGCCCGAGCCGCCGACGTCGCCCAAGCCCCCGCCGATCGATCCAGGCCCCGGCGACGGATCCGGCACCGGCACCGGGACCGGCGGTACCGAAACCGGTGGTACCGGAACCGGAACGGAGACAAGCGGACCCGGCTCGCAGACGGGTGCCGCCGGCACCGGCGACGGCGGCACCTCGACCACCCCCGAGGCGTAGTTAGGGGAGCCTTTGTAGCGGCGTTTCCCGGCTGGATGCAACTATGAGCTGGCATCCAGCGAAAGTTACTGGCCAGTAACATGGGATAAGTTACCCTTGGGTAACTTGCGAAACGGGAGGCACGCGGTGGAAACCCAGATGCTGATCAGGCTCGTCGTCGGCCTCGGATTGACGGCACTCGTGCTGGTGTTCGCCGCCAAACGGGTGCTGTGGCTGACGAAGCTGATCCGCTCCGGTGCCCCGACCAGCCCGGAGAACAACCGCAAGGACCACCTGGGCAAGCGCATCACCACCCAGATCGAAGAAGTCTTCGGGCAAACCCGGCTCCTGCGCTGGTCGATCCCCGGTATCGCCCACTTCTTCACGATGTGGGGCTTCTTCATCCTCGCGTCGGTGTACCTGGAGGCCTACGGCCTGCTGTTCGTCGACGATTTCCACATCCCGTTCATCGGCCGTTGGGACGCCCTGGGCTTCCTGCAGGACTTCTTCGCCGTCGCGGTGCTGCTCGGCATCATCACGTTCGCGATCATCCGCGTGATGCAGGAGCCCAAGCAGCACGGCCGCGAGTCGCGGTTCTACGGCTCGCACACCGGCGGCGCGTGGCTGATCCTGTTCATGATCTTCAACGTCATCTGGACCTACGCCCTGGTGCGCGGCGCCGCGGTGAACAACGACACCCTGCCGTACGGCAACGGGGCGTTCTTCTCGCAGTTGATGGGCGCGGTGCTCAATCCGCTCGGCCACACCGCCAACGAATGGATCGAGACCATCGCGCTGCTGCTGCACATCGGCGTGATGCTGGTCTTCCTGTTGATCGTGCTGCACTCCAAGCACCTGCACATCGGTCTCGCGCCGATCAACGTCACCTTCAAGCGACTGCCCGACGGCCTCGGGCCGCTGCTGCCGGTCGAGTCCAACGGTGTTCCGGTCGACTTCGAGGATCCCGCCGAGGACGCCGTGCTCGGCCGCGGCAAGATCGAGGACTTCACCTGGAAGGGCTACCTCGACTTCACCACCTGTACGGAGTGTGGTCGCTGCCAGTCGCAGTGCCCGGCGTGGAACACCGGCAAGCCGCTGTCGCCCAAGCTCGTGATCATGAACCTGCGCGATCATCTGTTCGCCAAGGCGCCCTACATCCTCGGCGACAAGGAGACGCCGCTGGAGAACACGCCCGAGGGCGGTCTCGGCGAAGAACTGCGCGGGGAGAAGCACGACGAGCAGCACCACGTTCCTGAATCCGGCTTCGAACGGGTGCTGGGCTCCGGCCCTTTGCAGGCCACCCGCCCGCTGGTGGGCACGGCCGAACAACTCGGCGTCATCGACCCCGATGTGCTGTGGTCGTGCACCACGTGTGGCGCGTGCGTCGAGCAGTGCCCGGTGGACATCGAGCACATCGACCACATCGTCGACATGCGTCGCTACCAGGTGATGATGGAGTCGGAGTTCCCGTCCGAACTCGGCGTGTTGTTCAAAAACCTTGAGACCAAGGGCAATCCGTGGGGTCAGAACGCCAAGGACCGCACCAACTGGATCGACGAGGTCGACTTCGACGTGCCGGTGTACGGCAAGGACGTCGAGTCCTTCGAGGGCTACGAGTACCTGTTCTGGGTCGGCTGCGCGGGCGCCTACGAGGACCGCGCGAAGAAGACCACCAAGGCCGTCGCCGAACTACTCGCGATCGCGGGCGTGAAGTATCTGGTGCTCGGCGAGGGCGAGACCTGCAACGGCGACTCGGCCCGCCGGTCGGGCAACGAGTTCCTGTTCCAGCAGTTGGCCGCGCAGAACGTCGAGACCCTCAATGACCTCTTCGAAGGTGTGGAGCGGGTGGACCGCAAGGTCGTCGTCACCTGCCCGCACTGCTTCAACACGCTGGGCCGCGAGTACCCGCAGGTCGGCGGCAACTACACCGTGCTGCACCACACCCAGCTGCTGAACCGGCTGATCCGGGACAAGAAGCTGGTGCCGGTCACCGCGCCCGACGGCGGACGCGACGTCACCTATCACGACCCGTGCTACCTCGGCAGGCACAACAAGGTGTACGAGGCGCCGCGTGAGCTGATCGGGGCCTCGGGCGCCCAGCTGACCGAGATGCCCCGGCACGCCGACCGCGGCCTGTGCTGCGGCGCGGGCGGCGCGCGGATGTGGATGGAAGAGCACATCGGCAAGCGCGTCAACGCCGAGCGCACCGAGGAGGCGATCGACACCGGCGCGTCGGCGATCGCGACCGGCTGCCCGTTCTGCCGGGTGATGATGACCGACGGTGTCGACGACGTCTCCGCCGCCAGGGACATCGAGAAGGTCGAGGTGCTCGACGTGGCCCAGCTGCTGCTGGGGTCGCTGGACAAGAGCGGCGTCACGCTGCCCGAAAAGGGCACGGCGGCAAAGGAAGCCGAGGAGCGTGCGGCGAAGGCGGCGCCGAAGGTGGAGGCGTCGACGGCGGTCGCCGAACCCGAAGCCAAGCCGGAGCCCAAGGCTGAGCCTGCCGAGACGAAGCCGGTCACAGGCCTCGGCATCGCGGGCGGTGCCAAGCGCCCCGGCGCGAAGAAGGCCGCGCCGAGTGCGGAGGCACCCGCTGCGCCCGCCAAGGGGCTGGGCATCGCGGCGGGCGCGAAGCGTCCCGGTGCGAAGAAGGCCGCGGCACCCGAGGCGTCCACCGCGGAGGCGCCTGCCAAGGCAGAACCCGAGGTCAAGGGCCTCGGCATCGCCGCGGGCGCCAAGCGGCCCGGGGCCAAGAAGGCCCAGCCTGCCGCGCCTGCCGCCGAGAAACCGGCCGAGGCGCAACCCGCCAAGCCCGAGCCGGAGGTCAAAGGTCTGGGCATCGCGCCCGGCGCCCGTCGACCGGGTGCCAAGAAGGCCGCAGCGGCACCGAAACCGGCTGCGCCGCAACCAGAATCGCCGTCAGAGAGTGAATCCAGCGCTGCGCCTGAGCCTTCCACCGATGGCAACGGCGAGAAGCCACAGCCGCCCGTGAAGGGCCTGGGTATCGCCAAGGGCGCACGTCCGCCTGGTAAGCGATAACCAGCGTCTTTGCTAATTAATTGGACTCCGGTGCGATCATGGACCACGTGACCACCCACCATGTGCCGTGGCAGACCACCGGGCATCATCCGCGGCCGCGCACGTTCACGCAGTCGTCCAAGCTGCAGGACGTGCTGTACGAGATCCGCGGTCCGGTGCACGATCACGCGGCACGACTGGAGGCCGAAGGTCACCGCATCCTCAAGTTGAACATCGGCAACCCCGCGCCGTTCGGCTTCGAGGCGCCCGACGTGATCATGCGCGACATCATCTCCGCGCTGCCCTACGCGCAGGGCTACTCGGATTCCAAGGGCATCATGCCTGCCCGTCGCGCGGTGTTCACCCGCTACGAACTCGTGGACGGCTTCCCGAAGTTCGATGTCGATGACGTCTACCTCGGCAACGGCGCGTCCGAACTCATCCAGATGACGTTGCAGGCGCTGTTGGACAACGGCGACCAGGTGCTGATTCCCGCGCCGGACTATCCGCTGTGGACGGCGTGCACGTCGCTGGCGGGCGGCACCCCGGTGCACTACATGTGCGACGAGACGCAGGGCTGGATGCCCGACATCGCCGATCTGGAGTCGAAGATCACCGACCGCACCAAGGCGATCGTGGTGATCAACCCGAACAATCCGACGGGTGCGGTATACAGCCGCGAAACTCTCACGCAGATAGCGGATCTCGCGCGTAGGCATCAGCTGCTGCTGTTGGCCGACGAGATCTATGACAAGATCCTCTACGACGACGCCAAGCACATCGCAATGGCGTCGGTGGCGCCCGATGTGCTGACGCTGACGTTCAACGGGCTGTCGAAGGCATACCGGGTCGCCGGTTACCGGTCCGGGTGGCTGGTCATCACCGGTCCCAAGGAACATGCGGCCAGCTTCATCGAGGGCATCAGCCTGTTGGCCAACATGCGGCTGTGCCCGAACGTGCCTGCGCAGCACGCCATTCAGGTTGCCCTCGGCGGCCACCAGAGCATCGAGGATCTGGTGTTGCCCGGCGGCAGGCTGCGCGAGCAGCGAGACGTCGCATGGGCCAAGCTCAACGAGATCCCCGGGGTGTCGTGCGTGAAGCCCGAGGGCGCGCTGTATGCGTTCCCGCGCCTGGATCCCGAGGTCTACGACATCCACGACGACGAGCAGCTGGTGCTCGACCTGCTGCTGCAGGAGAAGATCCTGGTCACCCAGGGCACCGGATTCAATTGGCCGACACCGGATCACCTGCGCATCGTGACGCTGCCGTGGTCACGCGACCTCGCCAACGCGATCGAGCGGCTCGGCAACTTCCTGTCGTCGTACCGGCAGTAAGCCCGTTTCCGCGAGGCTGTAGTTATCGTGGGCCTCACTCGAACTTTTCCACGGCAACTCCAGTTTCGCGCACGATCACCCCGCCGGGCCGATCAGAAAGTCGTCGAACACCTTGTCATGCTCGACGGCGAAGGCCTCGTCGAATGTCGCGCTGGCACTGCTGATCAGGTAACGCTTTGCGGCTTCGAGCGCGGCCTGCGGGGCCTCGATGATCGACCGCGCCATCGCGAACGCCTCGCTGTGCAACTCGTCGGGTTCGGTCACGCGGGTGACCAGGCCGATGCGCAGCGCTTCTGCCGCGTCGATCCGCCGTCCCGTCAGGCACAGTTCGCGGGCATTGCCCAACCCGACGATCCACTGCAGCGGTGTGAACAGCGGCGCAGCGCCGAACTTGATCTCGGGATGCCCGAAAACCGCTGCGGTGGAAGCGATTCTGCAGTCGCAGAGCACGCTGAGGTCCATCCCGCCGCCCATCGCGGGCCCGTTGACCGCGGCCACCAGCGGCTTCGGGAAGTTCCACACCGCACGGTGATATCGACGGGAGCTGTCCTTGATCTGGGTGGCAAGCTCGCGTTGGCCGAACTCGTTGAGGTCGAAGCCCGCGCAGAAGGTCGGCCCCGACCCGGTCAGCACCACCACACGCACGCCCGCGTCCGCGGCCCAGTCGTCGAGTTGCGCGGTGATCTCGTCACGCAACTTGATCGACAGCGCGTTGCGCCGCTCCGGCCGCGCCAGCGTCAGCGTCGCGACTCCGTCGTCGGCGACCCGCGTCTCGATGTCCCTACTCATCGACATGTTGTAAATCACGCCCAGCCCCCGCGTCTACCCTGTTGCGCGTGACGCACTCGCACGCCCATTCGCACTCCATGGGCGGCCAGGCCCCCTTGGGGCCCACCGCCGCCAAAGTCGTGATCGGGGCACTGATCGCGATCGGCGTCGCGGTGCTCGCGGGCGCGGTCTGGCTGTGGCCCAGCCACGAGAAGGTCGACATCCCGCTGCCGTTCCAGAACGCCGCGGGCGGATCGGTCACCACCGAGGCCGGACATGTGCTGTCCAGCAAGGTGGCGTCATGCGGCAGCCCGTCGAACGGCGCCGTGCTGACCGCCGACCCGGCGCCGGGGCCGGAGGGCGGCGGCCCGTGTGTGCAGTCATTGATCAGCATCGACTCCGGCCCCAACAAGGGCGCCAACACAATGCTCGAGTTCAGTCAGGGACCCGGCCAGCCGCACCTCGCCGCAGGCGACCACGTCCGGATCAGCCGTCAGGTCGATGCCGGCGGCGCGACCAGTTACGCGTTCTACGACTACGAGCGGACGTGGCCGCTGATCGCGTTGGCGGCAGTGTTCGCGGTCGTCATCGTCGCGGTGGCGGGTTGGCGCGGGCTGCGCGCGATGATCGGCATCGTCGTCGCGTTCGTGGTGCTGGTGGTCTTCCTGCTGCCCGCCCTGCGCGACGGCGCGTCGGCGATTCCGGTCGCCCTCGTCGCATCGGCAGCCATCCTGTACGCGGTGATCTATCTGGCTCACGGGGTGAGCCTGCGCACCAGCGCGGCACTGCTCGGTACCTTGACCGCGCTGCTGCTCGCCGCCCTGTTGTCGTGGGGCGCAATCGAATTGGCGCATCTGACCGGCCTGTCCGAGGATCAGAACAACGAGGTCGCCGCGTATATGGGCAACGTGTCGATCACAGGGTTGCTGTTGGCCGGGTTCATCATCGGCTCGCTCGGTGTGCTCAACGACGTCACGGTTACCCAGGCGTCGACCGTGTTCGAGTTGGCCGAGACCGGGGTCAGTCGCAGGGCGATCTTCCTCGGTGCCATGCGGGTGGGCCGCGACCACATCGCCAGCACCGTCTACACACTGGTGCTGGCCTATGCGGGTAGCGCGCTGCCGCTGCTGCTGTTGTTCAGCGTGGCCAACCGGTCGCTCGGCGACGTGTTGACCAGTGAGAGCGTGGCCATCGAGGTCGCCCGTTCGGCGGTCGGCGGTATCGCGTTGGCGTTGTCGGTGCCGTTGACGACGGCGATCGCCGCCGTGCTCGCTACCCCGGAGGCCGCTCGAGCAACTCCAGCAGGTAGGCGCCGTAGCCGGACTTGAGCAGGGTGCGCGCGCGGGCGGCCAGTTGGTCGTCGTCGATGAAGCCGACGCGCCATGCCACCTCTTCGGGCACGCTGATCTTGAGCCCCTGCCTGCGTTCGATGGTGCGGACGTAGTCGCCCGCGTCCAGCAGTGAGTCGAACGTGCCGGTGTCCAGCCACGCGGTGCCGCGGGCCAGCACCTCGACCTTCAGCCTGCCCTGGTTCAGATACGTCTGGTTGACCTCGGTGATCTCGTATTCGCCTCGCGCAGAGGGTTTCAGCGAACGCGCGATCTCGATGACGTCGTTGTCGTAGAAGTACAATCCCGGCACCGCGTAGTTCGACTTCGGGGTGGCCGGCTTCTCCTCGATGGACAGCGCCGTCCCGTCCGCCGAGAATTCGACGACGCCGTAGGCCGTCGGGTTGGCCACCCAGTAGGCGAAAATCGCTCCGCCACTGATGGTTTGGAAGCGGTGCAGACTGGTACCCAGACCTGGGCCGTAGAAGATGTTGTCGCCCAACACCAATCCCACCGGGCCGTTGCCGATGTGGTCCGCGCCGATCACGAACGCCTGCGCCAGACCGTCGGGTTTCGGCTGCACCGCGTAGCTGATGTTGATCCCGAAATCCGAACCGTCGCCCAGTAATCGCTGGAACGCCTCCGCGTCCTCGGGTGTGGTGATGACCAGGATGTCGCGGATGCCCGCCATCATCAGCGTCGACAGCGGGTAGTAGATCATCGGCTTGTCGTACACGGGCATCAACTGTTTCGACGCACCCTTGGTGATCGGATACAGCCGGGTGCCCGATCCGCCGGCAAGGATGATCCCGCGCATCAGCCTGCGAGATCCTTTTCGGTCAACTCGGTCGCGGCGAGCGCGCTGGCCAGGTCGGGGTGCCGGAAGACCGAGGTGACATGGTCGTGCACCACCCGGAAGGCCACGCCTGCGCCGTCCTGCTCCTCGGCGACCACCACGCCGTCGCGCACATACATCCGGCCAGGGTCGGCGGCGGTCACGGACAACGACTGCGCCCACTGGATCAACGCCTCATGGCCCTGGCCCGCGCCGTTGGCGTCACCGAATTCGATGTCGTCGCTGGACACCTGCGCCAGGGTGTCGTAATCCTGCTCGTTGAGCGCGTCATGCCAGGCGAGGACGGTGGCGATCTCCGATGTGGTCATGTCGAGAACGTACGCCTTCCTAGAACGGTGTGTGCTCCAGCCAGCCGTCCCAGACGGCGGCGTCGCCGAACACCTCGATTCCGCTGTCGGCGGCGGTGCGCCTGCGCACGATGGCCAGCAACAGATCCTTGGCCGCCCCGCGCAGTGCGGCGTCGCCCTTGCCGTGTTCGTGCGACCAGGTGATGCCGTCCTCGGCGTCACTGGTGATGGTCCACTCCCCGCTGGGGCCCAGCCCGTCGTCGGTCGCGTGCAGGTGCAGCGTCTGCCCGAGGGCGAGGGGCAACGCGCGCGGTCTTGCTTCGACGCTGACCCGCTCGATCCATTCGCTGATCGCGTCGGCGGCCACCTCAGCGGGCAGGTCGTAATCCACCCCCAACGCCATTGCGGCGTCGGCGCGGTGCACGGTGGCCTCGTGCAGTCGCCGACGGATCCACCAGCCGCACGGACGTAGGCCCAGAAACGTCCACACCCGGGTCTCTGGTCCGACGCGGTCCACCGCGTCGATGACCAGGTCCGCGCTCGCGTTCAGCCAGTCGATCGCGCCGTCGATGTCGTCGGGTGGTTTGCCGTCGCGGACATCACGCGGGTCCAACGGTTCGGATCTGCGGTCGGCGATGATCTGTGCAGCCCAACGGTTTCCGCGTCCGACGTGGCGGAACAGCTGTTTGATCGTCCAGTCGGGGCAGGTCGGTACGGGCGTCGACGGGTCCGCTCCACGGATGAGCTCGCCGAAGTCCCGGGTCTGATCGCGCAGCGCCGCTCGAAAATCCACGCTACGAACCTACAGCGGTGCGCGCCCTTCCAAGTGTGATCGGTAGGGATGCCCATCCCCGCAACACCCGGGTGTCGCGACGGCTGCCGTTGCCGGCAAGTCGCGCATCCGGGAAGCGCTCGAAGAACGTGCGCAGCCCGACCTGGCCTTCCTGGCGGGCCAACGCGGCGCCGAGGCAGAAGTGCCTGCCGCCGGAGAACGACAGATGCTTGCCCGCGTTCTCGCGTTCGACGTCGAAGCGGTGCGGATCGGCGAACACCTTCGGATCGCGGTTGGCGCCTGCCAGGTAGATGATGATGCCCTCGCCGGCGCGGACCACCGCGCCGGGCAGTTCGGTGTCGACGGCCGCCACCCTGGCCGTCATCTGGACCGGCGACTCCAGGCGCAGAATCTCCTCGACCGCGGTGGGCCACAACTCCGGCTGCGCCTGCAGCTTCTCCAGTTGCTCGGGCGCGTCGAGCAGCATCCGAATTCCGTTGCCCAGCAAGTTCACTGTGGTTTCGAAGCCGGCCGCCAGCACGAGGCCTGCGGTGGCCAGCAGCTCATCGTTGCTCAGCCGCGCGCCTTCGGCGCTGTTTGCCGACGCCTGGATCAGCTGGCTCATCAGGTCGTCACCGGGGTTGCGCCGCAAATGATCCAGATGATCGGACAGCCAGTTGTTGAAGCCCTCGATGCCGCGGTACACCTGGCGGTACTGCTGCCAACTGACCCCCATGTCGAGGCTCGGTGCGCCGAGCTCACCGAATTCCAGAATGCGTGGCCGCGCCTCGTCGGGCACGCCGAGGATGTCGCCGATCACGGTGACGGGCAACTGGGAGCAATACCGGTCGACGATGTCCACGGTGCCCCCATCGTCGATCAGTTCGTCGAGCAACCGATCCGCGGTGGCCTGCACCCGATCCCGCAGCGCCGCAACGGCTCTGGTGGTGAACACCGACGACACCAGTTTGCGGTACCGGGTGTGGTCGGGCGGTTCGACCGACAGCATCGACGGCGGCTCCACCGGATGTAGCAGCCCCGGATCGGTGTGCCGGACCACCCACTGCAGCGGTTTGGGCAGGGTGGACCCGAATGCGATGACACGGAAGTCGTCGGAGCGCAGCAGGTCGTTGGCGATCTTGTGGTCGACGGTCATGTACATCAGCCGGCACTTGACGATCGGCCCCATGCCGCGCAGTTCGTCGATGAACGGGACGGGGTTGCGGCGCAACTGGCGATCGGAGATGAGCCGGCCCTGCGGGTCGCCGCGACGGGCGAGCCTCCGCGAGGTGGCACGGACGACGCCGTGCATGGCAAGCCAGCGGATGCGGTGCTTGATGACGCCCATGCGACTCCTCCAACCGAATTGTGGTTCGGTTATGTTCTGCGAGCTTACCGAATTACAATTCGGTATGGCAAGGACGCGGATTCCGGCGGCACAGCGACGGGCCCGCATCCTCGATGCGGCGGTCGAGACCTTCGCCGAGCACGGTTTCGCCGAGGCGAAGATGCAGGACATCGCCGCCCGCGCGGGCGTGGTGCCGTCGGTGCTCTACGACCATTTCGGCTCCAAACGCGAACTGCACATCACGCTGCTCGAACAGCACGCCGAGCAGATCAGGAACCGCTCGCTGCGGCACGTCGAGGGCGCGTCGGCGCAGCAGTTGGTCCGGGCGAGCATCGAAAGCTACTTCGAATCCGTCGAGCACGACCCGTTCATGTGGCGGTTTTTGCACCGCGATCCGCCCGCCGATCCGGAGGTCGCCGCGGTCTGTCAGGAGATCGCCGACCGGGGCACCGCGGCCATCGCCGATCTGATCCGATTCGGGGCGGCGGACGCGAAGTCGGTGAAGGGGATCACCGTCGACGACGCGGCCTGGATCCTGGCCCGCGCCACGCAGTCGGCGTGTTCAGGGGTGGCCACCTGGTGGTACGAGAACCGCGACGTGCCTCGCGAGCGGGTCGTCGAACTCGTCTACATGCTGCTGTGGCAGGGCTTCGACGGCATGCTCAAACAGGCGTCGGCAGGCTGACGCTCCTGCCGAGGCAGTAGATCCGCCATCCCGCGTTGGCCCACTGTCCGGTGTCGAGGCAATTGCGGCCGTCCACAATGACTTTCGCGCGTACGGTGCCGGCCAGTGCGGCGGGGTCGAGTTCGACGAACTCGCGCCATTCGGTGAGCACCAACACGGCGTCGGCGCGGTCCGCGGCCTCGACCACCGACGTCGAGTAGTTCAGCGTCGGGAACAGCCGCTGCGAGTTCTCGATCGCCTTGGGGTCGTAGACGTTGACCGTGGCGCCGTTGAGTTGCAGCATGCCCGCGACGTTGAGCGCGGGCGAGTCACGGACGTCGTCGGACTCCGGCTTGAACGCGGCGCCGAGCACCGCGATGTTGGCGCCAAGCAGCGACCCGCCGCACGCCTTGGTCGCCAACTCCACCATCCTGGTGCGGCGCCGCATGTTGATGCTGTCGACCTCGCGCAGGAACGTCAGCGCATGGTTGGCGCCCAGTTCACCGGCGCGGGCCATGAACGCGCGGATGTCCTTGGGCAGGCAGCCGCCGCCGAATCCGAGGCCCGCGTTGAGGAATCGACGCCCGATGCGGGGGTCGTAGCCCAGCGCGTCGGCAAGCAGGGTGACGTCGGCGTCGACGGCTTCGCACACCTCGGAGATCGCGTTGATGAACGAGATCTTCGTCGCGAGAAACGCGTTGGCCGACACCTTGACCAGTTCGGCGGTCTGCAAATCGGTGACCAGCAACGGCGCGCCGTCGGCCAGCAGCGGGGCGTACAGTTCGCGGATCGCGTCCTCGGCGTGGGTCGAATCACGTTGCACGCCAAGCACAATGCGGTCCGGATGCAGTGTGTCGTAGACGGCGAAGCCCTCACGCAGGAACTCGGGATTCCAGGCGATCTCGACGTCGACCCCCGCAGGGGCAAGCTCGCGTGCGCGGTGCGAGAGGTCGGCGGCGGTGCCGACGGGCACCGTCGACTTGCCGACGATCACCACGGACCTGCGCAGCCGCGGCACCAGCGCGTCGATGACGGCGTGCACGTGGCGCAGATCGGCGCCGTATTCGCCCTTCTTCTGCGGTGTTCCGACGCCGAGGAAATGCACGTCGGCGAAGTCCGCCGCCTCGTCGTAGTCGGTGGTGAACCGCAGCCGGCCCGCAGCGATGTTGTCGCTCAACACCTTCCGCAGACCAGGCTCGTAGAACGGGATGTCGCCGGAGGACAACTTGGCGACCTTGCCTGCGTCGATGTCGACACCGATCACGTCGTGGCCGAGTTCGGCCATGCCGGCGGCGTGTGTCGCGCCGAGATAGCCCGTGCCGAATACGGTGCATCGCATACTGCTTCTATATGCAGCCGCGATGAGCTAACCGCTACGTGAACCCAAGCGTCAGACCAACGCTGGGTTACCAGTGGTGTTCGACGGTCAGCCGCGGCAGAAGATCAGGAAGCAGCTGGGTCCGCGACCGCCGTGACCGCCGCCGGAGCCCGGGTATCCGCCGCCGGGGTATCCGCCACCGTTGCCGGGGTAATTGCCTCCGCCACCGGGGCCCGGGTAGTCGCCTCCGTGCCCGGGTGACTGCGGATAGTCCGGCTCGTCGTGCTGCCACGGCGGACTCCACGGCGGTTTGGGCCGTGGGTAGTACGCGGGCGGCGGGATGTACGGGTTGTAGATGGGCGGGTTGTACACCGGCGGCGGGATGTACGGAACCGGCGCGGGCGCCACAGGAGGCGGCGCGGGCGGCGCCTCGGGAGCGGGCGGCGGTGCGGCCGGTGCGGGCGGCGGCGCCTGCGGGGCGGGCGCCTGCTCGACGAACACCTGACGCGGCGCCTGCTTGGGCGCGGGCGCTTCCTGCACGGCGACCGGCACCGGCGGCTTGATGGTCTCGGCCGCGGGCGGGGGTGCCGGCGGCGCGATGGGCTGTTGTGCCTCCTGCACCGGGGCCGGTGCGGCGGCGGGGGGCGCCCCTGGGGGGCGCGCGGGCTGTCGGCCCGGGGTCGGGTGCCGGTCCAACCGCGGGCCGGCGTCCCTGGGCCACGGCAGTAGCACCTCTCCCACCTCCGGCCTCTCCGATCAGGGCGCGCCTGCACCGGGGCCGGTGCGGCGGGCGGGGCCACCTTGGTGGGCGCGATGGCGTTCGGCCCGGGATCGGGTCGCTGGTCAACCGTCGGCCGGATGCTCACGGCCAGCGAAATAACAAGTGCCACAACGCCGATCACGAAGATCGAGGTCAGCGCGCTGCCGACGAGCAGGAATGGCTTACGTCCCTCTTCGGGAGCTACTTCCTCGAGGTCGGTCCGCGCGTCGGCATCGAGGGGTGCCATCTGGGTCTCGGCCGCGGCGAGCGCGGTGTACGCATTGCCTGCGGTGGTGCCGTCGGGGTCTTGCGAGTAGGCAAGGCCGACGGTGGAGGCTTCGAGAGCGGGCGCGTGCGCAGAGGCCAGCGCCGCGCCGCGGGCCAACGCGACGTCGGCGTCGTCAGGCGCGCTGACGGGGATGCTGACGAGGTGCTCGAGATGCGCCTTCACGGCGCTGACGTCGACGCCGGAGCCGACGACGAACATGCCTTGCGGCGGCGAGTCCTGCGCGTCGACGGCGGCGGCCATGTCCGCGAGCACGGCCATCGCGTCACCGCTGTGCAGCGAGCGACTCAGCACCTTGACGATCGAACCGTCCTCGGTCTGCACCACCGACAGGGTGGCGGTGTCGCGATCGATGAACAGCAGCGCGGTGGTGGCGTATCCGACGGCGCGTCCCACCGCTTGGGCGAGGGCCCCGGCGGCGTGGCCGTCGGAGACCAGCATCACGTCGTCGATGCCGCGGGCGGCCAGTGTGTCGCGCAGTGTGGACGCCTCGGCGTGGTCGCTCCACGTGACGCCGATCGACTTGAGATGATGACCGCCTGCGGCGGCGCTCTCCTTGGTGCCGAGGATGGCCTCGACGACCTGTTCTGCCGCGTTGGCAGACGTTGCTGAGCCGTCGACAGCAGCCACGTCGAAAGCGTCGTGATCGACGATCGCGCCGTCGGCCTTCTCGCCCTCAACCAGCACCATGCGGACCGTCGTAGGTGTCATTGACACACCTAATACGATGTCCACTGACCCTCCAAAAGTGTTTGCTACGCTATCTAGATTTCCGTTCAGGCCTCACCAAATACGAGCCGACGACCCGATGATTCATCGTCGCAGCCAGCCTGGCCGTTACATCCCGCGGCGTTAGCTGAGAAGCGGTCACCTGCGCCGGTAATAAAACCCTACTCGGGTCAACGACAACGGGCGTCGGCCCGTTCAAATTCCGCTGCGAAGAGACGCGTCAGCCTTCTTCGGCGGTCTCGGGCCGCGGCCCGGGAACCCCGAAGTCGCCGAAGGTGGTCGGCCGGCGCGACGGCTGGTATCCGTGCACGGCTTCGGCGTACGCGGTCTCGGCGTGCTGGGTGAAGTCGACGCCGGTGGTCTCGTCCTCGGCGCTGATCCGGAAGCCCATCACCCGGTCGATGATCTTGCCGAGCAGATACGACACCCCGAATGCGTAGGCGCCGACGACCACCGCAGCGAGCGCCTGCTTACCGAGTTGGCCGAGGCCGCCGCCGTAGAACAGACCGTGCGCGCCGCCGGTCATCACCGGCGTGGCCAGCAGGCCGATCAGCAGCACACCGACCACACCGCCGACGAAGTGCACGCCCACGACGTCGAGCGAATCGTCGTAGTTGAAGCGGAACTTCGCGCCCACCGCGAACGAGCAGACGATGCCCGCGGCGATGCCGACGACTGCGGCGCCGAGGGTGTTCACGGTGCCGCAGGACGGGGTGATGGCGACCAGGCCGGCGATCACGCCAGAGGCGGCGCCGAAGGTGGTGGGCCTGCCGTCGCGGATCTGCTCGACGACGATCCAGCCCAGCATGCCGAGGCATCCCGCGACCAGGGTGTTGAGGAAGACCGCGGACGCCATGCCGTTGGCGGCCAGCGCGGAGCCTGCGTTGAAGCCGAACCAGCCGAACCACAGCAGGCCGCAGCCGAGCAGCACGAAGGGCAGGTTGTGCGGGCGCATGGCGTCCTTCTTGAAGCCGATGCGGGGGCCGAGGACGAGCGCCAGCGCCAACGCCGACATGCCGGAGACGATCTCGACGACCAGACCGCCCGCGTAGTCGAGCGCGCCGAATTCGAACAGCCAGCCGCCGGGGGCCCACACCCAGTGCGCGACGACGGAGTACACCGCGACGGTCCACAGCGGGACGAACACCATCCAGGCGGCGAACTTGGCGCGGTCGGCGATGGCGCCGCTGACCAGTGCGGCGGTGACGATCGCGAAGCCCAATTGGAAGGTGGCGAACAGCAATTCGGGCACGTGACCGTGCAGCGTGTCCGGGTTGATGCCGAGCATGCCGATGTGTTCGAGGCCGCCGATGAAGCCGCCCGCATCGCCGGTGAACGCCAGGCTGTAGCCGACCAGCAGCCACGCGACCGTCACCAGCGGGATCGAGATGAAGCTCATCATGATCATGTTGAGCACGCCGGTGGTGCGGACCATGCCGCCGTAGAAGATGGCCAGGCCCGGCGTCATCAGCAGGACGAGTGCGGTGCTGGCGAGCAGCCACGCGGTGGCGGCAGGGTCGATGGCGTCCAAGTCGGGCTCCTTTGCACGGTTCGCCCGAGAATGTCGGTCCCGCGTTTCAGCCACGCGGCAAATCTGTTACCGGCATGTTTCGTGTTTCGGCGGAGTTACCGAAAGCTCACGGCTGTTGTGCGGTTGCGCCGAGTGGCCAGTTATTGCACGCAAATCGCGGGCGGTTTCACGCTGTGATTGCAACAGCGGGTGGTTTTGACGGGTTTGAGAGTAGTTCGTCGAGGGTTTCGGCTGGGGTCTTCCAGCTCAGGGTTTGCCGGGGCCGGTTGTTGAGCTTGGCGGCGACGTAGTCCAGATAGTCTGCCGGGAAGATCGACAAGTCGGTGCCTTTAGCAAAGTATTGGCGCAGCAGTCCGTTGGTGTTCTCGTTGGTCCCGCGCTGCCATNGGCGGTTTCACGCTGTGATTGCAACAGCGGGTGGTTTTGACGGGTTTGAGAGTAGTTCGTCGAGGGTTTCGGCTGGGGTCTTCCAGCTCAGGGTTTGCCGGGGCCGGTTGTTGAGCTTGGCGGCGACGTAGTCCAGATAGTCTGCCGGGAAGATCGACAAGTCGGTGCCTTTAGCAAAGTATTGGCGCAGCAGTCCGTTGGTGTTCTCGTTGGTCCCGCGCTGCCATGGTGAGTGCGGATCACAGAAGTAGATATCTAATTCCGTCGCTGCGGCGATAGCGGCGTGATTGGCCATCTCTTTGCCTTGATCCCAGGTCAGTGTCTTACGCAGAATCGCCGGCAGCTGAGCCATTTTCGCGACGATGGCCTCTTGCACTGCCAGGGCACCGTGGTCGTCAGGCAAATGCAGCAGCAGCACGAACCGAGTCATGCGTTCGACCACGGTGCCGATCGCCGAACCCGATGCGGTGCTACCCATGATCAGGTCACCTTCCCAGTGGCCGGGTACGGCACGGTCTTCGACCTCCGGTGGACGCTCGCTGATGTTGACCATGTCGCGGATTTGCCCTCGGCGCTGGTTACCGCGTCGTTGAGGCTTGCGCAACGCCCGCCCAGTGCGTAGACATTTGTGCAGCTCACGGCGCAGATTTCCTTTACCCTGCACGCAGATCGACTGATAGATGGTCTCGTGGGACACCCGCATCTCCGCATCGTCGGGAAATTCGATCGGCAGCCGGTTGGCGATCTGTTGAGGACTGTGGTCGTCTAGCAGCCGATTCTGCACCTCAAGGTGCAACCGTTCATTGGTGGCCAGCTTGCGCGGTTTCGGGCGTCGAGCCCGCGCGTGAGCACGCGCCTGTGCGACGCCGGCCCGATACCTCGGCGTGGCATCCCAGCCGCCGTGCCGTTGCGCCCCGAACCGGTACCGCGAACGATATCGTCCACGGCAGAACGCGTTTCGGTCGATCTCACGCATGACCGTCGAGGCCGGGCGGCCCAGCCGCCTGCCGATCTGCCGAATGCTTTCCCCTCTGGCAATGCCGTCTTGAATTTCGTTACGTTCGTCTTCGCCCAGCCGCGACCACTTCCGCACACCGGTCTCATCAGGAAATTTGGGTCTCACCCCGCCAGCATCGGCAAACCAGCGCCAGCCGGTGCGCACCGACACACCGACTGCCTGCGCCGCCTCCACCACCGACGTGCCATCGCCGACATGACCCCAGAACTGACGACCAACACAGGCATAACGCGACGGACGCATCAACAACTCCTCAGCTAGGAGCCGTTGCAATCACCCCTTGAACCTGAGGCGACGAAGCGTGGCATAAGTGGCCACTCAGCTGGACTTGATGAAGTTCTGATACGACCGCGACGGCGTCGGGCCGCGTTGGCCCTGGTACTTCGAGCCGGCCTGCGCGCTGCCGTAAGGATGCTCGGCGGGGCTGGTCAGCCGCAGCAGGCACAGCTGGCCGATCTTCATGCCCGGCCACAGCGTGATCGGCAGGTTGGCGACGTTGGACAGCTCGAGGGTGATGTGGCCGGAAAAGCCGGGGTCGATGAAGCCCGCGGTCGAGTGGGTCAGCAGGCCGAGGCGACCCAGCGACGACTTGCCTTCGAGCCGGCCCGCCAGGTCGATGGGCAGCGTGCAGCGCTCCAGCGTCGAGCCGAGCACGAACTCGCCGGGATGCAGCACGAACGGCTCACCCTCTTTCGGCTCGACCAGCGACGTGAGGTCGTCCTGACGGGTCGACGGGTCGATGTGCGTGTACCGGGTGTTGTTGAAGACGCGGAACAGGTTGTCCAGCCGGACGTCGACGCTCGACGGCTGCACGAGGCCTTCCTCGAACGGGTCGATGCCCAGCCGTCCTGCGGCGATTTCGGCACGGATGTCACGATCGGAGAGAAGCACCAGGCGAGCGTAGCCGCCCAGATGTTAGCCTTCGTGGTCGAACATGCCAGTACCAAAATGCCGATGTAGTTCAATGGCAGAACATCAGCTTCCCAAGCTGAATACGCGGGTTCGATTCCCGTCATCGGCTCCACCTCTACCAGGGCTTTCATGCGATTGCTCTCGATACGAGCGGCTCGCGGTCCCGTAACGGTCCCGTACTCAGTCGGGGAAATCGCCGGGACGTTCTGTAAATAGCAACGACCCGTCCTCGCGCGTGGTCGCAATCGTGATGCCGTCGAACTTCGCGTGAAGCGCGTCCGCTACGTGCTCCGACGCCACGATGCAAAATTCCTCGGCAGCATCGCTCTCTGGGATGTCATTTGCCTTCGCATACGCAGCGAGATCGACGTCGTGGACCGTGACCGTGAACTTCACCTTGGCTGTACTCATGGCGGGAAAGTGTGCCATCGGGTGCTGACGACGGTTGAGAGCCCCGGGCGACTCGCCACGCCTCCTGGACATCCGACCCTCCAAGCCCTAGCGTGCAGCACGCTGCAACGCTGGAGGGATGGGGACAAACGGGCCGTGCAATACGAAGTCAGTGATTTCGCAGGTGCTAAAGAGTTCTTCGAGGGACCGGGGGAACATGAGTGGCAAGAGATCGCGTCGGTGCTGGATGGGACTACACCGCAGTTTCAGCCCAGTGACCAAGCCGGTCTGAATCATCGTCCAATCTTCGATCCAAAGGCGACGAATAGGGAATTGACCGACAGAGCTGCGGCCTTAGGTTGGAAGAAAATCCCTGTGCCGGACGGGCTTAAAGAGTTCGGCTTAGATTGGGACGCAGGGAAACGGACGACGCTTGCTGAGTGGCAGTTCTCAAACTACCCGTTTCTTTGGAACAATGTCATCCGCACTCAAGGCGTCTACATCTCGGATATCGAATTGGCTGGCATGGACGGGGTGGAGGCGCTAATTGTCGTTACCAAGTGCGGCCTATTCCCCGCGTCGAATAGCACGCTCTACTATGAGCAAGCTAGAGCTCAACTTCAAGCTGCGATGAGCTTCAACTCGTTTACCGTTCCGATTCGCCTTGTTGGCCTTGCCATTCCGCATTCATCGACTGAAGTCGAGGCCATGTGGAACGCCTACGCGAACACCCGCTACGACCGGACTCCCGCCAGCCGCGAACTCCGCAGATTCGACATTGCATGGAGTCGGCGGCCCGCTAAGCACGGCAACTACACCGCCTCGTTCTCACTCAAATAGTGTTGGCGCAGGCGCTGAGATTTCACTCGCTGGCGCCTCAATTCCAAGTAAGCGATCGGCGAAGGCGGTCTCTTCAAGTTCCAGCCGATGCTCCAGGTCGGCCAGATGGTGCGCTTCGTCAAATATCTTCGCCTTGGTCCTGTCTGTGGCCGACGCACCTACCTGTACGGCAAACCGGTACCCCGATGCGGGAGTGCCCGTTTCAGATGCGTAGCGGCGCAAGGTCTTTAGGTTGGGGAAGATACCATCGGCATCAGGTTTGATGTTTATGCGCTGCAGGGCAAGCTCGTAGTAGCGCTCGTCAACTTCCGTGCCGACGTAATGTCGCTCGAGATCCTTTGCAGCTACTGCCACAGTGCCGGTACCCATATAGGGATCGAGCACAACATCCGACTGGTCGGTCGTCGCCAGGATGATCCGACTGATCATCGCCTCCGGGAACTGAGCCGGGTGAATCGTCTGCTCTTCATGGTTGTGTTTGACATTCTGGAACGACCAGATGTCGCCTGGGTTCTTCCCGAGCGGATTGCACGTGAGCTCGCCCTTGTTGTCGCCACGCCATGACTTCTTGTTTTGATACTTCTGCGGAACTCGTATCGGATCGAGGTTGAACTTGTAGTTGTCCGACTTGCTGAACCACAGGATCGTCTCGTGCCGCGCGGAAAACTTGTTCTTGGCATGCAAACCGTGCTGGCGTACCCATACGATGCGGTTACGCGACTGTAGGCCGAGATCCTCAAGAATTGGGAAGAACTTCACGTCAAGGGGTATCAGCTGACCCTTGATCGAGTACGAGCCGACCTGCCAGAAAATGGAGCCTGTCGGCTTGAGAACGCGCGCGCAGTGCGTCAATACATCCGCCTGCTCGGAAAGATACAGGTCCAGGGCGCGCCTGGTCTCGTACTCCTTCCCGATGTTGTACGGCGGTGACGAGACAACTAAGTCGACCGATTCATCAGGCACATCCTTGAGCCAAGTTAGGCAGTCACCCAGCTCGATGCGGTCCAACGTCAAGTCGCTCACCTGGTTCTCCTCCGTCTTACGCCGCCGGTAAACGAACTCTACTTTGAGCGACCGACACCTCAGCGGCGCTGCGACAGGCGTGTCCAAGCCGCCCGTTTCAGCCGTGTAGCGGAATCACATTGCTGTAGCTGGGCTCCTGGGCCGGGGCGGCGAGTGCGCCGAGCGCGGCCATGTTGCCGGTGTGGTCGTCGGTGTTGATGAGATGTGCGTACACGGTCAGCGTCGTCTTGACGTCCCGGTGCCCCATCAACTCCGCGATGTCGATCGGCCGGATGCCCGCCGCAAGGCACAGGCTCGCGTACGTGTGCCGCAGCGAGTGGAACGACTGTTCGGGGTCAATCTTCGCGGTCGGCGTGAGCCGGTTCGCGCGCAGCACCGCCGGTCGGTAGACCGCCTTGTAGAACGTCGCGTGGCGCAGCGGCGTCGCCCAATCGAGGACCAATCGCTTCTTGGCCTCGGCCACGGTGAGATCAGCCAAGGCGTCGGCCTGCCGTCGTGCACGGGCCTTCGCGGTGGCTTTCGGCGGCATGTCTTCTGCACCCGTAGTCGCCTCTCTCGGTGCGGGGGCCGTCGCGGGTACGCCGGTAGGCCGGGGACGCGTCAACGTCGTGCCGGGGAACAGCGGGGCGTCGGGCTCGTCGCCTCGCGGATGTGCCGCGAGGTAGTCCCGCAGCAACTCGGTCGTCTCGGCGGTGAGCGGCACGCGGCGGTAGCTCTGCTTGGTCTTCAGCGGGCCGTACTCGATGGCCGCACCCTTCGCCCGCGCGGCCTGCTCGACTCGCAGCACGCCAGGCTTAGCCGGGGCGTTTGGGTTCAACGGCGGGTCTGGCAGTTCGACGTTGGCGATGGTTAGCCCGCCGAGTTCCGCCGCCCGCAGACCCGCCCAAGCGGCAACGTGCCCCAGGACGTCGTAGGGCCAGGGCGTCGCTGCGACGAGAGCCGAAACTTGTGCGGGCGTGAGGAATTGCGCCCGATCAACGACTACACCGACTTGACCCCCGTTAGTGCCTGTCTCTGTGGGGAGCTTGATGTACTCGGCGGGGCTCTTCGGCAGCCGGCCATCCACCACGGCCTGCTCCAGAACCATGCGAACGGTCCAGAACGCGTGGCGCACGGTGCTCGGCTTCTTGCCCGCCTCGGTGAGCCGGTTGACCCACGCCTGGATGTACTCGCGGGTGATCCTGTTGAGCGGGTAGCCGCCGAACACCGCATCGATGCCGAGCGTCTTGCCGTCGCCGCGTCGGGCTGCGGCCGGGGCGAGCGCGTAGCGGTGGTTCTCGGCGTTGTTGCGGGTGTCGGCCTTGCGGGACTCCAACCAGATCGCCGCCGCGTCGCGGAAGAGCATTTTGCCCTTGCCGGGATCGAAGTCCATGCCCGTCAACGTCTCGGTGTCGGCCTTGGCCGCGAACGCCTTGGCGTCCTTGCGGGTACGGAACCCGCCCTTGCTCCGCTCGGTGCCGTCTGCGGCGTACCACCGGACGACGTACGTTGTTGTGCCGCTGGCGCGTACGCGCTTCTGAATCCCTGCCATTGGTCCTCGCTCCTTGCTAACTACTGATGGAAAATTCGTGCACGCTACGCGGGGAGGGCAGCCCCGCCATCGACACCCCTACCCCTGTCCCCGACCGGGGGTGCCTTCAGCGCCGAGCAGTTCCTCGGCGTAGTAGATGGCTGTGGCGCCGTCCGCGAACCGCACGCGGTGCTCCATGTCGCCGCCGACGTTGCGCGTGCTGTCGACCATGCCGCGCTTGCCGGTGTGCGGGTCGCGCGGTAACAACACGACCACGCGACTGCGTGGCGGGTAGTACGTAGCCTTCATGAAACCGCCTCCAATTCGGTTGTAGCCGTGGCACTCTGATAGATGCGTCGCACGGTGGACGGCTGCCAGGTTGGCCGACCAGCAGGCGACAGGATCGCCTCGGCTTCCAAGGCGCGGG
Source organism: Mycobacterium sp. 3519A (assembly GCF_900240945.1). Taxonomy (NCBI): domain Bacteria; kingdom Bacillati; phylum Actinomycetota; class Actinomycetes; order Mycobacteriales; family Mycobacteriaceae; genus Mycobacterium; species Mycobacterium sp. 3519A. The sequence continues at coordinate 313,043 of NZ_OESG01000014.1, forward strand.
CGATGCGGCCGAAGCTCAGGCCCGCGTTGCGGTCGAGCACGATGCGCCGCACGACGCCAGCGGTCGCGAGTCGTGGTCGTCCGATGCGCTCACCGCGTGCCTTCTTGGCGGCCAGGCCTGCCTTCGTGCGCTCGCTGATGAGTTCACGCTCGTACTCGGCGAAGTTGACGACCGTCCGCGCCATCATGCGACCCGCAGCGGTCGACAGGTCCAAGTTGATATCGAGCACGACGAGCGACCAACCTTGCGCTTGCGCTGCGTCAATGATGTTGGCAGCATGGACTATTGATCGTGCTAGTCGGTCGAGCTTCGCCACGATCAGCCCGTCGCCCTGGCCCGAGGCGAGCAGCTGCAACGCCTCCTGCAGGTTGGCGTTGATGTACTTGCCGCTCGCGCCCTCATCTGCGAGGTGCTCCACCGTCCAGCCCCGCCGTGCGGCCTCGGCGTCGATGGCCGACCGCTGCGCTTCGAGGCCGTTGCGGCTGTCCGCCTGCTCGTCGGTGCTCACACGCGAGTAGCCGAAGTACAGCTTCGATTCCATGTCGTCTCCCTCGGGTTGGGGCGTAACCGTTCGGTTCCGCCTTACGCCTCGATTCTACGCCAACAGCAAACTCATTAATTGCTCTGGCCTCGTTCTTTACCGGCCGTAGCCACGCTCGCGGCGTGCGGTGTCCGCAGCCTCTTCCAGGGTCATCAGCCCGGTATCGCGCGGCATATCGTCGCCGCCGTCGTTCCCCTCGCCGGGGTCGCGCATCTCGTCCTCAGGACTCTCGGGCGGCGCGGCGGGGCCGCTCTCCTCGGCGGGCTCGACTACCTCGACATCGAGCGGGGCAGCCAGGGCGGGCGTGCTGATGAATGGGCGCCCTTGCTGGGCACGGTGCTCGGCGCGGGATATGGTGGCGACGCCGGTGATGTCGTCCATGAGCTGCTCCCACGGCTTAACCTCCACGGAGACTTCGGTTTTGGCACCAAGGCCCGCGCGGTCGAGTGCGTCGCGAATCGCGTTGAGCTTCACCGCTTCTGATTCAGCACCGGTCGCCATGCCGAGCAGTTCGCGGGCCATCCGGTCGGCGGCAAGCTCCAGCCGTTGCTTGGCTTTGCGCTGGACCTGCGGGGCTGCGCCACCGTGTGTTCGGCAGACGGTCATGCCGCGGTTGGCTGGCTTGAGGCACCGCTCACCGTTCTTCCGTACTGCTACGCAACGATTTTGATCGTTGCGATCGAGCCACCAATCGTCCGAGTACACGTCTTCACTAGGCATGCCTTGGCCTCCAATCTCGTTGGTTTACATGGTGTTTCAATGTTGTTGTTATGCAGCCGTTTTGCGCTTTCGATGGTTTTCGAGGCAGTTCCGGGTGTGTGAGGCTGCTGAATCGGGCCGTTTCGATCCTCCATAGGTCGTGATCTCCTGCGGTCTGCTCTTGGTCTCCACACAAGGCCAGGGCGGGTGTCCGGTGACCTAGGGAACCGAACCCGTTCCCTATAGGCGGTCCGGGAGGGAACGAGTTCCCCTCCCGGCCGCGTCCCGCCTCGGCGACGCAACCCGTTCCGGCCTCGGGAACGAGTTCGGAAATAGCCCTCTAACAGGTACTTTCGCCCGTTCACGATTCAACCCGTTCCGAACCCGTTCCGGCCTCGGGAACGACTTCCGAACCCGTTCCCGCGCCGCCGAATCCGTTCCGCGCCGATCCCAGACCCACGCGGTCGCGCTTCACCATCCGCGAGCCTTCGTTGCGCTCGCAGTTCTTGACCACAAGCCTCCCGTTGACCTTCAGTTGCTTCAGGACTTCCCGCGTCTTTTCGCGGTTGCCGCCCACCTTTTCGGCCACACCGGTCTCGGTCAGATCGAAGTTGTTGTCTCGAACGACCTGCAGAATCTGATCCACGGCCTTATCGGTCCGACTCTGGCCCGTGGCGGTCTGGCCGCCGAACTGCCTCGCCTCCCATTCGACGGACGACCACACGATCGCGTCGGGGTCGCTGTCGTCGCGGTTAAGTGTCCAATCGACCTCAAGGCGCCTCCCACCGCCTCGGCGGCTGCCGGTCTCGACCTCAAGAAGAAACTTGCCGTTCTCCAGATCAGGTGCGCTCCGGTGCTTCTGGAGGATCCATGAGTCGGCCCACTGCGCCATCCCCGCCTGGGCGATGTTGTCCAGGTCCAGACGACCGCTCGCCGTCTTGTTGAAGTGGTCGCCCACGATCAACGCGGCCTCGCCGCCGACCAACATCCGCAAGTTTGCGAGCATCGGCCCCCGCGCGTAGATATTGCTGACTTCCACGTCGTTCGGGTGGTAGGCGTAGAGCGGATCGAGAACCACGAGCTTCGGTTGCAACTCGTCAAGGTGTCTCGTCACGGCCTGGATGAACTCGCCCTCGGTCAGCGTGCCGACGCCGAACTCAGCGCCGAGCGGTATATCCAGCAACGCGTCCGAGGTGATCCCATATCGCGCCGCAATCACCTGGTGTCGGTTTGCGAAGGTGTCCTGACCGCCCTCACCACAGAGGTAGAGGACTGGCCCCGGCGACGTGGCGGGGTACTCATCGAACAATGCCGAGCCGGTCGCGACCGCCAGCGCGATCGCTTGAAGGTTCCACGTCTTCAACGCCTTCTTGTCGCCACCAAGCACACCCGCCGACCGCTCAGGCCAGATACCCCGGACCAACCAGCGCATCGGCTTAATCGGCTGGCCAAGCTCCCGCGCGGAGACGAGTCGGAACCGATTGGCTGCTGTCGGGGTTGCGTCGATCCCTTGCACACCCGCAAGCCAGTCCTCGATGCCCGCCACGGCTCGCGTCTTGGCATCTTCATAGGCAAGCCGCTTCGCATAACGCGCCTCCAACTCGGGCAGGTTCTCGGCGTTCGCCGCATACACCGCAGCGCTTACCGACCGTGCGAAGTCAGCCGGGTCGAGGGTGTCGCCGCGCTCGGCGTAACTGTGCCGCGCCGCCTTCTCGATTTGCTTCGCGGCCTCGGCCCAGGAGCACCAGCCGACCAGCGCATCACGGGCAGCCTCTTGCAGGGCTTTGAACGCGGCGTTGCGGGTACTTCCCTCCGCGTTCCGCACCGAGGGCACGATGTACTCGGTCAGGTGCCAGGTCTGCTCGCTGCGGGTGTGCTCGGCGGCAAACCGCCCCACTTGCTCGTCGGTCGCCTCACCCGCACTGGCTTTGGTGGGGTCGACACGCAACCCGTCGAGCCACGCTTCGGGAAGCTCAGGCCACTCCGCGAGGGGCGGTATCACCCCGCCCAGTACCTCGTTGCCGCTGCGCTCGTCGTAGACCTTGTATCGTTCGCCGTTCCGGTGGTAGCTCGGCGGTACCACCATGAGCCGAAGGTGTCGTTGGATCAGGTCAATGTGACCGTCGCCGCCGTCACCGGACTTCAGAGCCGCCTTGCCTTCCCAACCATTGGGCACGCGGAAAAGGCGAATTCCGCTGCCGCAGTCGAATCCACGCGCGGTCACACGCCACGTCGGCGGGAGAACGCCAAGGCGGTCCTCGTGTTCGGCGAGCGTCGACAGGCCACGTTTGCCGTCGTAGCCATCGACGTCGAGCCCGACGCCACCGACCGGCATCCGCACACCGATCTGGAGGCTGCCAACGGCGCCATCGCGGATGCAGCCCTCGACCCTGGCCGGCCAAGCATCAACATGCTCAGGCGTCGCATCGACACCGTCACGCCCGAACAGGCCCCGGAACCAGGGAACCTTTCGGCCGTCCTTGCCTTCGGTCGCGACGCGACCAAGGGGGAGGGGGTGGTGGCCGTTCCTCATCAAAACATCAGCGGCAGCGCGGAACTCGTCAGCACCCAGGCCAGTACCATCGCTGGCTATCGCTGCACTACCGTTGCGGGATAACCGCTTTCGGGTTCGGGGTTCGTTCGCTAGACTCATCGTCGCGTCCTACGGGTCGCGGGTCGTTCACGTTCCTCGGCATGCACGTCCCTTTCCTCGGGTGGGTTGTTCTGTTGCCCGGTTGGCTTACACGGCTGACCGGGCAACAGGCTCTCCAGCCCTCATCGGGGCGCACCCTCAGCGAGTCGGTACGTGCTCGCCTGACGACGCGACTCCACCCAGCGCCGTAAGTCATTGACGCTGAAGTAGTTCCCGTTTCCGAATCGAGTCGGCTCCAGCTCCCGCCGTAGAACGGCGTACTTGATCGTGCGGCGGGTGATCGGGTACCCCCACTCGCGCAACTTCTGAAATGCCGCCTCCTGGTTGAGGTTTGCGACATCATCAGGGTTCGGGTCCACGTTGATGCTCCTTCAAACACAAAACACCTGGCCTACGCTGAAGGTTCTCCTTCAACGCACGCCAGGTGTCATGGGTGTTCAGCGCAATCCCGCCGGCCAACGGCTCCAAGCTCCCGCCGGTCGTTTCTGTTGATTCAATTATCGCCCCGCCCCTCGGAGGCGAGTTACCGAGAGCCTACCCGAACCGCCGCCGGATCGCCGACGTAAGCGCGGCCCGAAAGTGGTTACGCTGCAGCCATTTTGTGACTCACTCAGGCCAGCAGTTGGCCCAATGCCGTTCGCGCCACTCCATGTGCCTTCTGTCGTTGTCATTGCCGCGGTCTTGCTCGCCGCAGCCAAGGCAGCGGTACATGTGGCCGCCCTTCACGACCGGCACGTCGGTAAGCCGGATGATCTTGCGTCGCCGTAGCTCCTCGCACGGCGTGACGTCGATCAGCGCGTGCAGCGTCGCCCGCAGCACGGCAGCGAGTTCGTCGCGGTGCTCGCTGCCAGCTTCTTGCACAAGGCTGTCCACCCTCGCCTTGGCGCAGTCCTTCCATGTGGTCGGTCCCACGGGTCTCTCCTCATATTGGGGTTGAAGTAGCAGACCCTTTGCGAGAGCGACAAAAAGAGCGCAAACACCGGAGGGCCACCCCTTTGGTGAAGGACTCTTCTGGGGCTAACCTTCGACGCTTGCGCTCGGTGATCGTGACTTGAGCTGACCTTGAACCGAACGGCTGTCGGCCACCGTTGGTGACGACGATGGTATCCAAGGACCCGCACCCCGTCCAGCCCCGTAGGCCGATGCCGCGTTCGTCGCATCCGATCCCTCGCCGAACGGCCCGCATCGCGTCTCCGTCCCGATGAGCGGCCCGGACGGCGGTCGCTAAGGGACCGGTCGAACCGGGGACCGAGGGTCGATCCGCGCGCCGGGTGGTAGGTGGCCTTGAGCCCACACCAAAGCCTCACGGAGCCGAGTCCGCTCCAACTCTCGCGCCGCTAGATCGCACGATTCGCAGCAGCGGAACACGAACACGAACGGGTCGCGACTCGCGACCATCATGTTGGTGAGCCCGCCGACTCGACCGACACCGCATTCGTCGGCCAGAACGATCTGGCAGTCGCCTCGGCTGTGGAAGTCATACACCTGCGCATACAACTGGAGCAGACCAGCGTGATAGTCGACGCCGCGCTCAGCCTTTCCCGGCAGTCGTCGCTTACTGACCATAACCGTGTTGCTACCGACGAAGTGGATCAGCGCTGCAGAAGCGTTCAGGTCGTCGGGGTCGTATGAGGCACCATCGGCGGCATGATCGTCGTAAGTGATCTGATCAGCGGCCATGGCCAGACGGAGGTTGCGATGCGCCTTGGCGACGACCTTGTATATCGGCGGGCATCGGTCGGGATCATCCCAGACCACCATCCGCCGCGCCCACCCCTGCCGGCTCACGATCTCTTGGGCGTCAAGTATCGCCGTGACCGTGGGGTGATCAGGCTGCGGGGGCTGTTCGATGGCCGGGAACTTCGCCATGATCCTCGCGCGCTCAATCTCGTTGATATTCATGCTGTTCGATTTCCTTTCCGGTTGTAGCGCGCCGCCCCGGCGGTGCGGCTAGGCCGCGTGACGATGAAGCGCCACAGTTCCTCGGTCGTGTACATGCGCCGTCCTGCAACGATCCGGCAAGCCAGTTCGCGCCGGTCGGTTACCGTCTTGATCCATCGCTCGGTGACCGGGACGCCGATGCCCGCGTACCAAGCGACGGCATCAGCGGCCGTCTTGTCTGGGACGGGGGACACGTCCAAGTGCGCTGGCGGGTCGGGCACTGGTACCGGAATATCCACTCTTGCCATAGTTTTCGCCTCTCCTCGGTATTTCCGAGTTTAGGCGGCGGAACCGTACCTCCGCCGACTTAAGACGGCCGCATCAGGTGCCAATACCGTTGCGCTGTATCGTTATTCGAGCGCACTCGCTCGTCGCGGCGCTACCCTCGGTCGAAACGGATACCCGACGAACGGAATACGAGATGTCAAATACTCTGGAACGACTGCACATCTGGGGCGGTGAGGGTCGACGCAAGGGCGTCAGCGTGGCGGGCGATGTGCTCGTCAACGAAACCGCCGACGGCGTCAACCTCAACGACATCTGGAACGAGATACAAGCGGCGCTGGGCGTCTACAACGAACACCGCTCTACGATCGTGCGGTTGCTCTCGTATCCGACAACGGCCGTCGCTGACGTCATCCCCCAGAGCGTCGAGGGTGAATCCTTCGAGGTGGCAACGGAAATGGGCATTCCGACCGCTCTGCGCGAGCCTGCTGACTATCTGCGCCTCGGTTACAACTTTCAGGATTACGACAAGCGTCTGTCGGCTTCGTGGAAATTTTTGAGGTCAGCAACGGCCGAACAGGTCGAGGCTCAGGTCACGCGCATCTTCGAGGCCGACAACCGTCTCGTCACGGGCACGATCCTGCGCCGACTGCTCGACCCCGCGCCTCGGTTCAACGAATGGCAGCACACCTGCTACGGGCTCTGGTCGGGCGACTCGATGGTCCCGCCCGCACACCTCGGAAAGTCTTTCGACGGCAACCATACTCACTACCTGACGTCCGGTTCGACGCACATCGACTCGCAGGACGTCGAGGACATGATCCGCCACGTCACCGAACACGGCTACGGTCGTTTCGGTAACCAAGGCGGGCAGCTCATCATCCTCGCCCACCCGAACGAGATCGAGGATATGACGTTGTGGCGGGCGGGCGTCGAGTACGCCGCCGGCAAGGTGCCCAAGTTCGACTTCGTGCCGTCACAAGCCGCCCCGGCCTACTTCACCACGGAGCACCTCGTCGGCGCGGTCGCACCGAGCGAGTTCGAGGGGCTCCAGGTGCTCGGCAGCTACGGCGACGCCTGGCTCATCGAGTCGCACTACGTGCCAATGGGGTACGTAATCGTGGCCGCGACGGGCGGGCTCGACTCTGACCGCAACCCGGTCGGCTTCCGCGAGCACGTCAATCCGGCGTATCAGGGGCTGCGCCATATTCCGGGTCGTGGTCCGTACCCGCTGACGGACAGCTTCTATGCGCGCGGGTTCGGGGTTGGCGTTCGACACCGAGGCGCAGCTGTCGTCATCCAGGTGACGGAAAGCGCCGTCTACACCGCGCCGACCATCCAGACATAAGGCCACCAACCATGTTTGAGCGCTACAGCCTCTCTCGCGACCCTGAGAAGGACTACCGCGACAAGTCTGAGTTCGGCATGGAACCGGGGCTCGTGCTGCCCGGCAAGGAGACCGCGCCGATACCCGATGGCGGGGTGTATCGGGGGAAATGCCCGCCGGTCGAACTCACCCCCAGCGCGGACCTCAGCGTGCAGGTCCGAGAAACCCGATGGAGTCGCGGCGACCCGCCGCGCGGCTATGCGGGCGAGCGGGTCGGGTAACCCTCGCCGTGCCGTCGCAACATGCCTACGCCCCGTGCAGGTCGCAGCAACCGCACCCCTAGACGGCCCGGTCACGGGGCGGAGTTACTGCCTTTCGACGCCCAGTGGCCGGCTGCCTCTGCGGCGCGCTAGTTGACTCGCAACAGAATCGGTGTCCACGGGTGTTCGCCGACCTCCGCGACGCCTTGACTGTCGACGGTGATACCGCGGAACGACCGGTGACCGAGAGCCCAACGCCGTTGCCGAATCTCGGCCAACGACCGCCGCCGCCAACGAGCACCGTTCCATCCCGGTGGCGCTTCGCCGCCAGGCTGTCGGAACCAATCCGGCGTCAGGAACACTTCCTCGCCGTACATGGTCAACTCGGCTACGTGCGCGTCGTATTCGACGCGCTCTGGTGCCATCTTCTCGTCAACCTTTTCCCAGAACCATTTGTAAAACTCGCGTACCGCTGCTGTGTACCGGCCGACAATCGGCTGTAGGTCAAACGACTTGCCCTGCTGCTCAAGGTAAGTACGTACCTCTGCGTTCAGGGCGTCCCACTTCAATAACGGCTCAACACGCAGCCGAAACTGGAACTCCGCCATGGGTACCGTCTGGGAGAACTGCCATGCCGGGTTCAGATAAGGAAGAAACTTGTGCTGGGAATAGTTGCGCAGTTCTACGAGCAGCTTCGCTTCGTCTGCTTCGAACACGGCGAGGCGCTTTTTGGTGTACTCGCCGCGCTCGAACTCGGACAGCTGTTTGCCAATGCTCGGCCAGATGTCGCGTAGGACTGCTCGCTGACCCGAGATGAGCGACTTCACCGAGCCGAGAAAGTTCGCGAGGAGTCGGGCCAGCTCGATGCCGAAGGGGTCGCCCACGTCGGGGTTGAACGGCTGGCTTTGGCCGATCTCGGGATATCGCCAAATGTGAGCCTGCAATTCCTCCGCGTTCCTGCTGAAGGCGTACGACGTCAGGTTCAAATCCTTCATCATCGCGATGACCTCGAACGCCCGCATCTCCATCAACATCGCCTGGCGCCGCTTGTACTCGGCAATCCACGGGTTGGTGTAGATCGTCTCGGACGTTCCTTCGCCGACGTCCTCAGCAGGGGCCTCGCTCATAGAGCCAATTCTGCGGCCGCGCTCCGACACATCTTGGCGTGTCGGCGGGCGTGTCCAAATGGTCCCGTAACGGTCCCGTAGACGCAGCCGAACCGAGGGCGTACCTAGGCCGTACCGGCGCGCGCCGCGACCCGTACCGAAACCACTTCTAGCAGCGCAAACGGTGCTAGTCGTCAGCGCTCCGACCAGCGGCTATCGCTCACCTGTTCGGACGTAGAAAAGGCTTCCCAAGCTGAATACGCGGGTTCGATTCACGTCATCGGCTCCATCACAATGGAAGCCATGGAAGCGACCCGCGTCGACAAGTGGTTGTGGGCGGTCCGGCTGACCAAGACCCGCCCCGACGCCGCTGCGGCATGCCGGGGCGGGCACGTCCGGGTCAACGACCGACCCGCCAAGCCCGCCACCACCGTGTCGCCCGGCGACACCGTGCACGCCCGCATCGGCGACCGCACCCGCATCGTCGAAGTGACCCGCGTGATCCACAAGCGGGTCGGCGCCGCCGACGCCGTCACCTGCTACCTCGACCGCTCGCCCGCACCACCCTCGACGCCGTATGTGCCTGTCGCCGTTCGTGATCGCGGCGCCGGGCGGCCGACCAAACGCGACCGCAGGCTCCTCGACAAGTGGCGCGCCAGCTACGGGCGGCCGTAGGCCTTCGCGATGTCCGGCGAGTCCAGCCACCCCGAGTACGTGGGTCGCGACGGCCAGCCTTCCGGCGAGTCCTGCCACTCCTCCTGACGCCCGAACGGCAGGATGTCGATCAGCCCGAACGTATGGCTCAGCTGTTCGGTGCCACGGCCATTCGTGTGCCACGTGCGGTAGACCGTGTCGCCGTCACGCAGGAACACATTGACCCCGAACCCGCCACCCGGCGGCGCGTCGACATCAGCGGAGAACGAACTCTCCGAGGACGAGTACCACTCCATCTTGTTGCCGACCTTGTCCCGGTACGCCAGCGCCTCGTCGATCGGTCCGTTGGTGACGATCACGAACCGCGCGTCGTAGTTGTCCAGGAACTCCAGCCGGGTGAACTGCGACGTGAACCCCGTGCAGCCGCCGCACTGCCACTTCGCGCCGTCCTCCCACATGTGGTTGTAGACGATCAGCTGCGAACGGCCCTTGAACACGTCGACCAGCCGAACCGGGCCCTCCTCGCCGATCAGCGTGTACTCACCCATCTCGACCATCGGCAGCCGCCGCCGCTGCGCCGCGATGGCATCCAACTCCCGCGTGGCCGCCTTCTCCCGCCGCCGCAACTCGTCGAGCTCCTTACGCCAGGTCTGCACGTCGACAACCGGTGGCTTGGCCATGAGGCTCCCCTTTCTCCTCCTGTACAGACAGCACTAGCGCGCGAAACTCATCACGACGGCGACGGATCGCCGGCGAGGAACTCCCGCAACTGCTTGAATCCGCCATGCCGCCTGGCCTGATATGCCCAGATCGCGGCGATGATCGGCAACGGTCCGAAGGCCACCCACCAGCGTGCGGACGGCGGCACCAACTCCGCGATGAGCTGGCTGCGAGGCACACCGTCGACGGTGGCGGGCAACCATTCGTTGAGCAGGATCGTCAACATGCGGGTGGCCTCGAACGGACCAGCGACCGTCGCCAGAGCCCAACTGACGCACGAGATCAGCAGCGCCCAGGGCCATGCGAACATCAACGACTGATCGTCAACGATGTCCGCCGACGACCGAATGGCCTCGCCGACGAACGCGATGCCCAACACGGCCAACAGCACCCCGACTTGAGCGGTCAGCAAATCATCGAGCACCGGGTTGGACAACTCGTCCCCTGATCTGGTCGGCAGCCCGAACGCCAGTGACACCAGCCCCGCCAACAGGGCCACCAGCGCGAGCGCCGACGTCGAGTCGTCGATGCGCATGAACGAGTCGGTCAGAATCCGAGCAACGAGCTGGGACGAAGCGGCGGGCCGCGTGCGGTAGAGGATCATCACGATCAGGCCGGAGATGACGATCGCCATCAGCCATGCCACCACCGCCGCGCAGATGATCACCAGCGCGACCGACCCGATGATCGGCACCAACTGCGAGTTTTCGACTGCACCGTTGCGCACCACGAGCAGCGGTACGACACCGATGACCGCCAACCCCGCTGCGCGCACCACCAACGCCAGCGTGAACAGAGTGATGTCGCCGGCGTCCACGTCGGGGTCGCGGCGCCGAATCGCCGCCAGTTCGGCCCTGAGCACCGTTCGCGCACGCCGGAACGACATCCACGAATCGTCCCACCGTTGCAGTCGCCTCCGCGGTCAATAAGGAAGCATCTGAGCCATGGCGGGACTACTCGAGAACAAGGTCGTCATCGTCGCCGGCCTCGGCGGCATCGGCAACGGCCTGGCGCACCGCTACGCCGACGAGGGCGCGCTGCTCGTGATCGGCGACCTCGACGCCGACCTGACCGCGCGGGTGGCCGCCGAGGTCGACCCGTCCGGTGCGCGCGTCAAAGGGCTACCGCTCGACGGTGCCGACGAGGACTCGGTCGAAGCGATCGTCGACCTCGCCGTTCACACCTTCGGCCGCCTCGACGGCATGCACGTCAACTTCACCAACGCCGCCGACGCCTATGAGCCCGGGGGCGTCGTCGAACTGCCACTCGAAGCGTTCGACGAAGTCATGCGCGTCAACACCCGCGGGTTCGTCATCTGCGCCAAGCACGCGATCCCGCCGATGATCGAAGCCGGCGGCGGGTCGATCGTGTTCACCGCATCCATCGACGCCTACAACGGCGCAGGCACCCGCGTCTCCTACGCCATGAGCAAGGCCGCCGAACTCGCGCTGATGCGCCACATCGCGCGCCGCTACGGACCCAAGGGCATCCGCGCCAATGCCATTGCGCCAGGCCTGATTTGGCACTACAAGTTCGACGAGCAGTGGATGCCCGACGACATCGTCGAACAGACAAGGGCACGCCAGATGATCAAGTCTCGCTTCGGAAAACCCGACGACGTGGCCGCATTGGGTGCGCTGCTGCTGTCCGACGACGGCAGCTTCATCACCGCCCAGACCATCAGCGTCGACGGCGGCGTCACCTTCCGCCCGTGAGCCTCAGCGGTAGTAGGTCTCACCGCCGGTCGGGTAGCCGCCACCCGTGGTGGTGACATGCACGTGGTCGAAATGGCCGTAGCCGCCGCTCTTGGCGCCGCCCGGGGTGTAGTAGACCCCGCGCCAGATGGCGTCCTGGATCCCGAAGACCTTCGCGTTCTGCAGCACGTACGCCACGATCTGGTTGCCGAGCGCGATACCCGCGGCACTACTCGGGTTGGGGATCATCACGTCGAGCGCCAACCCGTTGGGATGCCACCGCAGCGCATCCGGTCGGACGCCGCCGATCGATCGGATCTCGGGAAAGTCGGCGCTGATATGGCGCGCGGTCAGAATCGTCCTGACCTGCAGACCCTTCTCGGGTGCGACGCCCGCTGGCAGTGCACGGTCGACCACCCGGTACCGCGACGCCGCCGAAACGAATTGCGCGGGTGCGGGATTCGCTCCCGGCGGCACCACTGACGGCAGTCCGGGCGGCGCAGCGACGATCTCGAAGCAGCACGGCGCGGGCGGTTCGGGGGCGGGTGCGGGCTTGGGCGCGACCGGTTTGATCTCGCGTTCGGCGGCCAACGGATGGACGTCCGCGGCGACGGCGAAGAACATGGCAGCCGGGGCGATGAGCGCAGCCAGCGCCACAGGTGGCTTACGCCGCTGGATGGCTAATGAGTGCCGGCCCACGCAAGCACGATACGAAATACCAGGGGCAAATGTCACGAAGTTGTCACGACGCGGTCACAGAACGGGGGTCACGCGGTTCGGACCCCCAGCCGACGCGTGCACCATTTCCGCAGGTCAGGCACCTACGGCCGCCGATCACAGAGTCTCGGTCGACGTGTGAACAATCACGGAATCGGAGCGGCGCCCCCACCCTGGGATTCCTGCAATCCGATGCATTCGCCGGTGTTCGCGCCGGTGCACGGAATGCCGTCGACCTCGGGCATGGCCGGGTTGCCGGGCACCGCCGATTCCCCGCCCGCAGGCGCGCCGCCCATCACGCACGCCCCGCTGGTCTCCTCGGTGACGTAACCGGGCGGGCATTCAGCGACGTGCGTCAGCGTCGATGAAACGCCTACGGCGGCAACCGCCGGCGCCGCGGCAACGGCGAGGGCGAATGCGCCGAGAAGGATGGATCGCCGCGACGAAAGCTGCAGAGTCATCGCCGCTCCTTTCTGAAGTCTCCGGTTATTCACACCAGAGGTCATCAACTGTAGGCATCGCCGCTGCTTACGGGGCCGAAATCGCAGGTTGAGAAGTCTGCTCCCGAGTAAGCTGCCCGAGCAGGGGTGACCCGCCATGAGCGACGCTGCAGAACTGACCATCGAACTGCGCGACGTGGTCCGTGAATACACGGTCGGGGGTCAACCGGTTCGCGCGCTCGACGGAATCAGCCTGCGCCTGGCCGGCGGCCAATTCATATCCATCGTCGGGCCCTCGGGTGCGGGCAAGAGCACCCTGCTGCACGTGCTCGGCGCGCTGGATTCCCCCGACTCCGGTTCGATCACGTTCGACGGCGACGAGATCGGCGCCCTCACCGACGAACAGCAGTCGGCGTTCCGGCACCACCGCGTCGGCTTCGTCTTCCAGTTCTTCAACCTGTTGCCGACGCTGTCGGCATGGGAGAACGTCGCGGTCCCCAAACTTCTCGACGGGGTCCGGTTGAGCAAGGCCAAACCCGACGCGTTAAGGCTGCTGGACCGGGTCGGACTGGGCGACAGGATCGAGCACCGCCCGTCCGAACTGTCCGGCGGGCAGATGCAGCGGGTCGCGGTGGCCAGGGCCCTGATGATGGATCCACCGCTGATCCTGGCCGACGAGCCGACCGGAAACCTCGACACCACAACGGGCGCTGCGATTTTGGCGCTGCTCGCCGAGGTCGCGCACGAACAGGGCCGCGGCAGGGTGGTCGTGATGGTGACGCACAATCCCGACGCCTCGGCCGTCACCGATCGGGTGATCACATTGCAGGACGGGCGGCTCACGTCCGACGAGATGTCGGTACTGCCGTGACCATCACCGCCGCGGCAAGCCGGTTGCGGGTGTTCAGTCTGCGTGAGCTCGTCGTGCATCGTCGACGGACCGTCGCTTCGATCGCCGTAATGGCAGTTTCTGCAATGTATCTCGTCGCCGTCTTCGGCATCTTCGGGTCGATCACCGGATCAGTCAGCCGGCTCGCCGACAGCGTCGCCGGTATCGCCGCCCTCGAGGTGTCGGGTATCACCGACGCCGGGTTCGGTGACTCGATCACCGCCGAGGTCGCCGCGATACCCGGCGTCGCCACCGCCGCGCCGATGATCCGGATGACGGCGCAGACGCGATCCGGACCGGTCCTGCTGTTCGGCGCCGACAAGAGCAGCGCCGAACTGGGCGGCGCGCTCAAAGACGCTGTCGCCCAACCGGTCGAGCAGCTGGCGCAGACACCGGACGGTGTGCAGGTCGGGCCAGGCGTCGGCTATGCCAAGGGCGACAAATTCCAGTTGGGCGCCGGCGAGGTGACCGTCACCGATGTGCTCGAAGGCGAGCAACTCAGCGACCTCAACAGCGGGCAGTATGTGCTCGCCCCGCTCGCGCTGGCGCAGAACGTCACCGGCAGAACAGGCCAACTCGACTCGATCCTGATCACCACCCGACCTGGCGTGGACCTCGCGGTGGTGCGCGACGCGGTCAACAAGGCCGTCGACGGCCGTGCGATCGTCGCGCCGCCGAGCATGCGGGCGGCACGGGCGGGTGACGGCGTCAAGATGATGAACTACATGGCGTTGATGGGCGCGGTGGTCGCGCTCATCGTCGGCGCGTTCCTCATCTACACCACCATGACCATGGCGATCACCCAGCGCCGACCCGTGCTCTCCATGCTCCGCGCGATCGGCGCCAGGCGCGCCACCATCGTGCGCGACATGTTGGCCGAGACGGCGGGGCTCGGCGTCATCGGCGGTGCCATCGGGTCAGCCGCCGGAATAGCGCTGGGCCGCATCGCGATTGGACGACTGCCCCCGGCGCTGACCCAGGGGCTGGAGGCCAGGGTCCAGTACTGGCTGCCGGGGTACGCGATTCCGATCGCCCTCGCGACGACGGTGCTCACCAGTGTCGTCGCGGCGGCCACGGCGGCCAGGCAGGTGTACAAGGTGTCACCGATCGAGGCGCTGGCACCGGTCGGCGTGTCGGCGGCGGACCGGGTGCCGAGGTGGCTGCGCGTCGCGGTCGGAGTCGGCGCCATCGCGGTGTTCGCCGTGTCGATCATGATCGTCCTCGGCCGAAGCGGCACCATCGCCGTCGCTGCGATGTCCGCTTTGTTCTGCGCCGAGATCGCCATCGGCTTCGCCGTCGCGGCGTCGATCGTCAAGGCCACCGCCGTCGTCGCCAGGATGCTCGGCTCCGCCGGGTCGCTGGCCTCCGCGACCATCGAGCGCTCCCCGCGGCGGGTGTGGGCCACCGTCATGACCGTGCTGATCGCGGTGGTCACCACGGTCCTCATCACGGGCACGAACACCGACATGATCCGCTCGGCGCGCGCCATCTTCGCACCCGTGGCGGGCGTCGATGTCTGGGTGAGCGCGGATTCGCCCGACCGGTACGCGACCACCCCTCTGCCGCAGGGCCTTTCGGATCAAGTGCGCGCGGTGCCGGGAGTCCACCGGGTGGTCGAGGGCTCGTTCGCCTTCGCCGACGTGTCAGGCACCCGCGTCATGCTCGACGGATTCTCCCCCGGCACCGCCGATCCGCTGTACCAGGCGCTCGACGCCCGGACACGCGACGAGGTGCTCGCCGGTCGCGGTGTCGTGCTCACCCAGAACCTGGGCAGGTCACTTCAGGTCAAGGCCGGCGACACGCTGCGGATGCAGACGCCGCACGGTGTGCAGCAGGTGACGGTGTTGGCGCTGGTGCCCTACTTCTCCACCGTAATCGGCACCGTCGGAATGGAACTCGGTCAGATGCGCGCATGGTTCGACCGGCCGGCCGCCACCACGCTTCAAATAGCCGGCACCCCAGGGGTTCTGCGAGACATCCGACAAGTCGTGCCCCCCGAGAACTACGTATACGACGGTGCGGCGGCCTTGGCAGGCATGGAAGCACCGATGCGGCAGAGCATGTTCATCGCCAACGCGGTGTGGATCATCGTCGCGTTCGTGGCCGCCGTCGCGCTGCTGAACACGCTGACGCTGTCGGTGCTGGAACGACGCCGGGAGATCGGCGTGCTGCGCGCCATGGGATCCAGCCGCAGACTGACCCTCGGCATGGTGCTTGCCGAAGCGGCCGCCATCGGTGTCGTCGGCGGCGTGCTCGGGCTGATGTTCGGGCTGGCCGACCAATGGCTCTACAGCCTCGTCAGCGGCGACATCATGAACTTCACCGTCGAGTTCCGGCCGAGCCCGATGGCGCTCGCCTTCACCCTCGGGGCGATCGCCATCAGCCTGCTCGGCTCGGTGCCGCCCGCGCGACGGGCCGCGCGGCTCAACATCATCGAGGCCGTCAGCGTCGAGTGATTCCGCGAAAGTGACGTTTTGCAGCGGTCTACTCGCACTTCCCCTGCAAAACGTCGCTTTCGATGGCCGTCAGCGTCGAATGATCAAAAGCCGGCCCGCACAAGCTCGGTGAACAGCGGAGCGAACGGGTCCTCGACCGGGATCGCGAGCGAGAAGGTCGCGAACGGACCGATGAACGTGTTCACCGTATGCCCGGCCGCACCGGTGCTCGCGCGCCCCAAGCCCAGGTTGTTCTCCGGGTCGGTGCCCGACGTCAGCACGTTGGTGAACAACGGTGTGCGAAGCACGAACGCGACATAGTTGTCGTCGGGATCGGCGGCCGAGGTCACCGAGAACAGGCCGAAGAAGCCGTGTGTCGAGCTGATGAAACCCGGGTCGGCGTTCGGTTTGGGTGCAGCGGCCGTCGAGCGCACCTGCAGTGCTGACACCTTGGTGAAAGGCGCCTTCTTCTTCGGCGCACGCCGATGCGGCTTGGGGCTGTCGTTTTTGGTCGACGCCGTGCTCTTCTTGGCCGACGGCGGATGCGACGACTGCGACGACTCCCCCTTCTTTGAATCCGCCGCCGCGATCGCCGGCGTGCTCACCGCCGCCAACCCGACGCCCAGCGCGATGGCCAGGGCCCACATGCATCCGATCTTGTGTGCGTTTGTCATGGGTCGCTCCCTTTCCCCTATAGGAGTCACGAAGCGCCCTCGCGGGAAGTTCAACCGTGCGCCGACGTCGCGAAACCGAGCAGCTGCGGTGTGCACGGCGGCGGCACGGCTGTGCGGCGGATGCGGCGCAGGCCCGCGGTGTCGAAGCCTGCCGAGGCGATAGCCTCGACGGTCCTGCGGTTGGGATGGCACCCGGACGCCACCGCGGCCCACGGCCTGGCGATCAGATCCTGGAACCGGCCCATCACACCGTCGCCGCGGACGTGCTCGAGGACCACCAACCGTCCCGCCGGCGTGAGCACCCGCCGGATCTCGTCGAGTGCCACGTGCACGTTGTCGACCGAGCACAGCACCAGGCCGACGTGAACCGAGTCAAAGCTGTTGTCCGGGAACGGGATCGACTCTGCCACCCCGGCCACCACGTCAACCACCAGGCCGCGGCGGCGCGCGGCAGTCGACGCCATCCGCCGAAACGCCGCCTCCGGTTCCACGGCGGCGATCGACGTCACCGCCCGCGGCACGAACGCCAGGTCGGTGCCGGGTCCGATACCGATCATCAACAGCCGACCGGTCGCGTAGCTCATCGCCTCGCGGCGATACCGGTCGTAGAACAGCTTCCCGAACACCGGTGTGCCGAGCCGGTAGACATACGGGAACAACGGGTTGCGCCGGGTCACGGCATGCCCAAATCCATACGGAAGGGCGGATATTCGTCTCGCATCAACGAGACGTAGACAGCCACCCGGTAGCGGTAGCGCACCATCCCCATCAACAGATCGAACATGCCTTCGTGGATCGAGCCCTTGACCAACAACCACGCCGCATTGATCACGCACAGCGCCTGCAGGAAAGCCTCCATCGCCCAGCACAGCACGATCTGCGGCAGGCCCAGCAACCACCATTTGACCAGCACCGACCATCGGTCCAGCCGATCGGGATAGTCGACGTCCAGGTCGCCCGGGTAGTCGGGCCTGGCCGCAAGAGTGAACGGCGGGTACTTGTCGGTGGTGTTCATCGGGAATCGGTAGTTCATCACCCGCCAGGACCACCGCAGCACCCCGACGTTGAAGTCGAAGATCCGGCGCGGATAGCGGCCCGTGCACAAAATCGCCACGCCTGCAACGAAAGTCGAGAAGGGATACACCAGATACAGGCCGATCAAGATCGGGTAGTGCGGCACCGCAAGCACGCACCACTTGACCAACCAGAGCCAGCGCGACGGCGCATCGATGGCGCCGCGCACCGTCACCGGGTCGGCGGTCATGAGCTCGGCATGGCCGCGAGATCCCTGCTGACCTCCGCGGAGATCCGGCGGTGACTCACCGAGCCGAGGAAGGTCGTCAGCGCCCACGTCATGTAGCGGTCCGGGATCACCGCCGCCGGCCTGAGCACCGCCTCGGTGTGCGACACCTGCAGTGCGGTCACCCGCGACACCGCCGATACGCTGCGTCGCCGCGTCTTTTCGTACCAGCGCAACGCTTTCGACGGATCGCCGCGCACATCCGCGAGCGCCTTGCACAGCACCATCGTGTCGAGCAGCGCCTGATTGGTGCCCTGCGCGAGTGTCGGCGGCATCGTGTGCGCGGCGTCGCCAAGCAGCGTCAGCGGACCGCGGCCTGGCCCCGGCACCGGATGCCGGAAGTGCGGGTACGGCGAATCGGCCAGATCGGCGTCGGTCAGCGTGGCCAGCAACCCGTCGACCGCGTCGCACCATCCGGTGAAGTGTTGGCGGAGAACGGCTATCGGCGATTCGGGTCTGACGAAGCCGAACGACCACGGCAGGTCGAACCACCACTGCACCTCGGATCCGCCCGCGGGCCACAGCCCGAGGTTCCCGTGCTCGCCGATGACCAAAAGTGCGACGTGCTTGTCGGTGAGGTCGGCAAGGGTGGCCAACCCCTGCCAGCTACACCAACCCGTCGGCTCCGCGTCGCGCGCCCCGACGACGTCTCGCACCTTCGAATGCAGACCGTCCGCGCCGATGAGCAGATCAGCATCTGCCGCACCGCCGTCCTCGAACTCCACGCGCACCCCGTCGCGAGATGCGGACATCGTGGCGGCGCGCCGGTCGAATCGGATCCGGTCGGTCGGGAAGCCCTCGAGCAGGCGTTCGAGCAGCACGCGCCGCGGCACCATCCGGACCGACGCGCCGAGCCGTTGCACGATCGCCGTCAGGTCCAGCGTGACAAGCGGGCGGCCCGTCGACGTCATCACCCGCACGCTGAACAGCCGCTGGCCTGCCCCGGTCATGTCGACACCGAGCTGCTGCAGCACCGTCGCACCGTTGGGCCAGATCGTGACGGCCCCGCCGCCGGGCTGGGTGTCCGGGCGCTGTTCGACGACGGTGACGTCGTGTCCGTCGCGCAGTAATCCCCTGGCTGCGGAGATGCCGCCGACGCCAGCGCCGACGACGAGGATTCGCAGCCTCCTCCCCACGCACTCAGGCTACGACGAAGGCTCTGG
The DNA here is from genome assembly GCF_900240945.1 of Mycobacterium sp. 3519A. Taxonomy (NCBI): domain Bacteria; kingdom Bacillati; phylum Actinomycetota; class Actinomycetes; order Mycobacteriales; family Mycobacteriaceae; genus Mycobacterium; species Mycobacterium sp. 3519A. The sequence continues at coordinate 332,481 of NZ_OESG01000014.1, forward strand.
CAACATAGCCGTCTGATGAGACTGAGGCCGGCCGTGCTCGACCCACTGGTCGTCGGGGTGCTGGCCGCCGCGGTGAGCCTGGCAGGTGCGGGCCGACCGTCGTTCTGGTACGACGAAGCGGCGACCATCTCGGCTTCCTACAGCCGGTCGCTGCCTGCGCTGTGGCAGATGTTGGGCAATGTGGATGCCGTCCACGGCCTGTACTACCTGGTGATGCACGGCTGGTTCCAACTGTTTCCGCCAACGGAGTTCTGGTCGCGTGCGCCCAGCGGATTGGCCGTCGGCGCAGCGGCGGCAGGCGTGGTGGTGTTGGCCAAGCAGTTCTCGTCGCGCACCGTCGCGGTGAGCGCAGGAGTGATCTGCGGAATCCTGCCCCGATCGACGTGGGCAGGCATCGAAGCCAGGCCGTATGCGATGACGATGGCGGCCGCGGTCTGGCTGACGCTGTTGTTCGTCGTCGCTCTTCGCCGCGACGACGCGCGGATCTGGGTGGCGTACGGCATCGCGTTCGCGGCTTCGACTCTGCTCGACATCTATCTCGCGCTGATGTTGTTGGCGCACATCGCATTCCTCTGCCTATACCGACCCGGCCGCAAGACGTTGATACGGTTCGGCGTCGCGGCGGGCCTGGCGTGTGTGGTGTTGGCCCCCTTCGTGCGCGAGGCGTTCGGTCAGGTGCACCAGATCGTCTGGATCGCGCCCGTGGGCCGACGCACGCTCGAGGACGTGACGATCCAGCAGTATTTCGAGAGGAGCCCGCCGTTCACGATCGTGTCGGCGCTCGTGGTGGCGACGGCGGTCGCGGTGTGGCTGTTCACCTCAGCGGAGCCAGACCGGCGGCTACTCGCCTTGGCGGCCGCATGGCTGGTGCTTCCGACCGCCGTGATCCTCATCTGGTCGGCGGTCGTGAACCCGATCTACACCCCCCGCTACTTGTGCTTCACCGCGCCTGCGGTCGCATTGGTGTTGGGGGTGTGCATCGGCGCACTGGCCGTCAAGCCGTGGGTGGCGGCGGCTGTGGTGAGCGTCTTGGCGATCGCTGCCGCGCCGAATTACCTTCTCGTGCAACGTGGTCCGTACGCGAAGTACGGAATGGACTACAGCCAGGTGGCCGACCTGATCGCCGCGAAAGCCACCGCGGGTGACTGCCTGCTCGTCAACGACACCGTGACGTTCATGCCCGCACCGATGCGGCCGTTGCTGGCCGCGCGGCCTGACGCCTACCGGAAGCTGGTCGACCTGAGCCTGTGGCAGCGAGCGACCGACCTCAACAACGTCTTCGACACCAACCTGATCCCCGAGGCCACCGCCGGACCGCTCAGCGACTGCCGTGTCGTGTGGATCATCACCCAGGCGGACACGCCGGGCCAGCGGTTCTCCGATACGCCCGCATACGCGGTGCCCAACAGCCTCGGCTTCCAGTTCGTCGACCGTTGGTCGTTCAACCTGGTTCAGGTGATCAAGGCGACCAAATAGCTACCAGACGCGGATGTAGTCCACCAGATACGCGGCCGGGTAGGTACCCAACGCGGCGTCGCCTGCCCCGACCCCACCGACCGCGAGGGTGAACATCGGCGACAGCCAATAGCCGGGATTGTTGAACGGCCACCGCAGGTCGGTCACATTGCCGTGCACGGGGATCGGCTTGTTCGGCACCGTGAAATACGGCTTCGCGCCGTCCGTGTAATCCCGCCAGAACTTGAAACCGTCCTCGCCCCAATTCATCCGCCAGGTATGCCAGGCGCCGTCGACCATCCCGGGAATCGACTTTCCTTCCCAGGTCTTGCCATTGGACGCGGCGTGCACCGTGGTTCCCGGCGCCCAGTCCCCGTTGCCGTACCACTCGAACATGTCGACTTCGCCGTCGGGCAGCGGATCCTCGTTCACCGCCCAGAACGCGGGCCACAGCCCGGGGAACAAGCAGTCGAGCTTGATCCGCGCCTCCCAGGTGGTGTTGATCGGCACCCGCCAGTTGCCCCGCACCTTGCCGCTGTAGTAGTTGCCGAACTCCTGGGTGGCCAGCAGGACCAGGTTGGAGTTGCCGTCCAGGAACACGTTGCGGCGGTCGTCGCGGTAGATGCCCTCGACCGGCGGGAAGACATCGTCCTGCCAGCTCTGCACCGTCCAGTTCGCCGGGTTCGGCGCCGATCCGGCGGGTCCGTCGAACTCGTCCGAGAAGATGTACCGGCCGGGATCACCGCTTGGCGGCGCGGCCCCGGCTTCCGGTAGGGGGATAGCGGCGGCCAGCGCACCGAGCCCGGCCATCAACATCAGGTTGCGACGATCCATCTGAGGCACGACTCGAACCCTAGAGGCACAACGCGGGGCCGCGCGCGATTTACCGACGGTTTTTGAGAATTTGATTAGAGCGGTAGGCTCGGAACCGATTTGTCCGGATCGGGGAGCAAACCAGGTGGACCTCGTACTCGGTCTGTCGATCAGCTCGGCAGACGTCCGATGGGTGCTGGTAGAAGGCACGTCGGCCGAGGGCGCCACAATCAGTCGCGACGCGGTGGATTTCGACACCCTCGACGACGTGCTGACCGCAGTGGGCGACAACAGACTGCACGCCGTCGGGATCACCTGGGCAAATGAGGCCGAGGCGGCCGCATCCACCCTGCTCGACGCGCTGACCGAACGCGGTCTGTACAACGTCATCACCGTGTCCGACGAGGAGGCCGCCGACGCGCTGGCGGCGGGTATCGCCGATCGGGGCGGCTTCACCGACGTGGCTGTCTGCCTGTTCGAACCCGACGGCGCACTGCTCACCGTGGTGGGTGCGGCCGGGGTGACGACGGACCGGGTCGAACCGACGGCCGACGAGATCTTCGCCACCCTCGACCGCCACGCCGCCCGACCCGAGTCGATCTTCGTGCTCGGTTCGGCAGGCGACCTCGATGCCATCGCCGCGTCATTCGACGGGGCGGGCGTGCCGGTGATCACCGCGGCCGAAGCCGACCTCGCGCTGGCCAGGGGCGCCGCGCTGGCGTCGGCCGGGGCGGTCAACACTCTGACCGCCCCGTCTCGAAAGTGGCGGATGCCGTCGCGGACCGCCGCGCTGACGTCGGTGGTGGCGGCGGCGGCCGTCGCGTTAGTCGTTTCGCTGTCCGCCGTGCTCGGTATCGGGCTGACGCCCGACCGGGAAACGGTTGTGGCACAACGGGATGCGGCCGCCACGGTCGAGCCGCCCGCGAAGCCATCCGCCGCGCCTTCCGCTCAGGCTGCGCCCGCATCCGCTGCGCCGCAGCCGGTTCCGGAGGCCCATCCCATCGTCGAGGCCGCAGCGCCACTGCCGGATGTGCCGGACGCCATCCCGATGGTCGTACCGCCGCCCGCAGCGCCTGCGCCCGAACCGGCGTCCGTGCCGCCCGCGCCGAACTACGTACCGCCCGCGCCCGCGCCGGTTTACGTGCCGCCAGCGCCGCCGCCGCAGCCGCGGTTGCGCGACCGGATCATCGAACGCATCCCGATCATCAACCGATTCCACGAACCGCAGTACGGCTACGGCAATTAACGGTGCGAGTTGTCGCGCCAGATGAAGCTGTTCACGTACTTGCCCATGTCCAGAGCCAGTTGCATGTTGACCCCCGACGGGTGGCCGCTGCCGAAGCTCGGGCTGAATTCGTGGTAGGGGCCGATCGCCGCCGCCACCAACGCGTAGTTCTTCTTGATCGCCACCATCACCAGTAGCCTCAGCCGTGTGAAGGTGCCCGCCGAGTCCTGCGGGTAGGCGTCTTTGACCACCCCGTAGCCGGGCTGATAGCCGACCATGGCGTTGGGTATCTCGTAATCCGTTGTGGCGTCCGGATATTTCTCCCCGATCAGCTGTTCGGCGATCTGCTTGGAAGTGCGCCCGTTGGCGGGAAGTCCGAAGAACTGCATCCTGCCGGTGTCGCCCGCGGTGAAGTCCACGTTCACCCCGTCGGGATCGAACGTCACCTCATACGCCGTCCCCGCGCGGGGATATTGGACGGAGAACCTGCCGTCGCTCGACATGAACCACGGGTTCGTTTCGACGGGTTCGCCGATCGGCGGCTGCCCACAATCGGGCGGACACACGAACTTCGGCGACTCGGGCGTCGCCAGCACCGACACCGCGACCGCCGCGGCGGCCACGACGGCAGTGCCGACCCCCAGACCCGTCAACACCCTGGCATGAGTGATGTGTCGGGTCGGCGCGGTCTCATACGAGCCCGCCGGCATCGCGTAACCCGGTCGGGTCACGGGTGCGCTTGGGGGTGCGCGCCGTTGCTGGCGCGCCGTCCGCGACGAGGCACGCGCGGCCACCCCGCAGTTCGGGCAGAAAGCCGTGTCCGGCACCACATGGTCGCAGTGCGGGCACAACACATGCCGATCGGGTGCCTGCGGGTCGCGCTCCTCGTACAGCAGCATCGCCTGCAGCCCGATCCGTAGGGCCAGCAAGGCGATCGCCGCGATCACCAAGTGCAGTCCGAGATGCAGTCCTTCGAAGAAGGGCAGTGACTCCATCACCCCGAGAAGGCTGTACAGCAGCAGGGCCGCTGCGGCACTCGCCGCGAGCAGCACCACCGCCGGTCGCCGACTGCTGCCCGCGGGCGGCGTGAACCACAGCGCCCCGCCGAACAGTCCGCCGAGCGCCGCGGCGGTCAACGGGAGGGCGACGCCGAGAATCGCCGCCTGAACAAGGAGTTCGGTGATCGGCCGCGCGGCGTCCACCTTCGGGCCCGTGGCGAATTGGGGCGCGAACCGGGTGAGGGTGCCCGCCGCGGTGAACGCGATGGCTCCCAACGCGCCAATGGCGAACCCGTTCAACGACTCTCGCGCTGGCGGCCGGGTCAACCGCACCACGACCGCGGGCAGCAACGAGAGGACGGCGGTCAGCAGCGCTACCCCGAGTCCGGTGAGGACGGTGGCGGCGTCGACCTCGACGTCGCCGAATGCGACGTCGTAGCGCTCGGCGATGAGTCCTCCGCTCAGCACCCCCCAACCCACTCCGAACCCCACCCCGAGCAGCACAGTCAGGATCAACGCCATGGCGGGCAGATCGTCGTCGACATCCGCCGCGCGCAGGTACATGGCGAACAGCAATGGAAGCGCAAGAGCGGACAGCGCGATCAGGGGCGCTTGCCAGCGCAGCAGCCCGAATACCACCAACGCCAGGAACGCCAGCGCCATCGCCGCCCGAAACGGTGCCCGCGAGCGGTGCGGCAGATGCGGAAACAGGGTGCTCGCAATCGACAACCGCAGCACGTGTTCACCCGGTGCCGCCGCTGATGCGCTCATGCGCAGGCGGCCCCTGCGCTCACCGCGCTCCGCAGGAAGGTGTGTGCCGCAGGTACCGCAGAACGCGGCCGCAGGCACCTCCGCGTCACAGACCGGGCAGTGCATCATCGCGGCGCGACGCCCCTCTGGATCTCCAGCAGATCCCGGACCAGGAAGTCGACGTTGGGGCTGCCGAGACCCGTCACCATGTCGTATCCGGGTTGCGACAGGTCGACGGCGTTGCCGCCAAAACTGATGTCGCGGAACGCAGGACGGTTCGCACCGGCGGCCACCCGGTAGAGCAGCGGGTTGATGTTGCCCAGCTGGTGTCCGCCGTTGGCGACCAGGTACTGGTTCATCAACACCGTCAGCGCGGCCCAGATCGGTGCGGCCTGTGATGTGCCCGCGCCGACCGCGTCCTGCTGATTGAACACGATCCGCACACCGGTGAACGGGTCGGCGACGGCGGACACGTCAGGGGCCAGGCGACGCTGCTTGATGTCGCGTTCCACCGAAATGTTGCGCTGCCACGCCGGACGGTTGAACAGCGCCGACACGCCACCGCTGGTGCCTTGGGACAGCGGCGAATCGACCCAGGCGCGTTCGCCCATCCAACCGCCGTTCTGGTCGGTCGACAGGGTGGTCCCGCCGACCGACGTCATCGCGGGCAGCGACGAAATCGCATCCAGTCCAATGTCATCCGGGCCGGGCGGCGATGCCCACTCGTCACCGCCCTTGCACTCAAGGCTCGCCGTGTCGCCGCTAGCGTCGAACGCCGACGTGCCGTGCTTCTGCGCGGTGGCCAGCGCGCCCTCCACCGGAGCCAGGTCCGCGGCCTTCAGCAGCGCATCACACCCCCAGCCGATCGACAGACTCCACACCGCGCCGGGGAACTGCCGATCGACTGACTCGAACAACTGCCCGATCTTTTCGTATGCCCCGTCGCCTTCGACGGTGGGTCTGGCGTTGACCACCACCTTCGTCGCGTCGGGCGCAATGGCATGTGCCACTTCGAGATCCATCACGGTCTCGGCGCCGGACGGTCCCGGCTGACCGCCGACCAGCACAGGGGTGAACCGCGGCAGTCCGGACGAGTCCGCGAACGCGTCGAGGTCTTTCTGGTCGTATCCACTGAATTCGAAGAACACGATGGTCGCGCCCTTGCCGGTGAAGCCAGCGGCGGCAAGGGGGTTGGCGTTGTAGGCCTCCAGCAATGCCTTCGGCCCCAACCCGCCGCTCGGCACATCCAGCGGCAAAATCCCCGGCGACGCCTCGCGGTGCGGGGTGTAGCCGAGGATGCGGCCCAGTTCGCTGACCACGCCGCGCACCGGTTCGGGCACCGCGGGCTGTTGCGGCGACGCGTAGAACACCTGCCCCTTGCGTCCACGGTAGTCGTGCACCGGCACACCGAACGCGGTTGCCACATCCTGAGCCGCACCCTCGATGACCGCCCACGCGTCGCCGGGCCGCCACCGCACCCACATGCGTTGTGCACCGGCCCATTCGAACAACGCGGCAGGCCGAACCGAGTCGGACAGCGCAGCCGTCAGTTGCACACTACCGTCCCGGGACGGCCCGAGATCCGTTGAACTGGCAAGCAACAACGCCATCGGGCCACGAATACCCGGTTGCTGGTCGGGAACCCGCGTATAGACACCGGCGGCAAGCACCAGCACCCCCGCCGCGACGATCGCCAGCAGGCGGTGACGCACCCGAATCCGGCGCTTACGGAACGCCGTTGATACCGGGATGCTGGCCAGGCGGAACATTCGGCGCCGGGGTGGCCTGAACGGGCGGAGTGAACAGGTTACCGCCGGTCGGGTCGATGCTCTTCTCCGACGGCGCCGACGGCGCGCCCGCTCCCGAGGTGGCGGTCGTTGCGGTCGTGGTGGTGGTCGTCGTCGTGGTTTCGGGCGCCTTGACTTCTTCCTTGGCGCATGCGGCCGTCATCGCACCCATTGCGACGATCGCCGACAGGCCCGCCACAGCGGCGAATCGGCGAGTCGAGAAAAGTGTTGCCATGATGCGGTCCTATCCGTTGTTCCGGTGAACGCCGGGTGGCTCGGTCGGGGCCGGCGGTGCCTTCACCGGCGGCGTGAACAGGTTGCCGCCGGTCGGGTCGATGCTCTTCTCGCCAGTCGTCGGTGGCGGAGCGGTCGGAGGCGCCGTGGTTGCCGGTGCGGTGGTGGTCGTCGTCGTGGTCGTGGTGGTCTCGGGCGCCTTTTCCTCCTCCTTGGCGCACGACGCCGTCAGGCCCACCATGGCGACGATGGCCGCCCCTCCGGCAACAGCCGCAAGTCGGCGAGACAAGCGGGATGACTCCATGTTCTTTCCTATCTATTGGCCTCGCAACTAGCCGATTTCTGACAACCGGTAGCCGCCGAGGAACTCGGCGTAGCCCTGCGGTGATCATGACACAGTTAACTTCGCCGGACTGAAATACCGAAAAATTGACGCTGGTGGTGGGCCAAACGAACACAAGAAATGTTCGAAAACGCTCGACTTGCCCTCAGGAAATTTTCCTCCAAGATGGCTTCTCAGCCGATGAAAAGGCGTACAGCTTTAGGGGAGTCACCCCACACGTGAGCCACAGGGAGCGAGATGAACACACTGCGCAAAGTTGTCGCAATTGCCTGCATAACCCCACTGGCAGCGTTCGGTGTCGCGGCATGCGGAAGCGACAAGGGCGGTGGCGGGGGTGGCGGCGGCGGCGATATCAACGTCGCGATGACATCGTTCCCTGACTACATCGATCCGCAGCTTTCCTACACCCTCGAGGGCTGGGAGGTGCTGTGGAACGTCTACACCCCGCTATTGACCTACAAGCACGCCAAGGGCAAGGAAGGCACCCAGGTGGTGCCGGGACTGGCCGAGAAGATGCCCGACATCTCGCCCGACGGTAAGACGTACAAGCTCAAACTGCGGCCGAACATGAAGTACTCCGACGGATCGCCGATCAAGGCTTCCGACTTCACCTATGCGATTCAGCGGCTGTTCAAGGCCGATTCCGGCGGTTCGGTGTTCTACGACGTCATCGTCGGCGCCAAGGACTACGCCGACGGCAAGGCGCAGACCATCAGCGGCATCAAGACCGACGACAACACCGGCGACATCACCATCGAATTGACCGAGCCCAACGGCACTTTCGAGAACATCCTGGGACTGATGTTCGCCGCACCGATCCCGCAGACGACGCCGCTGGACAAGGACGCGACCAACAATCCGCCGCCCTCCAGTGGCCCGTTCATGATCAGCAAGGTGGACGCGCCCCGCACGCTGACCATGGAGCGCAACCCGAACTTCAAGACCGTCAAGGACGCGGGCGCCACCGAGGTGGCCGACGCAGGTGTCGACAAGATCACGGTCACCGAGAACAAGAACAACAGCGCGCAGGTGACCGACATCGAGCAGAACAAGGTCGACTTCATGGTCGATCCGCCTGCGTCGGACCGCCTGCAGGAGGTCAAGTCGCGCTACGGCAATCGGTTCCGAATGGAAGACTCGATCAACACCTATTACTTCTTCATGAACACCGAACGCGCGCCGTTCAACGACCTCAAGGTGCGCCAGGCGATCAACTACGCCATCGACCCCGAGGCGCTGAACCGCATCTTCGGCGGCCGCCTGCATCCCACTCAGCAGATCCTGCCGCCAGGGATGCCCGGGTACTCCGAGTACAAGCTGTATCCCGGCCCCGACATGAACAAGGCCAAACAGTTGATCGCAGAGGCCAATCCGACCGACCGCACCATCACGGTGTGGACCGATGACGAACCCGACCGCAAGCGGATCGGCGAGTACTACCACGACCTGCTCACTCAGTTGGGCTTCAACGCGACGTTGAAGGTGATCGCGGGCGACGTGTACTGGACGACCATCGGCAACCAGTCGACCCCGGATGTGGACACCGGATTCGCCGACTGGTTCCAGGACTTCCCGCATCCCGACGACTTCTTCCGCCCGCTACTGCACGGCGACAGCATCCTGCCCACCAACGGCAACAACTATTCGCGGGTCAACATCCCCGCCAACAACGCCAAGCAGGACGAGTTGTTGACGAAGCTGATCGGCGACGGTGGCGTTGAGCAGCAGTACGCGGACCTCGACAAGGCATACATGGAGCAGGCGGTCTGGGCGCCGTACGGCAACGAGCAGTTCACCACGTTCCTGTCGGAGCGGATGGACTTCGACAAGTCCTATCACCATCTGCTGTTCAACCAGGATTACTCGTCCTTCGCGATCAAGTAGATCAAGTAGAAGATGACGGCTACTGTCGGCGAACTGGAGATCCCAGGAGAACCGCCGCTTCCCTCCGGTGTGCCCGCCTCACAGATCCAGGGGCGCAGCCCCTGGTATCTGGCCTGGCTTCGGCTGCGGCGCAACAAGATGGCGTTGTTCTGCGGCGGCGTCTTCATGCTCATCGTGTTGTTCTGCCTGGCCGCACCGCTGTGGGCGCAGCACGTCGCGCACACCGGCCCGAACGAGAACCACATCACCGAGAAGGTGCTGATCGACGGTCAGCCGACGAACGTGGTCGGCACCGACGGCACCCCGATCGGGCCGGGCCTGCACGGGCAGTATCTGCTCGGCGCTGACCAGAACGGTCGCGACGTGATGGTGCGGCTGATGTACGGCGGGCGCACGTCGATCTACATCGGGCTTGCGGCCGCCGCCGTCACCACGGTGCTGTCCGTGATCGTCGCGCTGCTCGCGGGCTACTACCGCGGCTGGATCGACTCGGTGCTGTCCCGGGTGATGGACGTCATCTGGGCCTTCCCGGTGCTGCTGCTCGGCATCGCGTTGGGCACCACGCTGGCCATCGGCGGGCTGAAGCTCGGACCCCTTGCGATCGCCGGTGATTCGATCTGGATCCCGATCCTGATCATCGGCTTCGTGTACGTGCCGTACATGGCGAGACCGATCAGGGGCGAGATCCTGGCGCTGCGGGAGAAGGAGTTCATCGAGGCCGCCGTCGCACAGGGCAAGGGTCCGCTGCGGATCATGTTCTCCGAACTGCTGCCGAACGTCATCTCGACGATCATCGTGTTCTTCACGTTGAACATCGCCAACAACATGCTGCTCGAATCCGCACTGTCGTTCCTCGGCGCTGGCGTCCGCCCACCCAACGCGTCGTGGGGCACCATGATCGCTGACGGCTACGAAATGATCTACACCGCACCGCATCTGACGATCGTCCCCGGTCTGATGATCATCGCGACGGTGTTGTCGCTGAACGTGTTCGGCGACGGGCTGCGTGATGCGCTGGATCCGCGCGCGAAAATCCGGCTGGAGCACTGATGGCTCGTTTCGTCGCCCGCCGGTTGCTCGGCATGATCGCGGTGCTGTTCGCGATCTCGGTGATCGTGTTCCTGATCTTCAACGTGATTCCCAATTCCGACCCGGCGGCGCGGATCGCGGGTAAGAACGCCGATCCGGCGCTGATCGCCAGGGTCAGTGCCGACCTCGGATTGGATCAGCCGCTGCCGATTCAGTACCTGACGATGATGCGGCAGATATTCACCGGACAATTGATGTCGTACGCCAAGGACCGCAACGTCGTCCAGCAGATCTGGGACGGTGTGCCCGCGACGTTCTCGCTCTGCATCGGGGCGGCGGTGATCTGGATGGTGCTCGCGGTGATCTTCGGCTACATGAGCGCGGTACACGCGGGCAAGATCACCGACCGCGCGCTGACCATCCTGTCGCTGGTCGGGATCTCGATGCCGGTGTTCTGGCTGGCCGCAATCCTGCTGTACTTCTTCACGTTCAAAGTGCAGGCGTTCCCGACCGGCGGCTATGTGCCGCTGACCGACGATCCCGCGCAGTGGGCGTACCACCTGATCCTGCCGTGGCTCACCCTCGCCGTGCTCTACGTCGGGTTCTACAGCCGACTGCTGCGCTCCAACATGCTCGACGCGATGAACGAAGACTATGTGCGCACAGCGCGCGCCAAGGGGCTGTCCGAGCGGCAGGTGCGGATCCGGCACGTGCTGCGCAACTCGATGATCCCGGTCGTCACGCTGTTCGGCCTCGACTTCGGCATGGTGGTGGGCGGCGGCGCCATCCTCACCGAAACGGTGTACAACCTCAACGGTGTCGGCCTCTACGCAGGTGAGGCGATCCGCAGCCTGGATCTGCCGCCGCTGATCGGCGTGACGCTGTTCGGCGCGTTCTTCATCGTGCTGTTCAACACGATCGTCGACATCGCGTATGCCGTGCTCGATCCGCGCATCCGGCTCGGAGAGGCGGCCCCAGCGTGAGCACCATCCTCAAGGTGGACGATCTGAAGGTCAGCTTCGCCACCGAAGACGGTGTGGTGCAAGCCGTCGGCGGCGTCTCGTTCGAGCTGCAGGCCGGCGAGGTGCTGGCCATCGTCGGCGAATCGGGTTCCGGGAAAAGTGTTACGGCGCAGACGATCACCGGGTTGACTCGCGCACCCAACGCGCGGATCACCGGATCGGTCAGCTACCGCGACCGCGAGCTCAACGGCATGTCCGACGACCAACTGCGGGACATCCGCGGCGAGCAGATCGCGATGGTGTTCCAGGACCCGATGTCGTCGCTGAACCCGGTCTACCGGGTCGGTGACCAGATCGCCGAGATGGTCCGGGCGCACCGCGACGTGTCGAAACGCGAAGCGGCGGAACGCGCGGTGGAACTGCTGCGGTCGGTGGGCATCCCGAACCCCGAACGCCGCGTCCGGCACTATCCGCACGAGTTCTCGGGCGGCATGCGGCAGCGCGTGATGATCGCGATGGCGCTCGCGCTCGAACCGGATGTGCTGATCGCCGACGAACCCACCACCGCGCTGGACGTGACGGTGCAGGCGCAGATCCTGCGCCTGCTCGACCAACTCAACCGCGAGCGCGGCCTCGCCGTCATCCTGATCACCCACGACCTCGGGGTGGTCGCCGAGATCGCCGACCGGGTGCTGGTGATGTACGCCGGCCAGATCGTCGAGAACGCAACGCTTGACGAGACGTTCTACGACCCGCAGCACCCCTACACGTGGGGGCTGCTCGGCTCGCTGATGCGTCTCGACCAGACCCGCACCGATCGGCTGGCCCAGATTCCGGGACAGCCGCCGTCACTGCTGGCCCCGCCGACAGGCTGCCGGTTCGCACCGCGCTGTCCGCACGAGTTCGACAAGTGCGCAGAACTCCCGACGCTGGAACCGCGGGCGGGTGGAACACATCTCGACCGGTGCTGGCTGGACCCCGAGGACAAGAAATCGCGTCGGACGCAGGTGATTCCGTGAGCAAGGGCGATGTACTGCTGGAGGTCACCGACCTCGTCAAGCACTTCCCCATCAAGGCCGGGGTGGTGGTCGACCACGAAGTCGCCAGGGTACGCGCCGTCGACGGTGTCAGTCTTTCGCTGCGCGAGGGTGAAACCCTCGGTCTGGTCGGCGAATCCGGATGCGGCAAGTCGACGCTGTGCCGGGCAATCCTGCAACTGACGCATCCCACGTCGGGGTCGGTGCGGTTCCTCGGCGAGGAGTTGGTGGGCCGGTCGCGGCGCGACCTGCGCCCGCTGCGACGGCAGATGCAGATGATCTTCCAGGACCCGTTCGCGTCGCTGAATCCGCGCAAGCGGGTCGGCCAGATCATCGGCGATCCGCTGGAACTGCACGGCATCGCCACGGGTGCCGCGTTGAAACGCCGAGTGCAGGAACTGCTGGACCGAGTGGGGCTGAGCCCCGAGCACTACAACCGCTACCCGCATGAATTCTCCGGTGGGCAGCGGCAACGCATCGGTATCGCAAGGGCTTTGGCGCTGCAGCCCAAGTTCATCGTCGCCGACGAACCGGTGTCGGCGCTCGACGTGTCCGTGCAGGCGCAGATCATCAACCTGCTCAAGGAACTCCAGGACGAGTTCGGTCTGTCATATCTGTTCGTCGCCCACGATCTCGGCGTGGTCCGGCACGTATCCGACCGCGTCGCGGTGATGTATCTGGGCAAGGTGGTCGAGAACTCGGAGACCGAGGACCTCTACCGCAAGCCGATACACCCGTACACGAACGCGCTGCTGTCGGCGGTGCCGATCCCCGATCCGAAACTCAACGCCGCGCGCGAGCGCCTCGTGCTGCAGGGCGATGTGCCAAGCCCGATCGATCCGCCGCCCGGTTGCAGCTTCCACACCCGCTGTCCGTGGGCCACTGAGGTCTGCACCACCGACGAGCCCGCTCTGCTCGAACATGCCGCGGCACACGTCGCGGCATGCCACCATCCCCGCAACGTCGAAAAGGCTGCCGTCTAAGGGAATTGCGGAGGCTGCAGGTACTGCGGTTCCTGCGGATAGGGATACGGCTGCTGGTACGGAGGCTGCTCGTACGGCGGCGGCTGGTATTGCGGCGTCTGCGTCTGCGGCACCTGGATCGGGATCGGAACCGGCACGAACGGCACCTTGATGTAGGTCGTGGTCATCGGCACCGTCGTGGTGGTCGTCGTGGTGGTGGTGGTCGTCGTCGTGGTGGTGGTAGTCGTCGTCGGCGACGTGGTGGTGGTCGTGGTTGTCGTCGGCGGAGTTGTCGTGGTGGTGAAATGCGTCGTCGTCGTCACCGGCGGTACGTACGTCGTCGTGGACGGCGGTGGCGGCGGTGCCTCGCTGGTCACCGTGACGGTCTCGGTCGGCGGCGGAGCCGACGGCGGCGGCGGTGCAGCACTGGTGGGCGGTGGTGGCGGCGGCGGAGCCGAGGTGGCGGTCTTCGGCGGATCGGTGGCCTTGGTGCTGTCGCTGGCGCTGGTCAATGCCACCGCCACCCCGCCGACGGCTATCACCGCGACCACGGCGGCCAGTCCAAAGATCAACTGCGGCAGTCGGTTCCAGCTGCTGCGCTGCTCTTCGATGGGTTCGGTGGGCGGTACGTACTGCACCTGCGGACGCGCGCCGGTGGTCGGTGGGTCGTAGACATCACCGGTGTAGGGCACGACATCGTCGGTGCTGTCGTCGTCCTGCGACCATGCCAGCGCGCGGAACGTCGACGACGCCGGCGCATCGAGCGCAGCGGTGACCTCCGCGGGGATGCCCGGCGCCATCCCGGTCTGCAGGTCGGACTCGGCGCCGTAGGCCGCGATCAGCGCGGCCCCGACCGCCGCGTCAAGCGCCGGTTGCGGTGTGGTCATCACCTGGGCCCGTGAATGCTCGGACAGCCTTTGCGTGATCATCGGGATGCTGGCACCACCGCCGACGGTGACCACCGCCGACACATCGGGCCAGCCGATCCTGTTGCGCTCCAACGCATTATCCAACGCGGCGAGTGCGCCGGACAGCCGATCGGCGATCAGGCTCTCCAGTTCCGAGCGCGTCACCCGCACACCCGACCGGTACCCCGGCAGGTCGGCGATCAGTTCGGTGACCGTGTCGGCGGACAGTCGCTCCTTGGCGCCGCGGCACTCCTCCCGCAACCGGGCGAGCGAGCCGACCGCGGCGGTGGCGGCGGGATCGATGCCGCCCGCGGCGGCGATGCCCGCCAGCACATGGTTCAGCAGCGCCTGATCGATCTGATCACCGGAGAAGTCGGCATAGCGGGTGGTGTCCTCGATCGGTGCGAGCCCCGCCGATGCGTCCGCCAGCGTGATGCTGGTGCCGCCGCCGCCGAAGTCGAGCAGCGCCACCACGCCGGTGGCGCTCAGGCCCGGGTTGGCGTGCAGAGCGGTCAGCGACGCGACGGCGTCGGAGACCAACCGGGCAGGCACCCCGTTGGGCGACAACGTCGAGTTGGCCCGCAGCGCGTTGCGCAGCGCCCACATCGTCGACGTGCCCCAGTGCGCCGGGACCGCGATCGCGGTCTGCGGCGACGGTTGGCCGCCGGTGGCCACCACCATCGCCTGCAGGGCGTCGACCAGTAGCGAATCGGCGGAATGCGACGACCCGTCGGGCGCTACCAGTGGCACCCGATCGCCGACCCGCTCCACGAACCCGCTCAGCACGATGCCGCCGGCGTGCGCTGACAGCACGCCGACTTCTGGCGCAGCGTTGCCGAATACGGTCAACACCGAGCGCCTGATCACTGGTTGATTGCCGACTAGTGTCGCGACCAGGTTGGTCGTCCCGATCGACAACCCCAACGGGTCGCTCATAACGGAGGACACCATAGCGGGCCGACAACACCAATCTCGTTAGACACTCCGCTTTTTGGGCTGCTTTGCCAGCCGGCTGGAGTCAACCGCATAGCTGCCGCACAGGATTCGGTGTTCTCGTTCACCGCGTGTGAACATTGCCACGCTGTGCAGCAACGACATTGGACGCCATGGCCGGACTTGAATTGACGGGTGTTTCAGCGGCGACGATCGCGTCCGCTCACATCGGAGAGTTACCGAGCTACCACCGGCGCCGGGGTTTCGTCCTTGCCGTCCTGGGTACAGGCTTGACCATGAGTTCACTGTGGCTTGCCAACCGCATCGAGAAGCCCCAACCACCCAATCCGCTCATCGAGGAAAACCGGCAAGTGGACGTCGCGGTGGTCGGCGCAGGGATCACCGGCCTGATCACGGCGGTGCTGTTGGCCAGGGCAGGCAAGGACGTCCTGGTGCTCGAGGCACACACCGCCGGTGCGGGCGCGACCGGCAACACGACCGCGAAGATCAGCCTGCTCCAAGGCACCAAGATGTCGAAGATCGTCGGCAAGCACGGCGCGAAGACTGCGCAACAGTACGTCGACGGCAACCGCGAGGGCCAGGAGTGGCTGATCGGCCACTGCGAGGCGCACGGCATCTCGGTGCAGCGCGAAGACGCCTACACCTATGCACAGTCGGAGAAGGGTGTGCCGTCGGTGCGTCAGGAGTTGGAGGCCTGCAAGGCTGCCGGCCTCGATGTGGACTGGGTGGACGAAGCAGACGTGCCGTTCGCGTTCGCAGGCGGTGTCCGGCTTGCCCACCAAGCGCAGTTCGACCCGATGCCCCTGCTGGACAGTCTGATCGTCGAACTCGACGAGCGAGGCGGCAGACTCGTGCAAGGCGTTCGGGTGCAAAAGGTTTCGGGCCAGGACGATGCGCTGACATTGAGCGTACGCACCTCCGACGGTGACGAATTCGACGTACAGGCCAAGCAATGCGTGCTGGCGACGGGCATCCCGATCCTCGACCGCGGCGGGTTCTTCGCCCGGCTCAAGCCGAGCCGGTCGTACTGCATGGCGTACAAGGTGCCAGGCAACATCACGCGCGGCATGTACATCTCGGCGGACTCGCCGACCCGCTCGGTGCGTTACGCGCCCACCGCTGACGGTGATCGGTTGATCGTCGGCGGCGCGGGGCATCCCGTCGGCCATCAGAAGAGCCCGGCCTGCTCGGTGCAGGAACTGGACGCGTGGGCCAAGAAGACGTATCCGGGAGCCATGCAGACCCACTACTGGTCGGCGCAGGACTACACGCCGATCGACGAATTGCCGTATGTGGGTCCGATCCTTCCCGGCAACGGCAACATCTTCGTCGCAACGGGTTTCGACAAATGGGGGATGACCAACGGCACGGCTGCGGCGCTGGCGTTGTCCAGCATCATCCTTGGCGGTCGGATGGACTGGGCGCAGGCTTTCGCCAGTTGGAGCCCGCACGAGTTGTCGGGCATCCCGAAGGCCATGCAACTGAACATGGAAGTGGGGCTGTACCTCGCCAGGGGCTGGATCACCCCGGTGACGCGAATCGGCAACCGCACACCGGACAGCGGTGGTGTCGTCAGCGGCCCGCCATGGGATCTGGAGGCACGCAGCGTCGTCGACGGCGTCGAGCATCGGGTGTCGCCGGTGTGCCCGCACCTCGGCGGGATCGTCAACTGGAACGACGCCGACCAGTCGTGGGAGTGCCCGCTGCACGGTTCACGCTTCGCACCAGACGGCACATTGCTCGAGGGCCCCGCGACACGGAATCTGACTGCTGCTCAGTAGCCTGTCGCCATGGGCGACATCGAGGAGATCCAGCAAGTCAAGTACCGGTACCTGCGTGCGCTCGACACCAAGCACTGGGACGACTTCGCCGACACGCTGACCGAGGACATCATCGGTGACTACGACGCATCGATCGGCGAGTCGCACCACTTCACCGACAGGGACTCACTCGTCGAGTTCATGCGGACCTCGATGCCCGCCAACATCATCACCGAGCACCGCGTCACCCACCCCGAGATCACCGTCGACGGAGACGAGGCGTCGGGCACGTGGTACCTGCAGGACCGGGTGATCGTGCCGGACTTCAACTTCATGTTGATCGGCGCCGCGTTCTACCACGATCAGTACCGCAGGACCGCGGACGGATGGAAGATCAGCAAGACCGGCTACGACCGGACCTACGACGCCACCATGTCGACCGAGAACCTCAACTTCAAGTTGAAAACTGGTCGCGCGCTTAACATTTGACCGCTACTCGGTGATCGCGATCAGCGCGCCTGGCTGAAGCCAGCGGATGATCTCCACCAGCGTGCCGTCGTCGATGGACACGCAGCCCGCAGTCGGACCGCCGTCGGTGCTGTGCAGGAAGAACGCGCCGCCGTTGCCGGGCACCCTGGCCTTGTTGACGCCCATCACGACAGCGTGCTTGTACTGCGGGATGTCGAGGTTCTCGGTGCCACTGGCGGGCGCCGTGTCGAACGGGCAGTCCTGCTTCTTGCAGACCTGCATGGTGTTGTAGGTCGCGCTCTTCATATCGCCGTCCCACCAGTGATCCGGTGTCACCTGGACGTATTGCAGGCCGCCGCCCGGATTGGGTGCGGTGCCGAACGCGAAGTCGAGCGTGTAGATGCCGAGCGGGGTCTTCATCTGGCCGTCGTGGGTCGCAGGTGCGAATCCGTTCGCGCCGACGTGGGCGGGGATGCCCGCGCGCAGCGGCTGCCATCCGTTCGGACCGCGCTGGAAGACGTCCAGCTTCGCTGACGAACCGCCCGCTCCCACAACGGAAATCACCTGCGTGGCGTTGCCCACCTGCGGGGCGAACCACGGCGTGTACTCGGCCAGCGCCACGGGCGCCGCGGTCAGGTAGACGGCTCCCGCGCACAGCAGAGCCAGCAGTCGGCGCACGTCCTCCATGGTCAGTGGTGCCACAGCTAGGGTCAAGTCAAGGTTCAGACACGATTGAGAACCCCGAGATGGGGATAAGTAGAGATCATGAGCTTGCTGCCCTTGCGTGGGCGCCTACGTGGTGTCCGGCAGATCGGACAGGGTCTGGGGACCTTGGACCGCGAGGTATTCGAGGCGATCGCCGAGTCGCCGAGTCCGCTGCTGGACGCCACCATGCCCAGGCTGACCAGGACGGCCGACCACTCCAAACTGTGGTTCGCGCTCGCGGTGCTGATCGGGGCGGTCGGCGGCCCTTCAGCCAGGCGCGGCGCGACGCGCGGAGTCGTCTCGCTGGCGTTGACCAGCCTGGTGACCAATCAGGTGGCCAAGCGGATCTGGGTACGACCGAGGCCGAACCGGTTGTCGGTGCCGATCGCCAGGCGTGGCCGGCGATCGCCGACGTCGAACTCGCTGCCGTCGGGCCACTCGGCGAGCGCGGCGGCGTTCGCGGTCGGAGTTGGTCTGGAGAGCCCGCCGCTGGGGTTGGGCCTGGCGTTGCTGGCCGGTCTGGTCGGGTTGTCCCGGGTGGCGACGGGCGCGCACTATCCGGGCGACGTGTTCGCGGGGTTCGGCATCGGCGCGGGTATCGCGGTACTGGGCGGGCGGGTGGTGCCGCCGGTGGTGGTCACCAAGATCCCGGCGGCCGATCCGCTGCGGGTCGACACACCGGAACGGCCGGACGGCGCCGGTGTGGTGTTGGTGGTGAATCCCGCATCGGGCGGCGGCACCGGCGTGAAGATCATCGACGAGGTCCGAGAGTCGTTGCCGCAGACCGAAATCGTCGAACTCGGTGAAGACGACGATGTGGAGGAAGTGCTGCGCAAGGCGGCGGAGCGCGCCGAAGTGCTCGCGGTCGGCGGCGGTGACGGGACGGTGGCGTGCGCGGCGGGTGTGGCGTTACAGGCGGGGATACCGCTGGCGGTGTTTCCCGGCGGCACGTTCAACCATTTCGCCAAGGACATCGGCTGCGACACGGTCGGCAAGACCGTCGATGCGGTGCAGCGCGGATGCGTCGCCTGCGTCGACCTGGTGTGCCTGAACGAGGGGCACATGGTGATCAACACCGCCAGCGTCGGCGCGTATCCGACGTTCGTGCAGACGCGCGAAAAGCTCGAGCACAAGATCGGAAAGCCGCTTGCCGGGTTGTACGCGATGCTGCACACACTTCGGCACGACCAGCCGGTGCGCATCGCCTACGACAACAAGGAACTGCAGACTTCGCTGTTCTTCCTTGGCAACTCGACGTATCTGCCGTCGGGTTTCGCGCCGTCGCGGCGCACCCGAATGGACGACGGGCTGTTGGATGTTCGGATCCTGGAGACCGGTCGACGGTTGAGCAGGACACGCATCCTCGTCGCGCTGGCGCTGGGCCGGCTGGAGCGCAGCCCGCTCTACCACGAGATGCGGGTGCCGCAGTTCAGCTTCAAGGCCGTCGACGGGCCGACGGTGTTGGCCCGCGACGGTGAAGTCGGCACGGAGGTCAGCGAGGCATCGTTCAGCGTGAAGTACCGAGCGCTGCCGGTGTTTCGTCCGTTACCGTGACGGGCGGCGTCGGCGGCACCACGAGCAGGCACGCGACGAAATAGGCGTAGCCGAGCGCCCATCCGGCGACGACGTCGGAAAGGTGGTGAACATTGAGCACCACCCTGCCCACCCCGATCATGATGACGAGGACCGCGCCCAGCGCGATCAGCCACACCCGCGCCTGGGGACTCACGATGGGCAGCACGATGGTCAGCAGCGCCAGCACACCGACCGTCACGCCGAGCGCGTGCCCGGACGGGAACGACGTCGAAAGCGCGTGCACCAATGCCGTCGTGGGGCGGGGCCGATTCGCCGCGAGTTTGGCGATCTCGGTGAGCAGCCCGGACAGCTCCACACTGATCAACAGGAACATCGCGACACGCACGTTGCGGCGCGCCAGCGCGAAGACGATCCACACCAACGCGACGAGGCGGAAGGCCGTCGGTCCCAGCACGGTGCAGAACACGTTCCATGCGGTCACCCAGCCGGGATGTCCGAGCGCATAGTCGTGGCCGATGCTCAGCGTCGACGAGTCGATGGCCGCCAGCCAGCCCCAGTTCAGCACGAAGCCGACCCACATCAGGGCGAACACCGCGACGCCCAGCACCGCCGATGCGATCAACCAGTTGTTACGCGGTGTCACCACCCTTCCAGGACTACCACCTGGACGATCTGCCGCGCTGCGAACTGCCAGTAGGGTTGCTGTACATGGCTGTCTTTCTGCGGAAGATGCTGGGGATTGGCAAGCTGCCCGAGGATGTCCGCGCCGAGGTCGAGGCCGAGGGCATCCTGCACATCGCCGAGTTCGTTCCCGTCACGCGGCGGTTCACCGGGCGGGTGCCCGGCATGCGGTCCAAGGGCAGCATCTCGAGCTACGTCGGCTCGCTGGTGCTGACCAATCAACGAGTGCTCGGCACGTTGTCGTCGGTGCCGAAGTTGGCGGGCCGCACCATAGATCAGCGCTGGGACGCCCCGCAGCAGGGCAGTGTGAAGGCTGAGCTGTCCGCCACGGGTCTGGTGCTCGACGTCGACGTCTCAGAAGTCGACGCCCGCTGCTCCGGTCAGCTGTCGCTGCACTACAAGGAGCCGCTGCCCGAGGATCTGCTCATGCGGCTACCCCGCCGATCGCTGGCGTTCGACGTACCGCCCGAGTACATCTTCCGCGCGGTGGGCGTGCCCTACCACCCGTAGTCGACCCGATCGTCGCCGTCTAGACGGTATGGGGGGCTGGGGCCTCACTCAAATGTGATCGTGGGTTGCCGTCAGGAGTGTGGTCCTGGCCGGTAGAGCCACAGATTTGGGAGGCCCCAGTGATCCGTCAGCGTACGAGTGTTGGCTTGGATGTGCACGCGCGTTCGGTGTTTGGGTGTGCGTTGGATGGTGAGACCGGTGAGGTCGTGGAGCGCCGGATGACCCCTGACCACGAGGAGATTATCGGGTGGACGCAGTCGTTGCCCGGGCCCGTGAGGGTGGTGTACGAGGCGGGTCCGACGGGGTTCGGGTTGGCGCGGTCGTTCACGGCGGCAGGGACCGAGTGTCTCGTGGCGGCACCGTCGAAACTGATCCGTCCCTCTGGGGATCGCGTGAAGACCGACAAACGCGACGCGCGGCATCTGGCTCGAATGGTGCATCTGGGCGAGGTGGTGTCGGTCGCCGTGCCGACGGTGGAGCAGGAAGCTGCCCGCGACCTCGTCCGTGCTCGCGATGATTGCCGCGGTGACCTGATGGCTGCGCGGCATCGGGTCTCGAAGCTGCTGCTTCGTCAGGGCATCGTCTATTACGGCGGTGAGGCGTGGACGGGCAAGCACGAATTGTGGTTGCGCCGGAAGCGTTTCGAGGACCGCGCTCTGCAGGCCGCTTTCGACGCCGCTTTCGATGCGATGTTGTGCACCGTGGACCGCCGCGACCGCCTCGACACGGCGATCGCGGCTCTGGCCGCGGATTCGGAGTTCACTGCCGTCGCCGACCGCCTGCAGTGTCTTCGGGGGATCTCCACGCTGACGGCGTTCGGGTTGGCTGTCGAGATCGGCGATTGGCAGCGCTTCACCGGACGCACGATCGGCGCCTACGTGGGTCTGGTGCCTAGCGAGTACTCCTCGGGAGTCACCCGCACGCAGGGTGGTCTGACCAAGACCGGCAACGGTCACGTGCGCCGCTTACTCATCGAATCGGCCTGGCATCACCGTAAGCGCTATCAACCCGGACCGCGGCTGCGCCGCTGCTGGGACAGGGCCACACCAGCCGTCCGTGCCCGTAGTCACGCCGCCAATCGTCGGCTGCACACCCGGTGGGTGCGCTTCGACGAGCGCCGCAAACGTCCGGTGATCGCCAACGCCGCGATCGCGCGCGAGCTGGCAGGCTGGTGCGGGTAGCGGGCGGTGCTCGAGGATTGAGCGCCGACACAATCGTCCAGATGGAACCACCGGTGCAGGCACGCGTCAGACCGAGCGACCCGCGTCCCTTCTATGAGGAGACACGTTGTCCTGCAACGTGTTTACCCTCGATGCTAGACAAGCGATCCGCTCACGCCGAAAGTCCCGTCCTGCGGTAGCCAACCCGCGCATATCAGACTGACCCAGCGTCGACACGACGCCAAGCCAGTCCATCTGGTCAACGAAGCGGCGGCCGCGGCAACCGTCACGGCCGCCGCTTCACCTTGCCTCTTGACAAACCAGCACCCCATATCAGAAGGGTGGGGGTTTGTTGCGTTCGGCGATGTAGGGGTCGTTGAGGCGGCGTTCGGCTTCGATGCTGTGTTGGCGTTGCTGTTCGCGGGTGTGTGTGCGCCGTGGCATGGTCAGCCCGGTGGCCTTTGGCGGGGCGACCGTGGGTGTGGCGATGGGCGCGGTCGGTGCACACAGTTGCGGGAACAGCAACCGGGCACCCGGATAGGTGGTGTAGGTCCGCCCGTTGGGCGCCGACCAGATGAGGGTGCCGTCGGGCAGTTGACGCGCCGACCAGCCCCAAAACGTCTTGAGCAGATGGTGTTTTCGACACAGACAGGCCAGATTCGACGCACACGTCGGCCCGACCGGATAGCCGATCGTATGGTCCAGATCGCAGCGGTAGGCCGGCTCATCGCAGCCCGGGAAACGACACGTCATATCGCGACACCGGACGAAATCGGCCAGCGCCCGCGAGGGGGTGTAGCGCGGTTCAGGCGGCGCGTCCCCGGGGTGAATCAGCGGCCGAATCACCGCGGTGGCGGCCAGTTTGGCCGCCAGCAGCGGCGCGGGCAGGATCCCGCCGCCAATGATCGCCGCCGGGTTGGTGTGCGCCGGCCCTGGCAATGGTTCCGGGGCGCTCACCTCGTCAATCGTGCGTTCCCGCAACGGCTTATCCGAATCGAACAACGGCGGGGCTGCACCGTCAAACTGCACCGGGGTGTCATCCGCCAAGCTGGACTGCTCCGCGGACCCATGAATTACCCCCCCACCCCAAGACGCCGCCGCCGCGGCGGGGCAGTGCGGATCACCGCACTCACAGCCCAGCTTCTCGGCGTAGGTGGCCATCGCCCCCATCGCATCAGCGCGCAATTGATCGACGGTGCGCGGATCCTTACCGCACACCGAGCCGATCAGCGCACGCAGCCGCTCCTTGAGCGCGGCGCTGTGCGGGGCCAGCAGGCTGCCCTCGATGCTGTCCAGGCCGCTGCCGTCATCGCCATCCACAATGTCCAGATGCCGGCCACGGGCGCTGCGCTCGGTGCGCCGCAACGCACCCGGATCGATCCGATCGATCAACGCGTCGATGGCGGTCTCGGTTTTGGTCGCCGACAACCTGGTCCAACTCTCGGCCGCGGCGGCGATCGCGGCATCCAACTCGGCGCGGGCCTGCCGATCGCGCACCAACCGGGTACGTGACACGATCGCGGCCACCAACCGATACGACAGCGCCCCGGTGGCGAACACCGCCTCCACCCGCGGCAGCCGCTCACGCAGCGATATCGCCACCAACAATTGATGCGAGGCCACCCCATTGGAGACGTTCTGCTCGGCGGCCACCTCGGCACTGACCGAATCCCAGTTGTCCAGACACCACTGATCACGCTCGGCAGACCCGGCAGCCGACAACCGCGCCTCCAGCATGTCGGCGCTGGCCGCCAGGCGTCGCGCGCAGGCGACGTTTTCCACCCGCGCCCACGCCCCCACCGCGGCGGCACCCGAGGCACCCACCGCCGCCGCAACCAACGATTCGAACATACTTTCGACAATATTCAGCCACCCGACGAATCCGCCACCACCACGAACCAAGCCTGGGGATAACTTCGTCAGTGAGCCAAAGGGTTGCCGAACCGCGGTGCGCCCTGTTTCGGTGGACCGACGAGAAGGGAGAGGCTGTGACCGCACGACGGGACAACGTGCTGCTCGTGCACTGGCATGACCTCGGCCGCTACCTCGGTGCCTACGGCCACACCGACGTCTCGAGTCCGCGCCTGGACCAACTCGCCGCGGAAGGCATCCTGTTCACCCGCGCACACGCGACCGCGCCGCTGTGCTCGCCATCGCGCGGATCGCTGTTCACGGGCCGCTACCCGCAGAGCAACGGCCTGGTCGGCCTCGCTCACCACGGCTGGGAGTACCGCGCAGGCGTCCGCACACTGCCTCATTATCTGTCCGAATCTGGTTGGTACACAGCGCTGTTCGGCATGCAGCACGAGACGTCCTATCCCGCCAAGCTCGGCTACGACGAGTTCGACGTCTCCAACTCCTACTGCGAGTACGTCGTCGAGCACGCCGCCGAATGGCTCACCAACGCACCGCGGCAGCCGTTCCTGCTCACCGCCGGCTTCTTCGAGACACATCGGCCGTATCCCCGTGACCGCTATCAGCCCGCCGACGCCGACGACGTCGTGGTGCCGGACTACCTGCCCGATGCCGACGACGTCCGCGGCGACCTCGCCGAGTTCTACGGTGCGATCTCGGTTGCCGACGCCGCGGTGGGCCGACTGCTCGACACGCTTGACCAGACGGGACTGGCGGAGTCGACGTGGGTCGTGTTCATCACCGACCACGGTCCTGCACTACCGCGCGCGAAGTCGACGCTCTACGACGCGGGGACCGGTATCGCACTGATTGTGCGACCCCCCAGAACCGCGGCCATCGAAGCTCAGATCTACGACGAGCTGTTCAGCGGCGTCGATCTGCTGCCGACGCTGCTGGAACTGCTCGGCGTCGACATTCCTGCCGACGTCGAGGGCCTGTCGCATGCCCGCAGCCTGCGCACCGTGGACAGCGCGCCGGTGCGCACCGAGGTCTACACCACGAAGACCTATCACGACTCCTTCGACCCCATCCGCGCCATCCGGACGAAGGAGTACAGCTACATCGAGAACTACGCCGAGCGTCCGCTACTCGACCTGCCCTGGGACATCGCCGAAAGCGCGCCAGGCCGGATCATGGAGCCGCTGGTGCACACATCGCGGCCCAAACGCGAACTCTACGACCTCGTCGAGGATCCGACCGAGTCGCACAACCTGCTGGCGGCCGACGTCTCCGACAAGACCGAGGACATCGCGAACGACCTCGCCCTGCTCCTCGACGACTGGCGCCACGAGACCAACGACGTCATCCCTTCCGAATTCGCGGGCACTCGAATCGCCGAGCGCTACACCGAAACCTACCTCCGCATCCACGGCCTGACCGTTACCAGCCGATCTGCGATCGCGTCCGAACGCGGCGTCGAGCACGACCGCCGCAGCGGTCCATAGATTTACTCATTGAGATCGCAATCATCAGCGCTGCCAGGCTATTTGATTGCCGTTAGGCTCACGCGCATGTCGCATCCGACCGCGTATCTGGTGCTCGCCTCGCAGCGCAGTGGCAGCACACTTCTCGTGGAGTCGCTGCGGGCCACGGGGGTGGCGGGCGAGCCAGGCGAGTTCTTCCAGTACCTTCCGACCACCAGCCAGTCGCCGCAACCGCGACAGTGGTTCGAGGGCGTCGCAGACCAATCGATCCTCCGACTGCTCGATCCGCTCGACGAGGGCAAGCCCGACCTCGCGCCGCCGGCGATCTGGCGTGACTACATCCGCACCGTAGGACGCACCCCCAACGGGATCTGGGGCGGCAAGCTGATGTGGAACCAGACCCCACTGCTGCTGCAACGCGCCAACGGTCTAGCCGACCGCTCGGGCACTGGTCTGCTTTCAACCATCCGCGACGTCGTCGGCAGCGACCCGATACTCATCCATGTCTACCGCCCCGACGTTGTGTCACAAGCGGTTTCGTTCTGGCGAGCGGTTCAGACCCGCGTCTGGCGCGGCAGGCCGGACCCGGTGCGCGACTCGCGCGCCGAGTACCACGCCGGGGCGATCGCGCACGTGGTGACGATGCTGCAAGAGCAGGAAAAAGCTTGGCGCACATGGTTCGACGAGGAGAACGTCGAGCCCATCGAGATCTCCTACCCGGTGCTGTGGCGCAACCTCACCGACATCGTCGGCGACATCCTCGAAGCGCTTGGCCAGGACCGGCGGCTGGCGCCCTCCCCCGTGCTGGAACGCCAGGCCGACCAACGTTCGGACGAATGGGTGGACCGCTATCGGGCCGACGCGGCACGTGACGGGCTGCCGACCTGAGCCACCACGAATATCCGACGGAACGGGAAGAACGTCGTACCGTCGGCGCGCGCCGGGTAAGACTCGTCGAGCAAGGGGATCAGCTCGCCGCGGAATTCCTGCCATTGTTCTTCGTCGAGACGACTTTTCACCGGCGTGAGGGCAGTGCCGGTGATCCAGTCCAGCACCGGATTCTGACCGCTCAGCTGGTGAATGTAGGTGGTCTCCCATGCATCGACCGTGCAACCCGCGTCACTGAGCAATGCGGCATAGCCCTCCGGCCCTTCGACCTGTCCCTCCCGAAACGGGAAGTCGTGCAACGGCTCTGACCACTTCGCACGTCCGGCGAGCTCGCGTACGGCTCGGTGCGACGGCGCGTCGAAATTGCCGGGCACCTGCATGGCGATCCACGCCTGCTGCGGCAGTTGACCGGCCCACCGAACCAGCAACTCGATATGGTTCGGTACCCACTGCAGCGTCGCGTTGGTCACCACCACATCCGTGTCGGGTTTCGGCGCCCACTCGCGGACATCGCCGACATGGGCGTCGACGCCTCTCTGTCTTGCCGCGTCCACCATCTCCGGTGAACTGTCCCACGCCTCGATGACGGCATCCGGCCAGCGCTGGGTGAGGGTCGCAGTGAGATTGCCGGGGCCGCAACCGAGATCGACCACACGGCGCGGCTTGTGGATGTTGACTCGCGACAGGAGGTCGTAATACGGCCGCCCGCGGTGGTCGGCGAAGGCCAGATAGACGTCGGGATTCCACATGACGCCAGTCTCGCACCAACGCGACTCACAGTGGGTTCGCAGCCGCGGCACAGCACCGCGCCTGGTAAATACCGGCACGGTATGCGGGTGACAACCGTCGTCGAGCAACCGGCGTCCGCGGGGACCTCCGCGCACACTCCTGCTGCACGCTGGTCGCGTTGGCTGTTGGGCGCGTTGTTGGCGGCGACGGCAGTGCTGTACCTGTGGAACCTGTCGGCCAGCGGGTACGGCAACACCTTCTACGCCGCCGCCGCGCAGGCCGGTGCCAAGAGTTGGTCTGCGTGGTTCTTCGGATCGCTCGACTCGCAGAACTTCATCACGGTCGACAAACCGCCTGCCTCGCTGTGGGTGAGCGGACTCTCGGTGCGCCTGTTCGGCATGAACAGTTGGTCGGTGTTGGCGCCGCAGGCGCTGATGGGTGTCGCGGCCGTCGCGGTGCTCTACTGCGCGGTGCGACGCGCCTTCACCAACCCCGATCACGGCGCCGCGGCGGGACTGCTGGCAGGCGCGGTGCTGGCCGTGACGCCCGCGGCCACCATGATGTTTCGCTTCAACAACCCCGACGCGCTGCTGGTGCTGCTGCTGACCATCGCCGCCTACTGCCTCCAGCGCGCGGCGACCACCGCGTCGTGGCGCTGGCTGACGGCCGTCGGCGCCGTGCTGGGCGCCGCGTTCTTGACCAAGATGCTGCAGGGCTTCCTGGTGCTGCCCGGGTTCGGGCTGGCGTATCTGCTTGTGGCGCCGACCTCGTGGGGCAGGCGCCTACTTCACCTTCTCGGCGCCGTCGGCGCCATGATGGTGTCGGCGGGCTGGTGGGTGCTTGCAGTGCAACTGATTCCTGCCGGTGCAAGGCCATACATCGGCGGGTCGACGGACAACACCGTGCTCGATCTGGCGCTGGGCTACAACGGATTCAATCGGCTGCTCGGTCACCGTCGCGCAGGCAGGCCATCGGGCAGTTGGGGCGGGTCGAGTCCGATGTTCGGTGGTCGCACGGGTTTGCACAGGCTGTTCACCGGCGAGATGGCCAACGAGATCTCGTGGCTGATCGTGGTGGCACTGTTCGTCGTCGCGTTCGGCGGGTATCTGGCCCTGCGTCACGCGCTGGACCGCGCTGAACTGTGCGCGTGGCTGATGTGGGGCACGTGGCTGCTGGTGACCGCGGTGGTGCTCAGCTTCATGGGCGGGATGATCCACCCCTATTACACGGTCGCGTTGGCGCCCGCGATCGCTGCGCTGGTGGGCATCGGCACGGTGTGGTCATGGCGACGGAGGTCCCGATGGGACGGCCGCTTCGCACTGTTCACGATGGTCGCATTGGCTGCGATACCGTCCGCTGTGCTGTTGCACCGCAACGTTTTTGGCCCACGCTGGCTGCCGTTGGCGGTCGTCGTCGTCGCGGTGGTCAGCGCCCTCGCCCTGCTGTGGCACCGGCCGCCTTTGGCGGCACTGGCGGCCGCGGCCGTCGCGGGACTCGCGGGCACGGTCGCATTTTCCTTCGCCACGGCCGCCACCGCCCACCACGGGACGATGCCGACGGCGGTGCGCTCGTCGGTGGTCGCAGGCGGCTGGATGAACGACGAAGCCACCAATCCGCAACTGGCAGCGCTGCTGGCGGCAACGCACACCCCGTGGTCGGCGGCCACCAACGGCTCGCAGTCGGCCGCGGCTCTCGAAATCGCCTCGGGCACTGCGGTGATGGCGGTCGGTGGCTGGAGCGGCGACCCGGCGCCAACGCTGCAGCAGTTCATCGACGCCGTCCACGCGCACAAGATCACGTACTACGTCGAGGCGGGCCGCGGTCCGACCTCACCGGGTGTGCACGGCGAGGTCATCCACAGCACACGGCACACCACGTCGCACACCCGTGAAATCGCCGACTGGGTGGACGCGAACTATCCCGGCACATTCGTCGGCGGATCGACGGTGTACCGCCTGAACTGAGCGCTACCATGCGGATGTGGCCAGTTCGCGGGACTCCGACACCGTGCCCGTCGATCCGCCCATCCCCGTCCCCGATGTGCCCGGCGCGGACGCGTCCGCGCGAGGACTGCCCCGGCGCATCGACCTCACGCTGCGACAACGGCTGATCGTCGACTCGTCCGCGGTGGCCGACATCGGCCTGCGCACGGCGATCGCGTCGTTGCTGAGCGTCACGATGGTGCCGACCCTGCTCGCGTCGGCCCTGCGCCGGTCGCAGGCCCGAGCTGAGCGCGACCACCTGCGCTTCTACGCCGAACTGGCCAGCGTGCGCGACCCGGACCTGTCCTTTCCGAAGCCGACCGAGGCACCTCGGATCTCGTCGCGGCCCGCCAACCCCGTCGCCGAATGGATGGCCAAAGGCCGGGTGAACAACATCCGCTTCGACAGCAGCTTCGAGGCGGTCAATCCCGCGCTGCGCGAACACTGCCGCGGGAATGTCCGCAACAACGTGGTACGCGCACAACACTGGGTGCACGACGACGGCCCGCACCCCACCCTGTGCGTGATCCACGGGTTCATGGGATCGCCGTATCTGTTCAACGGCCTGTTCTTCTCGCTGCCGTGGTTCTACCGATCCGGCTACGACGTCCTGTTGTACACCTTGCCTTTTCACGGTGCGCGGGCGGAAAAAGGTTCACCCTTCAGTGGTTACGGCTTCTTCGCGCACGGCTTCGCCGGATTCGCGGAGGCGATGGCGCAGGCCGTTCACGACTTCCGGTCGCTCATCGATTATCTGGAGTTCACCGGCGTGGACCGGGTGGCGCTGACCGGAATGTCACTCGGCGGATACACCTCGGCGCTGATCGCCTGTGTCGACGACCGCATTCAGGCGGTGATCCCGAACGTCCCCGTCGTCACCCCGGACAGGACCGTCGACGAGTGGTTTCCCGCCAATTACGCGGTCCGGCTACGCGATCTGATCGCGGGCGCGGGCGAGGAAGTGGTGCGGGAGGCCACCAAGTACCCGTCGCCGCTGAACTACCCGCCGCTGGTGCCGAAGGATCGACGGCTGATCATCACCGGCCTCGGCGACAGGTTGGCGCCGCCCGAACAGGCCGAGATGCTGTGGGAGCACTGGGACCGGTGCGCGTTCCACTGGTTCCCTGGCAACCACATCCTGCACGTCAGCCAGCCCGACTATCTGCGCCGGATGACGAAGTTCATGGGCGAGTTCATGTTCCAATGAGCGCGTCGATTCGTTGCGTCGACGAAGGACTCAGCGCGTCGAGTGCGGGACGGTGACGGCCGTTCAACGGGGTGAGGCCTGCGATACCCACCGGCTTGTCCGGCGTGCGGATCGCGCATACCGTCGTGGTGCGCAAATCGGTTGCGCTGCCGCTGATCTCCAGCGCAGTCCACAACTCTGCCGTCGGCACGGCACGGATGCCTTCGAGATCTGGAGCCCGGTAGGCGGCGAGGTAGCCTGCGTCGTCACGAAGTCCGCGCCATTTCTCCTTCGCGCCAGGGCGCACAGGGCCGTCGGCCGAGTCGGCCAGAACGGCGTCCCACCCCGCTTCACGCAGGTGTGCCGCCAACCGTCTGCCTACCACTTCGGCGGTGTCGTGCAGAGGGATTCGCGGTGAGCGGGCCCGCAGGGCGGTGAGGTTGTCGACGGCGCCCAACGTCAGACCGATCCACCTGGTTCGCACACCGTCGAGGTCGCGGCTGGTGATCCGGATTTTGTCGCACCGCACGCCGTAGCGGTCGAGATAGCCTGCGATCAAGCCAACGGGCATCTGGTCCGGCCCGTCGACCTGTAGCAGCACGGTGGTGAACAGCGACGACTGATGCGCGCCCGCGGACCGACCGCGCAACCGTGTCGTGACGAAAGCGACTCGCCACGAAGCGAACAGCACACACACGACGACCACCGCGACCGCGAGCAGCCAGCGTTCGCCCGTCGACCGCCACGGGTACGCCATCGCGGCGGGGACGATGAACAACGACGCCAGCGCCATCCGAGCCGTCATCGGCCCGACTCCTTTCGTCGATGAATGCCGACGGCAACAACTGCAGCCGACAGCAGCACTGCCGCGCCGATGAACGCGACGTTGCGCGGCGTGGTGTCCGCCTCTGGCGGTGTCGGCGGCGCCGCGACCTGCCTGACCGCCGCCGGATCGGACCGCGGGCTCTGCGTGACGTCCCAGGTGAGTGCGGCCACCGCATCCACCAGGCCGGCGCCGACCACATTCGACGGTGACCGCGCCGCACCACGCGCCGTGGCGGTGATCCGGTGGATCACCTCGGCCGCCGTCAGATCGAGAAACCTGCTGCGCACCAACGCCGCAACACCGGAGACGTAGGCCGCGGCAAAGCTGGTGCCACTGATTCCGAACAGCTCCGACTGTTCGTTGGGAAGCCCGTTCGCCAACCCGCCGCCTGGCGCGTTGCTCAGCGAGACGATGTGCTCACCGGGCGCCGCGATGCCGAGCCACGGGCCCGCCATGCTGAACTCGGACGGCATCCCGTTCTCCGCGACCGAGCCGACGGACAACACGAACGGCTGCCACCACGACGGGATCGACACCGACGTGACGTCAGCCCAGCCGCCGGAGTTCGTCTCGCACGTCGATCCCGCGGTCAGCCCACCGCGGATGTTGCCTGCCGCGGCGACGATCACCGCGTCCTTCTGCACTGCCGCGTATTTCAGGGCGGCCCCGAGTTCCGTCTGGTCGACCGTCTTGTTCGCGGCCAGGCATGTCACCGCGGAGATGTTGATCACCCGCGCACCGAGGTCGGCCGCCCGCACCACCGCGCGGGCCAGGCTCGCCACCTCCACAGCCGCCCGCGCCGACGCCGGGTCCGGGCCGGGGCTGCGCGGTGCGAACCTGGCCGACGTCTGACGGATCGCGATCAACCGCGCGCCCGGCGCGACACCGGAGAAGCCGTCGTCACCGGGTTGACCCGCGATCAGGCCGGCCACCAGGGTGCCGTGACCGTCGCAGTCGGTCCGGCCGTCGGTGGATTCGAGGAAGTCGCCGCCCGCTTCGACGTTGGGCAGTCGTGGTCCCGGTTGCACGCCGGTGTCGATGACGGCGACCGTCTGACCGTCTCCCCTGCTGTGCCGCCATGCTTCGGACAGGTTGAGCGACAGCTGGTTTGGTGTGGCGGTGCGGGGATCGGTGTTCGGCAGCACGCCTGTCGTCACGCACTGGCCGCGCTGCGCCATCGGCACCACCGGTCCGGCGTTGCCAGTCGGCGGGGCGGCGTCCTGAGCCACTTCCGGCGGCGCGACGGCACCCGCAGGCGGCCCCGCAGTCACCGCCAGGGCGAAAACGACGGCCAGTAAGCCGATCACCCGCTGGATCACCGGTTCAGCACCAACGCGAAGAGGCCGACGAGGTGCGCCATCACCGGGATCACTGACGCGTCGATCGCCGAGGCGGCGAACCCGACCAACCGCCGCATGGGCAGCGAATAGCTGTCCGGGGAGCCGATCGACGGGTTCAGCGCGACCACCACCCACACTGCGACCAGCACCGCCAGCGCGGCCACCGCCCACCACGCCGCGTCGTAGCGCTCCGTGACGGCGAACGTCACCAACAGCGCGACTGTCAGCAAATAGGAATGCCCGAGCAGCCATGCCTTGCACGGCGCCGAATCCCACACTCGCGCACGCAGAGTCGCACCCGCAGCTGCCGCACCCGCCACGTACCACGCCCACGGTGACGCCGAGGACGGACCGACGAGGGCCAGCGATCCGGTGACCGACAGCAGCACCGAACCGGCGATGAACCCGGTCTGGTGCGCGTCGCTGATCCGGACCCGGCGCGGCAGATCCTCGAGCACCGAAAGCGGCTGCACCGTCGGAGCGGGATCACCGGGCGCGGGGATGACCGGCAGCGGGAACCGGGCCGACAGCGCCGCCAACGGCGCGGCCTGCACAGTGACCAGGAGTGCCAACAAGACCAGGCCGCAGCCGAGCGTCGCAATCGGCAACTCCCACAACGTGTCCGCAGCGGCGGCAAGCAGCACGCCGAGGCCGACCACTGCGGTGGCAGTGAACACCGCGATCGCGCATTGCGCGATGGTGATGCCGACGATCGACCACGCCGTCACTCCTGCGGCGGCCAGCATCAGCTGAGCCGACCCGAATTCGCCTGGCACAGCGAGCAGGAACGCCGCGCACACCGGCACCAGTCCCGTCACCGCCAGCCAAGCGGCGAGCCGCGGTGACCGCAGGCGGCTGACGAGCGCGGCAAGCACCGTGACGGCGGCCACCGCGCTGACCACGAACTGTCCGAGCGCCGTACCGGTCGCGAAACGGTGCGCTACCCCGAGACCGGTGATCACCAGTATCAGCCCGATCACCGAGATGACGGCGCCGCGCTGGATATGCGTTGTACCCCATGGGCGTTCCCGCGCCGCCGAGAAGATCACCGCGGCGTCGGCGATGTCTTCGACGATGCGTGGTGCTGACGGACCCGCTGGCAGCGGCTGCAGGGCGAGCAGATCACCGTCCACCACGCCGACGGTGTCGAGGGTGGTGTCGAGGCTGAACGGCGCGCCGCCGATGGGGGCGAGGCTGAGCAGACCCGGCGGGTCCGCGTCCTCGCCGACCGGCAGCACAATGCGTTGCACCGCGGGCAGGATCTCGCGCAGCGGTAGCTCGGCGGGCAGCGCCAGTTCGGTCATCCGGCCACCGTCGTCGGCGTCTGCGAGCACGGCGACCCGCACGATCGGCATTACAGCGGTGTCGGGCATCGGTTTTCCGTTCTGTCGAAGTCTCGGGCCAGGTTGATGTCGGGAAACCATGACCCGTCGGGAAGCGTGGCGGTGAGGCGGTCGACCGCAGCGGCGATCGCTGTCGGGGTGCCGGAGGCGAAGGTCGACACCCATTCCCCGTCGTACGCCCGTGACGGGCTTACGAGGATGCGGCCTTCGGTGGTGTCGACGATGCTCACGCCGACGTCGGTGGTGATGTGGTGACCGTCGCGGTGTTGCCCGGCGACGATCTCCACGTGGGTCCGGCGCCAGTCGAACGCCGCTTCCACTGCGGCTCGCGCCGAGGACGGTATTGCCAGGAACTCCATCGTGTCTCGCAGGTCGGCCCCGGCCCGTAGTCGTTCGTCTGCACGTGCGCCTGCGCGAGTCGGGAGCGTGAACTCGTCGAAGCTGGCGGGCGACTTGCCGTCCAGCCCCGCCGTCAGAACAGGCACCAGCGCGTGCGGATGGTCGATGTCCATCGCGGTGAAGGTGACCAGATCCGCGGACCGCAGCGCGACGACCGTCCTGCCGTCGGTGCGTGAGACCACGCCACGCAGCATCTCGCCGCGGCGCCTGACGAACCGCATTTCCAGCCACGAAGCGGGCCGGCAGGTGGCCCGAATCCACTGCGTCACAGCAGGATCGACGGTGCCGTCTGCCGCCACCACGCCCAGCCGACTCAGTTCATCGGTCTGTGCCGCCACGAACGCGGCGCGGTGCGCGTGGTCGGTGTACGGCTGGGTGATCGCCAGCACCCACGGGAACGAGCCTGCGCCGCACGCCTCGGCGAGGAACCATGCCGAGTCGACGGTCAGCTCAACTGCATTCGCGCTCACTCAACCCCATTTGGCGCCCTCGGCCTGATCCCGGGCGCTCATCGACATGGTGTTGGTCTCGTGTGTGGTCGCCATCGCGCCGTATGCGCGGACCAGTTCCTCCATCGCGGCGTTCCACTGGGCCTGCCACGCCTGGTAGGTCATCCCGGTGTCGCCCTGCCATCCGCTCGCCAGCGCGGCCTGCTCGCTGGCGATGTCGGCGCCGACGGCGTGCAGAGCGCCTGCGTAGCTTGCCATCTCGCCGGCGTGCGCCAGCATGGCCGGGTAGTTGTACATGATCTGAGACATGGGTGTTCCTTAAGTTCGTAGGTGCAGTTACTTCGTGTTGTTACGTTGTGCTGTGACCCGGGTGGGTCGGGTGAGGTGATGGTCGTTTGCCGGCCTCGTTGGTGCGGCTTGAAAGGACTGGCCGCCCGGCCCGCCTGGACTTCCTCTGGCCGCTGATTGAGATCTGCGATGTGATCGCTTGTTTAAGGAAATGCTGGCGGGGTTGTCCGTGGGGATCGTGTTGGCAGACAAGTGAAAAGAGGTTCGATGACAGCAGGCCAGGTGTGGGCTGGTGCGGATATCGGCAAGGAGCATCACTGGGTAGCCGTGGTCGACGACAAGGGCGCGATGGTGTTCTCGCGCAAGCTCGTCAACGACGAGCGGCAGATCCGTGATCTCGTCACCGAGGTGGACCAACTTGCCGAGCGGGTGTCGTGGACGGTGGATTTGACCACGGTGTATGCGAGCTTGTTGTTGACGGTGCTGGCTGATGCCGGAAAGTCGGTGCGCTATCTGGCCGGCCGCGCGGTCTGGCAGGCCTCGACGATCTATCGCGGCGGTGAGGCCAAGACCGACGCCAAAGACGCCCGGGTGATCGCCGATCAATCGCGGATGCGCGGGGCCGATCTGCCGGTGTTGCATCCCGACGACGAGCTGATCACC
The DNA here is from genome assembly GCF_900240945.1 of Mycobacterium sp. 3519A. Lineage (NCBI taxonomy): Bacteria > Bacillati > Actinomycetota > Actinomycetes > Mycobacteriales > Mycobacteriaceae > Mycobacterium > Mycobacterium sp. 3519A. Next base: position 368,073 of record NZ_OESG01000014.1, read on the forward strand.
GAACTGCGGATGCTCACCGCTCATCGCGCTGATCTGGTGGCTGACCGTACCCGCACGATCAACCGGCTGCGCCACCAGCTCGTTGCGGTGTGTCCGGCGTTGGAGAGAGCCGCTGCGATGACCCAGGATCGCGGTTGGGTGGTGCTGCTGGCGCGTTACCAACGCCCGAAAGCCATTCGGCAGAGCGGCATCACGCGGCTGACCCGGGTTCTCACTGACGCCGGGGTGCGTAACGCTGCGACGATCGCGGCGGCGGCCGTGGCAGCCGCCAAGTCTCAAACTGTCCGACTGCCGGGCGAAGAGGTCGCCGCTGGGCTGGTGGCGAAACTCGCGCAGGGGGTGATTGACCTCGATGACCGCATCAAAGCCGCCGACGCTGACATCGAGGACCGATTTCGCCGCCATCCCCTGGCCGAGGTGATCACCAGCCTGCCCGGCATGGGGTTTCGGCTCGGCGTCGAATTCCTGGCCGCCGTCGGTGATCCCGCGTTGATCGGATCGGCTGACCAACTGGCCGCCTGGGCCGGATTGGCTCCAGTGCCCAAAGATTCGGGGAAACGCACCGGACGACTGCACACCCCCAAGCGCTACAGCCGTCGACTGCGCCGGGTGATGTACATGTCCGCACTGACAGCGATCCGCTGCGACCCGCATTCCCGGGCCTACTACCAACGCAAACGCGACGAGGGGAAGCGGCCGATCCCGGCCACTATCTGCCTGGCCAGACGCCGCACCAACGTCCTCTACGCCCTCATCCGTGATAACCGCACCTGGCAACCTGACTCACCCCCGATCACCAAATCGGCGGCTTGACTTCTTCATTGAGAGTCCTTTCCTCAGATGGCGGTGTAGGTGCTGGCGGCGGCGGCGTCCTCTGCCGTGTAGCTGCCCGCGGCGTCGCCGATGTTGGCCTGCGCGATGTCCAGCAGCGTGTTGATCTTCGCGGAGACCTCGACGAACCGGGCGTGCGCGGCCTGGAATGCGGCGGCGGATTCGCCCATGTGGAAGGCCTGCGCGGACGAAGCGGCCTGTTCGGCCTGTGCGATGGTGCTGCGCATCAGCGCGGCCTTGACGCCGAACGCCGCCTCTGAGGCGACCAGTTGCGGAATGTGTGCGTCCAGCATGCTCATTGATCTTCCTTTCTCTCGGGTTTGTCGTGGTCGTCCCACGTGGACGGCAGCATCGGGTTGACGGGTCCACCGCCGAACGAATCACCTTGCAGCGTGGTCAATCCGGCCGCCGCCGCGGTGGTTGTGGGCCGGGTTCCGGAGAAGCCCATCGGGCCGGCCCCGCGGGTGGATGCCTTCGCGCCCGGTGCCTCGACCGGGTCGGGTCCTGCGTCCATGTCCATGTACTCGTCGCCGTAGTGGCGGGCGATGGCACCCCGCTTCTTGCGGGCACGACGCCGTTCGCGGGGCGGCGCAGCACTCGACGCCGCCGCGGTCTTTTTTATATATTTTACGCCGCCCACGCTCCTACCCGGCGTACTCTTGTGTGTCGTTGTAGCTTTGATAAAAAATCATATTATATATACTTATTACTGACTTATGTCTATACATGATTCTGGCACCAACTCACTCTATCTTATCAGGGGCGACACCGGCCACCGGCCAGACGCCCGGCTGGTCCGCGCGGGCCGGCGCGGGTGGGGCGGGCGCGGGAGCGTCTGCGGGCGCGTCCGCTGGCGGCGCTGTCTGCTCGAGGAACTGCGGCGCCAACCCGCCGATCACGCCCAGCGTGACTGCCAACAGCGGCTGGATCAACAACTGGGGATACGTCAGCGACGCGCCGACCCAGGAGAACACCTGGTAGGCAACGGCGAACAGGAACGGTCCCCAGGTGACCAGCGCCTCCGACGGATTGGTCAGGAAGTCGGTGATCAGTTGGAAGGAGTTGCCGATCGGGTCCTGGAGGAAGTTGATGATCGGTTCGAACAGCCGAAACGTGTAGTCGGAGTCCCACTTCAGCAGTTGGGCGATCAGGTCTGCGATGTTCTGGCCCGCGCCGGCGTCGGCGGCCTGGAGTTGGGCCGCAGACTGGCTGCCGTCCGCCGCGGCGCGCCCCGCCTCTCCGACGCCGGGAGTCAGCACGAACGGTGCAGGCGACGTCGCAGGCGTGGCGGCCACCGCGGCGCCTGCGACGGCCTGATAGGTGGCCATCGCGGTGGCCGCCTGAATCCACATCCGGACGTAGTCTGCTTCGTTGAGTGTGATCGGAATGGTGTTGATACCGAAGAAGTTCGTCGCCAGCAGGATCGCGTGAGTGGTGTGGTTGAGCGCGAGTTCCGCCAGCGTCGGCATGGCTGCGAGCGCGGTGGTGTACGCCGCGGCCGCGGTTTCGTGCTGTGCCGCCGCGGCGGCGCTGTTCGCGCCGGCTTCTGCCAGCCAGCCGAGATAGGGCGTATGGGCGGCGGCGTACTGGTCGGCGCTGGGTCCCTCCCATGACCCGGCGGCGACGGTGCCGAGCACACCGGTGAGTTCGGCTGCCGCCGAGGCGTATTCGGCGCTCAGCGACTGCCACGCCCCTGCGGCGGCCAGCAGCGACCCGGGTCCAGGGCCGCTCGACAGCTGCGCCGAATGCACCTCGGGTGGCAGCGCCATCCAGACGGGGGCGGTCATGCTCAACCGCGCGCGATCAGATACGACGCTGCCGCGAGGGCGTCACCGGTGGCGTAGCTGACACCTGACTCGCCGACGCCGACGCCGGAGCGGGCGAGTTCTGCGACGCCTTGCGTCGCCATCGCCTGCTGCTGCGAACCGTGCGCGTTGAACGCCGCGGCGGTGGACAGCGATACCGGATCGGCGGCGGGCGGCAGGACGGCGGTGACCAACGGCGCGGCGGCGGCGTGCGCGGCGGCCATTCTGGCGGCCAGCGCCTCGACGGCGGCGCTCGCCGCGGTCAGGCCTTCTGGGACGACACGCAACGTCATCAGCGGTATTCCTTTCCGTACGAAGCATGTTCGGCAACAAGGGGATTGACGAGTTGGACGAACGTCGGATGGTCCGCGTCGGTGAGCAGCATGCCGCGGCCTGCGGGCAGTCGACTGAACCGGTGGCCGCGGATCTTGCCGCCGTCGTGCGGATTGCCCGACAGCATGATGGTGGTGGCCTGCAGATCGTTGAGCCTGCGCAGCAGCGGCGCCGTCATCACCGCGTGCGCCGACCCCGCCGCGCGTGCGGTGACGATGACCCGCAGCCCGAGGTCCGAGGCTTGCGCCAGCAGACCGATCAGCGCCGTCCATGGCCGCTGCCCGACGTGGGGCCCTGCGACGGCGGGGCTGTCCGGGATCTGATCGACGTCATCGACGATCAGGTAGTGCGTGTGGCCCTCGTACGTCCAGCCGCGCAGCTGGCCGGTGTCCAATCCGGCTGGCGGACGGCGCTTTTCGAGCAGCGCCGACAGGCCGAGCATGGCCGGCAGGATCCTGTCGACGTTCGGCGTGTATTCGTTGTCGGCGAACAGCGGTTCGTCGACCAGTTGCAGTCGCCGGTCGATCACCGTGAACGCGACCTGATCGGGCCGGGAGTGCTCCCGAATGGTCCGGATCAGGTGGCGCAGCAGTGTGGTCTTGCCGGACTTCGCGTCACCGAACACCATCAGTAGTGGGTTGTCGGCGAAGTCGACGACGACCGGCGCCAGGTCCTCTTCGCGCTGGCCGATCACCACACGATCGGTGGCCGGATACAGCGGCGCGACCGCAGCCGGGGACAGGTTAGCGGGCAGCAGCCTGACTTCCGGCGCTGTGACGTCCGGGTACTCGGCGTTGATCGCGGCGATCGACTCGAGCGCAGGGCGCGCGAACAGGAAGTGTTCGGCGGCCATGGTGAGTCCGCGGCCGGGCTGGTCAGCCGGCACCGTCTCGGCCGGCCTGCGCAACGCGCCGGGCAGCCGGACGTTGCTGTCGGCAGAGTCGTTGAGCCGCAACTCCAGTCGCAGTCCGAGACCGTCCCGCATGGCCAGTGGCACTTCGATCCAGTTCGGGGTCGTGATGACCACGTGAATGCCGTAGGCCATGCCGGTGTTGACCAGTTCGGTCACCTTGGCCAGCAGCGGATTGCGGGTGTTGAATGCGTCGGTGTTGTCACGCCCGAACGCGTAGAGGTTGTCGATCACGAGGAACACCTCGCCGTAGCCGTCAGCGCGGTCCGAGGCGCCCCGCAGTTGCCGCGCCCGCAGCAGCTGTTCCAGCTCACCGAAGGTGCGGCGGATCCGTTCAGGCTCCAACGGCGATGCCACGCTGCCGACGTGGGCCAGGTGCTGCAATTCGCGCAACTGGCCGCCGCCGTAGTCGAGGCAGTAGAACGTGACGTCGCGCGGCGAGTGCAACGCGGCCGCGGACAGGATGAACGTCTGCAGGGCAGTCGATTTGCCGGATTTCGGGCCGCCGTGGATGACCAGGTTTCCGCCCGCCGAGGTGGCGTCGAACACCAACGGGTCGCGCCGCATCTCGAATGGCTTGTCGATCTCACCGAGCGGCCACCGCCACTGCGTGGCAGGCACCGCCGACCGCTGCAGTACGTCGTCGAGGCTGATCGGCTCGTCCAACGGCTCCAGCCACAGCCGTGGCGCCTTCGGCCCGTAGTGCGCCAACTGATCGCCGATGGTGGCGATCAACTTGCGTGGAGGCAGCACCTCGATGTCGGCTTCGTCGACGATCACGGTGTCGGGTTCCGGCTCGACGCGCCCGGCGGTGAACACCTGAGGCTGTGGAACGGCCCGCACCACAATCGATTTGTCGGCGCGTGGCGGTTCGTAGATGCCGTCGACATAGGTGCTGCGGAACTTGATCGGCGTCGCGCCGGGGGCGGGCACCAGGAAGCCGACGCCTTTGTGCTCGCGGCCGGACTCGATGTGGTAGGCGTCTTCGACGCCGATGATCTGACGCGAAATGGAGGGGCTGGCCACCTTCAGACCGATGCGGTAGGAGGTGTTCTTGTCGATGTCCTTGATCCGGCCCACATCCAATGTCTGCGAGGCGAACAGGATGTGGATCCGAAACGAACGACCCTTGCGGGCAACGTAATCGAAGAGGTCGGCGTACTCGGGGTGGTCGGCCAGCATCAACGTGAACTCGTCGGCGACCACGAAGAGCGTCGGCAGCGGCGGCAAATCGTGACCCACCGCGATAGCGTTCTCATACTCGGTCACCGAGTTGAACGCGCTGCCCTGCACCCGTCTGCCCGCTTCCTTCAACAACTGTTCGCGGCGAGCCACCTCGCCGCGCAGCGTGTCGGCGAACCGGTCGGCCAGCGAGCGCTTCTCGGCCATGTTGGAGATGACCGCGACCACTTGCGGGAAGTTCCGGAAGATGTCGGCACCCGCCTCGCCCTTGAAGTCGGCGTAGATGACGATCAGCCGGTCGGCCGGATGCGTCGTCAGCAGGGACAGCAGGATCGACATCAACGTCTGCGATTTGCCGGAGCCGGTCATGCCGATCATCAGGCCGTGCGGGCCCATGCCGCCTTCCGCTTCGTCCTTGAGGTCGAAGTACAGCGGTTCGCCGGTCGCGGTGACACCGATCGGGACCCGAAGCTCCTCGTCGCGGCTGCGCGGCGCCCACAGCGTGGCGATGTCGAGTGCCGAGGCGTCGGGAATGTCGAGCAACGTGGTGAAGGTGGCGCTGCCGGTGCTGGCCGCCCGCGACTGGTTCGGGTGGGTGTCCCAGCGCGCCAACCGCCTGGCGATGTGGCGCGCGTCGTCGGCGCTGAGGTGGTCGGCGGTGTCGATGAAAGGCTGCCAGCCGCCGCTGTGCCAGCGTTGGACCGCGCCGTCGACAATGTGCAATACGGGCCGCTCCGGGTCTGCGTACTGCTCCCGGTGCGGCGGTGTCGTGGTCCGGTGAATGACGGTGACGCCCGCGGCGAGCACCGGCCCGGGATCGGCGTCGGGATCGTCGAGGATGACCAGCCAGTGCTTGGCGCTGTCGGCAGGCATCCGCAGGCCCGACACGTCGGTGCTCAGATGGCGGGCGGCCCCGACGCCGTCGACTTCGCCGGACACGTCGACGTGCGGCAACCACTTCAGCCAGGACCAGTCGGAGCTCTCCAAATCCGGTCCCGCGAAGGCGATCCCGAGCACGGTGGGGTCATGCCATGTGACCGCCTGCGCCAGCCACGCGCGCAGCGCGCCACGCACGTCGTCGACGTCACCGAGGACGGTGATCTGCGACAGCTTGGTCACGTCGATGCCTGCGGGCGCGTTGTGCAGGGTGCGCTGTGTATCGAGCAGCCCCCGCAGCGTGCTGTGCGAGACCGGTTCGAGGTCGATCTCGTCGGCGCTGTCTTTGACCCGCAGCGCGGTGTCGAGCGCAACGTCGTGCAGGCCGGCGCGCAACACGAGGAAGTCGTCGTCGTGCGGATCGCGCTCCCACTGCCGCCGGGTGCCGGGAATCGCGGTCAGCGCCAACGGCTCCGGATGCGACCACTCGAGGCGGGCCCGCTGCGCGCCTGCGTGTGCGCGCACGTTGTCGCGAACCACCGACAGGTACCGCAGATAGTCGGCGCGCTCGGCGTCGACCTCTTCGGTCCGCAGCTTGTTGTCCGAACCGCGGTACAGCGCGGTGGCCGCCAACAGCAGGACGAACGGGAAGAACAGCGTCTGCGGGGAGATCAGCCGCATGCCCGTGGCCACCAGCGCCACGATCATCCCGACGATCAGGATCACGATCAGATACGGCAGCACGCGCCGCAGCAGCGACGGCGGCACCTGTCGCGGCAATTCCGGCGGCGGTTCGATGGTGATGGCCCCCGCACGGGTCGCCGGCGCGGGCAACCTGCGGTGTGCTTCGAAGATCAGACGGCTCACGGTGTTTCGCTCCGGTCACTGGGCAGGGCGTCGTGTGCCAACAGTGCGTCGGAGCGCGACAGAGTGGGTCCCGCCGCGAATTGCGACAGCATCGACCAGGGGATCGGCAGCGGCTCGGCGCCAAGGCCGAGCGCGGCCGCGGCTTTCGCGTCGTCGATGCCATACCGGACGCCGGTGTCGCTGATCCAGAACAGCGAGCCGGCGCTGTCCACGAGATAGCCTGCGCCCGGCGACAAGGCCACCCGGTTCGGGGAGCCGACGAGCGCGACGGTGTGCAGCCCGTCAGGCAGCGGAACGGTGGAGCCCGACAGCAGCGTCAGTGAATTGGCCGTCGCACCTTGCGGTTTCGTCCATTGCAGGCAGGTCGCGGGATCATCTGCGGCGTCGACGATGGTCACGCGGTCGGTCGGGTATGCGTCGGTGTCGATGCCGCGCGCCATCGGAAGTCGCGCCACCTCGTCGGCGCCGAGGCGCGGCGGTTGTTCGAGACCGAACGAGTTGGTGTTGCGCAGGATCGACGCGAGCACCTCGGAGATGGGTTGCAGGCCGTCAGTGAGCACCGCGTAGTGCCTGATGGTGTTGTCGGCTTCGTAGGCCGCGACGACGGCGCCCACCGGCGCTGCGGACGGCAGCGGGAACTGCGGCGGTTCACCGGCACGCGGGATTGCGGGCGCAGTCAGGGCGGCGCCCTCAGGAATCGCGTTGAACAGCCCGGTGACGATCGGGCGCGGCGCCGGAATGTCCGCGCCGAGGCCCAGTGCATCGGTGACGGCACGGTCGGCGAGGTCGACCGCACTGCGCCTGCCGTTCCACAGCAGCCAACTGCGGCCGTCGTGTTGCACGAGAACGGCGTGCGCCGACGGCAGTTCGGTGGCCCGTCCGCCGCCCGTCCCGAGGTGCCCCGCGATCACCGTCACCCCTGGCGTGGTGGAGTCGTCGCAGATGGTCCACTGCGCGTCGCGAGATGTGCTCTGCACCAACCGCTCTGGGGCGCCCGGGATGCCGAGCAGGTTACCCCTCGCGAACTTGTCGAGCTCGCTGGACTTCACACTGGTCGGGTTGTCCGGCCGCCCGGCGATCAACCGCGCGGAGGCCAGATTCAGCACCGGATGCAGGCGATCACCGACCTTGACGTAGAGCGCAGCGGTCGACCGGTCCGCCAGCACCGCGTCGTTACCCGCCACACCCGACGGCCGGATCAGCGAGAAGACGAAGCAGCCGGCGAGGCCGGTGATCAGGATCAGCGCCCCGACCAGGACGGCACGGGTCTGCGTGCGCAGCGGGTCGACCAGCATTCTGGTGTCGTGCAGCGCGACGCCGGATGCGGTGCGGCGCATGACAAACCGCCAACCCGACACCTGGTGGCGGGTGACGAAGCCGCGGCGGTACACCACCCTGTCGGGGTTGTCGTTCACGGGTGTCCGCGACGCGAACTCCCGCCGGTCCTGCCCGGTCAATTCGGCACCGGCAGGCCGAGGCCGCGAAGCAGTGACGCGGCAGAGGAGTTCACGTCATCCGCGATGATGGTCATCAATTCGTCGTCGGTGAAGTCTGCCGAGTCGGAGTGGTCGAGGCGGTATTCACGTTCTTCCTCGGACCGCTCGACGAGGTTGCGGACGAATCGGCCGTTGCCTGCGATGTCGAGGCTGCGCCGCGCCACCCCTGCCGCGTCGGGCGTGGTGGCGTCCGCGAGGTGGCCGAAGAGTTTCTCCATATCGGCGAGTGCCGCCGGTTCGAACACGCTGTCCCGCTTTTCTGCCATCCTGGTTGCGATTTCGACGAGTTCGGTCGCGGAGTACGACGGGAAGTCGATGCTTCGGGTGAAGCGCGACCGCAGCCCTTCATTGGTGTCGAGGAAGTGGTCAAGGTCCTTGCGGTAACCGGCGACGATGACCACGAGGCGGTCGCGGTCGTTCTCCATTCTGGCCAGCAGCGTGTCGATCGCGACCAGGCCGAAGTCGTTCTTGGCGCCGGTGGAGACGAGCGCGTAGGCCTCGTCGAGAAAAAGCACACCGTCGAGCGCGCTGTCGATGATCGCGTTCGTCTTCGCTTCCGTCTCGCCGATGTGCTGACCGATCAGGTCGGCGCGGTGCACCTCCCGCACGGTCTCCTTTTTCAGCAGGCCGAGTCCGCAGTAGATCTTGGCGACGACACGGGCGATCGTCGTCTTACCCGTGCCGGGCGGCCCTGCGAAGACCAGATGGTTGGTGCGCTGGGCGACTGTCAGCCCGCGCTCCTGGCGCCGGATCGCCATGGCCACCGAGCTTTTGAGCCGGGCCACCTGATACTTCACTTCCTCGAGACCGATGAACTCGGCGAGTTCGGCCTCCGCCTCGATGAGCAGATGCGCCTTCCGCTCCTTGGCGCCGGGATCGACGAACTCCGCTTCGGTGGGCTCGGAGTCCGGATCCCACGGGTTGGTGCGCGCCTCGATCCGCGCGGCCGTGGTGGTGGCCAACCCGAACGACGAATCCGACAGCGCTTCTTCGATGTTCGCATTCTCGGGGTGGGCCGCATAGAGGTCCTGCAGCAGTTCGTCGGCGTCGTCGTCCTCCCCCTGGGCGCGCAGCGAAAGCGCCTTCGCCAGCGCGCCGTCGACGGCTGCGACCGCGATGGGCCCGTCGGGTTCTTCCAGGTGCGACAGCGCGGGCGCGAACAAGCCGAGGCGGGCCAACGCGATGCCGAGCGTCACCCGCGCGGCGTGTCGGAAGACCTCGTCGAGCGAACCGTCGTTGACGACACCGGTGAGCAACCGCACCACATCGGACCACCGTTCGGTGCGGTAGCAGAGGGCCACGCGCAGCCACGTCGCACTGTGCCAGTCCGGTCGCCGGACAAGCACGTCGCCGATCAGCCGATCGGCGTCAGCGAACCTATCTGCTTCGGAAAGCGTTGCCGCGTAGGCCAATTGGAAATCGTCGCGATCGGTGGCGCGCAACTGTAGGTAGAGACCGGTGTCGTAGGTGAACCCGAGCGCGTCGGGCGCGAGGCCGATCTCGCGCTGCAGCAGTCCCGCCGTGCCCACCGTCCGCCAGATCGATTCGACGACACGGGCGTTGATCTCGCCCGCCGCGGCGAGGCCGGTCCACGCATCGCATTGTTCGTGGGCGACACGCGTCAACGCGGCGAACCCGGATCGGGCGGCGGTCAGATCGGCGGGGCGCCGCCGGTCGTGGACCGACAGACCGAGGGCGCGACAGCAGGTGGCGAATCGGCCGACGACGTCGCGGTCGGCCCTGGTGGAGGCATGGGGGACCGACAGAGTGTCACTCTCCACGGCGTCCCCTTACTTAGCCATGCCTTAGCTAACTTGGGTGAAGTTAGCACTGCATAAGCTAAGTGTCGAGACGTACGTCCGGCTGCCAACGGAATAAACGCGGCCCCGCCGCCGTCACCACAGAGCGTGACTATTCGACTTGGACTGCAGATCCCGAACTTCACCTACGGCACACCTGTCGCCGAGCTTTTCCCGGCCGTCAAGGCGCAAGCCAAGGAGGCCCAGGACGCCGGTTTCGACACCGTGCTGGTGATGGACCACTTCTACCAACTGCCGACGCTGGGCGAACACGACGAGCCGATGTTGGAGGCCTACACGCTGTTGGGTGCGCTGGCCTCCGCGACTGAGACGGTGCAGCTTTCGACGTTGGTCACCGGCAACACTTACCGGAACCCGACGCTGCTGGCCAAGGAGATCACCACGCTCGACGTGGTCAGCGGCGGGCGGGCGATCCTGGGTATCGGCGCGGGCTGGTTCGAGCTCGAGCACCAGCAGTTGGGCTTCGAGTTCGGCACGTTCACGGAGCGGTTCGAGAAGCTCGAGGAGGCGCTGCAGATCATCATCCCGATGACCCACGGTGAGCGGCCGAGCTTTTCGGGCAAGTGGTATCACACCGAGAACGCCGTCAACGAGCCCCGGTTGCGGGACCACATTCCGGTGATGCTCGGTGGCAGTGGCGAGAAGAAGACGTTCCGGATGGCCGCGCAGTACGCCGACCACCTCAACATCATCGCCGGCATGCCGGAGCTTCCAGGCAAGCTGCGCGCGTTGCATGACCGGTGCGCCGAAGCCGGCCGCGATCCGTCGACGCTGGAAACCAGTTGCCTGCTGACCGCCGTGGTCGACGGGTTCGAGTCGCATCGAACCATCGACGAGGCCCGCGGCGACCGCGCCGTCTCAGGGTCACCCGAACAGATCGCCGACGAGATCAAGCGCCGGGTGCTCGATGTCGGCATCGACGGCGTGATCATCAACCTGCCGACGCATCGCTACCAGCCGGGACTGATCACAAAGGTCGGCGAGGCGCTGCGGCCGCTGGTCAGTGCTTGACGGCGCTGACCAGGCGGATGTTGCCGATCATGGCGCCGGCTTCGGAGTCGGGCGCCGGGACCGGCCTGCCGAACGAGCGCAGCTGATACGCCAACGGGGTGGCCACCGCCTGCCAGCCACGGCTGCCGAACCACTCGTGTGCGGGTGCGTGCTGCTCGTTGTAGACCAGGGTGAAGAAGGTGCGGTCGGTGGCGCCGGTGACCTCCTCGTCGCGCCTGGCCGCAAAGATGTTGGCGTCCAGCGGCTCCGACTCTTCGACAGCGAGGTGGCTGCCCGAAGCGGTCAGCGAGTCGATGCCGGTGAACAGCTGGTGCTGTGCGCTGGCGGGCAGATAGATCAACAGGCCTTCGGCGATCCACGCTGACGGCTTCGACGGGTCGAATCCGCTGTCGCGCAACGCCTTCGGCCAGTCGTTGCGCAGGTCGACAGCGATCTCCCTGCGGTCGGCGGTGGGGGTGTCGCCGTGGGCGGACAGCGCCTGGCGTTTGAACTCCAGCACCTGCGGTTGATCGAGTTCGAACACCACGGTGCCGTCGGGCCACGGCAACCGGTAGCCGCGCGAGTCCAACCCGGCGGCCAGCAACACGATCTGACGCACTCCCGCTTCGGCGGCCGCGGCGAAGTACGTGTCGAAGTACCTGGTCCGAACACCCTGAAAGTTGATGAAGTAATCCCCGAACTCGGTCCGCAGTGCGTGCTCGGGGACGCCGCCGTCGAGCAGGTCCGCCCACTCGCCGCCGACGGCGCGACAGAATACCTCGGCGTACGGGTCCACTGCCGCAGGGTTGGCCTTCTGCGCTTCCAAAGCCCGTGCCGCGGCGACGAACAAAGCAGTGTTGCCGACGCTCGTCGTGATGTTCCAGGTGTCGTTATCGGTACGCACGTACGCGTTTATACGCTCTGATGCTGGGCGGTTCTCTCAGGCTGGGTCGGCGGCAAACCCTAGACCAACGGGCGGCCGGTCCTGATCCGCCAGTCCAGATCCTTCAGCAGCACGTTGAACGGGAACTGCCGGATGAAACGCGGCATCAGGTTGTTGAGGAAGCGAAGCACACGGATGGTGCGGTCGAAGCGACGCTGCCTCGCCGCATTCCACTCCAGCTTCATCTCGTCGCGGAACCGTTGCGGCAGAAAGCCCGTCGTGATCATCAAGTTGAAGTCGTCGAGCCTGCGCTGCACCCGTGTCGGCAACTTGACGCCACGGATGCGGCCCGCCGCGATCGGCCACAGATAGTCGCGGACGGCGTCATCGATATGGACCTGCTCGAGCGACTCCTGCCAGTACCGGTCGAAGGCCGCACGGTCCTTCGGCCACATGTCCTCGGGTACCTGCAAAGTGGTTCCGAGCGGTAACCCCTCGGCGTAATGCCGCTCGGCGGTCTGTTCGTCCATTTCGCCGACGAACAACCGGTACACGTCCACCGCACCCTTGTACAGGCAGGCCCCCACCCACAGTTGAAGGTCGCGGTCGAATGCGTTGTAGGTGACGGGACTCTTATCGGTCGAATAGACCTGGGCGTGTGCACGATTCACCGCGCGCCGGAATGCCGCCTTCTGCTCGGGCGAACCCTGAGTGGCGACCGCGAGGTAGGTAAACGTGGTGCGCGCACGCTTGATCGGATGCAGGTCCACCCGGCCGCTCTCGACCCGGCTTTCCATCACGCCGTAGCCGACCCCGGGCCTGGCCAACTGCATGATCACGTTGGCCGGGCCTGCCAGCAGCGCCACCCCCATCAACCCGTCGTCGAAATTGGCGCCGCGGCGCCGCGGCGTCGTCGGAGTCCCGACGGCGGCATCGCAGACTGGCCGCTCGACCTGTGCCACCGGCTCACTGATCGTCATTGACCCACCTAGTGTTCGGCAAATGTGAGAACGTTTGTTTCCAGATTATCTTGCCCGTACCTCGACGCCGGTGTCAAGATGGATCCGATGGCTCAAGTGCGGCCCTACCGGGGCATTGAGGCGGCCGACCGGGTCGCCGAGCGACGCCGCAGGTTCCTGGAAGCGGGTCTGGACATCCTCGGATCCGATTCCGACTTGTCCGAACTGACCGTGCGCGGCATCTGCCGCCGGGCCGGCTTCGCATTGCGCTACTTCTACGAGAGCTTTGCCGACAAGGACGACCTGATCGCCGCGGTGTACGACTGGGTGATCGCCGACCTCGCCGCGACGACGCAGGCCGCGGTCGCGGCGGCGCCGGTGCCCGAGCAGAGTCGGGCGGGGATGGCCAATATCGTTCGGAGCATCGCCGCAGACCCGCGGGTGGGCCGGTTGCTGTTCAGTTCGCAGCTGTCGAACCCGGTCGTGGTGCGCAAGCGCACGGAGTCGTTCGCGTTGATGGCGTTATTGACGTTTCAGCATGCCAGCACCGTCGGCGGCCGCCACACCGACCGGCTCAAGGCCGGATCCCATTTCGTGGTCGGCGGTGTCGCCCAGATGATCACGTCATGGTTGGAAGGCGACGTGTCGCTGGACAACGACGAACTGGTGGACCAACTGGCCACGATGATCGACGCGCTCGCCGTGCCCGACCTCTATACCGATTAGCGGCCTGCGGGCACCCTCGGCCTGCGATCTGCCACGGTCTTCGGCGTGGTCTGCGCGTCGTTCTTGGTGAATTCCTTGGTCCAGCAGGCAAACTCCAGTGTGATGCCGTCAGGATCGTGGAAGTAGAACGACCGCACGTACACACCTGGATGTACCGTCGGCGACACCTGGGCTTCGCTCTCGTCGTGGTTGAGCACCGGGCCGACGCGCACGCCCTTGTCCTTGAGTCGCTGCCGATACTCGTCGAACTTCTCGGCGGGCACATGGAATGCGAGGTGGTTCATGGTGCTGACGGCGCTGACGATGTCGCCGATCCCGGGTATCGCCTCCGGTGACGACACGCCAGGCACCCGGTCCGGCGCATCGGCGAACCAGAAGAACGCGACACAGTCGCCGTTGCCCGCATCGAAGAAGAAGTGCTGCCCCATGCCGCCCGGCAGATCCAGCGATTTGATCAGTGGCATGCCGAGCACATTGCTGTAGAAGTCGACGGTGCGCGCCATGTCGGAGCAGACCAGGGCCACGTGGTTGATGCCGCCGAGGTCGAATTCGGAATTGGGATTGGATGGCTTGATCACGTTCGCAACTCCTCTAGCCAAGCTCGAAATCTGAATCTAACATCAGATTCAGTTTGGATCAACGGCCGAGGAGCCCCGTGACCGTCAGCCCCCGCGAGCAGTTGCCGACAGTGCGTGGCAGGCAGACGCAGGCCGCCATCGACGCGGCGGCACGGCGGGTGATCGCGCGCAAGGGCATTCTGGCGACGACGATTTCGGACATCGCCGCAGAAGCGGGCAAGTCGACGGCGTCGTTCTACAACTACTACGACTCCAAGGAAGCCATGGTCCTGCAGTGGGCCGTGCGATTTCGCGACGAGGCGCGGAAGCGGTCTCGGGCGGCCGCGCAGCCAGGCCTGACCAACTGGGAACGCGCGTATCAGGCGGCCGCCGCACACTGGCACACCTATCGCAACAGGCTCGCCGAGATCATCAGCGTCTCGCAACTGGCCATGATCAGCGACGATTTCGCCGAATACTGGGCGGACATCTGCTCGCTGCCCATAGCGTTGATCACCGACATGGTGAAACAAGCTCAGCGGCAGGGCTTCTGCCCAGCCGACGACGATCCGCATCTGGTTGCGGTTGCGATGGTGTCCATGCTCAACCAATTCTGCTATACGCAACTGTCCGGCGACGCGCGTGCTGTCGACGACGACTCGTGTATCACCACGCTGGCCAACATCTTCTACCGGACGATCTACCCCAAGGAGGCCGGCCTGCCATGACGAGAACCGCGACGTCATCCGGAACTCCCGGCGTCACACGCGAATTCGTCGGTTTGGACTCACCGACAGCGCGGCGCGCCGGTTCCGGCGGCCATCCGTGCCAAGGCCTCTACCACCGCGGCGTCGGACGCAAGCCGAAGGTCGCGATGATCGCCGCGCACTATCAGATCGACTTCTCCGAGCACTATCTCGCCGACTACATGGCCACCCGCGGCATCGGTTTCCTCGGCTGGAACACCCGCTATCGCGGATATGAGAGCAGTTTTTTGCTAGACCACGCCCTCGTCGACATCGGTGTCGGGGTCCGATGGCTGCGCGAGGTGCAAGGTGTGGAAACCATTGTGCTGCTTGGTAACTCCGGCGGTGGTTCGCTGATGGCCGCCTATCAGGCCCAAGCGGTCGACCCGCACGTGACGCCACTGCCTGGCATGCGGCCCGCGGCGGGCCTCGCCGACCTGCCGCCCGCCGACGGCTACGTGGCGAGCGCTGCGCATCCCGGGCGGCCCGACGTGCTGACCGCCTGGATGGACGCGTCGGTGATCGACGAAAACGACCCGTTGGCAGCGGATCCCGATCTCGACCTGTTCAACGAACACAACGGGCCGCCGTACTCCAAGGAATTCATCGAGCGCTACCGGTCGGCGCAGATCGCCCGCAACCATGCGATCACCGACTGGGCGGAGACCGAACTCAAGCGGGTGCATGCGGCGGGCTTCTCGGACCGCCCGTTCACGGTGCATCGGACGTGGGCGGACCCGCGCATGGTCGATCCCGCCATCGAGCCGACCAAACGGCCCGCCAACATGTGTTACGCGGGACCGCCGGTCAAGGCCAACCGGTCGGCACACGGCATCGCCGCCGCCTGCACGCTGCGGAACTGGCTGGGCATGTGGAGCCTTCGGCACGCACAGACGCGCGCCGAACCGCACCTGGCCCGCATCGACTGTCCCGCGTTGGTGATCAACGCAGAACAGGACACCGGCGTCTTTCCCAGCGATGCCCAACGCATCTACGACGCCTTGGCCAGTTCCGACAAGTCACAGTGCGCCATCGACACCGACCACTACTTCACCACGCCGGGAGCACGCAGCGAGAAGGCCGATACGATCGCCAAGTGGATCACCAAGCGGTGGCGCTAAGGGTTCTCGCCCACTTCGTTCCCGGCCCCAAGGACATCGAATTCCTTGCCCCAGAAGCGGATTGGCTTGACGTTCGGTTTTGTGCCGAGGACGACGACGCCACGTTCTACCGCGAACTACCCGACGCGAACGTCATCTGGCATGTGCTGCGGCCGATCTCCGGTGACGACCTCCAAAAGGCGGCCAACCTCAAACTCGTACACAAGATGGGCGCCGGGGTGAACACCATCGACGTCGACACCGCCACCCGACTGGGCATCGCGGTGGCGAACATGCCCGGTGCCAACGCGCCGTCGGTCGCCGAGGGCACCGTGCTGCTGATGCTCGCCGCGCTGCGCAGGCTACCCGCGCTGGATCGCGCGACCCGGGACGGCAGGGGATGGCCGACGGACCCGACCCTCGGCGACACCGTGCGCGATATCGGCGGGTGCACGGTGGGCCTGGTCGGCTACGGCAACATCGCGAAGGCCGTCGAGCACATCGTGTCGGCGATGGGCGCGCAGGTCCTGCACACCAGCACCCGCGACGACGGCCACCCCGCCTGGCGCCCGCTCCCCGATCTGCTGTCCGCCAGCGACATCGTCTCGCTGCATCTGCCGCTGACCGACGCGACCGCGCGCATGTTCGACCGCACCGCGCTGGGCCGGATGAAGCCCGGCGCCGTCCTGGTCAACACTTCACGAGGCGGCGTAGTCGACGAAGCGGCGCTCGTCGACGCGCTGCGCACCGGCAGCCTGGCCGCTGCGGGTCTGGACGTCTTCTCGGAAGAACCCGTTCCCGCCGACAATCCACTGCTCACTCTCGACAATGTGGTGCTCACCCCACACGTCACCTGGTACACCGCCGACACCATGCGGCGCTACCTGGAACACGCACTGGACAACTGCAGGCGGATCAGTGACGGCCGGAGTCTGGCCGATGTTGTCAACGAGTAATCTGACTCCCAACCGACCGGTTAATCGGGAAGACTTCGGCCCTGCCTGGAGGCGGATACATGCCCATCGCAATCACAGAGGAACACAACGACCTGGCTGATTCGGTCCGGTCTCTGGTGGCGCGGGTGGCTCCGTCGGAGGTGCTGCACGAAGCGCTGGAGAATCCGATCCCCAACCCACCGCCGTTCTGGAAGGCCGCTGCCGAGCAGGGCCTCCAAGGCGTTCACCTCGCGGAATCGGTTGGCGGACAGGGTTTCGGCATCCTCGAGTTGGCCATCGTGCTCGCCGAGTTCGGCTACGGCGCGGTGCCGGGACCGTTCGTGCCGTCCGCGATCGCCAGCGCGCTGATCGCTGCCAACGACCCCGACGCGAAGCTGCTCAATGACCTGGCCTCCGGTGACGTCATCGCCGCATACGCGATCGACTCCGGCCTGACCGCCACCCGGCACGGTGAGGGCCTCGTCATCCGCGGCGAGGTGCGGGCGGTGCCCGCCGCCGCCCAGGCGTCCGTGCTGGTGCTGCCGGTCGCCATCGACAGCGGTGAAGAGTGGCTGGTGCTCGACGCCGACCAGTTGGAAATCGAACCCGTGCAGAGCATCGATCCGCTTCGGCCGATCGCGCATGTGCGGGCCAACGCCGTCGAGGTCGGCGACGACCGCGTGCTGAACAACCTGAGCCGCACCCTGGCTCGGGCGCTGATGTCGACGTTGCTGTCTGCCGAGTCCATCGGTGTCGCGCGGTGGGCGACCGACACCGCGTCGGGATACGCGAAGATCCGCGAGCAGTTCGGCAGGCCGATCGGCCAGTTCCAGGCCATCAAGCACAAGTGCGCGGAGATGATCGCCGACACCGAGCGGGCCACCGCCGCGGTGTGGGACGCCGCCCGAGCCATCGACGAATATCGCGAAACCGGTTCGCAGGACAGTGCTTTCGAGTTCGCCGCAGCGGTCGCCGCGACGTTGGCGCCCGCGGCGGCGCTGCACTGCACCCAGGACTGCATCCAGGTGCACGGCGGCATCGGCTTCACCTGGGAGCACGACACCAACGTCTACTACCGGCGCGCGATCATGCTGGCGGCCTGCTTCGGCCGCGCCGCGGACTACCCGCAGCAGGTGGTCGACGTCGCGACCACCACCGGCGTTCGCAAGATCGACATCGACCTCGACCAGGACACCGAGAAGCTTCGCGACGAGATCCGTGCGGAAGTCGCTGCGCTGAAAGCGATTCCGCGGGAACAGCGCACGATCGCGTTGGCCGAGGGCGGTTGGGTGGTGCCCCACCTGCCCAAGCCTTGGGGTCGCGCGGCCAGTCCCGTCGAGCAGATCATCATCGCCCAGGAGTTCACCGCCGGTAAGGTGCGCCGACCCAACATGGGCATCGCGGCGTGGTTGATTCCCTCGGTGGTCGCGTTCGGCACCGAGGAACAGAAGCAGCGCTTCCTGCCGCCGACGCTGCGCGGCGAAATGATCTGGTGTCAGCTGTTTTCCGAGCCGGGATCCGGCTCGGACCTGGCCAGCCTGAGCACGAAGGCCACCAAGGTCGACGGCGGTTGGCGGATCACCGGCCAGAAGATCTGGACCACCGGGGCGCAGCTGTCGCAGTGGGGCATGCTGCTGGCCCGCACCGATCCGAGCGCACCGAAACACAACGGCATCACCTACTTCCTGCTCGACATGTCCAGTGAGGGCGTCGAGGTCAAGCCGCTTCGCGAACTCACCGGCAACGCGATGTTCAACACCGTGTTCCTCGACGACGTGTTCGTCCCCGACGACCTGGTGCTCGGCGAGGTGAACCGCGGCTGGGAGGTCAGTCGCACCACGCTGACCGCGGAGCGGGTGTCCATCGGCAGCAGTGAGGCGCCGTTCCTGGCCAACCTCAACGGTTTCGTCGAGTTCATCCGCGACGGGCACTTCGACCAGATCGACCAGAACCACGCGGGCAGGCTGATCGCCGAGGGGCATGCGGCCAAGCTGCTCAACATGCGCTCGACACTGCTGACGTTGGCCGGCGGCGATCCGATGCCCGCCGCCGCGATCTCGAAGCTGCTGTCGATGCGCACCGGCCAGGGGTATGCGGAGTTTGCAGTGTCGTCGTTCGGCACCGACGGCGCCATCGGCGACCCCGACCAGCCTCAGGGCCAGTGGGCGCAGATGCTGCTGGCCAGCCGGGCCACGACGATTTACGGCGGCACGTCGGAGGTGCAGCTCAACATCATCGCCGAGCGGCTGCTGGGACTGCCCCGCGACCCGTAAACTTCCCCGCGCGAGCAGACGCAAAGTGGCCCAATTTCTCGGCGTGTCGGGACATTTTGCGTCTGCTCGCCGAAGAAAGGGCACGCCCACGAGCGCGGATTTCACGCTGCGACAGTTGCGCTACTTCGCCGTGCTCGGCGAGGAGCTGAACTACCGGCGCGCCGCGGAGCGACTGTTCATCACCCAACCCGCGTTGTCGACGGCGATCAAACAGCTCGAACATCAGCTGGGCGTCATGCTGTTCACCCGCAGCACCCGCGAGGTCGCGCTGACGGAACTGGGCCAGGCCTGGTTGCCGAAGGTGCGCGACGCGCTGCGCGGAGTCGACGCCGCGGTCGACGACCTGATCGCACTGTCGGCGCACTACCGTCGCATCCGGTTGGGTTATCTGATCGGCACCGGCGCGGACCTGCTGTTCCGACTGCTCCGCCACTTCGAGGCCAAGTATCCGGAAATCACCTTGGAGCCAAGGGAATTCGACTTCTCCGATCCGACTGCCGGGCTGGCCGACGGCAGCACGGAGGTGGCGATCATCCGGCCGCCGGTGGATCTGCCCGAACACCGGATGTTCATCCTCGACGCGGAGAACTGGGTCGCGTGCCTGCCGCGTGACCACCCGCTGGCGAGCCGCTCCGAACTGAACATCGCCGAACTGCTCGACGACCCGATCGTGGTTGCGCCTGCCAGCGCGGGCCGGTGGCGCGACTACTGGATGGCGATGGACGCCCGCGGCGGCCAACCGCCCACCATCGCCGCCGTCGCGGCCACCTACGAAGAGGAGACCACGACGATCGCGCGCGGCCTCGGCATCAGCTTCACCAGCGAGGCCAGCGCGCGCCTGTACAACAGGCAGGGCATCGCCTACGTGCCGATCGTCGACCGCCCGCGCAACTACACGGCGCTGGCCTGGCATCCGGCCGGGCTGTCCCACGAGGCGGCGCAACTGGTCAAGCATGTCCGCGAGGAGTGGAGCTTCGGCGAAGGCCAGGCGATCGAACGGCCGGCGACCTACTACTGATAACGCGGGTTTATAAGTACATCAGAAACTGCAACTTCCGCCGCGGCGCCCAGGTCGGGTTTCCTCACTTCATGACTGACACCGCCTCACCCGTGATGCCGACGGCGCCGAGCGACGACGAGGACGCCAGGCTGGCCCAGTTCGGGTACTCGCAAAAACTCGATCGCTCGGTCGGCCGGCTGGCGTCCTTCGCCCTCGGCTTCGCCACCATCAGCGCCACCACCGCGGTGTTCACCGGGTTCGGCGCAGGCTACTTCACCGCGGGCGGCCCCTTCGTCTGGACGCTTCTGCTGGCCGCGGCGGTGTTCCTGATCTGGACCTTCATCGCCGCCGACCTGACCGCGAAGATCCCGCTGGCCGGTTACGCCTATCAGTGGACCAGCCGCATCCACGGCTCGATCCTCGCCTGGTTCACCGGTGTGCTCGCACTCGCAGGCTGGGTCTGCGGCATGACCGGCGTCGGCTTCATCCTGTCCGGCTACCTCGGCAGCCTGTTCGGCTGGAACATGAGCCAGACCGCCCAGATCCTCGTCGCCATCGGCGTGATGGCGGTCTGCATGCTGGTGAACCTGTACGGCGTGCGCTTCGCGACGATGGTCAACAACATCGGCGTTGGCCTCGAACTGGTCATCACCGTCGGCGCGACACTGCTGGTCGCGGTCGTCGCCTTTTCCTCCCCGGACAACCACCAACCGATCTCGGTCCTGTTCACCGGCGGCACCAACGACGAGCACAGCGCCTACATCCTGGCGTGGCTGGCCGCATCGCTTGGTCCCTTCTTCGGCCTGATCGGCGTCGAGGCCAGCGCAGACATCGCCGAGGAGACCGTGAACGCCCGCCGGGTCATTCCGCGGACGATGTTCTATGCGCTGACCGCATCGATCGTCATCGAGTTCTCGATGTACGTCGTCTACGTGCTGGCGATCAGGGACCAGGACGCCGTCGCGGCCGCCACGGCGGCGCCCATCGAGGAGATCATCACGCAGCAGGTGGGCCCGGTGGTGACGAGAATCGTTGTGGCAGTCGCGATGACGAACATCATGGCGTGCATCCTGGCCAACATCCTGGTGGCAACCCGGCTCACCTACTCGATGGCCCGCGACAACATGCTGCCGTTCTCCCATGTCTGGCGGCACGTGTCGGTGTCCAACCGGACGCCCACCTACGCCGTGCTCGGACTGTTCAGCCTCTCGACCATCCTGCTGCTGTCCGCACTGGTGAGCGAGAAAGCGTTCTTCCTGATCATCGGCCTCTCGTCGCTGGCGGTGTGCGCCATGTACTTCCTGCAGACGGTGGCCGTGCTGATCGCCAACCGCCGCGGCACCATTCCCGCGCCGGAGCCAGGGACGTTCGATCTCGGCCGGGCCCGGGTGCCGGTCGCCGTGCTGGCGCTGATCGCCTTCGGCCTGGTGTGCGCGGCGCTGATCTTCCTTCCGCAGTTCGCGGGCAACGGCTATGTGTTCCTCGGGCTCGTGGTGCTCGCCGCGCTGTGGGCGGTCACCGGGCTGCGCACCCGACTGCGCAACGGCGACGCAGGCCCGAACTACGCCAAGACCCACCTCTCCTGAAACCCTCGAAAGGACCTGTACCCCAATGACTGTCGTAGACCAGGGCACCAGCAACCTCGTCGCCGTCGAACCCGGCGCCATCCGCGAGGACACCCCACCCGGTTCGGTGATCCAGTACAGCGACTACGAACTGGATACCTCGAGTCCGTACGCGGGCGGCGTCGCGTGGATCGAAGGCGAATACATCCCCGCATCCGAGGCCCGCATCTCGATCTTCGACACCGGGTTCGGCCACTCCGATCTGACCTACACCGTGGCACATGTGTGGCACGGCAACATCTTCCGGCTCGGTGACCACCTCGACCGGCTGCTCGACGGCGCGCACAAGCTGCGCCTCGACCCGGGCTACAGCAAGGACGAACTGGCGGAGATCACCAAACGCTGCGTCGCCATGTCCCAGCTGCGCGAGTCGTTCGTCAACCTGACCGTCACCCGCGGATACGGAAAACGCAAGGGCGAGAAGGACTTGTCAAAGCTGACCCATCAGGTGTACATCTACGCGATCCCCTACCTGTGGGCGTTTCCCCCGCATGAGCAGATCTTCGGTACGACGGCGATCGTCCCGCGGCATGTGCGGCGCGCGGGCCGCAACACCGTCGACCCGACCATCAAGAACTACCAGTGGGGCGACCTGACCGCCGCCAGCTTCGAGGCCAAGGACCGCGGCGCCCGCACCGCGATCCTGATGGACGCCGACAACTGCGTGGCAGAGGGCCCCGGCTTCAACGTCGTCATCGTCAAGGACGGCAAGCTCGCCTCACCGTCCCGCAACGCGCTGCCGGGGATCACCCGTAAGACCGTCTTCGAACTGGCTGACGCCATGGGCATCGAGGCGACGCTGCGCGACGTCACCAGCCACGAACTGTACGACGCAGACGAACTGATGGCGGTCACCACCGCCGGCGGCGTGACGCCGATCAACACGCTCGACGGCGAACCCGTGGGAGACGGCACGCCCGGTCCGCTCACCGTCGCCATCCGCGACCGGTTCTGGGCGCTGATGGACGAGCCGTCGCCGCTGATCGAGGCAATTGACTACTGACGGTCGCGTCTAATCAGGTCTACGATCGAAATAGATGGTCTTCATAGATCGTTAGACAAGTTATGAATAACTTCCGGCGACGCTCGATGCGCCTTTTCGTCGGCGGAGCAGCGGCCATGGCGGTCCTGGCCGGCCCCGCGGCGTTCTCGACTGTCAGCGCTCCGCCGGCGTCAGCGCAACCTTGCTACAACGGCGTCGTCCCGTGGGGTCCGTTCGTGCCAAGCTGTACGGCCCCGGGTCCGGTAGGCCCACGGGTCCGTGGTTCGGCCCCGGACGCCAACGCGATCATCGCCTGCCGTAACCATCCCGGCTGCCTGTCGTGGTACGTGAACGGCGGCCCGTAGGCGGCAGCCATGACCCACGACGTCGAGAAGCGCTTCGACCACCCCGGCACGTTCCATGAGGCGGCGATGTACGTCGGTGCGATTGTCGCGGTGGCGGGCCTGGTCTTCGCCGCATGGGCTTTCTTCGCACGGGATTCGGTGATCGCGGCTTCGCTGGTGCCCGCCATCCTGTTCGGTGGCGGCATCGGCGCATTCGTCAAGACCTACCGCGTCTGGAAAGTCGAAGGCGCCTGGCCTGCCTGGCAAGGTGCCGGGTGGTTCCTGCTGACGCTGATGCTGATCAGCCTGGCCATTCCAGGCGCCGCGATGATGGCCTACTAGGGCACGATCGAATCCACGTATCCACCGTCGACGCGCAACGCGCCGCCGGTGGTAGCCGATGCCAGCGGTGAAGCGAGATACGTGACCATGTTGGCGATTTCGGCGGGTTCGATGAGCCGTTGCAGCAGCGACTGCGGTCGGTGCTTGCGCATGAACTCGCGCTGCGCCTCGTCCCACGGCAGCGATTTGTCGACCAACTGGTAGACGAAATCCTCGACGCCCGCGGTGTGCGTCGGCCCCGCGATCACCGAGTTGACGGTCACGCCGGTGCCCGCCGCGTCCTTGGCGAAGCCGCGCGACACGGCCAGCAGAGCCGTCTTGGACACCCCGTAGTGGATCATCTCCTCGGGCGTCACCAACGCCGAATCGCTGGCGATCTGAATGGCCCTGCCCCAACCGCGTTCGGTCATGCCCGGCAGGTACATGCGGATAAGCCGAACGGCGGCAAGCACATTCACGTCGAAATAGGTGCGCCACTGCTCGTCGGTGATCTCGCGCGCCGGTACGGCGCCGAAGATGCCGAGGTTGTTCACCAGGATGTCGACGTCGGGCAACTCGCGGTGCAGCTTCGCCGCGCCGTCCTCGGTCGACACGTCGGCAGCGATACCGAAGACATCACCGGTCAACTTCGCGACCGCCTCGTCGACCCGCTCGGCAGTGCGGCCGTTGACCGCGACACGGGCGCCGCTGCCCGCCAGCCCTTCCGCGATGGCCAACCCGATGCCCTGGGTCGACCCTGTGACGAGGGCCGTCTTTCCACTCAGATCAATGTTCACGCCGTGGTACTACCACCGAGCGCGGCGGACTATTCCGCCCCTGCCTTGTCGTCGGCTCCGCCGACCCCTGCCTTATCGTCGGCTCCGTCGACCCCTGCCTTATCGTCGGCTCCGTCGACCCCTGCCTTATCGTCGGCTCCGCCGACGGCCATTTCCCGGAGCTCCCTCTTCAGCACCTTGCCGGTGGGATTGCGCGGCAACTCGTCGAGGAAGATCACCTCGCGCGGCACCTTGTACCTGGCGAGATGCTCGCGCACGTAGGTCTTGATGTCGTCCTCGCCGAGGCTGGCGCCGTCGCTCTTGACGACGAACGCCCGCAACCGGTGGCCCCACTCTTTGTCCTCGACGCCGAGCGCGGTGGCCTCCACCACGTCCGGGTGACCGCTGATCAGGTCTTCGACCTCGGCGGGGAACACGTTCTCGCCGCCCGACACGATCATCTCGTCGTCGCGGCCGCTGACGTACAGCAGACCGTTCTCGTCGAAATAGCCGACATCGCCCGAGGACATCAGGCCGTCGATGATCTGCTTGTGGCCGCCGCCGGTGTAGCCCTCGAACGGGAAGAAGTTGCCGACGAAGATCCGGCCCACCTCACCTTGGGGCACCTCGTTGCCGTTGTCGTCGAGGATCTTGACCTTCACCCCCTTGACGACCGGCCCGACGGTGGCGGGATCGATCGACAGATCCTTCGGCCTTGCGATGGTGGCGAACGCGATCTCCGTCGACCCGTACAGGTTGTAGACCACCGGGCCTAGATCCTTCAGCGCGCGCTGCGCCAGTTCGGCACCCAACTGCGACCCGGATACGAACACGATCCGCAGCGAAGACAGGTTCGGCTTGCGCTCCATCGCGTCGAGCGCATCGAGCATGCGCGACAACATGACCGGCACCACGACCACCGCGGTCACGTTGTGCTTCTCGATGTCCTCGAGCACCGTCGCAGGCCTGAACCGGCGCCGCAACACCAACGTCGTGCCGAGCATCATCGCGATGGTGGCGTGCAGATAGCCGAGCGCATGGAACATCGGCGCCGGAAGAGCCGTCACCTCACCGGATTTGAACGGCACATGGGACAGCACGCCACCGATCGGGGCAAGCGTCGGCGGCGTACTTCTGTTGGCGCCCTTGGGAGTTCCGGTGGTGCCACTGGTCAGAATGATGATCGACGAATGCTTGGTCGCCTTCGGCGCCGGCTTGCCCGAACTGCGCGCGACCAGGTCCTCAAGCGTCTCGTCGGTGCTCGCCGAATCCTCCTTGTCGGGGTTGACGCCCAACGCCCGCAGCTTGCCCAACTCCGGTTCGGCCTTCGACACCGCGTCGTAGTACTCGTCGTCGTAGATGATCAGCTTGGCGCCTTCGCGCTCGGAGACCTCTTTGATCTGCGGTCCGGAGAATTCGCTGTTCAGCAGGATGATGCGGGCACCCGCTCTGGCGCAGCCGTACACCGCGATCAAAAACCAGCGGTGGTTACGCGCCAGGATCGCCACCCCGTCCCCGCCCTTGACACCCTTCTTCAACAACCCGTTGGCCACCTCGTGGGCGGCGTCGTCGAGTTCTTTGAAGGTGATCTCGCCGAAGTCGTCGATGATCGCGGTCCGGTTCGGGGTGCGGCGCGCGTTGAGCGCGGGGATCATCCCGAATTCGCCCCACCGCCGGATGTCGGCGATCATGGCGGCGACGTTCTGCGGCGGCTCGAGCTTGAAGGCGCCCGCCTCCAACATCTTGTACGCGTAATGCAGCTCTGCTGAGCCGCGCTCGACGAGCTGCTGCGCTTTGGCGACTGCCTGCGACGGAAGATCAGTGAGCTTAGGCATGACCCCACACTAGTGACGGGCGTCTCGACTCGACCGGGAAATTACCATGACACCTATGGCCTCTCCCATGTCGCTGGACGTGGACGGTCGGCAGGTCGCGATAACCCACCCTGACAAGGTCGTTTTCCCGGATATCGGAATCACGAAACTCGACCTGGTCACCTACTACCTCGCCGTCGCCGGGGGCGCGCTGCGCGGTGTGCGCGACCGGCCGATGATTCTGAAGCGGTTCGTCAAGGGCATCACCGAGGAGGCGGTGTTCCAGAAGCGGGCCCCGGAGAAGCGGCCGGATTTCGTCGACGTGGCCGAGCTGAAGTACGCGTCCGGCACGTCGGCGAAGGAAGCCGTCATCCGCGACGCGGCCGGCCTGGCGTGGGCGATCAACATGGGTTGCGTCGACCTCAACCCGCATCCGGTGCGCGCCGACGACCTGGCCCACCCCGACGAGTTGCGCGTCGACCTGGATCCGATGCCCGGCGTGGCTTGGCGGCAGATCGTCGACGTGGCCATGGTCGCCCGCGAGGTGCTCGAGGAGCACGGCCTCACGGCGTGGCCAAAGACGTCCGGCTCCCGCGGATTTCACATCTACGCCCGCATCGAGCGGCGGTGGCCCTTCAAGTTCGTCCGATTGGCGGCCCAAGCGGTGGCCCGCGAGGTGGAACGCAGAGCGCCGGGGCAGGCGACGGCACGGTGGTGGAAAGAGGAGCGCGGCGAAGAGGTGTTCGTCGACTTCAACCAGAACGCCTTCGACCGCACCGTCGCGTCCGCGTACTCCGTCCGCGCCACCCCGGACGCCAGGGTGTCCACCCCGCTCTTCTGGAACGAGGTGGCGAACTGCGATCCGGCGGATTTCACGATTGCGACCGTGCCCAAACGCTTCGAGGAAAACGGCGATCCGTGGGAAAGCATGGACGACCACGCAGGCACCCTGGATGCGTTGCTCGAACTCGCCGAGAAGTTGGGGCCTGCGGAGAAGGCGCCGCGCGGTGCCCGCAAAACCGCACAGAATCCGACGGGCAGGCGCCAATCGGTGAAGCCGCTGATCGAGATCGCCCGCACCAAAACCAAGGACGAGGCGATGGCCGCACTCGACCAGTGGCGCACGCGTTACCCGTCGGTAGCCGAAATGCTCAAGCCGGCAGATGTTTTGGTCGACGGCATGCGGGGCCCGAGTTCCATCTGGTACCGGATCCGGATCAATTTGCAGCATGTGCCGGAAAAACAGCGGCCGCCGCAGGAGGCCCTGCTCGCCGACTACTCCCCCTGGGAGAACTATTCCGGCCGGCAGAAAATGCGCGACTGACGGGTTTGCTGACCGACCCAAAACCGGTTCTTAATAAAGTATTAGCCGTTACTCCCCGTTGCCTTATATCGGCTCCGTAACTTCGTAACCAGTTAAGGAATCGAGGGGAGGCGCCAGATGTACGGCAATCCGGCAATCGAATATGACGGCGCCCAGGTGCGGGCGTGTAGCCGCCAGTTGGCCACCGTGGTGACTGTCACCGGGGATCTAAACGATGTGAACCTCGACAAGGTCAGCCAGTACACCAAGCGCTTCGTCCTCAAGGAGAAGCCGATGGTGCTGGATCTGAGCGGCGTGAGTTCGGCGACTTCGCACATCATTTCGTTGCTGTCCGAGCTCGACGACGCCTGCACCGCCGCAGGGGTCGAGTGGTCGCTGATCGCCAGCCCAGCGGTCAGCCGCGCGGTCCACTCCTTCGACGCCCGCCTCGAGCTGCCGACTGTGGAGTCGGTTGCCGACGCACTGCACAACTTCGCCGACGCCATCGCTGAACGCCGTCGGCTCCTTCCGCTCCTCACGAAGAGCGCTTAGAGACAGGGACGACGCACAGTGATACTCGACATTCGGTGGCTCGCCTATCTGGTGCACGGTCGTCACAAGCCGCGTTCGCGGCCATTGGCTATCACGGCTCGCTGACCTGTTGATTCCCATCGGGATTCGCGCGGTTTGAGGCCTACCGCCGTCGGGTAAGCGGCGGCCATGGGGCGTACCGGCAATTGGATCCTGGCCTTGGCGACGGTGCCGGGCGCCATCGTCGTCGTGGTCTTCCTCTATATGCAGGTGCTCGGCACCGCAGGATGCAACCACCAACCGTGCCCGCGACAGGGTCCGGGCGAGCTGGGTTTCACGCTCATCCAGTACGGCGCACCCGTCGTCGCCGTGGCCGCGGTGGCGTTGTCGTTCTTCACCGCACGGCACCGTCGCGGGGTTGTGGTCCCGGTCGTCGCCTGGTTGCTTTTGATCGCCGCGTTCCTCGTATTGGTGTTCTCGTTCACCGCGACGGGTTAGCGGCTAGCGGATGGGCAGCCCGGTGATCGCGCGGCCCATGACCAGTCGCTGGATCTCGCTCGTGCCTTCGAAGATCGTGAAGATCTTGGCGTCCCTGTGCATGCGCTCCACCGGATAGTCACGGGTGTAGCCGTTACCGCCGAGAATCTGGATGGCTTCATCGGTTACGTAGACGGCGGTTTCACTGGCCACCAGTTTGGCCATCGACCCTTCGGCGTTGACGAACGGCTTGTTGTTGCGAGCCATCCAACCCGCCCGCCACACCAGCATCCGCGACGCGTCGATGCGGGTCTTCATATCGGCCAGTTTGAACGCGATCGCCTGGAAGTCACCGATCTTGCGGCCGAACTGTTCTCGCTGCTGTGCATAGTCCAACGCGTACTCGTAGGCGGCCCTGGCCACCCCGAGCGCCATCGCGCCGACCGCGGGGCGGGTGCGTTCGAACGTCTTCATCGCGGCTTGCGCTGCGGCGCTTTGGCCTTCACGGCTGCGGGCGATGCGCTCGTCGAACTTCTCCTTACCGCCGACGATCAACCGACCGGGGATGCGGACGTCTTCGAGGATCACCTCCGCGGTGTGCGAGGCGCGGATCCCATGCTTGCTGAACTTCTGTCCCTGTTTGAAGCCAGGAGTGTTGGGCGGGATGATGAACGTCGCCTGACCGCGGCTGCCCAGATCGGGATGAACCGACGCAACGACGATGTGCACGTTGGCGATTCCGCCGTTGGTGGCCCACGTCTTCACACCGTTGAGCACCCACTCGTCGTTGGCTTCGTCATAGCGGGCACGGGTCAGGATGGCGCCCACATCGGAACCCGCGGCGGGCTCTGAGGAACAGAACGACGCGAGCAGAGGTTCGTCGGGCGTGCCGAACATCTGCGGCAGCCATTCGCCGAGTTGTTCGGGTGTGCCATTGGCGGACAGCGACGCGGCGGCAAGTCCGGTGCCGAGGATCGACAGCGCGATGCCGGCGTCGCCCCAGAACAGTTCCTCGAATACGGTCAGCATCCCGAGGCCGGTCGGTTCGGCGGCTTGGGCGGCGAACAGTTCCATGGAGTACAACCCGATCTTGGCCGCCTCCTGGATGATCGGCCACGGGGTTTCCTCACGCTCATCCCACTCAGCGGCGGCAGGGCGCACGACGTCGGCCGCAAATTCATGCACCCAGTCCCTGATCTGGATGACGTCTTCAGACAGTTCAAGAGAAAACGACACGCCCAACCGTCCTTTCTGATTCGGTGAACAACCGTACACTGATACTTACCCCCCGGTAAGTCCCAGTTCTGTGGAGTGCCTCACTGCGGCCCTGGGTACGTCACCGTGGTGACCGATCAAGGGTTCTCGCGCGACCTGTTGCAGGAACTGCTCTTCACCTACGGCCCGTGCGGACAAGAGGATGCGGTCCGCGATGTGTGCAGGCGTGAACTCACCCCACTGGTCGACGAAACCCATGTCGACGAAGCGGGAAATCTGGTCGGCCTGATCCGCGGCGGTGGCGGCGGAGCGCCCATCCGCGTGATGGCCCACATGGACGAGTTGTCGATGCTGGTCAAACGGGTCGAATCGGACGGCACCCTGCACCTCACGCAATTGGGGACGATGTATCCCGGCAACTTCGGTCTCGGTCCGGTGGCCGTGCTCGGCGACCGGGAGACGCTGTGCGGAGTACTCACGCTGGGCTCGGAGCACACGACCAGTGAGAGTCGGCAGATCTGGGAAACCAAACCCGACGGCGGCGACAAGGCGCTGGACTGGACACACGTCTACGTCTTCACGGGCCGCACCACGGACGAGTTGTCGCGCGCGGGGATACGCCCCGGCACGCGGGTATGCGTGGACAACAGCAAGAGAACACTCGTCGAGTTCGGCGATTACCTCGGCTGTTACTTCATGGACGACCGCGCGGCGATCGTCGCGCTGCTCGACGCCGCGCGGCAGATGCGGGCCGCGGGAAAGCGCCCGGTGCGCGACGTCTACCTGGTCTTCACCACGGACGAAGAGATCGGCGGCATCGGCGGGTCGTATGGCAGTCGGACATTGCCCGGCGATCTGACCCTCGCGCTCGAGGTCGGTCCGACCGAGGCGGAATACGGCACGACTGTCGGCGGCGGACCGATCGTCGGCTACAGCGACGCGCAGTGTGTGTACGACAAGGATGTCGCCGACGAATTGTTCTCTGTGGCAACGGATTTAGGCTTAGCTCCGCAACCTGCTGTGCTCGGTGCGTTCGAGTCCGATGCCTCGCACGCAAAGGCCGGTGGTTTGACCGCGCGGGCCGGATTGCTGTGCCTTCCCACGCTGAGCACGCACGGATACGAAGTCATTCGACGCGACGCGATCCCGGCGATGAGCAAGGTGCTGGTCGGGTTCCTGCCGAGTTGACCGACGGGCCGAATTCTTGCCAGCACAACCTGTCGATCCAGCGCCCACCTCCTCCAGCGATGGTTGCTGGATACATGTAAGTTAGCTTCTCGCTATTTCTGTTGACCGTTGTAAGCCATCCGACTGACGCCCGAGCGGTTTCGCTATGGTCCGCGCAAGTGACGACCTGCGCCGCGGGTGGTGGTGACCCTCTCGGAGCGGTAACCGCAGCACAACGATGTATTTGATCGTGAAAGTAGCTGCGGGCGGCCGGTAGCGAGGCCCGTGTCACGTGGAGTATTTCCCTCGGCACATACCCGTGATCTTTATTGACGAATACGTTAACAGCAAATTAATTACTGAGTACGTTCAAGTTGCTGCAAAGGCGGCCTCCCTGGGGGAAGGGGTTGTCATGATCTCGAACTCGTCTGTCCGGCGGCACACGGTCCGCGCGACGATTCCGGTGTTCTCGCTCGTCATTGCCTGCGGCGCTGCCGCGCAGTTGGGTGTCCCGGTCGAGCAGACCATCGCGGTGACGGAAACCGTCGCCATCGACACCTCGAACACCAACGTCGGCATCGCCGATCCGTACCTGTACGGAATGTCGGCTGCGGACATCGACAAGACGCTCGACGAGATGCAGGCGCTGGGCGTGCAGGACGTCAGAATCGTCATCTTCTGGGCGGGTGTCGAACCGAAAGACGATGTCTACGACTGGGATCAGATCGACTTGATCGTGAACGCCGCGGCCGAACGCAACATGGGAGTTCTCGCCGCCCTGAACTCGACCCCGGGATGGGCCACGGTGCCCGGCACGCCCGCGATCAGCGGGCCACCGGCAGACCCGACCAAATTCGCCGATTTCGCAGCCGATGTCGCCGCGCGCTACGCAGGCAAGGTGGGTGGCTACGAGGTCTGGAATGAGCCGAACAGCAAGACATTCTGGTCGACCGGGCCGGATCCGGCCGCCTACACCGAGTTGCTGAAGGCGGCCTATCCGGCGATCAAGGCTGCCGATCCCGACGCGGTCGTCATCGGCGCGGTAACCGCCCCGCTCGTCAGCTTCGGCAATCTGACGATGGACCCGGTGACATTCCTTCGCAAGATGTACGAGGCCGGTGCGCACGACAACTTCGACGCGCTGTCCTTCCATCCCTATCACTACACGCTGCCGTTCTCGCAGGGCGGCTCGAACGCCAACGCGCCGCTCGCGCAATTGGAAGGCATGCGTGAACTGATGGTGCAATACGGCGATGGCGCCAAGCTGATCTGGGCCACCGAGTACGGCGAACCCTCCTCAGTCGCAGGCAACCAGGGCCAGGCGGCCTTCATCGCCGATTTCCTGTACGCGTGGTCCAGCCAGTCCTACACCGGTCCGTCGTTCGTCTTCACGACGCGCGACACGGGCAGCTTCTGGAGCGACAGAACACTGGGGATCTTCACCCAGGACGGCACCCCGAAGGCGGCCGCGGAGTTCATCGAGGATTGGCTCGACGGCATCAGGCCCACCGAGCCGCCCCCGGTGCCGAAGGTGGGCTTCGTGCCGAGGCTGGCGTTGCTCATCGAGCAGATCCTCGGTGTGGTGAAGGCCGTGGTCCCGTTCGCGGCGGTGCCGGTCGAATTCGTGAAGGATCTGTTGGCCCCGGTCTTTGCCGCGGTGACGTCGGTCGCAGGCGGCCAGTCCGTCGTCGCGGCCACGGCCAACAGGGAACCGGTGGAAGTTCAAACCCTCTCCGTCACAGTGGATTCCGAGAAAGACCCCGAACCCGCGGTGACGCGACGCTCAGCGACGGCACAACAGGTGCCCGACAAACAAGTCCAGGCGCGCGATTCGGTAGCCGAGACCGCCGCCGTCGACGCACAAGAAGCGACGAACGAAGAGGCAAAGGCGGCCACCGACGTAAAGCCGCAACGGCCACACACCAAGGCAGAAGGCAAGGGGCCACGCAAGCGCGTCACCGACGGCAACAAGGTGACACCGCAGACCAGGGCCGAGACGTCGGCGCAGGAGAGCACGGTCGATGCCGACACCACGATGCCGCAAGCCACCCAGGACGACACGACGAAACCACCCGAGAGCTCCGAGGGCGCGGATGACGACGACTCCGGCGCTGCCTGAGCACCGCCGGTAACCCGCCGAGCCGTCCCCGCTGAACTGGCCTTAGGGTCGAGCGCGTGGACCGGTTCTTCGAGATCTCGGAACGACAGTCGACGGTTGCTGCCGAACTACGCGGCGGGGTCGTCACCTTCATCGCGATGGCCTACATCATCGTGTTGAACCCGATCATCCTGTCCAGTGCGCCGGACGTCACCGGCCAGAAGCTGCAATTCGCCCAGGTTTCGGCGATGACATCGCTGGCGGCCGGCGTCATGACGATCCTGTTCGGCGTCATCGCGCGGTTGCCGTTCGCGTTCGCCGCAGGCCTCGGGATCAACTCGTTCCTGGCGACGACCGTGGTGGGGTCGGTGACGTGGGCCGAGGCGATGGGCCTGGTGGTCATCGACGGGCTGATCATCGTGCTGCTTGCGGCCACCGGCTTGCGCCGGTTGGTCTTCGATGCGGTGCCGCTGCAACTCAAGCTCGCGATCACGGCAGGCATCGGCTTGTTCATCCTGTTCATCGGACTGGTCGACGCCGGCTTCATCGGCGCCACCGGACAACCGTCACCGCCCGTCGGTCTCGGCCACGGCGGCGTCGGCTCGATCAACACCGTGCCCGCGGTCGTTTTCGTGTTCACCCTTCTTGTCACCGGCATCCTCGTCGTGCGTCGGGTGCGCGGCGGAATTCTGATCGGACTCGTGATCGGCACGCTGCTCGCGGTCGCCATCGAGGCGATCTGGCACCTCGGCTCGGCGACCGAACATCCCGGCGGATGGAGCCTTTCGGTGCCGACTCTGTCGGGTTCGCCGTTCGCGCTTCCCGACCTGTCGCTCGCAGGCGACTTCAGCTTCGGCAGCTTCGGCCGTATCGGCGTGCTGGCCGCCGTCATGCTGGTCTTCACGCTGGTGTTCGCGAACTTCTTCGACGCAATGGGCACGTTCACCGGATTGGCACGCGAGGCGGGCCTGGCCGACGCGCAAGGCACCTTCCCTCGGCTGCGGTCGGCGCTGATCGTCGAGGGCGCGGGCGCGGTGGTGGGCGGTGCGACGTCGTCGTCGTCCAACACGGTGTTCATCGAATCGGGTGCGGGCATCGAGGAGGGCGCACGCACCGGGCTGGCGAGTCTTGTTACGGGCGTGCTGTTTCTGGCCGCCATGTTCGTCTCACCGCTGGCGTCGATCGTGCCGACGGAGGTGGCGGCGGCGGCGCTGGTCATCGTCGGCGTGATGATGATGTCGCAGTTGCGCCACATCGACATCTCCGAATTCTCGGTGGCGGTGCCGGTGGTGCTCACCGTCGCGGTGATGCCGTTCTCCTACTCGATCGCCAACGGCATCGGCGTCGGCTTCATCGCATGGGTGGTGCTGCGCTCCGCGGCGGGCAAGGCACGTGAGATCAGCCCCCTGCTGTGGGTGGTGGCGGCCGGCTTCGTCCTCTATTTCGCGCGCGGGTGGATCGAAACCCTCATCGGGTTGTGACGGTCCAGTTGGCGAGCAACTGCAGCGCCGTCTCCGACGGTGAGCCCGCGTCCGCGGTGTAGATGCACAACGTCTGATCTGGATCACCAAGCACCGCAACGGATTCGTAGTTGACGGTCAGATCGCCGACGACCGGATGGTGGTATCGCTTGATTCCGTTGGTGCGCTCGCGCACGTTGTGATCGGCCCACCACCGACGGAACTCCTGGCTCTTGACCGACAGTTCACCCACCAACTCGACAAGCTGCGGATCGTCGGGGTGGCGTCCTGCGTCGAGGCGCAGGATCGCGACGTTGTCGCGTGCCACCTCTTCCCAGTCGACGAACAGCTCGCGGGTAGATTCGTCAAGAAACGTGTACCGCAACAGGTTTCGGTCACGCGGTGGCATCGCATCGAAGTCGGCCATCAACGCGCGGGCCAGCCGGTTGGCGGCGAGCACGTCCATCCGCCGACCGAACACAAACGCGGGTGTGATGTCGTCGAGTGTCTCGAGGATGCGCTGCACTCCCGGCCGGACCCGCTGCGCAGGCGCAGGCGGGCGGCGACGGGCGCGACGATTCCTGCGCGCGATCTCGAACAGGTAGGCGCGTTCGGTGTCGTCCAGTCGCAGCGCGCGGGCCACAGCGTCGAGCACCTCGTCGGAGACGTTGAGATGACGGCCCTGCTCCAACCGGCTGTAGTAGTCGACGCTCACGCCGGCCAGTTGGGCGACCTCTTCGCGCCTCAGTCCGGGCACCCGACGGGTGCGCCCCGTGCCGCCGACCTCGACATCGTCGACGCTCAGACGCGCACGCCGGGTGCGCAGGAACTCCCTGAGTTCCGCGTTCTGCTCCACCTCCCCAGTCTGAGGGCAGCAGTGGTTTCGTGCCCAGCTAAACGTAGGTCTGCTGGACCTAGGTTGAGCGCGGCCCGATTTAGGGACGTCGTGGACCGGTTTTCCCTTGTTGTCTCGAATACGCGGCACCACCGCCGCTACCGACACAACAAGGAGAGTGCACAGATGACCAGTTCGATCGACACCGCAGCTCAGCTGGCAGGCCGCGTCGCCGTGGTGGCCGGTGCGTCCAGTGGCATCGGTGAAGCCACCGCGAAGCGGCTCGCCGCATCCGGCGCGAAGGTTGCCGTGCTCGCGCGGCGCGCCGACCGTCTGGAGAAGCTCGTCAACGAGATCGAGGAATCCGGCGGGACGGCGCTCGCCATCGCCGCCGACGTGACCGACGCCGAAGCGCTGCGCGCCGCGGCCGACCGGATCGCGACCGAATTGGGCACCGTGGACCTGCTTTTCAACAACGCAGGCGTCATGCTGCCCGCCCCCGTCGACGAGTTGCCGATCGAGCAGTGGCAGCGCCAGATCGACATCAACGTCGGCGGGTTGATGAACGCGATCGCCGCGTTCGTGCCGCAGCTGATTGCGGCGGCCGCTGAGAAGGGCGTCGCCGATCTGATCAACACGTCGTCGATCGCCGCGCAGAACATCTTCCCGAACTTCGCGGTGTACTCGGGCACCAAGGCGTACGTCACCCACATGTCGCGAACACTGCGTGCCGAACTCGGCGCCAAGAACGTCCGCGTCTCGGCCATCGAGCCGGGCATCGTGGAGACCGAGCTACAAGGTCACGTGACCGACGCGGGAGCGCAGGAGTGGCTGGAAAGCACCAGGGGTCAGATTGATTGGCTGGCGCCTGCCGACGTCGCCGAGGCCGTCAACTTCCTGGCCGTACAGCCGGCGCGGGTGAACATTCAGCAGCTGACGATCATGCCGACCAAGCAGGCCTCGTAGGCCGGTTGCCGCTACCGCTTGTTGCCGCCCACCTCGGCGGGTAGCGGTGGCGGCAACGGCGTCGTCGGTGTAGGCGTGTCAGGTGCCGGGCCGGGGCCGGGGCCTGCGGGTGCGTCAGCGCGGTAGGTGTCCACCAACTGCTCTTTGCGAATCACGTTGTCGCCCTGGCTGATCACCAGCGACTCCGCGGTGACGGTGTAGGTGATGCCGTCGTTGTCGACGACGTAGCCGTCACCGGACTGCGCAGCGGGCAGGATCAGCTTGGCGCCGTCGCGCACCCGCACGCCCCGGTACTCGTACCGCCCGTCCGGCGTCTTGCAGATCGCCACCCGCGAGGTATCGGTGCTGCCGTAGAGGACGGCCGTGCTGGGCGAGGCGCACCGCGCGGTGGAGTCGACGTAGCCCTGACTGTCGGTCGACGGCGCGGCGGCAGCCGACGGCAGCACCGCACATGCCACGCATGCCGCCGTGGCGAAGGCCAGTCGCGCTGTCCGCGCTCTCGGAGACGTCATCGATTCTCACGACAGCACGGCGGGGCGTTTTAACGCGAGCGTCGACGCCGAATCACAACAAAATCGTTAGCTTCGGCGCCGTTGCTTCTCGGTGTCGGCCAGTTCCTCCAACCGGTCGGCGCGCGTGACCTTGTTGGCCGCGGTGTCACGTTTGTCCTTGGCGTCGTCAAGCTTCGCATCGGCTGCCGCCACTGCGCTTTGCTCGGCCGCCCGGATCATCGCCTCTTCTTCGCGTTTGGCCGCTTCGGCCGCGCCTTCGCGCTGTGCTGCGGCCTCGTCGGCCCGCTTGTGGCCTGTGGCGATGCGCTTTTCGGCGCTGTCGACCGCGGCGCGTTTGCGGTTCTGAGCCGCCGCGCGCGCGTTCTTGGCTTCGGACTCCTCCTCGGCCCGCGCTTGTTCGCGTTCCTGGGCCGCTTTCTCGCGGCTGGCCCTGACATTGGCCCCGGCGGCCTTGATGTTCTCGCTTGCGGCCTCGTCGAGTTTGGCCGCCTGCCGCAGCGCGTCGCTGCGTTCGACCAGTTCGGCGCCGCGCTGTTCGAGTTCCGGGACACGCAGCGCATTCCCGACGGTCATGTCCAGCATGCCGAGTGAACGTTCGAAGAACAGCCGCGCCGGCGCGTCAGACTCCATCCGGCTGAACACCCGCTCGTCGACCAACTGCAGCGGCAAGCGCGCCAGCCGGTACTGCATCTTGAGGACTGCGAACGGGATATCGGTGATGCTCATCGGTCACTCCTCGTTTCGGCCTGTGCCCTGAGTCGGTCCGCCTCAGCACGCGCCCTGGCGGACTCGCGGACCGCATCCTTGTGGTCGTCGAGCGCGTCGGCGACTTCCTCGTCCGCGGCCTGGGTGGCCTCCCGCTGCTCTGCCTTGGCCTGCTCGATCCGCTGCTGTGCGTCGCGTTCCGCGTCGGCCTTCTGCTTCACCAGGTCCTGATGTGCGGCCTGCTCCGCGGCTTGCTTTTGCGCGGCCTGATCCGCGCGGATCTCGGTTTCCTCAGCCGCCGCTTCGGCGTGCACGGCGCTGCGCTCCGCGGCGCCTTCGCGCTTGGCCTCGACAGCTTGGGCGCGCGCCTCGCGCGCCTCGGCGTCGGCGATGGCCTCGACCTTGCTGGCCTCCTTGCGCTGCTGCGCCTCGGTCTGCTCGAGTTGACCCTCGGCGGTCAGCGAATCGTTACCGGTCACCGCGCCGACGACTTCCTTGGCCTTACCTTTCACGGAGTCGATCAAGCCCTTACGAGCCTGGTCGGCTTTTCCGGAATCGGTCATCCCAGTTCCCCTCCTTCATCGGTTACTCGCACGCATTCCTCGTATCGGGCGGGCCAAAACCCGATGTGGTGTCCGACACTGACGTCGATCAACGACGTGCGGGAAAGTCGGGTGCATCGGTGCGGCCCAGCAGGAACCCCAGCGCGAGCATCACCACGGCCAACGCGAAATGCAGCCAGTTGTCCGCCGAGTTGACGGGCACGAAGTTGGCTCCTGAACCGTGGTCGATCAGCAGCCCGTACAGGAACAGCACCGCGTAGATGATTCCGCCGCCGATCAAGTAGCCCTTGGCGCCGTTGAAGGTTCGTGCCAGCGCCAGTCCCGCCACGCCGAAGGCCAGGTGGACGATGTTGTGCAGCACCGAAACGTTGAAGATGCCAAGCAACTGCGCGTCGGAATGGTGGCCTGCGAACGTCAGCATGTCGTAGTTCGTCGTGATGCCCGGTATGAAGCCCAGCACCCCGACGAGCAGGAACACCGCGCCCATCGCGAGCGCCGCCCACTGGACCGGGGCGCGCCGCGCCGTGGGCGCTGCAACCGGAGTGCCTTGTGATCCTGGAACAGCCACGTGAAAACCTCTCGTTCTTGGTTGGCGGTCCACCCGGGTTAGCCAGTCGCGCGCGATCCAAACGCGGATAGGGTCGGAATATGAGCGGCGCAGAGCAGCGCGCCGGAGTAGCGCTGACCAATCTCGATCAGCCGCTGAGCCCGGTGTCGAACGCGACCAAGCGTGATCTGGTCGACTATCTGGATGCGGTCGCCGACCGGATGCTGCCCGGCCTGGCCTACCGGCCACTGACCGTGATGCGGGTGTTGCGTGGGCAGGCGCCGTTCATGCAGAAGAACGCGCCGAAGTACACCCCCGACTGGGTGAAGACCGTCTCGATCTGGGCTGAGGCGTCCCGACGCGAAGTGCACTATCCGCTGTGCAACGATCGGCGCACTCTGCTGTGGCTGGCCAACCAGCGTGCCGTCGAATATCACCCGTCGCTGGGGCTGGCCGACAACATGTATCGGCCGACGCATCTGGTGCTCGATCTGGATCCGCCTGGCGACAACGCTTTTCGCGCTGTCGTTGCTGTCGCCAAGCTGGTGCGGCAAGCCCTGGCAGACAACGGCCTTTCCGGTGCCGTCAAGACCAGCGGCGCGAAGGGACTGCACATCTTCGTTCCCGTCGACGACAGCGCGCCGGGCGACGACGTCGCGGCGGCCACCCGGGCACTGGCCGCGCAGGCCGAGGCGCTGGACCCTGCCATCGCCACAACGGCTTTCATCGTCGAGGACCGCGAGGGGAAGGTGTTCGTCGATTCGACTCGGGCAGGCGGTGCGACGATCGTCGCCGCCTACAGTCCGCGCCTTCGCGCGGGCACACCGGTGTCCTTTCCAGTGGACTGGGCGAACCTCGACGCCGTCACGCCCGCCGATTTCACGTTGCACACGGCGGTCGACGCGCTTTGCGGGCGCGACCCGTGGGCACACGCGATGCCTGCGCCACAACGCCTGCCGCGCGACCTCATCGAGTTCGGCCGTACGATTCCTGTCGCCAGGGTGGCCGCCATGCACGAAGGGAAGCGCCGCGCCAGGGCGGCGAGGAGGAGTCCGTGACCGGTACCGAAGTGACGGCGGCAACGTCGGTGTTGGAACGGCTGCCCGTCACCCGCTGGCATTGGCGGCTGGTGGTAATCGTCGGGCTCGGCACCTTCTTCGACCTGTACGAGGTCTTCCTCGGCGCCGTGCTGGCACCCGTGCTGGCAGGTGAGTTCCACCTCGGCACCGCAGGCAAGGCGATGGTGATCTCGAGCGGGTTCGCCGGCATGTTCGTCGGCGCGAGCGTGTTGTCGATCGTCGCCGACCGGCTCGGACGCCGACGCGTGTTCATCCTCAATCTGCTTGTCTATTCGCTGTTTTCACTGATGGCGGCGTTCTCACCGAATATCGAGACGTTTCTGGTGCTGCGCTTTCTTGCCGGCATCGGACTCGGCGCCGAACTGGTGCTCGTCGACACCTACCTGGCCGAGTTCGTGCCAGCCAGGGTCCGCGGCAGGCTGACGGCGTGGGCCTACACGCT
Source organism: Mycobacterium sp. 3519A (assembly GCF_900240945.1). Taxonomy (NCBI): domain Bacteria; kingdom Bacillati; phylum Actinomycetota; class Actinomycetes; order Mycobacteriales; family Mycobacteriaceae; genus Mycobacterium; species Mycobacterium sp. 3519A. Next base: position 408,124 of record NZ_OESG01000014.1, read on the forward strand.
GGGGTTCGTCGGCGTCCCGCTTGCGGCGCTGCTCGGGGGCAAGCTCGTCGCGCAGCGTCACCTGTTCGGCATCGACGGGTGGCGGTGGCTGCTGGTGTTCGGCGCGCTGGGCGCGGTGTTCGTGCTGGCGGTACGGACGATGCTGCCGGAGTCGCCGCGGTGGCTGGAAAGCCGCGGCCGCAACGCAGAGGCAAGCGCACTGGTGGCATCGATCGTCGCCAAGGTCGCACCGGGCACCGCGTTGCCGCCGAGCCAGGCCGACACGGCCCTCGGCGAAGACGATGCGCGCACCGTCCGTGACGTGCTGCGGATCGCGTTCCGGGATTACCGCAAACGGACGGTGATGCTGGTGAACTTTCAGGTGCTGCAGACGGTGGCGTATTACGGTTTCGGCACCCTGGCCCCACTTGTGCTAGTGAGCAAGGGTTTTGAAGTGACGCAGTCGCTCGGCTACGCGGCGCTGACGTTTGCGGGCTATCCGCTGGGATCGCTGATCTCGGTGCCGCTGGTCGAGCGCTTCGAGCGCAAGTTCTTGATCATCTACTCGGCACTCGGAATCGGCGTGTGCGGCATAGTGTTTGCCGCGGCGGAGAACGTGGTGCTGATCGTGGTGGCGGGATTCCTGCTCACCGCCATTTCGAACATCTTCTCCAACGCGTTCCACATCTATCAAGCCGAGATCTTCCCGACGGCGATCCGCAGCACCGCGAGCGGCATCTGCTACTCGCTGTCCCGCGCCACCTCGACCGTGCTGCCGTTCATCGCCGTGCCCGCGTTGGCGGCGCTGGGACCGGTTGCCGTGTTCTCGGGGTCGGCGGTGCTGATCGTCCTACTCTGCCTCGACGTCGGGCTGCTCGGGCCGCGCAGCACCGGCCTCGAACTCGAAGCGGTCCAACAAGTCAGCTGAGGCGTCAGAACGCGTAGCGGATCCGGCAGCTGGGCAGAATGTCGCCGACCAGATCGGTGAGCTGCCTGAGTTCTTGGGTCATTGACGCAGCAACGCCTGCGCAACCTCACGCTCGCTCGGCGCCGGTGGACCCATTTGCGCATCTGGCCTCGTAGCGCCGGCTAGCCACACGGCGACCATTCGAGCGCTCGCCCCGGGCGCGTCGTCAATTGTCCGCCGCACCAGGCCGGCGTTGGCCATCAACAGCACGGCGACGTCAGCGGGTCGAAGATCGGCCCAAACCACCCCAGCATCCACGGCACGCTCAATCACGGTGCTGATCGCTTCGTAGTGGCGGTCTCTCAACTCATCGACCCGAGGTGACACCGGGTGTAGCGACACCAGCAGGTCGGCGAGCGCACGGTTGGGCCTCTGCAGCTCGCACGTGGCGGCGATGCACTCGCAGAAGGCGACCAGCGGATCCTCGGCGGCGGCTGCCCGCTCGGCGACGCCCAAATAATGCTCCAACTGGTTGGCGAACACTTCGGCAACGAGCGCCTCGCGTGTGGGGAAATGGCGATACAACGTTGCGTTGCCCACCTCGGCTCGGCGTGCGATCTCGTTGAGCGACACGTCGAGACCATGCTCGGCGAACACCGAGGCCGCCGCCGCCAAGACCGCTGAGCGGTTCCGCTGCGCGTCAGTACGCACCAATGCCAACCCCTCTCCCGCCGATCGGGAATACCCGGGGAACTGTCCCCGTTAGATGCTAACGTCCGCCATAAACGGGGAATCTTCCCCACTAGGAGTGTAAACATGACCCGAATCGCCGTCGTTCTCACCAGCACCCGCACCAAGCGCTTCGCCGATCGTCCGGCTGCGTGGGTCACCGACCGATTGCGTCGTGAAGGGGTGGAGGTCGACGAAATCGACATGCGCGACCACGACCTGCCCAGCTTCGACGCCCCCGCCCCCATTTACACCCCGCCCCAGCCCCCCCCCACAGCGCCTCCCCGATCGCCCGCCCGCGTGGGACACCCCCCGCTGGCGTGGGAAGGGGGGGGAGCCCGAACAACCGGCCGTCCGCCCCCCCGCCCCCCCCACCCCGGCCCCCCCCCCCCCCTTTCACCCCCCCCGCCAATACCCGACCGACGCCATCGCCGCGCTCGGTCGACGAATCGACGCCGCCGACGGCTTCGTGGTCCTCACCGCCGAGTACAACCACGGCTACACCGGCGTGTTCAAGAACGCCCTCGACCACTTTTATGTGGAGTGGGATCGCAAGCCCGTGGCGTTTGTGGGATGGGGCAACGTCGGCGGAGCGCGGGCGATCGAGCAGTTGCGGACGGTGTCGATCGAACTCGGCATGGCGCCGATCCGTCCAGCCGTCCACGTTCTGCCCGACGTCATGGTGCCGGCGATGAGGGCGGAAGCCTATAACCCCGGGTTGTTCGCACCGCTGAATTCGGCACTGGACTCGATGATCGACGAATTACACTGGTGGGCAACCGCTCTCGACGTAGCGCGGTCGGGCGTGGCAGCTTGAACCTGCATCGACGGCCCAGGGAGTGACCACCGCACCAACTCGGCGCCCGGGCATGCCCGCACGCGTGGGTTGGAACCAGAAGGTCGAATCACTGTCGGCAGGGCCGACGCATACGACGTTATCGCCGGCCGTTGCGTAGCTTGCGTACGGCGCTGCGCACGGTCGGATACTCAGCAGCGATGCTCGCCAGCACCGCAATCGTTGTCGTGTAACTGAGGTCGACGAGCTGCTCAATCGGTAGGTCGCAGCCATGGTTGAGCCAGTCGATGACCATCTCGTCGGTCAGCCCCATGCATCCGCGAATGGCGGCGCGCAAGGCGGGATCGACCTCGTTGCTGGCGATCTCGAGCAGGTCCAGCAGGAACTCGGCCCCACTTTGGCGCGCTTGTTCGAAGATTGCATCGATGTCAGGGTCGGCTCCTGCGGGACGCATCAGCACAAGTGATGTCTGCGCATGGTCTCGGCGGTACTCGATCTGACGGCGGATCGCACCCTTGAGTCGTTGCGCCTTGGAGGTCTCGTCGGGTCTGGCTTCGTGCAGCTCGACCGCGTCGTCGAGCACCTGCCGGAGGACCTCCAAGTACAGGCCGCGCTTGTCCGTGAAGTGATAGAACAGAAGGCCATGTGCGACACCGGCCGCCTTGGCGATGTCGCTGATGAAAATCTCGTCGTAAGGTTTGGCGGCGAAGAGATCTGCGGCGACGGTCACAATCGCGGCTCGACGCCCACCGCGAGGCAACGGCACTTGCTTGTGAGGCCTCATGACCGCAGTAACCTTGTCATCAATTGAGCACTCTTATCAGACGACAAGCGCGATGTCGATGTTGACATGCGCAGGGGTACCTAGTCTCGGCGTTCTCACCGACGGCCCGTTATCACGTGAAGCCGTGACGCCACCCGGTTAGTTGCGAATCCATCCTACAAGCGCGTGGAAATTCGGTGGGGCGGCCCCATTGTGGCGAAGCCGGGCCATTGGGTGGGCGCCGGTGTATCTAGTCCATATGCCGAGGCTCGCCATAGGTGGTGACGCTGTCGCCGTCGTTGGAGGTCAGACGGGCGTACGGCCGGAGTAGCAAGCCGCCGGCGATACCGGTGACGGTGCCGTGAGCGTTGGACACGGCCACGCTGCCCTTTGCCCCTGAAACCTCGACGGAGAAGGTTGCCACTTCCTCGACCTGTGGACCGTTGCCAAGGTCTACGTCGATCGAGGCATGCGGGATGACGTCGGTCGAGACCACCGAGCCGAGCGGGTTGAACTCGTCACGTAACGGGTTGGTATCTGCATCGTCGAGCAGAATGTTCGGCGTGCTGTAGGTGAACTTGATGTCCACACTCAGCGTCCAAGGAAATCCGATCTGGTAGCCCAGTTCCAACTTGCCCGCAAAGTCATCCGCCCCGTTACCGGACACGGCGTAGGCGGCTTTGCCAGAGTGAAACCATTCCCGGGTTAGTGCGTTGCGATCGAGCGCAGGAACATCTTGAAGCTGCGTGTTCCACTGCTGAATCGTCAGTGTACGTCCCTGGTGGTCTGGCTGGCTCATCTCGTTGTCCAGGCCAGCGTGCGCGGTTCCCGGCCCGAGGAACAGTGGTGCACCTGCGGCAAGGAGCGAGGCCAACACTCGATTGAAAACCCTCATAAATCCCTACTCGTGTCGGGGCGTGCAACAGGTTGCCCGCCGAAATGTCGCCCCCAGCACCGCTATCGCTGGGGCCAGCTTCGTGGCTCCGATCGTCAAAGATCGCGATGCTGGCCTAGCTCAGGCCGTAGTCGCATTCGTCAATGACTGAAATGAGTTGTCCCTGTGGATATTTGACTCCATTGACGGGACCGCGAAGGGACATTTCTGACGCGTTGCCGCTGGAGAACCATGAGAACGGACACGCAATCGATCCCACTGCGTGCATGCAGTCCACCGAGGCAGAAAATTCTCTTAACGCAACTTGTGCTAAGGCAGACAGGGGCTCGCAAGTGCTTTGCGGCTAGAACAATCTGATATATCCGTTATTCGAGGATCGGTTAGCCGTTGGTCCGTTCGTCGCAAAGTCGTGCGTTCCCGGGATGCCGGGGCCCCGGGTCCACCTGGTATGTCGTTGCGGGGTCTGGTATTTCGTGCCGACGCTGACCTGCAGTGACGACGAGACTGCTGCGACCAGTGATGCACGTATCGTGGCTACACCGTTACTCCTTGCGGTCTCCTGTAAACCCTTGCGGTGGTTCGGTATACACCATATCGAGTCCTGACTTGGGGTCAAGTCAGGGACAAATGAGTTCGACAAAGATGGCATCCACGGTTAGTGTCTGCATCGGCCGACGGAGCGTGTTGACAGCGAAAGTCGGCCCGCACTGCCATTTCTCAGCAGAAATCGGCAGAGCCTGAGAAGTAGGCCTGTGTGCCAATTCCCTAGCCGCACGGGCCTACTTCTCAGTCGTCTCCCCATACAGAACTCAGCATCCACGAGGACGTTGCACCCGTGAACCACCTACGCATGACAGTTGGTCCACTCGAACGTGGTTCGAACGCGAAGAAATCTCCCTACAGTGGCCGGTGCGGCCGGTCGGCGTGCCCGAGAGCCGCACCGGTGGTCGGCATCGATGGATCTCAACGAGTGCAGATCCGTTGACACACAACGCGTGCGGCCAGCTCACATCGGCACGGGTATGCGGAATGTCAATGGGCGCTACCGGTTCCCCTTATGTCCGAGCAGACAAGCATCGAAGTCTGGGGTGTCGTCACGAGGTCACATCCCACGACGAAGCGCTCGGCAGCGATGCCTTGGTGCTCGATGTTGTTCCGTCTTGCTCAGTCAGATTGCATTGGTGGTTATAGGATATGGAGCTTCGCGAGCTGGCCGCGTTGGTGACCGTGGTGGAGGAAGGCGGAATCTCAGCGGCTGCCCGGCGACTCCACGTAAGCCAGCCCGCTTTGTCCCAAACCGTGACCGCCCTCGAACGCGAGCTCGGGGTCCAGCTTTTCGTGCGTAGCACTTCTGGGGTCCAGCCGACCGAGGCAGGACTGTTGTTGGCTCAGGAAGCACGCGCCGTCCTGGCTCGGCGCGACCAGGCTGTGCGGGCACTGTCTGAGTTCAGCACCAGCACCGCCGGCGTCATCCGTATCGGTGTTCCCCGGGAGATCGATTTCGACTTCCTGACCGAAAGTCTGACTGCCTTCTCAGTAGGACTTCCTGAGACACAACTGGTTCCGCGCCGGCTGTCATCTGCCGCCCAGATCGATGCGCTGCTAGGCGGACGGTTGGATATAGGCCTCGTGCGCGAACTGCCGAAGCAGGCGGACGTCGACGCCGTCCTGGTCGCACAAGAGAACCTCGGCGCCCTCCTGGCTGCCGATATCGCCGCAGAGCGCGTAGGCCCTGATGGAGTACGCTTGGAGCGGCTACGTGGTCTGAAATGGGTGGCCTTTCCCCGCGGTGATAGCCCGGCGTGGTTTGACGAACTGACTGCCACGCTTCGCAGCCACGGCATAGACATTGGGCTACCGGCGCATGACGAACTCGAGCTCATTGCTGCGATCAAGTTCGCTGCTGTCGCAGCCAACCGGGCGTTCGCACTCGCTCCGGTCCACCTCGCTGCCCGGCTACCCCCATCAGTGGTGTTTTCGCCACTGGTAGGAAACCCGGTGGTGCGGCGGACGTGGGTGATTTGGCATGGTCGGACCCGCAGGCGCGATATCGGGCAACTCATTGCCACCTTCGAGGCATCTCGTCACGCATCGGATCCTCGGTAACGCACGGGTGCGCCACTCCTGCGGCCGCTGACCGCGCGGGGACCTACGGCGCAGTCAACCGTGGCGCGGTGTAGCTCGTCGGTGTGCTCAGCGCGAGCATGCGATCTTGATCGGGAAGTCGATTGTGTTATCCGCGCCGTCGGGTTGGTCAAAGGCGGCGATGAGCCGCGCGACGTCGCGTCGCCGCGAGCCCGCAGGCCATACCGCCCAGGTGTGGCGAATGATCGGGCGGTCGGCCAGCGGTCTCCACACCAGGGAATCGATGGCGGGATACGACGGCTGCTGCGGCGTGAGCGCGAAGGCGGTTCCGAAACTAAGTGCAGTGAAAAACTCTGACAGAACCGGGCTTTGAGCTCGATCGGTCGGTGCGACATCGACGCCGTGCGTGCGCAGGATCGCGGCGAGTTCGTCAAACCATGCGGGACTGTCGGACCGAGGAAACATCATCCAGTTCAGCCCGGACAGCGCATCCAGCCGTACGCCGTGACCATCGGCGAATCGCGCTGCCACTGTGTCGGAGACGAGCACGCCGAGTTCTTCTCGCGCCACCAGCATGCTTTCCACGTCGTTGCCGGGTGGCACTTGGAGCATCAAGCTCGCCTGGAGCCCTCCGATGCGTAGGGCGGTTAGCTGCTCGGCCATGGGCAAGTGGCGGGGCTGCAGCGTGATTTCTGGAAAATCCGCGGCGAACGCCGCCAGCCCCCGCAACACTTCGGATCCGAGCTCATGCGGCACGCCGAGGCGGATGACGCCCTCTCCCTCGCCGCGGTACCGAGCCATCGCCGGTAGCAGGCGTCTGTAGCTTCCCAGGATTGCCCGCGCCTCATCGAGCAGCGCCCGGCCTGCCTCGGTACACGTGACACCGGTCGTGCTGCGGACGAACACTTTCAAGCCGAGTCGGCGTTCGATGGAGTTGATGGTCTGGGACAGGGCTGGCTGGCTCATAGACAGCCGACGTGCTGCGGCCGAGAACCCGCCTTCTTCAGCGACGACAAGGAAAACCTCGAGTTTGGTTGGTGTGAAGAAGAAGCTGTGCCGGGCTCCTTGCCATTTCCCACGATCAGCGGTTGCCATCACAGTCTCCTTCGCAGCCTCATGGATCTACCTGGCCCACGCCGCTTCCCGAGCCACTCATTGACTCTTACGTTCGCACCCTGCAGATCCGCCGCACCATCGCCCATCGAGGGATTTTCGAGCCAATGGCAGTGGTATGCCGAAGCCACGCGACCCAACTCCGCCGTGTTCGTGACGCTGTTGATGAGACGTACCGGCGCAGCCGACGTCGCGCAAAGGTGGCGTGTTTTGCACAAACAACGGCTGCGCGAGGATCTTCGAAGCAGCCTCGGTCACAGGACGGCGTAGACTCTCGCTGTGAAACCTTCTGATAGCCGGTTTCATGGTCAAGGCGCGCGTTTACAACCGCCTGCTCTGCGCGGCAGGGCCGCGGAACTCGCACTTGTCAGCTCGCTTGTCGACGGCCTTGAGCGCGGGTGTGGCGGTGTCGTGGTGATCGAAGGGCCGCCGGGTATCGGCAAGAGCCGCCTGCTCGAAGAAGTCGGCCTTCTCGCCCGCACCGCCGAGGTGCGTACCCTTTTTGGTCAGGCGTTCGAGTATCAGCGGACCGTGCCCTTCTACACCCTGATGATGGCAACAGTGCAGGCCAGTCCGCCAATTGTTGATGCGGAATCCCTTCGTAGCCTTGGCACTTCGACCGACGTTCGATACTGGGTGATGCACGAACTGCATGCTGCGATCGAGGCGGCGTCGCGGTACCAACCACTGGCGCTTCTCCTGGAAGACATTCACTGGGCTGATAACGCCACGCTGTTGGCCCTTCGAACGATGACTGCACGACTCAGGTCACGGGTGCTCTGGGTCATCAGCGCACGCACCGGGGTCGGCGGCCGGGCCGTGAGTGAGACACTCACGGCGTTCGAGCGCGACGGCGCGATGATTGTGCGCCTGGATGCAGTAACTGAGCGCGCGATCGCCGACATCACCGAAGACGCGGTACAGGCACGGGCCGCGCCGGCGCTTCTCGATCTTGCCGCGAAGACCCATGGCAACCCGTTCTTGTTGATGGAACTGCTTCGCGGCTTGCACGACGAACATCGACTGATCCTGTCGGCCGGCCAGGTCACGGTTACCGGCAACGCCCTGCCACGACGGCTCACGATCGGCATGCAACAACGCCTCGACGAACTCTCCGATGCCGCACGCGAAGTCGTTCGGATCGCGTCGGTTCTGCCGGACAGATTCTCGGCAACAACGCTGGCCGCTGTGATCGGTCGCCCGCCAACCACTCTCGCGTCCGCAATCGACCAGGCAGTGCGTTCTGACCTGCTGGTAGAGGACGATGACCGGCTCCGATTCCGACATCACCTGCTTCGCGAGGCCACTCGGCAGTCCATGCCGCAATCGTTGCGCCGCGCCATGGAGCGTCAAGCGGTCAGCGCAATGCTCGACGCTGGAGCCGCACCGCAGGAAGTGGCGACGCAGTTGGCGCGAAGCGCAGAAGTCGGCGACCGCACCGCCATCGCCGCTCTGCGTCAGGCCGTCTACGCCGTGGCCGACGCCGACCCCAGCACCGCGGCCGATCTCAGTATGCAAGTTCTGGATCTTCTTGGCACCCAGGACCCCGAGCGCGGAACGCTGGTCGCCGAGACGGTGGTGCTGCTCAACCGCGCGGCACGCTATGACGAAGCCCGCACGCTCGCGGCGTATACGCTTTCGGCCGCGCTACCTGCCGAGGAGGAGGCTGCGATTCGCCTTCGGCTCGTGGCCATCACCAGAGACACGACCCAACAACGAATCAACGACAACCGTCGCGTGCTCGCGCTCACGGACATCAGCGACGTCATGAAAGCGCGCAACCTGTCCTGGCTCGCGTACAACGAAGCCATTCACGGCCAAGACCCGCAGAACAACAACGCGCTGGAGGAGGCCACGGCAGCGACGATGGCTGTCGAGGACCGCGAAAGCACAATCTTGTGCGAGACCACCCGCTCGGTGCTCGAATGCGCCGCCGGCTATCCCGGTCGCGCGGTACGCCGAATGAAACAGCTACACCAGGTCACCAGCCGCGCAGAGGCCACTCCCGCAGACGATATCGCCGCCTACCACACAGCTAACCTGCTCACGTTCGCTGGGCGTGTCCAGGAGTCCCTTGCCGTCACCGACCACGCGATACACAGTCTCGCTGACGAGCGCAACGACATGTTGCTGCAGATTGCGACCACACAGGCTGCGCTTTCCCGCATGGCCGCAGGAGAAATCTCGCAGGCGCAGACAGCCATCGAAATGGCGCCGCCCCCGGACCGGCCGGCGACAACCGTGCTCGGAATCGCCCGCACTGTCATCGTCGCCGACATTGCCGGGCGCGTCGGTGATCACAAACTCCTTCAACAGATGCTGATCCGGGCCAGGGCAGCGACCGAGAGCAGCTCGCCGGCCACGCGCCGGGATGCCGCTGCCATCCTGGCGCTTGCCGCGTGGAACCGAGGCGATCTTCATGACGCGATGCGGTGGCTGGCAGGTGACACCCCCCTGTTGACGGCGCCGGTGCTTTCCTACTTCCACGACCATTTGATTCTGTCGGCGCGGATAGCCTCGGCAGCCGGCGATGCTGGCCTCCGAGCGCGCGTACTTGCAGCCCTCGACACGTTGAGCCGTGAGCGACCCCGCCTGCCGCTCGTCGCCGCGGTGTGCCAGTACGCGCAGGCGATCTTGGACCGCGATCCGGACACCGTCTTGGCAGCCGGCCAGCAGATCAACACGCACGGACGACCCTTGCTGTACGCATGCGCGGCACAGGATGCGGCCCGTGAGCTCAAACATGCCGGCCGCACCCCCGAAGCCGTCGAGGCGCTCAAAGCCGCCTTCGATACCCTCGCTGACCGCGGCGCAGTCGCCGACGCGCGCCTGGTCGGTCGCGAGTTGCGCGGGCTGGGCGTCACTCGGCGGCTGCCGGTCCGCCGACACGCACGAACCGGCTGGGACAGTTTGACAGACACCGAAATCAAAATCGCACATCTCATCACCCAAGACGGAGCCACCACCCGAAATGTCGCCGACAGACTGCACCTGTCACCGCACACTGTCAAAACCCACGTCCGCAACATCTTCGCGAAGCTACGCGTGAGGTCGCGCGCCGAACTCGCCCATATCATGCAAGGAAGAACCGGTTAGCGGCCAGGCATAGCGGTGTACACCGCCCGCCACCCGCACGGCGCACCTGAATACCCAACCTGAGCGTACTGCCTTGTCCCACAGTGCTTTACGGCAGTCAACTTATGACCGGAATCGAATCTTCCAATAACTCCGACGGATTGCTCGCCGTTAGCATCGTCCGGAGTTGAACACGAGAGGAACCCGGTCTGTGAGCAAAACGCCAAGTATGAATCCACCGAGACCAACACTGGTGCTTGTCCACGGATCTTGGTTTGGCTCATGGAGTTGGGAGGCAGTCCGGATGCGGCTCGCCGCCGCCGAGTGGGAGGTTCGCACCGTCGACCTGCCCAGCGTCGCCTACCGTGCCAAACCTCGCTTCGATCTTTTCGACGACGCCGCGCACCTGCGCACCAAACTCCAGCAGATCGACGGACCTGTGGTCGTCGTCGGGCACTCCTACGGCGGCGCGGTCGTCAGCCAAGCCGCCGCTGGCCTGCCCAACGTGGTCCACTTGATCTATGTTTGCGCCTTCCAACTCGATGTGGGCGAGTCCATCCTCGGCGTCGTGGGTGCCGCCCCGAACTGGTGGCTCATCGACGACGACATCGTCACCCCGAAAGATCCCCTGAAGCTGTTTTTCCACGATGTGGCGCACGAGCTCGCCGCACAGGCGATCGCCCGCCTCAAACCGTTCACGCTGAAAGCGACCAACCAAGCACTCACCGCCGCCGCCTGGCACACGGTCCCGTCCACATACATTGTGGCCGAACGTGACAGAGCGATCCCACATGGCCAGGACCTTTTCGCGAGACGCGCGTCCTACCGCCGGCACCTACCTTCGGGCCACCTACCCCAGCTGTCGATGCCATTGTCGCTCACCGAACTCATCCTCGAGGCTGCCGACCGAGACGCACCACCGCCGAGTGAAGCTGTCGATGATGGCCCTGCAGTAACTGACTTCCCGGCTCAGCCCGCTCCGGACAACGGATTTCGCCCCGACGACCTCCGACTGCACGCCTGGCGGGCCTGACCGCGCCGATTCGGGAACGACGAGGCGCCGAACCTGACCATCACTGTCGGCTCTGAATCCGAACGGTGATTGCAGCACGATTCCACTGTGCGCGCCAACAACAACGCGTTGCCGCAGTGCGTCGCACGCGAGGCTTGCGAGGTCGCCGATGACCACGTCCGCAGCCATACAGAGTCGATTCCCGCGGGACTGTTACCGCGAGGGCGGCACTGGGCCTAGACCAGAGGACGCCCCGCGAGACCTGCGGAAAACACTCACCGACCCCTGCGGCGGCATCGAAAGGTTAAAGAAAGCAATGATTTTCAAGGTGGATCTGACGTGCGCAGCGCCGCGTAGCAACCAAGGACAACACGCATCCGCGTTCGTCGGCCACGCTGGGACCTCCGTAGCGGCCTGGTACGCGTACCGGCCCGGTGCGCCACGGTTCGTGCCCTGGCGGTGTCTCGACGGAATTCGGGGCGACGACGCGAAACCGGCGGGTCGCACATGGTGACCTTCCCACGAGCAGTATCGGCGACCGGTAGCGAACCCAACCTCGCTGTCGTTCAGGCGCGGGCGGCGTGTCTTGATGTCGTCACACGATTCTTTCTACTCGTCGACAGCGGCCAGGCCTCAAAGACATTGGAGCTTTTCACTCCAGACGGACTGCTGATTGCCGCCGGGAGAACCTTCCGTGGCGCCACACTGGCTGAAGCCATGAGCGGACGCGGATCCGCCGGCGTCCAGCGTAGGCATTTTCCGGCTGAGGCTTCATTCCGGCTGGTGTCCGCGGACATCGCCGAGATGGAGACATTGATTCAAGTGTCCACACTGGGCCCAGAGCGCTTCGGCATGCCGGCTGCCCATACTCTGCTGCATGACATCTTCGTACGAGACGATAACGACAGTTGGCGCATCTACCGCCGGGTCGTGAGGATCCTGGCGGCAGAGTAGCGACATTCGCCTCGATCGAGTGCTGCACACCACAAGAGGGGCTCCCGATAAGGCAGCCCCTCTTGTGGAAATGGCGGTCTACTCAGCGGCTCTGATGAACCTCGGTACTGACGTGTGGAACGTACACGTGCGGTTGGATCGGAAAGATCCAGATCCAGCCGCCATGGTGGTCAGCTGCAATGGTGACTGAAGAGATCCCCGCGGGAGCCTGGTCAGAAGTGGCGGCCGCGGCGGGCGCCGCCAGCCCCACCAGCGCGCCGACGACGCCACTGGCAATCATGGTGGCTACTCCGAATTTCTTCATGAAGATCACTTCCTTCGACTGAATGTTGGGACGCACTACCGGCCAGAGGAAACTGTTCGCGCCGGTCTGTCAGCTGTAACCAACCCGCGCGGGCCAAAATTTCAGCTGGCGGCAATTGATCGTTCAATGGCAGAAGTCAACTCCCGCCTAAGCAGCGGCGTCCGGTCAGCACGCCCCGGTCATCCTCTATCACCCTGCGGCACAACGTCATCGCGCTCTGCGCCAAGAGTCGTCTAGCCAGAGGGCCAATCAACGGCCGTTCCAGAGACGGCACGCGGCCTGGCCGATCCAAAATTTTCGTCAGCGGTTGCGCTGGCGTTGGACATGGCGTGGGAGACGTGCACGATTACCGTCGAGTGGCGAAAACCATTCACGGCATTGCTCTTTGATGAAGAGTGGGTACAAGCCGGCGCCTCGCATGCACGCAGCGGCCCGCAACGATATTTCACAACTGACAACCAATCTTGTTCGGCACGGCGGCCATGGTGCACACCGCGGTATCGTTGAACCCTGGCTCTCACAAACCGTCGCCGTATTCTCGCCGAGTACCCAATTGCACTGGTACACAGTTACTACCATCAGCAACGACCGGCTCATTAATAAGTTCAGTCAATGACGGCCATAAGCATATCCACACACCGTGCCCCTTCCGCGCGTGCATACTGACAGCGGCCGCGTCACTGGCGATGTGGCACCGCCAAGAGATCAAACCACGCCCTGTCCTTCGGCGACACAGTCGCCGTAGCAGCCACCATCAGTTGCCCAGACTCCGGCGTGACATTTCCCCGTGGCGCGCACAGAAACTGCCGAACGATCGGAACAGAGCACCATGACAACAGCTTTGACCGGGTGCACCGCCCTCGTCACCGGCTCCACCTCAGGAATCGGTCGAGCGATCGCTTGGCAGTTGGCCGTCCTAGGCGCGGGAATCGTGGTCCACGGCCGCAGCGCCGATCGCGGTACCGAGGTGATTCGAGATGTCGAATCACTCGGCGTATCAGCACGATTCGTCGCAGCCGACCTGGCCCGGCCGGATGGCGTTCGTCAGCTGGCGCAACAAGCAGGACCCATCGACATCCTCATCAACAACGCCGGCGTGTACGGGTTCGCAGCCACCGCCTCAACCGACGACACGTTCTTCGACGATCACGTCAACATCAACCTGCGAGCCCCCTACATCCTCGTCCAGCAGCTCGTTCCGGACATGGCCGCACGAGGCTGCGGCGCGGTGGTGAACCTCAGTACCGTCGCCGCCTCCACCCCCGCGCGCACCGCCGGAGTTTACGGAGCCACCAAGGCTGGACTGGAGCTGCTCACCAAGGTTTGGGCTGATGAGTTCGGACCTTCCGGGGTCCGCATCAACGCCGTGGCCGCCGGACCCACCGTCACCCCCGGCACACGGACAATGCCCCGGCTTGTCGATGCCCTCGCCGAGACGACCGCTCTGGGGCGAGCCGCAGACGCCGAGGAAATCGCCGCAGCAGTAGCGTTTCTCGCCTCGCCAGCTGCCAGCTACATCAACGGCGCGGTGCTGCACGCCACCGGCGGTGCGGTTGCCATCGCCCCATAACTGTCATCACAACCGAACCACGAAGGGAAATAACGACAATGCCCGAAACCTTCGATGTCATCGTCCTCGGCGCCGGCCCGGTCGGCCAAAACGTCGCGGCGCGCTGCCGCGCCGCAGACCTCACCGTCGCGGTCGTCGAACGCGAACTCGTCGGCGGAGAATGCTCATACTGGGGCTGCATCCCGAGCAAGTCACTGCTACGTCCGGTGATCGCCCTGGCCGACGTGGACCGCATCGACGGCGCCCGCCAAGCCATTGGCCGCCCCATCGACGCTACCGGGGTATTCGGACGCCGAGACCGCTACGTGACCAACTGGGACGACGCCGGCCAAGCCGCGTTCATCGACGGACTCGGCGCGGCCCTCTACCGGGGTCACGCTCGCCTCGACGGCCCCCGCCGCGTCGCGATCACCACCGACGACGACATCGTTCTGCTCACCGCACGCCACGCAGTCGCGATCTGCACCGGCAGCACAGCAACAGTTCCCGACATCCCCGGCGTAGCCGAAACGAACCCATGGACCAACCGAAAAGCCACCGACAGCAGCGCCGTACCACCACGACTTGTCGTCGTCGGTGCAGGCGGAGTCGGCGTGGAAATGGCCACCGCATGGAACGGTCTGGGCGCCGACGTGACACTGCTGGCACGCACCTCATCGCTGCTGCCCCGCATGGAGCCCTTCGTCGGCGAACACGTCATCCGTGGGCTCACCCAGGCCAGCGTCGACGTCCGCACAGGCGTCACGGTGAATGAACTGCACCGCCCCTGCAGTAACGGCCCAGTCACCGTCGAGCTCGACAACGGTGACAAAATCGAAGCCGACGAGATCCTCTTCGCGATCGGACGAACACCGAATACCGCCGACATCGGCCTGGAAACCATCGGCCTCACACCAGGCTCCTGGCTCGACGTCGACGACACCTGTCTGGTACGCGGCGTCGAAGACAACTGGCTCTACACCATGGGTGACGCCAACCACCGAGCCCTACTGACCCACCAAGGCAAATACCAAGCACGCATGGCCGCCAACGCCATCACCGCCCGCGCCCACGGGAAACCACTGGATACCGCACCATGGGGCGCCCACGTCACTACCGCCGACACCCACGCTGTGCCCCAGGTCTTCTTCACCGATCCCGAAGCCGGATCCGTCGGCCTGACCGCCGCACAGGCCGAGCGCGAAGGCCACCGCATCAAGATCGTCGACGTCGACATGGGCGAAACCGTCCCCGGCGCGAACTTTTACGCCGACGGCTACACCGGCCACGCCCGCATGATCGTCGACCTCGACCACGGCCACCTCCTCGGGGTCACCTTCGTCGGACCCGGCGTCGCCGAACTACTGCACTCGGCCACCATCGCCGTAGCCGCCCAGATACACGTCGAACGCCTCTGGCACGCCGTACCTTGCTTCCCCACCATCAGCGAAATCTGGCTGAAGCTGTTGGAGGCCTACCGCGACACCCCAGAGGTTCGTGCCCATACCGAAAATGCGTTAGCGACAACGCGTTAGACCGACCGAACCCGAGGAGTGGTCATGGCCAACCGCACCAAGCGGCACATCACGACCCTCGCCGCAACCGTGACCATCGCTGTCATTTTCGCTGCCGGCTGCCAAAGCAGCGGCGAACAACCGCCAACCACCACACCAACAACGCCCACCACGACGTCGACCACAACACCACCCACCCCGCCGTCGCGCCCGTCCGCGCCACCGCCACCGACTCCCACCGCCAAAGACGCCAATCCCACCGGAGGCAACCTGTTCACGCCGCGCATTCACGCGCCCGCAGCACCGACAGTCCGGCCCGGCCAACATCCGGGACTCCATGGCATTCCGTAAACGGCGCCTCCCGCCGCTCTTGGTTCTCCGTAGACGGTCGTGTTCGATAAGGGTTCCGAGCGCAGCTACACGGGACTGGCGGTTGCGATCTCGTCTTGCAGCGGCGCGATCGCCGCGAGGATCTCGTGGATGGTGTCAGCGGGCACACCTGCGGCGGCCAAGCTGTCGGCCAGGTGCGCGGCCACCAGGGTGAAGTGATGGGTGGTGATGCCGCGGCCCTGATGCACCTGGCGCATCGGGGCGCCGGTGTACGGGTCAGGCCCGCCTAGTGCGGCAGCGAAGAACTCGACCTGTTTGCCCCGCAGCCGAGCCATGTTGACACCGGTGAAGAAACTCGCCAGCGCAGCATCGGCCAGGACGCGTTCGTAGAAGTCGGCGACGACGGCCTCGAGCGCCTCGTGTCCGCCGATCTGGGTGTAGATGGTTGCCATGCGGCCAGTGAATGACGCCGGCGTTTCCCCATTGATGTCACTGTGTTTCCCGGCTGCAACGAAGGTCTCACACCGCCGCGCGGCTGTAGATCGCCGCATCGTCGATGTCGGCACGCGAACGGTCAGGCAGGGCAACACAACAGAGCACGGTGATGACGGCCGCGACGACGATGTAGATCGAGATCGAGTAGGGCGTGCCGGTTTCGTGGAGCAGCCACGTGGCCAGCAGCGGGGCCGGTCCACCCGCGAATACCGACGCCAGTTGGTAGCCGAGGCCCGCGCCGCCGTAGCGCAGATGTGTGGGGAAGCTTTCCCCGATGAGCGCTGCCTGCGGCCCGTACATCATCGAGTGCACCACCATCGACAACACGACCGCCAGGAAGATCGACACCTGCCCGCCGTGCGTCAGCACCATGAAATACGGGAACGCGCCGACGCCGGCAGCAACCGCCCCGGCCAGGTAAACCCGTTTTCGGCCAACCACATCCGAAAGATGCGAGAAGAACGGGATCGTCGCGAGTTCGACCGTGGCGCCGACGAGCACCGCGGTCAGCACGAAGGTCTTGCCGTAGTGGTGGCGCTGCACGACGTAGGTCAAGACGAATGTGGTGAACAGGTAGAAAGGCATCTGCTCGGCGAACCGCAGGCCCGCGGACAGCAGGATCTCCCGCCAGTGCCTGCGGACCACTTCCGCGACCGGCGTGCTCGCAGTCTTGCCTTCGTCGAGGACCTTGCTGAACATCGGCGTCTCGAGGATCTTCAGCCGGATGACCAGGCCGATAGCGACCAGCACCAGGCTTGCCAGGAACGGCACTCGCCAGCCCCAGGAGTTGAACGCCTCGTCCGACATCGTGGCGGACAGCAGCGTCATGCCGCCCGTGCCCAACACCAGCCCGACCGGGACGCCGACCTGAGCGAAACTGCCGAGCAGACCGCGCCGCTTCTGATCGCCCCACTCCATCGTCAACAACACAGAACCGCTCCACTCGCCGCCGACAGCGATGCCCTGCAGCACACGAAGCGTGACGAGCAGCAGCGGCGCGGCGACGCCGATGGCTTCGGTGCCGGGCATGATGCCGATGACGGCGGACGCGAGGCCCATCACCAGCAGCGTGATGATCAACGTGGTCTTGCGGCCGATTCGGTCGCCCCAGTGTCCGAAGATGGCCGCACCGATCGGGCGGGCGGCGAACCCGACGAAGTAGGTGGCGAAGGACTGCATCGCGCCGGCGTAGGTGCTGGACTCGGGAAAGAACAGGTGCGGAAACACCAGTGCGGCAGCGGTGTTGTAGAGGAAGAAGTCGTACCACTCGATGGTGGTGCCGATCGCGCTGGCCATCGCCGCGCGCCGAACTTGAACTTGTCGATGATTCGGATCCAGTTGCGCCGTGCCTACTACGCCGTCGTTTCCAACACCCATCGAGTGACCTCCTGTGATCGACGCCACCTCATAGAGTGCGCCACAGGAATGACTTTTAAACCCGAATTCAGTCAGGGATCTCGGGAAGCGTCACCGCAGACGGATGCTGCGCGTCGTGCAGGATGGTCTGTGACGCAGGCCGGGTGGCCGCGTCGGTGCCAAACGGCGCACCGGTGTTGGGGTTTGGAGCAAACTGCGGATAGTCGCTGCTGGAGATCTCCAACCGGATGCGATCACCTTTGCCGAATTCGTAACTCGTTGGCCACACCTGGATTCGATACTCATACGGGTGATCGGGTGTCGTCGGTGTCGGCTGCGCCAACGAGTCACGGAACGACGTGCGCACGATGCCGTTGTTCAGGTTGATGACTTCGCCGTCGGGTTTGACCACCGCCACCTTCGCGGTGAAATCGGTATCGGGTGCGGTGGATTGGGCCCACAGGCGA
Source organism: Mycobacterium sp. 3519A (assembly GCF_900240945.1). Taxonomy (NCBI): domain Bacteria; kingdom Bacillati; phylum Actinomycetota; class Actinomycetes; order Mycobacteriales; family Mycobacteriaceae; genus Mycobacterium; species Mycobacterium sp. 3519A. Next base: position 426,447 of record NZ_OESG01000014.1, read on the forward strand.
ACCGAGATCGGACCGGTCACCTCCGTGTCGTGGTCGAGTTGCGAACTGGTGTACACCAATACGTCGGAGCGTTGCTCGACGGGGGTTTGGTCGTAAGGCCCCTGCGGCCCGGATTGTGCGTCGCAGCAGGAGTGACCACCCAGGCTCGGTGCCGGAAATGCCGGATCATAGGTGTAGACGTCCGGTTGCTGCGCGGCAGGCGGAGCAGTCGTCAACTCGCCCTTGCGATCCTCGATACCGCCGGGCCCCGACAGATAGAACGTCGTCCACTTCGTCTGTGGCAGCGGCCAACTGGCTGCCGACTTCCACTTGTCGGCACCCATGACGAAGTAGTCGACCCGCGGTTTTCCCGCGACATCGTTCTTCTCGCCTTTGAGGAAGTGGTCGAACCATGCCAGCATCAAGTCGTTGATCGGGCTGTCGCCGACGGCGCCGATCGTCTTGAGCAGAGGCGCAGGCGTGGCGTCCGGTCGCCCCCAGTCGACGTGGTCCCACGGGCCGATGACCAGACGTTGATTGGTGCGCGCGAGGTCGGTGCCGCCGTGGGCGACCATGCCTGCGAAATTTTCTGTGCCGCCGGCAAGGAACGCGTCGTACCACCCCTCGAAGTCGAGTACCGGCACCTGCACCGAGGGGTAGCGGTCCCTGATGCTGATCTGTTGCCAGAAGCCGTCGCGGCTGGAGTGTTTGAGCCAGTCGAAGTACCACGGGGCAACGGCCGGATTCCGGGGTTGCATCGGCGGCAGGTCTTGGTAGGGACGGAAATCCATCCATCGCGTGGGGTCGGCGTGCGCTGCGGTGAGTTGCGCGACTGCGGGTTGGTCGTTGCGGTTCTGCGCGGCCGTGTTGGCGATTCCGACGGCCCACGGTTCGACGAACGCCAGGCGGAACTCGCCGCCCTCGTATGTCCAGCCATCGTAGTAGTCCGAGGCGGTGTTGGCGGGCACGATCGTGACGAGGTGGGGCGGCGCGGCCACCGCGGCCAGCCATTGTGTGGCGCCGACGTATGACGAGCCGTACATCCCGACCTTGCCGTTGGACCCCGGCAACCCGGCCGCCCACTCGACGGTGTCGTAGCCGTCGGACATCTCGTGGGTGAACTCGTTGAAGGTGCCGCCTGAGGCGCCTTGGCCGCGCACGTCCTGGATGACCACCAGATAGCAGTGCGACGCGAACCAATCCGGTGGCTGGTAGCGGTTTCCCGCCTGCGCATCCGATTTTCCGTACTGGGTGCGCATCAGGATCACCGGTACCGGGTCGGTGGTCCGCGGTCGGTAGACGTCGGCGCGCAGGACGGTGCCGTCGCGCATCGTGGCCGGCACGTCGGACTGTTTGGTGACAGCGCAGGGCCCACGTCCGGCATGACCGGGAAACTGTGCGGCGCCTGTGTGTTCGTCGGCGGTGCACCCGGCCAGGGCCAGCGCGGTGGTCACAGCAACCGCACAGCTACGGAAGGCAACGGAACGCATTTCATCAAGCTAGTACGTCATGCTCGGAGCCTCCGGCGGGATTCGAACCCGCACACCGGCGAGGTAGAAGCTCGCTGCTCGGTCCGTTGAGCTACGGAGGCAAGACATCTGCGAGTACCCCTGGGAAGAATCGAACTCCCACCCCCAGCTCCGTAAACTGGCGTTCTGTCCGTTGAACTACAGGGGTGTGCGCCCTTGGCAGGACTCGAACCTGCAACCCCTGGTCCCGGAAACCAGCGCGCTATCCGTTGTGCTACAAGGGCTTTGGGGTGGTTTGTGTGCCTTGAGGCGCGCTGAGCGCTCGAAAACGCACACAAATCGCAAGGGTGCGCCGTGAGGGTTTCGAACCCCCGTCCCCAGATTAAGAATCTGGTGCTATGCCAACTCAGCTAACGGCGCGGGATCCGAGCGCAGATGACACCAGTGTGCAGTTCTGAACATTCCGGCGGTACAGACGATTTCAGTGTGCACCGCGTTAAGAACGGTGCACCGTATTTCGATCAGAACCGCTGTGCTGCAACGTAATCAGGCGTAATCCGCTACAGGAATGTCAGTTGACGTTCCTGGCTGGGACAACAGCGACGTTGAGATTTCTATGAGACTTTTCTTCGGGCCCGTGCTTCCGGCCGGGGCGCACGCCAACAGATGTGACGGAAGATCGGCTGGACAGCCGGAAGCAACCGGGTCGCCTCGAGGCGCGACGCTTCGAATTCCGGACTGCGGCTATCGCGCCGCGCGTTTGGCCGCACGACAACACCACCGCGGACGCGGGCGTCCCGGTGAGCAAGGCGTGGTCGTGGCCGAAACCGGTCATAGGTCGAGAATAACAGCGGGCTGTTCCGCCGACCAGCAAATATTGCAGCGGTCAGACCGCCAGGATCAGTTTCCCGGTGTTCTCGCCGTTGAACAGGGCCTGGAGCGTTTCAGGGAAGTCGGTGACGGCACCGGTTTCGACGTCCTCGTAGGACGTGAGTTGGCCCGTGGACAACCAATCCGCAAGGCGCTCAATACCTTCGGGGTATCTGCCGGCGTAGTCGAAGATCACGAAGCCGGTCATCGACGCCCTGGCAACCAGTAACTGCATGTAGTTCGCGGGGCCGCGCGGGGCGTCGTTGTATTGCGATACCGCGCCGCAGAGCACGATCCGGGCCCCGTGCGCCAGCCTGTTGAGCGCGGCCTCCAAGGTGACACCGCCGACATTGTCGAAGAAAACGTCGACGCCGTCGGGCGCATGGGTTTTCAACTCGGCGCGCAGGTCAGCGGTCTTGTAGTCGATCGCGGCGTCGAATCCGACCTCGTCGACCAGCCACCGACACTTCTGCTCGCCGCCTGCGATGCCGACCACTCGGCAGCCCGCGATCCGCGCGATCTGCCCGACGACGTTGCCCACCGACCCGGCCGCCCCGGACACCAACACCGTCTGGCCCTGCGCCGGCTTGCCGATGTCGAGCAGGCCGAAGTAGGCGGTCAGGCCGCTGATACCCAGCGCCGCCAGATGCGTGCTCGGCGGCGCCAACGAGGTGTCGACCTTGCTGACACCCGCCCCGTCGGAGACGGCGAAGTCCTGAACACCGAACAGGCCCGATACCACGTCTCCCACTGCGTAATCCTGATGACGCGACTCGACGACGCGCCCGATTGCCAAGGCGCGCATCACGTCTCCGACGGCCACCGGCGGTACATAGGAGCGTCCGGCGTTCATCCATGTGCGCATCGCCGGATCGATCGAGAGGTAGTCGACCGCGACCACGAACTGGCCTTCACCGGCAGCCGGAACAGGTTCCTCGACGAAGGTGAAGTCGCCGGGTTTGATCGGCCCCGTCGGGCGGGCGGCGAGTCGGCATTGGGTGTTGGCGGTTTTCACTGGCTCGGCTCCTGAATCGTCGACAGCTGTCGGTTGGTGGCGGCGGCGCAGTCCAGGACCGTTTGGCCCGCGGGGTCTTCGGCGGTAACCGGAACCACCGCCACCGTGTCGGCACCTGCGCTCAGGTAGGCCTGCAGTCGCGCCGTGACTTCTTTGCGGTCGCCGAACGCGCCGACTTGCTCGAGGAGGTCGAGCGGAATCGCGGCCGCCAACTCCGCACGGCGCACGCCCGCACGGGCTTTGTCGACCAGGTCCGCATAGCCGAGACCGGCGAACATCTCACCGTATCCGGGCGGCCCGAGATAGACGGCCAACTGCCCGGCAGCCTGTCGCACCGCCGCCTCGCCTGGCCGCAGGGCGGCGGGCACCCACACCGTCAGGCGGGGCGGTTCGCGATCCACCGCGGCGGCGTCCGCGTTCACCTTTTCCCGGACGTTGGCGACGCGCTCCGGTGTGGCCAGGTTCAGCACCACCTCGTCGGCGGTCTGCGCCGCCAACCGGGTCATCGCCGGGCCGAACGGCCCGACGCCAATGCTGCTGTGCGGCAACGCCTGACGGAGTCGAAATCCGTGACTGCGGACGTGGCGTCCGTCGAAGTCGGTGCGCTCGCCGCGCAGTATAGGGCGCAGGCAGTCGATGGTGTCGCGCATCCGGGCGGCGCTGTGCCGCCAGTCCCGGTCGTGCCACCCGGCGACGATGGCCGGGCTGGAAGCGCCGAGGGCCACGTCGACGGCACAGCCGCTCAACGTTGCGACCGAACTCGCCCCCAGCGCTATGGCGGCCGGGGTCCGCACGCTGATCGGTAAGGGCCCCAAGGCCAGTCGGATGCCCGGTGCCCGCAGGCCAATGGCAGTAGCGAGCGCGAACGCGTCGAAGCTGACCATCTCCCCGATCCAAAGGCGTTTCAGCCCAGCGTTGTTGACGGCCTGCGCGATGTCGACCGCCTCCCCGTCGGGACGGTCCAGCCAGAACGGAAGCACCGCTTCGATCGAGGCCCTCACAACATCGCCGTTTCCGTCGGCTGCCCCAGCAGAACCCGGCCAGGGAGTTCACGTGAGGCCAGGTTCACCTGGAAATGCGCGGTGGCGGTGAACGCATCGCGGAACCGGCGTTGCAGCGGTGCTCCGTCGTAGATCGCGCTGCCGCCGGCCAGGTCGTACATGGTGCGCACCACATCGGCCGCCGCGCGGACCCCGTGGGTGGCGGCCAGCCGCAACCGGGTGCGCGCCTCCACCGGCACCGATGGGCCTGCTTCGCTTGCCTGCCAAGCTGTTTCGACTGCCTGGTAGTAGAGCGCCCGCGCGCTCTCCAGATCCGCCTCGGTCCCGGCGACAGCGGCCTGGATGGTCGGACGTTCGGCGAGCGTGCGGGCGGAAGCCTGCGCCTTCTTGGCTCCGGCCAACACGACGAAGTCGTCGATGGCGGCGCGGGCGTTGCCCATCGCGGCCGCGGTGATGCACGCCGCGAAGAATCCGAAGGGCGGGAACCGGTACAACGGCCGGTCGATCACCGGCCCGTCGAACAACGACAGCACCCGGTCATCCGGAACGAACACGTCGTCGGCCACCGCGTCGTGACTTCCGGTGCCCCGCAGGCCGAGGGTGTGCCACGTGTCGAGCACCTGCAGTTGCGCGGTGGGCAATGCGACCACAGCGGGCCGGTCGTCGAGCACACATCCGGCGAAGAGGATGTCGGCGTGGGTGATTCCGCTGCAGAACGCCCACCGCCCCGACACCACCACGCCGCCGGACACCCTGTGGGCCTTGCCTTGCGGCGCCCACACTCCCGCCGCCACGCCACGTCCGCCGCCGAAGTACTCCTCCCGACTGGTCGACGGCAGGTACGCGACCAGCAGGCTTGCCGTCGTTGCAATCGAGACGCACCACCCGGCCGAGGTGTCGCCGCGGGCGATCTGTTCGGCGCAACGCAGCGCGGTGCCCGGGTCCAACTCGGGACCGTCCACTTCGACGGGGGCGCCTGCCCGCAGCAGGCCCGCGTCGCGCAACGCGTCGACGAGTTCGGCGGGCAACCGGCGCTCGGCATCGATCTGCGGCCCCAAACCGGCTGCCATATCGGCGATCTGTCGGGCACGCCCGTGAATGTCCAACTGTCCACGACCTCTCCGAGAGCTACACTGCTGTAGCTTAAAGCTACGGCACTGTAGCTTCACTGGCAGGGCGACTGTCAAGGAGGTGCCGATGGCCCAGGCCGCGCAACGGCGCAATCGGCCCTACGCCCCCCGACTGTCGCCCCAGCAACGCCGCGAACAACTGCTGGACATCGTGCTCGACGTGATCGACACCGAAGGTGTCGGCGCGGTCAGCATGGATGCGGTCGCCCGCCGCGCAGGCGTCACCCGACCGGTGGTGTACGGCCAATTCACCGATGCCAACGCGATGTTGCGCGCCTGCCTCGACCGCGAGGAACAGCGGGCCCTGGCGCAGATTCTGGACGCCATGCCCGGCGACGGTGCGGACACCGCCGAGGCGTTTCACCGCCTGTTCGACGCATATTTGACCGCGGTCGCCGAAGCGCCGCAGCGATGGCGGTCGATCTTCATGATCGCCCCGAGTTGGACGCCCACGCTGAGTAGGAGCATCGCCAGGATCCGTGCGCACATGGTGCGGGATTGCGAAGCGGCGCTGCGTAAGTCACGCGCGGGCGGCAGACAGGCCGACCGCGAACTGTTGGCCCACCACCTGGTGGCCGCGCTGTGGGAATCGGGGCGACTGCTATTGGTGGCTCCCGACGAGTACAGCCACAAGCGCTTGTTGCGCTCGCTGGACGCGATGTTCGTCGCGCTCACGCAGCGGTGACTACGACGACTTCTTGGCGTCCGGCTTGATGGTCAGCGTGATCGTCTTGCCGTCGCGCAGCACCTCGATCGGCGCGTCCTGACCGACCTTGAGTTGCCGAACCCCGACGGATAGCTCGTCGAGGCTGTTGATCTTGCGGTCGCCGATCTTGACGATGACGTCCTTCTCAGCGAGGCCTGCGCGCTGGGCCGGGCTGTTCGGGTTCACCTTGGTGACCCGCGCGCCGCCGGTTCCGCTGTCGTTCACCGACTCGGCGGTGATGCCCAGCGTCGCGTGCGCGATCTTGCCGTCGCGGATCAGCGTCTCGACGACGTCCCTGGCCTCGTTGATCGGGATCGCGAAGCCGAGTCCGCTGGCGCTGTCGGATAGCGACTTGCTGGCCGTGTTGATGCCGATCACTTCGGAGTTCATGTTGACCAGCGGTCCGCCCGAGTTGCCGTGGTTGATCGACGCGTCCGTCTGCACGGCGTCGATCACGGTCTTGGTGTCCGACCCCTCACCGGACAGCGGGATCGCTCGGTGCAGAGCGCTGATGATGCCCTGGGTGTCGGTGCTGCGCAGGCCGAGCGGTGCGCCTGCGGCCATCACCTGATCGCCGACCCGCAGCTTGTCGGAGTCACCCAAGCGCGCCACCGACAACTTGTCGATGTTGTCGACCTTGAGCACGGCCAGGTCGGTCTCGGGATCGCGTCCGACGAGATTGGCAGGCGCCTGCTTGCCGTCGTTGAAGATGACCGACAGCTTGAACTTGTCCGGACTGGCCGCGGCCTCCGAGATCACGTGGTTGTTGGTGATGATGTAGCCGCGGCCGTCGATGACCACTCCGGAGCCCTGCGACCCCTCGGTGTCGCTGATCGCCTGGATCGTCACCACCGAATCACCAATAACCGCAGCGACTTTGGCCATCTGCCCGGTCGGCAGGTGGTCGGTGTCCGTGGTGTTGAGGGTGACCTTCGGGATGGTGAAGGCCTCGATGACCTCCGCGGTCTTGCGGCCCATCCAGCCGCCGACGAGGCCGATCAGTATCGCGACGACCGCCAGCATCACCAGCGCGGGCCGGGAAACCCTGCCGCCGAAGAGAATGTCGCGCACGCCGAGCTTCTGCGTCGGGAACGACGGCGGCGGCGGCGCGGGCGGCGGTTCTGCCGCGACTGGCTCTGGCACCGCCTCGCCGGCCTGCACCGGTTCGTCGTCGTCGGGGTCGGCGGTCAGCGATGGGCCGAAGGCCTCGGCCAGCACCGGTTGCGGCGGCTGGTTGGTCGGCGTGTACTCGCCCTGGTCGCGGTCATCGGCGGGCAGGAAGGAGCTGTCCACCCCGTCTGGGCGGCCGAAGGCGCGCTGCGTCGCAACATCGACCGCAGGGCCGCTGCTCTGATCCCGATCGGTCACGCGTACATCACTTCTTTCCGGCGCTGAACTGCATAACAACCGTACCGGAGGGACAGGTTTGCCCAGCACCACGGCGCCTCAGCGGCCCGCCTGAAGTGTCAGCACGGTGATGTCGGGCGGCGCGCCGATCCGTACGGGCGGACCCCAGAATCCGGCGCCGCGCGTGACGTACAACTGGGTGCCGTCCACCGTGGACAGCCCCGCGAGGCTGGGCTGCGCCGCCCGGACCACGTAGTGGAACGGCCAGATCTGGCCTCCGTGGGTGTGTCCGGATAGTTGCAGATCGACGTCGCGGGCGGCGGCTTCTCGGACCAGCACCGGTTGATGGGCGAGTAGCACGGTCGGACGCGACGAGTCCGTTCCGGTCATGGCGCGATCGAAATCGGGCCCGTCCGCGTGTTTCCCGCCTGCGACGTCGTTGACGCCGACCAGATCGAACGCCGCCGCGCCCCGCCGGATCGCGGTGTTCTCATTGTGTAGCGGCCGTACTCCGAGCCGCTCCAGCTCGCGCAGCCACGCCGAGGTGTCGTCGACGAAGTACTCGTGGTTGCCGGTGACGAAGTAGGCACCCTCGCGAGAAACCAAGTCGGCCAACGGCTCTGCCGCCGAGCCGAGTTCCTCGACCGTGCCGTCCACCAGATCGCCGACGATGGCGACGAGGTCCGGTGCGGATTCGTTGATCATCCTGACGATCCGCTCGGTGTGCGCGCGACCCGCCATCGGGCCGAGGTGGATGTCCGATACGACCGCGATCCGGAAACCGGCGAAACCCGGGTCGAGGCGGCGCAGTCGCACCGGCACAGCCAGCAGTTCAGGTGGACCCAACGCGATGCGAGCGCCCACACCGATCAGGCCCACCGACGCCGCCCCGGCCGCTGCCGCCGTCGTCCTGGCGAGAAACAGCCGTCGGCTCATCGCCTGCTCGGCAGTCGTGCGCCGTCGCCGCCACGACAGTGCGAGCCGGACCGGTTCCGTCGCGAGCAGGATCAGGAACAGGTAGGCGGCCAGGCCGAACCAGAGGTAGCCGGGCCAGGCGACCCACGCCGCGTCGGTGGGGCCGATGGCGCGCGGCAGCACGAGCGCTGCGACTAATAGCGCTGCGGCTGCCATCAGCGCGGCCGTCAACGCCCACCGCGTGCGTCCGGGTCGCGTCGTGTCCTTGACCAGACGCATCCACAGATACGCATGGATCAGCGCAAGGACCGCGACGAGGACGACGAAGAACATGTCAGCTTTCGGGTGCGTACGCCGCCTGGAAGAACGCGAGTTCGAGTTCCATGGCGCGGCGGTACGCGGTGCGCACGCCAGGGGTGTCGCCGCCCTGTTCGTCGAGCAGTCGTTCCAACGATCGCGCGATGTCCTCGAATGCCGGATCGGCGTAGGTCTGCACCCATTCGGCGTACGGCCCGGCCGTGCTCGCGTCCAGTGACGACCCCAGCCATGCGTACAACCGCATGCACGGCGTCATCGCCGCGAAGATCTCGTCCAGCCCTCGACTGCACGCGGTGGCGAGCAGGAATTCCGTGTACGCGAGCGTCGCGGCCGCAGGCGTGACGTCTGCCATGTCGATCCCCCACTGCGCCGCGTAGGAGGAGTGCAGGCCCAGTTCGGTACGCACGCCCGCGACCAGATCCGCCAAGGTGAGCAGCGTCGCGGTGTCCTTGCTGCGGACCAACGCCATCGCGTATGCGCGGGCGAAGGATTCGAGGAAGAATGCGTCCTGCGCCACGTAGCCGGCGAACAGCGCCCGCGGCAGCGAGCCGTCGCCGATGCCGCGGACGAACGGATGGGCCAGCACGTCGGCGGCCAAATCGGCGCTGGCAGTCCACAACTGGCTGGAAAGCGGTTCGTCGGATTCGTGCGTCATCGGTCTCCTCAACGGCTCGGGTGGAACGTTTCTCGATTGTTATTCAGGTTTGTCTCAGTTGTCACTTGGGTAACAGTGGTACCAGTGGTGTGGTGGCACATCACCGTCCACAGCGAAGAAAGAGATGAATGGAACATCGCAATGAACACTGTCCTGTACTTCAGCCCCAGCGGGTCCGCTTATGAGACCCGCGCGTACACCACCGCGGACATCGCCGAACTCGTCAACAACCACGGTCTGCAGTGCCTGACCAGCACCGACCGGCAGTACGACTTCTGGTTCACCTCCTCGACGCGCCGCTGCCAACGCCGCGCCAACCGGATCGCCACTGAACTGCTGCTGGCCACGACGTCCTTCACCGCGCGGACGGTCCCGTTGTTGCGTGGCCACGTCGTTGTCGCCACTCATGATTCTGACGGCGATCTCGACGGGCTCAGCTGGCAACAGCTGGACCTGCTGGCCGAGAAAGGCCGCTCGCTGACAAGCCGTGAGGAACGAATCCTCAACCGCCGCTTCGCGCGTGACGAGCGCCGCCAACGGCGCAACCGCTCAGTCGCTGCCACGGCCGAAGTAAAGCCGTTGCGTCGCAATGCAGACGAGCTGACCAGACCTGTTGTACATCGTCGAGGTGATCAGTCCGCGGCCTGAGGTCGACTCCGGGCGGTCCGCAGCGTCAGCAGGGTGATCTCACTGGGCGCGAACACGCGAAAAGGCGGGCCCCAGAAGCCGGTTCCCCGACTCGTGTAGAGCTGGGTCCGTCCGCCGTGTCGGCTGAGCCCCTGTACCGCCGGTTGCTCGAGGCGGACCAGCAGATGGAACGGCCAGATCTGTCCGCCGTGGGTGTGGCCCGACACCTGGAGGTCGACGCCGGCGTGAACGGCGTGGGCGACCTGTTTGGGTTGGTGCGCAAGCAGTAACACCGGCAAGGTGCGGTCGGCCCCCGCGAGGGCGGCGTCCAGATTCGCGCCGTGCCCGTGCACACCGGACCTCTGCGCGGTCGCGTCGTCGACGCCTGCGACGATCAGTCGGTCACCGCCGCGTTCGACCACGACGTGCCGGTTGTGCAGGGGCGTCCAGCCGATGCTGTCCATGTAGTCCAGCCAGCCCTGCGCCTCGTTGAAGTATTCATGGTTACCCGTGACGTACACCCGAGCCGAGGTGGCGCGCACCGACGCCAGCGGGCTGGCCTGCGTCTCGCGGATGTCGACGGTGCCGTCGGCGATGTCGCCGACATGGCCGACGACGTCGGCGTCGAGCGTGTTCACCCGCGCGGCGACGGCTGCTGACCATCGGGAGCGGTCGATCGGCCCGTAGTGGGTGTCGGTGATCAGCACCACCCGCAGACCGTCAAGGCCAGCGCCGAGTCCGGCTATGGCGACGTCGACCTTCTTGACCCGTGGGACGCGCATCGCCTCGGCATAGCCCCAGATCAGAAGTCCCGCCGCGATGACCACGACCGTCGCCGCGACCACCCGGGACCGCAACGGGTTGTCGAACCCCGCGAACAGCAACGCCAATTGCACGATCTGGCCGAGCACCGAACAGGTGAACAGCACCCACGCCAGGCCGAGCAGAGCGTGTCCGGTGGCGGCGGCCCAGTCGAGATGCCGGTGGCCGTGGCCCAGCCTCAGCAGCACCGGCAGCGCAATGAGCATGACCACGAAAACCGTTGTGCCGCCGATGAAAACGGGCAGCGGCCAAGCCGCACCCGAACACAACAACGCCCACCAGGGCACACCGAACAACAGCAACAAGACGCCTGTGACGACGGCCATGCGCCGCCACCGTCGCCGCGGGCGGTCGACGGACTCGACTACGTCTGCCGGGGTGTCTGTGGTCACGTCTCGATCTACTGGTTCTTTGCGGAGGACATCAACGACGTTACCGGCGGTGTCACTGGACTCGCGACCGCAGACCCGATGCGGCTGAGCGCACGGCGTCGCTGATGTGGGTGATCATCGGGCTGTTGAGCTTCCAACACTGCCAATACAGCGGCACATCGAGATGGGCATCGCAGATGCGCACCACCGAACCATCGGCAAGCGGCCTCGCCGCCAACTGCTCGGGGAACATGCCCCACCCCAACCCGGCGTGCACCGCAGCGCCGAAACCCTCCGCCGTCGGCACAAAATGCTGCGGCCTCACGATGTCACGACGAAAAACCTTACGCACCAACATATCCTGTAACGCATCGTCACGATTCCAGGCCAGCGACGGCGCACTGGCCGCCGCGTGCGCGGTGAACCCGCCTGCCAGATAGCGTTTTCGATACGCCGGCGTGGCCACCGGCAGATAACGCATCACCCCCAGCGGCTGCACCCGACACCCCGGCACCGGATGACGCTCGGTGCTCACCGCCCCCATCACCACACCCTCGCGCAACAGCCGCGTCGAGTGGTCCTGATCCTCGATGCGAACGTCGAACAACACCTCACCGACCGCCCCGAACACCGTGGTGAACCAGGTCGCCATCGAATCGGCGTTGACCGCGATCGCGACCCGCGGCGCGACACCGTCGCTGCCACCCATCTCCGCCAGCACCTCCCCCTCCAACAACGCCACCTGCGCCGCCAACCGCAACAACGGCACCCCCGCCGCAGTGGCACGACACGGCTTCGCCCGCAGCACCAACACCTGACCCACCCGCTGCTCGAGCGCCTTGATCCGCTGACTGACCGCCGACGGCGTCACATGCAACCGCTCCGCCGCCGCATCAAAACTGCCCAACTCCACCACCGCGGCGAACGCGGCAAGCTGCTGACCGTCCAGGTTCACATTAGGAATGCTAATGCTACTGAAGAACCATTAGTTGGACTGATCTAGCGCCGGCTTCTAGCGTCGCCTTCATGAGCTCGCCCCTGATCGTCGGTTTCATCGCCTCCTTTACGCTGATCGCCGCGATCGGCGCGCAGAACGCCTTCGTGCTGCGCCAGGGCATCCGACGCGAGCACGTGGTGCCCGTCGTCGCGCTGTGCACGGTGTCCGACATCGTGTTGATCGCGGCGGGCATAGCCGGTGTCGGGACCGTGATCAGCGCGCACCCCAGCGCGCTGGCCATCGCCAAATTCGGCGGCGCGCTGTTCCTCACCGGCTACGGCCTGCTGGCCGCGCGCCGCGCCCTGCGGCCGTCTGCGCTGACGCCCGCCGAAGCCGCACCCGCCCGGTTGCTCGACGTGCTCCTCACCTGCGCTGCGATGACATTCCTCAACCCGCACGTCTACCTCGACACCGTCGTGCTGCTCGGCACGCTGGCCAACGAGCACCAGAACGAGCGCTGGCTGTTCGGCGTCGGCGCCGTCACCGCCAGCGCGGTCTGGTTCGTCAGCCTCGGCTTCGGCGCGCGACGGCTGGCCGGATTGTTCGCCACCCCGTTGACATGGCGCATCCTCGACGGCCTGATCGCGGTCATGATGATCGGACTCGGAGCGTCATTGGCCTTGTCCTGACAGTTTCTCGTCGACACAATGACCCCATGGGGGTCACCGACCAGATCCTTGGACTGCGGGATCGCAAAAAGATCAAGACGCGCGACACCATCCGCCGTGAAGCCCTGCGGCTGATCGAAGAGAACGGCTACGCCAACACCACGATCGAGCAGATCGCGGAGGCCGCCGAGGTGTCGCCCAGCACCTTCTTCCGGTACTTCCCGTCCAAGGAAATGGTCCTGATGGCCAACGATCTGGACCAAGTCACCATCGACGCGCTCGCCCAGCAGCCCCCGGAACTCCCGTCACTGCAGGCTTTTCGCCGCGCACTCGAGATCACGATGGCGACGCTGTCCGAAGACGAGTGGCAGTTCGAACGGGCACGACTTCGGACGGTGCTGTCCATACCCGAACTCAAGGCGGCACAGTTCGACGAATACCGCCGCACCGTCGCGGCGCTCACCGAGGCCGACTGCCGACGGACCGGTCGCGAACCCGATGATTTCGAGGTGCGCGTGTTCGTCGGGGCATTGGCGGGCGGATTGATGGCGGTCATCGACCAGGCATCCGGTGTAGCCGACCGCATGTTCCGGGCACTCGACTTTATGGAAGCCGGTATGCCGTTGAGGTCAGTCGACGGACGATCCTGACCAAACTCTGGTTATTTCAATCGATTTACGCGTGCGTCAGGTAGTTTCCTAGGCAGACAACTGTCGATCGGGGGGCATCATGCACGCAGCCATTCGTCCACTGGCCACGGCCGGCGTTGCATTGGTAGGCGCCAGCGCTATTGCGGTGACGCCTGTCGCCGTGACGCCCCAGGAACTCACCCCGCAGGTGCACATTCCCGAAGTGCAGTTGCCGCAGGTGCAGTTGACGGCGTCGATCGCCGAGATCTTCACGTTCCCCGCCTTTCAGCAGTTCGTCCTCAATCAGATCGACGACGCGGTCACCCTCGGCCTCGGATTGGCAGGATCCGCAGCAGGATTGGGCCAATCAATCGCCGCGATTCCCTCGACACTGGTGACGACCACACAGCAGGTGCTCACCGGTGACCTGCTCGGCGCGCTCACCACCGTCGAAACCTATCTGGTGGGAAGCCTTGTCGCCGTTGGCGAACCGACCCTGGCCGCGATCATCGAACGACGCCAGCGCGTGCTCGCGGTGAGCGAGGCGATGCAGGCAGCCTTCCCGACGGCCCTCATCGGGCTGGGCACCGGAGTCTTCGTCGCGGTCGACGGTGTGCTGCGCGCATCGATCATCGCCGGACAAGGGGTCGTGGACGCGCTACTGCCACCGAATCTGGGCAATCTGGTCAACGCCGTGGTCGGCGGCACCCAGCTGGTGGCCGGGTCGCTGGTCGACGGCGGTCAAGACATCGTTGACTCAATCGTGTTCGCACAGAAGACGATCGCGACCGCACTCGCCGCCAAGCCCGCGACGTCGGCTACCGCGTTCCGCACTGAGGCGACCGACGTCCCCGATCTGTCCCGCAAGACGACCATGGTCGCCGTCGACCAGTCGACCGAGAAGAAGAAGGAATCGGCGAGCGCCGAAGCCGGCCCGAAAACCACGCGCAAGTCGGCCGCGAAAGAGCACAAGGACGACTCAACGAAGCCCGATCAAAACGCCAGTGAGTCGCCGAAGGCCGATGCCGGCAAGAAGAGCGGCGATTCACACAAGCGCGAAACCAAGAAGGCAGGAACCAAGAAGGCGGACAAGGAATCCCGGTCCGAAGACGCCGCGAAGTAAGGCTTCAGCCGGCGCCTTCGGACCGTGCGGGTGTCTAACCCATAGGTCCTTCCGGCATGGGTGCGTTGCACCGGTCGCGGAAATCGGAGGCGGCCTGCCGGACGCCCCTTATCTCGTCGGCCACCTGTGGGTTGGCGTCGAAGTAGTTCGTGATCTCGGTCCGCATTTCGTCCCTGGGCTTGCCTTTGAGCCCGGTGAAGAACGCGTTCACGTCCGGATGGGTGAACAGGTAGCTGGACATCCCTGCGTTCACACCGGACATGACGCCCGCGAGGTCGGCGGCGGTGCAGTTCGGTGGATCGGCCGCCGCGGTTGCCGCGGTGCCGACGAGCATCGACCCGGCGATCACTCCGGCGCCGATCAAGCTGCGGATCAACATATGAAACTCCTTGCTTCCGTAAGTGATTGACAAACTGTGCTCAACGCGGCCCGATACCGCCGCCACCGCCGATGCCGCCGCCACCACCAGGCCGGCCGGGGCGGATAGGCGGCAGGATCACATCGACGTCCCAACCGTCGTCGCAGTACCACGGGTCGGCACAGTAGGACGGGTAGTACGGTCCCGCCGACGGCGCACTGGGCCCACCGCCGCGGACGGTGCCCTGCGCGCACACGGTGGCATTGCCGGCGTTCGTGCAATCCGCCAAGGCCGGCGCGGCGGAGACAATGCCGAAGGGGACCGCCGACAATGCCAACCCCAACACCAGGTAGCGCTTGATTCTTCGCACGGTAACTCCCCCCGACGACCGGAACCTATCCGCGAAGCGTAAATCTCCTGACGGCGTTGCGAGCGGTTATCGGCATATTTCAAGAACGATCACGATCAACAACTTAGCTTCGCTGTCCGGACGACTCGATTTCGTCTCACGTCCGGTCAAACGACGATTTCCGCCGCGGTAGCCGGTGTACGTTCGCCTCATCGGACGGCTGAATCGAGGCTCAAAATGCCGAATCAAGATTGGACAAAACCCGCGGCGATGGCGATCCCCAAGGAGGGGTACTTCGAGCTGGAACGCGGTCGGTACGGCCCGATTTTCCCGCGCACACCGGCCTGTCACGGTTTCTCGATCATCGCCAAAGTCAAGGAGGGTCGAGAGGAGGCCGTCCGGGCCTACGGGAAAACGATCGAGGAGACGATCGCGAAGAGCCCGGAGGCCTTGGCGCCGCTGCGCCTGCACTATCTGCGGTGGGTGCTGTTCGACGTCGGGTCGGGTTTGCACTTTCAATATCAGGGCATCTTCGACACCGATTTCGACAAGTACACCGAAGACGCGGTGCAGTTGTTCACCGCCACCGGAGTGACCACCGTCTTCACGAATCTTGAAGGTTTTCCGGAGGATTGGCAGGAGAACCCGGAGGCGTTCATCAAGTTCGTACGCGATCACCAGTGCCCGAGTTTTCTCGAGTACGGCGAGTACCCGTACGTCACCGCCGACGAGATCAAGAAGGCGCTGCGCCTGAAGGCGGCGTTCTCGACCATGCTCGACCAGATGCAATGACGTCGACGCCGCTGGACGCCGTGAAGCGGTACATCGACGGCTTCAACAACGGTGATGCCGAGGCGATGGCGGCGGCCTTCGACGTCCCCGGTTCGATCCTCGACGGAATGCCACCACACGTGTGGCAGGGACCGACGGCCGCTCAGGATTGGTACCGAGATGTGCTGATCGAGGGCCAGTCGCACGATGCTTCCGATTACTTCGTGACGCTCGGCGACCCGCTGCACGAGAACATCACCGCAGACAGCGCCTATGTGGCGGTTCCCGCGACCATGACGTTCACCGCGAAAGGCAACAGGATCACCCAGACCGGAGCGTTCTTCACGGTGGCGCTTCACCAGCGGTCTGACGGCTGGCGCATTGCGGCATGGGCGTGGACGAAGGGCAAGCAGTAGCAGTGCTCGAGTTCGACGACATCCAACACATCCTGCTGACCCGCACGCCTGCGATCACAGGACGTTACGAGTTCCTGACGTTCGACTCCCCGGAAGGCGGCCGAGCCTGGCTGTCCGAGTTGCAGGACAAGGTGCAGTCGGCCGCCGACGTGCAGGCGACGATGGATGCGTCGGACCGCTGGGTCACCCTGGCATTCACCTGGAACGGGCTCAAAGCCCTTGGCGTGCCTGAGGAATCGCTGGCCACCTTCCCCGAAGAGTTTCGCGAAGGGATGGCTGCGCGCGCCAGCATCCTCGGCGACACCGGCCCAGCCGCGCCCGAACACTGGGTCGGCGGGCTGGCCGGTGACGACCTGCACGCGATCGCGATCTTGTTCTCCCGCACCGACGAACAGTGCCAGCGCTCCATCGAAGAACACGACAAGCTGTTGGCGCGGACCGACGGTGTGCGCTCACTGTCGTATCTCGACCTCAACGCCACTCCCCCGTTCAACTACGCCCACGACCATTTCGGCTTCCGCGACCGGCTGTCACAGCCCGTGATCAAGGGCTCCGGTGAACAACCCACGCCGGGTTCCGGGGATCCGCTCGAACCGGGCGAGTTCATCCTGGGATACCCCGACGAGAACGGCCCCGTCGCCAATCTTCCCGAACCAGCCGCGTTGTCCCGCAACGGAAGCTACATGGCGTACCGCCGGTTGCAGGAGCACGTCGCAACGTTCCGGGACTACCTGCGCGCCAACGCCGACACCCCGGAAGCGCAGGAACTACTGGCCGCCAAGTTCATGGGCCGCTGGCGAAGCGGCGCGCCGCTGGTGCTCGCCCCGGACAAGGACGATCCCGAACTCGGCGCAGATCCGATGCGCAACAACGACTACAACTACAAAGAGATGGACCCCTTCGGATATGCCTGTCCACTGGGATCACATGCCCGCAGGCTCAATCCACGCGATACCGCGCACTACATGAACCGGCGCCGGATGATCCGGCGTGGCGCCACCTACGGGCCAGCGCTGCCTGAGGGCGCGCCCGACGACGGCGTCGACCGCGGCATCGCCGCATTCATCATCTGCGCCGACCTGGTGCGACAGTTCGAGTTCGCGCAGAACGTCTGGATCAACGACAAAACGTTCCACGAACTGGGCAACGAGCACGACCCGATCTGCGGCACCCAGGACGGCACGCTGGACTACACCGTGCCCAAGCGGCCGATCCGCAAGGTACACAAGGGAATTCCAGCGTTCACCACGCTCAGGGGTGGCGCGTACTTCTTCCTACCAGGCATCAACGCCATCCGTTATCTCGCCACGCTCTAGAAGGACCGATCATGCGGGCACGCACCTACAACCAGAGCCACGTCGCACGCAGCCACGACGGACGCAGGCGCATCAGCATCTACTGGACGTGGAGCTATCCCTGGGAGTCGCAACGGGATCCGGCGGTCATCTACAACCGGTTCTCCACCATGACCGAAGTGCGCAGCGTGGCATGGCCTGCCTACGAGACGCCCGAGTACGACGCCGCGAACTTCCTCCAGGGCATCGCGGGCACACTCGAACTGTTCCACCGCTCGACGCTGTCGTTCCAGGAACTGGCCGAGGAGGCCACCGGCCACCCGGTGGCCGTGTTCCAGCGCATCGACCAGGCCGGCTACCAGCTGCCGATCGACGAGCGCATCCTCGCCGACACCGACACGCTGATGGTGTTCGGGCTCGACCATCTGCTGTCCCAGCAAGAAGCCGCGCCTGAAGAGATCGCCGCCATCAAGGCATGGCTCGAGCGGGAAGGCACCTGCCTGCTGCTGGCGCCCCACCATGACGTCGGCTTCACCGACGATCCCGCCCAGCAGCAGATCGAATACGAACACCACGGTGACCGACTGGTTCCACGCCAGCAGCGGTTCGGCCAGTACACCAGGTCCCTGATGCAGGCGCTCGACGTCCCTGTGCACAACATCTGGGGGCTGCGTCCTGCCGTTGTCGAGGGCAGCAAGGAGATCGCGCCGCTCACCGGCTTTCGCGACCTCGACACCCCGCGACTGCTCGACAACGTCACCACCTTCAACTTCCATCCCCACCTGCCGCACTACGAGTTGACGGCACCGGAAGGCAAGGATGTTCAGGTACTCGGCCGTCAGCGGGTCGACCCGAACAGGCCGCACCCGTTCACCGAGGCAGGCGAGACCGAATTCAACGCGCTGATCTGGATGCCGCCGAGCGGTCAGCGCGCGGGCGACATCGTGCTGATCGACTCGACGCACTTCACCACGCTGTTCGGCGGCACCGACAGCCTGCGCAACCTGTGGCGCAACCTGGCGGTCATGAAGTGACGCCGATGGGCGATGATGGCTCATGCCGAATAGAACCGTATTCATCACCGGAGCCGCCGCAGGCATCGGCCGCGCGACCGCGCTGACCTTCGCCAAGAAGGGCTACACCGTCGGTGGCTACGACATCGACGAGGTCGGTCTGAAAGCCTTGGCCGACGAGATCGAGGGCCTGGGCGGTACCGCCGTCGTCGGCCACCTCGACGTCACCGACCCGGCCGAAATGGCGCAGCGGGTGGACGAATTCGTCGACGCCGCAGGCGGTCGACTCGACGTGATGATCAACAACGCTGGCATCCTGCTGGCAGGACGGTTCGAGGAGATCGACGTCAGCAGACATCTCAAAGAGATCGACATCAACACCAAAGGTGTCGTGAACGGGCTACATGCCGCGTTTCCGTACCTGCGTGACACCGCCGACTCGGTCGTCGTCAACCTCGCGTCCGCGTCAGCGATCTACGGTCAGGCCGAGTTGGCCAACTACAGCGCCACCAAGTTCTTCGTCCGTGGCATCACCGAGGCCCTCGACCTCGAATGGCAGCGCCACGGCATCCGGGTGATCTCGATGTGGCCGCTGTACGTGCAGACCGCGATGACGGACCACATCCGAACCGGCACAACGGAATCGCTCGGCATCCGGCTCACCGCGCAGGACGTCGCCGACGCGATCGCCAAGGCCGTTACGCCGTCCCGGCTGCGCCGAGCCATCCACCAGGTCCATTTTCCGGTCGGCTCGCAGACCAAGATGATGGCCGCGGCTTCCCGATTCTCCCCGGCGTGGGTGATCCGGCTGGCCAACAAGCGACTGGCACACTCCTGACATGTTCCGAATGACAGTCGAGGACGTGTTCGTCATCCGCAACCGCGGCACTGTCGCGACGGGCCGGGTGGAAAGCGGTGTCCTGCGTGTCGGCGACACCGTGCGGATCGACGGCAAACTCGACGCGCGCGTCGACAGCATCGGCGTGCTCTTCCGAGATGTCGACAAGGCACTACTCGACCGCGGTTCGGTGCTCACTGGGTCCGGCGAGTCGCCGTTCATCGTCTGAGCGTCAGCCACCCACCTCGACGCTCATCACGTCGGCGATTCCACTGATCTTGAGCACCGGCATCAGGATCGGATTGACCACCACGCGAACGCGATCGCCGCACGCGAACAGCGCGTTGATCGCGCCACTGTCCAGATATTCGATGCCTTGCAGATCCAGGCTCACCGGCTGGCCGTCCGCTTGCGCCAGCGCGCCGGTGAGCGCGTCGTTGAACCGGTCCAGGTTGCTCATGTCCAACTCACCCGTTGCGGTGACGACGATCTGGCCGTCCGGGCCGCGGCTGGTGGACACCGTCATTGGCGTGGCCATCACGCGATCCTCATGTTCATCGCCACCGTGGTGCCCTCGACGCCGGGCGAGATGTCCACGGTGTGCATCAATCCGCGCATCAGCATGATGCCGCGCCCCCGGTCGGGGTTGGCCGCGGGCTGCGGCGTCTTCCACGATCCGGCATCGGCGACGGTCACGTGCAGACTGTCTCCCGACGCTGTGGCATGCAGGCGCACCACTCCCTCCTGGTCGTCACGGTGCCCGTGTTCGATGGAGTTAGCCAGCGCTTCGCCGGTCGCCACCAGCACATTGACCGCCTGATCCTGGCTGACCCCCGCCTGGGTCAGCCACCTGCGCAGCGCCGTGCGGATCGGTGCCAACTGGTCGGCTTCGGCAGGGATCGCGATGCTCAACGGCGGCGGGTGCCGGTACAGCAGCATGGCGACGTCGTCCTGGTAGCCGTCGCCCGGCGTGATGCGCGACATGATCGAGTCGGCGAGTTCGTCGAGAGCTGCCTCACGGTTGTCGACAACCAGATCCGCAGCCCGGTTGATTCCGCGATCCAGCGGTTCACGCCGCCGCTCGACGAGGCCATCGGTGTAGAGCAGCAGCGTCGACCGGAACGGCAGCATCCGACGAGCCTCGGTGCGGACGCCGCTGAATCCCAGACCGAGCGGAATGGCGCGGCCGCCGTCGAGCAGTTCGACGCTTCGGTCGGCGTGCACCACCACCGGCGGGGGATGGCCTGCACTCGCATACACCAACTCGCCGGTGTCCTGATTCAGCACCGCGCAGAACGCCGTGGTGGTTCGCGCGCCAGGCAGCCGGCCGGCAAACCGGTCCAACGCGGTCAGCACAGCGCACGGGCTTGGCTGTTCCAGCAGCAGCGCCCGGCATGCGCTTTTGAGCTGCCCCATGACGGTGGCGGCACCGAGGCCGTGACCGACGCAGTCACCGACCACCAGCCCGATGCGGCCGTCGTCGAGATCGACGACGTCGTACCAATCGCCGCCGACTTGCAGCGGCCTTGTCGCGGGTTGGTACCGCGCAGCGAATCCGCCCGGCAGCACGGCAGGTCCGAGAATGGCGGTCTGCAAAGCCAATGCGGTTTCCCGTTGCTGGTCAAGGTGATACACCCGTTGCAGGCCCTGACCGAGCCGGCTGGCGAGCACAGTGAGCAGGGTGCTGTCTTCGGTGGTGAACGGCCGCCGCTCGGCCAACTCGAGGTACAGCACGAGGATTCCGTGCGGATGTTGCAGCGCAATGGCCGCCGTCCCCGGTGTTGTCGTGTCGCTGACCAGCAGGTCGCCGTCACGCACCGCGGCCAGTCGGCGGCGGATAAGTTCGGAGATGTCCGACCACTGTGTCGAGGATCCCGCCGAGTGGATCCGCGGCGCGTCCTGGCCGGAATCCGTCGACGACACGGCGAACGTGGCGGCCAACACCGTGCGGGCGTGCCAGAGTCTTCGTAACTCCTCCGTGGCCGCGGCGACCGCGTCATCGAGAGTGTCGGCCTGTGCGAGTCGCTCAGTGAGCTCGGCCAGGGCGGTATCACGTTGCAGGGCGTAACGTTCCGCGGTGACGTCGCGGAAGGAACCGACGATCACACGACGTCCGGTGTCCGGGTCCTCGGTCTGGTTGAAGCTGAAGCGGATCCAGAGCCGATGGCCATCCCGGTGGATGACGGGGATGGTGCCCGCCCCGCTGCCGTCAGTGAACAGTGTGTCGAACGCAGCTTGCACCCGCCGGTAACCGTCCGGGTCGGTGCTCTCGTCCGGCCACCAGGGATGGATCGGTTCGTACGGCAGTTGTTCCGGCCCATACCCGAGGATGTCGGTGAACGTCCTGTTGATCTCGATGACAGCGCCGCGCTCGTCGCAGACGAAGAACGCCTCCTGCAACGCATCGACAAGTGCTGTGCGCCAACGCGAATGATGGTTGCGCAGCCGGGACAGCTCGACGTTGGCACGCACCCGGGCGAGCAGTTCCGCGGCGGCGAACGGTTTGACCAGGTAATCGTCCGCCCCGGCCTGCAGGCCTTCGATGGAGGCTTCCTGACCCGCACGCGCCGACAGCAACAGGACGGGTACGGCCGCGGTGCGTGTCTCCGTCCGCAACGCCGCGACGAGCGCGAGGCCGTCCATGCGGGGCATCATCACGTCGCTGACCACCAGGTCAGGCACGTTCTCGCGGACCTTCTCCAGAGCCAGTAGACCGTCGGTCACCGCGTCGACGACGTAACCTGCGCTGCGCAGCAGACGCGAAAGATACTGGCGCATATCGGCGTTGTCATCGGCGATCAACACCCGCGCGGGCGGCCCCGATGCGGCGAACGTCGTACCGACTTCCGTATCGGCGGTCACCACCCCCTGAGTGAGGTCGGCAGTGTCGGATCCGTCAGGCAGCCACCGCAGCGCCTCGGCCACATAGGGTTCGGCCAGGCCGGACGGCGCCGGTTCGCGCGCCAGCGTGACGACTTCCTCGGCAGGCAGGTGCGCGGACCCGAACGGCAGGCAAACGGTGAAGGTGGTGCCCTGCCCTTCACTGCTGTGCGCCTCGATGGTTCCACCGTGCAGCGAGACCAGTTCCTTGACGAGTGCCAAGCCGATTCCGCTGCCCTCGTTGGAGCGGGCACGGGTGGCTTCGATCCGATGGAATCGCTCGAACAGCCGGCCGATCTCGTCGGCCGACACCCCAATGCCGGTGTCGCGCACGGTGACAACGGCGTTGCCGTCCTGCTGGCGAACGCTGATCGACACGCTCCCGTCGAAGGTGTACTTCAGCGCGTTGGACAGCAGGTTCAGCACCACCTTCTCCCACATGTCCCGATCGACGTACACCGGTTCATCCAGCGGCGGGCAGTCCACCTCGAATGCCAGCCCCGCCCGTTCGATCGCAGACCGGAACACACTGGCCAGTTCGGCGGTCACCGCGGACAAGTCGACCGGTTCATATCGGGCCTGCGCGCGGCCCGCTTCGATACGGGAGAAGTCGAGCAACGTGTTGACCAGCTTGGCCAGTCGCAGCGAGTTACGGTAGACGACCTCGAGTTCCTGGCGTGCGACCTCGTCGAGTCCCGATGTGGCGCTACGCATTTCAGCCACCGGCGCCATGATCAGCGTCAGCGGGGTGCGGAACTCGTGGCTGATGTTGGAGAAGAAAGTCGTCTTGGCACGGTCCAGCTCGGCGAGTTCCTCTGCACGTCGCTGCTGCGCGGCGTAACTACGCGCACTGCCGATTCCGGCGGCGATGTGCCCGGCCACCAGGGTCACGAAGTCGCGGTAGTGCTCGTCGAGCGCGCGGTAGCGGTTGATCGCCGTGACCAGAAATCCTGCCGGTGCGCCACCCTGCTGCACCAGCGGGGTCACCAACGCCTGAGTAGGCGGCTCATGCCAGTCGCCGGTCGGCAGCTCCGGATACCGGTCACCGTCCAGTTCGACGAGAACCTGTTCCCCGCCGGCACTTTCGGTCAACGGCCACAGTGCGCCGCCGTCTGGCGACAGGCTCGGGGGCGCGGCCGGATGGCCGGGTTCGATGCCGCTCGCGGACGCCAACCGCGCGCCACCGTCGTCGTCGAACAGGTAGGTCAACGTGAACGGAAGATCGCGCGGATTGTGGCTGAGTTGACGTGCGGCGTGCGCCAGAGTTTCGTCTTCGGTGCGCACGACGCTGGGATCCGAGCCAAGGTCGCGCAACGTCGTGATCCTGCGCTGCGCGATCACCCGTTCGGTGTCCTCGCTGACGACGCACAGCATGCCCACCACGTGTCCGAGTTCGTCGCGCAGCGGGCTGTAGGAGAACGTGTGATACGACTCCTCCTGATAACCCGACCGCTCGAGGAAGAGCAGCAGCGCAGAGTCCCACGTGGCGCGTCCGGTGGCCAGCACGCCGTCGATGCGTGGACCGATATCGGGCCATATCTCCGCCCACACCTCACCGGCGGGTCGGCCGAGCGCCCACGGATATTTGCGGCCGAGCGTGTCACGGCGATAGGCGGCGTTGCAGAAGAACGTCAGCTCCGGACCCCACGCCATCCACATCGAGAACCGCGACGACAGCAGAATGCTGACCGCGGTCTGCAGACTCTGCGGCCACGCTGCCGGCGCTCCGAGTGGGGTGCGCGCCCAATCGACGGCCGCCAGGTCACGGCCGATCTCCGGGTCCGCGTTGAACACCGCCTGCGACGGGTCTTGCGTGATGTCGTCCGCCCCCATCGTCACTCCCGTCAGTGTGCTGGCCCCGAAGACAGTGGGGCAGCGGCGATTGCAAGACGCGATATACCCATCCTCGGCTGCCGTCAACCGCCGTCGTCGGCGGCGTCGGCGAGCGCGTCCGGCACCGTCGCATACGGCCGGAGCACCGAGTCGAGTTGCGTCACTTGCAGGGGGCGCAGCACTTCAGCGGCGTTGGCCACCAACCGCACCGTGACGCCGTTGGCCGCCCCCGCTTCGTAGCACCCGAGCACGGCGTTCAGAGCGGCGCTGCCGAAATACGTCACGTCGCCGAGATCCACGACGAGCAGTTTGTGCGCTCGCGTCGACGCCACGTGCATCGCGGCCTCGAGATCGCGGGCCAGTGTGTCGACCGTGGCGGTGTCGATATCACCCGCCACCGTGACGACGACCGCTGAGTCGCGCACATCCTGCGTGATTTCCAGATTTGGCACTGCTGATCCGGTCCCCTACTTCGACGCCACCCCGTTTCACCGGGGCTCAGCGCACCACCCTTTGGTGCACGCTGAGTAGAAGATGATCGAATTCACGGCGCAACGCGTCCGGTTGGTGTTGCAGCGTGCCGAGTTCCGCGACGATCTGCACCGCGAGCGCACGCAACTTCGTATTCGTCTGCTGAGAGCGCCACTGCAACATCGCGAACGCCTGGTCGGCGTCGACCCCGTACACCACCATCAAGGCGCCCTTGGCCTGTTCGATGGCCGCGCGGGCCTCAAACAATTCGGGCAGCACAGCGTCGAGCACCTTGCGCCGAGTCTGATCGACGGAGTCGCTCAGGTCGACGTAGAAGCCTTCCGTTCCGACGACCGCCCCCTGGTCGTTGTACATCCGGTCGGCGAGGACGAGCACCGTGTGTTCGCGACCCGACGTGTCGACGAACCGATGCCTGCTGGAGAACGACCCGCCCTGATGGAGCGCTTGGTCGAGGAGGTCCTGCACGTGCTGGCGGTCGTCGGGGTGTTTGTGCGACAGCAGCAACTCGGTGGTCGGCTCGACGGTGCCGGGTTCATAGCCGTGCATGCGGGCGACCTCGTCGGACCACTCCCAACGCTGGCCGACGAACCAGAACCGGAACGCACCCACGTTCAGCTCCTCACCGTGCTCGCCGGGTCTGACGCTTGGCGCGAGTCTGGAGAAGGCCATGCTCTATGGCACCACAATCCGATGTTCGGTTCGCACTGATCGCAACTGGTGACCTGAGAAGTCGCTGTACATATGTTGCGGGCGTGATCAACGAGGATTGGCTGGCCGTCATCGTCGGCCTCGCGCTGCTGGCGCTCGTGCTCGTCGGCGCGATTCCGGGAAGCCTGGTCCCGTGACCGAGACCGAAACCCGGCGCGACGAGGCGCGCTCCGGCGGAATCGGCTACGCCGTCGCCGGGGTGCTCGTGGTGGTCGCGCTCGGCGCGGCCACCCGGTTCCTGGAGCACCAGGTGCCGGTGTGGGCGGCGGGCACGCCGTTCGCGAAAGTCGCCAAGTCGATCGAATTCCCGTTCTACGCAATCGCTTTGGGCCTGATCGGCAACGCGGTACTGAGCAAGCTGGCGCTGCGCGACGCACTCGCGAGGGGATTCCGCACCGAGTTCTTCATCAAGACCGGCCTGGTTCTGCTCGGTGCGTCGATCAACCTGAAAGTGCTCGTCACCGCGGCCGGCCCGGCGATCCTGCAGGCGCTGCTGCTGATCTCCGCCGTGTTCGGCTTCACCTGGTGGTTCGGTGGCCGACTCGGGCTCGAGGACAAGTTGCGCGCCCTGCTCGCCTCGGCGGTGTCCATCTGCGGGGTGAGCGCAGCGATCGCGGCCGCGGGTGCGGTGCAGGCCAAGCGCGAACAACTGGCCTACGCCGCGTCGCTTGTCATCGCCTTCGCGCTGCCGTCGATCTTCCTGCTGCCGTGGCTCGCCGACGTGTTCCACCTGTCGGATGCGGTGGCAGGCGCCTGGATCGGCGGCAACATCGACACCACCGCCGCCGTCGCGGCATCGGGTGCGATCGCAGGCGAGGAGGCCCTGCAGATCGCGACCATCGTCAAGACCACGCAGAACGCCCTGATCGGCGTCGTGGCGATCGCGCTGACCGCCTACTTCGCGCTGAAGATCGAACGCAAATCCGCCGCCGAAGCCAGGCCCACGATCGGCCAGTTCTGGGAACGCTTCCCGAAGTTCGTGCTCGGCTTCATCGCCGCCTCGGTGATCGGCACCCTGTATCTGCAGTGGGTGCCCAGCGGTAAAGCGGAGATCGCGACCGTCAACGATCTGCGCACGTGGTTTTTGATCTTCGCGTTCGTCGCAATCGGCTTGGAGTTTTCGCTGAAGGGGCTGAAAGAGGCGGGCTGGCGGCCGGTCGCGGTGTTCGCCTCGGCGACGGTGGTGAACATCGTCGTTGCGTTTGGCCTGGCCAGCGTGTTGTTCGGTAACTTCGGAATCGGTTAGCGACTAGGCTCGCGGCGTGCGAGCTGCCTTGTCCCGCCGGGGTTTCCTCACCATGACTGCGAGCGCGGCACTGGTCGCGGCCTGCAGTTCACCCAAGCCGGGCACCATCGCCAAGGACGGCTCGGTGACGGTCAAGCACATCTTCGGCGAAACCAAGATCCCCGGTCCGCCCAAGCGTGTCGTCAGCGCGGGCTTCACCGAACAGGACGACCTGTTGGCGGTCGGGGTCGTCCCAGTCGCGATCACCGACTGGTTCGGCGGCGAGCCGTTCGGCGTATGGCCATGGGCGCAACCGAAATTGGGTAACGCACAGCCGGTGGTACTCAACCTCAACGACGGCATCCAGGTGGACCAGATCGCGTCGTTGAAACCCGACCTGATCGTCGCCACGAACGCCGGACTGGACCAGGACACCTACACCAAACTGTCGGCGATCGCGCCCACCATCGCGCAGTCCGGTCCGGATGCATTCTTCGAACCGTGGAAGGACCAGGCCACGCTGATCGGCCAGGCCGTGTTCAAGGCCGACGAGATGGCCAAACTGGTGGCCGCCGTCGACGAGAAGTTCGCGGCCGTCGCGAAGAACAACCCGCAGTTCGCCGGTAAGAAGGCGCTATTGCTCGGCGGCACGTTCTACGACGACAGCGTGCGCATCACCACACCCGGTTGGCGCACCGAGTTCCTCACCAAGATGGGGTTCACCGATCCCGATCCCGGCGCCACTCTGGTGAAGCGGGACAAGATGGCGTCGGTGCTCGACGACGCGGATGTGTTGATCTGGACCACCGAGAGCGACGACGAGCAGGCCGCCCTCCTTGCCGACCCGCTCGTCGCAAAGCTGCGAGCCACCGTGGGCAACCGCAACGTCTTCACCGGCAAGGAATTGTCGGGGGCGATCGCGTTCGCATCGACGCTGTCGTATCCGGTGGTGGCCGACCGACTGCCGGCGCTGATCTCGAAGGCGCTGTCCTGATCTAATTACCGGGTGACAAGCGACCAAACCACGACCGAAGCACAGCACGCAGCTTTCGCGCAGGTGGGGTCGAAGTACTATCCGATCTTCGTCGCGGTCTTCACGGCGCTGGTGATCATCTCCAACGTGACCGCCACCAAGGGCGTCGCGTTCGGGCCGATCATCACCGACGGTGGGTTCATCGTCTTCCCGCTGACCTACGTGATCGGCGACGTCCTGTCCGAGGTCTACGGGTTCAAAGCGGCTCGGCGGGCGATCTTCCTCGGGTTTGCTATGAACGGGTTGGCCGCCCTCACGTTCTGGATCACCATCTATCTGCCCGCGGCGGATTTCTACACCAATCAGGAGCACTTCGAGAACGTTGTGCACGCCTACACCCAGTTGATCATCGCGGGCCTCGCCGGCTTCATCGTCGGCCAGACCATCAACGCGTGGGTGGTGGTCCGGATCAAGGAGAAGACCAAAGAGAAGCACCTATGGGCCCGGTTGGTCGGTTCGACTTTCGCGGGCCAACTTGGGGACACGCTGGTGTTCTGCAGTATCGCGGCAGGTGCGATCGGCATCAGCACGTTCGCCGACTTCGTCACCTACACGGCGCTGGGCTGGTTCTACAAGACCGCCGTCGAGGTTTTCATGCTTCCGGTGACCTACCGGGTGATCGCGTACGTCAAGCGCCACGAACCGACGTACGGCGCGGCAATATGAGCTATCGCTAAGCCTTCTCTGGCAAGGCTCATAGAGCTGGTTCCTGCTTAGCTACCCACGGGTAAGTTCCACTATATGAGCGTGACCGCGGATGTGATGGACGTACGTGCACTCGGCGCCGTACGTGACTATGGCGACCAGGCGCTGCTGCTCGAATTCGACAGCACCGCCGAGGTGTTGGCGTGGGCAGACACGCTGCGCGAGGCCGAACTGCTCGGCGTGCTGGACATCGTCCCGGCGTCGCGCACGGTGCTGCTGAAACTGGCAGGCCCGCGCTATCAGGCGCCGACCCGGCAGCGGCTTGGCAAGCTGCGGGTGACGGCCGAGGCGCTGGCCGCGGCGACGCCGGCGGACGGGCGTGCCGACATCGAGATCGGCGTGGTGTACGACGGCGCCGACCTCGACGAGGTGGCCCGGCTGACCGGGCTGAGCACCGACCAGGTGATCGCCGCCCACACCGCCACCCCGTGGCGCGTCGGCTTCGGCGGCTTCGCACCGGGTTTCGCGTATCTGATCGGCGGGGACGAACGGCTCAACGTGCCGCGCCAGTCCGAGCCGCGGACCAGAGTGCCTGCCGGATCGGTTGCGCTGGCCGGGGAGTTCAGCGCCATCTATCCGCGGGAATCGCCAGGCGGTTGGCAGCTGATCGGGCGGATCACCGACGACGTGCCCGCGTTGTGGGACATCGATTCCGAACCCCCGGCGCTGCTGCAGCCCGGGATGTGGGTCCAGTTCCGGGAGGTGCGGTCATGAGCGTCACACTCGAGGTGCTGCGCACCGGGCCGCTGGCGCTGATCGAGGACCTCGGCAGGCCGGGCCTCGCGCACATGGGCGTGTCCCACTCCGGGGCGGCCGACCGTCGCTCCCACCAGCTGGCCAACCGGCTGGTGGCCAACCCCAACGACCACGCCACCATTGAGGTGACGTTCGGCGGGTTCTCCGCGCGGGTCCGCGGCGGTGACGTCGCGATCGCGGTGACGGGTGCGGACACCGACCCGTCGGTGAGCGGGAAACTGTTCGGCACCAACAGCATTCACTACGCTCACGACGGCGAAGTGATCTCGCTCGGCGCGCCACGCACCGGTCTGCGGACCTACCTCGCGGTGCGCGGTGGCATCGACGTCTCGCCCGTGCTGGGCTCCCGGTCGTACGACGTGATGTCGGCGATCGGTCCGCTGCCGCTGCAACCCGGCGACGTGCTGCCGGTCGGCGAGCACAGCGGCGAGCTCCCGGAACTCGACCAGGCGCCGGTGGCCGCCATCGAGGACGAGGTGCTCGAATTGCGGGTGGTGCCGGGCCCGCGCGACGACTGGTTCGTCGACCCGGACATCCTGATCCGAACCAACTGGCAGGTGACCAACCGGACCGACCGGGTGGGCATGCGCCTGATCGGCATGCCGCTGGAGTACCGCTGGCCCGATCGCCAGCTGCCGAGCGAAGGCGCGACCCGCGGCGCAATTCAGGTGCCGCCGAACGGTTTTCCGGTGATCCTCGGACCCGACCACCCGGTCACCGGCGGCTACCCGGTGATCGGCGTCGTCACCGACGACGACATCGACAAAGTGGCCCAGATCCGGCCAGGGCAGACCGTGCGACTGCACTGGTCGCGCCCGCGCAAGCCCTTCGAGGAGTAGCCCTCGGCGAGTGTGAACTTATGACACGCATTGAGCCGGCGGTTTCACGCTGTGATTGCAACAGCGGGTGGTTTTGACGGGTTTGAGAGTAGTTCGTCGAGGGTTTCGGCTGGGGTCTTCCAGCTCAGGGTTTGCCGGGGCCGGTTGTTGAGCTTGGCGGCGACGTAGTCCAGATAGTCTGCCGGGAAGATCGACAAGTCGGTGCCTTTAGCAAAGTATTGGCGCAGCAGTCCGTTGGTGTTCTCGTTGGTCCCGCGCTGCCATGGTGAGTGCGGATCACAGAAGTAGATATCTAATTCCGTCGCTGCGGCGATAGCGGCGTGATTGGCCATCTCTTTGCCTTGATCCCAGGTCAGTGTCTTACGCAGAATCGCCGGCAGCTGAGCCATTTTCGCGACGATGGCCTCTTGCACTGCCAGGGCACCGTGGTCGTCAGGCAGATGCAGCAGCAGCACGAACCGAGTCATGCGTTCGACCACGGTGCCGATCGCCGAACCCGATGCGGTGCTACCCATGATCAGGTCGCCTTCCCAGTGGCCGGGTACGGCACGGTCTTCGACCTACGGTGGACGCTCGCTGATGTTGACCATGTCGCGGATTTGCCCTCGGCGCTGGTTACCGCGTCGTTGAGGCTTGCGCAACGCCCGCCCAGTGCGTAGACATTTGTGCAGCTCACGGCGCAGATTTCCTTTACCCTGCACGTAGATCGACTGATAGATGGTCTCGTGGGACACCCGCATCTCCGCATCGTCGGGAAATTCGATCGGCAGCCGGTTGGCGATCTGTTGAGGACTGTGGTCGTCTAGCAGCCGATTCTGCACCTCAAGGTGCAACCGTTCATTGGTGGCCAGCTTGCGCGGTTTCGGGCGTCGAGCCCGCGCGTGAGCACGCGCCTGTGCGACGCCGGCCCGATACCTCGGCGTGGCATCCCAGCCGCCGTGCCGTTGCGCCCCGAACCGGTACCGCGAACGATATCGTCCACGGCAGAACGCGTTTCGGTCGATCTCACGCATGACCGTCGAGGCCGGGCGGCCCAGCCGCCTGCCGATCTGCCGAATGCTTTCCCCTCTGGCAATGCCGTCTTGAATTTCGTTACGTTCGTCTTCGCCCAGCCGCGACCACTTCCGCACACCGGTCTCATCAGGAAATTTGGGTCTCACCCCGCCAGCATCGGCAAACCAGCGCCAGCCGGTGCGCACCGACACACCGACTGCCTGCGCCGCCTCCACCACCGACGTGCCATCGCCGACATGACCCCAGAACTGACGACCAACACAGGCATAACGCGACGGACGCATCAACAACTCCTCAGCTAGGAGCCGTTGCAATCACCCCTTGAACCTGAGGCCGAAAACTGTGCAATAACTTCACACTCGACGAGCCGGGGAGGGCGCGATCCTGGTAGACAGGCAGTGTGCACACGCAGGAACCTCGCACCCGCGCAGTCCACACCGCTCGCCTGGTCCACACCTCCGACCTCGACAACGAGACCCGCGAGGATGCCCGCCGAATGGTCATCGAGGCGTTCGGCGGTGAGTTCACCGACGCCGACTGGGAGCACGCGCTCGGCGGCATGCACGCCCTGATCTGTCACCACGGCGCGCTGATCGCACACGCCGCCGTGGTGCAGCGCCGACTGCTGTACCGCGGCACCGCGCTGCGCTGCGGCTACATCGAAGGTGTGGCGGTGCGCGAAGATTGGCGCGGGCAGGGACTGGCGCACGCATTGATGGACGCGGCCGAACAAGTGCTGCGCGGTGCCTACCAACTGGGCGCGCTGAGCGCCTCGGAGGCGGGCAGGCACATGTACACCTCGCGAGGCTGGTTGCCGTGGCGCGGGCCGACGTCGGTGCTGGCGCCCGCGGGTCTGACCCGCACCCCCGACGACGACAACGGGTTGTTCGTGCTGCCGATCAGCGTCGACCTGGACACCTCGGCGGAAATCACCTGCGATTGGCGCGAAGGCGACGTCTGGTAGATCTCACACCCTGGCCGGACAGCACGTGAGCGGAAGTTCACGGCGGGGTTATCGCGGGGCGTTTGTGCGCAATAAAGCGTTCCTAGCGTTGGCGCCATGTCGAAACGCATCACAGACTGGGATCCCGAGGACGTCGCAGCCTGGGAAGCCGGTAACAAGTACGTCGCGCGTCGCAACCTGATCTGGTCCGTGGTGGCCGAGCACATCGGCTTCTCGGTGTGGTCCCTCTGGTCGGTGATGGTGCTGTTCATGCCCGAATCGGTCTACCACTTCTCCGCGGGCGACAAGTTCCTGCTCGGCGCCACCGCGACCCTTGTCGGCGCGTGCCTTCGCATTCCGTACACACTGGCCACCGCGACGTTCGGCGGCCGCAACTGGACGGTGTTCTCGGCATTCGTCCTGCTGATCCCGACCGTCGGCACCATGTGGCTGCTGGCCCACCCCGGGCTGCCGCTGTGGCCGTATCTGGTGTGCGCGGCGCTGACGGGCCTCGGCGGCGGCAACTTCGCGTCCTCGATGACGAACATCAACGCGTTCTACCCGCAACGTCTGAAGGGCTGGGCGCTGGGCATCAACGCCGGCGGCGGAAACATCGGCGTGCCGATGGTCCAGATCGTCGGCCTGCTCGTCATCGCCACCCTCGGAAACCGTCAGCCGTATTGGGTGTGCGCGGTGTACCTGGTGGCGCTGGCCGTGGCCGGCATCGGTGCGGCGCTGTACATGGACAATCTCGAACAGCACAAGATCGACCTGACGGCCATGGGCGCGATCCTCAAAGTGCGTGATACCTGGGTGATTTCGCTGCTCTACATCGGCACCTTCGGCTCGTTCATCGGTTTCGCGTTCGCCTTCGCCCAGGTGCTGCAGATCAACTTCGCGGCCGGCGGTCAGAGCGCGGCTTCGGCCTCGCTGCACGCCGCGCAGATCGCGTTCGTCGGACCGCTGCTCGGGTCGCTGTCACGGGTGTACGGCGGCAAACTGGCCGACCGTGTCGGCGGGGGTCGGGTCACTCTGGCGGTGTTCGCGGGCATGATCTTCGGCGCCGGGATCCTGGTCGCCGTCAGCACCCTGGACGACCACACCAAGGGCGCCGCGACGGGCGCCATGATGACCGGCTACGTCGTCGGCTTCATCGTGCTGTTCCTGTTGTCGGGCATCGGCAACGGGTCGGTCTACAAGATGATCCCGTCCATCTTCGAGGCCCGCAGTCGCTCCCTGACAGTCCCCGAGGCCGACCGAGTGGCCTGGTCACGCGCGATGTCGGGGGCGCTGATCGGCTTCGCGGGCGCGATCGGCGCACTCGGCGGCGTCGGCATCAACATGGCGCTGCGGCAGTCGTATCTGAGCAGTCACTCCGCGACCGCGGCGTTCTGGATCTTCCTGGCGTTCTATGTGGTGGCGTGCGCGGTGACCTGGGCGATGTACGTGCGCAGGCCGGTCTCGGCGCCGGTCGGCAGCGCCGAGCCTGCCACCGACCTCGCCAGGGCGTGACCGCTCGGCAATGGCTGAGTAACGGGGCGGAAACATGACCTACGTAGACATGGCGCATGAGTGAGCCCGAATGGGCACCGCTCACCGGTTTTCGGGTGGCGGTGACCTCCGCCCGCCGCGCCGACGAACTGGCCGCCCTGCTGGAGCGCCGCGGCGCCACCGTGACATGCGCGGCCGCGATCGCGATGGTGCCACTGCCCGACGACGAGCAGTTGCGGGCGAACACTCAATCGTTGATCGCCGAACCGCCCGACATCGTGGTGGCCACCACGGGGATCGGGTTCCGCGGCTGGTTCGCCGCCGCCGACGGTTGGGGCCTTTCGGACGATCTGCTGCGCGCACTTGGCAACGCGCGCATCGTGTCACGAGGCCCCAAGGCGACCGGGGCATTGCGGGCGGCGGGATTGCCGGAGGAGTGGTCGCCGGAATCCGAGTCGTCGCGGGAAGTGCTGCACTATCTGGTCGATGGCGGTATCGCGGGTAAACGCATTGCGGTGCAGTTGCACGGCGCCACCGACGAATGGGACCCGTTCCCTGAGTTCCTGGACGAATTGCGCTCCGCCGGTGCGGAAGTCGTGCCGATCCGGGTGTACCGCTGGCACCCCGCACCCCGCAACGGCGACTTCGACCAACTGGTCGCGGGCATCGCGGAGGGCAAGTTCGACGCCGTCAGCTTCACCTCGGCGCCTGCCGTCGCATCGGTGCTGATGCGTGCGGTGGAGCTTGGTATCGAGGACAAGGTGTTGTCGTCGTTGCGAACTGACGTGCACGCGATGTGCGTCGGACCGGTGACCGCGCGGCCGCTGGTCCGCCTGGGTGTCCCGACGTCGTCACCGGAGCGGATGCGGTTGGGCGCGTTGGCCCGCCACATCACCGACGAACTACCGCTGCTGCAGTCGCGCACGCTGCGGGTGGCCGGCCACATCCTCGAGATCCGGGGCACCTGCGTGATGGTCGACGGTGTGGTGAAGGCGGTTTCGCCTGCCGGGATGGCGACCATCCGCGCGCTGGCGCATCATCCCGGCGCGGTGGTGTCACGGTTCGATCTGCTCGGGGCGCTGCCCGGCACCGGCACCGACACGCACGCCGTCGAGACCGCGGTGCTGCGGCTGCGAACCGCGTTGGGCGACAAGAACATCGTGTCGACGGTGGTCAAACGCGGCTACCGACTGGCGGTCGACGACGATTTGGCGCACACGCAATGAGCCTATTGCTGGTCGCGCACGGCACCCGCAAGCGACAGGGCGTCACAATGGTGGGTGAGCTCGCGCAGCGGGTGTCGCAGACACTCGGGCAGACGGTGCACGTGTCGTTCGTCGACGTGCTCGGCCCGACGCCGTCCGAGGTGCTGGCGTCGATGACCGGATCGGCAATCGTCGTGCCCGCGTTCCTCTCCCGCGGATATCACGTCACCAGCGACATCCCAGCGCACGTCGACGCGAGCAGACATCTCGACGTCACGGTGACGCAGGCGCTGGGTCCGGGTCCGCAACTGGTGCGGGTGCTGGCCGACCGGCTGTTCGAATCCGGTTGGCGGCCAGACGATTCGGTGATCCTGGCGGCGGCGGGTACATCCGATCCTGGTGCGCAGCGTGACCTGCACATGATGGCGACCTGGTTGTCGGCGCTCACCAGCTCTCGTGTGGAACTCGCGTTCGCCGCGACCGGCACACCACGCGTCGGTGACGCGGTCGACTCGCTACGGCGACGCGGCGCCACCAGGGTTGTGGTCGCGTCGTACCTGTTGTCCGAGGGCCTGTTTCAGGATCGTCTGCGCGACTGCGGCGCCGACGTGGTGACCGAGCCACTCGGCACCCACCCCGGCCTGGTCCGGTTGATCGCGAACCGGTTCAGCCGCGCCCGGTATGCGGCCGCGGCCTGAAGCTTCGCAAACTGACCGTTTGTCACGGGGGTCGGCGGGGTACGCCGCGCCCATGTTGAAATTCGTCGCTGCCGTTGCCGTGCTCGCCGCACCGGTCGCCGTTGCAAGTGGTTGCGCCAACCAGTCGACCGAAAATCCGTCAACGACGACGACTTCGGCACCCAACGCCCAAGCGCTGACGACCCAGCTCAATACGGCCGACGGTAGGCACGTCGCGAACGCCACCATCGACTTCACCGGCGGGTACGCCACGGTGACCGTCGAGACCGCCGCCGACGGTGCGCTTACGCCCGGATTCCACGGGTTGCACATCCACGCGGTCGGCACGTGCGAGGGCGACTTCGCGTCTGCAGGGGAGCACTTCCAAGCCCCCGGACACACCGGCCAGCCCGCCAGCGGCGACCTGCCACCACTGCTGGTGCGTTCCGACGGCGCGGGCAAACTCGTCGCCACCACCGACGGCTTCACCCAGGATCAGCTCAAGGGCCCGCAGGGCTCGTCCATCGTGCTGCACGAGACCGCGGAGTCCGACCAACGCATCGCCTGCGGCGTGCTCAGTCCGGCGACCGCCACCGGCACATCGGTCTCCACGCGGGGCCCCCCCACCCCCCCGCCGCGGGCGGGCCACGTCCGGCACCCCCCCCCGGCACACCGGTCCCCACGTCGATCCCGACGTCGACCGTCCCCCCCAGCCTCGCCCCGCCCGCCCCGCCCGCAACGGTCACCGAGACGACCTCGCCGACGACGGCCACGACGACGACCAGTCCCAGCGCGACGACGACCACCACCAGCACAACGGAAGCAACGGTGACGACGACCGCGCCTCCCGGCTAGCCGTGACCCTCGTTGGGTGGCAGCCCGGCCACGTAGGGGGTGTCGACTCCGACGCGTCCTAGCTGCGCCGCGCCGCAGGGCGAACCCAGTGGGGCGTCACGCCCGGGCAGCACCTCGCTGAAGAAGGCGGCGTTGTCGGCGAGGAACTGCTGTTGATCAGCGGGCAGATCGGTCTCGTAGTAGATCGCGTCCATCCGGCAGATGAAGGCGCACGCACCGCAGTCCACACATTCGTCGGGATTGATGTAGAGCATGCGATCGCCCTCGTAGATGCAGTCAACCGGGCAGTCTTCGACGCACGATTTGTCCATCACGTCGACGCATGCGCTACCGATCACATAGGTCATAGGTGTAACTGTAAGTAACACCTGCACGCGAAGTCGTGGGCCAAAAGTCCCTAGTTCCCGCGGCGAGCAGACACAGAAGGGCCCGGCAACGCGGCATTTCGTGACATTCTGCGTCTGCTCGCGCTGGAAAGCTCGGCGCCGACCTGCACCTGACCGTCCACGACGCGGGTGGCGAATACCGGCAACGCGACTTCGGGATCATCGAGGCAGGTGCCGTCGTCCAGGGCGAACGCCTGCTTCTTGATCGGCGTCTGCACCGTCGCGCGGCCACCCCGGTCGCCGACGATGCCTCGTGACATCACCGCGGCCCCGGAGAACGGGTCGATGTTGCCGACCGCGTGCAACGACCCGTCGTCGAGGCGGAACAACGCGGCCTGCGCACCGTCGGGCAGCAGCACCCCCACCCCGCGGTTCGGGATCAGGAAGTCATACGCGCATGCGGTCGTCCAGACCTCGATGTCGTTGGCAAGAGTCATCTTTGCGGCACCTTAGGCATTCCGACGGGCACGATACGACCCGACTGGTGGGTGAACTCGACGGTGGGGTCCGCGACGTCGGGCGCGTTGACGAACGACACGAATCGCGACAGCTTGTCCGGGTCTTCGAGGACGCCCTTCCATTCGCAGGCGTAGCCCTCGACGTGGCGGGCGATCGCCTCCTCGAATTCCTCTGCCAGGCCCAGTGAGTCGTTGCACACGACCTCACGCAGGTGATCCAGGCCTGACTTGTCGGGGACGTCCATCGCCTCCAGCCACGGCGCCGTCCGCTGTAACCGGTCGGCGGTGCGGATGTAGAACATCAGGAACCGGTCGATGTAGCGGATCAGCGTCTCGTCGTCCAGGTCGCTGGCCAACAATTGCGCGTGGCGCGGCGACATACCGCCGTTGCCGCACACGTAGAGATTCCAACCCTTTTCGGTCGCGATGACACCGACGTCTTTGCTCTGCGCTTCCGCGCATTCCCGCGCGCACCCCGATACGGCCATCTTGATCTTGTGCGGTGCACGCAGGCCGCGGTAGCGCTTCTCGATGTTGACCGCCATCTCGACCGAGTCCTGTTGGCCGTACCGGCACCAGGTGCTGCCGACGCAACTCTTCACCGTGCGCAGCGCCTTGCCGTAGGCGTGCCCCGATTC
The DNA here is from genome assembly GCF_900240945.1 of Mycobacterium sp. 3519A. Classification (NCBI taxonomy): domain Bacteria; kingdom Bacillati; phylum Actinomycetota; class Actinomycetes; order Mycobacteriales; family Mycobacteriaceae; genus Mycobacterium; species Mycobacterium sp. 3519A. The sequence continues at coordinate 464,207 of NZ_OESG01000014.1, forward strand.
CATGCCGCCGTCGACAAGCCTGCGCCAGATCTCCGGAAGCTGGTCGACCCGCGCGCCGAACATGTCGATGCGCTGGCCGCCGGTGATCTTGGTGTAGAGGTTGAAATCCCGTGCGATCTCACCGATCAGGATCAACTGCTCCGGCGTGATCTCGCCGCCGGGTGACCGCGGCACCACCGAGTAGCTGCCGTTCTTCTGGATGTTGGCCAGGAAGTGGTCGTTGGAATCCTGCAGCGAGGCCTGCTCACCGTCGAGGATGTGCTCCGAACTGGTCGACGCCAGAATCGAGGCGACCACCGGTTTGCAGATGTCGCAACCCTTTCCGGTGCCGAACCGTTCGATCAGCCCGGTGAACGTCCGGATCGACGTCGCGGAGATGATCGAGAACAGTTCGGCCCGCGACTGGCTGAAGTGCTCGCACAGCGCCTTGGACTGTTCGACGCCCTCGGCCTCCAGCAGTTGCTTGAGCAGAGGGACGCAGGAACCGCAGGAGGTGCCGGCCTTGGTGCAGTCCTTGAGTGCGGGGACATCGCTGCAACCGCCTGCGATGGCGTCGCACAGGTCGCCCTTGGTGACGTTGTTGCACGAGCAGATCTGCGCGGCGGCAGGCAGTGCTCCGACACCGAGTCCCGTTGCGCCCCCGTCGGATCCGGCCGGCGCGATCAGTGCCATCGGATCACCGGGCAACGGTTCACCGACCATGGGCCGCAGCACGCCGTACGAGGAGGCGTCGCCCACCAGGATGCCGCCGAGCAGTGTCTTGGCGTCGTCGGACAGCACCAGCTTCGCGTAGGTCTGGTTGACCGCGTCGTTGACGACCACCTCGAGACACTTCGGCGTGCTGCCCATCGCGTCGCCGAAGCTGGCGACGTCGACGCCGAGCAGCTTCAGTTTGGTCGACATGTCGGCCTCGGGGAATTCCGCGGTGCCGCCGAGCAGGCGGTCGGCGACCACCTCCGCGCTGGTGTAGCCGGGACCGACAAGGCCGTAGCAGCGGCCCTCGATCGCGGCCACCTCGCCGATCGCGTAGACGTTGGGATCCCTTGTGCCACAGGACAGATCGGTGAGCACGCCACCCCGGTCGGCGAGCGGCAGCTCCGCGGCGCGAGCGAGTTCGTCGCGCGGACGGACGCCTGCCGCGAAGACGACGACTCCCGCGTCGATGACCGTGCCGTCACTCAGCGTCACCCGCACCGAGTCGGTCTCGGCGGAGCGCCGCACGGGCCGGTTGCGTTGCGAGGGCGCGATGTTGTCGGTGCCGACGCCGGTGTGCACGGTGATACCGAGTTCACCGATCATCCGGCCGAGCAGCGCTCCGCCCGCTTCGTCGAGTTGCTGGGCCATCAGCCGCGGCGCCATCTCGACGACGTGGGTGGCAAGGCCGAACTGCCGCAACGCATTCGCCGCCTCGAGCCCGAGCAGTCCGCCGCCGATCACGACACCCGTCGGGGTGCCGCCTGCCTGCATGGCGCGGGTCGCATCGGCGCGGATCGCATCGAGATCATCCAGGGTGCGGTACACGTGACAGGACGGCAGATCGTGGCCGGGCACCGGCGGGACGAACGCGTACGAACCGGTGGCGAGCACCAGGGCGTCGTAGCCGATGCGGTCGCCGGCCTCTGTCAACACCGTCTTGGCCGCCCGGTCGATTTCGGTGACCCGACTGCCCAGCCGCAACTCGACGTGGTCGTCGCCGGCGTAGTCGTTACCGGGAAGTGCGAGTTGCGCGCGGTCCCAGTGCTCGGTGTAGCCGGTCAGGCCGACCCTGTCGTAGGCGGCGTCCGCCTCCTCGGCCAGTACCGTCACCCGCCACTCGCCCTCGGCGTCGCGTGACCGCAACGCGTCGACGAACCGGTGACCGACCATGCCGTGGCCGACGACCACGACGCGAGATGAAGAGCGCATGACGCCGAGGTTATGCAGCGGATATTGCCGCAATGTCGCCTCGTGTGAAGCGCCCATCACGGACTTCTCACCGATGTTTGCGCCGCTCTGTGAGCCGTTCGCCAACGGCGAACGCCCAGCTGGAACATGAGCGGAGGTGACTCAAGTTCTTACAGGTAGTCGACCGGCGTGGTGCCGGTCACGGCGTGACGAAGGAGAGTCAACGATGAGCCAAGTGACGTTGTGGGCCAGGCCTACCTGGGAGATCGACCGTTGGATCAAGCCGGGTGTGTTCACCGGTTTCAGCCCGGCCGCCGAAGTCGTCAAGGACGGGGACGACGCCGTCGTACGCCTGGAACTGCCGGGCGTGGACGTGGCGAAGGACGTCACCGTCGAGGTCGACAGGGGCCAGCTGGTGATCCGCGGCGAGCGCCGCGACGAGTACTCGGAGGAGAAGGACGGGCGCACGCTCAGCGAGGTCCGGTACGGATCGTTCCGGCGGTCGTTCAAGCTGCCCGGCCACGTGACCAGCGATGCGATCTCGGCGTCCTATGACGCCGGCGTGCTGAGCGTACGCATCGCCGGTGCGCACAAGAGCGCCGAGGCGCAGCGCATCGCGATCGAGAGCAAGTAACACCCTCGCGACCAAATCCGGTGGGACCAAAGCGGTTCCACCGGATTTGTCGTCTAGCCCAGCGGCGCGACGAACTCCGAGGTGTAGAAGTCGCCGATCACCCTTCCGGGTTTCGGCGGGCCGTCGACGGACACCCATGCGCCGGTTGCTCCGTCGGCGACCGGTCCGGCCAGCCTGGTGGTGCCGCTTCCGCTGGCGTCGGTGAACAGGTCGCCGACAACAACTCCAGGGTCGCCCGCGGTGCATGTGCGCTCCGAAGGCCTGGGCACCTGGATCAGCCGGACCGTGTACCGCGTGTTGGGTTGGGCGGTGGCAAGTCGAACGTCGGCGGTGACGCCGCCGGGGCCCACGCCGATCTCCGCGCCGCCGCTGCCGTAGCCGGTGGCCGACACCCAGTGCGTCTGGTCGTGGCTGCAGGTGCGGAACAGGCTGGAGAACGGCACGAAGGTGGGCCCACCTGAGGACGCCGCGGCGCCGGTGAAGCTTGCGGCGATGCCCGCCGTAGCGACGAGCAGCGCGACAGCGCCAGCGCGGAGTTTCGACGATTGCATTGCTCGACCCTACTAGGCACCGAAGGCATCCCCCGGGTCAACTCCGATGACCCGCAACAGGTTTGCCACCTTGCGGTCCAGGCCCACGCCCACCTCGGTGACGTCGGCGATGCCGAGGCTGCCGAACGCGGGACCGGGCTGGTCCATCGAGAACACGGCGTTGCCGTCGGGGTCGCTGTACACGAGCACCCGCAGTGGTGCGTACAGCATCGCCCGCGGGTCGTGGCGGAACATGGTTTCCGCGATGGTGTGGTTGCCGAGCAGGTACTCCACGGCCTTGACGTCGTGGCCCGCCGCCCGCATCACTGCAGTGGCGTCCAGCTTGGCGTACACCATCAGGTCGTTGGGCGCGTTGCCTGCCGCCTGGGCGAGCACGTCGTCCCAGCTGCCGCCGGACCCGACGATCTGTGCAACGCGCGCCGAATCAGACGGCGGCGCCGCGGCTTCGAACGCGGCGAGGAATTCCTCGAAGCCGACACCGGTGGACACGTCCACCCGCGTCATCGTGTGGTCGTGCCTTGTGAATGGTCCGGTCATCGGCGATCCCTTTCCTACGGTTCAATCATTGAACCGTCCGAATGCGATACTTCATTCCATGCCGCTGCCCCGCGAGTACGCCGCCGAAAGCTGCCCGATCGCGCGGTCCCTCGAGATCGTCGGCGAGCGATGGACGTTGCTGATCGTGCGTGACGCCTTCTACGGTGTCCGACGGTTCAGCGACTTCGCCGAACACCTCGCAATTCCGAAGGCGGTCTTGGCGCAACGGCTCTCGCTACTCGTCGACGAGGGCGTGCTGGCGCGAGTCGGGGCCGCCAGCCGCCGCGACGAATACGTGCTGACTCCCAAGGGCAGGCGACTGTGGCCGACGCTGTGGTCCCTGATCGCCTGGGGCAACGAGAACTACTTGGAGCGCCCGGTCCGGCGCGCGTTCAAGCACGCCGGATGCGGCGGAACCATCCGCGCCGACGCGATCTGCTCCAGGTGTGGTCAGCAGCCCGGGCCTGCCGACCTCGTCGTCCATCCGCCGCGCAGGCCGCGGAAGCGCGCCGACGCCGTAAGCCGGGCGCTGAGCCGACCGCACCGGTTACTCGAACCGGTACGAAACGTCGACTGATCAGATCTGGCCAGCGTTGGTCGCGGTGCTCGACTCCGTGGAGTCGGTCGCGTCGCCGCCGGGGCCGTCGTCGGACGGCGCCGACGGGGCCGGACCCGTCAATGACGGGTTGTCCTGGCTGGTCTGCACGCTCGGCATGGGGTAAGTCGTGCTCGACGTCGAACTGGTGGTGTACGTCGACGCCGTCGCCGACGACGCAGGCAACTCGGCGGGCGCCGGTGGCCGCGACGAATCATCGGCCGTGCGCAGCACCGCCCACACCAGGATCGCGATCAGCACGACTGCCGCCACCCCCGCGGCCACGATCACCGACTGCTGATTGTGCCAACTGCCGTCGTCGTCAGGACTCACGGCGGAATGCTAAGCCCAACGCGCCAACATCTCTTTGGAGTAGGCGGCGAGTGCGTACTGCCAGAACGGACCGAAGCTGATCCGCGCGACGCCGAGCGGTCCAAACGACGCGGGGTCGTCCTGATCCGGTAGCGCGACCGCGTTGATGGGCAGCGGCAACTCAGAAGCCAAGCGCCGCAACGTATCCGGATCAAGCCGACCGATCGGGTACAACGAGTCGGCGCCTGCGGCCGCGGCCTCCTTCAGGCGCGCGATGGCACGGTCGACCCGGTCGGCCTCGTCGCCGTCCTGACGAAGAAACAGATCGGTGCGCGCGTTGATCACCACATGTACCCCGGCAGCGTCGGCCGCCTGGCGCAACGCGCCGACGAGTTCGGCGTGCTCGGCCGACGACCGCAACCGCCCACCGTCGGAGTGCACGGTGTCCTCGATGTTGAGGCCGACCGCGCCTGCCTCCAGCAGACCCTCGATCAGGCGGGCTGGCGACTGCGCATAACCCGATTCGAGGTCGACCGACACCGGCACGTCGACGGCCGCGGTGATCTGGCCGACTCGAGTGACCACGTCGTCGAACGTCATGCCCTCCTGATCGGCCTTGCCGATCGAATCGGCCATCGGGTGGCTGCCGACGGTCAGCGCAACGAAGCCGGCGTCGGTCGCCATCCGCGCCGACCACGCGTCCCAGACCGTAGGGAGGACCACCGGATCGCCCGGCCGGTGCAGCCCCAGCAATGTCTCTGCACGCTCCGCGAGAACCTGGCTGGACATGGACCTACCTCCGCTTCTGCGACGTGATCTGTCTCACTCCAAACCCCCTGATGCAACTAACATCGGGTGTCGTACTGTGATTCGAGACACCCTTCAGCCCAAGGAGGTCAAATGTCGAGCACTACCGAACTTACCGAGTTGCACGAGCTAATCGGAAGCCTGCGGCGGTGCGTCACTTCGCTGGCATCGAAGTATGGCGACAGCCCTGCCACCCGCCGGATTGTCAACGATGCCGAACGCATCCTCAACGACATCGACCGCCTCGACATCGACGCCGAAGAGCTCGAACTGACCAGGGGCGTGACCCGCCACCAACCCGGCGCCGAGAAGATCACCATCCCCGACACCCCCTACGACACCGCCTTCTGGGGCGATGAAGACGACAGAGGAGTCGCCGGCTAGCGCCGCGGCCTTCTCAGCGGGACATAACCACACCGAAAGGGAAAAGTGAGCGCACCCACCGCCGACCGCAAAGCGACCGGCGTCTTTTCACCGAGCCGTGCCCAAATTCCGCAACGCACCCTTCGCACCGACCGGTGGTGGCAGTCGCCGCTGATCGTCGACCTGGGCTTCGCCGCGTTCGTCATCTATGCGACGGTGCGGGCGTTCCTGCAGAACAACTACTACGTGCCCGAATACCACTACCTGACGCCGTTCTACTCGCCCTGCGTCAGCACCGGTTGCACCCCTGAGGCCAGTCACTTCGGTCAGTTCCTGCCCGACGTGTGGTGGCTGCCCTACGCCGCGCTGTCGCTGCCGTTCCTGCTGTTGTTCCGGCTGACCTGCTACTACTACCGCGGCGCTTACTACCGCTCGGTGTGGCAGTCGCCGACCGCATGCGCGGTGGCCGAACCGCACGCGAAATACACTGGCGAGACACGCTTTCCGCTGATCATCCAGAACACCCACCGGTACTTCTTCTACATCGCCATGATCATCTCGGTGATCAACACCTACGACGCGATCGTCGCCTTCCAATCGCCATCCGGCTTCGGATTCGGTTTGGGCAACCTCATTCTCGTCGGCAACGTGGTGATGCTGTGGATCTACACGCTGTCGTGCCACTCCTGCCGTCACGTCGTCGGCGGCCGCCTCAAGCACTTCTCCAAGCACCCGGTCCGCTACTGGTTCTGGACACAGGTGAGCGCGTTGAACACCCGGCACAAGCTGTATGCGTGGGTCACGCTCGGCACGCTGATGGTGACCGACTTCTACATCATGCTGGTGGCCAGCGGCACCATCTCTGACCTGAGATTCATTGGCTGACAAGGTTTTCCGAAAGCAATAGTGAGGTTCATTAATGGCGGAAGTTGAGCGGCACTCCTATGACGTCGTCGTCATCGGTGCCGGCGGCGCGGGTTTGCGTGCGGTCATCGAGGCACGCGAACGCGGTTTGAAGGTCGCGGTGGTCTGTAAGTCGTTGTTCGGCAAGGCGCACACCGTGATGGCCGAAGGCGGCTGCGCGGCCGCGATGGGCAATGCCAATCCGAAGGACAACTGGCAGGTCCACTTCAAGGACACCATGCGCGGCGGCAAGTTCCTGAACAACTGGCGGATGGCCGAGTTGCACGCCAAGGAGGCACCCGACCGCGTCTGGGAGCTGGAGACCTACGGCGCCCTGTTCGACCGCACGAAGGACGGCCGGATCAGCCAGCGCAACTTCGGCGGCCACACCTACCCCCGGTTGGCGCACGTCGGCGACCGCACCGGCCTTGAGATCATCCGCACCCTGCAGCAGAAGATCGTCTCGCTGCAGCAGGAGGACAAGGCCGAATTCGGCGACTACGAAGCCCGCATCAAGGTGTTCCACGAGTGCACCATCACCGACCTGATCAAGGATGGTGACCGCATCGCGGGGGCCTTCGGCTACTGGCGGGAAAGCGGCCGCTTCATCCTGTTCGAGACGCCCGCGGTGGTGATGGCCACCGGCGGAATCGGCAAGTCCTACAAGGTCACATCGAACTCGTGGGAGTACACCGGCGACGGGCACGCACTGGCGCTGCGGGCGGGCGCGACGCTGATCAACATGGAGTTCGTCCAGTTCCACCCGACCGGGATGGTGTGGCCGCCCAGCGTGAAGGGCATCCTCGTCACCGAGGGTGTGCGCGGCGACGGCGGGGTGCTGAAGAACTCCGAGGGCACCCGGTTCATGTTCGATTACATCCCGCCGGTGTTCAAAGGCCAGTACGCGGAGAGCATCGAAGAGGCCGACCAGTGGCTCAAGGACAACGACTCCGCGCGGCGCACCCCCGATCTGCTGCCCCGCGACGAGGTGGCCCGCGCCATCAACTCCGAGGTGAAGGCCGGGCGTAACTCACCGCACGGCGGCGTGTTCCTCGACATCGCGTCGCGGCTGCCCGCCGAGGAGATCAAGCGCAGGCTGCCGTCGATGTATCACCAGTTCATGGAGCTGGCCGAGGTCGACATCACCAAGGAGCCGATGGAAGTCGGTCCGACCTGTCACTACGTGATGGGCGGCATCGAGGTCGACCCGGACACCGGCGCGGCGAAGACGCCAGGTCTGTTCGCCGCAGGTGAGTGCTCCGGCGGTATGCACGGTTCCAACCGGCTGGGCGGCAACTCGCTGTCGGACCTGTTGGTGTTCGGCCGCCGCGCGGGGCTGGGTGCCTCCGACTACGTCAGGGCGCTGCCCGAGCGGCCGAAGGTGTCCGAGGACGCACTGGCGGATGCCGCCAAGCTGGCGCTGGCGCCGTTCGACGGGCCGACCAACGGCGACCGCGCGGAGAACCCGTACACGCTGCAACTCGACCTGCAGGACACGATGAACACCCTGGTCGGCATCATCCGCAAGGCCGACGAGGTGACCGAGGCGCTGGAGAAGTTGACCGAGTTGCGGGAGCGCTACAAGAAGGTCCAGGTCGAAGGGCACCGGCAGTTCAACCCGGGCTGGCATCTGGCCATCGACCTGCGCAACATGCTGCTGGTCAGCGAATGCATCGCCAAGGCCGCGCTGGAGCGCACCGAAAGCCGCGGCGGGCACACCCGCGACGACTATCCGTCGATGGACGCGTCGTGGCGCAAGACGCTGCTGGTCTGCCGCGCGGAGGGCGACCAGGTGGTGCCCGATGTCACCATCACCCGCGAGGACCAGGTGCCCATGCGGGACGATCTGCTCGAACTCGTCGACATCGAGGAACTCGAGAAGTACTTCACTGCTGAAGAGCTCGTCAACCACCCGGCAAGGAGAAGCTGAATGGCCTATCAAGCGAAGCTGCGGGTGTGGCGGGGCGACGAGGACGGCGGCGCACTGCAGGATTTCGCCGTCGACGTCAACGAGGGCGAGGTGGTGCTCGACATCATCCACCGCCTGCAGCAGACCCAGGCCGGTGACCTCGCGGTGCGGTGGAACTGCAAGGCGGGTAAGTGCGGTTCGTGTTCAGCCGAGATCAACGGCCGACCGAAGCTGATGTGCATGACCCGGATGTCGACGTTCGACCCGACCGAGACCATCACGATCACCCCGCTGCGGACGTTCCCCGTCATCCGCGACCTCGTCACCGATGTGTCGTTCAACTACGAAAAGGCCAGGGAGATCCCGTCGTTCACGCCGCCGAAGGATCTGCAGCCCGGCGAGTACCGGATGATGCAGGAGGACGTGAACCGGTCTCAGGAGTTCCGCAAGTGCATCGAGTGCTTCCTGTGCCAGAACACCTGCCACGTGATCCGCGACCACGAGGAGAACAAGAAGGCGTTCGCCGGGCCGCGGTACCTGATGCGGCAGACCGAACTGGACATGCATCCGCTGGACACGCATGACCGCCGTGCCGTGCAGGCACAGGAGGAGCACGGCCTCGGCTACTGCAACATCACCAAGTGCTGCACCGAGGTGTGCCCGGAACACATCAAGATCACCGACAACGCGCTGATCCCACTCAAGGAGCGTGCTGCCGACCGCAAGTACGACCCCGTGGTGTGGCTGGGAAGCAAACTGTTCCGCCGATGAGCGCTGAGCGCGGGTAACCTGCATACAGCGGCCAATCAACGCGAGGACGAGAGGCAGCAGTATGACCCACAGCATCAACGACATTCGTACGGCGATCCGTGAGCTCAGCGCGCGGGCGGAGTTGGCGCGCAAAGAGGGCAGGCCAGCGGACGCCGAGGAACTCGAGCGGCGTATTCAGGGCTATCGCGAGGAGCTTGCCGCCCGCCCGTGACTAGGCGCCGAGCCGACGGAATGTGCTGCGGTGGAAGACAATGGGCGGCACATCTGCGTGCACCGTGATGTCGCTGACCCGCAAAATGACAATCGTGTGATCGCCCGCGGGCACCAGCTGTTCGATGGCGCTTTCCAGCCACACGCTGGTGCCCGTGACGAACACTGCGCCGGAATCCCTGGACACCGTGTCCAGACCCGCGAACCGGTCACCCGTCTTGGCGGCCAGTGTGCGGGCGGCTTCGTCGTGGGCTTCGCCGAGCACGCTGATGCCCAGCGCAGGCAGGCCCTTGAGTTTGGGCCACGTCTCCGAGGTGTTCTGTACACAGAACGAAACCAGCGGCGGGTCCAGCGACACCGGGACGAAGGTGCTGGCCGCCAGCCCCACCCGGACACCGTCGACTTCTGCGGCTATGGCGATGACGCCTGCCGGGAAATACCCGAACGCCTCCCGCAGGCTGGTGGGGCTCAGATCGTTGGATGCCATCGCTTCCATCTTCACACGCGGCACGGGTTGCGCACGGGCAGGTCGTCGGCCCGTAGCCCGGTCTGCGCGCCGGAAGCAATGAAATCTCGATGAGCGCAAAAGCCGTTCACAGTCCGGCCACGCCCGCCACCAGGGCCACACCGCCAACCACTGCCAGCAGTACCGCCACCTCGACCCGGCGCCGCGCCCGGATCCAGGTGTTGAACGCATCCACCCGCCTGACGGTGGCCTCCGGCGCCAGCAGATAGGCCAGCAGGGGAATCTCGATGAACGCGAAGGCAACGACGTTGAACATCAACAGCACCGCGACTTGCGTCATGGCCGCCGCACCCGAAGCCAGAATGACCGCCAGCGCGGCGAGATAGTCGATGGACGGCAACGCGATTCCCAGACCGGCGACGCCCGCCACCGCGAGCGATGGTCCGCTCAGCAGTTGTCTGGCCGGCCTCGCCAGCCTCGTCGGCCGCAAGTTCCACAGCCTGGGCACCGCGACGAACACCGCAGCCAGCAGCGCCACCACCCCGATCAGGATCTGAACGTTCGGCAGGGTGAAGTGGCGGGTGCCCAGCAATACCGGCCGGAACAGGAACAGGATCACCAGGCCGACCGTCAACCCCATCGCGAAACCGCCGCACAGGAATGCGAGCAGTTGCAGGGCCGGTCTCGGCCGGTTCAGCATCAGCACGGTCATCCCGATCCGGAATGGTTCGACGCTGACGGCAAGGGCCATCACCAGGACAGTCACCAACATCGGTATCTCCTGGAAACGCGCACCCGCCGGATTAGCCGTCCAGCCGGGCGAATTGGTCCTGCCGGTACTGCTCGACGCACACGGCACGTCGGATCTTGCCGCTCGTCGTCGTGGGAATCGACCCGGGTGCGACGAAAACCAGGTCCCCGACACTCAAGCCGTGCAGATTCGATATTGCGGAGGTGACGTCGCTCCTGACACCGCTGAGCCAACGCATCGCTTCCTCGTCGGAGTCGCCGCGCTTCTTCAGTTCGATGACGGTGACCAACTCCTCAGTGCTGTTCACCTGCACCGAGATTGCCGCGACCCGGCCACCGGTGATCTGCTGAACCGTCGCTTCGATGTCCTCCGGATAGTGGTTGCGGCCGCGGATGATCAGCAGGTCCTTGATTCTGCCGACGATGAAAAGCTCGCCGCCGGAGATGAAGCCGAGATCACCGGTTCGCAGCCACGGGCCGTCCGGTGTTCCCGGGGACGGATCGACGAGCGTCGCCCCGAACAACCCTTGCCCCTCCGGCGGTTTGCGCCAATAGCCTTCTGCCACATTGGCGCCGTGCACCCAGATCTCGCCGACCCGATCGTCGGGACTTTCCCGGCAGCTCTCGGAATCGACGATCCGCAGCGTCGGCGATTGCGGCACTTTGTATTTCACCAGTTCGGTGCCTGCACCCGCCGCACACCGTTTGACGCGGCCCTCCGACAACTCGTCGGGATCGAAGCGGGCCACTTCCGATGCCTCGCTCCAAGTGCCGCTTGCGACGAACACCGTCGCCTCCGCAAGCCCATACGACGGGCGCACCATGTTGTCACGAAAGTTGAAGTGCGCGAAGCGGTCAACGAAACGCTGCAAGGTGGCGGGCTGAACCCGTTCGGCACCGCTGATGATGCCGAGCACCCCGCCGAGGTCGAGTCCGGCCAGGTCGTCGTCGGTGGTTTTGCGGGCGGCCAGGTCGAATGCGAAGTTGGGCGCCGCGGACCACACCCGGGAGTTTTCGGCCAGCGCACGGACCCACCTCGCCGGGCGCTCCAAAAAGGCTACCGGAGAAGTCAGTTCGCCGCGGAAGCCACCCAGAATCGGCGCGCACACCCCCAGCACCAAGCCCATGTCGTGGTAGAACGGCAGCCAGGACACGATCGTGTCGATCGACTGACCCTTGAGATGCGACTCGACGAAGTAGCTGCGCATCAACTGTTCGAAGTTGGCCGCCAGGTTGCGGTGCGAGATCATCACGCCGGTCGGCGTTCGCGTCGAACCCGAGCTGTACTGCAGGTAGGCGGTGTTGGGCAGATCGGTTGTCCGCGAGAGGGGTTCGCCGACTGCATCCAGGTTCAGCGCATCGATCTCGACGACCTTCGGCACCGCCTCGAGGGCCGCCTTGTCGACGTAGTCGGCGACGTCCGCGGCGGCTGCCGACGTGGTCAGCACCACGGCGGGTGACGTGTCGACGAGGACCGCGCTCACCCGCTCGTGACTCGCACCGCGGTGCGGCAGCGGCAGCGGCACCGCGATCAGCCCGGCCTCCATGGCGCCCAGAAACGCCGCGATGTAGTCCAGGCCCTGCGGAGCCAGGATCACCGCGCGGTCCGCCGCCGACCCGTGCCTGCTCAGCTCGCGCGCCACATTCGTTGTGCGACGCGACAATTGCGACCAGGTCAGGTTCTCGGAGACGCCCGCGAAGTCGTCGGTGTAATCGGTGAAGGTGAATGCGACGTCGTCCGGACGCATGCTGGCGCGTCCGTGCAACATCGAGAGAATGGTCGACTGAGTCGAAGGCGTCACATCACGTCCGTAGTAACTCGTATTCGTCGGCGCAAGGTTGTGGTCAGCCGCCGCGGTGGTTCATCACGTACTGGAAGCCGGACAGCAGCTGCGACACCGGGTCGGAGCCGCCGCCGAAGGCGGCCTGGGTGGCCGGCGCCGTGACCGCCGCCGGGTCGTACCCGTGCACCGGATCCACCGTGATCGGAGCGGTCAGTGGATCGTCGTTGCGGGAATAGCCCGCGTCCACCATCGGCTTCAGCACGCCGTCGAGCCGGTCCAGGGTGCCCTCGTCCACTCCGAGGTATTTGAAGGGCAGCACCAGCGGAAGGTGCTGCTCGGGAATCAGGTACGTCGTCGTCTTCGCGCCCTTGGAGTTGACGGTCGTCCTGATGTTCTGCGGCGGCACGTTCTTGGGATTGGTGAACGCCACCGCGGTGTGCCCGGTCGCAAGGCCGACCACCGCGTTCAACAGCGACATCCAGTTGTCCGGCCTGTCCGGCCAGTCCGCGATGCTGTCGTAGGCGGACACGAATTGATAAGTGTCGTACTGGCTTTCCACCGGAGCGGGCATGCGGAAGTCGAGTGAGGGCACGACGCTGCCGACGGGGAACATCTGCCGCAGGAAGCTCGCACCGAACGCGTGCGTGGCCAACGGGTCGCCGTACGTGGCGAAGCTCAGCGTGTTCGGCGGCGGCGCGGTCGGATCGTTCGCCAGTTTGGCCTGAACGGCGTCGAGCACCATCGCGCCTTCGGACAACCCGATCGCGGTGCCGGGGCCACCGTCGCGGATCGCGGTTTCCAGGTTGCCCTCGCCCTCGTCGACCGATTCGCCGATGCTGGGGCCGTCGAGACCGAGGCCGGGGAACCCGTCGTCCAGCCTGCCGATGCCGGGGAACAACCGTTCCAGGGTGTGGCCCTGGACCTGACCGGCGGGATAGTTGACGATCTGCCGGTTCAGTCCGGGGAACCAGTCGGCGCCGGTGCGCTTGATGTACTCGTCGTAGGGAATGCCAAGCACGTGCGCGCCGCCAAGGGCGTACCCCCTGCCCGGCGTTCCGATCGGCGGCGGCCCGGCGCTTGGTGCGCCGTGGTCCGGTGTCCAGCCGGCTTGCGAGTCGTCGGCTGCGGCGATCCCGGAGCCGAAAGACCCTGCGGCGCCGACGGATACCAGCGCAGTGGCCACTGCGAGTAGTTTCCGCATTCCTGTTTTCACCTCGCTGACTGCCCCTGCGTACTGCGGCGACATTACTCCGCCTTCCCTGCGGTTGCCCGTGCCACGGGCGGTGCGCTCAGTCGTGACGGCCACCAGTTCGCCCGGCCCACCAGCGTGGCGATGGCGGGCACCGTGACCGTGCGCACCAGGAAGGTGTCCAGCAGGACGCCGACGCCGATCAGGAAGCCACCCTGGACCACGGTGGTGATGCTGGAGAACAGCAGACCGGACATCGAGGCGGCGAAGATCAGACCGGCCGCGGTGATCACCCCGCCGGTCGAGGTCAGCGTGCGGATGACGCCGTAACGCATGCCGTGCGGCGACTCGTCGCGCATTCGCGATACGAACAGCAGGTTGTAGTCCGCGCCCACCGCGACCAACACCACGAAGGCCAGTGGCGGCACACTCCAATGCAGTTGCTGGCCGAGCAGGTACTGGAAGGTCAGCACGGTTATCCCGAGCGCGGCGAAGTACGAGATGACCACGGAGCCAACCAAATACAGCGGTGCGATGATCGCCCGCAACAGCACCATCAGAATCAGCAGAACGACGATCAGGGTCATGATGATGATGAACCGGATGTCGTGTTCGTAGTAGTCACGGGTGTCGCGCAACGCGGCAGGAAATCCGCCCATGGAAATCTGGGCGTCGGCCAATTGGGTGTTCGGTTGCGCGCCCTTGGCGGTGTCGAGGATCTGGTTCACCTGGTCCATCGCCTCGGCGCTGAACGGATTGAGCTTCGTCTGCACCAGGTACCGGGCGGTGTGGCCGTCGGGTGAGATGAAGATCTTCGCGGCCTTCTTGAAGTCGTCGAGTTGCAGGATCTGGGCGGGCAGGTTGAATCCCGCCATCGACGAATCCGCCGCGTCGTGGCGCATCGCCAACAGGAACGCCGCCGCCTCGTCGAGTCCGGCGCCCATCAGCTTGACCTGGTCGACGAGTTGGTCCACTCCGCCTGCCACCTGCTTGCTGCCGTCGGCGAGCCGATTGGCGTCCTGCTTGACCTTCGTCAGGCCCGCCTGCAGCCCGCCGGGCCGATCGAGGCCCATCGACCGCACCGCCGAACTGAAGTTCGCCATCGCGTCGTTGAGTTGTTTCACCGTCGCGTTGAGGGACTCCTTGTCGCCGAATCCCTGCAGTTGCCCGGCCAGCGTGTTGATCTCGTCGAGGCGGCCGTCGTCCCGCGCGGCGACCAGCTTCTGGAACTGGGCGCGGGTATCGGCGCACGACGGGTTGGCGTCGCAGACGACGTTGCCGTTCAATGCGGTCAGCACCGGACCGACCCAGGCGAACATGTCCTTGACGGTGCTGAAGTTGACGCCCATCGCGTTGCCCAACTGGTTGACGCTCTGCACCAGCTTGGCCGCGGTCTCGACGTCCTTGACCAGCTTGTCGCCGCCGAGGTTGGTTCGCATCGACGAGAACGCGTCGATCAGCCGCTGCATGCTTGGCGCGATCTTGTTGATCTGGGTTCGCACGTCGCCGAGGCTGGCGGCCAGTGTGCCCGCACCGTCCGTCAGGCGGTTGAGATCCTTGGAGTTGTCACTGATCACCGCCGAACCGGTGGCCATCCGATCACCGACGATGCCCGCCTGGTAGGTGGCCCGAAACTCTTGCGGCACTTCACCTGTGGGGCGGGTCAGGCCGCTGACCAGACCGATGTTCGGCAGCTGGCTGACCCGCTGCGCCATCTGCTCGAGATCCGCGAGTGCCTGCGGGGTGCGCAGATCGCGCGGCGATTTGATCAGGATGTATTCGGGCACGGCCTGACTGATCGGGAAATGTCGCTCGAGCGCCGCATAGCCGATCGAACTGGGCGCCGACGGCCCGAGGGCCTTGCGATCGTCGTAGTTGTACTTCGCCAGCGTGGCGCAACTGGCGAGCAGCGCCAGGACGAGCAGGCTGCCGACCAGATGGGCCTTGGGGCGCCGCACGATGCGTACCCCCGACCGGCGCCACAACCGGCTGGTCAACTCGCGGCGTGGCTTGACCCAGCCGCGCGGCCCAGCCAGCACCAGGATGGCCGGGAGCAGGGTGATTGCGGCGAGGTACGCCACCGCGACGCCGATCGCGCACGCCACGCCGACGGTGGAGAACACCCCCATCTTGGCGAAACTGATTCCGAGGAACGTGATTCCGACGGTCGCGGCCGATGCGGTGATCACCTTGCCGATCGAGATCAGCGCCCGCCGCACGGCGTCGTTTAGATCGGCGCCCTGACGCAGATAGTCGTGGTAGCGGCTGATGAGGAACACCGCGTAATCGGTGCCTGCGCCCGCGATCATCGCGCTCAGGAAGATCACCGACTGGTTGGAGACCCCGATCCCGAACAGATCCGAGACCCCGGCCACCACGGCCTGCGCCGTCACCAACGACGCCCCGATCGCCGCGAGCGGCAGCAGCATCGTGATCGGGTTGCGGTACACCACCAGCAGGACCAGAAGGACCAGCACGCCGATCGCGATCTCGATCGGCAGCCGATCGTGTTGGCCGGCGATGGTCAGGTCGGCGACGGTGGCCGCAGGCCCGGTCACCTGAACGTCGAGGGAACTGCCCGCGGCGTTGTGCTTGACGATGTCGGCGACCCGGTTGTAGGCGTCGTAGGCGCGCGGTGTGCCCAACTCGCCCGCAAGGCCGACGGGTAGCACCCACGTCGTCTTGTCCTTGCTCGTCAGGAACGGACGAAGTTGGGGCGTGGTGAAGAAGTCCTGCACCATCACGACGTCGGTGACGTCGTCGCGCAACGCGTCGACCACCTTGCGGTAGGTGGCCTCGTCGCCCTGTTTGAGCCCGGATTGGTTGATGAAGGCAACGACGAGAAGGTTTTCCGAGCCCGACTCGTGAAACGCCTCGGTCATCTCCCTGGCGGCGACGCTCGACGGGGCGTCGTTGGGCAGGATGGCCAGCGGATGCCGCTGCGCCATCTCGTTGAGGCTGGGGAGGGTCAGTGGGAGCGCGACCGCTATCGCGACCCACACCCCCACCACCACCCAGGGCCACCGCACCACAAGATCGGCTAGCCGTCGCATATTGCCCTCACCCTCGTCCGCGAATCGCGCATCACTACGCGACGCGTCCCCAGTCCCCGCTCTCGGCGACACGTACCGTCACCGACTTCATCGCCTCCATGTAGCGGGTCACCGACTTGTCGGCGATGGGATTGTCGGGATGCATGATCGCCATCAAGGTGCCCTCGTTGTACCGGAATATGTAAATGGTCAATTGATAAGAGAACCGGCCGTCGGGGTAAATGCCGATATTGTTCGCCAACCCCATATCGGCGGCCGCGAGAATGGCGTTCAGGGGCGCGGCGCCGCCGTGCAGGAAATTCGACACCGGGAAATTGGGCTGCGGCCAGTTCAGCCACGGCGCCAACTCCAATACGCGGTAATATGGGACGCGCGCCATGTCGAGCCCGGAATCGAATGACACCTGCGCCGCCGCGGCGGCGTCGCTGAACGAGGTCGCCGCTATCGGAACGGTGATCGGGATCAAACCGGTAAACCATCCCTGCGTCATGAAATTGTCGCTGGCGGTCCGCGAATCCCGCGGCGTCAGACCGTAATACGTGAGCGCACCGGTGAATTCGTACTCCACCAACCCGAGACAGGCGAACAGGCCGCCGACGAAACGTGCGCCCGCCGCCGTACAAGCCGATTCGAAGCGCTCCGTCTGTGCGGCATCCATCAGAATTTCCGACGTCATGCCACTGCTGTTGGACTCCTGCGGATTACCCAGCGGAAGCGGGAATTCAGGAAACCCGTCGGTGTTGTTCTCAGCAAATTCAATCCATGCGCGCACGCCGGGCGAGTCCAGCGTCAACGCCGATGTGTGCTCACGCTCGCGTACACAGAAGTCGTCGAAACTGCCCGCGTCGGGAAGCGTGAGGGCCTGACCTCCCGCGCTGAGCGCCGAGTACATTCCGTTGGCTTCCAGCATCGTGGTGCCGATCAGCGTCGCATCGCCGTGCACGTGGTCCATGGCGGCGAAGAAGGTGAAGTGGTTCTCGTTCTGGATGATGCCGAACGTGAAGCAACCCCACTCCAACGGATTCGGTATGTCCACGGCGTGGGCGCGGATTTCGTCGACCGTCAGATGGCCCTGATCGACCGGCACGAATTCGATGTCCGCCGGGTCCTCGATGGCATGCCGGATGAAGTCACCGTCATCGGTTCGTTCGAACCAACTGCGGAAGGTGTCGTGCCGGCGCAGGTACGCGTTGACCGCGTGATCCATCGCCGTGATATCGCATTGTCCGGGTACTTCGCAGCTGGCGATGATTTGCCGGGAAAAGGTCAGCCCTGCGTCGGTGCGGTCGCAGTAGTTGCGCAGATGTTGGCGCTGCATATAGCTCACCGGCACGGAACTCACCGGGGCTCGGCGCGCTTTTTCGGCGGCCTCCGCCGTCGGATGCCATGAGGTGACCGAGCCCGAATTCAACGACCATTCATCAAGTGCGCCAACCGTGACTTTCCCGATTCGCAAAGTTCGGTCCTCCTATTCGGCCAGGTTTCGGGTCCGGCAGCACCCGTTGCTGCGCCAACATACCCTCGGTCCCCGAACGACGCCCCGCGCCGGTTGCCGGTCGGGCGGCGACAACGCGCATGCCTCAGGCGCGCATGCAATAGTGGTCGGTCGAGGAGACGACAGACTTGTCGGGGATAGGCCTTTTTCCTGCGGGACAGATGTCCCACAGGAGGCACCTCCAACCGCTGATGCAGGGAGGACAACGGCATGGGATCTGCCGGGTATCCGTTCGAGCCGGCCACCCGTTTCGCGATCATCGGCTACGCGGCTCGTTTGCCAGGCGCCCGCGACGCCGATGAGTTCTGGGACGTGTTGCGCGAGGGCCGCGACGCGATATCGGAGGTCCCGAAGGACCGCTGGGACGTCGACGAGTTCTTCGATCCGGAACCCGGTGCCCCCGGCAAGGTGGTGACCCGCCGGGCCGGGTTCGTCGACGACGTGACCGGGTTCGACGCACCCTTCTTCGGCATGTCGACGCGCGAGGTCAGGTTGATGGACCCGCAGCATCGGATTTTGCTGGAGACCGCATGGCGCGCCATCGAGCACGCGGGTATCGCGCCGACCGCGCTGGCCGAGACCAACACCGGGGTGTTCGTCGGCCTGGCCACCCACGACTACCTGGGGATGGCATCTGACGAGCTGACCTATCCCGAGATCGAGGCCTACATGGCCATCGGGACGTCGAATGCCGCGGCCGCAGGCCGGATCAGCTACCGGTTGGGCCTGCAGGGGCCCTCAGTCGCCGTTGACACGGCGTGCAGCTCGTCGCTGGTGGCAATCCACCAGGCCTGCCAAGCGCTGCGCCTCGGCGAATGTGACCTCGCGCTGGCGGGCGGTGCGAACGTGCTGCTGACTCCGGCGACCATGATCACGTTCTCCAGCGCGCAGATGCTCGCGCCCGATGGCCGGTGCAAGACGTTCGACGCGGCCGCCGACGGCTATGTCCGCGGCGAGGGGTGCGGCGTCATCGTCGTCAAGCGCCTCGAGGATGCGATCCGCGACGGCGACCGGATCCGCGCCGTGATCCGCGGCAGTGCGATCAACCAGGACGGCGCATCCGGCGGCCTGACGGTACCGAATGGTGTTGCGCAGCAACGGGTCATCGCCGACGCGCTGAAGCGCGCTGGGCTGCGGCCCAGTGACGTCGGGTACCTGGAGGCGCACGGCACCGGAACATCGCTTGGCGACCCGATCGAGGCCCAGGCCGCCGGGGAGGTGCTCGGCGCGGGCCGCGATCCCAGCGAGCCGCTGCTCATGGGCTCGGTCAAGACGAACATCGGGCACCTGGAGGCCGCCGCCGGTATCGCGGGCGTCATCAAGGTCGTCCTGTCGCTGGAACACGAGCTGTTGCCGCAGCACCTGCACTTCGAGAACCCGTCGCCCCACATTCCGTGGGACCGGCTGGCGGTGGACGTCGTCAAGGAGCCCACACCGTGGGAACGCAACGGCAGGCCCCGCATCGCCGGGATCAGTTCGTTCGGATTCGCGGGGACGAACGCGCACGTGATCCTGGAAGAGGCACCCGAGCGGACTGCGCCGCACACCCCGGCACCCGAGGACCGCCGGTTGCACGTGCTCCCCATCTCGGCCCGCACGCCCGCCGCGTTGGCGCAACTCGCTGACGACTACCGCGGCTGGATGGACGCGCACCCGGAGGCCACGCTGGCGGACGTCTGCTTCACCGCGGGCGCGGCGCGCGCGCATCTGGAGCACCGGGCCGCGCTGGTGGTCAACTCGAGGGAATCAGCCATCGAGCTACTGGGTGCGCTCGCCGACGATCGGCCCGCACCGGGCCTGGTGCGGGGCGAAACCCACGACACGCCGAAGACGGCGTGGCTGTTCACCGGCCAGGGCAGCCAATACCCGGGGATGGCCAAGGAGTTGTACGACAGCGAGCCGGTGTTCGCCGAGACGGTGGACCGGTGCGGGGCGGCGGTCGCCGATGCTCTCGAAAAGCCGCTGCTGGACTTGATTTTCGAGGTGGACGGCCCGGACAGCGATGCCACGCTGCGGCAGACCGCGCACGCGCAGCCCGCGCTGTTCGCGGTCGAGATGGGCCTGGCCCGGCTCTGGCAGTCGTGGGGCCTCGAGCCCGACGTGGTGCTCGGCCACAGCGTCGGTCAGTATGCGGCGGCCTGCGTGGCAGGCGTGTTCAGTCTCGAAGACGGTGCGCTGCTGATAGCCGAACGCGGTCGGCTGTTCGGCAGCTTGCCCGCAGGCGGGCGGATGGCCGCGGTGTTCGCCGACGCCGAGCGCGTCGAGGCGATGACCGACGAGTTCCCGAGCCTCTCGGTGGCCGCCTACAACGGTGCGAACACCGTATTGTCAGGTCCCGCAGCGGATTTGGAGAAAGCGGTGGCGGCGCTGGCCGCCGACGGTGTCCGCTGCGACTGGCTGGAAACCAGCCACGCGTTCCACTCGGCGCTGCTCGATCCGATTCTCGACGAGTTCGAGTCGTATGCGGACCGATTCTCTTACCGTGCGCCGCAACGGTTGTTGATCGACAACCGCACGGGTGCCGCGCTGGGCAGGAGCGTCAAACTCGACGGTGCCTATTGGCGACGGCACGCGCGCCAACCCGTCGAGTTCGCCAAGAGTGTGCGCACGCTTGCCGATCTGAACTGCAAGGTGCTGCTCGAGATCGGCCCCCGACCGGTGCTGACCGCCGCGGCCCTCGGCGCATGGCCCGACCAGGTGACCGCACCGCGGGTGATCGCATCGCTGCGGCCGAGCATCGCCGACCAACGGCAGATCACCGAAGCCGTCGCCGACGCATATGTGATGGGGCATCGGCCTGACTTCGCCGCTCTTGGACACCCGCAGGCGCGCAAGGTCGACCTGCCCACCTATCCATTCGAGCGGCGTCAGTACTGGTTCCGCGACAACCTCGCCGCCGACCGGCCCGGCCAAACCCGGCCCGATGCCACCCGCACCCACGCCGTGCGCCTGCTCGAAGACGGCCGCATCGACGAACTCGCCACCCTGCTCGGTGATGGTGACAGCCAGACGATCGATGTGCTGACCAGGCTTGCCGCGCAACACAATCAGCAACGAACGAGTCAATCGATCGCCGACGACCGCTACGAATTCCGATGGGAGCCCAGCGGTGCGCCGATCGGCGCGGACGGCGCAGAATCCACCTGGATCCTGATCGGCGAGGACACCGACGCGATACGTCCCCTTGTCGACGTGCTGACGGCGCGGGGGCACCAGCACCGGATCCTCGGATTGCCGATGTCGGATCCCGACGAGGAGAAGCTTGCCGACGCGTTACGCGCTGCGGCGGTGGACTCGACGCTGCGCATTGTGCACGTCGGCGCGCTCGACGTCGGCACGGCACCGTCGATGCGGTCGCTGCTGCGCATGCAGCATCGCGTCCTTGGCGGCACGCGGCGGCTGCTTCGCGCCGCGACCGCCGCGGAAGCGGGCGGACCCATCTGGGTGGTGACCCGCGGCGCACAGAAAGTCACCGACGCCGACACCGTGGCGCCGGATCAGAGTTGCCTGTGGGGCTTCGGTCGCGCCGCGTCGCTGGAGCTTCCGCAGGTGTGGGGCGGGCTGGCCGACCTGGCGGACGGCGGCACCGACGAATGGTCCCGGCTCGTCGACCTGATCAACACGCCGCGTGACACGACGGCCAGAGAAGACCAGATCGCGCTTCGCGGTCAGCACATCTACGTGCCCCGGCTGGTCCGGCGGGACGCGGCGCCCAGCGGTACGCCGGTGCAATTGCGCCAGGACGCAACCTATCTGGTCACCGGCGGCCTCGGCTCCGTCGGCCTGGAGATCGCCGGCTACCTGGCCGCCCGCGGCGCCAGGCATCTGGTGCTGACCAGCCGCAGAACGCCCGGCGACGCCGCGCAGCAGCGCATCGCCGCGTTGGGTGAACAGCACGGCTGCGAAGTCCGCGTGGTCTCCGCCGATGTCGCCGACGCCCACGACGTGGCCCGCCTGCTCACCACGGTGCAGGCCGAATTGCCACCGTTGGCAGGCATCGTCCACGCCGCGGGCGAGATCGGCACCACGCCGCTGAGCGACCTGGACGACAGCGAACTCGATCGGGTGTTCGCCGGAAAGGTCTGGGGTGCATGGCATCTGGCCGAGGCGGCCAACGATCTGAACCTGGACTTCTTCGTCTGCACGTCGTCGATCGCCTCGGTGTGGGGTGGTTTCGGCCAGACCGCCTACGGTGCGGCCAACGCCTTCCTCGACGGGCTGGCCTGGCGACTGCGCGAACAGGGCATCCCCGGCATCAGCGTCAACTTCGGTCCATGGTCGGCGGGGATGGCCGACGTCCAATCGCGCGCACGACTGGACAAGCGCGGAATACACACGCTCTCCCCTGCCGACGCACTGGCGGGCCTGGCCGACATCCTGGCGTCGGGTTCGTCTGCGCAGGGCGTGGTCGCGCGGGTTGACTGGGCTCGCTTCCTGCCGCTGTACCAGCAGGCAGGCAGGCGCGCGTTCCTCGCCGAGCTGGAACACGAGGTGCCCGAGGCGGTCCCGGCGATGACACCGTCAGGAAAGACGGACTTCGTGCAGCGGCTGTCGAATGCGCCTGTGCAGCAACGCAAGAAGCTGATGACCGACCACTTGCGTGACGCGGTCGCACAGGTGACGCGGGTCGACGCCAACGAGATCCGCGAGGACGCCGGGTTCTTCGACCTCGGCATGGACTCGTTGATGGCGGTCGAACTGCGGCGCCGCATCGAACAGGCCGTCGGCAAGGAGATCCCGGTCACCCTGGTGATGGATCACCCGCGGTTGTCCGACGCGGCCGACTATCTGCTGCACGACGTGCTCGGCCTCGGCGAGCAGGCGTCCGCGCCCGCGCGTGCGTCGGTGGTGACCACCCGCACCGACGAACCCATCGCCATCGTCGCGGTGTCCTGCCGATTCCCCGGCGCGCCCGATCCGGAAGCGTTCTGGGACCTGCTCGCCGGCGGTGTCGACGCGATCCGCGAAGTGCCCGAGGACCGGTTCGACATCGACGAGTTCTACGACCCGGACCCGGAAACTGCCGGCAAGACCTACACCCGGTTCGGCGGATTCCTCGACGCAGTCGACGGCTTCGATCCCGAGTTCTTCGGCATCTCCCCGCGTGAGGCCGTCTGGATCGAACCGCAACAGCGGTTGATGCTCGAAACCGTATGGGAGGGGCTGGAAAGGGCCGGCTACTCACCTGCGGAACTGCGCGGCAGCCGGACCGGCGTCTTCGCCGGCGTGGCCGCCAACGAGTACGCCCACCTGCTGTCGTCGGAGTCGGTCGACAAGATCGAGCCCTACTTCATCACCGGCAACGCGCTCAACGCGATCTCCGGCCGGGTCGCGTTCGCGCTCGGCCTCGAAGGGCCCGCGGTGGCGGTCGACACGGCGTGCAGTTCCGCGTTGGTCGCGGTCCATCAGGCATGTCAGGCGCTGCACGTAGGAGACTGCGATCTGGCGCTGGCGGGCGGTGTGAACGTGCTGCTGTCGCCGGTGACGGTGATCGCCGCCTCGCGGGCCAGAATGCTTTCGCCGGTCGGGCGGTGCAAGACCTTCGACGCCTCCGCCGACGGCTACGTCCGCAGCGAGGGCTGCGGCATCCTGGTGCTCAAGAGGCTCAGCGACGCCCAGCGCGACGGCGATCGGATCTGCGCGGTCATCTCGAGCAGCGCGGTCAACCAGGACGGCGCGTCCAGCGGTTTGACGGTGCCCAACGGCGGCGCGCAGCAGCGGCTGATCTCCACGGCGCTGGCCCGCGCAGGCCTGACCGGCGGCGACGTCGACTACCTCGAGGCGCACGGGACCGGCACCCCGCTGGGTGATCCGATCGAGGTGCAGGCGGCCGCCGCCGCCTACGGCGACTCGCGTGCGGCGCCGCTGCTGATGGGTTCGGTGAAGACCAACATCGGGCACACCGAATCCGCTTCGGGCGCAGCGGGTCTGATCAAGGTGGTGCTATCGCTGCAGCACGAGTTGTTGCCGCAGAGCCTGCACTTCGACACCCCGTCACCGCACATTCCGTGGGACTCGCTGCCGGTGCAGGTGGTCAGCGAGGCCACGCCGTGGCAGACCAACGGTCGGCCCCGCCGCGCAGGTGTGAGTTCGTTCGGGTTCACCGGAACCAACGCGCACGTGCTGATCGAGGAGGCACCGCCGCAACCCGCGGTCGCCGACGAGGAACCGCAGACACCGCAGCAGCCCGTCAACGTGCTGACGTTGTCCGCCCGTTCGCCGGAAGCGTTGGCCGAGTTGGCGCGACGGTACGAGACGTGGTTGGCCGCCCATCCGGATGTCGACCTGGCCGACGTGTGCCTGACCGCCGGCACGGGCCGCTCGCACTTCGAGCATCGCGCCGCGCTGGTGGTGGATTCGATCGAAAGCGCGCGCGGAGGTCTGGCCGATCTGGCGGAGAACCGCCTGCGGCCCGGCGTCGTCCGCGGCGAGCACACCAACCGCCCGACGACCGCCTGGTTGTTCACCGGTCAGGGCAGCCAGTATCCGGGCATGGCGCGCGAATTGTTCGCCGCCGAACCAGTGTTCGCCGAAACCGTGACCCGCTGCGCGGAGGCCGTCGACGACATCCTGCCGCGGCCGTTGCTCGACGTGATGTTCGCAACGGATCGCGAGACCGCGGGTAAGGCGTCAGATGCCTTGCGGGACACGTCGTTTGCGCAGCCCGCGCTGTTCGCCGTCGAGATGGGCCTCGCCCGGCTCTGGCAGTCGTGGAGCATCGAGCCCGACGTGGTGCTCGGTCACAGCGTCGGCCAGTACGCGGCCGCGTGTGTGGCCGGCGTGTTCAGCCTCGAAGACGGCGCCCGACTGATCGCCGAGCGCGGTCGGTTGTTCGGCAGCCTGCCAGAGGGCGGGCGCATGGTGGCGGTGTTCGCCGACCCCACGCGCGTCGAGGAGGTCGCCAGCGAGTTCCCGCGGATCTCGGTGGGCGCCTACAACGGGCCCAACACCGTGCTCTCCGGGCCAGGCGAGGACCTGCAGAAGGTCGTCACCCGGTTCGAGGAGGAGGCGATTCGCTGCACGTGGCTGCAGACCAGCCACGCCTTCCACTCCGAACTGCTGGACCCGGTGCTCGACGAGTTCGAGTCGTACGCGGCGCAATTCAAGTTCGCCACCCCCACACTGCCGCTGGTCTGCAACCGCACCGGGGCCGTGCTCACACCGCAGACGCCGATGGATGCGCAGTACTGGCGGCGGCATTCGCGCCAGCCCGTGCAGTTCGCCGAAAGCGTGCGCACCGCGGCGGCGCTTGGCTGCACGGTGTTGATGGAGATCGGTCCGCAACCGGTGCTGACCGGGGCGGCAGTCCAGGTGTGGCCGGAGCATCTGGCCGCGCCGCGGGCGATCGTCTCGCTGCGCAAGGGCGTCGGCGACCGACGTCAGATCGCCGATGCGCTGGCCGCGGCCTACGTCGGCGGTCACCGACCGGATTTCGCTGCGCTGCACCGTGGTTCGCGCCGCGCGCTCGAACTGCCCACGTATCCATTCCAGCGCCGCCGGTTCTGGCCGAAGTCGGCAGGCATGTCCGTGACGGGCGGTGTCGGTGAGGCGTCGGGGATCCTCGGCTCCGGTAAAGACCTGGCCTCCGGCGACACCGTCTACACCAGCAGGTTGTCGGTCAAGTCGCAGCCGTGGCTGTCCGACCACGTCAT
This sequence comes from Mycobacterium sp. 3519A, assembly GCF_900240945.1. Taxonomy (NCBI): domain Bacteria; kingdom Bacillati; phylum Actinomycetota; class Actinomycetes; order Mycobacteriales; family Mycobacteriaceae; genus Mycobacterium; species Mycobacterium sp. 3519A. Next base: position 490,072 of record NZ_OESG01000014.1, read on the forward strand.
CTACGGCACCGTCGTGGTACCTGGTGCGACGTATGCCGCGATGGCGCTGGCCGCGGTCGGCACCCCCGCCCACGCCAAGGACGTCTTCTTCTACGAGCCGATCATCCTGCCGGAGAAGAGTTCTCGCGAGGTGCAGCTGACGCTGCATCCGCTGGAGCACGACGGCGAGTTGCGCTTCCAGGTGCACAGCCGCCCGTACGGTGAGCGCGGCGCGGAGTGGTCGTTGAACGCCGAAGGCACCGTCGTCTCCGGCGCGGAGAACGAGCAGCCGGCGGAGAACGAGCCAGTCGACGAAGCCGTCGAACGCCTGGAACGCATGCGCCCGCAGGAACTGTTCGAGACCTTCGCCGATTTGGAATTGGCGTGGGGGCCGACGTGGTCCGGTTCGCTGAAGTCGCTGTGGCTCGGTGAGGGTGAGGCGATCGGCGACATCCTCGTCGGCGAGGAACTCGCGGAGCAACTGGGCACCGAGCCGATGCACCCGGTGCTGATGGACCTGTGCACCGGCGTCGCCTTCCCGGCGTTCCCGGCGCTGCTCGCCGCCGAGCAGGGCGTGAGCGATCTGTTCCTGCCGTTGCGGTACGGGCAGGTGACGCTGCGCGAGAAGATGCCGAGGCGGTTCTACTGCCGGGCCCGGTGGCACGAGAGCGCGCTGGACAACGAGACCCAGGTCTTCGACATCGACTATCTCGACCGAAACGGCAAGCAGCTGGGCGGGATTCGCGAGTTCACGGTGAAACGCGCACCCCGCGAGGCATTGCTGCGTGGCCTCGGCGGGGACACCACCCGGCTGCTGTACACCCTGGGCTGGCACGAGGTGCCGGTGGCGGGCGACGAGCCCGCCGCGGCGAACGGCACGTGGCTGATCGCCGGGTTCGACGAGTTGGCCGCCAAGGTGTCCGGCTGCATCCCGTTCGATCGCAACGTCGACACGGAGTCGCTGGGACAGGTGCTGGCGCAGGCGCACGAGCGCGGTATGGGCTTCTCCGGCGTGGTCTGGCGCAGCAGCGCACCCACCCCCGACGAGTCGACCGCCGATGCCACCGCCCGACTGGAGGCCGAGATCGCCAACCTGCTCAGCGCCGTGCACACGGTGCAGGGCGGCCTGAAACTGCCCGGCGGCCTGTGGATCGTCACCGAACGGGCGGTGGCCACCGAGTCCGGCGAGCCGGTCGACCCGGTGCAGGCGGCGCTGTGGGGCTTCGGACGCACGGCGATCAACGAGGAACCGGCGCTGCGCGCCAAGCTCGTCGACTGCGACGGGTCACCGGAGGCCGTGCAGTTGCTGTCCAATCTGCTGGGCACGCCCGTCGACGAGCCGGAACTGGCTCTGCGCCAAGGGAAGTTGCTGGCGTCGCGGCTGCTGCCGTGGGCGCGCAGCGGCAACCTCACTGTGCCGCGTGCAGGTGATTTCGCGCTGGCGCCCACCGAGCGCGGTGCGATCGACAACCTGCGGCTGACCGAACGGGACGTCGCGCCGCCCAACGAGGGCTACGTGCAGGTCCGGGTCGAGGCCGCCGGCCTCAACTTCCGGGACGTGCTCAACGTCCTCGGGTTGTACCCGGGCGATCCGGGCCCGATCGGCGGCGACTTCGCCGGTGTCGTCACGCAATTGGGTGAGGGCGTCGGTTCGGGGCGAGCGGAGCGACGGGATGGAGTCAAGCTCGAGGTGGGCCAGCGCGTCTACGGCTCCATGCAGGGTGCGTTCGCCAGCCGGTTCAACGTGCCTGCCCAGTTCCTGGCGCCGATCCCGGACGGGGTGAGCGCGGTCGAGGCCGCGACGATCCCCGCCGCGGCGCTGACGGTGCGGCTGTCGTTCGACTGGGCGCAGCTCAAGCCGGGTGACAAAGTGCTCATTCACGCCGCCAGCGGCGGTGTGGGCCTGGCCGCCGTCCAGATGGCCCAGGAGTGTGGGGCTGAGGTGTTCGCCACGGCAAGCACCTTCAAGCGCGCGACGCTGCGCAAGCTCGGTGTTCAGCACGTGTACGACTCGCGCACAACGGATTTCGCCGACCAGATCCTGGCGGACACCGACGGCGCCGGTGTGGACGTGGTGCTCAACAGCCTGACCGGCGAGGGTTTCATCGAGGCGACGCTGAGGGCGACCGCGAAGAACGGCCGCTTCGCCGAGATCGCCAAACGCGATATCTGGACACCGGAGCAGATGGCCGCGGTCCGTCCCGACATCGCCTACGAGATCGTCGCACTGGACACGGTGATGTTCACCGATCCCGACCGCATTCGCGACCTGCTCATCGAGGTGTCGGAGGGACTCGGGAACGGCCAGTGGACGCCGCTGCCGGTCGAGATCTACCCGCTGACGGAGGCCAGGACCGCGTTCCGCCGCATGCAGCAGGCGCGGCACATCGGCAAGATCGTGGTGCAGATCCCCAATCCGCTTCAGCCGCGGCCGGATCGGAGCTACCTGATCACCGGCGGACTCGGCGCGATCGGACTGCACACGGCGTCGTATCTGGCCCAACTCGGCGCAGGCGACATCGTGTTGACCAGCAGGCGGGCGCCCGACGCCGAGGCGCAACGGACGATCGACGACATCACCGAACGCTACAAGTGCCGAATCCACGTGCGCTCCGCCGATGTCGGCGACGAGTCCGAAGTGGCGGCACTGTTGGAGAAGATCCGCGCTGAGTTGCCACCGCTGGCGGGTGTGGTGCATCTGGCCGGTGTGCTCGACGATGCGTTGCTGTCCACGCAGAGCGTGGAGCGGTTCCGGACGACGTTGGCGCCCAAGGCATTCGGTGCCTATCACCTGGATCGCCTCACCAAGGACGACGCGCTGGACTTCTTCATCGTGTCGTCGTCGGTGTCGAGTTTGTTCGGTTCACCGGGCCAGGCCAACTACGCGGCCGCCAACGCGCTGCTCGACGGCCTTGTCGCGCAGCGACGGGCCAAAGGGCTGCCCGCCACGGGCATCAACTTCGGTCCGTGGGGCCAGGGCGGTATGGCGTCGTCGGACGCCGCGACCGCCAACATCAGTGCCCAGGGCCTGGTACCGCTGGATCCGTCGGCCGCACTCAGCGCACTCGCCGAGGTGGTGGCCAACGGCACCGGACAGGCCACGGTGCTCAAGGCCAACTGGCAGCGCGCCGCCAAGGTGCTCGGCAGTTCGCGGCCGCCGATCCTCGACCTGGTGCTGCCGAGTGCGGCCGGCGAGGTGACCGGGGACAGCGAGTTGCTCAAGCAGTTGCAGGAGATCCCCGTGCCGCAGCGCGCCGCCTTCGTCACCGAGTTCCTTCAGCGCGAGGTGCAGAACTTCCTGCGACTCGCGCAGCCGCCGGCCGCGAGCAGTCGGTTCCTGGACCTCGGCACGGACTCGCTGATGGCGATCGAACTCCGCAACCGGCTGCACAGCCAGTTCGGCGGCGCGTTCACGATCAATGCGACCGCGGTGTTCGACTACCCGACCATCGGTGGGCTCGCCGAGTATCTGGTGAACCAGCTGCCCGACGCGGAACAGCCGGAGGAAGCGCAGCCCGCGGAGGTCAGTCAGCCCACCGGCTAGCTTCCACCTCGGGCGGTAGCACGGACTGCATCGGCACGTCGAGGCCGTCGTAGATGCCTGGCTTCTGGTCGGCCAGCCAGTTCAGCGCGCCGAGCAGCCGGTTGGCGGCGGTGGTGTTGCCGCCGTCGGCGCGGGTACCGCCGGGCACGTCGGCGCGGCTGACGATGGTCAGCTGCGGATCGCCGTCGATGAACACCCGGTGGTCGCCGACGCCACCCCGATCGGCGTCGTCGGGATAGGGCCAGTCCGGCGCGCAGGACGCGTGGATGCGGGTGATGTGGTCGATGACGACGCGTTCGCGGCCCTTCGACTTGCCGATCACCTTGAGCCAGAACGCGCCCTGCGTGCCCTTCTCGAAGCGCCCCATGACGGTGTCGACGGACTGCTGAAGCGGCAGCCGCTCGACCTCCTCGGTGATCTCGTCGATCTCGATGCCGAGGCCGCGGCCGATCAGCCGGATGTTGCCGCCCCACACCATGGTCGGGATCGAGGGCAGCAGCATCATCGGCACAGGATCTTCTGGGCCCATGGCCGTTCCGAAGCCACACGACACCTTGACCGCGTACGGCTGGTCGTAGGTGGAGTAGTCGAAGATCTCCTGGCAGTGGATGGTCTTGATCCGGGTGCACAGCCCCGCGGCGATGACGGCCAGCGCGTCGTTGCCCCAGCCGGGGTCCACCCCGCTGACGAGCAGCGAGCCTCCGCCCTCGTCCGCGGCCGCGGCCAGCCGATGCACCCATTCGTCAGGCGCCGACCGCGGGTCGTAGAGCGAGTACAGCGACGGGGTGACGACGTGCTTACCCGCGCGCAGGCAGCGGACGATGTCGGCGACGGCGTCGTCGGGCCTGATGTCGCCGGACGCCATGTAGGCCACCGCGTCGCAGTCGGCCAGGACCGCGTCGACGTCGGTGCTGGCCGTGACGCCGGTGTCCGCGTCGAGGCGCGCGAACGTCGCGGCGTCCTTACCGTCCTTGTCGGCGGCGGACGTGATGACACCCGCCAGCCGTAGACCCGGAAACGCCACCGCCGACCTGATTGCCGTGGACCCCATATTGCCTGTTCCCCACACCGCCACCCGAAGCATCCGGACACCCTATCGGCGGGCCGCGTGATCAACCTCACAATGGGTCAAACCGCCTGCTCAGACACCTGTCAACTGCGGTTTTGAGCTCCCGACCAACCACCCGGTTACTTAGGCAGGGGAAATGTCTCCGCGGGGGTTTGAGTTGTAGTTACTGATGGGTATAGTTCGGGCGAGTTACTGGTGGGTAACTTAGTCCAAAGTACCCAACCACATGTGGCTAACTCGACGAGGAGGAACCGTGAGCCACTACAAGAGCAACGTCCGCGACCAGGTATTCAACCTGTTCGAGGTGTTCGGCGTGGACAAGGCGTTCGGTGAGGGTGCTTTCACCGACCTGGACACCGACACGGCGACCGAGATGCTGGGAGAGATCGCCCGGCTGGCCGAGGGTCCGATCGCAGAGTCCTTCGCCGACTCCGACCGCAACCCGCCGGTCTTCGACCCCAAGACCCATTCGGTGACACTGCCGGAGCCGTTCAAGAAGTCCATGCGTGCGCTGTTCGACGGCGGCTGGGACAAGATCGGCCTCGTCGAGGAGCTCGGTGGCATGCCGATGCCCCGCGCGCTGCAGTGGGCCCTGATCGAGCATGTGCTCGGCGCCAACCCCGCCGCGTACATGTACGCGATGGGTCCCGGCATGGCGCAGATCCTCTACAACCTCGGCACCGAGGAGCAGAAGAAGTGGGCCGTACTGGCCTCCGAGCGTGGCTGGACCGCCACCATGGTGCTGACCGAGCCCGACGCGGGTTCTGACGTCGGCGCCGGCCGGACCAAGGCCACCCAGCAGCCCGACGGCACCTGGCACATCGACGGTGTGAAGCGCTTCATCACCTCGGGTGACGCCGATGACCTGGGCGAGAACATCATGCATCTGGTGCTGGCCCGCCCCGAGGGCGCAGGCCCGGGCACCAAGGGGCTGTCGCTGTTCTTCGTGCCGAAGTTCCACTTCGACCCCGAGACCGGTGAGCCCGGTGAGCGCAACGGCGTGTTCGTCACCAACGTCGAGCACAAGATGGGCCTTAAGGTTTCGGCCACCTGCGAGCTGTCGCTGGGACAGCACGGCGTTCCCGCTGTCGGCTGGCTGGTCGGCGAGGTGCACGACGGCATCGCGCAGATGTTCGACGTCATCGAGCAGGCTCGAATGATGGTGGGCACCAAGGCAATTGCCACGCTGTCCACCGGCTACCTGAACGCCCTGGAGTACGCCAAGGAGCGTGTGCAGGGTGCCGACCTGACCCAGATGACCGACAAGACCGCGCCGCGTGTGACCATCACGCACCACCCGGACGTGCGTCGCTCGCTGATGACGCAGAAGGCATACGCCGAGGGGCTGCGCGCGCTGTACCTGTACACCGCGACGTTCCAGGATTCGGCGGTCGCCAAGGCGCTGCACGATGTGGACGCCGAACTGGCCGTGCGGGTCAACGACCTGATGCTGCCGATCGTCAAGGGTGTCGGCTCGGAGCAGGCCTACGCCAAGCTGACCGAGAGCCTGCAGACCTTCGGTGGGTCCGGCTTCCTGCAGGACTACCCGATCGAGCAGTACATCCGTGACGCCAAGATCGACTCGCTGTACGAGGGCACCACGGCCATCCAGGCGCAGGACTTCTTCTTCCGCAAGATCGTCCGCGACAAGGGCCAGGCGCTGGCGTATGTGGCAGGCCAGGTCGAGTCGTTCGTCAAGAACGAGGCGGGCAACGGCAGGCTCAAGGCTGAGCGCGCGCTGCTGGCCACCGCGCTGGAGGATGTCCAGGCCATGGCCGCGTCGCTGACCGGCTACCTGATGGCCGCGCAGGAGAACCCCGCCGAGCTGTACAAGGTGGGCCTGGGTTCGGTGCGCTTCCTGATGAGCGTCGGCGACCTGGTTCTCGGCTGGCTGCTGGCCCAGCAGGCGGCGGTGGCCATCGAGGCGCTCGACGGCGGTGCCAGTGGTGACGACCGCGCCTTCTACGAGGGCAAGATCGCGGTGGCGTCGTTCTTCGCGAAGAACTTCCTGCCGATGCTGACCAGCACCCGCAGCATCATTGAGAACCTCGACAACGAGGTGATGGAACTGGACGAGGCGGCGTTCTAAAGGAACCCCTTCGTACGCGACAGGCCCCGGTCTCTTCCCGGGGCCTTTTGCGTTGGGTAACCAAGAAATCGCCAAGGTCGCTTCTGCACGCTGATCGCAACAACGCGTCAGTGATGGAAGGCCCTTGCAATGACAATTGTTTCGCCGCCTGTGGGGCGTGCAAGCCGCGGCGTGGCGCTCGCGCTGTTGTTCGGCCTGCTGGTGATCGTCGCGACTGCGGCAGGCGTCAGCATCAAGGCGATGGCCTCCCAACACCCGGCGCGCGACTCAGCGGTGTCGTACACCTCGCAGGACGTGCTGCCGTTCACGCGCCTCGGTCAGCCCTGGGGTGCGGCCGTCGACGGGGCAGGGAATCTGTACATCGCCGACCATTCCTCCCACCAGCTGATGAAACTGACGGCGGGCGCCAGCGCGCCGACTCCTCTTCCGTCAGAGGGCCTTTCGAATCCGACAGGTGTGGCGGTCGACGGCGCTGGCAACGTCTATGTCACCGACAACGGCGCCGACAAGGTGTGGGAGCTCGCGGCGGGCACAGACAATCTGACCGCGCTGCCGTTCGATGGCCTCGAGGACCCCGATGGCGTGGCCGTCGACGCCGAGCGCAACGTGTACGTCACCGACTACAGCAACCGAAGGGTGTTGAAGCTCGCCGCGGGGACAACCTCCGCGTCGGTGCTGCCGTTCGGCACGCTGCGCGGCCCGGTCGGCGTGGCGGTGGACACCGCGCACAACGTCTACGTCACGGACAACGCGGCCAACCTGGTGCTGAAGCTCGCGGCGGGTGCGAGCCAGCCGGTCATGCTGCCCTTCGGCTCGCTGCACCACCCGACCGCGGTAGCAGTGGATGCCGTTGACAACGTCTATGTGCTGCAGATGAACCCCGACCCGGTGCTGAAGCTCGCCGCCGGTGCGGCGACTCCCGCGCCGCTGCCGATCTACGTCGGCAGCAAGGCCGCCGGGTTGGCGGTGGACTCTCGCGGCACACTCGTCGTGACCGACTTCGGCGAGCGCAAGGTGATGCGCCTGGAGCCTGGGGCTCGCATGACCACGACCGTCTCGTTCACCGACCTGGTGTACCCCAACGGTGTGGCGGTCGACGGCGCGGGCACCGTGTACGTCACCGGCCAGGGCGAAAACCGGGCGTGGAAACTCGCGGCAGGCGCAGACACGCCGGCACCGCTGCCCTTCAGCGCCAAGGCCGATCCCGTCGGCGCCGCCGTCGATTCGTCGGGCAACCTCTATGTCGCGGACTTCGACCACCATCAGGTGCTGAAGCTTGCGCCCGGAGCGAGCAACCCAGTTCCATTGCTGCTCAAGGGGATCGAGCACCCGGCCGCTGTGGCCGTAGACAAGGCGGGCAACCTGTATGTCGCCGATTGGGCCGGGAATCGGGTGTGGAAGCTGGTCACCGGCGCGCAGAGTCCGATCATGCTGCCGTTCAGCGGTCTTCGCGACCCGCAGGGCGTAGCAGTCGATACCGCAGGCGACGTCTACGTCGTCGATAGCGGCAACAACCGGGTGCTCAGGCTCGCCGCGGGATCGAGCGCCGCAACGGTGCTGGCATTGGCCGAGTTGAACAGCCCCGCCGGTGTCGCGGTCGACGCCGCAGGCGATGTCTATGTCGCTGACCGCGGTAACAACCGTGTGGTGAGGATCGCCGCGGAGTCGAGTTCCGTCTCCGCGCTGCCCTTCACCGGACTCAACAGTCCCCAAGCGGTGGCCGTTGACAACGCCGGTGCGGTCTACGTCACCGACAGCGGTAACGCGCGTGTCGTGAAACTCGCAACCTCTCAATGAGATTCGCAAAGGAAACAACGTGAAACGAATCAGAACTGCGATTGGACTGGCCGCGGTGTCGGCAGTGATGCTGGCCGGATGCTCGTCGCCGAACGGTTCACCCACCGCGGCGCCAGCACCGCCCGCCGCCGCACGCGGGGCGGATGCCAGCGACCAGCGGTGTGCCCTGGTCGAAGGTCGGTGCTGGGTGGATGCTCGCCATGTGGAACCCGGTGACGCCGACCAGGCCGGGCGAGGCACCGGTCCCGGACCATCCCACGAGCGATGCGGCCACCACGACGCTGTATCTGGTTGACCCGCAGGGCAATCGCTATCCGATAACGACCTTCGGCCCCGGCGCTGAGCCCGAGTTGATCGACTGGTCCGGCGATGGCAGCCACGCTCTGATCGAGCCGCAGGGATACAGATCACCGTCCGTTCTCTCGATCGATCTGCACACCGGTGCGCAGACGACGATTCCCGTCAAGGGCTACGCCCGCTATACGCATCCAGACGGTAACGCGTTGCTGGTGTCGACCGACAATGGCGTGGACAAACCGGCGACGTTGACGCGCATCGATCTCTCCGGACATGAGCAGCAGACCTACCAGGCGGATTCGTCGGCCGGCGCAAGTCATTTCAACGGGCACTATCTCCAATCGGCGGACGGGACGCAGCTCGTCCTCGGGACCACGACCATCGGCAGTCCCGGCGCGACGACGTCGGGCAGCGACATGGTCATGGTGAACAGTGACGGCAAGGTCATCCGCACGCTGCCATCGCCGATGTCCGACGCAGAATGCGAACCTGTGCGGTGGTGGACTCCAACCGTGATCCTCGCGCACTGCGGAAACAACGCGGGAAAACAGCTTTGGGAGATTCCCGTCGACGGTGGGGCTGCAACTGCGCTCACCGCCGTCAACTCGAGCCAGCAGGACGACCCCGGCTTCGGCGGTGACCTCGACGACGGGATCGCCTTCCAACTGCCCAGTGGGACGTTTCTTCAGTCGCAGGGCGCCTGCGGTTCGATCTTCTTGTCCCGCTTGACACCTGACATGCACACCACCCGGGTCGACATCCCCGGTGTTTCGAACAGCAGCGAACTGGTGGGTGCGACAGGAGACAAGCTGGTGCTGCTCGCCAAGGTGGGATGCGGTGGCACGACGTCGCTGCTGATCTTTGACCCGATCGCCAACACCTCCACCGTGCTGCTCGGACCGCCGATCAACGGTGGCGGTGTGAGCAGCGCGCGACTCTACCCCGGACACGAGTAGGCGACCGTGAAGAGTGCACTGATCACAGCGGTCGCGGGTGCGGCGTTGATCGCCGGAATGCCCTCAGCCAGTGCGCAATTGACGTGTGCGGAGCTCGGAGGGACGGTCGACGTCGACCAGGTCTGTCACGTGCACTCCACCGCGGCGGCGTACTCGATGGACATCGATTTCCCGCTGGGCTATCCCGACGAGCAGGCCGTGGCCGGCTACCTCGAGCAGAGCCGTGCCGATTTCCTTTCTTGGGTCGCCGAGTTCGGTGGTGGTCATCGCCGATACCTGCACGACGTCACCGCCGAGAAGTACCAGTCCTCGGGTACGCAATCCCTGGTGCTGACCGTCCACGACGACACCGGCCTCGGACACGAGGATCACCCCGGCACCACATACCAGGCGTTCAACTACGACGCGGCCAAGCACGTACCGATCACCGTCGACACGCTGTTCAAGCCGGGCACCGACCCCGTTCCCGTGCTCAACTCGATTGTCGGACGCAAATTGGACGGTCTCGACGCCACCACATACCGGAACTTCGCGATCACCGACGACGCGGTGATCTTCTTCTTCGGCGAAGACGAGATCGTCGCCGACAACGACGGACCCCACCAGGTCTCGGTGCCCCGAAGCGAACTGGCGCCGTTGCTGGCGTAGCTACACGGGTGAATCAGAATTGAGATAGGTGACCACCGCAAGCACGCGGCGGTGGTGCGCCTGCGACGGCGGCAGTTCCAGCTTGGTGAAGATCGCCGAAACGTGCTTCTCGACAGCCCGTTCGGTGATCGAAAGATGTTGAGCCAGGGCGTTGTTCGAATGTCCTTCGGCCATCAGCTCGAGCACTTCGCGCTCACGCGGGGTGAGCCGGTCCAGCACCGACGCCTTGCGGTTGCCGCCGATCAGCTGACGCACCACCTCCGGGTCCAGGGCGGTGCCGCCCGCAGCCACCCGGCGCAACGCATCGTCGAATTCCGCGATGTCGGTCACCCGGTCCTTCAGCAGGTAGCCGACGCCTTCCGGTCTGCCCGCCAACAGTTCGGTGGCGTACCGGGTTTCGACCCACTGCGAAAACACCAGGACGCCGACGTCGGGATGCGACCGTCGTAACGACACCGCCGCCACCAGGCCTTCGTCGGTGAACGTCGGCGGCATGCGGATGTCGACGACGGCGACATCCGGGGTGAATTCATCGACGGCGGAGAGCAACTCGTCGGCATTGCCGATCTTGGCCACCACGTCGTGGCCGCGTTCGACGAGCAGTTGCACCAGGCCTTCACGCAGAATCGCAGAGTCCTCGGCGACGACGACGCGGGTCACTGTTCGCGTCCAGATGGCACCGTCACGGTCACGACGGTGGGCCCACCCGGTGGGCTGTCGATCTGCAATCGGCCGTCGAGCATCGCCAGCCGGTCGCGCAATCCCGTCAATCCCGAGCCGGTGCCGATCGTCGCGCCGCCGGAGCCGTTGTCCTCCACACTGATTCGTAGCTCGGCGGGGTCGCCGCTGATTCTCACCGCGGCATGGCTGGCACCCGAGTGCCTTGAGACGTTGGCCAGCAGTTCGGCTACGCAGAAATAGGCCATGGTCTCCACACCGATCGACGGCTTCGCGTCGAGGCGGACCGCGACGTCGACAGGGATGGGGTTGCGAGCCGCCAGCGTCTGCACCGCCTCGCCGAGGCCGAGATCCAGTGCCGGGGGCCGGATTCCGCGGACGAGGTCGCGAAGCTCGGCGAGGGTGTCCTTGGTGTTGGCGAGGGCGTCGGACACCAGTTCGCGGCCGCGGGTGACGTTGGACGACGCGAAGTGCTCCTCGGCGCGTGCCAGCGCCATCGCGACGGTGATGAGCCTTGCCTGGGTGCCGTCGTGCAGGTCCCGTTCGACGCGGCGCAGCGTGGTGGCCGCGTCATCGACGACACCCGCACGGGCGCGCTGCAGTTGACCGACGCGCCGCTCCCGCTCGGTCGGGGCGAGCAGTGCGCGGGCCAGCCCCACGTGTGCACGAGTGAGCCCCAGCATCAACCAGCCCAACAGGTAGAGCGCGACAAGGCCGCCGAGGGACAACAGCAGGTATGCGCCGAGCGAATCCACCGGCTCGCCGAGCGTCACGAACGGCTCCCCCATCGCCAACCAGGCCACCGGCGAGATCACCAGCGCGCCGGACATCGCAACACCGACGATGACGAGGTATCCGACCGGCGTCATCAGCACCGCCTGTAACGCCAGAAACCCGAGGCTGCGCCAGCCGACGGCGTCGGTCAGCGCTGCGGGGATCGTCTGCAAGCGCCCTGCCGGACGCACGAACGGCGGCGGGGCATCGATGTCCACGTCGAGTAGCCGGGCCAGCGATCGATACAACCGGTTCCACAGCCTGCCGGTCAGCACCACACCGGCCCCCAGGGGGATGCCGATGAGGGTGAGCAGCAGCAGTCCCGAACCGAGGCCGGCGAAGAACACGAACGCCACGCCTACGATCGCCAGAACGCTGGCCAGGACGAAGTACAAATAGGCCCGCCAGGCAGGCGCACGCAGGGGCGTCAGCAAGGTCCTGGACCAATCGGACTGGGTCACAACAGCAGTCGTCGTCACGTCACCATCGTGGCCCGTCGCCGGGCTGGCACTCCATGGTGGTGTCAGGCGGATGTTCGGTGGGGCTAGCCACACCTTCACACAAAAATAGGGCGGGTTCGGGAGGACATTTGAGGGCGTCTCATTTAATTCTCGCGCGTCCGGCTTTCACCTCTTACCGGCACTTTGGACTGGTCACTCCCGAACCCGTCGTGCGCTCGATCGTACGCTTGTGATTGCGGTCACACCAGAGTCTTTTCGGCGCTATTTGTCCTTCGTCCGCAGCAGCGCGCGGGTGCGCGCACGCCCCTCCGCGGAGGGGTCGAACGTGACGCCCGCGAACTCGTCGACACCCGCGGCGGCCAGCTCGTCGAGGCGCTTCCCGACGGTGTTCTCGTCGCCGATGATCGCGGCGTCCTCGGGCCCCTGATAGCCCTCGCGGTCGAGCATCGCCCGGTACGACGGCAGCTGGCCGTAGATGGCGAACTCCTCGGCCGCCCGCGCCCGCAGACCCTCCACGTCGTCGGTGACGGCCACCGGCAACGACGCCGCGACCCGCACCGCAGTCTCGGGTCGGCCCGCCTCCGTGGCGGCCTGACGAAGCGTCGGGCCCACATGTTCGGCCAGCGTCTTGGGCCCGGTCATCCACGTCAGCGTGCCCGCAGTGCGCCGTCCGGCCAGTCGCAGCATCTGCGGGCCGAGCGCGGCGATGTACACCTGCGGCGTCGGCGCACCGGGAATGTGCAGCGCGCCTCGCGTCGTCCAGAACTCGCCGGTGGCGTCGGCGGCCTGTCCGGCCAGCAGCGGCTGCAGCCCGTCGAGGTATTCGCGCATCTGGCGGACGGGCCTGTCCCAGGACACGCCCCACATCTGTTCGGTGACCATCCGGTGGCTCATGCCGATGCCCAGCGTGAAGCGCCCGCCCGAGATCATGTTCAAGGTCAGCGCGCGCTGCGCCAGCTGCGTCGGATGCTGCACCTGGATCGGGATGACGCCGGAGCCGACCTCGATGGTGTCCACCTCGTGCAGTGCGACGGCGAGGAGGGTGGTCAGGTCCGGGTCGAACGGCAGCTGAGCCATCCACACCCGCCGGAACCCCTCGTCGCGTAGCTGCGCGAGGTTCGTCACCAGGGAATCGACGGGCGGACCGCCGGCGGGGTCGTTGAGTAATCCGACGAGGGTCAGGCTGATCTGCATGCTGACCATCGAAGCACTCGACACTGAAAATTAAGAGCCCCGTATTACCGTCGGGTCGGGGGGTCAGACGGCAATACGGAGCTATGAGGTGTATCGAATGCCCGCTGCGGCCCGTTACAACCCTGCGGAAGTTTTTTCCTAGGCTTCCAGAATGGCGGCGACGCCCTGGCCGCCGGCCGCGCAGATCGAGATGAGGCCGCGGACCGGTTGGCCGGTCTCCTTCTTCTTCTCCGCGAGTTGCTTGGCGAGCTGCGCCACGATCCGCCCGCCGGTCGCGGCGAACGGGTGCCCCGCGGCCAGCGACGAACCGTTGACGTTGAGCTTCGACCGGTCGATCGAGCCGAGCGCCTTGTCCAAGCCGAGCCGTTCCTTGCAGTACTCCTCGGACTCCCACGCCTGCAGGTGCGCGAGCACCACCGACGCGAACGCCTCGTGGATCTCGTAGAAGTCGAAATCGCCGAGGCTCAAGCCGTTTCGGGCCAACAGCCGCGGCACGGCGTAGGTGGGCGCCATCAGCAGACCGTCCTTGCCGTTGACGTAGTCGACCGCCGCGGTCTCGGCGTCGACGTAGTACGCCAGCGGCTCGATGCCGTGCTGTGCGGCCCAGTCCGGGGTGGCGAGCAGCGACACCGACGCGCCGTCGGTCAGCGGCGTCGAGTTGCCCGCCGTCATGGTGGCGTCACCGTTCTTCACGCCGAACACCGGCTTGAGTTTGGCGAGCTTCTCCGGCGACGAGTCCGCGCGCAGGTTGTTGTCCCGGTACAGCCCGAGGAACGGGGTGACCAGGTCGTCGAAGAATCCGCGGTCGTAGGCGGCGGCCATGTTGCGGTGGCTGGCGGCGGCCAGCTCGTCCTGATCGACGCGCTTGATGCCCATCTGCTTGGCCGTGATGGCCTGATGCTCGCCCATCGACAGACCGGTGCGCGGTTCGCTGTTGACGGGAATCTGGATGCCCAGTGAGGCGGGCAGTTTGCCGACCAGCTTGAGCCGCTCGAGGTTGGACTTGGAGCGGCGCAGTCCGAGCATCACGCGGCGCAGGTCGTCACCGAACGCGATGGGCGCGTCGGAGGCGGTGTCCACGCCACCCGCGGCGGCGACGTCGTAGCGGCCTGCGGCGATGCCGTCGGCGGCGGCGATGGTGGCCTGCAGACCGGTGCCGCAGGCCTGCTGGATGTCGAACGCGGGCGTGTAGGACGACAGCGAGCTGCCGAGCACGCACTCCCGCATCAGGTTGAAGTCGCGGCTGTGCTTGAGCACCGCACCGCCGATCACCGCGCCCAGCGTCTCGCCGTCGAGGTTGAAGCGGTCGATCAGTCCGCCCAGCGCCGCGGTGAACATGTCCTGGTTGGAGGCGTTGGCATACGCGCCGTCCGACCGTGCAAACGGAATCCTGTTGCCGCCGAGGATGGCGACGCGTCGGTGGGTATCACTAGCCATGAGCCCCATACTACGCACCCTTCTTACTCTGGAGTAAGTTCGTCATCATGGCTACCGATCTGTATTCGCAAATCGTCCACTCGGCGCCCGGATCGTTCCTCGCCAAGCAGCTCGGCATCCCGCAGCCGGAGACGCTGCGCCGGTACAAGCCCGGCGACCAGCCGCTGACGGGCACCCTGCTGATCGGCGGTGAGGGTCGCGTCGTCGAACCGTTGCGCGTCGCGCTGGCCGAGGACTACGACGTGGTGTCGGACAACCTCGGCGGCCGCTGGGCCGATTCGTTCGGCGGGCTGGTGTTCGACGCCACCGGCATCACCGACCCCGCCGGGCTGAAGGCGCTGTACAAGTTCTTCACGCCGCTGCTGCGCAACCTCGGGCCGTCCGGGCGCATCGTCGTGATCGGGACGACGCCCGAGGACGTCGGCGGGCACGAGCGGGTGGCGCAGCGGGCGCTCGAGGGGTTCACCCGGTCGCTGGCCAAGGAGATGCGGCGCGGCGCCACGGTGAACCTGGTGTACCTGTCGCCGGAGGCCAAGCCCGCGGCGACGGGGCTGGAGTCGACGGTGCGGTTCATCCTGTCCGGTAAGTCGGCCTACGTCGACGGGCAGGTGTTCCGGGTGGGCGCGGCCGATTCAGCGCCGCCCGCCAATTGGGACAAGCCGCTGGACGGCAAGGTGGCGATCGTGACGGGTGCGGCGCGTGGCATCGGCGCGACGATCGCGGAGGTCTTCGCGCGGGACGGGGCGAAGGTGGTGTGCATCGATGTCGAGAGCGCCGCCGATGCTCTCGGTAACACCGCGTCCAAGGTGGGCGGCACGGCGCTGACGCTGGACGTCACCGCCGAGGATGCCGTCGACAAGATCACTGAGCATCTGCGTGAGGTGCATGACGGTCGCGCCGACATCCTGGTCAACAACGCGGGAATCACCCGGGACAAGCTGCTGGCCAACATGGACGAGGCGCGCTGGGATTCGGTGATCGCGGTGAATCTGCTTGCGCCGCTTCGGCTCACCGAAGGGCTGGTGGAGAACGGAAGCCTCGCCGATGGCGGCAGGGTCGTCGGGCTGTCGTCGATGGCGGGCATCGCGGGCAACCGCGGCCAGACGAACTACGCGGCCACCAAGGCAGGCATGATCGGGCTGACCGACACGTTGTCCGAGGCGTACGCGTCGAAGGGCATCACTGTCAACGCGGTCGCGCCCGGCTTCATCGAAACGAAGATGACGGAGGCGATTCCGCTGGCCACCCGTGAGGTGGGCAGGCGCCTCAACTCGCTGTATCAGGGCGGTCAGCCGGTCGACGTTGCCGAGACCATCGCCTACTTCGCGAGTCCCGCGTCGAATGCCGTGACCGGCAATACGATTCGGGTGTGTGGCCAGGCATGGTTGGGTGCATGACATGACGCAACCGTCTGGCTTGATGAACCTGGTGCGCGCGGCGGCAGGTGCGCTGCCGCTGGTGCCGCGCGGCGACACGCTGCCGGAGCGCACGTTGACGGTCGACGAGTTGGGCATCGATGCGGCCAACGTCGCGGCGTATGCGAACGTGACGGGGTTGCGGTTCGGTGATGCGGTGCCGCTGACCTATCCGTTCGCGTTGACGTTCCCGACGGTGATGGCGCTGGTGACCGGGTTCGACTTTCCGTTCGCCGCAATGGGTTCGGTGCACATCGAGAACCACATCACGCAGTACCGGCCGATCCTGGTGACCGATACCATGTCCGCGCAGGTGCACGCCGAGAATCTTCGTGAGCACCGGCGCGGGCTACTGGTGGACATCGTCACCGATATCAAGGTCGGCAACGAGCAGGCGTGGCATCAGGTGACCACATTTCTGCATCAGCAGAAGACGAGCCTGTCCGACGAGCCGAAGCCGCCGCCGCAGAAGCAGCCCAAGCCCGGTCCGCCGAACGCGGTGCTTCGCATCACGCCGGGGCAGATCCGGCACTACGCGTCGGTCGGAGGGGATCACAACCCGATCCACACCAACCCGATCGCCGCGAAGCTGTTCGGATTCCCGACGGTGATCGCGCACGGAATGTTCACCGCTGCAGCGGTTTTGGCGAACATCGAGGGGCAGCTGCCGGATGCGGTGAAGTATTCGGTGCGGTTCGCCAAGCCGGTGGTGCTGCCCGCACAGGCCGGTCTGCATGTCGACCGCATCTCCGACGGGTGGCAGTTGACGCTGCGCAACCTGAAGAAGGGCGATCCGCACCTGACGGGAACGGTGACGGCGCTATAGCGTCGGGCTTCCGACGCCGATGGTGATGACCGGCGACGCCGACGGGTCGAGCCAGTTCAACACGCTGCGCATGTCGTCGCGGTTGATGGCCACGCAACCCCAGGTCGGGCTGCCGTCGGTGACGTGCAAGAAGATTCCGGAGACGCGGCCCGGAATGCGTTGCGGATTCACCGCGATGTTGACCGCGTAGTCGTAGACAGGTCCGGAGTCGTAGAGGTTCTCGGCGATCGACGAGGGACTGCCGGAGCGGCGCACGTGGGTGTTGTAGCTGGGTGATCGGGCGTCCTCGTCCCACCAATCCTGTTGGGTGGCTTGGAAGTAGGGCATCTTGGTGCCGGGGTTGGGTTGTCGGCCGAAGGCCTGGTCGAATCTGAACGTCCCGACGGGCGTGCGATGCACACCGTCGGCAGGAGCGCCGACACCGAGCTCACCGACTTTGGCGGGCACCGGGCCCAGCACCACCTTCCACTGCTGACTGACGCGTTGGTAGGCGGTCAGAGTTCCCGTGGTGGCGTGTGCCGCTGGCACGCCGACGACGATCCACTGGGCGGGTTGGCCTGCGGGATCCGCTGCCGCGGGCGCGGCAAGGGGAAGGCTGAGCATTGCCAGTCCCAGCCACAGTGTCTTGGCGAACCTCACAAGGGCGGCATCTTCGCCGATAACCAGTCGTTGATGGCGTCTTGGCCGATCTGGTGAGCTTGCACGGCTTGTGATGCCGACCTTGGCTGCCCGGTGCTGTCGAAATGCGACTGCAATACGCTAAGGATCGCGCTGTACAGGTCCTTGTCGGTCACTGCTTCCTCTCGTCCGCCAACCAGCTTCCGTCGCATTCTTGCGACGCGACGTGTCACTGAAGGCAAGCTCCGATAACGATTCGACGGCGAGGCGAAAGGCACTTGTCGTTTTGCCCACGTACACAGCGACAACGCCGCCGTACCGAACGGGACCTTCCCGAACGCTTCCACCGCACGGCCCGAGGAAAGGCACTTGTCATTTTGCCCACGTACACAGCGACAACGCCAGGTGTCGGTCAGTTGTCGCTCAGTACGTGGGCATTTCGCCGACCCACCCCCCTGGCCGCGGAAACCACACAACCCCAGCCAGAGCGAGCGACAACACCAGCTGTCGGTCAGTTGTCGCTCAGTACGTGGGCATTTCGCCGATCCACCCCCGGGCCGTGGGAGCCGCAAAGGCGTCCGCGGCCGCCAAGTCGAACTCGCCGTGATCACTACCCAAGCCCTGCGCAACAAGCGCCGCGACCGCGCTACCGAGCACCGCGGCCTCACCCGGCGTCCTGCCCAAGCTCATGCCGCACACGAAGCCCGCCGAGAACGCGTCCCCGCAGCCCGTCGTGTCCACGGCCTCGACCGCGAACGCCGGAACCTGTTGCATGCCTTCCCGACTGACCACCAGCACCCCGTCGGCTCCACATGTGACCGCCAACAACCCCACCCCCGCGTCGAGCAGGCGCCGACAACCCTCGTCGAGGTCCGTGGCACCGGTGAACCCGAGCACCTGATCCTCGTTGGGCAACAGATAGTCGGTGTGCGCCAACGCCCGTGCGATCAGATCGAACGTTCCCATACCGCCAGGCGCGATCAGATCCAGCGACGTCGTGACCCCATTTTCCTTGGCGTGCTGCAGAACTCGCGCCGCGAAGTCCGAGCCGAGCATTTCCACACCCCCGAGGTGGACATGGTCTGCCGCTGAGATAGCACCCCAGCCTACGTCGTCCAGACCATAGGTGAGGTTGGCGCCGAGCAGATGCAGCGCCGGTCGTTCGCCGTTTGGCCGGATCGGCAGCACCGACATCGACGTCGCCACATCCGGTTTGCGCACCACCAGCTGAGTGTCGACACCCGCGCGGGCGAGCAGCGACAGCAGCAGGTCACCCGCAGGATCCTCGCCGATCGCGCCAGCCGTACTCACCGCCGCACCCAGTTTGGCGAACGTCAAGGCAGTGCCCGCGGCCGTGCCCGCCGCCGTCATCCGTATCTGCTCGACCAACGCCGTGTCCTGCCCCGGCGGTATATCCGTGACCGGACGCACCAGCACATCGAGGATGTGCGCCCCCATACAGATGACGTTCATCGGTACACCAGATCGGGGTCGACGTTCTGCGCGTCGTACAACCGCTTGTACAGCCCGCCCGCCGCCATCAGCGTGCGGTGATCGCCCACCTGCGCGATCCGCCCGTTCTCGAGCACCAGGATCCGATCCGCAACCGCGGCAATGAAATCCATGTCGTGGCTGATCACCACGCACGTGCGGTCGCGGGCATAATCTCGAATCACACTGGTCAGCCTGGCCCGTTGATCGGCGTCGAGATTCTCTGTCGGCTCGTCCAGCAGCAACACCTCGGGTTTGCGTAACAGGCAGCGCGCCAGCGCGATCAACCGCTTCTGCCCACCGGACGGCACCTGCACATCCATCACCGTGTCATAGCCGTCGCGCATCTTCGTCGGATCGGTGATGACCTCGTGCACATGCGCCTGCCTGCAGGCC
The DNA here is from genome assembly GCF_900240945.1 of Mycobacterium sp. 3519A. Lineage (NCBI taxonomy): Bacteria > Bacillati > Actinomycetota > Actinomycetes > Mycobacteriales > Mycobacteriaceae > Mycobacterium > Mycobacterium sp. 3519A. The sequence continues at coordinate 509,741 of NZ_OESG01000014.1, forward strand.
TCCTCGACATCGGCGTCGGTCGCGTCCGGACGTGCCAGTCGAATGTTCTCCCGAATCGTGTCTTTGGTGAAGAACGGAAACTGCGCGAGCTTGGACACCTGGTCACGCAGCGACGCGATGGTCACACCGGTGACGTCGTGCCCGTCGAGCAGTATCCGTCCGCCCTGCGGATCCAGGAATCGCAGCAGCAGGTTGAACACCGTCGACTTGCCCGACCCGATGCCACCCACGAGCGCCACCGTCTCACCCTCGCTGATCGAGAACGACAACCCTTGAAGCACGGCATGTTCCGGGGCATAACCGAACGTCACGTCCTCGAACACGACATTGCCGTGTACCTCACCGATCGGGGTGGCGCCGGCACGGTCCGAAACGCTCGGGCGGGTGTCGAGCAACTCGTACGTCGAGGCCGCACTCGGCAGCACCGACTGGTAAGTCGTGTACGCGCCCATCACCCGTTGCGCCGCACCGAACATCGTCGGGACCATCCCCGCGAACACCATCAGGCCCGCGAACGTCAACCCGAAGCCCGCACTGAAGCCCACGCCGACAAGCAACACCACCACAGTGCTGAGCGCGACGAACACCTGAGACCCGTTGGCGGTGGCCTGCATCCAGACCACACTCGACGCGTCGCTGGCCGCCGCCGCCTCCGACGCCTCGCGGAATCGCCTGCTGCGGATGGGCTCCGCATTGAACGTCTGGATCTCGGCGATCCCATTCACCGTCTGCTCGAGTTCAGCGGACATCAGCCGGTCCGCGTTGATCACCCGCTGTATCGCGCTCTGCACATGACGGCCCGCGAACCTCAGCGTCACCAACGCCAACGGCGTGAGCACCAGCGCGGCGATCGTCATCTGCCACGAGATGGCCAGCAGATAAGCCACCGCCACCACCAACACCAGCGCATCGATCAGCGGAGCCAGCAGGCAGTCCATCAAAAGCCGTTGCACGCCAGCCGATTCCACCGTCACCCGCGGTATCAGCGCACCGCTGCTCGACCCGGCGAAGAAGTCCAGCGACAGCGTCTGGATGTGGTCGTGCACCCGCTGCCGGATGTCGGTGACGAGTATTCGTTGCGCCCTCACCCGCACCGCAGCGTTCACCAGATACATGAACTGGGTGAGCAGCAGCGAGGCGCCCCACGTCGCGAGCAGCACCGCGAACGGCACCGGACCCGCCAGCGCGGCCAGCAGACCGTCCTCGCGGGCGACCAACGGCCCCCGCAAATCCCATACCCCGCTGAGGTTTCCACTGGCACCCGCGTCGGCGACGACCTGCATCATGGGCCCGAACGCAGCCGCCGTGATGTACGGCAGCGCCGAGGCGATCACACCGAGAACCAGCAGGGCCACGATCAGGCCACGCACCGACCGCAACAGGCCCAGGCTGCGCCACACCACTCGGCGAGCCTAGTTTGACGCCACCGCCTGCGTGTCCTTATCGGACGGCGTGCCCTTCAAGCCGCGCCAGAACAGGTTGATCATCAACTCGGCGGCCTCGTTCACGTCGGCGTCGCCGGTGCTGACCCTGGTGGCCACCGCCTCACCGGCACCCACCAACGCGACGGCCATCATGTCGAAATCGGTGTCCGGTTCCGGATGGCGGGTGCCCGACCGCAGCAACCTGCCGACCAGATCGATGATGCGTTCGCGACCCTCGCGCACGGTGTGGGCGAACGCCTGCGAACTGGTGGCCTGGTTGTAGAGCACCATCCACGACGCCCGGTTCGAGTCGATGTAGGTCAGGAACGCGAGAACAGCGTTGCGCAGCAGATCCTTTGGACTCTGCGAGAAGTCGATCTTGCTTCGCACATCTTCGACGAACCGCGTCAACTCGCGGTCAAGGCACGCGCCGAACAGTTCTTCCTTCGACCCGTAGTACAGATACAGCATCGGTTTGGAGATCTCGGCCTCGGCGGCGATCGCGTCCATCGACGTCTCGTGATAGCCGTTGACAGAGAAGATCTGCACCGCGGCGTCGAGCATCTGCTGTTCGCGCACGGCGCGCGGCAAACGCTTGGTGCCTCCGGCCATTACTCAAGAGTAAGCAATAGCCGACGATTCAGCGTCAGCAGCGCGCATTGGGTCCCTTCAGCGCCGCCATCCGCAGCACCGACCCATCCACCTGCGCCTGCGTCAACTCACCGGCGGACAGCGCCTTCTCCAGCCGGTCCAGCACCGCGGGGACTTCGTCGGTGGTCACCCACAGCGCGACGTCGGCGCCGGCCTGCAACCCGCGCAGCGCCGCCTCGGCGACGCCCATCCGGTCGCTGATCGCCTGCATGCTCGACAGGTCGTCGGTGAACACCGGGCCGCCGAACGGCGGGCCGCCGTAGTCGCCCGACCGCAGCAGCGCGTACGCCGCCGGGCTCAGGCTGGCCGGGTCGCTGCCGGTGAGGCCGGGCACCTGGAGGTGGCCGACCATCACGCCGACCGGGCCTTGGGTGGTCAGCGTGCGGTACGGGATCAGGTCGTTGGCCTGCAGGTCCGCGAGCGGCGGGGTGGTCACGCTGCCGGTGTGGGGGTCCCCGGATCCATGGCCGTGGCCCGGGAAGTGCTTGAGCACCGGCAGCAGTCCGGCGTCGCGCAGGCCGCGCGCGTACGCGCCCGCGTAGTCGGTCACGACGGTCGGGTCGGCGCCGAACGAGCGGTCGCCGATCACGGTGTCGTCGGGGGCGTTGGTGACGTCGGCGACCGGGGCGAAGTCGATGGTGATGCCGAGCTTGCGCATCGCCTGGCCGCGGGTGAGCGCGATGTTGTACACCTCGTCTGGGGTGTGGGTGGCGGCCAGCACCCGCGCCGACGGCTGAGTGCCGATCAACGAGGAAAGCCGCGACACCCGGCCGCCCTCCTCGTCGACGCTGACGGCGAGCGGCAGCGGACCCGTCTGCTCGATGCTGGCCAACGTCCCGTCCGAGAGCATCGACAGATCGGTCCAGCTTCCGATGAAGATGCCGCCGACGTGGTGGTTCTCCACCACCGCGCGGGCGTCGGCCGCGCCGGTGACGCCGACCATCAGCAGTTGGGCGAGTTTGTCGCGGTTCGTCATGCTGGCCAGCAGCGCGGGCCCGTTGCCGCAGGCCGGTGTGGCGGGATCGGCAGCGGGTGCAGGGGCGACGGTCGCGGCCATGGTCGGAGCGGATGTCGCCGACGGTTTGGCGGGCTGCTCCGCGGGCGTCGAGCAGGCCGCCACAATCAAGGACAGCGCAGCCAGGACCGAAAGTCGACGGGGCAAAGCCATGTCGCCATGCTGTCATGTGCGCCAAGCGGCCGCTTCGTGGGTATTCACCACGCATGTCGTGCCAGGCGTTTGTGCTGGGCGGGGGTGGTCTACTCGGCGCCGCCGAGGCAGGCATGGCCAGTGCGCTGCTGGATGCGGGTGTGCGGCCCGACGTGGTGTGCGGCACCTCGGTCGGCGCGATCAACGGTGCGGCCATCGCCGCGGATCCCACACCGGCCGGCGCGCAGCAGTTGATGGCGTTCTGGGCGGCATTGCCGAACGAGGGCGCCCTCGACGGATCGGTGCTGCGACGGGCCGCCGAGGTGGTGCGCCGCAGGACGTCGCTGCACGGCAACGGTGAACTCCGCCGGCTGCTGCACGAATACCTGCCCGCCCGCACCTTCGAAGAGCTCGCCGTGCCGTTCGAATGCGTCGCCGCCAGCATCGAGGCCGCGCGCGAGCACTGGTTCAACAGCGGCGACCTGATCGAACCGGTGCTGGCCTCCTGCGCGCTGCCCGGCGTTTTCCCGCCGGTGCGGATCGGCGACGAGCACTTCTTCGACGGCGGCCTCGTCAACAGCATTCCGCTGGACCGGGCGGTGCAGCACGGTGCGGACACCATCTGGGTGTTGCACGTCGGCCGGCTCGAAGAGGCCCTCGCGCCGCCGCGGTTTCTGTGGGAGGTCGGCTTCACCGCGTTCGAGATCTCCCGCAGGCACCGGTTCCACAGCGATCTCGAGCGGGTCGGTCCCGGGGTCACCGTCCACGTTCTTCCGAGCGGCTTACCGCAGCGCCAGGCCGCGACGTGGTCCAACCTGCGCTACCGCGACACCCGGCGCATCGCACGCCGGGCCGAGTTGGCCTACCAAGCGACCAAGGACTATCTGGAGGCGTTGCGATGAAGTGGCTGCGCCGGGCGATCACCGTGCCGCTGGCGACCGTCGTGATGATCGGCATCCTCGCGGTGTGGCCGCTGCTGCTGGTCATCGGCGGCGTCGCAGGACTGATCGGCAGGTCGAGTCTTCCGGTGCGGACACTGGGCGTGCTGATGGCGTACGCGCTGCTCGAACTGCGGGCGCTGTGGCAGCTGATGCGCGGCGGCCTCGACTGCGACGACTTCATGCGCGACGTGCTGGAACGGGCCCACACCGTCGGGCGCCGAACTCTACATCTCGACGTACAACTCGACGACGCCTCGCTCACGCCAGAACAACTCCCGCGCGACCGACCGGTGATCGTGCTGGCGCGGCATTGCGGACCGGGCGACACCCTGCTGGTGGCCTGGCTGCTCAGCATTCATTACGGGCTGCAGCTGCGGATCGTGCTCAAGTCACTGCTGCGGTGCGAACCCGTCCTCGATTTCGCCGACGATCTGGGTTGCCTGTGCTTCCTGAAACACCGAGGCAGCAAGGCGCGCAAGCAGATTCGCGATCTCACCGCGTCGTTGGTCGGCGGGCAGGCGCTGCTGCTGTTCCCCGAAGGCGGGAACTTCACCTGGGCGCGGTGGCGGGAGGCGATCGTGCGGCTTCGATCGACCGGCCGGCTGCGCGAAGCACGACGGGCCTGGCGTCAGACCTACACGCTGCCCCCGCGCACCGGCGGCACCGCCGCGGCGTTGTCGGGAGCGCCGCACGCCAACGTCCTGGTGCTCACCCACACCGGCTTCTCGCCCGACGGCCGCGCCCGGGCGTGGTGGCGGCTGCCGATGAACCGTCGGCTGCTGGTCCGCACGGAGTTGGTGCCCGCTGCCGACCTGCCCCCATCCGATCAACTGGGTCCCTGGCTCGAGCGGACGTGGACCGGGGTCGACGCGTGGGTGGCCGAACACGTCACCCGTTAGGTGCAGAACCCAACCGTGCAGGTGAGGGCGCCAGAAGACTCGTCGGCCGGCGGGCACGCAAAACATCGTCTGCTACTTTGGCCGCATGGATCGGTTCATCGTTCCCGCCGCAGCCAGCGTCGTTGTGGGGCTGCTGCTGGGAGCGGCCGCCATTTTCGGGGTGACCCTGATGGTGCAGCAGGACACCAAGCCGCCGCTGCAGCCAGGCGATCCCGCATCGTCAGTGCTCAACAGGGTTGAGTACGGCGACAGGACGTAGATGAGGGCGCCGCTCTCGCGGCGCTGGCTGTCGGTAGTCGCGGTTGCGGCGCTCATCCTGACGTTCGCCCAGTCGCCGGGAAAGATCTCGCCCGACACCAAGCTCGACCTGACCGCGAACCCGATGCGGTTCCTGGCTCGGGCGTTCAATCTGTGGAACAGCGAGTTGCCGTTCGGGCAGGCGCAGAACCAGGCATACGGCTACCTGTTTCCGCACGGTGCGTTCTTTCTGGCCGGCGACGTGCTCGGCGTGCCGGGGTGGGTGACCCAGCGACTGTGGTGGGCGCTGCTGCTGACCGTCGGATTCTGGGGGCTGCTGCGGGTCGCCGAGGCGCTCGGCATCGGCAGCCCGACGTCGCGCCTGATCGCCGCGACCGCGTTCGCGTTGTCCCCCCGGGTGCTGACCACATTGGGCGCGATCTCGTCGGAGACGCTGCCGATGATGCTGGCGCCGTGGGTGCTGCTGCCGGTCATCCTGGCGCTGCGGGGGCAGTCCTCGGTGCGGGTGTTGGCCGCGCGGTCCGCGGTGGCCATCGCCCTGATGGGTGCGGTGAACGCGGTCGCGACGCTGACGGCCTGCCTGGCCGCCGCCATCTGGCTGGCCTGCCACCGGCCGAACCGGTTGTGGTGGCGCTTCACCGCGTGGTGGGCGGTCTGCATCGTGCTCGCCGTGTTGTGGTGGGTGATCGCGCTGGTCATGCTGGGCCGGATCAGCCCGCCGTTCCTCGATTTCATCGAGTCCTCCGGCGTCACCACACAATGGATGTCGCTGACCGAGATGCTGCGCGGCACCGACGCGTGGACGCCGTACGTCGCGCCGAACGCGACGGCGGGCGCCTCGCTGGTGACAGGGTCGGTCGCGGTGCTGGCGACGACGTTGGTGGCGGCCGCGGGCATGGCAGGCCTCGCGATGCGCACGATGCCGGCGCGCAGCCGGCTCATCGTCATCATGCTCACCGGCGTCGTGCTGCTGGCGCTCGGCTACTCGGGCGGGCTGGGATCGCCTGTCGCGCAACATGTTCAGGCGTTCCTGGACGCCGACGGCACCCCGCTGCGCAACATCCACAAACTCGAGCCGTTGCTGCGGTTACCGCTGGCGCTCGGCCTCGCCCATCTGCTCGGCCGAATCCCGTTGCCGGGCAGCGCACCCCGCAGGGAATGGGTGTACGCGTTCGCGCACCCTGAACGCGACAAGCGGGTGGCGGTCGGCGTGGTGGTGCTGGTAGCGCTGGCGGCAGGCACGTCGCTGGCGTGGACCGGCAGGCTCACACCACCCGGCGCGTTCGACGCGATCCCGCAGTACTGGCACCAGACCGCCGACTGGCTCGACGAACACAACACCGATCGGGGTCGCGTTTTGGTGGCGCCCGGTGCCCCGTTCGCGACCCAGGTGTGGGGCAACAGCCACGACGAACCCCTGCAGGTGCTCGGCAGCAGCCCGTGGGGTGTGCGTGACTCGATTCCGCTGACGCCACCGGAAACCATCCGCGCGCTCGACTCGGTGCAGCGGCTGTTCGCGGCGGGCAGGCCCTCCGCCGGCCTTGCGGATACACTTGCCCAACAAGGCATTTCATATGTGGTGCTGCGCAACGACCTCGATCCCGAGTCGTCGCGGTCGGCGCGGCCGATACTCGTGCACCGGGCCATCGAAGGATCGCCGGGCCTGACGAAGGTGGCCCAGTTCGGTGAGCCCGTCGGCCCCGGCACGCTGGCAGGCTTCATCACCGACAGCGGTCTGCGGCCGCGGTATCCCGCGGTGGAGATCTACCGCGTCGACGGCTCGCCTGGCATGCATCCCTACCTCGTCGACACCGACTCGATGGCCCGCGTCGACGGCGGACCCGAGGCGCTGCTGCGCCTCAACGAGCGCCGCAGGCTGTTGGGGCAGGCACCGCTGGGACCGATGCTGCTGACCGGTGACGCGAAACGCGCCGGGTTGCCCGCGCCGGTGGTGACCGTGACCGACACCCCGCTGGCCCGCGAAACCGACTACGGCCGGGTCGACGACCACTCGTCGGCGATCCGCACCCCCGACGATCCGCGGCACACGTTCAACCGCGTCCCCGACTATCCGGCCGTCGGCGCCGAAACCGTTTACGGGCAATGGAACGGCGGTCGCATCTCGGTGTCGAGTTCGGCAGCCGATTCGACCGCTCTGCCCAATGTGGCCCCCGCGACCGGGCCCGCGGCGGCCATCGACGCCGACCCCTCGACCAGTTGGGTGTCCAACGCGTTGCAGGCGGCGGTCGGCCAGTGGCTGCAGGTCGACTTCGACCATCCGGTCACCAATGCGACCATCACCGTCACGCCGAGCGCCACCGCCGTCGGGGCACAGGTGCGACGCATCGAGGTGTCGACCGCCAACGGCACCAGCACGTTGCGCTTCGATCAGGCAGGTAAACCGCTGACCATCGCGCTGCCCTATGGCGAGACGCCGTGGGTGCGGCTGACCGCAGCGGCCACCGACGACGGCTCCGCCGGAGTGCAGTTCGGCATCACCGACTTCACCGTCACCCAGTACGACGCCAACGGGTTCGCCCATCCGGTCAACCTGCGCCACACCGTGGTCGTACCCCCGCCACCGCCGAATTCAACTGTGGCGCAATGGGATCTGGGGCCGGAACTGCTGGGCAGGCCCGGCTGTGCGCAGGGCCCCACCGGAACCCGGTGCGCCGCCTCGATGGCGCTATCCCCGGAGGAACCCGTCAACCTGAGCCGGACGCTGCACGTACCGGCGCCGACCGCGGTCTCGCCGACGGTGTGGGTGCGCGCCCGCCAGGGCCCCCATCTCGCCGACCTGATCAGTCAGCCCGGTGCGGCGCGTGCGCTCGGCGACGCCGACCCGATCGACGTGCTCGGCTCGGCCTACGCCGCCGCCGACGGCGATCCCGGCACCGCGTGGACCGCGCCGCAGAGCGTCGTGCAACGCAAGAGCCCGCCGACCCTGACGCTCAAGTTGCCCACCCGCACCGAGGTGACCGGACTGCGGATCACGCCGAGTTCCGCTGTGCTGCCTGCCCATCCGACGCTGGTGGCGATCGACCTCGGCGCCGGTCCCGAAGTGCGGGCGCTGTCGGCCGACGGCGGGACACAGAAGGTCAGCCTGCATCCGGTGGTCACCGACACCGTCAAGGTGTCCCTGCTGAATTGGAACGACGTCATCGACCGCACGGCGCTGGGTTTCGACCAACTCAAACCGCCGGGCCTTGCCGAGGTGACGGCGCTGGACACCAAGGGCATGCCGATCGCCGCCGCCGACGCCGCGCACAACCGGGCGCGGACCATCGACCTGCCGTGCGGCAAAGGGCCGATCATCGGCATTGCCGGGCAGTTCGTCCAGACCTCCGTCACCACCACCGTCGGCGCACTGCTCGACGGCGACCCGGTGGCCGCCACACCGTGCCGGTCCGAGCCCATCACCCTGCCCAAGGGCGAGCAGGAACTCGTGGTCAGCCCCGGCGCCGCGTTCGTGGTCGACGGCGTCAAGTTGGCGGGCCCACTGGCCAACCAACTTCATTCCGCCACAACGACTCCCGCGACCACCCGGGACTGGACCGCCGACCACCGCACGGTGGACGTGACGGGTTCGGCGTCGTCGCGGATCCTGGTCGTGCCGGAAAGTATCAGTCCCGGGTGGACGGCGCACACCGCGACCGGCACCGCGCTGACCCCGGTGACTGTCAACGGGTGGCAACAGGGTTGGGTGCTGCCGCCGGGCACCACCGGACCCGTCACGCTCACCTTCGGGTCGAACACCACCTACCGCGCGGGTCTGATCGGCGGGTTGGCGCTGCTGCCGTTGCTTGCCCTGCTGGCGTTCCTCCCCGCGCGCAGACCCAAGCCCGACGCGCCACCCGCCCGGCCGTGGCGGCCGGGTCCGGCGACGACCGCCGTCGCGGTGGTGGTGGTCGCGGCCGCGATCTCGGGATTCGCAGGCGCGGTCGTGGGCGGTGCGGCGCTCGGTCTGCGCTATCTCCTGCGGCGACGCGAAAAGCTCTGCGAGGCAATCACAATCGGCATCACCGCGGGTGGTCTGATCCTGGCGGGCGCCGTGCTCAGCCAGTACCCATGGCGCTCCGTCGACGGCTACGTCGGCCATTCGTGGGCTGTCCAGCTGCTGGCGCTGGCCTCGGTGGCGATGCTGGCCGCGTCGACGGTCACCGTCGTTGGTACCGGAAAGCCGCCCGCCTCACAGACGGGCGACCTAGCATCGGACCGGTGCCCAACCTCAACACCGCACGGGGAGCAATCGATACCGCAGATCTAGGCGTCACGCTGATGCACGAACACGTGTTCATCATGACCACCGAGATCCTGCAGAACTATCCGGAAGCGTGGGGCGACGAGTCCAAACGCATCGACGACGCCGTCGCCCGCCTGAACGAACTGAAGTCCCGCGGCGTCGACACCATCGTCGACCTCACCGTGGTCGGCCTCGGCCGGTACATCCCGAGGATCGCCCGCGTCGCCGCGCAGACCGACCTCAACATCGTCGTCGCAACCGGCCTGTACACCTACAACGACGTGCCGTTCTACTTCCACTACACGGGGCCCGGCACCGCCCTGGACGGCCCGGAGACCATGACCGAAATGTTCGTCCGCGACATCGAGCAGGGCATCGCCGACACCGGGATCAAGGCGGCGATCCTCAAGTGCGCGACCGACGAACCCGGTGTCACACCCGGCGTCGAGCGGGTGCTGCGCGCTGTCGCGCAGGCGCACCGCCGCACCGGTGTGCCGATCTCCACCCACACCCATGCCGCCACCCGGCGGGGACTCGAACAGCAAGCCATCTTCGCCGAAGAAGGCGTCGACCTGTCCCGCGTGGTGATCGGCCACTCCGGGGACACCACCGATCTCGACTACCTCGAGGAGCTGATCGCCAACGGCTCCTACATCGGCATGGACAGGTTCGGCGTCGACGTCTACCTGCCGTTCGAGGACCGGGTCGCCACCGTCGCCAAGATGTGCGAGCGCGGGCACGCCGACAAGATGGTGCTGTCCCACGACGCGTCGTGCTACTTCGACGCGCTGCCGGAGGAGACGCTGCCGATCGCGCTGCCCAATTGGCACTACCTGCACATCCACAACGACGTCATCCCGGCGCTGAAGCAGCGCGGCGTCACCGACGAACAGCTCACCACGATGCTCGTCGACAACCCGCGCAAGATCTTCGAGAGGCAGGGCGGGTACTGATGACCACACCCATCGCGCCGATCGGCGCCGAATTCTCCCGGCTGGCCGCGCTCGCGCCGGACGAACCGGCCGTCACCGCCGGTGGCCGCACGCTGACCAGGGGCGAACTCGACAAGGCGACCAACCGGCTGGCGCGGGCCTACGCCGAACTCGGGGTGCGCCAAGGCGATTACGTGACGATCGTGCTGCCCAACTCGATCGAATGGATCCAGGCCGCGCTGGCCGCGTGGAAACTCGGCGCGGTGCCCCAACCGCTGTCGGCGCGGTTGCCCGACGCCGAACTCGAGGGTCTGCTCGACCTGAAGCCGCGGTCGCTGATCGTGGGCCGCGATGACCCGCGCGGCGTGATCCCCAGCGTGCCCGGCGATTTCACCGGCGACCCCGCCCTGTCCGACGCCCCGCTGCCCGAGGCGGTGTCGCCGGCGTGGAAGGCGCTGGGCTCCGGTGGCAGCACCGGGCGGCCGAAACTCATCGAGGCGGGCGGTGACAGCCGATTCCCCGGGGCGCTCGCCGGTTACGGGATGGGCGCCGCCGAGGGCGACACCCAGTTGATCGCGGTGCCGCTGAGCCACAACACCGGCATGACCACCGCGACCATCGGCCTGCTGATGCGGCACCACCTGGTGCTGATGCCGAGGTTCGACGCCGCGGAGTTCTTCCGGTTGATCGCCGAACATCGCGTCAGCTTCATGGTGGTGGTGCCGACGATCATGCAGCGACTCCTACGGGTGTACGAGGCCGGCCGCGACGCGTACGACCTGTCGTCGGTGCGGCGGCTATGGCACGTCGGGGCGGCCTGCCCGCCCGCCGTCAAGGAGGCGTGGATCGACATCCTCGGGCCGGAGGTGGTGTGGGAGTTGTACGGCGGCACCGAACTTCAGGCTCTGACGTTCATCAGCGGGACTCAGTGGCTGGAGCACCGCGGCTCGGTCGGCGTCGTGGTCGCCGGCGAGATGAAGGTGCTCGACGACGACGGCAACGAGTGCCCGCCAGGGGTGGTCGGTGAGGTCTACATGCGGCCCGCACCGGGCAGCGCGCCGACGTACCGCTACGTCGGGGCCACCGCGAAGAGTCGCGACGGGTGGGATTCGCTCGGCGATCTCGGTTATTTCGACGCCGACGGTTTCCTGTATCTGAACGACCGGCGGGTGGACATGTTCACCGTCGGCGGCCGCAACGTGTACCCGGCCGAGATCGAGTCGGCGCTGTCAGCGCACCCGAAGGTGTTGTCCTGCTTGGTCGTTGGCGTGCCGCACGAGGATCTCGGCCAGGTGCCGTACGCGATCGTGGAAGCCGACGGGCTCGACGAAGACGACGTGATCGGTTTCCTGTCCGAGCGGATCGCGTCCTACAAGGTGCCGACCGCCGTCGAGTTCAGCGACACACCGTTGCGCGACGACGCGGGTAAGGCGCGCAGGTCGGCGGTGCGCGACGAGATCATCTCGCGACGGCAGGCTCAGGCGCGTCGGTGACCGAACTGTCAAGCGGCGCTGGATCATTGCGCCGCTCCCAGCGCCGCAATGCGTTACGGCACGGCGATTCGATCAGCGCGTAGCTGACCGCCGCGATGGCGAAGCCGAAAAGCACGGTGAGCACCAGCACCACCGGCATGTGCCCGTTGAACGCGAACTCGCCGATGATGGGGAACACCATCCACAGCGCCGCCAGGTGCCAGACGAACAGGCCGTAGGACCATCTGCCCAGCGTCACCATCGTGGTGTTGCCGAGCATCCGGTGGCCGGTGTCCGGCGGGTCCAGTACCAGCGGGGCGATCAGGGCGGCCGCGAGCACCGCACCCATCGCGGTCTTCACGATGAACTGGCTCACCGTGCCGGGTGTCAGCCCTTCGGGCCCGGCGACCGGTGAGGCCGCGACCAGAAACGCCACCACGGCGACGGCCGCCATCAGCACCCGCCGCCGCGCCAACCGGTGCGGCCAGCCGACCTCGCTGACGGTCAACTCGGCCAGGAGCATGCCCGTGGCGAACCACGAGAAGAAGGCGGGCGGCCAGTTCAACGGGTTGACCCCGAACGGCGTGTGGATCGGCAACAGCGCCCAGCCGAGGCTGGCGACCGCCACCGCCGCGATCACCGGGATCCTGGCGCGCACCGGCAGTCGCCGCGCCAGCAGCGCCAGTAACGGCAACGCCAGGTAGAAGGCGACCTCCACGGACAGGCTCCACATCTGGGTCAGCCCGGCGGTCAGCGTCAGCGGCACATAGATCTGAGTGAGCGACAGATTCGCCAACCACACCGTCAGGTCGGCCTTGGCGTCCGGCAGCAGCGTGAGAATCACCACGACCGCGACCAGGTAGCCCGGCATGATGCGGACCAGCCGGGACCGCAGGTAGTGCCCGGTCGGAGGCCGCGTCCGCAAGCCCCGGGCGGCGGCGGCGTGGCCGCGCCACAACAAGAAGCCCGACAACGCGAAGAAGACCGCGACGGCCAAGTCGAACCGGCCGAACAGCCTGCCGGTGATTCCGCCGCTGTGACCGGTCTGAAACGCGACGTGGGTGATGACGACGCCCACCGCGGCGCATGCGCGCATGCCTTCGAGCGCGGGCAGGAAACCACGCGTCCCACCGACCGCTGGGGCTTGCGTCACGACGACCAGTGTGCCGTGCTGGTCCGCCGACTGAAAAACGGGTAGTCAAGCGGCCGTTGGCCAATGCATTCGTAGTAAGGATCGGCTTTAGTTTGGGCTGTTAGGGTCGAACGGGTTTGCCGCCAGTCCCTGGTCGGGGTGGGGGCGAAGTGGTCTGTCGGGAAAGTGAAGGAGGGCGGCTTGAACCGCACCGTGGCGATGCGCATAGCAGCCTGCGGAATCTTGGGGCTGGGGGCCGCCCTGTTGATTGCCGCGCTGCTGCTGTCCACGTACACCAAGGGCAAGATCGCCAAGATCCCGCTGAACCTGGATACCACCCTGGTCGCCGACGGTACCGGCACCGTGTTCGATCCCGAGTCGCTGAACTCCGACAAGTTCGTGATCAACAAGAACGTCCCGGTGGTGCAGCAGCAGCAGATCAGCGTCGAGGCGCCGTCCAACGCCGACGTCGTCACCCTGCAGGTCGGCAACACGCTGCGCCGCACCGACAAGCAGCAGGACGCGGGCCTGTTGCTGGCGCTCGTCGACACGGTGACGGTCAACCGCAAGACCGCGACCGCGGTCTCCAGCGAAAGCAACCCGGGCGGCGCCGTGCAGAAGCCGCGCGCCGTCGACGACACCGTGCCGCCGACCAACATCGCCCTTCCACACGACGGGCTGGCCTACCGGTTCCCGTTCGACACCGAGAAGCGCACGTATCCGGTGTTCGACCCGATCGCGCAGAAGGCGTTCGACGCCAACTACGACGGTGAGGAAGACGTCAACGGGCTGACCACCTACAAGTTCAGCCAGAACGTCGGATACGACGCCGACGGCAAGCTGGTCGAGCCGGTCAAGTACTCGTCGCTGTACGACGACGACGCCGACGCCGAGGTCACCGCCCGGGCGTCACTGTGGGGGCTGCCGGGCAACCCGGACGAGTCGATCACCCTGACCCGGTACTACGCCGCGCAGCGCACCTTCTGGGTGGACCCGGTGTCCGGCACGATCGTCAAGCAGAAAGATCACGGCTTCCACTACTACGCGCGTGAGCCGCTCAAGCCCGAGGTGACGTTCGCGGACTACACCGTCACCTCCACCGAGGACACCGTGGAATCCCAGGTGGCCAGCGCGCACGACGAGCGCGACAAGCTGGGGCTGTGGGGCCGCATCCTGCCGATCACGTTCACCGCGATCGGGTTGGTGGCCGTTGTCGGCGGCGCGTTGCTCGGGTCGTTCAGCCTGCGGGCGGAGTCGGCGCTGATCGATCCCGGGCTCGACGAGGCGGATCACAACTTCTTCGACACCCGGGGCATCCAGGTTCCCGGCGCCGAGGCGAAGACCGAGAAGCTGCCCGCGCCGAGGCCGACGGATCTGCCTCCGGACAGACCGGTCTGATCAGCCGCCTCCTCGCGCCTGCGTACGCGCTGGCGCTCGCTCTGCTGGTGACGGGGCCGCTGCTGGCGCCCGGATATCTGTTGCTGCGCGACGCGGTGTCGACGCCGCGGTCGTATGTGTCCGATGCGGCGCTGGGGTTGTCGGAAGCCGCGCCGCGGGCGCTGCCGCAGGACTTCGCGATCGCGATGGCCACCGAGGTCCTCGACGGCGGCCTGGTGGTCAAGGCGCTGTTGGTGGGCGGGCTCTTCCTGGCGGGCTGGGGCGCGGCCAGGTTGGCGTCGGTCGTACTGCCGGAGGCAGGGGTGGCCGGTCAGGTCGTCGCGGTGACCATCGCGATCTGGAATCCCTATGTCGCCGAACGGCTTCTGCAGGGGCATTGGAGCTTGATGGTCGGCTACGGCTGCTTGCCGTGGGTCGCGACCACGATGCTGCGACTGCGGACGCCGGACGTCACACCGTGGGTCGAGGTGTGCGCGTTGGTGTTCTGGATCGGATTGGCCGGGTTGACGCCCACCGGGCTGATGCTGGCCGCGACGGTCGCGTTGACGTGTGTCTTCGCGCCAGGCGCGGGCCGCCCGCGATGGTGGTGCGCGACGGTGGCGCTGGCCGCCTCAGTCGTGGTGGCGCTGCCGTGGCTGACCGCCGCCGCGCTGGCCGGGTCGTTGTCGTCGACGCAAGCCGAGGGCGTCGGCGCGTTCGCCGCAAGGGCCGAACCGGGTCTCGGCACGTTGGGCAGCCTGGCCAGCCTCGGCGGAATGTGGAACGCCGATGCTGTACCCGCTTCACGCTCAACAGCTTTCGCGATCGTCTCCGCGGCGGTGTTGCTTTCCGTGGTGGCGCTGGGTTTGCGCACCGTCGTCCGTCGACCGCAGGCGGTCCCGCTGTTGATCCTCGCGGCGGTGGCCGTCGTGGTGCCCGCGACCATGGCGACCGGTCCGGGGATGGCCGTCGCGGAAGCCGCCATCCGCGCGCTGCCCGGCCTCGGTGTGGTGCGTGACGCACAGAAGTGGGTGGCGCTTGCCGTGCCCGCCTACTCGCTGGCGGGTGCCGCCGCGGTGATGGCGGTGCGGCATCGGATTCCGGCCGCGGCCACCGCCGTCGTCTGTTGTGCCGCACTACTCGCCACGCTGCCGGATCTGGCGTGGGGCGTCGGCGGCAGGATGACGGCGGTGCATTACCCGCCGGGATGGGCGCGGACGGCGGCGCTGATCAACGCCGATCCGCGGCCCGTCGCGGTGTTACCCGTCGACAGCATGCGACGTTTCGCGTGGGCCGGCGCCGCCCCGGTGCTCGACCCGCTGCCGCGCTGGGTGCGCGCCGATGTGTTGACGACGGGTGATCTGACCATCGGGGGCCGCACCATTCCCGGCGAGGGCAACCGGGCCCGCGAGGTTCAGCAGTTGGTGCTGGACGGGGCGGATCGCGACAGGTTGGCGGCCGCGGGCGTGGGCTGGGTCGTCGTCGAAAACATCTGGCACACAGGGTGGTCCCCACCGCAGCTGCCGCTGCCGGTGGCCTATCGCGACGGCGATCTCACGCTGTACCGGGTCGGCGGCGACCATCCGGTCGCGGCGGGCCGCGGCGTGCTGGTGGGTGTGCACTGGGTGTGGTTGTCCGCGATCGCGGTGGGGCTGGCCGGGTTGGCGGTGGGGCGCCTGCGCAGACCGGTCAGGTAGGCCACCGGCTGTCGAAGACGTCGAGGATGTTCGGCAGCTTGGCGCGGTACCGCGCGCGGTCGGCAGCCTTGAACGGCGCCCACCACGGCGCCTGGAACAGTTCGACGATCTTGACCATCGGTCCGCCGTAACCGGCCGCCTGCAGCACGCCGTTGGCGGCGTAGCGGCCGCCTTCGTTGGCGCCTTCCATCGTGGTCACGTTCTGGTCGGTCTTGATCCACTCGCCCGCGAGGAACAGGTTGTCGATCCCGGTGACCGCCTCGGGCCGCCTGGTCCACGAGCCGGGGTCCTGGATGAACAGCGGCTCGTCGTTGCGGACGTTCGGTGTCCCGGAATCGATGATCGCGGGATCCAGGAACCAGGAGTGCAGCAGCGCGTCCTCGAGCACCTTGTCGGTGTCGTTGAGGTGGGCCTTGATCTGCGTCCACGCCTCCTTGGCGATCTCCTGCGGCGTGCAGTCCCGTGCGCTCTTCCTGTTGAAATTGCCGGGGGTGGTCCAGTCCGAAATGATCGCCGACAGACAGTCTTTCACCGTGCCGTCGCCGTAGCTGGTCAGGCTCTTCTTCCAGAACTGCTCCTCGCTGATCGAGGTGATCGCCCAGCCGGAGTCGACGTAGTTGACGTGTCCCTTCGTGACGTCCACCCGCTTCTTGAGGAAGAACATCAGCCCGTTCATCCACTCGGTGCGCAGCAGCGCGACGTTGGCCAACCTGGGGTCTGCGGCGATGACGTCGTCGGTCAACACGGCGGCGAGCTTTTCGCACGGCACCGCGGAGACGTACCAGTCGGCGGTGACCGTGCGCGGCAGACCCGCGGCGTCGACGACGGTGGCCGAGGCGATGTGCCTGCCGTTCGGCGTGAACTTCGACAGCGCCTGCCCCAGTTCGAATTTCACACCAAGACTCTTTAGATGCGTCACCCAGGGATCGATCCACTGCGCACTCGTCGGTCCGTTGAGGACCCTGTCGAACCCCTTGCAGTCGTAGTCGTTGCCCAGCAGCAGAATGGACCACACCGACGCCTCGCCGACCAGCCCGATCGAATGTGCGCTGGCGTCACGGGATTTCGAGGCCGCGAGGTTGCGGATGATTCCGTCGGCGAGGTAGCGGTTGTACTCGCGGGATTTGTTGTTCGCGCCGATGTAGTCCTCCCACGTCATCTGGTCCCACTGGCCGAGCTTTCGTTCGTCACAACTGGTGACGTAGACGGCCAGTTTCTGCGCGGCGTACAGCGCCTCCGGTGGCGGCAGCCGAAGCAGCGTCTCGAACACTGTGGCCACCGAGTCGGTGAACGCCTTGGGCGTGATCGGGTTCGGCAGAGTCGGCAGCGGAAACGGCAGCGGGATGGTCAGGTCGTGCCGACCCATCCCGGAATGCAGATAAGACGTTGCGCGGGTGAGGTTTTCCCACACGCCGTGGGAGTTGCCCGCAAACGGGATCCGCCGCATCGTGTCGGTGACATTGCGGTAGAAGCCGGGAAAGAACCGGAACCCGTGCTCGGCGGGCAACGGTTCGGCGCCCGAATTGGGCACCGCGATCGAGCGGGCCTTACCGCCCAGTGCCTTCCGCTCGTACACGGTGACCGCGAATCCGCGCTCGGCGAGTTCGTGCGCGGCGGTCAACCCCGCGACGCCCGCGCCGAACACCGCGACCGACTTACCCGGCGGCGCGGCCTTCGCGGATGCCGCGGGGGTCAACGCGGCGGCCACCCCTGCCGTCGTCATACCGCGCAGAAATGTCCTGCGCGGCACGCGCACCGACTCGGCCCGACCCGCCATGGTGTCACTAAGTTAATCGCCATTCCGCAATGGAGACGTCAATGCCCTCCGGTGTGTCGGCATCTCAGCCCGATAAGTGAACTTCGGATCCGCTGTGGGCACAGCGGTCTCCTGATCGCGGGATCATTTCACCCGGTTTGCACCTTTAGTGTGTGCAGGACTGCGATACGACACGGGAAGAAGAGGTGAAGTCGATGGCCGAACACGACCTCGCTGCATTGTGGGATGCGCACTGCAGGGCCGAGTTCGAGACCCGCGACGTCGACGCCACCATGGCGACCATGGTGGCCGAGCCGTACGTGAACCACATTCCGACGATGACCGGCGGGGTCGGCTTCACGAAGCTGCGTGAGTTCTACGCCAACCATTTCATCGGGTTGAACCCCGATGACATGGAGCTGTTCCCGGTGAGCCGCACCGTGGGTGAGAGTTCCGTCGTCGACGAGTTCATCCTGCGGTTCACCCACACCACCCGGATCGACTGGATGCTGCCAGGGATCGAGCCCACCGGGCGTTGGGTCGAGGTGCCGATGGTCGCGGTGGTGCAGTTCGAGGGCGACAAGCTCACCCATGAACACATCTACTGGGACCAGGCCAGTGTGCTCGTCCAGTTGGGCTTGCTCGACCCGCACGGGCTGCCGGTGGCCGGGGTGGAAACCGCGCACAAGGTGCTCGACGCTTCGCTGCCAAGCAACGCGCTGATGACTGGCTAGATAACTCCGCTGACGATCCGGCGCGCGTGCACGGACTCCAGCACGGTGCGCATCGCCTCCGCGCTTTGGCGCCAGGAGAATTCACTGCTGCGGGCCTGCGCCTTGGCGCCGAGTTGGTCGCGCAGCACCCGGTCGGTCAACAACCGGTGCAGCACCTCGACGAGGTCGTCACGGTCGTCGACCAGCAGCCCGGTCACCCCGTCGACGATCGAGTCCGTCAACCCGCCCGAGGACCGGTAGCCGATCGTGGGCACGCAATGCTGCCCCGCCTCAGGCACGGCCAAGGCCCATCCTTCCTTGCGGGACGGCAGCACCTGCACCCAAGACTGTTGCAGCACTTGGTGTTTGGTCTCGTCGTCGACGTGGCCGTGGAACGTCACCGCGTCGGAGATGCCCAGCAGCGCGGCGTGTTCGACCAGCGGCTGCTGCCACCACCCGCCGCCGAGGATGTCCAGGTGCAGATCCGGCAGCCTTGGCCGCAGCGCGGCGACCGCTTCGAGTGCGTCCTCGATCTGCTTGTGCGGCACCAGCCGCGACAGCACGACCACACGCGGCGTCGTCGACCGCGGCACGGTCAGCGTCTGCGGGGGCGCCTCGTCAAGACCGTTGCGCACCACCGCGATCTGAGTGGGCCGCACACCGAGACCGGTGAGGTCCCGCGCGGACGGCAGTGACACCGTGACGTACTGATTGCGGCGGTGCACCCGAGGCGACAGCCTCGACTCGACGAACCAGCCGATCCTGCCCAACACCGGACCCGCCACCGGCCACTGCTCGCGGTGGCAGTGGTGCACCAGCACCGCGACCCGACTGCCGAACGCCCACCGCGCCATGAACGGCAGGCCGTTCTGGGTGTCGATGACGACGTCCGGCCTCGCGTTGCGAAGCGGGCCGAGGCCGATGCGCGCCAGCACCATCGCCAGCCCGGCCCAGATGTAGACGGTGTACGGCCCGCCGGCGCGGCTGATCTGCACGCCGTCTTTGACCTCGCGCCGTCGAGCGCCCGGATAGTGGGCGGTGCGCAGCGTGACCCGCACGCCGGATGCGGCCAGTCGGGCACCGATGCGCTCCAGGTAGGCCTCGCTGCCGCCGCCTTGCGGGTGCCCGGTGTCGCGCCAGCAGAGCAGCAACACGGAGCGGACGGGTGCAGACATCGCCGCCCAGACTAACCGCTGGCTAGGGTCTGGTTGATGGCCGTGACCGATGTCTTCGCCCGGAGGGCGAACCTACGCCGGTCGCTGCGGCTGGCGAGCCAGTTCCGCTACGAGCAGCCCGACCCCGCCCGGTTCTACGGCGCACTCGCCGAGGACACCGCGACGATGGTGGGCGACCTGTGGCGCGGAGTCGGCGGCGCGGCGCCTGCGGGCCGGACCGTCCTCGATATCGGCGGTGGCCCAGGCTATTTCGCAGATGCGTTCCAAGGCGCGGGGATGCGCTACATCGGAGTGGAGCCGGATCCGGCCGAGATGCACGCCGGCCCTGCCGCAGGCGACCGCCGAACCCCGTACGTGCGGGCGTCCGGCACAGCGCTGCCGTTCGCGGACGCCAGCGTCGACATCTGCCTGTCGTCCAACGTCGCCGAGCATGTGCCGCAACCTTGGCGACTGGGCCACGAAATGCTGCGGGTGACCAGGCCCGGCGGCCTGGCGGTGCTGTCGTACACCGTGTGGCTGGGCCCGTTCGGCGGCCACGAGATGGGCCTGACGCACTACCTCGGCGGCGTCCGCGCCGCAGCGCGCTACACCCGCAAACACGGCCATCGACCCAAGAATGACTACGGATCGTCGTTGTTCGCGGTGTCGGTGTCCGACGGCCTGCAGTGGGCCGCGAGCACCGGCGCGCTCGTCGCCGCATTTCCCCGCTACCACCCGCGATGGGCCTGGTGGCTGACCGCCGTTCCAGGGCTGAGGGAATTCACCGTCAGCAATCTGGTGCTGGTGCTGCGGCCGTCGTGAGCGGCTGAACTGGAACAGGTTCTCGTTTCCTCCATCTGTAGGTAATGTGACGCTCATGACAAGTGTGACCCCGGCTACCTCTGAGGCCTACAAGACCGAATACGACAAGCTGTTCATCGGCGGCAAGTGGGTCGAACCATCATCCGCAGAGGTCATCGAGGTGTTTTCGCCCGCGACGGGTGAGAAGGTCGGACAGGTGCCGCTGGCCGCCGAGGCCGACGTGAACGCCGCCTGCGCCGCCGCGCGTGAGGCGTTCGACGAGGGCCCGTGGCCGCAGACGCCGCCCGCCGAGCGGGCCGCGGTGATCGGCCGCGCGCTCAAGCTGCTCGAGGATCGCGCCGATCTGTTCAAGCACCTGCTGAAGCTGGAGACCGGCCAGCCGCCGACGATCATCGACATGATGCAGTACGGCGCGTCGGTATCGACGCTGCAGTACTACGCGGGCGCCGCGGACAAGTACACCTGGAACGAGATCCGTGACGGCGTCTACGGCCAGACGCTGGTCACCAAGGAGCCCGTCGGCGTGGTCGGCGCGGTGGTCGCGTGGAACGTCCCGCTGTTCCTGGCGGTCAACAAGCTGGGCCCCGCGTTGCTGGCCGGGTGCACCGTCGTGCTCAAGCCTGCCGCCGAAACCCCGCTGTCCACCAACGCTTTGGCTGAGGTGTTCGCCGAGGCCGGTCTGCCCGAGGGGGTGCTGTCGGTGGTGCCCGGCGGCCCCGAGACCGGGCGCGCGCTGACCGCCAACCCGGAATTGGACAAGTTCACGTTCACTGGAAGCTCCGCGGTGGGCAAGGAGATCGGCAAGCTCGCCGCCGAGAAGCTCAAGGCGTGCACGCTCGAACTCGGCGGCAAGTCCGCGGCGATCATCCTCGAGGACGCCGACCTGGATTCGACGCTGCCGATGCTGGTGTTCTCCGGGCTGATGAACTGCGGGCAGGCCTGCGTCGGCCAGACCCGCATCCTCGCGCCGCGGTCGCGCTACGACGAGGTGGTCGAGAAGGTGTCGGCCGCCGTCGCGGCGACGCCGGTCGGCCTGCCCGATGATCCGGCGGCGATGATCGGCCCGCTGATCTCCGAGAAGCAGCGCGAGCGCGTCGAGGGCTACATCCGAAAGGGCGTCGAGGAGGGCGCGCGGATCGTCACCGGCGGCGGCAGGCCGGAAGGCCTCGACGGCGGCTGGTTCGTCCAGCCGACGGTGTTCGCCGATGTGGACAACTCGATGACCATCGCCCAGGAGGAGATTTTCGGACCGGTGCTGGCGATCATCCCGTTCGACACCGAGGAGGACGCGATCCGCATCGCCAACGACTCGGTCTACGGGTTGGCGGGCAGCGTGTTCACCACCGACTTCGGTAAGGCCGTCGACATCGCCAAGAAGATCCGCACCGGCACGTACGCGGTCAACATGTACGCGTTCGATCCGGGCGCCCCATTCGGCGGATACAAGAACTCGGGCCTCGGCCGCGAGAACGGTCCGGAAGGCATCGAGCAGTACTGCGAGGCCAAGAGCATCCTGCTGCCGTTCGGCTACACGCCGGAGATCTAGCGTCCTGTTCCTCGCGCGCGTCAGTGGCCGAACGTCGCCCTCGGCTTCGTGGGCCGCGGCTGGTTCTGCGCGAAGCCGGTGCATGTGCCGAGATGCCCGGCCACACACGGCACACCGTTCACGGTCGGCACCGGGCCGCCCGACACCGGGGTCGGCGCACCGTTGTAGCCGTTCTGATCCAGCGGAGCAGCGCCAGCCGTCGGGGTGCCCAGCACCGCGGCGGCACACAAAGCGGCCGTGAACGACCTGCACAGACGCGCGGTCATGGTTGTCACCCTACGCATCCGGGGCGGTCTGAACTGCGAACACACCAATTATGCTTTCGACCATAATGTGGGCTTGGCCAGGAGGCTCAACACGGCATTCACCTGCGCGTGACCTGAAGCGAATGTGATGGGGAATACATTCGTTGCGCTCATGTGTTGCCAAGTTTTATGGTGTTTGGCATAGACAGGGAGGCACCCGATGTGGATCGTTGAGGTCAACTTCGCCGGCCGCCGGTTCACGCACGAGGTGCACGGACCCCGTCGCCGGTTGTTCCACTTCAGCCCGCGCCCCTTCAGCTGGCGTCCGTCGCAGCTGAGGCGCGCCGCCTGATCGAGCGTTGGAGGTAGTTCTGTCCACCGCGACCAAGACCGGGCCCAAACGCGGGTCGACGCGCACCAAGATGTTGATCAGCGCCGCCGAAGTGCTGCGCGAGCGCGGAGCGGCCGGCGTCACCATCGACGAGGTGCTCGCCCGCAGCGGCGCGCCGCGCGGTTCGGTGTATTACCACTTCCCCGATGGCCGCAACCAGATACTGACCGAGGCGTTGCAGTACGCCAGCGGTCTTGTCTCCGATGTCATCGACGAGGCCGCCGCCAAGGGCGGCATGTACCTCGTTCGCAGGTTCGTCACGTTCTGGGAGGACCTGCTCGTTGAAAGCGACTTCACCGCAGGCTGTCCCGTGGTGGCCGCGGCGATCGGGTCGGCCGCCGACGAACCTGCGCTGACCACCGTCGCGGGCAGCATCTTCACTCGGTGGCGCGATGCGCTCACCCGCGCATTCGTCAGCGACGGCTTCGACGAGCCGTGTGCCGCGTCGTTGGCCATCACGTGCATCGCGTCGTTGGAGGGCGCGGTGCTGCTGTGCCGGTCGACGCGCAAGGTCGACCCGTTGCGGGACGTCGCCGCGGAGCTCGAATTCCTGATCAAGTCAAGGGAATTCGTCCGCCGCTACGGACTGCCCGGCCACGACTGAGCTTTGCGCCACCGCGCGCAGACGAAGTCGCCGTTGACGCCGGATTCGACCAGCGCCCACTCGGATCGCATCGGTAGCAGGCGCGAGCCACCGCCGAGCGAGCACGGGGTGTACGTCACGATCATCTCGTCGATCAGGCCTGCCGCGACGAACTGTGCGGCCGTCTGGCCGCCGCCGACCACCCACACGTCCTTACCGGCCGCCGCCGCAACCAGTTTGGGATGCAACTCGGCGACGGCGCCGTCGAACACCTGCACCGGATGTCCGTCCGCGATGATCTGCGGGCGGTGGGTCAGCACCCAGGACGGCTGCTCGTACATCCAGTCACCGGGCTGGTTGTTCTTCACCCATTCGTAGGTCGCCGAGCCCATCACCAGCGCGCCGACACCCTTGATGAAAGCCTCATATCCGAACGGTCCGTCGGCGTCGATTGCACGAGATGTCAACCAGTCCAAGCTGTCTGCTTCGTCCACGATGTAGCCGTCCAGGCTCGACGCGGTGAAGTAAACGGTTGCCATGTCAGTTTCCTCTCATCCAGTCCAGCGGGTCGCCGTGCCTGGTCCGCACGCCGTGGCGGGCCAGCATCGCGCGTGCGAGTTCGCGCCGGTGCGCCGAGTAGGTCAGCACGTGCGCGACGATGCCGTACAGCTGAAACGATTCGGGTGGGTCGCATAGGGCGTCGATCACCGTGTCACCGAGCCGGCCGTCCGCTGTGTACTCGGAAACCATTGCAGTCCAACGTCTTCCGATCTCGCCGTGGTGGGTGGCGAGCGCTTGCGGGGTGGTCGACTGGGTGGCCGCCCGACTCGGGAAGTCGCGGCCTTCGATGGTCGCCAGCCACACCTCCTTGGCCCAGACGATCGCACCGAGCACCGCGCCGACGCTGGGTTCGGGACCGTCCCAGTCCAGAATCACCTGTCCCGGCGAGATCTCCTGTGTCCATTGCGCTTCGGGCAACTGGGCGGCCTGTTCGATCAGGTACGCGGTATCGGCGACGTCGTGGGCGACCATGAGTGCGGAGATGTCGGGCTCCTTGCTGTCGCCGTCACTGTCCAGCCACAGTGACTGAGGCGGATGGAAGTGCAGACCGTTGGGTGCGGGCAGCCGGAAACCGACCTCGGCGGCGCGCGACGGCGGCACGCCGAACGTGCGGCTGAAGGCTCGGGAGAACACCTCTGCCGACGACCACTGTTCGTCGGCTGCGACCGCGGTCACCGACTCGCCGCGGTGCAGGCGCCAGGCCGCGCGCTCGAGCATGATCCTGCGCCGCAGCGCGGCCGGGGATTCGCCGGTCAGCCGCCGCACCTCTCGGGAGAAATGGAACTCCGAGGCGTAGCTGCTGCGTGCCATGTCGCCGACGTCAGTGTTGTCGGCGTCGACGACCGCATCGAGCAGTTCGCGCAGTCGGTCCCGGCGTGCTGGATCGGTCACGGTTACCGAGTATGGTCGGCGGCCCGCGGTCGGGACATGACAATTCTTGCTGCGTTGGCGGCTCACTAGACTCTGGTGCCCAGTGAGCGAATTCGATGCGTTGTGCGCCAACGACGGCGAACTGGGCCGGCTGCGAAGTGCGGTCCGCGAGTTCCTGGCCGCCGATCGCGCGCGGTTCGGCTGGGAACCCGCCGTCGACTGCTGGCTGGCGAAATGGGACCCGGACTTCTCCGGCCGACTGGCCGACGCCGGATTCGTCGGCCTGACGATTCCGACTCAGTACGGCGGACGCGGGCTCGGCTATCTGCACCGGTACGTCGTCACCGAGGAACTGCTCGCGCACGGCGCGCCCGTCGCCGCGCACTGGATCGCCGACCGGCAGGTCTCGCCCGCGCTGCTGTCGTACGGCACCGAGGAACAGCGGCGCCGACTGCTGCCGCGGATCGCCGCAGGGCGGCTGTACTCGGCGATCGGAATGAGCGAGCACGGCGCAGGCTCGGACCTCGCCGCCGCGCAGACCAGAGCCACCCGCACCGACGACGGCTGGGTGCTCAACGGAACGAAGGTGTGGACCAGCGGCGCGCACGTCGCGCATCAGATCGTCGTGCTGGCGCGAACAAGCCCGCCGGACCCGCAACATCGGCACGCGGGCTTCTCGCAGTTCATCGTGCAGACCTCGACGCCGGGCATCACGATCAGCCCGATCAAGTTGCTCAACGGCGAGCACCACTTCAACGAGGTGCTCTTCACCGACGTGTTCATCCCCGACGAGGACGTGCTTGGGCAGATCGGCGACGGCTGGCACCAGGTCACCGCCGAGTTGGGCTTCGAGCGCAGCGGCCCGGAGCGGATCCTGTCCACCGCGACACTGATCTTCGGTGTGATCCGCGCGCTGGGGGACGTCGACGACGGCGTCGCCGCCGACGTGGGTGACCTGGTGGCTCGGCTGATTTCGTTGCGACAGCTGTCGATCTCGGTGGCCCGCACGCTCGCCGACGGTCAGGACGCGGCCACCAGGGCGGCGCTGGTGAAGGATCTGGGCACGCGTTTCGAGCAGGATTCCGTCGAACTGGTCGCGGACCTGCTCGACTACGTCGAGGAGCCGGAACCGTTGCGCGCGTTGCTGTCCGCCGCACGGGTGCATTCACCGTTGTTCACGCTGCGAGGTGGGACGAACGAGGTGCTGCGCGGCGTGGTGGCCAAGAGCATGGGGGCGCGATGAGCGAGTTGGCGCAACTGGTCGACGACCTGTGTAGTCGCTCGACCGGTGACGATCTGTGGCGCAACCTCGAGGACACCGGGCTGGCCCGGCTGACCAGCCGGCAGGACGCCGGGCCTGCGGACGCGGCGGTGGTGTTGTCCGGATTGGCGAAACATGCTGCGGCCGTGCCGATTGCGGAGACGGACCTGCTCGCGGTGTGGCTCGCGGATACCGCCGGGCAGGCGGTGCCCGCGGCGGGACCGCTGACCGTGGCGATCGCCGACGCCACCGAGCACGATGGTCGTCTCACGGGGACCGCCCGGCACGTGCCCTGGCCCGCGAGCACCGTCGTGCTGGCGGCACGGACGTCCTCGGCATTGCACGTCGCGCTCATGGACGGAGTGGTGCAGGGCTCGTTTGCGTTCGACATCCCGGTCAGTGACACCCGCGTCGCCGACGTCGAGGTCGCCGACGAACTGACCCGGCGCGGCGCATGGGCGCGGTGCAACCAGATCGTCGGCGCGCTGGACGGGGCGTGCGCGCTCACCGTCGCGCACACCGCGGAGCGGGTGCAGTTCGGCCGCACGCTCAACAAGTTCCAGGCCGTACAGCACTCGCTCGCCGCCATGGCGGGTGAGATCGAACGCGCCCGCGCGGCAACGGCATTGGCGGTCGCGGCCGCGGCAGACCACGGTTTTGGCCATGCCGCGACCGACTACGCGGTGACGGTCGCGAAGGTGGCGGTCGGCCGCGCGGTCGATCCGGTGACGACGATCGCCCACCAACTGCACGGCGCCATCGGTGTCACGGCGGAACACCGACTGTGGCTGTACACGATGCCTGCCCGCGGATGGGTCGACGAATTCGGCACGACGGCGACCCATGCGCGGCGCCTGGGTCGGATGGCGCTGGCGGCGACCGACCCGTGGGACGTGGTGGTCAGCTGTCCAGCACCTCGGTGATGCGCGCCTCGACGTCAGCACGGTCGCCGAGGTCGGCCACGTCGATGCCGAAGCGGTCGGTCAAGGCGGTGAGCACATCCGCCGCAGTATCGAAGGTGATCTGCTCGGTGCCGTCCGCGCGATGGATCGCCAGGTGACGGCCGCGCAGGTTGTACCTGGCGTCGTCGTGCACCACAGCGGCGGTCAGTCCGGTGACGAATCGCGACTCGGGATACGTTGACACATACCAACTTCCGACTTCGAGGTCGATGCGAGGTTGCGGGCGGGTGGTGAACATGTACAGGGCTTGCCACGCGCCACGAATCTGGGCCTCCAGTTGGTAGCCCTCTTCCCGCTCGGTGAGGCGGTACGGCTCGTGTCGGGTCTCCTGTGCAGGGCCTGCCTCCAACCGGATCGGCGAGGTCAGTGTCTGCCCGCCGAAGCCGACGTCGACCAGCAGCCGTCCGTCGCTCCGTGGCATGGTCACGCCAAGCACCTGATGCGTCTGTGCGGGCAGCGGACCGTCGGGATTCATCCACACCACCCGCCCCGCGAAACGTTCGACGCCGAAGCCCAACTCTTCCAGGACGTAGCCCATCAGTCCGTTGTGTTCGTAGCAGTAGCCGCCGCGGCGGCGGTGCACCAGCTTGTCGGTGAGTGCGGCGGCGCTGAGGTCGACGACGGGGATGCCGAGCACCGGGTCGAGGTTCTCGAACGGGATGGACCGGTTGTGCGCGGCGACCAGTGCGCGCACGGTGTCGACCGTCGAGTCCGCTGGGCCGCGGTAACCGATCCGGTCGAAGTAGGCGGCGACATCCATGACGTCATCCTGCGGCCTCAATATGGGTTGAGGTCAACCCGGTGCAACACTGGCGTGGTGGCCGCCCATCTGACTGAGGAATTACGCGAGGATCTGCTGGCGCGGTGGTCGGAGACGCACCGCAGACATCACAACGTGGCGCATCTGCACGAGATGCTCGACGCGATCGGCCAGCTCGCCGATGCGGGCATCGAGTTCGACCGTGAGGCGGTGGAACTCGCGGCGTGGTTCCACGATGCGATCTACGACGTCGGCCGCGACGACAACGAGGACCGGTCGGCGGAGTTGGCGCGCGACCTGTTGGCGTCGGCGCCGATCCGCGACGAGGTGGCCCGGATGGTGCTCGTCACCAAGACGCACAAGGTCGCCGAGGACGACGTCAACGGTGCGGTGCTCAGCGACGCCGACCTGTCGGTGCTGGGCAGTGAGCCGATGCGATACCTGGCGTACGCGCAGGCGGTCCGCGAGGAGTACGCCGCCGTCCCCGACGAGGTCTTCAAACCCGCGCGGGCGCAGGTACTTTCGGCGCTGCTCGACGGGCCGTTGTTCCACACCGCGGAAGGGCGTGAGCGGTGGGAGGAACGCGCCCGCCGCAACATCGCCGAGGAGATCGTCGCACTGACGGGCTGACCGCTTCGCCTGTGGATAACTTTCTGCACCTGTCGGCGATTCGAACTAACGTTCGATGTATGAGGACGCGCGTCATAGGGGATCCAGCGGCCATCGTCGCCGCGGTGGACCGGTTCGACGCGGCCCAGGCCGACCTCGCGGCGCTGTCGTTCGACGTCCTCGACGGTGCGCAGACATTGGCGGTCAAAGACCGCCTGGAAACGGTCGCCCGCCGCCAGTGCGCTGTCGATCACCGCCTCACTGCGCAGTTGGTGACCCAGACCAGCCCGGCACAACTCGGAGGCACGTCATGGGCCGACGTGTTGTCCAATCGGCTGCGCATCGCTTCGGCAACCGCCCACAAACTGTTGGATGAAGCAGCCGATCTCGGCCCCCGCACTGCGATCACCGGCGAGCCGCTGGCACCGGTACTGCCGAATGTCGCCGCGGCTCAAGCCGCAGGAGCAATCGGCGCCGACCATGTGCGAATCATTCGCCAGTTCTTCACCGACCTGCCTGACGCCGTTGATCCCGAAACCCGTCAACAGTGCGAAGCCACCTTGGCGAGCGTCGCGGCCGAACACACCCCGGACACGCTACGCAAGGCTGCTGAGCGGTTGATGGCCCTCGTGCATCCGGATGGCGACTTCTCCGACGTCGACCGGGCCAAGCGCAGAGGCATGACCGTCGGGAAACAAGAGGCCGACGGCACCAGCACCATCACCGGTCGGCTCGACCCTGAAGCGAGGGCCACCTTGGACGCGGTCCTGTCGAAGTTGGCGGCGCCGGGGATGTGTAATCCTGACGACGAAACCCCCTGCGTTACGGGCACACCCAGCCAACAGCAGATCGACAACGACCATCGGTCGCAAGCCCAGCGCAACCACGACGCGTTGAAAGCCATGGGCCGCATGCTCTTGAGTTCCGGTGAGCTCGGTCAACACAATGGCCTGCCAGTGACCATCGTCGTCTCGACCACGCTGCAGGAACTCGAAGCCGGCTGCGGCCAAGCGGTCACCGCCACCGGAACGCTGCTGCCCATGCCGACGGTGATCAGGTTGGCCAGCCACGCGTATCACTACCTGTCGATCTTCGACAAGCACACCGGTCGGGCGCTGTACCTGGGCCGGACAAGGCGAATCGCCTCGGCGGATCAACGCATCGTGTTGTTGGCAAGGGATCGTGGCTGCACCCGTCCCGGTTGCACCGTCGCGGGGGCGAACTGTCATTCACACCACGCGGTTGACGACTGGGCCGACAACGGCCGGACCGACGTCGACGACCTCGCGCTCAGCTGCCCCAAAGACAACCGGGCCGTCAAGCCCGGCGGCTGGACTACAAGAAAACGCCACGACGGCCGCACCGAATGGATTCCACCACCGCACCTCGACAGTGGGCAATCGCGGGTGAATGACTACCACCACCCGGAGAACCTGCTGCGTCCGGACGGTGACGGTGACTAGGGGCGCCCCCGCGACGGCGTCTGGTTCGCCACGCCGTGCCGCAGCGGGGTGCCGGGTTCGGCGGCGGTCGATTCACTGACCGTGGAGCCGTGCGGCGTATGCGCGGCGCCAGGTGCATTGGCCGGGTCACCCGGCGACGGCTCGGCGCCGTGCGTCAACTCCCGCAACCGGGCGTGCAGCAACTCGAGCACGGGGATGCGGTTGCCGTGTGCCTCCTCGTGTGCGAAGAGGCCGCGCAGCTGTTCCTCGTCGAGGCTGCGGATCCGATGCCGCAGTTCGGTCAGTGGCAGCTGGTCGTAGTCCGGTAGTGGCAGTTCCATTCCCACCGGTTGCCCGCCGCGCCGCCCCGGAAAACCGTCAGGTGCCCGTCCATTTCGGCGCGCGCTTCTCGGCGAACGCGATCGCACCTTCCTTGGCGTCGTTGCTGCTGAACACCGGCATCATGATGCGGGTCTGCTTCGCCCACATCTCATCGGGGCTCCAGCCGCGCGACTCGACGATGATGCGCTTGGTCGCCGCGACTGCGAGCGGCCCGTTGACGGTGATTCGCTCGGCGAGTTCGATCGCGGCCTCCAACACGTGGCCGGGCTCGGCGAGGGCGTTGACCAGGCCGAGGTCCAACGCGCGCTGCGCGGGCAGCCGATCGCCGGTCAACGCCAACTCCATGGCGATGGCGGGCGGGATACGCTGCGGCAGCCGCAACAGCCCGCCGCCGCCCGCGACCAGGCCGCGCTTGACCTCCGGGATGCCGAACGCGCCGTCCTTCGACGCGACGATCAGATCGCAGGCAAGGGCCAACTCCATACCGCCTGCGAGTCCGAAACCTTCGACCGCAGCGATCAACGGCTTGACCGGCGGGCGTTCGGTGAAGCCCAGGCCGCGGCCCTCGACCACCACGTTCTCGCCACGCGCAAACGCTTTGAGATCCATGCCCGCACAGAACGAACCGCCAGCGCCGGTGACGATGCCCACGGAAAGGCCTGGATCGTCATCGAGCCTGACGACAGCATCCGCCAACCCCCGACTCACCGCGGCGTTCACGGCGTTCTTCGCCTCCGGGCGGTTGATGGTGATGATCAGGATCCGGTCGCGCTGCTCGACCAGGACTACATTTTCGCTGTTGTCTGTCACGCCGGTGATGCTAGCCCGACCCGTTCACGCGGGCGGCGACGCAGCCTCCAACTCGATCTCGGAAATGGCGGACCGGCTCTTCCCGTCCGCCGAGCCCAGGGTGGAGATCCACACCACGACGTTCGCAACCGGTGCCGAGGCGCTCACCGGAATCCGGTTGTGTCCCGGCTGCATCGGCGTCGGTGCGGTGAGTTCGCCTGTGTCGGTCAGCGCCGCCGGTTGGTTGTTCGCCGCCGCCCGCACCTGCACGACGGTGCCGGTGCTGTTCAGGTCGACGGTGACCGCGCTGATCGCGGCCGGTCGTTCCAGTTGCACCAACAGCCCGATGCCGGGCTTGAACTTGGGGAACGGTTCGGCGTCGTAGTACGTGTCGGTCGACCAGGCGGTCGCCGGGTTGCCGTCGATCGCCGCCCCGGCTTCGGCGGGGCTGTCGGGCGAACCGCCTGGCGAGAACACCGCCGCTGCCGCGAGCGGCACCCGTTCGCCGGGCGCCGGTGCGCTGGCCACGGCCCGCGGCGGCGGTGGCGCGACCGTCGATGTGTTCAAGCCCAGTTTCTCGGTGTCGAGTCCGCCGGCGTTTCGGTCCTCGTCGAGGATGCTGTTCAGGCTCGATCCCAGACCCGCGAGTGCGAGCGCGGCGATCACTGCCGTCGTCACCAGGCCCACCCGCATCACCCCGCGGCGCGCGGCGGCGGCCCGCTCCTGCGGCCCGAAGTTCCTGAAGTCCGCGTACTGGCCCGGCGGGGGCGTCGGCAGCGGCGGCATCACCCTGGCGCCGCCGGTCTCGTTGTCGGTGGCCGCTCGCAGCAACGTCAAAAGCGTTGCAGCGCTGGCGATTCCGTTCTCCTCCTGGTGCAGGCCCGCGAGCGTGGTGGCGACCAGGTACGGCAGCTCGGCCTCGCGGTTCAGCAGCACCCTCATCACGTCGCCGATGCCGCGGAGGTCGGCGGCCACCGTCGCGTCCGGCAGTGTCGCGGGGAACGCCAGCGCCGCGTGGCCGTCGACGCCGACGCGCACCCGCGCCGGGCAGTCGATCGACAGCAGCAGCCCGGCCCGGTGGGCGGCATCCGCGGCGGCGGCCAGTGACTGCATCGCGCTGGCCACGCCGATGGCCGAAGGCGCGGTGGCCGCGATCTCCTCGAGGCTGCCGCCGTCGATCCACTCGGCCACCACGACGCCGAACCGTCCGGTGTGGAACACCTCGATCACCGGCGCGAGGCCGGGCATGTCGACACCTTTGAGGCGGACCGTTCGCGCGAGGATCTCGTGCACGAACTCTTCCGGCAGCGCGCCGTCAGGGTCGACGAGCGTCACCGCCACCTCGCGGCCCGTCGCCTGGTCGACGGCCTGCCAGAACCGCAGGTGCGACCATGCGCCGTGGGCAGCCACCAACCGGTAGCGGCCGTTTCCCACGGTGGCGCCTGGCGTCGTCATTTGTCGACGTGGTAGCCCTGCATCGGCGGTTCTAAACCGAACGGCCGCTCATGTACCCTAACTAGAACACGTTCTAATTTTGAGGGGGAACCGGATGGCCTCGACAGGCGCCGAACCATCGCAGCTCACGAAGTGGGATCCCGAACTCACCCAGCGGGTCATGGGCCTCACCCGGCCGTTCCTCAAACGCTACTTCCGCTCGGAAGTGCGCGGCCTGGAGAACATGCCCGCAGGCGGTGCGCTGCTGGTCAGCAACCACTCCGGCGGGATGCTGCCGATGGACGTGCCGATCCTGTCGGCCCACTACTACGAGAAGCACGGCTACGACCGACCGCTGTACACGCTCAGCCACGACATGCTGTCGGTAGGGCCGACGGGAGAGTTCTTCAAGAAGATCGGCTACATCAGCGCCAACCACGAGAACGCCGACGAGGCGTTGCGCTCCGGCGGCCTGGTGGTGGTGTTCCCCGGCGGCGACTACGACGTGTATCGCCCGACGTTCTCGGAGAACAAGATCGACTTCGGCGGCCGCACCGGCTACGTGAAGGCCGCATTGAACGCGGGCGTGCCGATCGTGCCGACGGTCGGCATCGGCGGGCAGGAAACACAGATCTTCCTTTCCCGCGGCACCTGGTTGGCCAAGCGACTTGGCCCGATCGCGCGGTTGGCCCGCACCAAGATCGTGCCGATTTCGTTCGGCTTCCCGTTCGGCCTGAGCCTGGTGATCCCGCCGAACATTCCGCTGCCCTCGAAGATCGTCATGCAGGTACTGCCGCCGATCGACATCGTCGCCGAGTTCGGCGAGGACCCCGACATCGACGAGGTCGACGCGCACGTCCGGCACGTCATGCAGCGGGCGCTGGACGAACTGGCCGCGCAGCGCACGCTTCCCGTGTTGGGCTGAGCTCATGGCGATCACCGACCGGCTCACCGAAACGCTCGGCGTCGTCGCGACCATGAGTCGCGCCCGCCTGCTCGCGCCGATGCGCCCCGACAAGTACCTGCGGATCGCGCAGGCGATGCAACGCGAAAACATGGCGGTCACTTCGGGATTCGCCGTCGCTGCGCAACGCTGCCCGGACCGGCCCGGCCTGGTCGACGAACTCGGCACGCTGACCTGGCGGCAGATCGACCAGCGCGCGGACGCGTTGGCCGCGGCACTGCAGGCGCTGCCGGGCGGGCAACCGAACGTGCTGGGCCTGATGGCGCGCAACCACCGCGGTTTCGTCGAGTCGCTGATCGCCGCCAACCGGATCGGCGCCGACGTGCTGCTGCTCAACACGTCGTTCGCCGGGCCCGCACTGGCCGAGGTCGTGCAGCGCGAAGGGGTGAACGCGGTCATCTACGACGAGGAGTTCACCGACACCGTCGACCGCGCGCTCGCCGACAACCCGGGCGCGACGCGGATCGTCGCCTGGACCGACGCGCCATCCGACGGCCTGACGGTCGAGAAGCTGATCACCGAACACGAAGGTCGCGAACCGCGACGCACCGATACGAAAAGCAAAGTCATCCTGCTGACGTCGGGCACCACCGGAACTCCCAAGGGCGCCAAGCACTCCGGCGGTACCGATGGCGGACCGGGCATCCTCAAGGCGATCCTGGACCGCACCCCGTGGCGCGCCGAGGAGACCGTCGTGGTCGTCGCGCCGATGTTTCATGCCTGGGGCTTCTCGCAGTTGATCTTCGCCGCGTCGATGGCGTGCACCGTCGTCACCCGCCGCAAGTTCGATCCCGAGGCCACTCTCGAACTCGTCGACCGGCATCGCGCCACCGGCTTGTGCGTGGTGCCGGTGATGTTCGACCGCATCATGGAACTGCCCGACGAAGTGCGCAACAAATACAGCGGGCGGTCACTGCGGTTCGCTGCCGCATCCGGTTCGCGGATGCGGCCCGACGTCGTGATCAGCTTCATGGATCAGTTCGGCGACGTCATCTACAACAACTACAACGCCACCGAGGCGGGCATGATCGCCACCGCGACCCCACAAGATCTGCGCGCCGCGCCCGACACCGCGGGCAAGCCGGCAGGCGGCACCGAAATCCGGATCCTCGACGGTGATTTCAACGAAGTGCCCCGAGGCGGGACGGGCAGCATCTACGTCCGCAACTCCACCCAGTTCGACGGCTACACCTCGGGCAAGACCAAGGATTTCCACGACGGCTTCATGTCGTCGGGGGATGTCGGTTATCTCGACGAGGCCGGACGGCTGTTCGTCGTGGGCCGCGACGACGAGATGATCGTCTCCGGCGGCGAGAACGTCTACCCGATCGAGGTCGAGAAGACGCTGACCGCCCACCCCGACGTGGCGGACGCGTCCGTGATCGGGGTCGACGACGAGCAGTTCGGTCAGCGGTTGGCCGCGTTCGTGGTTTTGACCGAGGGCGCGGCGGCTACCCCGGACGTACTCAAGCAGCATGTCCGCGACAACTTGGCGAATTACAAGGTGCCCAGGGAAATCACGATTCTCGACGAACTACCGCGCAACAGCACGGGCAAGATCGTGCGCCGCGAACTGCAGGAGCGCGCGGCCCGTGCGTAGACACTTCCCGCTGCTGCGTGCCTGCGCAGAACTGCTGAACGCGGCCAACGGCGTGCGGCCGATCGGCCGCGAGGGCTACATCACGCTGCCGGTGTTCGCGTTCGGCTGGCCGACGACCGAGATGTCGGCGGTGTATCTCGCCGCGTCGATGCTCGACGCGGCACGGCGCGGGCTGCGTGGCGACTTCCGCGGCACGAGGGGCCGAATCGCCTTGCTGCTCACCGTGATCGCGTGGGCGCTGCTCTGGGTGATCCAGCGCCGCAACGTGGCGTCCAGACCGTACTTCGAGGAGCCGCTGCGCCAGACGTTGGGCGACGACTACGAGCGGATCGCGGCGCAATCGCAACCGGCAAGGGCGCGTCGGATGATCGGGGTATGGCCCAGCGAACTGGTCCGTCGCCGCTACGTCGGAAAGGCCAATACGGTGCGCTACGGCCCGCATCGCAGGGCCAACTGCGCAGATATCTGGCGGCGGGCCGACCTGCCCCGCGACGGCAAAGCGCCGGTGCTGCTGCAGGTGCCGGGCGGCGCGTGGGCCATCGGCATGCGGCGGCCGCAGGCCTATCCGCTGTTGAGCCATCTCGCCGAGCGCGGCTGGGTCTGCGTGTCGATCGACTACCGGGTCAGCCCGCGCCACACCTGGCCCGACCACATCGTCGACGTGAAGCGGGCGCTGGCGTGGGTCAAGGAGAACATCGCCGACTACGGCGGCGACCCGGACTTCGTCGCGATCACCGGCGGTTCGGCGGGCGGACACCTGTGCGCGCTGGCCGCGTTGACGCCTGACGATCCGCAGTATCAGCCGGGTTTCGAAGACGCCGATACCTCGGTGGCCGCGGCCGTGCCGATCTACGGCCGCTACGACTGGGTGACGGCCAGGGGCTCCGGCCGTCGCGAGTTCATCGCGTTTCTGCAGAAGTTCGTGGTGAAGAAGCGCATCGCCGAGCACAAGCAGATCTATGTCGACGCGTCGCCGATCATGCGGTTACGGCCCGACGCCCCACCGTTTTTCATCCTGCACGGCGCCGACGACTCGATCATCCCTGTCGCGGAGGGGCGTGAGTTCGCGGCCGCGATGAAAGACACCTCGACGAATGTCGTCGCCTACGCCGAGATCCCGCACGCCCAGCACGCGTTCGACTTCTACTACGGCTCACCGCGCGGGCACTACACCGCCCAGGCGGTGGAGACGTTCCTGTCCTGGGTGCACGCCACCCGCGTAGACGCTACTGCGCCATAGCCTTCTCGACGACCGTCAGCTCTTCGGAAAGCCCTGCGGCACGCCGGATTTCGATGAATGACTGGACCATCGCATCGGTCAACTCGTGCGGGTCGGCCAGCGTGGCGCCGTCGGAGAGCACCGAGATGTTGAGTTGGTCGACGTAACTCCACACGGTGATGTTCAGCCCGCTGCCGGTGGTGAGCGGCCCGACGGAGTAGATCTCCGTCACCAGCGCTCCGCCGACCCGGCCCGGTTCACGCGGCCCAGGCACATTCGAGATCGGGATGTTGAGCACCTTGTTCTGGCCGTCCTTGTCGGCCAGCCAATGGAACAACCGCTCGGCGGGCGCAGGCGGAAAGTACGCCGCCCACCTGCTCACCAGTTCGGGGCCGAGCAGGTGATGCGCCTCCTTGGCGTCGACCGCCCCGTCATGCACGGCGCGCACCCGCTCCAGCGGATCGTCGAGGTGGATGGGCACCACCATCATCACGCCGGTGAAGTAGTTGCCCGAGATCCGTTCCGGCGAGAAGTCGAAACTGACTGGGACAGAAGCCAACAGCGGATGGTCGGCAGCTCCGTCGTAGGCCAGCGACAGTTCGCGCAGCGCTCCCGCCGAGATGGCGAGCACCATGTCGTTGATGGTCACGCCGAGGTGCTTGGCGGTCTGCTTGATGTCGGCGAGCGCCAATGTGGCGG
This sequence comes from Mycobacterium sp. 3519A, assembly GCF_900240945.1. Classification (NCBI taxonomy): domain Bacteria; kingdom Bacillati; phylum Actinomycetota; class Actinomycetes; order Mycobacteriales; family Mycobacteriaceae; genus Mycobacterium; species Mycobacterium sp. 3519A. The sequence continues at coordinate 546,636 of NZ_OESG01000014.1, forward strand.
TGGCGAACTTGCGCTGCGCGTCGACGCGGTGGTTCATGAACGACGGCGGCGGGGTGAACGGTCGCGTCAGATCGGGCGACAATTTGCGTGAACTCTTCCTGACCCGCTGGATGCCCTGCGCGGTGTAGCGCACCACGCCGGGGAAGCGGCCGATGTGGCGCATGTGGTCGGCGAACGCCGAACGCAACAACTCGCCTCTGGTCGGCGCAGGATCGGTGGCATACGAATCGCGGTCGTTCTGCGGGCCCTGTTGCAGATCCATGCCGCGGGCCAGCAGATTGGCCGAGGCCACCCCGTCGGCGAGGGCGTGATGGATCTTGCCGAGCACCGCGATCCTGCCGTTGGCCAGGCCTTCGATGAAGTACATCTCCCACAGCGGTTTGGTGCGGTCCAGCGGGCTGCTCGCGATCTCGGAGACCGCCTCGTCGAGTTGACGACGGCCGCCCGGGGCCTTCACCCGGTAGGGCCGGATGTGGTACCCGAGGTCCACTTCGCAGTTCTCGCGCCACATCGGGTGGTGCAACTTGGCAGGCACCTCGACGAGTTGATAGCGGAACGGATCGAGCTTGTGCAGCCGACCGTGGATTACCTTGCGGAACTCGTCGACGCCGAAGTTGCGGCCGCCGAGGTCGTCGAGTTCGATCACCGCCAACTTGAGGGTGTGCATGTGCACGGTGGGCGTCTCGCTGTACAACAACACAGCGTCCCACCCGCTAAGCCTTTTCACCGCGCTCCTCCCTGTGGGGGAAGCTTAGATCACCTGCTTGGCCCGCGTGAGCGATCGGTTGCGGTGAATCTGGTTGAGAAACAGGCCGATTGCAGTCGCCATGGATCCGGTCCTGGCCCCGTCGATCATGTCGAATGCGTGCCCGGCGCCGGGCAGTTCGACATAGCTGACCACCGAGTGCGACGCCTCCCGTAGCGTCTCGACGAAACTGCGCGCCTGCTCGACGGGGATGACGCTGTCGCCGGTGCCGTGGATGACCAAGAACGGCGGCGCATCCTGGTGCACCCGCGCTATCGGCGACGCCTTGCGGAACACGTCGGGATGCTTGGCGATCTTGCGTTTGACCACGACGCGTTCCAGGAAGTCGACGAAGCGTGCCCGTTCCGCCGTCGACCGATCTTCCCAGTCGTAGCGGCCGTAAATCCCGACGACCGCGTCGACGGAGGTGTCCGAGCCTTCCGGCAGGTCGCCCTGCATCTCGGGATCGTTCGCGGTCAGACCGGCCAGCGCCGACAGGTGTCCACCGGCCGAACATCCCGCTATCGCAACGAAATTGCGGTCGCCGCCGAACTTGTCGACGTTCGCGCGCGCCCACGCGATCGCCGTCTTGACGTCGGTGATGTGCGCAGGCCAACGATGGTGCGGCGCCACCCGGTAGTCGATCGACAGGCAGACCCAGCCCATCTCCGCCAGGTGCGACATCAACGCGTAGCCCTGCAGCATCCTGCTGCCGTGTACCCATGCCCCGCCCGGCACGAACAGCAGCACGGGCGCCGGTTCAGCGGGCAGATCCTTCCTGCGCCACACGTCGAGCAGTTGCGGTTCAAGGTTGCCGTAGCGCACCGATGTGCGGTGCACGCTTCTGCGGTGCTGCCGGAACTTCCACAGCGGCGGGACGCTTTCGGGCGCCGGCCAGTCGATCGCGAGGTCCTTGGCGGCGACGACGCCGCGCAGTGCGGCCTCCGTGACGGTGTTGGTGGCGTCGCGTTCCTGCTGGCGCAGTTCTGCGTTGCCGGGCTCGAACCAGGAACGTGCGGTCGCGCCGAGGAAATCGGGCACGTGCCGATAACCCCAGACGCCCATCGCAGCCACGGCACCAAGGGGCTCAAGGTGTTTCCCGATCACGGGCAGGGAAGCAGATGCGACGCTCATGGCGAGCATGTAGTCGGACGGACCTGCGTTCAGCAACCATCGGGCACGTGTCCACAACGTCGGGCCTGGATACCGGGTGTCCGGTCGTGCCGTCATTGCGCGACTGTACCCCGGTCGCCCAGCGCTAAACGACAACATCGGTGAATGTGTCTACTGATCGCATATCCAAGATCGTCCTGTGACCTGCATCACGTCTATAGGCGGTCACGGCGCTGCGGGTTAGCTTCGGTCTGCAAACGTCGAACACGCTTCAGGGGACTTCCACCGTGAGTAAGTCAGCTCTCGCCATCACCGAGGAACACACCGACCTGGCCGACGCCGCTCTCGGGCAGCTCAACCGGTTGAACAGCCGCGCCGCCGCACGCGCCGCGCTGGACAACGGATCGGCGCATCCGTCGGAGATCTGGTCGGCGGGCGCCGACCTCGGCTGGAACGGCCTCGCCGTGGCCGAGGAGTACGGCGGGTCGGGTTTCGGGCTCGCCGAGTTGGCGGTCGTGCTGGAGGCGCAGGGTCGCGAGCTGTCCCCAGGCCCGTTCCTTCCGTCGGTCGCGGCCGCGGTGGTGATCGACCGCTGCGCATCCGAAAGCGTTCGCGCGCAAGTGCTTCCGGGACTGGCCGACGGCACCAGCGTCGGTGCGCTGGCACTGTCGGGCAACGTCACGATCGGCTCGGACCTGGTGCTCACCGGCGAGAGCCCCGCGGTGCTCGCAGCGCCGGACGCCGATGTGCTGGTGATCGCCGCCGGTGCGGATGTCGCCATCGTCGACGCGAAAGCCGACGGGGTGACCGTGACGGCGCTGGAGTCGCTCGACCCCACCCGCAGCGTCGGATCGGTCGCGCTGCGCGGGGTCGCAGTCGCCCAGGACCGGGTCATTCGCGGCGCCGCGCGCAAGGCACGCACGGTGTTCCGGATCCTGGCGTCGGCCGAGGCGGTGGGCGTCAGTTGGGCGGCGCTCGACATGGCCGTCGAATACGCCAAGGTGCGCGAGCAGTTCGGCAGGACCATCGGCACCTTCCAGGCCGTCAAGCATCACGCCGCGAACATGTTGGTCAACGCCGAGGAGACCACCGCGGCGACATGGGACGCCGCGCGCGCCGACGACCTCGACAGCGCCTGGTTCCCCGCAGCGGTGGCGGCTGCGCACGCGATTCGCACTCAGATCTTCAACGCGCAGTACAACATTCAGCTGCACGGCGGGATCGCATACACCTGGGAGCACGACGCGCATCTGTACCTGCGGCGAGCCAGGACGCTGGCCGCACTGATGGAGGAGGCCGGCGATCCGCTGCTCGACGTGGTCGAGGGCCAGCGCAGCGGTCAGGCCCATGGCGCGTCGTTCACGCTGCCGCCCGAGGCCGACACCTACCGCAGCCAGGCCAGGGACGCGGTCGGGAGATTGCAGTCGCTCCCCGAGGACAAGCGCCGCGATTTCCTCGTCGACTCCGGTTACCTGGTGCCGCATTGGCCGAAACCGTGGGGCCGCGCCGCCGATGTGCTCGAGCAGTTGGTGATCGAGGAGGAGTTCGCGGACATCGACCGACCGGACATGGGCATCACCGGGTGGGTGGCGCTGACGATCGCGCAGGCGGGCACCGACGATCAGCGTGAACGCTGGGTCGAGCCCGTGCTGCGGGGCAAGGTGATGTGGTGCCAGCTGTTCTCCGAACCCGGCGCGGGCTCCGACGCCGCCGCGGTCCGCACGGCCGCCAAGAAGGTCGACGGCGGCTGGCGGGTCACCGGACAGAAGGTGTGGACGAGCCTGGCGCAGTACTGCCAGTGGGGTCTGGCGACGGTGCGCACCGATCCCGACGCGCCCAAGCACGCCGGCGTGACGATGATGGCGATCGACATGAAAGCCCCTGGCGTGACTGTCAATCCGCTACGCGGCATCACCGGTGACTCACACTTCAACGAGGTGTTCTTCGACGACGTGTTCGTACCGGACGATGACGTCGTCGGTGATGTGAACAAGGGTTGGCTGGTGGCGCGCGCGACCCTGGGCAACGAACGCGTCTCCATCGGCGGCGGTTCCGGCGGCGCGTCCGGGTTCACGGCGGAGGACCTCATCAAGCTGCTCGACGCCTCCCCCGCCGCGGCCAACTACGTGCGTCGGGCGGGCGAGTGCATCGCGGAGACGCACACCTTGCGGCTGCTGAATCTGCGCCGGGCCAGTCGGGCCATCGCGGGCGCGGAGCCGGGACCGGAGGGCAACGTCACCAAGCTGCTGGTCGCCGAGGCCGGACAGCGGATCACCGAACTCGGCATGGAGTTGTCGGGGTCTGCGGCGGTCACCGGCCAGGCGCCGAAGCTGCTGCGCAGCTATCTCGGCAATCGGGCGATGACCATCGCGGGCGGCACGTCGGAGATCACGCGCAACACGATCGCCGAGCGGATCCTCGGCTTGCCGCGCGACCCGCTGCTCAAGTAGTGCTCCCCCGCGAGGGCCAGTACCGCGAGCAGACGCAAAGCGCCCATTTGCGCCGGCGTGTCGGGGCTTTTTGCGTCTGCTCGCCGAGTTCTATTGACCTGAGGTGCCCATGATCCGGCCGAGTTCGGCGCGGGTGTGGATGTCGAATTTCCGGTAGATCCGCGTCAGGTTCGCCTCGACCGTCTTCGGGCTGACACACAGACGTGCCGCGACGTCGGCGGTGGTCATGCCTGCTCCGGCGAGTTCTGCCACCCGCCGCTCGGACGGGGTGAGGTCGGCGCCGCGGGTCGGGCCGACGTTCGCACGCTCCAGTTCGGCGTGGGCACGCTGCACCCACAGCGCACTGCCCATCTGCTCGAACGTCCGCAACGCCTCGCCGAGCGTCGCTTCGGTCGCCATCTTCTGGCGCCTGCGCCGCTGCAACTGACCGAGCAACAACTGGGTACGGGCCCGCTCGAACGGCATCGGCAGCCTGCCGAACTCGGTAAGTGCCTGGCGCGCAGCCTGTTCCGCCGCCTCGACCTCGCCCTGCGCGGCCAGCATCATGGCGCGGCATCGCCCGCCGACCGCCAGCATCCACGGCCGGTCGAACAGTGCGCCGTTGTGCTCCAGCGCCTTGATCATCGGTTCGGCGTCGGCCTGCCTGCCGAGTGCGATCAGCGCCTCGACCGCGTCCGGGATGAACGACGCGGTGACGATCTCGGTGCCCGGCATCTCGGGGAAGTCGTCGCAGCACTGCGACAACGCCGCCGCCGCTTCGGCGTGGTTGCCCAACGACACCTCGAGAAAACCGAGGACGGACATCGGCCAGTACGCCAATCCCGTCGTGCCGCACCGTTCGACGGCCGCCATCGCACCCTCGATGTCGGCGCGTGCATCGCTTTCCCGGCCCGCGTACGCGGCGGCGGCCGCGCGCATGGTCTTGGCGACGGACACCATCTGGTCACCGCCGAGTTCCTCGGCGAGACGAACGGCTTCCGTTGCCGCCTGCCCTGCGTCGGTGAACCGGCCCCGCCAGATCTCGACCAGCGCGGTGTGCACGGCGACGAAGATGAGGTCGCTGTCCGCTCCGTGGTCGATGCAGCGCCGCCGTACCCGCTCCCATTCGACCCTGGCCTCGTCGAGTCTTCCGGTCCACGCCAACAACTGGGCCTTGGCGGCACTGGCCATGAATGGCGCGGACACGTCCTGGCCGAGGTCGTCCAATTCGAGCGCCCTATCCAGCGCCACTTCGTCAATCCCGTTGCCGTCCAACGCATTGATCGTCACGTAGTTGGCCAGGGCCTTGCTGACCAAGGCGGGGACACCGAGTTTCTCGGCTTTGCCGACCGCCCGCTTGGCGATCTGCAGCGCCTCGTCGTAGCAGCCCGCGAGGCTCTGCGCGAACGACAGCGCGAGTAGCGTCGGGAGCAGCATCTGCGGGCTGTCCTCGGCCTCGCCGACCGCACGCTGCAACAGCGCCGCCGCCTTGTCGACGCTGCTGCTGAACGCCGTGGTCCCGGCCAGCAGGTTCAGCGCGAAAGCCCGCTGGGGACCCGGCGGCAGTTGGTCGATCACGGGAGCGACCAGATCACCGGCCCGCGCAGCGTCACCGGCCCGAAGGTGGTTCTCCGCCGCGTGGATTCGTCGCGACGGCGTGTCGCCGCCGAGTTTGATTGCCAGATCCAGCAATTCGGCCGCCGCGGCGGGTGAACCCTTGGCCCGCGCAGAGCACGCCGCCTTGTCGAGGGCCCGCAACAGTTCGGGATCGGCGGTCGACGCGGCCAGCGCCATGTGCCTGGCCTTGAGTTCCGGTTGCGTGACGACGTCGGCCAGCCTGCCGTGCATCTCGCGGCGCAGCGCAGGCGCGGTGGTGGAGTACACGCCCTTGGCCAACAGCGGATGGCGGTAGTGCACCCTGTTGCCGTGCACGACGATGACGCCTTGGCGCTCCGCGTCGTCGAGCAGTTCCAGTGTTCGCCGCACCGACGTCCCGGTCGCGCGTGCAAGCGCTTCGACAGTCGGGTCTGCGACACAGGCGGCGGCGAGCAGCACTCGCCAGGTGTCGTCGCTGAGGTCCTCCACCCGGATCCGCACCAGGTCGGCCAATGTTCGCGGAAGCTCCGCCTCGCTGCCGGACGACCCGTTGTCGATGGCGCGCGCCAGTTCGAGCGCGAAGAACGGGTTGCCCGCCGAGATCTCGGTGATGCGCCGCATCGTCGGGCGGGGGAAACACCGCCCCAACCGCACAGCGAGCAGCTCATGCAGTTCCGCCATGCCTATCGGCCCTACCCGGATCCGGCGGATCCCGTCGGGCGACTCCAGCTCGAGCCACGACACCGCGCTCGCGCCCCCCGCCTCCGGTCGCTCGGTGAGCAGCAGAGCCGTGCGCCGCCGCAACCGCCGCGCCACATATGCGAGCACCGCGCGACTGCGCTCGTCGAGCCACTGCAGATCGTCGATGCCGATCATCACCGGGCCGCGCCTGCCGAGTCTCTGCACAACAGACAACAGCGCCGCAGCGACCGAGTGCACGTCGGCGCTCGAGGCGTCACTGCCGCCCCGCAACAGCACCCGATCGACGGCGGCCCGCTGCAGCTCCGGCAATCCGGTCAACACTTCGGCGTCGACCTCGGCGAACAGATCGGCCACCGTGCCGTACGCCATGTCCGCCTCGACCTTCGCAGCGCGCGCCGACAACGTGTGGAAGCCACGTTCACCCGCTTGCGCGAGCGCGGCGAGCCAGAGCGTCGTCTTGCCGATGCCCTCCTCGCCCTCGATGAGCAGCGCCGACGCGGATGTGCACGCGTCCCCCAAGTAGTTGGCTATCGCTCTGAGATCATCCGAACGGCCTACAACTGCCCCCATGTCGGTAATCGTTGCATTCAGCAAATGTTTCGGTGGACAAATCGCGAAAATATTTGACGAAAACGAAAGTTTGGGCGGTGTCGCGTGCAGGTAATACTTCTCGCGTGTCCACGGAGTTTCACCCCGACCTGCGTCGCGTCGCCCGCCAACTCCCCAGGCAGATCATCACACCGGCCACTGTGCCGTTCCTCCGCGCGGCGGAACGTTTGCTCTGGCGGCGCACCCCCAAGGACGTCGAAGTGCTCACGTTGGCGTCCGGCGTCGGGATCCGACTGTTCCGACCCGCAGGCGTGAGCGGGCCGACGCCCGCGCTGCTGTGGATCCACGGCGGCGGCTACGTCATCGGCAAGGCGGCCCAGGACGACGCACTGTGTCGGCGGTATGCGCGCGAAGTCGGCGCCATCGTTGCCTCGGTCGACTATCGGCTTGCACCGGAAAACCCCTATCCCGCAGCACTGGAGGACTGCTACTCGGCGCTGCGGTGGCTGGTGCGACTGCCGTCGGTGAACCCGGACCTGGTGGCGATCGGCGGGGCCAGCGCGGGCGGTGGACTGGCCGCCGCGCTCGCTTTGCTCACCCGTGACCGCGGCGAGATTCCTTTGGCTGCACAGCTTTTGGTGTATCCCATGCTCGACGACCGCACCGTGGGACGACATCACGACCACCCCGGCTTGCGGTTGTGGAATCAGTCGAGCAACAAATACGGATGGTCGGCCTACCTCGGCGGCGCCGACCCGGAGGTCGCCGTGCCCGCCCGGCGCGAGGACCTCAGCGGCCTGCCGCCGGCATGGCTTGGCGTCGGCACCCTTGACCTGTTCCACGACGAAGATCTGGCCTACGCCGAACGGCTCAGGGCCGCCGGGGTGCGCTGCGACGTCGAAGTCGTCGAGGGCGCGTTCCATGGCTTCGACGGCATAGCCCCCAAAGCAGATGTGTCGCAGCGGTTTTTCGACAGCCAGTGCGCGCTGCTGCGCGAGATGTTGGCGCCCAAAGCCGCCTAATCCTCCTGTGGCGCGGCCAGGCGCAGCACGGCGCGGATGTCGTCGTGGTCGAGCAGCTTCCAGCATGCTTCGGCCAGTTCGTCGGTGCGGCCACGGCCGAGCACCGGCGTGGCCAGCGCGGTGAACTTCTCCTGCAGTTGCGCGTCGGACATCGGGTTGTCGGGCGTGCCGAGGTTGTGCGCGACGTGGCGCTGCAGCGTGCGACCGTCGCGCAACGCCACCACCACCAACGCCGAATCCTTGGTCTGTTCGGGGTCGACGTGGACGTGGATCCGCTCACGCAGTGGCACCAGCGCCGGGTCGGCGACGCGTTCGTCGGTGAACTGCTCGAGCAGTGCCGCGCCGTCAGCGAGCGCGACCGCGAGCACGTGGTAGATGCTGAACTTGCCTTCCAGGCCCGTGCGCGGCTCGGTGAGCCCGGTCGTCGTCTTCACGTAGTCGTGGACGTAGGCGTCGACCGATGCGACGTCGGCGGCGGTCAGCCCGTACTCGGAGCGCAATTCGAGCAGCGCCTGGGCGGGCGGATGGGTCAGCGAGCCGCACGCGTACGGCTTGAAGCCGTCGCGGGGCAGATACCAAGTTTCACCGATGCCCTCGACCGCCCGCTCGGGCACCGGATCCGGCGAGAACAGATGCAGAAATCCGCGATGCCCCTCGATCGGCACGGTGCTCGATGTGAAGCCGTCGCGGGCGAGGAAACCCGACAGCAGTCCGTCGGAGGCGGCCTTGCCGGCGTGTAACGACTTGCCCATCGAGCCGTAGACCACCTTCATCCCTGCCGACTGCGTGGCGCCGGTGCCCATGGCGGCGAGCGTCTGTTCCGGCGGCAGGCCAAGCACTCGCGCAGTGGCCGCCGCGGCGCCGATGTGTCCCACCGTCCCCGTCACGTGCCACCCGACGTCGTAGTGGCCGGGTCCGGCAGCCACCGCAACGCGGGTCTGCACCTCGAAGCCGGCAACGAACGCTTCGGCAGCCAGCTTGCCTGTCACCGGGACCAGTTCGGCCGCCGCCGCGATCGCCGGCCACAGCGGGGCACTGCCGTGGATGGTGGTGCGGTCCGGGTTGAACGTGTCGTCGAAGTCGAGCACGTGCGCGGCGATCCCGTTGGCGAGCGCGGCCTGCCCGGCCGCCGCGCGCTCCGCGGTGCCCACGATGCCAGCGGCCCGCGAGCCGTCGGGATCCATCGTCCGGATCGCGGCGCGGACCCGGGCGCTCTCCGGCGCCACCGCGCCTGCAATGGTGCAGCCGAGCCAGTCGACAAGACACCGCACGGCCTGGTGCACGACGTCATCGGGGAGGGACTCGACCCGCACACCGGACGCGAAGGAGGCCAGTGCGCCGCTGACAGAGGACTGATCGCTCACCGAGAGACTCCAGTCTGTATCACGGAAAGAAATTCTGTTATACAGACTACATGGCATCTGACTCGGGAAGCTATGACGATCGCACTTCTGTCGAGACACGTACGCTGCTCGACTTCGTCTGCCACACCAGTGCCGCGGAGATCCCCGCCGAGGTGCTACACGAGAGCGCCAGATGCCTGCTCGACCATGTCGGTCTTGCCGTCGCGGGCGCGCAGGAGCCTGCCGCGCGGATCGTCCGCGAGCAGTGCGCCGTGCTCGGCGGCGAGCAGCAGGCCCTTGCGCTCGGCACCACCGAGCGACTGCGCGTCACCGATGCCGCGTTGGCCAATGGGATCGCCTGCCACGCTTTGGATTTCGACGACACGCACGTCCCGACGATCCTGCATCCGACCACCCCGCTCTACGCCGCGGGCACGCCGCTGGCGCAGTGGCGTGCTACGAGCGGTGTCGATCTGCTGGCCGCGCACGCGCTGGGCTACGAACTCGCGGCCAGGGCCAGCAACGCGCTGTATCCCGAGCACTACGACGCCGGTTGGCACATGACGGGCACCACCGGCGCGCTTGCCGCCGCGACCGTCGCGATCAGGCTGCTCGGTCTCACCGGTATCGCGGCCACCCATTGCCTGAGCATCGCCGCGACACAGGCCGCAGGCCATCGCGAGCAGTTCGGCACCATGACCAAACCGTTCCACGCCGGCCACGCCGCGGCGTCGGGTGTCTGGGCCGGCCTGCTCGCCGCGGGCGGGTTCACCGGGGCGCCCGACCCGCTGCAGGGCCGCCGCGGCATGTTCGCGGTGATGTCGTCGGCCAGCAGTGCCAACGATCTGGTCGACAGACTCGGGCAACGGTGGCAGATCTTCGACAACGGAGTGAAACCGTACGCATGCGGAGTGGTGATCCACCCGGCCATCGACGCGGTGCGCGACCTCGCCGTCCGCCGCGGGCTTGCCCCGGACGCCATCGAGAAGATCCGGCTGCGGGTGCACCCGCTGGTGCTTGAGCTGACCGGAAAGACCGATCCCCGAACGGGTTTGGAGGGCAAGTTCTCGGTGACGTTCGCCTGTTCGATCGCGCTGCTGGACGGCCGTGCTGGCGAAGCCGAGTTCTCCGACTCCGCCGTGGTGCGACCCGACGTCCGCGATCTGATGGCACGCATCGAGGTGGTGCCCGACGCCGACGTCCCGCATACCCAGGCCGGCGCGACCGCGCTCACCGACGACGGCAACAGCGTGGACACCTGGGTCGACCATGCCCGTGGCACACCGGGCAATCGACTCTCCGACGACGAACTGCGGGACAAATTCCACGGTCTTGCTGACGGGGTCCTCGGCCGCGAGCGGGCAAATCAATTGGCGGAGGCCGTGTTCGGGCTTGCCGATGGCGGCGGTGTCGACGCGATGGTCGAACTCACCACACCGCTGGCGCGCTGACGACTGAACCGTCGCAGTCGACGCGGACCACCGTCCCGGTGACCTCCGCGGCGTTCACAAACGCCAACCACGCGACCTGAGAAGCGATTTCGGCTCTGCACCGAAACTGATGGTCCTCGGTGACATCCCCTTCTATGCCGGGGGACACCGCGTTGACCGCGACCCCGTCGTCTCGAAGCGCCGCGGCGAGTGCGAGCGTCATGCCGAGCAGGCCGTGCTTGGCCGCGGACAGGTGCACACGCTCCGGGTCGCCTGCCAACGCATTGCGCCCGAGGATGTTGATGATGCGTCCGCCGGGGATGAGTGCGGGCAGCGCGTGGCGGACACAGCGGAACGCGCCGTCGAGGGTGACCGAGCGGACCTGGTACCAGTCGTCCTCGCTGATGTTCTGTACGCGCTGCCGGGGTCGGTACGACGCGTTGTTGACAAGTACCCGCAGCCTGCCGCGTTCGGCGATGACGTCGTACATCCGCCGCACCGCCGACGGATCGGTGACGTTGGCGGTGACCGAGAACGCGCGACCGCCGCCCGCCCGGATCGCCGCCGCCACCGCGTCGGCCTCCTCGGTGCGCGCCCTGGTGTTCACCGCCACCGTAAGCCCTTCGCGGGCAAGGCGTTCGGCGATCACTGCGCCGAGGCCACTGCCCGCTCCGGTGACGAGGGCGATGTCATCCATCTTCTGGCACCGTCTGTTTCAGCAGTACCGAGACGTCGTCGAGTTCGTCGACGTGCCAGCAGTCGGCCAGCAGTCGTTCGGCGCGCTGCGCGCCGAGCACCGGCGTGACCAGTTCGCGGAACTTGGCGGACAGTTCGTCGTCGCTGAGCGGCGCCGCGGCCGTGCCGCGGTTACCGCGCACCTCGGTGGCCAATGTGCGTCCCGACGCCAGCGTGATCTCGACATCGGCGTCCTGCTTGCCGATCGCGGGGTCGGAGACGACCTTCACCCGATCTCGGAGGTCGACCACGTCGGGCCGCGCCAATATCTCGGCCGCCAATTCGTCGTTGCCGAGCCTGCGGAACACCACCGCCGCCGCCGCGCAGTGCCGCAGGCTGAACTTGGCCTGCATCGGGGTGGCCGGCTGCGGCAGATCGGTGAACCGCGCCGCAGGCGGCGAGACACGCACGTTGATGACGTTGACATCGTCTGCGGCGACGTCGTTTTCGGTGATCAGCGCGAGCACGCCGTCGACCATCGGGTGGGTCAGCGACCCGCTCGGGTAGAGCTTGTGCCCGTTGCTGGTCAGATTCCAGCTCTCGCCGAGTTGCGCGGTGATCTTCTCGGGGGCCGGCGCGGCGCTCATCACCGCGAGGTAGCCGAAATCCCCTTCGAGCACCTTAGGGCTGGCAGTGAGCTGATGCTCGGCCAAGGTGGCCGCGAGCACGCCGTCCATCGCGGCCTTACCGGGATGCATGCTCTTCAGGTCGCTGCCCGCCATGATCCGCAGACCTGCGGCCTGGGTGGCGCCCGCGGCCATCGCGTGCTCGATCTGCTCAACGTTGCAGCCCATCGTGCGCGCCGCGGCGGCGGCCGACCCGACGTGCCCCGAGGTCCCTGTCACATGCCAGCCCGCGTCGTAGTGCGTCTGGCCCGCCGCGTGCGCCACCCGGGTCTCCACCTCGAAGCCGAGCGCGAAACTGGTCAGCGCGTCGAGGCCGCTGACAGGCCGGTCGTCGGCGACGGCCAGGATCGCAGGCCACACCGAGCAACTGCCGTGCACGGTGGTGCCCGGTGGGTTGTACACGTCGTCGAGGTCGAGCACATGGGAGGCGAACGCGTTGAGGAACGCGGCGAACGGTGGCGACACCCGCATGCGGGTGCCGACAACCGTTGCGCTTCCGCCCTTTTCAGCAGCCGCGATGGCATCGCGTGCCCGCCGGGTGGCGTCGTCAGCCGATCCCGCGACCGTCACGCCGATGTGGTCGACCAGTGCGCGGCGCGCAGCGTGCATGACGGCGTCGGGGATCTGTCCGGGTTGCTGCTGGGCGACGAACGCCGCAAGGGCAGATGTGGGACCGCTGTTGGTCACTGATCCTTCCTCAGGCCGAGTCCCTGCAGCAGTCCGCCGACGATGTCGGTCTGCTCCTTCAGATACGCCTCGAACTTGTCGTCCTGGAGGTTCTGCGTCACCAGGCCGTCTTCCTTGATGAGGTTCTTCCAGTCGTCGGTCTCGACCATCTTCGTCAGGTCGTCCTGGAACTTCTGCACCGCATCCGCAGGCATATCGGGTGCACCCATCACGGCGCGGAACTGCACGGGCACCTTCGCGGTGTCGATGCCCTGCTCGGCCGTGGTGGTGACATCGGGGAAGGCGTCCAGGCGCTTGTCACCGATCACGGCGATCACCTTCAGTTGCCCCGCCTTCACCTGCTCGGCGACGTCGGATGCGCTGCCCAGCATGATGTTGGCGTCGTTGCGCAGCAGCGCGGTGATGCGCGATCCGGTGTCCTCGAAGGACAGGAACTTCCACTTGGCGCCGAGGCCGTCCTGCAGCACCAACCGGGTCAGCGCGTCGTTGGCGGTGCTGGAACCGCCCGCCTGGACCAGCGTGTCCGGGGCTTTCTTGGCGGCGGCGACGAAGTCGGCGAACGTGTTGAACGGCGACTTGGCGTTGGTCACCACGACCTGAGGTTCGGTCGCCACCAACGAAATCGGGGTCAGCTGGGCCAGGCTGACCTTCGCGTTCGCGACGGTCATCGGGGTGGCCAGCCACGTCGGCGTCACCTGTGCGATCAGCCCGGCGTTGCCCTTGTGGTCGACCATGTACGACATCGCGCCGATCGAGTCGCCGGCGGGGACGTTGCGCACCGGCCAGTTGGTGTCGATGATCTTGTTCTCGTACATCACCTTGATCATCTGCCTGGTGAAGACGTCACTGCCACCGCCGACGGCGTTGTGCGTGACGACCTCGACGGGGCCGGACTTGCCGCCGCCACCACCGCCCGAGCTGCCGCATGCGGCAAGGGCGACCAGCGACAGCGCCGCGATGAGCACGGTCAGTAGCTGCCTGATTCGGATCATGTCCGTTCCCTTCTTCGAGGACTCGCGAATTGACTTACGCATCGATCTCCACCACCTGATCTCGAACCTTGCGACCGCGGCCGAATGCCAGCACCACCAGCAACACGACGGCCAGGCCGATCAACGTCGCCGAGATGGGCCGCTCGAGGTAGATGACCGGGCTGTTGTTCGACAGCAGCAGGGACTGCCGGATCGCGTTTTCGGCGATCGGTCCGAGCACGAAGGCGAGAACCAAAGGGGCAGGCGGGATGTCGAGTTTGCGCATGACATAGCCGAGCAGCCCGAAGACCACCAGCATGCCGACGTCGAAGATCGAGAAGTTGACGCTGTACACGCCGACGACCGAGATCAGCAGGATCGCGGGGTAGAGCACCTTGTACGGCGTGTTCAACAGCTTGGCGAAGAACGGCACCATCGGCAGGTTCATCACCAGCAGGGCGATGTTGCCCAGGTACATGCTGGCGATGATCGGCCACACCACGTCGGCGTGTTCGTGGAACAGCAGCGGGCCGGGGTTCAGCCCGTAGAGCACCAACGCGCCGAGAAGCACTGCGCCCGTGCCGGATCCGGGGATACCCATGGTCAGCAGCGGCACCATCGCACCGCCCGTTTCCGAGTTGTTCGCGGCCTCTGGCGCTGCGACACCCTCGATCGAGCCCTTGCCGAACTCCTCCGGCGTCTTCGACGTCTTCTTGGCGATGATGTAGGACACGAACGACGCGACCGTCGAACCCGCACCGGGCAGGATGCCGATCAGGAACCCGACGACGCCGCCCTGCAGCATGGCAGGAGTCGACTTCTTGATGTCCTGCCGGGACGGCAGCAGTTCACGGAACTTGCTTGGCACCTTGAACAGTTGCTTCTCGGTCTTGTCCTCGATGTTGATCAGCACCTCGCCGACGGCGAAGATGCCGACGGACAGCGCGATGAACTCGATGCCGCCGGCCAGTTCGATCTGGTCGCCGGTGAACCGTTGTGCGCCGGAGAACAGGTCGGTGCCGATGGTGGACAGGAACAGGCCGATGAACATCGCGATGAAGCCTTTGAGCATCGAGTCGCCGGCCAACATGATGACCAACAGGAGCGCGAACACCATCAGCGCCGAGTACTCCGGCGGACCGAAGTTGACTGCGACGTCGGCCGCGACCGGAGCGAGGAAGGTCAAGCCGATCACGCCGATGGTGCCCGCGACGAAGGACCCGATGGCCGCGATGCCGAGGGCCTTTCCCGCCCTGCCCTGTTTGGCCATCTCGTAGCCGTCGATACACGTGACGACGGATGAGGACTCACCGGGGATGTTCAACAGGATCGAGGTGGTCGACCCGCCGTATTTCGCGCCGTAGTAGATGCCGGCCATCATGATCAGGCCGGTCGCGGGATCGAATCCGGTGGCCAGCGGCAGCAGGATTGCGATGGTCGCGGGCGGGCCGAGGCCGGGCAGGATGCCGACGAGCGTGCCGAGTAGGCAACCGACGAGCAACCACAACAGGTTGGTCGGCGTGATCGCCGCCTGAAGACCGTGCAGCAGGCCTTCGACCGCGTTCACCGGTCAGCTCCGAAGTTGTTCAGTACCACAGGGTTCCTCCAGGCAGTTGCACCTCGAGCAAGGTGTCGAAAAGGAAGTACATGGCAGGCGGCAACAGCAGCAGCGTGATGATCAGCGGAATCGATCGAATCCGTTCGACGACGATCACCAGCAGCACCAGCACCTCACCCGCCACCAGGAAGCCCAGCGGCTCGATCAGGAACGCGCAGATTGCCAGCGCCAGCCACACCAGCAGGGCGCGGCCAAATCCCTTGAGAGACAAGGACAGCGTGGGCGCCTCTCCGCTGCGCGCCTTCGGGCCGAACAGCCACACCGCGGACAGGGCCAACCCCAGCCCGATCAGACACGTGGTGAGCAGGACCGGGAGGTAGCCCGGCCCGGGTTCGTTGTTCGCACCGCGGAACTCCAATTCGGTGCGACTCTTGTAGAGCAGCCAGGCTCCGACGCCCGCGATGACAAGGCCGAGTACCACATGGACCAGGCGGGTGCGCCGGGCCTCGCGGTCGTGGACGCTGTCATCGGGAGGGCTCGGCTCCGGCGAGAGCTGTTCGGCGGGCCGAACGATCTCCTTCTCCATGCAGACCTCTTTGTCGGATGTCTTGTACGCGGAAAGAACTTCTGCTGTGAGAAAACTTAGGAGGGTCTGTCCACTGTGTCAAGCATCACTTTCAGCCCACCACAAGGGAGATGTTGCATGCCCGACCTCGGGTGCCGAGCGACTGTACGATTCTTCTATGCAGAAGACGCGACCGGAGAGCGAAACCGGCCCCGCCTACCCGATCGCTTCGGTCAACAACGCGCTGTTGTTGCTGCTGTTGTTCCGAGAGCAGCCACGGGTCCGGCTTACCGACGCATGCAAGTACCTGGGGGTGGCGCATTCGACGGCCCACCGCCTGCTCGCCATGTTGGCGCACCACGGCTTTGTGCAGCAGGAACCGGTCACCCGGGCGTATGTCGCGGGTCCGGCGCTGGTGGAGGTCGGACTGGCGGTGGTGGGCTCGCTCGACGTCCGCGAGCAGGCGAGGCCCGCCATGGAGGAGCTTGCCGCGGAGACCGGCGAGACCGTGCACCTCGGTGCGCTCGAAGGAAACCAGGTCCGCTACGTCGACGGGGTCGAGTCCGAACGCGCGCTGCGGGTGGTCGCACGGACCGGAACGCTGGCGCCCGCGCATTGCACCTCGCTGGGCAAGGCTCTGCTGGCCCAGTTGACCGATGAGCAGGTGTGCCGGTTGTACCCGACGTCGGCCGAACCATTCCCGGCCCGCACGGACAAGTCGATTACCAGCCAGGCCAAGTTGTTGAAGGAGTTGGCGAAGGCCAGGATGCGCGGCTATGCCGTCAACTCGGGCGAGACCGAGGAGGATGTGGGCTCGGTGGCCGTCGCGTTTCGCGACTTCGCGGGCCGGCCTGCCGCCATCGCCGTGGCGGCGCCGACGAGTCGGCTTACCGCGCAACGCGTTTCACGCATCGGCGAGCTGATGATCGACACGATCTCGCGGACGCCGATGTCGCCGGGTGCTCAGGCGCCTGCGGACTGAGCACCGCGGCGGGCGCTTGCGAAGCCCGATGCGGCGGTCGCCAGCATGACCACCGCCAGCAGCACGAACGCCGCCTCGACTCCCCACACCCCTGATATCGCACCTGCGACCGCGAGAATGAACGCCTGCCCGACGCGATTGGTGGCCACCCGCAGGCCCAGCGCCGAGCCTCTGCTGGTGTCGTCGACCAGGTTGACGACCCAGTCCATGGTGGTGGTCTGTGACAACCCGAGCGCGAAGCCGAGCACCGACATCGCGATCATCATCGGCGCGAGGTTGCCGCTGATCGCGAGGACCAGCAGGCAGCAGGCGGCGACCGCGGTCGCGACCACGGTCAGCCGCACATTCGGGATCCGGCGGACGAATAACGGCGTCGCGGCCCGCGCGAGCAGGGCTCCGCTGGAACTGATGCCGAGCAGGATGCCCACCTGTGACGAGGTGAGCCCGACGGCGACGCCGAGCAGTGGCACGTAGACCAACAGCAGATCGACACCGCTCTTGGCGGAGAAACTCGTCATCAACGCCGCGGTCATTCCTTTTCTGCGCAGCAGACCCCACACCCGTTCGGCTTTGCCCTCACGCACGGTCGAGGGCTGGATGCGGGTTTTCAGCGCGATCGCGGCGGCGGGCAGGCCCGCCACGAAGGCCCACGCCGCGACCAGCAGGGCCGACGAGGTCGAGGAGACGCTGGGCTGTTCGGTGTGGCCGATGATCACGCCGCCGAGGACCGGTCCGATGATCTGGCCCAGCGCCGAAACGGTGGTGAGGGTACCGAACCTGCCGATGCGCGCGATCGTGCTGTCGGCCTGGGCCATGATGCTCTGTCCACCGATGGTCGCGGAGGTGTGTCCGATGCCGAGCGTGGTGGTGGCCAGCGCGATGGCCCAAATCTGTTCCGCGACAACAAGGGCGAACGCCGATGCGGCCCCGATGGCAAGTCCGAGGCCGAGCATGACCGCTGGGTGGTGGCGCTCGGTCCACCGGCCGAGGCCGACGGCAAGCACGATCGGCGGGACGGCGAAACATGCGGCCGTCACGCCGACCGTGGCACCGTCAGCGCCGAGGGCGAGTAGTCGGTACGTCGACACCGGCCGGGCCAGGGTGACCGCGACCTGCAGCAGGAATATCCCTGCGATCGTGCCGAGGAGCCACAGCGGCGGAAGCGAGCGGCTCCTGGTGCTCAGAACTTCCAGCCACGCTCCGGCGTGGCGACGTCGACCTCGACACCGTCCGGATCACGGAACTTGAAGAACCGCGGCGGGTCTGCCGCTTCTGCACCGTAGACCTCGATGCCGCGGTCCTTGAGCGCGCGCACGACGGCGCCGGTGTCTTCGATCGTCACGCCGATGTGGTTGGGGCCCATCGCGCCGTAGGTCCATTCGGACCGCTCGATCTCCGGGTTGGGTTGCAGCAGCGAGTAGTTCACCTCGCCGTCGCTGAGGTCGAGGGCCTTGCCGGGGTAGTGGCCGGGGGTCCGTGCGTCGCCGAGACGCTTGAAGCCCAGCACGTTCTCATAGAACTCGGCGGTTCGCTCGAGGTCTTGTACAACGATTCCGAGGTGTCTGATGCGCACTGCTGTCTCCCTGTTCTGCGGTGAGTAACCATCTTCCGTACTGAGGAAAGTGTTTCTGCAAATCAGACTCTAGGGCTGTCCGGGGTCTGAGTCAACGACGTGTCAGCGGCGTTCGTACACGACCTGGCCCGCGACAACCGTCGCGGCGACCGTCTGCGGGTCGAGTTCGTCGAGCACCTGTGCCGGCGGCGCGGATAGCACGATCAGGTCGCCGGGTTCGCCGACCGCGAGGGTCCTCGGGTCGGCGGGCGCGTCGGCAGACCCGCAGAACATCGTCAGCGCCTGGTCCGCGCGGACGCATTCTCGCGGGCCGAGTCGTGCGCCCCCGGCAGTGGTTCTGGCCACGGCCGCGCGCATGGTTGCCCAAGGGTCGCCGCCGCCGAACGGCATGTCGGTGGACAGCGCGACCTTCACCCCTGCCTGCAGCAATGACCGCAGTCGCCACAGTTCGTGGTGTTCCTCGGCGGGGACGTCGGTCAGATACTGGTCGCCGCGCTCGGCGACGAAGTTGGGTTGGGTCACGACGGTGACGCCGAGGTCGGCCAGCTCGGACACCATGCCGTCGGGCACCACAGCCGCGTGCTCGATGCGATCCTGCGGGTGCACACCCGCCGCACGCAACGCCGACAGCGTCACGACCAGTTGCGCGGCCGTGACGCAGTGCACGGCGACCGGGGCCTCTTCGGCATGCCGTTCGGCGATCCACGCGGTCAGTTCGTCGAGATCCAGTTCCGTGTCGTGCAGGATGCGCTTGCCCGGCGCCAGGCAGTGCACGCGCTGCAGCAGTTCACCGTGGCGATGGGCCTGCATCAGTTTGACCACGTCGCCGACTTCGAGGCCCGGTGTCGCGTCGGTGACGCCGGTGACGCCTACCGCGGCGAGCATGCGGCTGACGTCGGCCAGTCCACTTTCGTTGCGTTGCAACGTATCCGACCAGCTACGGTCGGCGCTGTGCAACCGGCCGTCGGGATGGTCGGCCAGTCCGACCCTGGCCAGTCCCGCGGAGTTCAGCGTCCACAGCACACCGCTGCGGTGTTGCACGCGCACCGGCAGCGGTGGGGACACCTCGTCGAGCACGGTGCGGTCGAGTGGTCCGGCGACGGCCTCGTGGTAGCCGACGGCCCTGATCCAGCCGTCGCCGCCGACGGGGGCGGTGGCCAACGCGCGGGCCAGATCGTCGCGGCCGCGCACTTCCGCGGGTCCGACGCGGGCGGAGGTCAGCGCCGCGGCGGCCGAGCGCAGGTGGACGTGGTGGTCGTGCAGGCCGGGGATGGCGGTGGCGCCCGCGGCATCGAGCACCTGCTCCCCCGGGTCGGGTGCGAGTTCGCCGATGCCGAGGATCCGCTCGCCGACGCGGATGTCGACGGTGATGCCGTCGAGCAACGTCGCGCGCTGAATCAGCATGTCGCCAACAGGCTTTCGACCTTTGCGTTGTCCGCACCGAGTGGTGCGGCCGGACGCGAGAGGAGCGGCGGCGCGGTGCACTCCACGCGGGCGGTGCGGTCGTCGGCGGCGTACGTGGCGGCGATGGCCGCCATGGACAGTTCGATCAGTTCGCCGCCTCCTCGGCTCAGCGACTCCGCGACCGCGAGGGCGGCGTGTAGGCCGGTCAACGGGTCGGCGATCGCGTCGCCGCAGAACTGCGGGGCGTCCGCGGTGCCGTCGACCAGGCCGCCCGAAACCGCGGCGTCGTCACCGAACGCCACCCAGTTGGCGCGCTCGCCGTCGGTGCCGTGTCCGGTGATCCGCAGCCAGACCTGGCCGTCGCGCGAGGCGGGCCCGAGGCCGCGGTGTTCGAGCGCCGCTGGCCGCGACGACTCGATGACGACGTCGGCGGTGTCGAGCAGGTGCCGTAGCGCCGGGTCGTCGAAATCGACTGCGTACGAAAGCTTTCCGTTGTTCATCCAATCGAAGAACGCCTGCGGACCTGCGCGGGTGCCGTCGGGCCTGGCGCGGGTCTCCACCTTGACCACCGTTGCGCCTGCCCGCGCCAGCAGTTGACCGCACAGGGGTCCGGCCCACATCGAGGAGAGGTCGGCGACCAACAGCCCTTTGACGTTGCGCGGGCTGACCGGTGCGCCGAGCGTCGTGAAAAGTGGTGGGGCGGGCGTTGTTTCACCCAGCGCGGCGACAGGAAGGCCGAGCAGGCGGGCCCGCGCGGTGACGTCGGCGGACGTGGTCGACACCGCCCAGTCCTGCACGGCGGCCCAGGGTTCGGCCGCGTCGGATTCGACCAGCGCGGGCACGAGGTCGATGTCGTCCTGCCGCGAAAGGGTCAGCGCGCACCAACCGTCGGCGCTGCGCATCAGCCTGGTGGCCCCGCCCGCGGAGACCGGGCCCTGCGGCGACAGCCCGAGCAAGGCGGCGCGGCCCGCGATCAGTTCACACCCGTCGATCCGCACCCCCGTGCAGTCGCCGAACGCGTCGGCGGTGCGCCGCGCCCTGCTCAGCACGGCGTCCGGGATCCTCATACCGCCATTGTGCTCAGAACTGCAGCGCCGAGAACCTCCAGTCCAGCACTTTCCGATCAGGCTCGCCGGTGCCTTTCCCCCCAGTCGCTGCGCTCCTACCCCCTGGGACCGCGTACACCTGCGACCTCAACTTCAGGACCCCCCCACGATCGTCCGGCAACGGATCCGCCGCCTCGACGTGCACCTCGCTGTGCAGGGTGTCGCCTTCGTGTACCGGACCGATGTGGTCGCAGGACTCCCAGCCGAGCACGGTGACCAGATTGGGCAGCAGTCGCGTGGTCTGCGCCAGCGCCAGTCCGATGGTGTGCCCGCCATACACCAGCCGCTGCCCGCCGACCCGCCAATCATGGTGGGTGGCAGCGACATTGAGCGTCAGCCGGGCCAGCTCCGGTGCGCTGGTGACCACGTCGGCCGTGCTCTGCAGCACCGCGCCTGCCATGCCAGGGTCGAAATGTGCACCCGGCACTCGCGCCCGGTACACGTCGGCGTCCCAGTCGGAGGTCGGATCCGGCGGCGTGGTGAGTTCCGCGCCGATGTTCGCGAGGTTGTCGTTGTGCCCGGTTTCGCGGTCGGCGCTCAACGGCAGCATCGCGCAGCGATAGAAGTCGAGCACCAGGCGGCCGACCTGGTCGACGGTGGTCATCCGCAGCGCCGCCAGTCCGGTCGGGGCGCGACCCGGTTTGGCCGAGTTCTGCTTGAGGCCCACCACCTCGGTCCGGGTGAACAGGCTGTCGCCGATGACGGGATAGCGGTGAAACTCCAGCCCTCGATAGAACAGATTGGCCTTGACCCGCAACGTCGCCAGCGTGCTCTGGCCGATCGCCACATCGCAGACCAACGCCGGGTGCGCGAGCGGCGCGGTCGCCCCGGTGACCGCGTAGGCCAGTTGCGCATCCAGTGCGAGCCGCAGGCGGTCACCGATGATCGCCTGGTGCACGCCTGCGGCGCCTTCACTCAAAGTCATCGACGGCGCCGAGTCGAAGACCTGACCGACCTCGAGGTCGTCGAAGTATGGGCCGCTCACGAGCGCTGATGTTGCCATTTGGTCGGACAAAGTGTCAATATGGCCGTACAAATGGATGCAGAAGAAGCCATGCTGGTCGAGACGGTGCGGGCATTCGTCGACCGGGATGTGAAACCCACTGTCCGCGACGTCGAGCACGCCAACACCTACCCCGAGGCGTGGATCGAAGAGATGAAACGCCTGGGGATCTACGGGTTGGCGGTGCCCGAGGAGTACGGCGGGGTGCCGGTGTCGACTCGGTGCTACGTGCTGGTCACCCAGGAACTCTCGCGGGGATGGATGAGCCTGGCGGGCGCGATGGGCGGCCACACCGTGGTCGCCAAGCTGCTGACACTGTTCGGCACCGACGAGCAGAAGCGCACCTACCTGCCCGCGATGGCGACGGGTGAACTACGGGCCACCATGGCGCTGACCGAACCCGGCGGCGGCAGCGATCTGCAGAACATGAAAACCACCGCGTTGGCCAGCGGCGACGAGTTGGTGATCAACGGTTCCAAGACTTGGATCAGCAACGCGCGGCGGTCCGGACTGATCGCTCTGCTGTGCAAGACCGATCCCGCGGCCAAGCCCGCGCACAAAGGGATTTCGGTTGTCCTCGCCGAACACGGTGAGGGCCTGACGGTGTCGCGAGATCTGCCCAAGCTGGGCTACAAGGGTGTCGAGTCGTGCGAGTTGACGTTCGACGACTATCGGGTGCCGACGTCCGCGATCCTCGGTGGCGAACCGGGCAAGGGCTTCGCGCAGATGATGAAAGGCCTTGAGACGGGCCGCATTCAGGTGGCGTCGCGCGCGCTGGGCGTGGCGTCGGCGGCGCTGGAGGACGCGCTGCAGTACGCGCAGGATCGGGAGAGTTTCGGCCAGCCGATCTGGAAGCACCAGGCCGTCGGCCACTACCTGGCCGATATGGCCACCAAGTTGACCGCCGCCCGCCAACTCACCTTTTATGCCGCCGACCGCTACGACGCGGGCGAACGCGCCGACATGGAGGCGGGCATGGCCAAACTGTTCGCCTCCGAGGTGGCCATGGAGATCGCGTTGAACGCCGTCCGGATCCATGGCGGCTACGGCTATTCCACCGAATTCGACGTCGAACGGTACTTCCGCGACGCGCCGCTGATGATCGTCGGTGAAGGCACCAACGAGATTCAACGCAACGTGATCGCGAGTCAATTGGTGGCGCGCGGCGGAATCTGATGAAACCCGCGTACCAGGTGCTGCGCGAACGACTGCGCGACGAGATCGCCGCGGGCCGGTACAGCGACGGAGCCCGACTGCCCACCGAATCGGAACTGGTTGCGCAGCACGGCTTGTCGAGGCAGACGGTGCGGCGGGCATTCCAGGACCTGGTGGCAGAGGGTGCGGTGTACCGGGTGCCTGGCCGCGGCACCTACGCCAGCGAACCGGAGCGGTATCTGCGCCAACTCGGGTCGATCGAGGACCTGATGAGCCTGTCCGACGACACCTCGATGGAGGTGCTGGCGGGGTTGCGGCGCCGCGTCGACGTCGATGCGGCCAGCAGGCTGCGCCTGGACGACGACGTGGTGTATTCGGTGGTGTTCCGGCGACTTCACGACGGCGTTCCGTTCGTGGCGACGACGGTCCACCTGGTGCCATCGGTGGCGCAGCCCGTACTGGAATCGTTGACCGACGGCACGGTGAGTACCCACACGGTGATCGGCTTGCTGGAGCCGCATCTGGCCGAGCCGATAGCCGAAGCGGCGCAATCGATCACGGTGGCGCCCGCCGACGACGCCGTTGCCGGTGCGGTCGGGTGTCAGCCGGGGCATGCCATGCTGCGGGTGGACCGGTTGTATTCGGACGCCGGCGGCAGGCCGGTGGAGTTGTCGGTCAGCCACTTCCTGCCCGAGCAGTACACCTACCGGGTGACGCTGCGCAGATCGGGCTGAGCGGGCGGGTAGAACGCGCGGGCCCAGGCCCGCAGGTCGCGATGTTCGTCGGCCTCCGACGGCGCCAACGCGGGACGGTCGAGATAGCGCAGGTGCGACCAGATTTCGACATCGGCGGGCAGCATCCGCTTGGCGGCGGCCAGGCGGTCGTCGTAGTCGAGGTCTTCGGACACCCAGTAGGTGGCGAAGATGTCGGTGTTGCTGTCGTCGACCGGCGTCGGGCAGATCGAGATGATCTGCATGCCGTCGCCGTGGTCTTCGCAACTGAAGCTCAAACCCAGCCCGTACCAACATATCTCGACGGGATCGCCGCCACCGAAGCCGATGGTGGCATGCCAGCTGGAGGCGTCGGACCGCGACGCGAGCAGGGTCGGGCTGACCGGGACCTTGTGCACGAACCGGTAATGCTGTCGGTCGACCGAGCTTTCGGCGACCACCTGCGGATGCACCGTCACACCGGCGAAGAACTGTTTCTCGTCCGGCCCGATCGGGCGGAACCAATGCTTGCCGATCCGGCAGTCCATTCCGCCCCACGCCCGGGGCGCGGGCCACGCGGGCTGTCGGCGCCGCAGATCATGCCACACGTAGATGCACTCGTTGAGTTCCGCCGTCGGCCAACAGCGCACCCGCCCGTTGTCGTCGGCGCACGGTTCGTACGGGATGCGGACATTGCGTCCGTCGTCGCCGCTCCACACCCAGCCGTGGAACGGGCACTGGATACCGCCCTCGACCACGCAGCCGCCCCTGGACATGTCGGCGCCCATGTGCTGACAGTGCGCGTCGAGGACACGCACAACCCCGTCGAGATCGCGGAAGGCCACCAACTCGACACCGAAGTAATGCAGCGGCTTGACGTCGCCGACCTCTAGGTCGGCACTCCAAGCGACCTGGAACCAGCCAGTGGGTCGCATGCTGGGCAACCCCATGCCGATTAGCCTGCCACTGTTGGCCGCTAGCCGCTGCGACACTCGTCGATCAGCCCCCACCGCAGGGCGGTCGCCGTGTCGATGGTGCAACCGGACAGCACCAGATACGCCGTCCGCCACCGGCCGATGCGCCGGGTGATGCTCACCGTCCCTCCGGCGCCGGGGATCAGACCCAGGCTGAGCTCTGGAAGCCCGAACACGGCGTCGGGATGCGACCGCACCCAGCCGCAGTAGGCGGCCATCTCCAACCCGCTGCCGAGCACCTGGCCGTGCAACTCGGCGCGGCAGTTGCGGCCAAGGCGGGCGGTCAACTCGTCGAGCACGAGTGCAGGGCTGTGACGGGTGCGGGACAGGTGTGCGGTGGCCGGATCGGCGAAGGTGCCGAACTCGGCGAGATCGCCGCCGCTGCAGAACGAGGGGCCGTTGCCGGTCAGCAGCACCTCCGTCACCGAGGGGTCCAGCCGGGCAACCTCGAGCGCCTCGAGCAGCGCCGCGCGCATGTCGGTGGAGAACGCGTTGTGCCGCTGCGGGCGATTGAAGCGGACGTGCAGACGTTCGCCGATGCGGTCGGCCTGTACGGGGTCCTGCAGGTCGGGCACGGTGGCGGGCCCGCGTTCGGCGAGCCAGCGCGCGAACTCCGGACCGGACTGCAGGGTCGAGTAAGCCAGCGATTCGGTGACGACCCCCGAGCGGGTTGGGCCTGCCGGATCGATCGAGCGCAACACGTCGTCGCAGACGGCGGCCGCCTGCGGCCAGCGCGCGCAGCGCTCGGTGAGTTCGGCCAGCGCGTAGGACACCGAGGGCACGGTGATCGCGCGACGGTCGTCGCAGTCGTTTTCGGTCAGCGTGAATGTCGCGTCGTCGGAAGGCGTGCCAACGGCGAGGAGCACACCTCCCGACAGCTCGATCACGAGTACTTGTTTATCAGCTCCTGCTTGTACAGCTTGCCGGTATCGGTGCGCGGCAATTGCGCTTCGAACGAAATCGACCGCGGACACTTGTAGTGCGCCAACCGATCCCGCAGCCAGCCGAGCAGATCCTCGCCGAATTCGTCGGTGGCGTCGGCAGGATCGACCGTCTGGACGACGCCCTTGACGCTCTGTCCCATTTCGTCGTCCGGGATGCCGAACACCGCGGCGTCCATCACCTTGGGGTGGGTCACCAGCATGTTCTCCGCCTCCTGCGGGTAGATGTTCACCCCGCCGGAGATGATCATGTGGTGGCGCCGGTCGGTCAGGTACAGGTAGCCGTCCTCGTCGAGATAACCGATGTCGCCCACGGTTTTCCAGCCGTGCGCATCGCGTGACTTGGCGGTCTTCTCCGGATCGTTGAGGTATTCGAAGTCGAGGCCGCCCTCGAAGTAGATCTCACCCGCCTGGCCCGGCGGCAACTCGTTGCCGTCCTCGTCGAGGATGTGCAGTACGCCCGCCATCGGCTTGCCCACCGACCCGGGATGCGCCAACCAGTCCTCCGCGGTGATCAACGTCGACCCGATCGCCTCCGATGAGGCGTAGTACTCGTCGACGATCGGCCCCCACCAGTCGATCATCTGTTTCTTGATCTCGACGGGGCACGGTGCGGCGGCGTGCATCACCCGCTTCAGGCTGGACAGGTCGTAGCGCTCGCGGACGGCTTCGGGCAACTTCAGCATCCGGGTGAACATCACCGGCACGAACTGGCCGTGGGTGACGCGGTGCTGCTGGATCGCCTGCAGACAGCCCTCGGCGTCGAACTTCTCCAAAACGACGGTCGTGATGCCGCCTGCCTGAATCTGCATCGACCACACCGATGGCGCGGTGTGGTACAGCGGGGCGGGGCTGAGGTAGACGGCGTCGGGATCGAGCCAGAAGCTGACCAACATCGACATCAGGCCGGGCACTTCGTCGGGCGGCAGGTGCGGCAGTTCGCGTTTGATGCCCTTGGGGCGGCCGGTGGTGCCGGAGGAGTACTGCAGCAGGTCGCCTTCGATCTCGTCGTCGATGGGCGTATCTGGTTGATCCGCAACGCATTCCGGGTAGCGGTGCCAGCCGTCCAATTCGCCATCGGCGATGATCCGCAGCGGAGGCACGGTGTGCTCGGCGAGGTTCTCGCACGTCTTCTTCAGCGCAGCGGAACCGACGACGGCTTTGGCGCCGCTGTTGTCGATGATGTAGGCGACCTCGGCCGCGGTCAGATGGGTGTTGATCGGGACGTAGTAGAGCCCGCAGCGCCGCGCCGCCCACATGACGGCGTGGAAGTGCTCGTTGTTCTCCATCAGGATCGCGACAGCGTCGCCCTCGCGCAGGCCGTGCCTGCGGAAGAAGTGGGCCAGCCGGTTGGCCCGCGCCTCGAGTTCGGCGAACGTCAGCACCGTCCCCGACGGATGGATGATGACGGCCGGTTTGTCGGGGTGGGCCTCTGCGTGTTCCCGAATCTGCATATGCCGACTTTACGATGATCAACTTGACAGGTGTCAAGACCCCCGTGTTCACCCTCCCTGTGCTGCGCGAATCTACGATTACGGCACCGGGGGGATCGGGGGTGCGCGATGGCCGATGCAGGTCAGCCGCGCCCGCCGTCGGGCGTGTTGACCTTCTTCTTCACCGATATCGAAGGCTCGACGCGGCGGTGGGAGACCGACGCCGCGGCGATGCGGACAGCGCTCGAAACGCACAACGAGGTCCTGCGCGGGGCGGTCGAAGGCCACGGCGGTTCCGTGTTCAACTACACCGGCGACGGCATGTGCGCGGTGTTCACGTCTCCGCGCTCGGCGGTCGATGCGGCCGTCGCCGCGCAGCGGTTGCTGGAGCTTCCGGTGCGGATGGGCATCGCCACCGGAGAGGCGGAACTCCGCGGCGGCGACTACTTCGGCACCGTCCTCAATCGAACCGCGCGGATGATGTCGGCCGGCCACGGCGGTCAGATCCTGCTCGACGGCGCAACGGCGGGCCTGGTCTCCGGGCTGGACCTGATTGCCCTCGGCTCAAAGCGGTTGCGCGACATCGCCGGCCCCGTCGACGTGTACCAGGTCCGGGCGTCCGGTCTGCGGACCGACTTCCCGCCGCTGGCGACCGTCGACTCCGTCCCGGGAAATCTGCGGCTGCCGCCAACCAGTTTTGTCGGCCGCCAGGCCGACGTCGCGGAGGTCGAGACGGCGTTGAAGGCGCACCGCATGGTGACACTGACCGGTGTAGGCGGAGTCGGTAAGACGCGACTGGCGTTGGAGGTCGCGTCACGTGCGGCAACCGATTTCGCGGACGGTGTGTTCGTCGTCGAGCTGGCCGCCGTCGACGATCCGGCCGCTGTGCCTGAGGCGGTGGCCGCCGCGATGGGCATCACGCAACAGGCGGACCAGAACATGTCCGACAGTCTCGCCGCGGCGCTGGAGGGCCGGTCGCGATTGCTCGTCTTCGACAACTGCGAGCACGTTCTCGATGCGACGGCCGATGTGATCGACGCGATCTTCGCCAAGTCGCAGTCGGTGCAGATTCTCGCGACAAGCCGAGAAGGGTTGGGGCTCAACGACGAACAACTATGGCCTGTCCCCTCCCTCGACGTCGCCAACGGCGTCGACTCGGCCGCGGTGACCCTGTTCATGGACCGCGCGCAGACCGTCTCACCCAACGCCTCGATGTCGGCGCCCGACGAGGCCACCGCCGTCGTGGAGATCTGCCGTCGACTCGACGGCATCCCACTGGCCATCGAACTCGCCGCATCGCGAATGGTCTCCATGACCGCGGTCGAGGTGCGCGACCGACTCGACGATCGATTCCGTCTGCTGGTCGGCTCACGGCGCGCGCTAGAACGACACCAGACGCTGCGGCACGCGGTGCAGTGGTCGTACGACCTGCTCGACGACACCGAACGGGACCTACTGGCAAGGTGTTCGGTGTTCTCTTGCGGATTCGATCTGGGCGGTGCATGCGCCGTCGGCGAGTCCGCCGACGAACTGGCGACCCTCGATGTTCTCGACGCGCTGGTGCGGAAGTCGCTTCTCGTCGCGGATCGATCCACATCCCGGACCAGGTACCTGATGCTGGAGACCATCCGCCAGTTCGCGGCGGAGCAGCTGACCGCCACTGACGCGGCCGACGCCGCCCGTCTCGCGCACGCGAGGTACTTCGCGGAACGCGAGGCCGACGTGATGACCACCTGGGCTGGTCCACGACAGCGCGAGGCTTACGAATGGTTCACCACCGAACTGGCGAACCTGCGCACCGCGTTCCGCTTCGCCGCGGACAGAAACAATCTGGACGTCGCAGCCCCGATCGCGGTCTGCGCGGCGCTGCTCGGCTATTACGTCGAGCAGTACGAGCCGTTCGGATGGGCGGAGGAACTCCTGGAATCCGCACGGGCCGTGGCGCACCCGCGCCTTGCGCAGCTCTACATGACGGCGGCCATGTGTTATCTGACCGGTCGAAACGACAACTTCCTCGCCTATATGACAGCCGCCGAGGAAGCCATCGACGACGGGCGCTTCGACGCGGTGCACGTCGGACTCCATGCCGCGATCGGCGGCGGTTGGCTCTACTCAGCCAGCCCCGAACGGTGTGTCGAGTGGGCCCGACGGTCGCTCTCGAGGTGGCCGGAACATCGCCTGTGGATGCTCCCGCACCTGGTCTTCGCGTATACCTTCGCGGGAGCGCATGAGGAGGCGCAGGCGGCGTCAAAGGAGTTGTTCGCCGTCGTCGACACCGTCGACAATCCGACACTGGTCACCGGAGCGCTGTTCGCGTATGGGTACATCGAGCGCAAACGCAACCCCGAGGCCGCGTACGAGGCGCTTCAGCGCGCGCTGGCGGTCTCCCAGGCCGTCGGTGTTCGGCAGATGGAATCCGTTCTCGCCTCGACCTTGTCGAGCGTGGCGTTCGATCACGCGGACCCGGCGAACGCTCTCGAATACCTGTCGCTGGCGATCCGGACGTATTACGACTCGGGCAGTCTGACGTTCATCTCGGGTCCGCTCGGCCTTCTCACGGTCGTCTTCGACCGGCTTGGCTGTTATGAGCAGGCGGCCAAGATCAGCTCGTTCGACGCTTCGGCGATATCCCAGGCGACGTTTCCCGAAATCACAAGGGCCACAGCGCATCTACGGGAGGTGCTCGGCGAGCAGACGTATCTGTCACTCGCGCGTGCGGGCGCGGAGATGACCTACGCCGGCAGGGCGACATATGCGCTGGAGCAGATCGAGATCACGCGCGCCCGCCTCCAGCAAACGTAAAGCGACCTGTGGATCTGCCCCCAAGCATCTGTGCGGACTGATTCCAGCGCAGCAACGGCGGTAAATTCGCTTGAGTGCGTAAGTACTTCGCGATGATCGGTGCATCCGCTGTGGCCGCCGCCGCGGCGGTCGTCGCGCTGAACGCACCCGTACCGCAAAGATCGATCAACGTGTGCGCGCTGCTGCCGGGCGTGATGGAAGCATGCCAACCCCCGGACGTCCGCAGAAGCGCCTTCGTCCGCAAGACCAACCCGCCGACCGTCACCCAGGTGGCTCCGAACTGACGAACAGACGCAAAAGTGCCCAAAATCCAACGGATTTGGGCACTTTTGCGTCTTTTCGCGGAAGACTAGTCGGCTTCGGCCAACCGGTGCTTCAGCGCGTCGAACTCGTCCTTGATGCCGGTCGGCAGCTTCTCGCCGACGAACTCGAACCACTCCTCGATCAGCGGGATCTCCTTGCGCCACTCGTCGACGTTGACCGCCAGCGCGGCGTCCACGTCGGCGGGGTCGACGTCGAGCCCCGACAAATCCAGATCCCCGGCGGTCGGCACGATGCCGATCGGCGTGGTCTTGCCGTCCGCCTTGTGCTCGACGCGGTCGATGATCCACTTCATCACGCGGCTGTTCTCGCCGAAGCCCGGCCACAGGAAGCGGCCGTCCTCACCGCGACGGAACCAGTTGACGAAGAAGATCTTCGGCATCTTCGACTCGTCGGCGTTCTTGCCGATGTCGATCCAGTGGGCGAAGTAGTCGCCGACGTTGTAGCCGAGGAACGGCAGCATCGCCATCGGGTCACGCCGGACGGTGCCGACCTTGCCTTCGGCGGCGGCGGTCTGCTCGGAGCCGAGCGTGGCACCGATGAAGACGCCGTGCTGCCAGTCGCGGGCCTGCGTCACCAGCGGCACCGTCGTCTTGCGGCGGCCACCGAACAGGATCGCCGAGATCGGCACACCCTGCGGGTCGTCCCACTCGGGAGCCAGCGTCGGGCACTGCGACATCGGGGTGCAGTAACGCGAGTTCGGGTGCGCGGCCGGCTCGTCGGAGTCGGGCGTCCAGTCGCGGCCCTTCCAGTCGATCAGGTGCTGCGGGTCGCCCTCGAGGCCTTCCCACCAGATGTCGTTGTCGTCGGTCAGCGCGACGTTGGTGAAGACGGTGTTGCCCGCGTCGATGGTCTTCATCGCGTTCGGGTTGGACTTCCAGTTGGTGCCGGGTGCGACGCCGAAGAAGCCGAACTCGGGGTTGACCGCGTACAGCCGGCCGTCCTTGCCGAACCGCATCCAGGCGATGTCGTCACCGATGGTCTCGGCGCGCCAGCCAGGAATGGTCGGCTGCAGCATCGCGAGGTTGGTCTTGCCGCACGCCGACGGGAACGCCGCGGCGACGAAGTACGCCTTGTTCTCCGGGCTGATCAGCTTCAGGATCAGCATGTGCTCGGCGAGCCAGCCCTCGTCGTGGGCCATCGCCGAGGCGATGCGCAGCGAGTAGCACTTCTTGCCGAGCAGCGCGTTGCCGCCGTAACCCGAGCCGTAGCTCCAGATCTCGCGGGTCTCCGGGAAGTGGGTGATGTACTTCGTGTCGTTGCACGGCCACGGCACATCCTTTTGTCCGGGCTCGAGCGGTGCGCCCACCGAATGCAGCGCCTTGACGAAGAAGCCGTCGGTGCCCATCTTGTCCAGCGCGGCCTGACCCATCCGGGTCATGGTCCGCATCGACACGACGACATATTCGGAGTCGGTGATCTCGACACCGAGTTTGGGGTCCTCGGCACCGAGCGGGCCCATGCAGAACGGCACCACATACATGGTGCGACCACGCATGCAGCCGCGGTAGAGGTCGGTCATGATGCCGCGCATCTCGGCCGGGTCCATCCAGTTGTTGGTCGGGCCGGCGTCGATCTCACGCTCGGTACAGATGAAGGTGCGCGACTCCACCCGCGCTACGTCGGACGGGTCCGACAACGCCAGGTACGAGTTCGGCTTCTTTTCTTCGTTGAGTTTCTTGAAGGTTCCTGCCGCCACCAGCTGTTCGCACAGCCGCGCGTTCTCCTCGTCAGATCCGTCGGCGAACACCACGCGGTCCGGCTGGGTGAGCTCCGCGACCTCGGAGACCCAGGCGAGCAACTCCTTGTGCTTAGTCGGGGCGGTGTCCAGACCTGGAATGGTCGCTGCTGTCATCAAAACTCTCCTGCGTAGGTTTTTGCCAGGACGCAGGCCCCGATGCGCCGATCAAGTGGGAACGGCGGCACATCCGGTCGTCCCTGTACCGAGGTTAACGTGGGTCACATTCCCGCGGTTAATTGGGAGCATGTCCGATCACTCACAGGAACGATTCAGATGCGCAATCCGTGGCGTTGTACCGATTCAGTTCTCAACTGACTACATATATAGGTAGCTAGTCCGTCCGGACCGCCGCGCCGTACAGCTCATTGCGCACCGCATCGAGGGCCTGCCGCAGCGGCGGCAGCCTGCGGTCCCGCGCCACCGCCGCCTTGGCGGTGGCCGCCGCATGTTCGCGCAGTTCGGCGTCGATCTCGGCGATCCGGTCGGCCGCGGCCGTGCTCTCCATCTCGTCGCGAGCCGCGAGCGCCGTGGCGAGCGTGGTCTCCGCCGACAGCACCCGGGTGGCCACCCGCTCCTCGACCGTCGCGCGCAGCGCGGCGGTCACGTCGGTGACCCAGCGGTCCAACACCGCCCGGTCCTGCAGCAGGCCACGGATCCCGACCACCCAGACCGTCAGGAGCAATCCGACCAGGCCGCCCGCCGCCAATCCCGCGATCGTCAGCCCTGGCGCGAGCCCCGCGAACAGGCGGGTGGTCGCGAGCGCGACCCCGAAGCCGAAGCCTGCACCCAGGACCATCGTCAGCTGCGTCTCCAGCCGCCGGGACTTCACCGGTGGGCGGGTCACCTCTGGTTTGACCGCAGGCGGGGGCGGTTCGGGCGCCGACAGTCCGAGTTCGGTCGCGACGTCGCCGAGGTGTGTGGTGATGCCCTCGTCCACCTCATCGATCACCTCGTCGACGCGGGTGTGCACGTAGGACTCGAAGGCGCCGAGCTTTCGCCGGTTGACGTCGGCGGCGTCCTCCTGCAGTTCGGCCCGCACCGATGTGCAGCGGTTGCGCGCGAAGTAGGTCAGCTGCACTCGGGCCTGCTGGATCTGGCTGCGCAGCGCGATGGTGTGTTCGGACTTCGAGAGGCGCCTGCCTCTCAGGATGTCGTCGCGGCTCTTTCGCAGCGACGTCACTCGCGCCTGGCGGTCCGCGCCCTCGGCCTCGGCCTGATAGCGGTCGATCACCGCGGTGAGCCGGACTTCCCACGCGCGCAACCTATTCCGCCGTGGCACGTCAGGATCGCCGAGCCGCTGGCGCAGCACGCCGACGAGGTCGTCGAGCCTCGGTTCGCCGAGATCCGGCGCGGCCGCCGCGCCCACCCATCGGACATGCTCGTAGCGTGGCGCACGCGCCGCGAGCAACGCGCGATCGGCGGCCAGCACGTCGCGCCAATTGCGGTGCGCGTCGATCTTGGTCACCACACCGACGATCAGGTCGGTGTAGTTCGCGGCGAGATCCAGTAGAGCGCAATCGGATTCGGTCAACGAGGCGATCGCTGACACCGCGAACACCACCGCGGTCGGCGCATGCGCGGGGCCCAGCTCGTCTGATTCGACGAACGTGTGCTCCGGCATCCGCTCGCGCAGCGCGGCGATCAGGCTGCTGGTACCCGCCAGCCACGGGCCCGTCACGAGCACCACGTCCCTGGTCTGCACGCCGGGCGACGTCAGCCCCGGATTGACGGCCGCGACCACGGCATCGGCCTTGGCCACCGGATCAGACATGGACCTGCCCGAGCAGACGCAGTGAGCCCCGCGCGATATCGGCGCCGCATTGCCGGTGCAGCGCGCTGACCGGTCCCAGGCTGTAGCGCCGCCAATGCACCGCGCGACGCAGATGCGCCGCCGCGTCCTGGCTGCGGTCCACACCGACTCCCGCGGCCTCCAGCACGTCGACCGCCGCCGTCATCGCGGCCAGCACAGCCGCGTCGGCGGTGAGCAGTCGGCTGAGCCCGTCGTCCCCGAATTGCACAGCCAGAGCATGCAATTCAATGATCGCGGCCCGCAACCGGAGATACCGCACCTGCGCGCCCGCGGCGTGGATGTGTGCAACCACCCGGTCGATCTGGCTGGCGCGCCGCAGCGCCGCTGACACGTCGCCGCCTTCATCGAGCGTGAGCAGCGCGCGGGCGATGCCGAACCGGTCCAGCGACGCGAGCAGTCGTCGGCGCAGCACGGGCGTCAGCGAATGCCGACACGAGACGAACCCGTCCGTCGACGTCATGTCCGCGGGCTCGGCGAGCAGCGTGTGCAATGCCCGCATCAACTCGTCGTCCAGTTCGGCGGTGGCCAGCAGTGCGACCATCGGCACCGTCGGCACCCCCGTCTGCGCCCGCAGGTCGGCGGCGCGCCGATTTGCCCGCGGCAGCGGGCCGCCGTCACCGAGGCCGGTCAGGTCGGCCTTGTTGAGCACCGTCACCACCGGCCGGGCGGCGGCTGCCAACGCGGCGCGGTCCTCGGGTTTGAGGGTCTCCGCGATCACCAACACGTGCACATCGGCACCCGTTGCATCGGCCGTGACGGCGACGCCGGCGGCCGCCAGTGCTGCCGCCGCAGTGCTACGTCCGACGCCGTCGCGACCCAGCACAGCAACCCGCAGCGGATCCGTCAGACGTGCTATGACACGAGATAACCGCGGATCGTTGCGGTGCTCAGCGAATCGCAGCAGCGTATCGACGAAAATCTGGCGGCCTTCCCGAGTGGTGCCGTCATCGTGGCACCTTCGGGCCCGGGTCGCGAACGGTTGTCCCCAGTACCAGTCGAAGGCAACTGTTGCGTATCAATCTGCACCACGATGCGGGTACTCAGCTTGTTATGAGCGACCATGGACGGATGCAAGCGCCCGGGTCCGATGTCGCCGGCTGTCCGGCTCCGGGGTCCGATGTCGCCGGCTGTCCGGCTCCGGGGTCCGATGTCGCCGGCTGCCCGGCTCCGGGGTCCGATGTCGCCGGCTGCCCGGCTCCGGGGTCCGACGTCCCCGGGCCGCATTTGCATCGTCGGGTCACCAGCTTCCGGGCCAGGCGGTCGACCCTGTCCGGCGGCCAGCAGGCCACCTGGGAGCGGCTGTGGCCCGTTATGGGCATGCAGGCGCGCGACGCCGACGGACCCGCCCCGCTGTTGGACACCGAAGCCTGGTTCGGCCGCTCGGCGCCGGTCGTCCTGGAGATCGGCAGCGGCACCGGCATCTCGACACTGGCGATGGCCAAGGCCGAACCGCATCTCGACGTGGTGGCGGTCGAGGTCTACAAGCGCGGCCTGGCCCAGCTGCTGTCCGCGATCGACCGCGAGGGCGTCACCAACATCCGCTTGATCCGCGGCGACGGCGTCGACGTGCTCGAGCACATGTTCGGACCGGACTCACTGACCGGCGTCCGAGTCTTCTTCCCCGACCCCTGGCCGAAGGCGCGCCACCACAAACGCAGGCTGCTGCAGCCTGCGACGGTCGCGCTGATCGCCGATCGCCTGCGGCCCGGCGGCGTGCTGCACGCCGCCACCGACCACGCCGGCTACGCCGAACAGATCGCCCAGGTGGGGGACGCCGAACCGCGGTTCCGCCGCGTCACCGAGCAGCAGGCACTGCCGATCTCGGTACAGCGACCTGTGACCAAATACGAAGGCAAGGCCCAGCATGCGGGCAGTGCCGTTGCCGAACTGCTCTGGGAGAAGCAGCCATGAGTCTGACCGAAGACATCCGGCACGTAGATCCGCAGACAGACGACGTGGCGCCGCCGCAGCCGATGCCGACCGATGCGACCGCCCGCGTGCTGCTGGTCTGGGACGCGCCCAACCTGGACATGGGCCTCGGCTCGATCCTCGGCGGCAGACCCACCGCCGCACACCGGCCCCGATTCGACGCCCTCGGCCGTTGGCTGCTGTCCCGCACCGCCGAGTTGTCGTCCACCCGTCCGGACCTCACACTCGAGCCGGAGGCGACGGTGTTCACCAACATCGCCCCAGGTAGTGCCGATGTTGTTCGACCGTGGGTGGAGGCATTGCGTAACGTGGGTTTCGCGGTCTTCGCAAAACCGAAGATCGATGAAGACAGCGACGTCGACAGCGACATGCTCGACCACATCGCACTCCGGCGCAGCGAGGGGCTGGCCGGCGTGTTGGTGGCTTCCGCCGATGGTCAAGCGTTCAAAGCGCCACTGGAGGAAATCGCCCGCGAGGGCGTGCCTGTGGCGGTGCTGGGATTTCGCGAACATGCCAGTTGGGCGTTAGCGTCGGATACCTTGGAGTTCGTCGATCTGGAAGACATACCTGGTGTTTTCCGGGAGCCGTTACCGCGAATCGGCCTTGATTCGCTGCCCGAGCAGGGGGCTTGGCTGCAGCCATTCCGGCCGCTGTCCTCCCTACTGGCCTCGCGCGTGTAGACAACTGGAAATGCGCGGGTAGCCACAGACTTAGAAGGAGTTCACGTGTTCGCCTGGTGGGGTCGAACGGTGTACCGATACCGATACATAGTGATCGGTGTCATGGTCGCACTCTGCCTGGGGGGCGGCGTATTCGGCATCAGCCTCGGCAGCCACGTCACCCAGAGCGGCTTCTACGACGACGGCAGTCAGTCCGTGCACGCGTCGGTGGTCGCCGACAAGGCCTACGGACGCGATACGTCGGGCCACATCATCGGGATCTATACGGCGCCCGAGGGCAAGACCGTCGACGACCCTGAGTTCAAGAAGAAGATCCTCGACAACCTGGACAAGGTCGAAAAGGATCACCCCGACGAGATTCTGCGGTCGATCGGCTACTTCAAGAGCCCCGATGTGCTCAAGACCATGGCCGACGCCGACAAACAGCACGCGTTCATGTCGATCCAGCTCAAGGGCGACAACGACGACGCGATCCTGAACAACTACAAGAAGGTCAAGGACGACCTGCTCAGCGTCAAGGACGAGGGCGTCGACTTCAGGATGGCCGGCCTGCAACCGCTGGCCGCCGAACTGACCGGCACCATCGGCGACGACCAGAGGCGCGCCGAGGTCGCCGCCATCCCGCTGGTGTGCGTGGTGCTGTTCTTCGTGTTCGGCGGCGTCGTCGCGGCCGCGTTGCCCGGCATCATCGGCGGCCTGACCATCGCGGGTGCGCTGGGCATCATGCGACTGGTCGCCGAGTTCATGCCGGTGCACTTCTTCGCCCAACCGGTGGTGACCCTGATGGGCCTTGGCATCGCCGTCGACTACGGCCTGTTCATGGTCAGCCGGTTCCGTGAGGAGATCGCCGAGGGCTACGACACCGAGGCCGCCGTCCGGCGAACCGTGATGACCTCGGGCCGCACCATCATGTTCTCCGCGGTGATCCTGGTCGCCTCGTCGGTGCCGCTGCTGCTGTTCCCGCAGGGCTTCCTGAAGTCCATCACCTACGCGATCATCGCCTCGGTCATGCTCGCGGCGACGTTGTCGATCACCGTGCTGGCCGCCGCGCTCGCCATTCTCGGTCCCCGCGTCGACGCCCTCGGGGTGCGCACCCTGCTGCGGGTGCCGTTCTTCCGTAACTGGAAGCCGATGCGGGTCTACCTGGAGTGGCTGTCGGAGAAGACGCAGAAGACCAAGACACGCGAAGAAGTCGAGAAGGGCTTCTGGGGCAAGCTGGTCAACCGGGTGATGAAGCGGCCCGCCGCGTTCGCCGTGCCGATCATCATCGTGATGATCGCGCTGATCATTCCGTTGGGCGCACTGTCTCTCGGCGGCATCAGCGAGAAATACCTGCCGCCGGACAACTCCGTGCGCCTCGCGCAGGAGGAGTTCGACAAGATCTTCCCCGGCTTCCGCACCGAACCGCTGACGATCGTGATGGAAAGCGACAACGGGCAACCCATCACCGATCAGCAGGTCGCCGAGGTCCGCAACAAGGCGATGCAGATCTCCGGGTTCACCGACCCGGACAACGACCCGACGAAGATGTGGCAGGCGCGGCCGTATCTCGATGGCGCGTCGAAGGATCCGTCGATTCGGGTGATCCAGAACGGTCTGGTGAACCGCAACGACGCGGCCAAGAAGATCGCAGAACTGCGGGCGCTGACGCCTCCGCGGGGCGTCACGGTGTCGGTCGGCGGGACGCCCGCGCTGGAACAGGACAGCATCCACAGCCTGTTCGACAAGCTGCCGTTGATGGTGGTGCTGCTGATCACCACGACCACGATCCTGATGTTCCTGGCGTTCGGATCGGTGGTGTTGCCCATCAAGGCCGCGGTGATGAGCGCGCTCACGCTCGGATCGACGATGGGCGTGCTGACATGGATGTTCGTCGACGGGCACGGATCCGGGTTGATGAACTACACGCCGCAGCCGTTGATGGCACCGATGATCGGTCTGATCATCGCGGTGATCTGGGGTCTGTCCACCGACTACGAAGTGTTTCTGGTGTCCCGCATGGTGGAGGCCCGTGAACGCGGTATGTCCACCGCCGAGGCCATCCGCATCGGCACCGCCACCACCGGCCGGCTGATCACCGGCGCCGCACTCGTATTGGCCGTCGTCGCAGGCGCGTTCGTGTTCTCCGACCTGGTGATGATGAAGTACCTGGCGTTCGGTCTGCTGATCGCGCTGCTGCTGGACGCCACCGTGGTCCGGATGTTCCTGGTGCCCGCCGTGATGAAGTTGCTCGGCGACGACTGCTGGTGGGCGCCGCGCTGGATGAAGCGGATTCAGGAGCGCCTCGGCCTCGGCGAGACCGAACTGCCTGACGAGCGCAAGCGGCCCGCGGTGCGTGAACCCTCAGAAAATCCGGAGGCCTTGGTCGGCGCCGGTGCACCTGTGCCGCCGCGGCCTCGGCCGCCGCACGACCCCACGCATCCGGAGGGTTCGCCCCGACCGGGGCGGATCGCGGCGCCGCCGCGCGCCAACGTGCCGTCCGGCGCGGGCACCACGCGGATCCCGACCGGGCGTGTTCAGGCCGACGAGCCCCAGACCACGCGACTGTCGATGGCCAGGAACGCGGTCCGTAACGTCGTGAACAACGCGACCGGTCACCGGCCCGCGCCCCCGCCGCCGCGCGAGGAACGTGAAATCGAGTCGTGGCTGGGCGAATTGCGGGGCACCGGACCGTCGGCCGGTCAACCCGTGGCGCCCCCGGCGCGGCCGTCGGCCGACGCCACCAGGGCCATGCCCACGGGCGCTACCGGACCACGTCCGCGTCCGCCTCGGCCGCAGCCAGGCAATGAGCCGACCACCGCGATTCCGACACAGAAGCCGCGGCTGGGGAACGCTGATGCGCCCGCGACGACGGCCATCCCGACCGCGCGCAAATCCGACGCCGAGGCGGCCACCGAGAAGCTGAACACCCCCGACGAGGAACGTAAGCGCCGCGGCGGCGGCGTCAGCGCACAGGACCTGCTGCGGCGCGAGGGCCGGATCTAGTCGGCAGGCGGCTCGTCCAACTCGTCGGCTGCGGCCGCCACCACCGGGGCGCTTTCGGCGTCCTGCGCGGCTTCTTCGGCTGCGGGGTCTCTGGCCATCAGCACGCGCACCGCGCTGTTGAGGAACGCCACCGTCGGCACGGCCAGCAGCGCGCCGACGATGCCTGCCAGTACGCCGCCGCCCGCAATCGCCAGCACCACGGCCAGCGGATGGATGGAGACCGCGCGGCCCATCACAAGGGGTTGCAGCACATGGCCTTCCAGCTGTTGGACGGCGATGATCAGCCCCAGCGTGATCAGCGCGTAGATCCAGCCCTTGGCGATCAGCGCGACCACGACGGCGAAGAACCCGGCGATCACCGCACCGACGAGCGGGATGAACGCGCCCAGGAACACCAGCGACGCCAGCGGCAACGCCAGCGGCACGCCCATGATCGCCAACCCGGTGCCGATGCCGACGGCGTCGACAAGCGCCACCAGAAATGTCGCGCGCACATAGCCGACCAACGACCGGAAGCCGGCCCGGCCGGCGTCGCGCACCCGCTCCCGCACATCCTCGGGGAAGAGTTTCGTGACGAACCCGTAGATGTTGCGCCCGCCGTGCAGCACGAAGATCAGCGTGAACAGGACCAGCAACGCGCCGGTGACGATCTCGGTCAGCGTGCTGGCCGTGGACAGCGCCCCGCTGGTGAGCTTCTCCTGGTTGTTCTGCAGCGCCTCGATCGCGGATTTGCGGGCGCTGTCGATCTGTTGCTGGTTGACGTGCAGCGGCCCCTGGGTCAGCCAGTCACCCACCCCCTTGATGCTGGTGCTCATCTGGTCGACGAGGGCAGGCGCGCCCTCGACGAACTGGGTGACGACGAACGCCAGGATTCCGCCGACGACGGCGAAACCGCCGAGCAGCACCAGAGCCACCGCACCGCCGCGCGGGGCGCCGCGCCGGTCCAGGAAATCGACGACCGGCAACAGCAGCGCGGCCAGCAGGGTCGCCAGCGCGACGGGCACGACGAGGATTTCGAGCTTCTTCACCACCCACAGCAGGGCCACCACGAAGCCGCCGATCACCAGCAGTCGCCACGCCCACGCCGCCGTTTTGCGGACTAGCGGAGACACCGACTGATCGGCGACGGAATCGAAAGAGGGGGCCGCTGGCATGCCGGTAGCGTAGCGGCAGGCCCCGGCGCTACAGGGAATCTCGCGAATCGACCTCGGCGCGCCTGCGTCACCGACATTATCCGCGCGAACTGCACCGTTACCCTATTGACGTGTCCCACGACGCGCCGGCGAGCGACGCGCGCAGCCAGGAGCGCCCCACCCGGGGCAAGTACTGGTGGCTCCGCTGGGTGATCCTCGGCGTGGCCGCGCTCGTGCTGGCGGTCGAGTTGACGTTGGTGCGGGACCAGTTGGCCAAGGCCTGGCACAGCGTCTACTCCGCCAACTGGTGGTGGGTGCTGGTGGCCATCGTCGCGGCGATGGGCTCCATGCACAGCTTCGCGCAGATCCAACGCACGCTGCTGCGGTCGGCGGGCGTCAGGGTCAAACAGTGGCGCTCGGAGGCGGCGTTCTACGCGGGCAATGCGCTGTCCACCACGCTGCCCGGCGGCCCGGTGCTGTCGGCCACCTTCATCTACCGCCAGCAGCGGATCTGGGGCGCGTCGCCCGTCGTGGCATCGTGGCAGCTGGTGATGTCGGGGGCGCTGCAGGTGGTCGGGCTTGCGCTGCTCGGCCTCGGCGGCGCCTTCATGCTGGGCGCCAGCAAAAACCCCCTGTCGCTCATCTTTTCGCTTGGCGGCTTCATTGCGTTGATCATTCTGGCGCAGGCCGTGGCGACCCGTCCGGAATTGATCGACGGCATCGGGGTGCGGCTGCTGTCGTGGTTCAACTCGGTGCGCGGCAAGCCGTCCGACGCCGGCCTGGACAAGTGGCGCGAGACGTTGAACCAGCTGGAATCGGTGAGTTTGTCGCGCCGCGATCTCAGCGAGGCGTTCGGCTGGTCGCTGTTCAACTGGGTCGCCGACGTCGGCTGCCTGCTGGCCGCGTGCTACGCCACCGGCGGGCACCCGTCGATCGCGGGTGTGACGGTGGCGTACGCGGCCGCCCGCGCGGTCGGGTCGATCCCGTTGATGCCGGGCGGCCTGCTTGTCGTCGAGGCGGTGCTGGTGCCGGGCCTGGTGTCGTCCGGTATGACGTTGGCCGCGTCGATCTCCGCGATGCTCATCTACCGGTTGGTCAGCTGGATCTTCATCTCCGCGATCGGCTGGGTGGTGTTCTTCTTCATGTTCCGCACCGAGAAGGACATCGACCCCGACGCCGCCCTCGACGACGACCGGGCGCCGCAGTTCAGCCCCGACCCCGAGGTCCGACACGAGCCCGAACCCGAAACGTGAACTCCGCCAATGATTGACACCGAAGGTCGGGGCAAGCGAACGACCACCGCGCTGCTGGCGGACATCCTCTGCGTGATCGTGTTCTGCACCATCGGCAGGCGCAGCCACGCCGAGGGGCTCACGGTCACCGGGATCGCGCAGACCGCATGGCCTTTCCTGGCAGGCACTCTCGTCGGCTGGTTGCTGATCCGCGGATGGCGCAGGCCGTACACCGTGATCCCCACCGGGCTCGCCGTGTGGATATGCACTGTCGTGGTGGGCATGCTGCTGCGCAAGGCGACGTCGGCGGGGGTGCAGACCAGCTTCGTCGTGGTGGCCTCATTGGTGACGGCGGTGCTGCTGCTCGGCTGGCGGGCGGTCGCGGCGATGCTTCGCCGCTAATCCGAATTCACCGGTGGCTCAGGCGAAGTCGAGATAGTCAGCGTTGCTCGAAGACCGCCGAGCGGTCCATCGGACAGCTTGATGCTGCCGCCGTGCAACGTCGCTTGCTGCGCCACCAACGCCAGGCCGAGGCCCGATCCGCCAGGCGCTGCGTTGCTGCCGCGGGAGAACCGGCCCAGCACCGTCTGATGTTCCTCCTCGGGCAGTCCACGGCCGTTGTCGTCGACGACGATGGTCAGGATATTCTGATACCGGTTGGCGGCCAGCACAATTCGTGTCGCCTGCCCGTGCGTCACCGCGTTACGCACCAGGTTGTCGACGGCAAGCCGTAAGCCGCCGGGCCAGCCCCAAATCGCGCCGAGGTCGTCGGCGGCTTCGATCACGATCTCGACTCCGGTTGCGGTACGCATGTTTTCGCGTGCGACGCGGTCGAGCATATCGGTGACGTCGATGAGTTCACGGTCCTCGGCCTGCGCCAGCTGACCAGATGCGAGTTGACCGAGCGCGGTGATGATCGCCTCCACCCGGCGCTGCGCCCGCGACAGGTCCTGCACCACCTCGGCTCGTTCCTCGGCGGGCAGGTCGTGGATGCGCAGGGTGTCCAGGTCGGCGCGCATGGCGGTGAGCGGGGTGCGCAGTTCGTGTGCGGCGTTGGCGGCGAAATCCTGCGCCGCCTGAAGCGAATTCGTGGTCGCGCGCTGGGCGGCGGCCAGCCGGTACAGCATCTCGCTCATCGCCTCGGACAGGTCCTCGGCTTCCCTGACGCCGCGCACCTCCGGCATCTCCTCGGTGCCCTCGCGCAGCCGTTTGGTGTGCTCGGTCAGTCTGCGCAACGGCCGGATCGCCGGGCCGGCCAGCACCCAGCCGAGCCCCGCAGCGATCAGCACGGTGCCGACACCGATCGCCGTGTAGAGCGGAATCCTGGCGCGGTTCAACAGGATACTGTCGGCGCGGATGCCGACGGAGACCAGCACCCCGCCCTGTTGTTCGACGGCGACCGTGCGCACCCGGTACTCCACGCCGTTCACTTCGACCGTCGCGGTGCCCAACGGTAGCGACGGCAGCTGCAGGCCGCGCTGGAACATCACCTGGCCGGTCGACTTGGACCGCCCGGTGGTCAGCACACCGCGCCGCGGATCGTTGAGCTCCGTGGGATTGATACTCGCGTCGACGATGGAGTCGAGCCGCCGATCCAGTTGCAGCGCATCGTTGTTCGCAAGGACTACGGAGGTGAGGATGGTGAACACCGCGACGACCGCCGCCGCGGCGGCAGCCGACGCGATCGCCACCCGGGTACGCA
This sequence comes from Mycobacterium sp. 3519A, assembly GCF_900240945.1. Taxonomy (NCBI): domain Bacteria; kingdom Bacillati; phylum Actinomycetota; class Actinomycetes; order Mycobacteriales; family Mycobacteriaceae; genus Mycobacterium; species Mycobacterium sp. 3519A. The sequence continues at coordinate 590,323 of NZ_OESG01000014.1, forward strand.
GCGACGCTGACCGCAGCGACCGCGGCAACCTCACCTACGGCTCCCTGAGGCTCGACTCACCTACGGCTCGTCTCGCAACACGTACCCGATCCCGCGAACCGTGTGGATCACCCTCGGCAGCCCGTCGCGTTCGAGCTTGCGCCGCAGATACGAAATGAACACGTCGGCCACGTTGGTGTCGACGTCGAAGTCATAGCCCCACACCAGTTCAAGCAGCCGTTGCCGCGACAACACCACACCGGCGTTCTCGGCGAGCACCGCCAGCAGATCGAACTCACGCTTGGTCAGTTCCACCCGCTCGCCGCCGACGAACACCAACCGGCGCGCGGTGTCGATGGTCAACGGTCCGACGGTCATGGTGTCGGACGCGCGATCCGAACTGGTCGCCCTGCGCAGCAGCGCGTGCAACCGTGCCACCAACTCGCCGAGGTCGAACGGCTTGGTCAGGTAGTCGTCGGCGCCGGCTTCCAGCCCGGCGATCCGGTCGTTGACCGTGTCACGCGCGGAGAGCACACAGATCGGGATGTCGTTACCCAACGCGCGCAACGCGGTCACCACCGCGACGCCGTCGAGTTCCGGCATCTGCACATCGAGAACCAGCGCGTCGTGCGACTCGCTGGACAACAGCCGCAGCGCCTCTTTACCGGTCGCCGCGACCCGAACGTCGAAACCCGAATGCCGCAGTCCGCGGGCAACGGAGGTTCTGACGTCCGGGTCGTCGTCGACCATCAGCACCGTGCGGCTCGCGCTCTCCTGCGCGGGTGATTCACCAACCCGCACGCGAATTACGGAATGTTCGGCGCAGGGGCTGTACCGCAGCGGTTCTTCAGATCGACCAGCGGCTGCCGGATCCCGGTCAGATCAGCCTTGGTCTGCGGGTTCTGGTTCAGGTAGTCGGTGACCTGGCTGCGGACCTGATCGCGGGGGAGCCCTTCGAGGCTGGTGAAGAACCAGTTCACGTCGGGGTGGGTGAACAGGTATGCCGACGTCGCCGCCGAGACACCCGATGCCACGCCTGCCAGGTCGGCAGCGGTGCAGTTGGGCGGGTTATTCGCCGGGTCGTCGGCCATGGCCGAGGGCAGGGCACCAAACAACATCGCACCGGCGATCGCACCGGTGCCGACCGCGCCAGCTACCGCACGACGCGCGGTACGGGCCGAGAGCAACATGGACAGGCTCCTTCAGACGAAGTGGAGAGGCCGTAACCATTGGCGGTTCCGACAATAAGAAGCTAAGCAGAAAGGGAGCCGACTTTCTTGCCTTGCGGTTAACCAATCGTGAGAAACTCGCGAAACCGCAGCTCACCCGCCGTCGCGGAAAGGCAGCGTGGCTAACGACTGGTGGCCAGCGACGGACCCGGTAACGGCCCGGTGCCCTGGGTGACCACCGACGCCGGCGACGGCGTGCTGGGCAGCACCGCGCTGGGCACGCCCATCGTCTGCGCGGTCTGCAACGACCCCGCACCCTGCTGGGTGGCCTGCATCAGGCCCATCAGCTGGGGCAGGCTGATCGGCAACTGGCAGCGGGTGGAAAGGCTGATCAGGGGCTGCTGCAACTGCTGCATGTCCTTGGCGGCCGCCGGGTTGGCGTCGAAGTATGCCTTGACCGCCGCCAGCGACTGCGGGCCGGCCTGCCGCTGCGAGATCGTCGTCAGCGCCTGGTTGGTCTGCGGGTGGGTGTCGAGGTAGGCGCCCATGGAGGTCGCCACCGAACCGATCGTCTTGGCCAGCTCACTGGCAGCGCAGGGATCGGTGGCCGCCGTTGCTGACGGAACCGCCAGCGCCGCGACCGTCGCGCCACCGGCCGCCGATGCAGCGAACACCGCATACAGGCTGCGACGCAACGCTTTCGCGGTCGAAATCATGGATTACTCCTCACGGTTGCGAACGCTTTTGACGCTTCCGCAAACGTCATGCGATCGGACGATTGGGCTTCCCCGACCCCGCAGTCCTCGGCCACATAGTGCCACTGGTGTCGCTGCGGTTGCCAATCCGGCGAATGGACGCGCAGCCGACGGACAGGAAGCCCGCAGCGTGCGTAACGCTTAACGGGCCAATCACGAGAGGTGGGTTAGAGCTGCTTAAGGCGTTGCTCAGGGGCCGATACCCTACCCGACGCTGATATAGGCTCAGCTTCGCAACGCCGGGCAGAAAGCGGGGAGTTCGCTATCCAGCAGTTCATGATGCGCTTGAGCAGCAACCTGCGCAGATATCGCTGGGCGGTGTTCGCTGTTTGGCTGCTTCTCCTGGTGCCCTCGGTCTACCTGGCCGTCAACCAGTCCGGCAATCTCACCGGCGGTGGCTTCGAGGTCGAGGGCTCCCAGTCGCTGCACGTGCAGCGCGAACTCGAGCAGCACTTCCCCGACCAGGGCGCCTCGCCGCTGGCCCTGGTCGCGGCCCCGCGCGCGGATGCCTCCTTCGACGACATGAACGCCGCGGTGGCCCAACTCCAACGCATCGCCGCCGAGGTGCCCAGCGTCAAGGTGGTACCGAACCCCCAGCAGCCGCCGCCGCAACCCGACCGCCCCTACGTGCTGACCCTGCAACCCGACTTCAACAACACCGGCGTGGTCGACCTGGCTAAACAACTGCGCCAGAAGGTCGGCATCAACAGCGACCAACCCGGCGAGACCGAGAACGGGAAGGTCAAGCTCTACGTCATCGGGCAGGGCGCGCTCGGCGCGGCCGCGACGCTGGCCACCAAACACGACATCGCACAGGCCGAGCAGTGGAACCTTCCGATCGTCCTGATTGTTCTGCTCGCGGTGTTCGGCTCGCTGGCGGCCGCCGCGATGCCGCTGGTGTTGGGAATCACCACCGTGGTGGTGACGATGGGACTGGTCTACCTGCTGTCGATGTACACCGCAATGTCGGTGTTCGTCACATCGACGGTGTCGATGTTCGGCATCGCACTGGCCATCGACTATTCACTCTTTATTCTCATGCGGTTCCGCGAGGAACTGCGCGCCGGCCGTGATCCGCAACAGGCCGCCGACGCGGCGATGGCCACGTCCGGTCTGGCGGTGCTGCTGTCGGGGCTCACCGTGATCGCGTCGGTCACCGGCATCTACCTGATCAACACCCCGGTGCTGAAATCGATGGCCACCGGCGCGATCCTCGCGGTGGCGGTCGCGGTGCTGACGTCGACCACGCTGACCCCCGCGGTGCTCGCCACCTTCGGCAGGGCGGCCGCCAAGCGGTCGTCCTATCTGCATTGGTCGCGGCGGGTGGAGAGCACACAGTCGCGGTTCTGGAGCCGGTGGACCGGTTGGGTGATGCGGCGGCCGTGGCTCTCGGCACTGGTGGCGGCGGCGTTCCTGCTGACCCTGGCCGCGCCGGCCTTCTCGATGGTGCTGGGCAACAGCATGCAGCGCCAGTTCGACCCGACCCACGAGATCCGCGGCGGTGTCAACGCGGCGGCACAGGCGTTGGGCCCGGGGGCGCTGGGTCCGGTGCGGGTGCTGGTGACGTTCCCCGACGGCAACGCGGCGTCCGCCGACGCCAAGCAGCCCGCGATCGACGCGGTGCGGCAGAAGATGGCGCAGGGCCCCAACGTGGTGACGGTGTCGCCGCCGGTGTTCGGCGACGACTATCGGCGGGTGCTGCTGTCGGCCGTGTTGTCGGTCGACCCCGAGGACATGGGGGCCCGCGACACCGTCGACTGGATGCGGGCGCAACTGCCGAAGACGCCGGGCGTCTCCGATGCGCGGGCGCGCATCGACGTCGGCGGGCCGACGGCGCTGATCAAGGACTTCGACGACCGGGTGGCCTCGACGCAGCCACTGGTGTTCGGGTTCGTCGCGCTGATCGCGTTCGTGATGCTGCTGATCTCGATCCGGTCGGTGTTCCTGGCGTTCAAGGGCGTGCTGATGACGGTGCTGTCGGTGGCCGCGGCCTACGGCAGCCTGGTCATCGTCTTCCAGTGGGGCTGGCTGCAGGACCTGGGCTTCAAACCGATCTCGTCGCTGGACAGCACCATCCCGCCGCTGGTGCTGGCAATGACGTTCGGCTTGTCGATGGACTACGAGATCTTCCTGCTGACCCGCATCCGCGAGCGGTTCCTGCAGACCAAGAACACCCGCGACGCCGTCGCCTGGGGTGTCAGCACCAGCGCCCGCACCATCACCAGCGCCGCGCTGATCATGATCGCTGTGTTCATCGGGTTCGCGTTCGCGGGCATGCCGCTGGTGGCCCAGTTGGGTGTCGCCTGCGCGGTCGCCATCGCCGTCGACGCGACCGTCGTGCGGTTGGTGCTGGTGCCCGCGCTGATGGCGATGTTCGACGAATGGAACTGGTGGCTACCGCGCTGGCTGGCGCGCGTGCTGCCGTCGGTGGACTTCGAGAAACCGATACCGAAGGTCGACCTGCCCGACCTGGTCATCATCCCCGACGACATCTCGTCGCTTGGCCCGACCGGCTCCGACCTACGCATGGTGGTCAAGTCGGCGGCGAAGCTGAAAAGCCTTGCCCCCGATACGATTACGGTCGCCGATCCGCTGGCACTCGGCGTTGCTCCCGCGACCCAACCGATGGCCGCGGTGGTCAACGGGCACGCCAACGGCCGCTCGCACCGCAACGGCGTGAAGAACGGCAACACCGGACCGGTGGGCCTGCCGGGAGTGCATCCGGTGACCATCTGGCGCGGCAGGCTCTCGGTGGCACTGGACGCGCTGGAGACCGAAGCCGACTTCGACCAGACCCCGGTGGAGCGCCGCAGCCCGGTGGAGACCACCAATGTGCAACTGCCCACCGGCGATCGACTCCAGGTGCCGACCGGCGCGGAGACGCTGCGGCTGAAGAGCTACCTGCTGATGTGCCGGAACACCACCAGGGATTTCGCTGAGTTTGCCGAATTGGTGGACTCCATGGAAACTCACACTGCTGCAGTGGTGCTGGCATCAATGGATCGGTACTACTGTGGGGACCGCTCACGTAAACAATGGGTCGCCACCCAGTTGGTACGCCGCCTGGCCGATCCACAACCGTCGGATGAGCACGACGCCAGAATGTCGGGCCCTGAGGCGGAGGCCGATTGGGCCAAGGTCAGGGAGCGCTGCCTATCGGTGGCAGTGGCGATGCTTGAGGAGGCGAGGTGACGTTGGCACCGGAGACTCGGGATGCGCGCCGCGACGCGGTCGCCGCACCGAAGCGAGCCGCGGCGCCGACGAACGGACGCAGGCCACCGCCCGACGATCGACCGGTCGAGTTCTGGCCGACATCTGCGATCCGGGCGGCACTGGAAACAGACGACCTGACGGTCTGGCAGCGGATCGTGGTCGCGATCAAACGCGATCCCTACGGCAGGACCGCACGCCAGGTCGAAGAGGTGCTGGAAACCGCGCGGCCGTACGGCGTTTCCAAGGCGCTCGCCGAGGTGTTGACCCGCACCCGCGAGCACCTCGAGGCCAACGAGCGCGCCGAAGTGAGTCGGCACATCCGGAGCCTGCTGGAACGGTCGGGCCTCGGCCAGGACGAGTTCGCATCGCGTATCGGCGTGCCCAGCAAGGACTTCGCGGCATACATCGACGGCGCGACGTGTCCACCCGCGTCGCTGATGATCCGGATGCGCCGACTGTCCGACCGGTTCGCCAAGATGCGCGACCAACGCCACTAGGCATGACACGCACGCCGAACATCGGGCAGATCCTCCGCGACACAAGAACGGTCGCGATCGTCGGCGTCTCGGACAACCCGCTACGGCCCAGCCACGAGGTGTGGAGCTACCTGAAGTCGGCCAGCGACTACGAGCTGTATCTGGTGAATCCGACGATCAGCGAAGTGGCCGGCACTCCTGTGTATCCGTCGCTCGCCGACCTGCCCGTCGTACCGGATCTGGTCGACGTGTTCCGCCGCCACGAATTCCTGCCGTCGGTGCTGCAGGAAACCATCGCGGTCGGCGCGAAAACCCTGTGGTTGCAACAGGGTTTGTGGCACGAGCAGGTGGCCCGCGACGGCGAGGCGGCGGGCCTGCAGGTGGTGATGGACCGCTGCCTGAAGGTCGACTACGCCAGGTGGCTTCGCTAGCGCGAGTGGATCGGGCTCACGTCGTCGACCAGCCAGTGCCCGTCGGTCTTCGACAACTGCACGCGAAGCGCAAGCACCGCGGTGTCGTTCGGCTTACCCGGTGAGCTCTGCGTTGCGCGCATGATCACCGCGACGCTCGCCGCGTCAGGTCCGATCGCCTCGACGCCCGCCGACACGGTGCTGGCTTGTGCGGAGATGCTCTTACTCGTCAAATCCTGTGCGACTTTGGCGAATTCGTTCTTGAACGCCTCGGCACTCTTCGGTGCCATCTTTGCCACGGCCCGGTCGATCGACCCGGTGGGGTCCTGCGGTGTGAACGTCGCGGACGCCTCCGCCACGCTGCTGGCAATGCCGACCACCTCTTCGGTGTCGTTGGCCAGCGTGCGGTCGGACACCGTCCACCGCAGGTAGCCGATCACGACGGCGGCCGCCAGCGCAGCGGTCGCAACGGCGACGACCGCCAACCGCAGCCCCGGTCCGTCGTCGTCGGTGCCGACGGTGACCGAATCACGGCGCGCCAGAACGATGTTCACGACAACGCCCTCGACGATGAGCAGGCACAACACCGAGCAGACCGACACCCACCACACCGGCCAGGCCAGCGCGATGCCGATGAAGATCAGTGCGACGATCGCGGCGAGCGGGGCCAGGATGTCGAAAGCCAGTACGCGCCAGAGGTTTCTCATCGGATCGGCTCCAGCCGCGAGATGAGCAGCTTGCCGTCGACGTCGGAGACGTCGAGCCGCAGATTCCAGCGCACGGTCTGCGGCTTGTCGGTGCCTGCGTTCTGGCTGACCGACGTCGCCACCACCATCACCGTGTCGGTGCGGGACGCGGCGTCCATCAGTTCGGGCTGCTGTTGCGGCGGCGGTGCGCCGTTCGGCCCCGGCGGCGCGTGATGGATGGATTCCACGGCCACCGAGTCCACCTGGCCCGTCGTCTTGGCTTGCAGTTTGGTCACCAGCGCGCGGTACGGCTGCACGGTGGCGTCGAAGTCGGCGTTGAGCTGACCGACGGTGCCCTCGTGCAGTTTGTTCAGATCGGCGTCGACGCTGTCCTTGTTCATGTTGATCAGCACGCTGGTCCAGTCCGCGGCGGCCTGCATGATGCGCGCCCGGTAGCGCAGTTCGTCGACGTCGCCGCGATGCTGCGTCCAGATCAGGCCGACGAGGACGACGGCTGCGACCGCGACGGCACCCAACGCCGCCGACGCGATACCGAAACCGGTGAAGACGCGATTGTCGTCGTCGGGCATGCGCGTGAGGGTACCGGTCGTGACTTTGGCGACCGGTTACCCCGGGTTGCCCGCGGCGCCGGTAGCGCCTGTTGCGCCCTTCGAACCGTCGTTGCCGTCGGCGCCGGCTTTGCCCGGGCCGTCGAAGCCGTCACCACCTGCTCCTCCGGTGCCGTGCGTGCCTCCGGTGCCGCCCGCACCGCCGATACCGCCCGCGCCGCCGCTACCTGAACCACCGGTGCTACCGATCAATCCGTGGCCGCCGCCGGTACCTGGAGTGCCTCCCGTTCCGCCGGTGCCGCCGGTGCCACCTGCGCCGCCGTCACCGCCGACCCCACCGGTGCCCCCGACGTTCGTCGAACTGCTTCCGACTCCACCGACTCCACCTTGACCACCCGTGCCGCCGGTGGCGCCGGTGCCGCCAGCGCCGCCCTGTCCGCCGGCGCCGCCCTTACCGCCGCTGCCCAGCAGGACACCGCCGCGGCCGCCCGCGCCGCCGGTCCCGCCGCTTCCGCCGGTCCCGCCAACGGCGCCAGTGCCTCCCGTGCCACCGGCGCCGCCGGTGCCGGCCGCCGCGAGGTCCGACGCCACACTTGAAATCTGGCCGCCGGTGCCCCCGTTGCCTCCCGCGGCGCCTGTGCCGCCGGTTCCTCCGGCGCCACCTGTCCCCGGGGTGGCGGAGGAGGTAGAGGAGGGTTGGTCAATGAGGACGCGGCCGCCGTCGCCGCCGTCGCCACCGCGCGCGCCCGCACCGCCGTCACCGCCGCGCCCTCCGTCACCGCCCACCGAGGCGCCCAGGTCCACGTCGCCCTCGCCACCGTTCCCACCGTTGCCGCCGGGCGCGCCCGGTCCACCGGCGCCGCCATCCCCACCAGCGCCGCCAGTGCCGTTGCCGACGCCGACGCCGCCAAAATTGATTACGCCCGCGCCACCATCACCGCCATTGCCGCCCGCTTGTCCGGCGGCGGTTCCGTCGTGCCCCGGTTGGCCGGGGCCTCCGGTGGCGTCGCCGGTTGTCACCACCGAGTTGGCGCCGTTCCCGCCGTTGGCCGCCGGGGCGACAGGCGGTGCGAGACCCGGGTTGACGCCGTCGGCGCCCGTCGCGCCCTTGCCCCCGGCGCCGCCTGCGCCGCCGTTGCCGATCCAGCCCGCGGCACCACCGTTGCCGCCGTTTCCGGCCACACCGCCGTTGAGGTCCGCGGCGAGGCCGGCACCGCCAGCCCCGCCGTTGCCGATGAGTCCGCCCGCGCCGCCCTTGCCACCAGCCCCGCCGTTGACCCCTGCCACGCCGTCACCGCCGCGGCCGCCGCGGCCGAACAGCAGGCCACCCGCTTGGCCGTCTTCCCCCGCCCCGCCGTCGGCGCCGTTGCACACCAATCCGCAGCGGTCGCCGATCAGCGCGCCGAACAGGTTCGGGTAGCTGCCAGGTTGTGCGGCCGCCTTCGGGGCTGCGCCGCCACCGCCGATCAGCGCCGCCGATCGCGCCAGCACCACCGGCCGGGCGCGGCCGGAGTTCGTCTCGCCGAGTTTGCGAAGGGTGGTGGACGCCGCGATCGCCGGTGACGAGCCGTCGGAGCCGGGCCCGGTCAGGACGTCGCGCAGCCAGGGGATCGCGGTCGGCCCGTCGAGGGCACCGGCCAACGCGGCGGGGACACTCGACGCAGGGGTGCTAGCTGGCATCGTCTTGTCCTGTGCGACAAGGGGATTCACCACACGCTCGACGGTCGTCGGCGTCGCGGGCGTCGGCGGGTTGGCCAGCAGCACACCGGCGCCGGCGATAACGAGTCCCGCGGTGACGTACGGGCGCATGACCATGGTGCGAACCTCCCTAGCGCAGGCGAACCGGCGCCCCGAGGCGTGACCGGGCATGTTCGCTCAGACAAAGTACAGCGACCGGGCGGCTGATGTCGTTGATTGTGGAACTATTCGTCGGACCGTATCGGCTCTGGCAGTCTGGTGGGGTGACGGTTGAAGCCATTCGCTCGGGAATCGACCTGAGCCACGTCGACTCCAATGCCCGCCCCCAAGATGACCTGTTCGGCCATGTCAACGGCCGCTGGTTGGCCGAATACGCCATCCCGGCCGACCGCGCGACCGACGGCGCGTTCCGGTCGCTGTACGACCGCGCCGAGGAACAGGTCCGCGACCTCATCACCGAGGCGGCGGCGTCGGGCGCCGCGAAAGGCACCGACGAACAGCGCATCGGCGATCTGTACGCCAGCTTCATGGACGAGGAGACGGTGGCGGAGCGCGGTGTGCAACCGCTGCTCGACGAACTGGCCGCGATCGACGCCGCGCAGACCCCGGATGCGTTGGCGGCGGTCATCGGCGCGCTGCAGCGCAGCGGCGTCGGCGGCGGCACCGGCGTGTACGTCGACACCGACTCCAAGAACTCGACCCGCTATCTGGTGCACCTCAGCCAGTCCGGCTTGGGCCTGCCCGACGAGTCGTATTACCGCGAGGAGCAGCACGCCGAGATCCTCGCCGCGTACCCGAAGCACATCGCCGCGATGTTCGCGCTCGTCTACGGCGGCGACCACACCGAGACGGCCGCCCGCATCGTCGCACTGGAGACCAAGTTGGCGGCCGCGCACTGGGACGTCGTGAAGCGCCGCGACGCCGACCTCACCTACAACCTGCGGACCTTCGCCGATCTGCCCGCCGAAGCACCGGGATTCGACTGGGCGGGCTGGATCACCGCGATGGGTGCCACCCTGGATCAGGTCGCGGAAGTCGTTGTGCGTCAACCGGATTACCTGACTGCCTTCTCCGAGTCGTGGTCGGCTGAGGACTTCGAGGACTGGAAGAGCTGGGCCCGCTGGCGGCTGATCCGGGCGCGCGCATCGGTGCTGACCGACGACCTGGTGGCGCAGGACTTCGAGTTCTACGGCCGACTGCTGAGCGGCACCGAGCAGATCCGCGACCGGTGGAAGCGCGCGGTGTCGGTGGTCGAAGGTCTGATGGGCGACGCCGTCGGCAAGCTCTATGTCGAGCGGCATTTCCCGCCGGAAGCCAAGGCGCGCATGGACGAACTGGTGGCCAACCTGCGCGAGGCCTACCGCGTCAGCATCAACGAACTCGAGTGGATGACGCCGGAAACCCGCGAGAAGGCGCTGGCCAAGCTCGACAAGTTCACCCCGAAGATCGGCTATCCGGCCAAGTGGCGGGACTATTCGAAGCTCGTCATCGAACGCGACGACCTCTACGGCAACTACCGCCGCGGACACGAGATCGAATCGGACCGCGAACTCGCGAAACTCGGCGGACCGGTCGACCGCGACGAGTGGTTCATGACGCCGCAGACCGTCAACGCCTACTACAACCCGGGGATGAATGAAATCGTCTTCCCCGCAGCGATTCTGCAACCGCCGTTCTTCGACGCCGACGCCGACGACGCCGCCAACTACGGCGGCATCGGCGCGGTGATCGGGCATGAGATCGGGCACGGGTTCGACGATCAGGGCGCCAAGTACGACGGCGACGGCAATCTCGTCGACTGGTGGACCGACGCCGACCGAACCGAATTCGGCGCTCGGACAAAGGCTCTGATCGAGCAGTACGAGGAGTACACACCCCGCCAATTGAGCGCACACCACGACCGACATGTCAATGGCGCATTCACCGTCGGCGAGAACATCGGCGACCTCGGCGGCCTTTCGATCGCGCTGCTGGCCTACCGGCTCTCGCTCAAGGGCAAGGAGGCGCCGGTGATCGACGGCTTGACCGGCGAACAGCGGGTGTTCTTCGGCTGGGCGCAGGTGTGGCGCACCAAATCCCGTGACGCCGAGGCGATCCGACGGCTCGCGATCGATCCGCACTCACCGCCGGAGTTCCGCTGCAACGGCGTGATTCGCAACATGGACGCGTTCTACGACGCGTTCGACGTCAGCGAGTCCGACGCGTTGTACCTCGAACCGCAGCGGCGCGTGCGAATCTGGAACTAAACGAAAAAACCCCGACGCCGTGTCGGGGGTTTTTTCGTTTCAGTTTCTCTAGAACATCTGCCAGTCCGACGCGCCGTCGGGCTGGTTGTACAAACCCTTCGAGTTCTTGATCACGATCGGATCGCCACTGCCGAAGTTGTCGTAGAACCACTTCGCGTTCTCAGGGCTGATGTTGATGCAGCCGTGGCTCACGTTGCGTTTACCTTGATCGCTGACCGACCACGGCGCGCTGTGCACGAAGTTCCCGCTGTTGTCGATCCGGACGGCGAGTTGCACATTCAGCTTGTAGCCGTTGGGGGAGTTGACGGGAACGCCGTATGTCGAGGAGTCCATGACAATGGTCGGGAACTTCTCGAGCACGTAATACGTGCCGTTGGGGGTCGTGTGGCCGCCGGCCGCCATACCCATCGACACCGGGATCGTCTTCTCCACCTTTCCGTTGCGCACAACGGTCATCTGGTGCGTCGCGTCATCGATGGTCGCTACCAATTGCTCAGGAACGGTGAAACTCGACTTGGTGCCGCTGGCGTCGATGTTGACGACGGTGCCTGCAGGCCAGAAGTCCTGCGGCCGCCAGCGGACCTGGGTGTCGCTGGTCCAGTAGAAGCGGCCGGGCACCGGCGGGACCGACGAGATGTGGATCGCCTGCTCCGCCATCGCCCGGTCGGCGATCGGGCGGGCGAAGTTGATGTAGATCGGTTTAGCGGCGCCGACCTTGGACCCGTTCGTCGGGTTGAACGTCGGCGCCGCGAACACCGGGTCGCCGACGTACGGCGTCGGGTTTTGACCGGCCGGCGTGCCCTCGGGAATCGCCATCGGCTGCGCCGGGAACGGATTGAACGGCGCAGGCGGGGGCAGGGCGGGATCGGCGGGAGCGAACGGATCCGGCGGCGGCGCTGGGGCTGCGGCCGGATCGATCGGTGCCGGTGGCGGCGGAACCTCCGGGTCGGCCAGCGCCGACGGGCTGCCCAACGCCAGTCCACCGACAAGGCCAGCCGCCATCAGAGCGGTGACCAGTCTCCCCCTGATCCGCGTACCCATACGTCACCTCCAGTCACAAAAAACTTCGTCCAGTCTCGCACAACGAAAACACCGGCTGCCGCCGCGAGAATGCTGGCCGCATCTGTGCGAACGCCCAGCCCACGCCGCTGACCTGCATAGTCCATCGCCGCGGGGTGGCGAATGTTACTTCCTGCTGATTGCCTGAGGGACGTCGAACAGGGCGCGGGTGGCGGTGACACCGGTCAACGCGACCACCACCAGTACGGTCGACACCCCGATCATCGGCGCCAACCCGGCGTGCTCGTAGAGCAGCCCACCCGACAGCGAACCGGCCATGATGCCGACCTGGAAACCCGCGACGTACAGGCCCGACGCGCCGTCGGGGTCGTCCGGTGCGGTGCGCATCGCGGCCGCCTGCAGCATCGGCGGCAGCGCGGTGGACGCCGCACCCCACGCCACGATCGCCGACCCGCCGACGAGCAGCGCCACCAACCCGGTCGAGCGGTCGAACGCCAACGACGTCAGCACCACGAACGCCGAGGCCAGCACCGCCAGGCACGCGACCACCGAGGCGTGCGGCCACCGGTCCAGCGGGCGGGCCATCGCCGCCATCGCGGCCAGGCCTGCGACGCCGAACGCGGCGAGCAGCCAGGCGAGGTTGGCGCCGCGGACGCCGACGACGTCGCGGATGATCACGACGATGAACGTGTAGGAGATGAAGTGCGCGGTCACGCCCATCAGGGTCAGCACGGTCAACGTGACCAGACGGCTGTTGCGGTGGTGGCGCGCTTTCCCGGCGGTCGATGCGCCGTCGCGGGGCACCGCCATCGCGGGAAGCGCGACCCATGCCGCGACGGTGACGGCCGCGGCGGCCACCGTCACCACGACGACGGCCACCCGCCACCCCCACAGTGCGCTCATCGCCGCGGTCAATGGATTGCCGACCACAAGCGCCACGCCGGTGCCGGCGTAGACCGCGGTGGTGGCACGCCCCGCGTGGCTGGCAGGGACCAACCGGGCGCCGATGGGCGCGATCACCGACCACATCAGTCCGTGGGTCACGGCGCACAGAACCCGGCCGGCCGCCAATGTTGCGAAGTTGGGCGCTAACGCTGAAATCAGTTGCGACGCAGTCAAACACAGCAACGTCAGCAGCAGCGTGGTGCGTCGCGGCCAGTGCGCGGTGAGCCGCACGAGCGGAACGGTGGTCAGCGCGGCGACCAGTGCATAGCTGGCGAGCAGCGTGCCCACCAGCGCCTCGCTGACCCGCAGGTCGGTCGCGATGGCGGGCAGCGCGCCGACCGGAACCATCTCGGCCGTCACGTACACGAACGCCGCGGCGGCCAGCACGCCGAGTTGCACGGTGACGCGCGGCGTCCACGTGTGAGTGTCGGATGTGCGGGTATGGACGGTCATGGCGCGAGCACTCACGGTATCGAGCGAGGATGGATATCGCGCTAGAGCGAGTTGTCAGCTGGTAGCGGATTGCCGCTGAACCGAGAGAGGATTGTGATGGCCGACATCCCCGAGGGGTACGAGACGCTGCTGGAACGTCCGCTGTACGGGCACCTTGCCACAACGCGGCCCGACGGAAACGCCCAGGTCAACCCGATGTGGTTCGACTGGGACGGCGAGCTGCTGCGGTTCACCCACACGTCCAAGCGCCAGAAGTACCGCAATATCGCGGCGAATCCGAATGTGGCGATGTCGATCGTCGATCCCGACAACCCGTACCGCTTCCTCGAGGTGCGGGGCGTGGTGGAGAAGATCGAGCCCGACCCGACCGGGGCGTTCTACATGCACCTCAACGACCGCTACAGCGGGCCGCTGACGGAGCCTCCTGCGGACAAGGCCGACCGGGTGATCCTCGTGGTGCGGCCGACCGGATACAGCAAGCAGTGATCGTCGCGTTCAGCGTCAGCCCGACGGGTGGCGACGCCAGCGTCGGCGCCGCGGTCGCCGAGGCGATTCGGGTGGTGCGGGCATCAGGCCTGCCCAACGAGACGAACGCGATGTTCACCAACATCGGGAGGCCGTGGGCCTCCAAAAACAGATGAGGTGATGGCGGTGGTGAAGCAGGCTGTCGAGGCCGTCGCCGCCGTCTCCGACCGGGTCAGCCTGGTGCTCAAGGCCGACATCCGGCCCGGCTACACCGGCCAGTTGACCGCGAAAGTGCAGCGCATCGAGGACGCGCTGGGCTGATTTCTTTTCGCCGAACGTTCCTTACCGCTCGAAAAATCCGCGATTTTTCGAGCGGTAAGGAACGTTCGGGCAGCACCGGCGAAGGCTAGGAGCGGACCAACCGGGCGATGGCCGCCGACGCCTCGGCCAGCTTGGCCTCGGCCTCGTCGCCGCCCTCGGCGACGGCCTGCGTCACGCAATGGCCGAGATGCTCGTCGAGCAAGCCGAGGGCCACCGACTGCAGCGCACTGTTGACGGCGCTGATCTGGGTGAGCACGTCGATGCAGTACTTGTCCTCGTCGATCATCTTCGCGATGCCGCGGACCTGACCCTCGATTCGGCGCAGCCGCTTGGCGTAATTCTCTTTCTGCTGCGAATAACCATGTGCGGCAGTCATGTCAGCCTCCCAGCATCTGCTTCATCTGGCCGATCTCGGCTTCTTGGGCTGCGACGATCTTGCCGGCCAGGTTCTTGGCGTCCGCGTTGTCGCCGTTCGCGATCTCGGCCTTGGCCATTTCGATCGCGCCCTGGTGGTGGCTGATCATCGAGTCCAGCCACAGTTTGTCGAATTCCGCGCCGTTCAGCGACCGCAACTTCGCCATGGTCGCGTCATCGACCATGCCCTGCATCGCCCCGCCGTGCCCGCCGTGCCCCGAATCGGCGTCAGGGTTCTCCTTCCACTGCACCAGGAGCACCTTCATGACTTCGATCTCCGGTTGCTGCGCGGCGGAGATCTGCTTGGCCAGGTCGACAACTTGCGGGTTCGTCGAACGCTCGGGCACCAGCGCCGACAGGTCGACGGCCTGTTGGTGATGCGGAATCATGTTGGTGGCGAACGCGACGTCGTCGGCGTTGTAGCCCGCCGGTTGCCCGGTGATGACGGGCTCGTCGGTCTTCGAATGCTCGGCGTGGGTGTCCGGCGCCGAGTTGCTGCACGACGTGAGCAGCAGCCCGGCGGCGAGGGCAACCAACAGACGGGTCATCAGCGACATGCCTCAAGGGTACCCCGTGGGGGTATGGATAACGGTTTGGCCTGTCGAAACGCCGACGGCATACTGAAGCGCATGCCCTCAGACTCCCCCGATATCAAACCCCGCAGTCGTGACGTCACCGACGGTCTGGAGAAGACCGCAGCCCGCGGGATGCTGCGCGCGGTAGGCATGGGTGACGACGACTTCGCCAAGCCGCAGATCGGTGTCGGGTCGTCGTGGAACGAGATCACCCCGTGCAACCTGTCGCTGGACCGACTGGCCAAGGCCGTCAAGGACGGCGTGCACGCGGCGGGTGGCTATCCGCTGGAGTTCGGCACCATCTCGGTGTCCGACGGCATCTCGATGGGCCACGAAGGCATGCACTTCTCGCTGGTGTCCCGCGAGGTGATCGCCGACAGCGTCGAGACCGTCATGCAGGCCGAACGACTGGACGGTTCGGTGCTGCTGGCCGGATGCGACAAATCGCTGCCAGGCATGCTGATGGCCGCCGCCCGACTGGACCTGGCGTCGGTGTTCCTCTACGCAGGGTCGATCCTGCCCGGCATCGCGAAGCTGTCCGACGGCTCCGAGAAGGAAGTGACGATCATCGACGCGTTCGAGGCCGTCGGCGCGTGCGCGCGCGGCCTGATGTCGCGCGAGGACGTCGACGCGATCGAACGCGCCATCTGCCCCGGCGAGGGCGCGTGCGGCGGCATGTACACCGCCAACACCATGGCCTCCGCGGCGGAGGCGCTGGGCATGTCGCTGCCCGGGTCGGCCGCCCCGCCCGCCACCGACCGCAGACGCGACGGCTTCGCGCGCCAGTCCGGTCAGGCCGTCGTCGAACTGCTGCGCCGCGGCATCACCGCGCGCGACATCCTGACCAAGGAGGCGTTCGAGAACGCCATCGCCGTGGTGATGGCCTTCGGCGGCTCGACCAACGCGGTGCTGCACCTGCTGGCCATCGCGCATGAGGCGAACGTCAAACTGACGCTGGAGGACTTCACCCGCGTCGGCAACAAGGTGCCGCACCTGGCTGACGTGAAACCCTTTGGCAGCCACGTGATGACGGACGTCGACCGGATCGGCGGAGTGCCCGTCGTGATGAAGGCGTTGCTGGATGCCGGTCTGCTGCACGGTGATTGCCTGACGGTGACCGGCCAGACCATGGCGCAGAACCTGGCGCACATCGCCCCGCCCGATCCCGACGGCAAGGTGCTGCGGGCCCTCTCCGAGCCGATCCATCCGACCGGCGGCATCACGATCCTGCACGGTTCGCTCGCCCCTGAGGGCGCCGTGGTGAAGTCGGCGGGCTTCGACTCCGACGTGTTCGAAGGCACCGCAAGGGTTTTCGAGCGTGAGCGGGCGGCTCTCGATGCACTCGAGGATGGCACCATCACCGCGGGTGACGTCGTGGTGATCCGCTACGAGGGCCCCAAGGGCGGGCCGGGTATGCGTGAGATGCTCGCGATCACCGGCGCGATCAAGGGCGCGGGCCTCGGCAAGGACGTGCTGCTGATGACCGACGGCCGGTTCTCCGGCGGCACCACCGGCCTGTGCGTGGGACACATCGCACCGGAGGCGGTCGACGGCGGGCCGATCGCGTTCCTGCGCGACGGCGACCGGATCCGCCTTGACGTGGCCAAGGGCACGCTCGACGTGCTCGTCGACCCGGCCGAATTCGAGGCCCGCAAGGCGGGTTTCGAACCGCTGCCCCCGCGCTACACCACCGGCGTGCTGGCCAAGTACACCAAGCTGGTGGGCTCGGCGGCAGGCGGCGCGGTCTGCGGTTAGTGCACTGCCTTCGCCAACAGCGGAGGCAACTGGTCGGCGACCAGCGGTAGCGATAGCGGCGAATGGAAGGCGATGGCGCCCGCCTGCTCGCGGTTCGTGAAGACGTTGCGGTTCTCCCGGGTAGCCCGCAGGTTGGCGATGCCCGGGATGGCCAGCAGCGCGTCGATATCGGCCTGGCTCTCCGTCGTCCAGATCAACACATCGGCCTCATCCAACGGCGCGGGGTTGTTCGGATCGATGTATGCGCGGTCGTCGCCGCGGCCGTATGCGGCGATGCCGTCGGGGATGACGAAGCCCATCTGAGTGAGGAACTCCGTCTTCCAGCTCGGGATCGACGCGATGATGCTGTCCTGCCAGAAGGTGTTGCCCGACAGCAGGAATACCTTCTTCCCCGCGAATTGCGGATGCGTCCTTGCGACGTCCGCGAACCGCCCGTCGACGCCGGCGATCAGCGACCGCATCCTGTCCGCCTGGAACACTGCCTGGCCGATCGTGTCGGCCTGGGTCTTCCACGGCTCGAAGAACGGTTCCGGACCGGACTGCGGGATGGTCGGGGCGATCGCCGAGAGTTGTTGGTAGGTATCAGCATTCACGCCTGCGTTGGTCGCGACGATGAGATCCGGTGTCAGCGCCGCGATCCGGTCGACCTGGATGCCGTCGTAGATGCTCAACACCGTCGGTTGGGCATTGCCGAGTTTGGCTTGGGCCCACGGCCACACCGCGTACGGTTGGTCGCCGAACCACTTCGTCGTGGCGATCGGCACAACGCCGACCGCCAGCAGGTCGTCCTGTCCGGTGAAGCCCGCGCTGACGACACGCTTGGGCGGCGCGGGCACGACCGTCTGCCCGAAGGCATGCGTCACGGTGACCGGGCCAGCGGCGGGGGCCGCCGACGCACGGCCCGCAGCGAGCGCCAGTCCGGCCATGCCAGCCGCGCCGAGGAAACTTCGCCTACTCCATTGAGGGTACATCGGCGCAGCTTATGCGGTTCAACACCGGTTCACGGGCAAATCAACGCATCTGTCAATCAGCCGGTTTTCCCGACCGGCGTCAGCGTGATCGGCAACCAATGTGTGCCCGGCCCTTCACCGGGGCAGCCCGCACCGTCGATGACGAGGGTGCGCTCGCCGAAGAAGCTTCCATCCGGGTTGGGAATCCAGAAATCGGAGCGGCGGGCTTGCACTGCGCTGCCGGGGTCGCTGCGATCGCAGAAGTAGGGGTACTCGCCGCTGGTCTCCCAACGGTCGGTGTTCCAACGGTATTCGTAAGCCAGCGGAGCGCCGGGATTGCGTGCGTGGTCGTCCTTGTTGTCCATCCGCGCAATGCAGCCACCGGCGTCACAGTGGGTGGTGAAGTCCGCCGGCACCGTCAGTGCATTCATCGGCGTCGGCTTGCCGTTGAAGGTCTGCTTCGAGAAGTCGATCAACAAGTCGTACGTTCCGTACAGCGGCGGCGGTTCGGGCCGATCCGCGTGAGCGACCGGCGCGACGAGCGCGGCACAAGTCGCAAAGACGGCTACAGGCAATGCTTTCGACACCATGCTGCCGGAATAGCACACAGAGGCGCCATCCGTCGGCGAATGGGCGACTCGACGGAGCGGGCGGCCGGCCGGGTCGCCCCGGCCGGTCTTGTCGTTGCCCGACTAGTGCTCGGACCCGCGTACCCGCATGCCGAAGTACACGGCGTACAGGCCGCACACGGTGATCAGCGCACCGCAGATCACATGTGACCAGACCATGCCGGCGGTCGGCGACGCGACGAAGATCCACGGTGAGAAGAAGATCCACAGACCGAAGACCGGCAGCGTCCACGTCATGCCGTGGGTACGGTCCAGTGCCGAGCCGAAACACATGGCCAGAACAGCGACAGTTATTCCTACGATCAGATCGCTGGCGGGTAGCCGCGTGAAGGCGTCGTAACCGACGATATGTGGCAGCAGGGCAACGAATATCGCCGTCAGCAACGTCAGGCCGAAGGTGGCCTGCGCGGCCATCGACTCAGCCGCGCGGTCGTAACTTGCGCGCAGAGCCAGGATGTCAGGATGCTGATCTATTGATGCATGGGCTGTTGTCATTTCGACTCCTTTCCGTTATGCGGCAGCCGGTTTAGGCTCACCGCACCCCATCCATCAACATCAAGGCTACGCCCGTAAACCGGTTACGTGATCACAGCGACCGCGAAGCCGTCCCAGCCTTTGGTCCCGACGGTCTGGATGGCCGCCGCGTCGAGTCGAGGGTGTGCGCCCATCATGTCGAGCATGTCTCGTACCCCGCGGGCCTGCATGTCGTCGGGCGCAGGGTCGAGGACACGTCCGAAGCGAGCGATGTTGTCCACCACGATGACTGAGCCCGGCGCGCCGAGCTTGATCGCCCACTCGACATAGCCGACGTTGTTCTCCTTGTCGGCGTCGATGAAGATCAGGTCGAACGTCTCGCCGCGGTCGGCGAGCGTCGGCAGCGTGTCCAGTGCGGCGCCGACGATCACCTCCACCCGGTCGCCCACCTGGGCGTGCGCCAGGTTTTTTCGCGCCACCTCGGCGTGCTTGGGTTCGAACTCGAGGGTGACGACGTAGCCGTCGGGCCCGACGGCGCGGGCCAGTTGGATGGTGCTGTAGCCGGCCAGCGTGCCGATCTCGAGTACACGGGCGGCCCGCATCGCCGTCGCGAGCAGGAACAGCAGCTTGCCGTGTTGGGCGGACACCTCGATCGGCGGCATGCCCGCGGCGTCACCGGCTTCACGCGCCGCTCGCAGCGCGTCGTCCTCGGTGCGCAACACGCGGTTGAACAGTTCGTCCAGCGCCTTGGGATCCGGCTCAGCCACCTGACAAACGCTACCGGACACCCTCTTTGGCGTAGACCACACGCAGGATGTGCGCGACTTCCGGCCCCATCACCGCCGCGGCGAGGTCGCAGAACGTCGCGACGAACTCCGGTCCGTGCGGCGGCTCCGCGTCGCAGAGGTGGTGCGCGATCTCGTGCAGCACGACGAGTTCGCGCAGCGCCCACGTCGAGCGCCGATCGGGCACCGCGATGGTGGCGCCGTCGTCGGAGTGCTCGTAGTGCGCCGCGGTGGCGCCGCGCCGGGCCCGCACGGTCAGCGGCCGCTGGACGCCCATGTGCGTCAGCACCTCGTCGACGTAGCGCTGGACCGCCGCCACCGACGCGAACCGCCCTTCGGGAGGCAGCGTCAGCTGGGTGCCGAAGAATTCGACGACGCGATTGCCGCGCTCGGCCGCGCGATCGAACAGCGTCCGGACGAATTCCTCAGCGGCATAGACCTTCGCCCGCTGGGTATCGCGTGGCGTCACTTCTCCAATGCGGACCGTGCCCCGGCCAATTCGGGGCTGCCACCGAGGCGCGCCCTGCGGCCCGCCCGGTCACCGGCACGCCGCGCGGCCGACGAGTAGCCTGCCGTGGCGCTGGACGCCCGCCAGGTGCCGCGCGCCTGGGAGGTCTCTTTGTAGAAGTCCTTGAGCTCGATGTCCTTGTTGCGCAACGCGATTGCGGTGCCAGGTCGGCTGTCGCGGCCGTTGGTGGCCTCACGCTGAGCTTGTTCGCGCGCCTCCACCAGACGCTGACCGATGCGGGCGCCGAACGCCAGTTGAAAGTTGATCCGCGCGGTGATCGTCGGAGTCGGCCGGTGCGCCCCCGACGAGATGTAGGCCTCGGACGCCCGCACCATCTGCATGACCAGGCTGGCGTACAGCGCATGGCTGGCGTCAATGTCCTCGGCGAAGCCGTATGCGTAGACGAACGTGGAGTTCGACGCCACATCGCATTTCACGTCGTTGGCGTGCGCGATCACCGTGAACAGCTGCACATAGGTGCGCAGCCCGCGGGTGCCGGCATTGCCGATGGTGATGGTGCGCTGCACCGGGGTCTGCGCCTTGGCGCGCTGATCGGAGTGCGCGCGGGCGACCGCCAAATCGATGGACGTCGCCGTGGCGAGCCGTTGGGCAGCGGCCATGAACGCGTCGGCCTCGTGCTGGTTGTCGGTCCCCTCGGCCTGGCGGAGCAGCGCGGCGATCCGCGCCAGCATCTTGTCGTCAGCCATGCGCGATCCGTTCCACTTCTCGCTCGCAAGTCATGTGCATCAGGTTATTTCTACTTACTGACAAACACATCGAGCGCGCCGACCACCTGTGGAGAAAGTGGGCCCTGTTTGGTCAGGTTGGCGACGCTGTCGCTGGGATCGTCGCGCAGCACATGGTTGACGCCCTGCAGTTGCACCTCGGTCAGTGCGGTGTGCTTGAGCGCGTCGACCAACGGTTGTTCGGCGTCGCACTTGGCTTGGCTGTCGGTGTCAGAACAGGTCAGCAGGACCGGTGTGCCCGCGGGGATCTTCGCCGCCAACGCCAGCGGATCGATCTTGTCGGTCTCGACGACGGCCTTCACGTTGCCCGCGTTGACGATCGCGCCCAACCCCTCGGGCAGCTTGTCGGGCACGGTGCCCTTGGTCCGGATCTGGTCGACGGCGGCCAACCACGCCCCGAGCGTCTGCGCGCTGGCGTCGCCGCGTACCCGGCTGGTGATGATGTCGAGATAGCGGCCCGGCAGCGGTTGAAACAGGCCCAGCGAGTGGATCTTTGGTGCGCCGGGGGTGGTGTCGTCGGCCAGCGTCATCGCATGAATGGCGCCTTCGCCGACGCCGTAGACGGAGAGCTTGTCCTTGTCGATGCCGGGTTGGTCGGTCAGATAGCGGATCGCCGCCTCAGCGCCTCTGGTGTAAACGGCGCTGACGACGTCGTTGGGCCTGCCTTTGTAGGGGCCCAACCCGGTTTTGCCGGTGCCGACCTTGTCATAGCGCAGGCTGGCGACGCCGTGGTCGGACAGCAGTTCGGCGAGTTGGCGCATGTTGCCGATCTGCCCGACGACCGCGTTGTCGCCGTTGCGGTCCGTCGGCCCGCTCTCCGAGATCAGCAGCACCGCCGGTGCCGCCGCGGCGCCCTGCTGGTGGCGGTAGGTGCCGTGGATGGTCAGCCCGTCGGCCACCTCGAAGGTGACGTCGTCGTCGACCCAGGGGTGCTCGTCAGACGAACAGCCGGCGAGCACCACGACCAGCGAAACAACAAGGACTAGAAAGCCTTTCAAAGGCGAACCTCGATCCAGGACGTGACATCGTCGAGCACCACGGCGCGTTCGGGCTCATTGAACACCTCGTGGTACAGCTCGGGGTAGATCTTCAGGTGCACGTCGGTCGAACCAACGCATTCGACCAGACGTTTGCTGCCTGCGACGGGGATCAGCTTGTCCTGTTCGCCGTGCACGACGAGCAGCGGCGCGGTCAGCGCGCCCGCCCGTTGCGGCATGGTCTCGCCGACGCCGATCAGCGCGCGGGCGATGCCTGCGGGCAGCTTGCCGTGATGAACCATCGGGTCGGCGTTGTAGGCGGCCACCACCTCGGGGTCGCGGGACACCGCGTCGGTGGGCAGTTGTTCGACGGGCAGTCCTGGCGCGATCTTGCCGAGCAGTTTGGCAGCGAACACCATCACCGGGGACACCGCGTCGGAGGCGTCGACCGCCGGACCGGACAGCACCATCGCGGCGTAGTCGGTCGGGTGCTCGACGCCGTAGGCGAACACGATGCCGCCGCCCATGCTGTGGCCGAGCACGATGCGCTTGAGCCCCGGGTGGTCGGCGGCCGCGATGCCGACCAGGGTGTGGAAGTCGTCGGTGTATTCGGAGATGTCGCGCAAGTACACCCGCTTGCCGCCGGACCGGCCGTGCCCGCGGTGGTCGAGCGCGTAGGTGATCAGACCCGATTCGCCGAACCGCTGCGCGACGTGGTCGTAGCGGCGGGCGTGTTCGCCGTAGCCGTGGGCCAGCACGACGACCCCGGTGGGTTCGGTGTCCGGCGTCCATACGTCGTAGACGATGCGCACGCCGCCGACGCCGTCGAAGCTGCGTTCTTTGCGGGTAGTGGCCATCAGCGAAAGATTAATGAGTGCCTGGCCCGCCTTGTCCCTGGGGCTGCGTAAGCTCGGCCAGGTGACCGTCCTCGCGCACGAAACCGATGACGAGTTCCTGCTCAAAGCCGAGCCGCACCGGCGTGAACTGCTCGCGCACTGCTACCGGATGACCGGCTCGCTGCATGACGCTGAGGACCTGGTCCAGGAGACGTATCTGCGTGCCTGGAAGGCTTACGGCGGCTTCAAGGGCCAGTCGTCGTTGCGGACCTGGCTGTACCGGATCGCCACCAACACGTGCCTGACGGCGCTGGATTCGCGGCAACGCCGCCCGTTGCCGACGGGGTTGGGCCAGCCCAGTTCGGATGCCAACGCGGAACTCACCGAGCGGCATGAGGTGCCGTGGCTGGAACCGTTGCCGGACGACTCGGCTGACCCGTCGAACATCGTCGGTTCGCGGGAGTCGGTGCGGTTGGCGTTCGTGGCGGCGCTGCAGCATCTGTCGCCGCGGCAGCGGGCGGTGCTGGTGTTGCGCGACGTGTTGCAGTGGCGGGCGGCGGAGGTGGCTGAGGCGATCGGTTCGTCGACGGCGGCGGTCAACAGCCTGCTGCAGCGGGCCAGGGCCCAGCTCGATGAGGTCGGGCCCAGCGAGGACGACCAGATCGCCGAGCCGGAGTCGCCGGAGAGCAAGGATCTGCTCGACCGCTACATCGCGGCGTTCGAGGCGTACGACATCGACGAGCTGGTGAAGATGTTCACCGACGACGCGATCTGGGAGATGCCTCCGTTCGACGGCTGGTATCAGGGGCCGGAGTCGATCGTCACGCTCACCCGGGTGCACTGCCCCGCGGAGGGGCCGGGCGATATGCGGTTTCTCCGCACGACGGCCAATGGTCAGCCGGCGGCGGCGCTGTACATGCGCAACAAGGAGACCGGCAAGCACGAGGCATTCCAGTTGCATGTGCTCGACATCAAGCCGGGTGGGGTGTCGCATGTGGTGGCGTTCCTCGACACCGCGCTGTTCGAGAAGTTCGGCCTGCCCGCGTCGCTGTAGGCGTCCAATGGCCACTTATGCAACGCGTCCGGCCAAAATCCGTGCGATAACTGGCCACTCGGCGCCGGCGGCCCTGAGCGCTTCGCATACCCGGGCCACGATCACCTGCGGCCGGTATCGCAGCATCTCGGCGCTGACGCGGACGATCACCCAGCCGCGCGCGAGCAACTCCGCGTGCCGCTCGATGTCGTACGCATATTGCGACGGGTTGGTCCAATGGTGCTCGCCGTCGTACTCGACACCGACCTTGAACTGCTCGTAGCCCATGTCGACCTTCGCGTACCGACGACCCGCGAAGTTTCCGTAGACGCGGATCTGCGTCGTCGGGCGCGGCAGCCCCGCATCGACGAGCACCAGCCGGGTGCGGGTTTCCTGCGGCGATTCGGCGCCGTTGTCCATCAGGCCGACGACTTCGCGCAGTTGGACCAGCCCGCGTACGCCGGGGTGGCGCTCGACCAACGGCGAAACCTCCGACGGCTCGAGCATCGTCGCGTTCGCCAGGGCGTCGACAGCGACGAGCGCAGTAACCCGATGGCCACGCCGGCCGAGATCGAACGCTGTCCTCGCAGGAGTGGTCACTTCAATGCCGCGAGCGAGGCCGGTCTCGTCGTCCAAAAGCGTGTCCCGGTGAATCACGATGCCCTCGACCGGTTTTCCGTTGCGGCGATACAACTCCGCAGGCAGTAGTGGATCGATCCACTTCGCGTTGGTGCCCCACAGCGCCGCGGCCGAGATCCCCGCGACCGTCGCCTGTCGGCCAGACCAGAGCCACGCCGCCACGGCGCGAGTCACCGGCGTGAGCTCGGCACCATTCGGGATGTAGACGTTGCGGTAGACCTGACGGTGCCGACTGCGCAGCGTGCGCCGTGTCGCCATGCCGCGCGCAACTGCTTCGGTTCCGAGAAAAGGCCACTCATCCGGCATGCAAGTAGGACGCGGCGCACCGGTAACGCGCTCCCTGACCCGCCCAGTGGCCACTTATGCCACGCGTTCGACCGGGCGGTTTCACGCTGTGATTGCAACAGCGGGTGGTTTTGACGGGTTTGAGAGTAGTTCGTCGAGGGTTTCGGCTGGGGTCTTCCAGCTCAGGGTTTGCCGGGGCCGGTTGTTGAGCTTGGCGGCGACGTAGTCCAGATAGTCTGCCGGGAAGATCGACAAGTCGGTGCCTTTAGCAAAGTATTGGCGCAGCAGTCCGTTGGTGTTCTCGTTGGTCCCGCGCTGCCATGGTGAGTGCGGATCACAGAAGTAGATATCTAATTCCGTCGCTGCGGCGATAGCGGCGTGATTGGCCATCTCTTTGCCTTGATCCCAGGTCAGTGTCTTACGCAGAATCGCCGGCAGCTGAGCCATTTTCGCGACGATGGCCTCTTGCACTGCCAGGGCACCGTGGTCGTCAGGCAGATGCAGCAGCAGCACGAACCGAGTCATGCGTTCGACCACGGTGCCGATCGCCGAACCCGATGCGGTGCTACCCATGATCAGGTCACCTTCCCAGTGGCCGGGTACGGCACGGTCTTCGACCTCCGGTGGACGCTCGCTGATGTTGACCATGTCGCGGATTTGCCCTCGGCGCTGGTTACCGCGTCGTTGAGGCTTGCGCAACGCCCGCCCAGTGCGTAGACATTTGTGCAGCTCACGGCGCAGATTTCCTTTACCCTGCACGTAGATCGACTGATAGATGGTCTCGTGGGACACCCGCATCTCCGCATCGTCGGGAAATTCGATCGGCAGCCGGTTGGCGATCTGTTGAGGACTGTGGTCGTCTAGCAGCCGATTCTGCACCTCAAGGTGCAACCGTTCATTGGTGGCCAGCTTGCGCGGTTTCGGGCGTCGAGCCCGCGCGTGAGCACGCGCCTGTGCGACGCCGGCCCGATACCTCGGCGTGGCATCCCAGCCGCCGTGCCGTTGCGCCCCGAACCGGTACCGCGAACGATATCGTCCACGGCAGAACGCGTTTCGGTCGATCTCACGCATGACCGTCGAGGCCGGGCGGCCCAGCCGCCTGCCGATCTGCCGAATGCTTTCCCCTCTGGCAATGCCGTCTTGAATTTCGTTACGTTCGTCTTCGCCCAGCCGCGACCACTTCCGCACACCGGTCTCATCAGGAAATTTGGGTCTCACCCCGCCAGCATCGGCAAACCAGCGCCAGCCGGTGCGCACCGACACACCGACTGCCTGCGCCGCCTCCACCACCGACGTGCCATCGCCGACATGACCCCAGAACTGACGACCAACACAGGCATAACGCGACGGACGCATCAACAACTCCTCAGCTAGGAGCCGTTGCAATCACCCCTTGAACCTGAGCCGAAAATCCGTGCCATAACTGGCCACTCGGCGCATGACTCTGTCTAGGCTGCCATCACCGCTGGCCAGCTGGTTAATTGACACGTGTTTTGGAACGTGTTCTATGATCGCGACTCATGAAGACCAAAGGGGCCCTGCTGTGGGAGCTCAACTCTCCGTTCCGCATCGACGAGATCGAGCTCGGCGACCCGGTCGCCGATGAGGTGCAGATCCGGATGCACGCCGCGGGCATGTGCCACTCGGACTACCACCTGACCACCGGCGCCACCCCGATCGGCCTGCCCGCGCTCGGCGGCCACGAGGGCGCGGGCGTCGTCACCAAGGTCGGCCGCAACGTCACCGGCATCGAGGAAGGCGACCACGTCATCCTCGCCTTCATCCCGGCCTGCGGCGAATGCCCGCCATGCCTGAAGGGCTACCGCTCGCTGTGCGACCGCGGCGCCGTGCTGCTCGGCGGCAAGGCCATCGCCGACGGCACCAACCGCGTGCACGCAGGCGGCACCGAAGTGTCGCCGATGAACCTGCTCGGCACCTTCGCCCCGTACATGACCGTGCACAAGGATTCCGTCGTCAAGATCGACAAGGACATCCCGTTCGAGACCGCCGCGATCATGGGCTGCGCGGTGCCGACGGGCTTCGGCTCGGCGACCAACGTCGCCCAGGTGCAGCCGGGTGAGACGGTCGCGATCGTCGGTGTCGGCGGCATCGGCATGAGCGCGCTGCAGGGCGCTGTCCTCTCCGGCGCCCGCAACGTCATCGCCATCGACCCGAACGAGTGGAAGCGCGACCAGGCCATCAAGTTCGGCGCGACGCATGTCTACCCGTCGATGGCGGAGGCCATCGCGCCGATGATCGACGTCACCCACGGGCTGATGGCCGACAAGACCATCATCGCGGTCGGCGAGATGAAGGGCGAGTACCTCGAAGAGGCGATGATCCTGACCGCCAAGACCGGCACCTGCGTGGTGACGGGCATGGGCTCGATGATGGACGTCGACGTCAAGCTCAACTTGTTCCTGTTCACCATGTTGCAGAAGACGTTGAAGGGCAACATCTTCGGCGGCGGCAGCTCGCACATCGAGACGCCGAAGCTCGTCGGCCTCTACAAGTCCGGGCAGCTGAAGATCGACGAGATGATCACCCAGACCTACTCGCTGGAGAACATCAACGACGGCTACCAGGACATGCTGGACGGCAAGAACATCCGCGGCGTCATCAAGTTCACGGAGTCTGATTGGTAGCTCGGCTAGCGAGCCGACTGGTAACCAGCTCGACCACCGACTCCAACGCCCGCAACTGCGTGGCGGTCAGGCCGTCGAACACCACCGACCGCACCAGTTCGGCGTGCCCGGGCGCCGCGGCCTCCAGCGCCGCAGTTCCGGCGACGGTGAGCGAGACCGTTGCGCCGCGACGATCCTCGCCGCTGCCGTGGCGGTCCACCAGGTCGCGCCCGCGCATCCGCCGCAGCTGATGTGACAGCCTGCTCTGCTCCCAGCCCAGCACCTCGGCCAGTTCGTTGATCCGTTGCGGCCCGCGCTCCGACAACGCCACCAGGACGTCGTAGTCCGCCAGCGACAGCTCGCAGTCCTGCTGCAGTTGGCGGTGCATCGCGGTTTGCAGGCGACTGGTCATCTCCAGATACCCTCGCCAGATCCGCTGTTGCTCACCTGTCAGCCACACGGAATACATGACACATCATCTATGTTGTCGCAGTCAACGCCGGCCGCCTAGGCTGGCCGAGACCACAGGAGCAAGCCATGACCATCGATATCCGGCGCGCCGACGATCGCGCGAAGACCAAGATCGCCTGGCTGGACTCCAAGCACTCGTTCTCGTTCGGCAGCCACTACGAGCCCGACAACACCCATCACGGCCTGCTGCTGGTGAACAACGACGACATCGTCAAGCCCGGCACCGGGTTTGACACCCACCCCCACCGCGATATGGAGATCGTCACGTGGGTGCTGCGCGGATCGCTGGTGCACCAGGACTCCACCGGCCACTCCGGAGTCATCTATCCCGGCCTGGCCCAACGGATGTCGGCAGGTAGCGGCATCCTGCATTCGGAGAAGAACGACTCGTGGACGCTGACCGGATCCGAAACCCACGACGAGCCAGTGCATTTCGTGCAGATGTGGGTGGTGCCCGACGAATCCGGCATCACGCCCGGCTACCAACAGCTCGAGATCGACGACGAACTGCTGCGCGGCGGCCTCGTCACCATCGCCTCGGGCATGCCCGAGCATAGCGACGACACCGCCATCACCATCCGCAACCGCTATGCCGCGCTGCACGGCGCGCGCCTACAACCGGGGCAATCCGTCGAGCTGCCCGAGGCGCCGTATCTGCATCTGTTCGTGCCACGCGGTGAGGTGACCCTGGAAGGCGCGGGCCAGTTGCACGAGGGCGATGCGGTGCGGTTCACCGCGTCCGGTGGCCAACGCGTCACCGCCACCGCCCCCGCCGAGATTCTCGTCTGGGAGATGCATGCGAGTTTGGCTGCGGCATAAGCGAATCGGCGCGGCGCTGCTCGGTGTCGCGCTGATCGCGGGGTGCTCGTCGGAGCAGCCGGCACCCAGCCCGCCCGCCGTGACCTCGACACCGACCGCCGCCGGATTGGTGCCCGTCGCCGTGCAGGTCGATCCCCGTCTGGCCCAGGCCCCGTTCGACCAACCGCGCCGGGCGCTTGTGCCGCCGGGCTGGACGCTGTCGGTGTTCGCCCGTATCCCCAAGGCCCGCCTGGCCGCGTGGACCCCCGACGGCAAACTGCTGATCTCGGTGCCGAGCCGCGGGCAGATCGTCAAGCTGGACGCAGGCCGCGACACCGTGCTACTCGACGGGCTCGACCAACCGCACGGGATGGCCTTCGCGGGCAACACGCTCTACGTCGCGGAAAGCGATCAGGTCGACGCGTACGACTACACCGACGGCGCCGCCGGCAACCGCCGCACCGTGGCAGCAGGGCTACCCGACGCCAAAAGTCCCGACCTGCGCGGCGCGTACGCCCATGCGCTGAAGAGCGTCGCCGTCGGGCGCGACGGCGCGGTGTACTTCTCCATCGGCTCGACGGGCAACATCACCGCCGACGACCGCACCGCCACTCCACCGCGCGCCACCATCATGCGGATCCCGCCCGGTGGCGGACCCGCCGCGCCGTTCGCGACGGGCGTGCGCAACGGCACCGGCCTGGCGGTCGCTCCCGACGGTTCGGTGTGGACGGCGGTGAACAACCGCGACAATGTGGCAGACCCCGCGACCGGGCAGGTGGACGCCGGATACGTCAGCGAGCACCCACCGGAAGCTGTCGCCCGGCTTAGGCCCGGACGCGAATTGGGTTGGCCCTACTGCAATCCCGACGGCGGCCCGGCTAACTTGCCCCTGATCCGCGACGTCCAGACCAACGCCGACGGGGCCAAACTGGACTGCGCATCGCTGCCGCCGATCGAGCAGAGCCTCGGCGCGCACGCCGCGCCACTCGGCATGAGCTTCACCGAGAACGTCCTGCCCGCTCCGTACTCTTCCGGCGCGCTGATGGGTGTGCACGGGTCATGGAACCGGCAACCGCCGTATGCACCGGAGGTGGCGTTTTTCCCTTGGCAGGGCGGCAGACTCGGCAACAAGCAGACGTTGGTCGGCGGATTCCAATCCGATGACGGGACGCGCTGGGGCCGCCCGGTCGCCGCAGTGGCGGGACCGGACGGCGCCGTCTACATCACCGACGACTACGCGGACGCCGTCTACCGGCTTGCGCCGCGCTAGTGCGCTGCCCCGGTGCGGGGACCCGCGCCGCGCTTGCCGGTGATCGCGAGATACAGCGCGATCAACACGATCGCGACGACGACGCCGACAAGGAACGGGATAATCGCGAACCCGCCGTTGGAGTTCGAGTAGCCGATCTGATAGGTCACCCATGACCCGATCAGGGAGCCGAGCACGCCCAACACGATCGTCATGATCACGCCGATGTTCTGCTTGCCCGGCATGATGAGCCGCGCGAGCGCGCCGACGATCAATCCGACCACGATGGCGCTGATTATTGTCCCGATCATTTCTGCTCCTCACATTGGAAGTCCGACCAACGCGGATTACCCGATCTCGCGAAATTGACTCAGCTAAACCTGCGATCGAACCGATGCTGAGCTGTTACCAAAGTTGACTGTGTGTCAGCTGTGACTAATGTTGTCTGGGTTGTAGCGGTTTCAGCAAAGGGGCGACCGTGCCGACTGCACCCGGATACCTGCGGCTATTCGCCGCGTGTGCCGCCGCGCTGGCGGTAGCCATCGCGGTGGCGACGACGGTGGCCCCCGTCGCCCGCGCTGCCGATGGGCGCACGTTGTTGGCCAACGCGATCGCGTCCACCCGAGGCTCCTACCTGGTCTACAACTTCGGGGGCGGCGCGCCCGCGCCGATGCTCAACGCCGGCGGCGGCTGGTACGAGATGACCAACGGCGGGCACCTGATGATCATCAAGGCGGCCGCGCAACGCCTCGCGCCGCGGCTGCTCGTCGACTCCCACGCCGGCTACCAGAGCCGCTGTGAACGCGACCCGCGGGCCCGCACCGGCGAGGGGCTGTGGCAGGCGTCGGAGATCTACACCCCACTGCAGGCGTGGCAAGCCCTCGGGCAACCAACGATCGCCATCAACGCGAACTTCTTCGACGTGCGCGGCCAGAAGGGTGGTTCGTGGAAGTCGACCGGATGCAGTTCCCCGCTCGGCGCATATGTCGACAACACCCGCGGCCAGGGCCGGGCCAACACCGCGGTGACGGGCACCGTCGCCTACGCGGGCAAGCAGGGTCTGTCCGGGGGAGGCGAACACTGGAGTGCGCTGTCCACCATGATCCTTCCGGTGGCGGGCGCGCCATATGTGGTGCCGCCCAAGGGCCCTGGCGATTACGACGCCGCGACGCCGGTGATTCAGGGTCTGCTCGACAAGGGTGTCCGGTTCGTGGCGGTCAGCGGCATCGGGTTGCTCGCCCCCGGCGACACCGGGCAACTCAACGACGGTGGTCCCAGCGCGGCGCGCACGGCGCTGGCGTATTCGAAAACCAAAGACGAGATGTACGTCTTTCAGGGCGGCAGCTATACGCCTGACCAGATCCAGGATCTGTTCCGCGGGCTCGGCAGCGATACCGCGATCCTGCTGGACGGCGGCGGGTCATCGGCGATCGTGCTGCGCCGCGACACCGGCGGCATGTGGGCGGGCGCGGGTGTACCGGACGGCAACTGTGACACCCGTCAGGTGTTGTGCGACTCCCGCGAACGTGCGCTACCCAGCTGGTTGGCGTTCAACTAGCCTCCGGTCAGCTTCTTCGTCAGCCCACCGAGCGCGCCGGTCAACCCGCCGGTGACGCCGCCGACGGTGCCAGCCACGCCGCCGGTGACACCCCCGACCGTGCCAGCCACCCCGTTGGTCTCGTCACGCCACCGACGACACTGCCCACCGAATTGCTCGGCGGCTTCGGCGACGCCGACGGCCCTGCCGGCTTGACGGTGCCCGTCGCACTCGTCGAACCCGACGTGGTGGTGCTCCTGGTGGTGGTCGGCTTCGTCGTCGACGTGGTCTTGGTCTCGGGCTCCTCGGCCGGTGCCTGCTCGACGGCGGCGGCCTGCGGCTGCCAGACCGGGACGGCCGGCGGTGGCGCGGCGGCCGCCGTGGTCGACAGCGTCACCGACTTCGCGGCGGCCTCCGGCAACGCGTTGGCCGCCACCGGCGCCACCTGTTGCGTGATGAGGCCCGGCAGGCCGTTGAGCAGATCGCCGAGGCCGCCGAGCGGGCCGAGCACACCGGTCAGCAGCTTGAGCAGGCCGGTGATCGCGTTCGGCGTCCCCGGCGTCGGGTGCCCGCTGAAGAACTCCTTCTGGAAACCCCGCACCAACGATCCGACGACGTCGGCAGGCACCTGGGCCCAGTTGATGTCGGGAAGGGACATGAATGGAGTCGGTACCCCCGCCTCGTCCAGGGTCCTAGTGTACGTGCCGTCCGGGTTGCGCACCACGTCGGTGTAGCCGAGATTCACCAGACTGGTCATCGCCGGGGCGAGCGCATTGGCCAGCATGCCGAGCGGATTCATGTTGACGAACGCGCCCATCGTCATCAAGTTCGTCAAATCCGTTGCCAGATAAAGGGGTTCCAGCAGCGGCAGGCTATTGGTCGGCAGCGTCAGGTACAGGTTCAGCGCCAGTGGGTCGTTCAGGTTGAGCGTGCCCGCCAGCAGCGCCTGCACCTGCGCCAGCAGTTGCGGACTGATGTTGGAGGTGTCGATGCCACGCAGCAGATACGTCGGCAGCATGGCGCCCACTACCGAGTTCGCCATCGAGAACGGGTTGGGCCACGCAGGGAAGTCGGACATGATGTCGTACTCGACGGTGGCGTCGACCTTCACCGGAATCAGGTTCGCGCCGCCCAACGACAGCCCGGTGTTCAGGATCGGGATGCCGCCGCTGCTCTGCACGTGGGTGTCGGGCGTGACGGTGTCGATGCCGAACAGGCCTGCGATCGGGAAGAACCGGGCGAACAGCCCGCCGTTGCCGCGACCCGGGTTGCGCAGCAAGATCATTGGCAACACCGTGTAGCTGCCGAGCAGCGGGTCGGTCGCCTTGGTCGGTGACTTGGCGCCGCCCGGTTGGTACGGCAGTTGGTCGACGACTTGCTGGTAGGCGGAACCGGCCGCGAACGCGCCGAGTCCGAAGCCGACGACGATCGGTACTCGTACCTTCGCCGCGTCGACATCGACGGGCAGGTTGTTCACGATCTTCTTCAGCGAGGACAGCAGGTCGCCGACCGGAACGTTCACCGGGAGGTTGATCGGCAACCCGATCGGCAACCCCAGCGGGTTGGCCAGGATGTTGCCCAGCGGCAGGTCGACGTTGCCTTCCAGGCGGTCGATCAACGTGTTGACCAGACCCTTGAGGCCGATATCCAGATACGTCGTGCTGTTGATGGCGTTGGCGACCGAATTCGGGAATCCCGGAACCCAGCCCAGATCCAGGCCGAGCATCTTCAGCAGCGTGAACGGCGGTCCGGAGGTGATCAGCTTGACGCCGGGGAGATCGAGATTCGACAGGTTGAGCGGATCACTGAGGTCGAGCCCGAGCAGCCCCAGCAAATTGACCAGCGTGGTGTTGCCACCGGCATCGGTGATACCGAGCGTCGAAAGTGCCGACAGCAGAACAGGAGTCAGTATCGGCCCGACGCTGTCCAGCAGCACGCCTCCGAGATTGATCGGGATCGCGCCGAGCACACCTTCGAGAAGCGCCGGCGGGATCTTCACGAGCAGGCTCGGAAGATCAAGCCCCGCCGACTTGCCCAGCGCAGGCAGGTTGAGGTGGGTGACCAGCGCGCGCAGCAGCATGTCGCCGATCTGCTGCGCGAAGTCGTAGCCCGCGGTGCCGAGGCCGCCGGTCAGGTCGGGGATCTGATCGGGATCCGTGAACGGCCGGAACGCCGCGGTCAGGTCGACGTTCTGGTGCACCACCGGCACGGGCGCCGGCGTCGGCGGCGGCGGTGCGGCGGCGACGGTCAACGCGCTCACCGTCGCCGTAGCCACGCCGAGCGCCGCGATCCGTGTCAGACGATTCCCGGACTTGCGGTGTTTGCGTGACATGGTGCACCGTCGCTATTCACTTGCCGCCTCAGGCAGCGTGTTTGGCGGCGGTCTTCGTCGCTCCGCCGGTGCCGCCGGCCGCGGAGTCCTTATCGTCGTCCTTCTTCTCGGTCGTGGTGGTCTTGTCGGTGGTCGGCTTCTTGGTGGTCTTCTTCGGCGCCAGGCTCTTCAAGACGCCCGCGACGCCGGTTGCGACCTCGTGCGTCGCCGACCCCACCGCGCCCGCGACCGTGTGGGCGGCCCCGCCGACGACGTCGCCCACCGGGTTACGCGGCGGCTTCGGCTTCGGCGTCTTGGTCACCGGCTTGCTTTCCTCAGCCGTGCCGTCCTGTGCGGAATCCACTGTCGGCGTTGCGGTTTCGTCTGCAGCATGCTTCGGCGTCGCACCCGTGTCGTCGGGCACCGGCGTATCTGCGGGTGCGGCGTGCCTGCCCTTCGACGTGTCACCGTCGGGGTCGGTGGACAACGTGAGCATCTTCTTGCTGTCCGCCGCAGGCACCGCGTTGGCGGCCAACGGCGAAATCGTGTCGGTGATCAGGCCGGGCAGTCCGTTGAGGACACCGCCGAGACCGCCAAGCGGATCCAGCGCGCCGGTGAGCAGCTTGAGCAGTCCGGTGATCGCGTTCGGCGTGCCCGGGGTCGGGTGGCCGCTGAGGAACTCCTTCTGGAAGCCCTTGATCAGCGAGTTGATGATGTCGCCAGGCACCCGGTTCCAGTTGACGCCCGGGAAGGACATGAACGGCGTCGGCACCCCTGCCTCGTCGAGCGTCCTGGTGTACGTGCCGTCCGGGTTTCGCACCACGTCGGTGTAGCCGAGATTGGTCAGGCTCGTCAGTGCGGGCGCGAGCGCATTCGCCAGTCGCTCAAAGGGATTGAACACCGAGCCGAACGTCGCGAGGTTCACCACATCGGCCGCCAGGTACAGCGGCTCCAGCATCGGCAAGCTGTTCGTCTGCAACGTCAGATAGAGGTTCAGCGACAGCGGCACGTTGAGGTTGGTGGTTCGCGCGACGGCCGCCTCCACCTGATCCAACAGTTGCGGAGTCAGGTTCGAGGTGTCGATGCCGCGCAGCAGGTACGTCGGAAGCACCGCACCCACCAACGAATTCGCCAGTGAGAACGGATTGGGCCATGCCGGGAAGTCGGACAGGATGTCGTACTCGATGGTGCCGTCGATCTTGACCGGTACCAGGTTGGCGCCGCCAAGGGCCAAACCGGTGTTCAGCAGCGGAATGCCGCCGCTGTGCGTCGCCTCTGTCTCGGGGGTGACGGTGTCGATGCCGAACAGGCCGGCCAGCGGGAACAGCCGCGCGAACAGGCCGCCGTTACCGCGACCGGGGTTGCGCAGCAACACCATTGGCAGCACGGTGAAGCTACCCAGCAGCGGATCGGTGCCCTGGTAGTTCAGGCCACCCGGCTGGTTCGCCAGGTCCGCCCGCACCTTGTCGTAGGCGGCGCCTGCGGCGAATGCACCAAGACCGAAGCCCGCCACGATCGGGACCCGAATCTGGGTGACGTCGACGTCGATCGGCAACGTGTCGACCAGCCCCTGCAAGCCCAACAGCACCGGATTGAGCGGACCCACCTCATCGGCCAATCTGTCGATGACGGTGGTCACCAGACCTTTGAGTCCGACGTCGAGATAGGTGGTGTTGTTGATTGCGCTCGCGACCGAATTCGGCAGTCCCGGAACCCATCCCAGGTCCAGGCCGAGCAGCTTGCCCAGCGTGAAGGGCGGACCGGCGGTGACGACGTTGAGACCGGGCAGGTCCAGGTTGGCCAGGTTCAGCGGGTCGCTGAGATCGAGACCGAGCAACCCGAGCAGATCGATGATCGTGGTGTTGCCGTTGTGAGTGACGCCGATCAGGTCGAGCGCTTGGCTCAGCAAGCCACCGACCAGGCCGCCGAGCGCGTCCTCGAGAATGCCGTTGAGATTGATCGGGATCGCACCGAGCACGCCGGTCAGCAGCGAAACCGGGATCTGCTGAAGCACATTGGGCAGATCCAGGCCCGCGGCCTCGCCGAGCGCGCTGAGGTTGATCCGCTCGACGACTGCCCGCAGGAGTTGGTCGATGACGGTCTGGGACAGGTTGTACGCGGCGGTGCCCAGACCGCCGGTGAGATCCGGGATCTGATCCGGATTGGTGAACGGCCGAAACGCCGCGGCGAGATCGACGTCCTTGTGGACGGCGACGGGTGCCGGGTCCGGTTTCGGTGGGGGCGGTGCTGCGGCGACGGTCAATGCGCTCGCCGTCGCGGTCGCTACGCCGACGACGGCGATCTTCTTGGTGCGGCTCTCGGACTTCAAATGCTTGCCCGGCAACGTCGACCTGCCCTTCCCGCCCCCGTCTTAGATTTTTCTAAGGTGACCGTAGCATCCGATATGGCTCGTGAAGCTAAATTGCTGAAGAATCTTCGCAGCCGTCAGGTCAAACGCTGCCGCAAATTTTTACTGACGCCTGGGTAAATAATGTTGCCCGACAAAGTCCCAGGCCAGTCGCGGTGGGGCCGAACCGCCGCCGCCGGGCTCCGCAACTGCGATCGTGAACATCGGAAAAGGTTGCTGGAGCCGCAGATCGGTTGCTGAGTGAAGGTTGCTGGGCCATTGCAGAGCAATCGCAGGCTGCGAAATCCGCAGTTCGCTCTACCTGTGGAAATGGGTCAAAAGTCCCAGCTTCGGGACATACCTGTCATACCTGCGAGTCCGCCGGGCTACGCATGTCGGTGTTTGCCAGTACGCAATGCGCTGTGTGCCGCGGCGTGTGTCCGCCGAACGTATCCGCCGCCGAACAGCACCACGTGTGCCAGCAGTGGGTAGAGCTGATGCAGTCCGACACGGTCCTGCCAGGCGTCCCGCAGCGGTCGCCGGGACTGGTAGCCGGCGAGCACCGCGTCGAGATGCGGGCAGCCGAACAGCGCCAGCATCGCGAGGTCTGTCTCCCCATGTCCGCCGTGCGCGGCCGGATCGATGAGCACCGCGCCGTCGGGTGTCCACATCACGTTGCCGCTCCACAGGTCGCCGTGGATCCGGGCGGGCGGGTCGTCATCGTCGAAGTCGCCTGCTTCGCAGCGGGCGATCACCTCGTCGACGGCGGTACGTGTCGAGGTGTCCAGCAGGCTCGCGGCGCGTGCGGCCATCGGCGCCAGTCGTTCGGTGGCGTAGAAGCTGCCCCACCGGTCGGCGGCGCAGTACGACATCGGCAGCGGCTCCTGCAGCGGACCGAAGTATCCGGGACCGGTCCAACCGTCGGGCGGCGACCCGAACGCGTCGGCGCCCGCGTCGTGGGTGATGGCGAGCCGACGGCCGAATTCATAGGCGGCCGTTTCGGACGGCTGTGCGGCGGCCAGCCGCTGCAATGTCAGGCTGGTGCCGTCGAACGCGATCACGGGCGCACAGGGCACACCGCCCTCTGCGGACGAAAGCCATTGCAGCCCAGCGGCTTCGCAGGCAAAGAAGTCTGGCGGTGCTGTGCTGCTGCGCTTGACGAACACTACGGCTGTCTGGCGACTCGCCGTAGCACCGCGTCGCGCGCGCGGTCGGGCAGCTTGGTCATCAGCGCCACCTGCAGCTTGGGGCCGACGCCGACGACGTAACGAGGGCGCGGCCTGCGCGCGGTCAGCGCCTCCTCCACGACCGCGGAGACCTTCTCCGAGGGCACGGCCAGCTTCTGGGACAGCGGAATCGTCTTCTTGAAGCCTGAGATGTGGCGGGCGTACAACTGCCGGTGTTCGGCGGTCATCGTGGACTCCGCCTGCTCGACCATGTCATCAGCGGAGCGCCAGATGTCGGTGTCGGTCTGGGCCGGCTCCACGACTGAGACGGCAATGCGCCACGGCCGCAACTCCATTCGCAGCGCATCCGCAGCCGCTTCCAAGGCGAACTTGCTGGCACAGTATGCGCCGACCAGCGCGAACGACAACCGGCCGTTCACACTGGAGATGAACACCACCCTGCCGCGGGATTCACGCAGTCGCGGCAGCACCGCCCTGGTGACCGCCAGCTGGCCGATCACGTTGACGTCGAGCTGTTTTCGCCACTCGTCCGAGGTCACTGTCTCCATCGGACCGCTCACCACGATTCCGGCGTTGTTGACCACCGCGTCCAGCCGCGGCGGCAGCGACGTGTCGAGCGCGGCGATGTGGTCCGCGTTGGTGACGTCGAGAATCAGCGAGGAGATGCGCTGGCTGTTCATCGCGGTCACCGCCGCGGCGTCCGCCTCACTGCGCACGCCTGCGATGACGTCCCAGCCACGGTCGGCGAGATGACGCGTGATCGACTTACCGATCCCCCGGCCTGCGCCGGTGACGAGTACTGATGGCATCAAACGAGATTAGCCTGCCGCCGCCTCGGTCCTGGCAGGCCCGAACCGGAACACCACCGCCGCGACGGCTACCACGACCGCGGCGACGGCGATCACCGGCGCGACGAACCACCGGGTCAGCGTCGCGCCGACCAACGCGCCGGCGCACATCGTCAGCACCACGGAGTAGCGCAGTCGCTCTCGGTGCCCTCGACCGCCCGCGAGCCGACTGTCGAAGCCGATGCCGACGATCGTCGTGGTCAGCACCGTCGTGGACAACTCCTGGACGCCGAACTGGCGCGCGGTCGCGGCTTGGATGCCGAACGTCACCGCCAGCCCGGCGATCAGGTACAGCTTGGTGTTGTCGTGATAGTCGAGCACCCCCGTCCCGCCGAGAACCGACAGCGTCGCGAGCATGACCACCTCGAACCCGAGCGCGGCGGTGAGCCAACGTCGGACGTCGCTGTCGAGGTGCCGCGAGAACCGTCCGCCGACGATCGCGCCGGTGACGAAGCTGCCGAACGCGACGACCACCGCGGTCATGTCGACGACGGTGTGCGGCGCGAACCAGAAGCCCAGGAAGATGATGTTGCCGGTCATGTTGGCGACGAAGACGTGGCCGAGCTCCAGCACACTGACCGCGTCGACGAGACCGGTGGCGAATGTCAACAGCAGCAGGCACACGGTCGTCGTCCGGTCGGTGACGGGTGAGACGACGGGCATGCCGGGGGCCGTCGGCTACAACTGCGGGGTCAGGTCGAAGGACGTCACCGTCGTCATGCGGGTGATCAGCCATTTCGCGTCATGGCGCTGCAGCGTCAGCCGATAGGACAGATACCGCAGCGACGGAATGTTCTTCGAAACCGGGCTGGTGGCAACGGAATTCGTGTAGACCAGGGCGGTTGCCTCGGTTGGCGTCACCGACTCGACGGCCGTCCCCATCACCTGGGTGGTGTTGGTGACCTGCGCCTGCTTGTTGGAGGCAACGATCGCGTCGATGTACTTGCGGTACTCGTTGGCGAAGTCACCGCCGAGGAAGCCGGCCGAGCGGTCCGGCAGGTTGTCCATGTTGTCGGGGGTGTAGGTCCACAGCGTGGTGATCGCCTCGGCGGCGGTCCTCGCGATGTTCAGCTTGGTGTCCACCAGCGCACGGTCGGCTAGATACGGCTGCAGCGTGGCGCCCGCGAATGCGGCGGCGCCGACGAACACCACCCCCGCGGCCACCGCCGCGATGGTCAACCGCTTACCCGCGGGCCGATGCGGCACCAAAACGACGTCCTCCACCGCATCCGACGTCTCGGTGTCCGTCGAATCTGGTTCGGGCTCAGGAGTTTTCGCGCGACGGCGGAACAGGCCGCGCCTGCGGGGCGCGGCGAGGGCTTCAGCTTCCTGCGCGGCCTGAAGCTCCGTGTGCTCTTCGGCGGCGCTGTCCTGCTCACCGGCAGCGTCCTGGCTTGCGGCAAGCTCCTGGCGCAGCGGCATCCGATGGCGGCGACGCGCGGCCTTGCCGGTCGGCGTCTTCGCGGTCTCGGCGGGCTGATCGGCTGCGTCGGTCAGATCACCTGGATCAGGTTGCTGATCTTCCACTGCTGCCCTTCCTTGATCGCCGTTGCCACCCAACGGTTTCCACTCTCGATCGTCGTCTTTCCGTCCGGCGACTTCGACGAGATCTTCGTCGCCACCAGCACGTCGACGCTGCCGTTGTCATTCCAGCGCTGCAGGCCCGCGTCGACGACCGCGCCCGTGGTCGGTTCGGCCCGCGCGACCTGCACCAGGATCTCGTTCTCCTTTTCCTTGAACATCTTCACGAAGTCACCGGTGCCCTGCGCCATGATCTTGTCGGCATATTCGTTGGCGTGGAACGGATCCAGTGTGGTGTAGGTGGTCATGAACTCCCGGACATAGCCCAGCGCCGCGGCTTCCTTCACGTTCTGCCTGCGGTCCTTCTCGTGCGAGATCAGCATCAGCGTGGCCCCGGTGAGCGCCGCCGCGATCAGCACCGCCGCCAGCGTCGCGACGACGGGCAGACCCCAGCGCCGCGGCCGGCCCGGGGCCCCGCCCCCAGAAGCCCAGAAGTAGTCGGGCTCGTCGACGTCGAGCTTGCGCCGTGGGCTCATGGGGCACCAGGACCCAGTTGCGGCTTCTTCAGCACCGTCAGGTTCGAGACCCGCCACTGCCCGTCGCGCGACTTCTCGAAATCGACCCGCAGCGTCGCGGTGATGAACTTCAACGTCGCGGGGTCGGCGCCGCGCTGACCCTGCAGCGCCACCAGCATCGACGCTTTGTCGGGCGTCGCGGACAGCACCGCGCTGCTGACCGCGTAGTAGGTGTTCTTGGTGGCGCCCGCCTTCTGCACCGCCTGCTGCTGGTCGATCAACTGCGGTTTGTACGCATCGGTGGTCAGCGACTGCGCATTGGCGAAGTCCTGCTGCAGCGTGTTGACGTCGTAGCTGAGCAGTTTCTCGACGATCCGCGGGCCCTGGTCGGCGATCTGCGCGCGGGCCACCTCGACCGCCCTGGCGGGCCGGTACACCGCCAGGTAGCTCAGCCCCACCCCGGCGGCGCACAGCAGCGTCGCCGCGATCAGCGCCACCGCCACCGGCCGCCGCATATCGCGCTGCGGCGCGTCCACCTTCTGCACCTCGGTGCGCAACAGCAGATCGGCGAATGTCCGGTTGCGGCGATCCCACAAGGGCCACAGCCACCCTACGAACACGGCGGCGGTGTCCAGCAGGTGCGCGACATCGCGCGCAACCAGCCGGAACAAACCGACCGGCGCGCCGTCGGGCCGCCGCACGGCGATGCCGAACAACGCCCGACCGAGAGACCAGCCGATCATCGACGGCAGCAACAACCGGTTGACTGCGATCAGGACGAACACCGCCACCGCGGCCCCGGTGAGCACCCACCACAGCCACCCGCGCTGCGGAGCGGACAGGGTCAGCAGCGCCATCGCCGCGATCACCGCGAGCCCCAGCAGCACGTCGAGAGCGAACGCACCGGCCCGCGACAGCCAGGACGCGGCGGGCCGCTCGGTCACCGACGCGTCGGTGGCCACTTCTGGCGTCCTGTCCAGCACGGCCGTCACGAACCGACCTGATCCAGCCGGGCGATCTTGTACTTGCCTGCGTCCTGCGCCATCTGCACCCGCAGCCGGTAACCCTGCTCCTGGTCGGCGGCCTCGGAGTTGGTCACCTTGACGCGGACCGCCACCAGCACCTCGATGGAGCCGTCGTCGTTGTGCCGTTCGACGGCCGCCCGCATGTCCGACACCTGCACCTTGACCGAACCGGCCTGGTAGGCGTCGGCCAGAATGCTGCTGTACAGCGGCGCTTGCACACCCCAGTCGCCGGTGGCGCACTCCAGGATCTTGGACTGGGCGGCGATCATCGCCGCGGTGTCCGGCGCCTGCGTGGCGGCAACGCAGTCCTTGGCGGCCGCCACCGCGGCCGTCTCGGCGTTGTTGATGGCCTCGCTGTCGTGGTGTGAGCGCAGTGCGAGATAGCCACCCGCACCCGCGCCCGCGGCCAGGATCAGCAGCCCGGCGCAGATGCCCGACACCCACCCGACGCCGAGCCGCGACACGCGCCGACCGTCATCGACAGCTTCCTGCTCGGGCTCGGTGGTCGAGGTGTCGGCGGCTTCTTCGCTTGTGGTGTCTTCCGTAGATACTGCTAACGACTCGTCCGGCGTTGGGTCAGCATCGGTGGAGTTCAGCTGGCTGGTGCCAGCATCTCCTTCCATCCGTCGTCTCCTGGGTTCTTCGAGTTGCTGACGTTGTACTTCACGCCATCAGGTCCGACCACCTCACCACTTGTCGGGCTGTAGACAGCCGTCGCGCCGGGTGGTCCTGGTGCCGGAGTGTACGTACACGGGTTGGGTTGCTGTCCACTGCACTGGACCGAGCCCTGCCCGGGAGGGCTGAGCGGGTCGCTGGTCGGCGCCGACGCCCTGGCCGGCGGCGGCAGCTGGTCCGCGGGCAGCGGGTTGAGCCCGTTGTTCACCGACGGCGCCTGGATCACGCCGCGGCCGGGGTTGACACCCTGGTCGCATCGCGCCGCCGGGGCCGGGCAGGACAGCACCTGGTTCGGGTCGCCGTACCACGGGTTGGTGCCCAGCGGGACGTACGGTTCCTTGCTGCGGCACTCCATCGGGGTGGCCGCCCGCTTGCCGGGGACGTCGACGCAGGGGTAGTTGCGCGCACCGCGAACCACGTTGCCCTGGTAGTCCTTTGGAATCTTGCAGTAGGTTCCGGTCGGCAGCGGTTTGAGGCTGGTGTCCGCGGGCGACCGCCATTCCGATGCCGGCAGGAAGCCGGTCAGACACGGCGGCGGCTGGTTGATCGACAACGCCAGCGGCAACTGACCCACGTTGTCGAACAGCGTGCCCGCCTGGGCCACCGCAGCGCCCTGCGGCAGGATCACCAACGTCTGCTCCAGCCCCTTGTGGTAGCGCTTGAGCATGTCGATGACCACTGAGAGGTTCGCCAGCGTCTGCGGCAGCGAGTCGCGCACCCCGTTGAACAACTCCGCGGTCTGATCCAGCGTCGGCGCCGCCTGCTGAAGTCCGCTGCGCAGCGCAGCGTCCTGTTCGGCGGACTGTGACGCGATGATGTTCAGGTTGCGCGCCCACTGCTCGATGTTGTCGCCCGAGTCGACCTGGCTCTGCAGGATCGGCGTCGCGTGCTGGATGATGTCGGTGGTCTGCGGCAGGTTGTCCTTGAAGCCCTGCGCGATGTTCGTCGTCGAATCGACCAGTCGTTGCAGCGCCGGGCCCAATCCGCCAACGGCTTGCGATGTTTCGGTGAGTAGCTGGTCGATCTTCTCCTTGGGCAGCACCGCAAGCCCTTGGTTGGCGGCGTCCAGCGCGGGCCCGACCTCGCTGGGCACCACGCCCTCCTGGGTGATCGTCTGACCGTTCGAGTAGTACTGGCCCGGGTTGCCCGTGGACACCAGGTCGAGGTACTGCTCGCCGATCGCTGACACCGAATGCACATTGGGCACCGAGTCGATCGGGATCTTGTAGCGGTTGTCGATCCGCAGCGTCGCGGTCGCCCCGTTCTCGGTGGGGCTGACTTCGGTCACCTTGCCGATCTGCGTGCCCCGGTAGGTCACGTTGGCGGTCGCGTACAGACCGCCCGACCTGGGCAGGTTGGCGTGCAGATCGTAGGTGCCGACGCCTGCGACGCTCGGCAACTTCAGGTAGTACCAACCCAATACGACCAGCGCGATGACCGTCAGGATGGTGAACAGCGCCAGCTGGATCTTGACGAAGCGTGTCAACACTGCTCACTCACCCCTTTCGACCAACGGTCCACCAGGTGCGTCGTGCGGGTTCGGCGTGAACCGCACGTCCGGGATCATCGTCGACGGATCGCGGCCCCACGACTG
Source organism: Mycobacterium sp. 3519A (assembly GCF_900240945.1). Lineage (NCBI taxonomy): Bacteria > Bacillati > Actinomycetota > Actinomycetes > Mycobacteriales > Mycobacteriaceae > Mycobacterium > Mycobacterium sp. 3519A. Next base: position 634,036 of record NZ_OESG01000014.1, read on the forward strand.
CTCGAGCGCGCGCAGCATGCCCGACACACCGGTGCCCGACAGGATGCCGTTGTCCAGACCGGACAACGTCCCGTCGATCATCAGCGAGACGTTCATGTAGTCGCCGCGAACAACTTTCGGCACGTTCTCGATGGAGAACGGCGCGGTCAGCATCAGCTTGAGCGCACCGACCAGGTACGGCGACGCCCGGCCCAGCTGCTTCAGCGGCCGCTGCAGGTTCTGCAGGTTGGTGTGCAGGTTGTCGCTCGCAGGTGCCAACGCGTTGTCGGCTGCGAGGCTGATCCGGCCAAGCGCCTCCACCGCGTCGGCGAACAGATCGCGGGTGTCCGCGAAATGCTTGATCAGCGGCGGGAATTCGGTGAGCACCCGGTCCAGGGTGTCGTTGCGCTGGGCGACGATGTTCAGCAGCCGGTTCGTCGAGTCGATGGCCCGGGTGATGTCCTGGCGCTGTTGGTTCAACTCGTCGGTGAAGGTGTCCAACCGGTTGAGGAACTCCCTGATCTGATCGGCCCGGCCGGTCAGCAGGTTGTTGATCTCGGTCTGGATGCTCTCGAGGTTCTGCACGCCGCCGCCGGTGAGGATGCTGGCGATGCTCGCAAGCACCCGTTCGGTCGTCGGGAACGCCGAACTGTTCTTCAGCGGGATGGTGTCGCCGCTGCGCAACAGCTGCGGCGACGGATCCGGCGGCGGTTCGAGTTCCACGTGCTGGCTGCCCAGCAGGCTGGTCTGGCCGATCTTGGCGAGCGTGTTCACCGGCAGCTTGACGTCGCTCTGCAGATCGAGCGTTAGCGTCGCGACCCAGTTCCTCAGCTCGATCTTGCGCACCCGGCCGACGTAGACGTCGGCCACCCGGACGCGGCTGTTGACGTTGAGCGCCAACGTATCCGGCATCTGCACATAGATCGTCGTCTTGTCGGAGCCGGTGCCAGGCCCGCCGGGCAGCTCGACATTGGAGATGCCGCGCCACGGCCACACACCGCAGGAACTCAGTGTCAGCGCGACTGCGATCAGCGCGATGCTGCGCACCGCGATTCGACTCCACCTACGCATGCTCATTGACCTGCCTCAGCGGGTAGGGGCGGCCCTGCCGGCGCGGGTCCTGCCGGCGCGGCGGGCCCAGGTCCGGGACCGGGCCCGGACAGCGGCGACGGCGCACCGACTGTGCCACCTGGGTCGCCGGGAATGACACCCGGTGCGGGCGCAGGCGGCGGACCCGGCTGCGGATACCACGGTGGCGGCAGCGGGTTGTTCTCGTCGAACGAGTTCGGCGGTCCTGGCAGGTTGCCGCCGCGCGTGGTGCCGAATGCCGGTGGGGCGTCCGGGATCACGCAGTTCGGGCCGCCGAGCAGCTCGGCGAGGCACTCCGGGGTCATCATGTTCGCGGTGAACGGCTGCACGTCGACGCCCTGCATGCCCGGCCCGGCGACCCAGCCCGGCTCGTGGTTCCCGTGCGAGAACAACGTGTCGCGCGACCAGATACCCGGCACGGTGGTGTCCTTGTATCCGGGCGGCGGCTGCAACCGCGGCTCGGAGTAGGCGATCTGCTTGGGCAGCGTCATCGCGCTGGCGAACTGGTTGACGCCGAACGGCGGGAAGTTGAACTTGATCGCATCGAGGATCGGCGCCAGGTACTGCGCGCACAGCTCCGCGGATTCCTGATAGCCCAGCCTGCTGCCCGCCTGAATGGCGCTGCAGATCAACTGCATCGGGTTGGCGAAGTTGTTGACGGTCAGCAGGCCCATCACACCGCCGGTGTTCGGCGACACGATGTTCATCAGGTTCGCGCCGAGCGTGGGGAACACGTGCAGCGCAGTCTCCAAGCCGTTCAACGGATCCGGTTGCAGGATCGCGTTGGTGACATCGGCCAGGTTGTTGACGTCGTGGGTCAGCACCTCGCCGTTGCGGCTGATGAACTGGCGGGTGGTGGTCAACAACTGGTTGAGGTCCTGCAGCGCGTTGGCCACCTCGCGGTTGGTGTTGGTGAACGCGTTGGTGAACGTGGCGAGGTCGCTGTTCAGTTGCACGAACTGCTGGTCGTTCTGGTACAGCGCGTTGACGAACAGCGCCAAACTCTTGATGACACCGAAGAAGTCGCCGCGGCCCTCGTTGAGCGTGTAGAGCGCCTCTGACAATCCGTTCAGTGTCTTGTTGAGCTGTTCGCCCTTGCCCGCGAAGCCGTTGGCCGCGGATTCGATGATGTCGCCGAACGGGCCCTTCGGCTGATCGCGCGTTGGTCCGAGGTCGGTCAGGATCCGGTTGATGGAGTCACGCAGCTCGTCGTACTCGACTGGCACCTGGGTGCGGTCGATCGGAATGACGGCGTTGTTCTCCATCACCGGACCGCCGGTGTACGGCGGCGACAGCTGAATGTTGCGCGACGCCACCAGGCTCGGGTTCAGAATCGACGCCGTGGCGTTGGCGGGCACCTTGTACTTGTTGGCGTAGTGAAACGTCACCTTCATCTTGTCGCCGGCAGGCTCGATCTTGTCGATCGAGCCGACCTTGACGCCCATGATGTTGACCTTGTCGCCGGGATACAGCGCGAGGGTCTCAGGGAAGTAGGCGACGACGGTGTTGGTGGTCAACCGCTTGTACAGGTTGTAGCCGACGATGGCAGCCACCAACGCGAGGATCACCACGAGCGTGCCGATGATCACCGAGGCCCGAGTAAGCCTGGGCATCTTCAGGTTTCGGATGTTGTAAATCGTCGACATCTTTTCAGCCCTCCTGCGATCCGGGCGGGAGGTACGGCGGGTTGCCCGGCAGCGGCGGCGTACCTGCCGGACCGGCGTCGGGGCCTGGCCCCGGAGGCGGCGGCGGACCCGTCAGCGCGGGCGGCAGCGGCGCGATGCCCGGCGTGAAGTCCGGTCCCTCGGGGGGCAGCGGACCCACCGGCACGGTGCGTGCGTTCGGCGGCGCAGGAGGCAGCGGAACCGGCGCACCAGGCATGTCGGGCGGCATCTGACCCGGGATGGCCGCTGCGGGCACACCCGGTGTGAAGCCGGGACCGTTCGGGTTCGGGTTCGACGTCGCCACATCCGGCGGGCCGTATTCGGGGCCGCCGAACGGACCGACCGACAGGTGCGAGCACGGCAGCGGATCGCCGGGCCGCGGCAGCAGATCCGGCGGCGGCGTGTACGAGCACGGCGAACCCTTGAGCACACCGGGTCCAGGATGTTCCGGCGTGCCTTCCATCACCGTCGGGCCGGGCGCCGGCGCACCGTTGCTGAAGCGCTGACCGTTCGGATCCGGGAACCGCCAGGACGGCAAACCGGCGTCGCCCCAGAACTTCTCGGGGTCGATGCCCCGCTTCTTGAACGCGGCGTCGACGAACGGCTGCAGGATCTGGTACGGCAGCAGGTTGACCAGCATGACCTTGAAGTACGGTCCGGACGCCACCGCTTCACCAAGGGAGGCAACGAATTTCGCGACCGTGGTGAGCGTCTGCATCAGATCGCCCCTGCGGTCGCGCAGCACGTCGCTGATGGTGCGCAGCTGCTCGAGCACGTGGTTGAGGTTCGGGTTGTCGTCGATGAAGCCCTTCACCTGCTCGGAGAAGGCACTGACGCGCTCCAACAACATGCTCACCGCGTACTGGCGCTCGTTGATCGCCGACAGCAGTGACTGCGCGTTGACCAACAGCTTGTTCACCTGCTCGCTGCGGTTGCCGAGGATTCCTGCGATCTTGTTGGCGTTGGCGAGCAGTTGCTTGATCTGGTCGTCGCGCTTGCCGATGGTGTCGGAGAACCGGGCCACTCCGTCGAGGGCGGCACTCAAGTGCGGGTAGGTCTGGTCGATGGTCTCGGACAACACATTCAGCGACCGCTTCACGGTCTGGGTGTCCCAACCGGACGCCGCCTTTGTGACGTCGAAGAACGCGTCGTAGATCTGGTAGGGCGTGGTGGTCTGGCCCAGCGGCAGCATTCCGTTGGCGCGCAACGGATCTTTACCGCGCGGCTCGATCTCGATGTTGCGCCGACCCAGGATCGTGTCGGTGCGGATGGACGCCCGGCTCTGGGTGCCGATCTGGGTCCCGCCGAGCGAGTAACCGATGACGACCTTGTCCCCGTCGATCCGCATCGAGCGGACCTTGCCGACGTCGACGCCTGCGATTCGCACCTTGTCGCCCGACTGGATGCCACCGGTGTCGGAGAACTGCGCGTAGTACGTCGGTGTCGCGAACAGCATCGGCACGCTGGCGAAGCTCTGCCCGACTCCCAGAACGAGAAGCAGGACAAGGATGCCCATCAACCCGTTCCGGACGCGATTCGATCCTTCGAGAGTCCTCATTGCGGTGTGCACCTACCCGAAGGCTGCGTGGTGAGCTTCACGGTTCGCACCGGTCCGCCAGGCTGTAAGCCGTTGAGCTTCAACGAGATATCGCAGGCGTAGAAGTTGAAGAAGTCGCCGTAGAGGCCGCCGGCCCTACCGATGATGTTGAACGCGGTCGGCAGGCGCACCAGGATGTCGTTGAGCTGGTCCTTCTGATCGACCAGTGGCTGCTGAACCCCTTCGAGATGGCCGACGGTGCTCTGCAGCAGCGGGCGGTTGTCCGCGAGCAGATCGGCGATGGTGCCCGCCGCGTTGCTGATGTTGGCCACCGAACTGGCGATCGGATCCTTGCGGTCCTTCAGCCCGGTGATCAGCTTCTCGAAGTCGACCACGGTCTGGTCGAACTGCTGCTGATGCTTGACCGTGGTGTCGAGCACCGTGTTCAGGTTCTTGATCACCTCTCCGATCGCCTGGTCGCGATCCGCCAGCGCCGACGTCAACGACGCGGTCTGGTCGAGGATGTCGTTGATCGTGCCGCCCTGCCCCTGGAAGACGGTGATGATCGACTGCGCGATGTTGTTCACCTTGTCGGGATCCAGCGCGCGGAACACCGGCCGGAAGCCGCCGATCAGCGCGTCGAGGTCGAGGGCGGGCTGTGTGCGCTCGATCGGAATGGTGCCGCCCGCGGGCAGTCGCTTGTCGCTGTCGCCGCGCTTGAGTTCCAGGTAGCGGTCGCCGATCAGGTTCAAGTACCGGATGGAGGCGGTGGTGCCGTCGAACAGGGGCAGCGAGCGGTCGACGCTGAAGTCGACGCGGACCTGCGAACCGCCGTCCATCAGTTGGATCTTGGAAACCTTGCCGACCTCGACGCCGGACGCCCGGACGAACTGGCCGGCGCGTAACCCACTGGTGTTGGAGAAAATTGCCGAATAGCCGGTGGTGCGGTCGAACCGCATCTGACCGAACACCACGATGAGCATCGCGGTGAACAGCAGCAGCACCAGTGAAAAGATGCCGAGCTTGATGGCAGTTCCGGTGATTTTCATGGGTTGATCGTGTTCTCCCCGATCTGACGACCCCAGACGTACTCGATCAGAATCGGCTGGCCGAGTTCGAAGTGGTTGTACGGCGCGATGGAGGCACCGGTGTCCATGACCAGGTACGGTGCCGGCCACAGATCACGCGTGATGGGCTGCCAACAACCCGGCCTGCCCTCCGGTCCACCGTGGGCGTTCACCCGCGGCAGGTTGTCCGGATAGACATACGGGTTGCCTGCACCCATCGGCTCGGACAGGGTCCGCAGCGAATACCCGTTGCCGCCAAGGGATGCCGCGACCTTGGGCTCCACGTCGTGGAAGTTGCGGATGGTGCAGAACAGCGCGGGGCTGTACTCGTCGAGCAGCTGCGAGGTGGGCACCAGATCGGCGGCGCCGCGCACCAGATACGGTCCGCCACGCTCGAAGATGTCGCCGCCGGTGTTGCCGAATCCGACCGCGGCCATCAACGCCTGATCGATGTTGCCCTGCTGCTCGTTGAGCGTGCGCGCGGTGGTCACCGCGTTCTGCAGTCCGTCGAACAGGTCGGGCGCCGCGTTGGCGTACGTCTCACCGAGGTCGGCCAACAACCGGTTGTCCTGCCGGATCTGGGGCATCTGCGGGTTGATCTCTGCGAGGATCTGGTTGCCGTTGACGATCGACTGACCGAACCGGTCGCCCAGCCCGTTCAGTGCCTGCGCGGTGGCCGCCAGCGTCTGGTTCAGCTTGACCGGGTCCACCTGCTGAGCGACGTCGACGACGGTTTCGAACAACGTGTTGAACTCGGTGGTCACCGAGGTCACATCGATGGTGTCGGAGGCCGTGATGCGTTGCGGCGACGGGTTTTTCGGCGACGTGAAGGACACGTACTTGTTGCCGAACACCGTGGTGGCGGTGATGTTGGCGTCGACGTTGCGCGGAATCAGGTGCAGATACTTGCGATCCACGTTCAGCGTGATCTTTGCCCGCGGTTGGTCGCCGTCCACGGTGACCTCTTCGACCCTGCCGACCCTGCCGATCTCGACGCCGTTGTAGGTCACCTTCGCGCCGGGGTCCATCGAAAGACCCGCGCGCGCCGAGATCATGGTCAGCTTGTCCCGCTCGAGGAACGTGCCGCGGAACTGGAGGTAGACGAACACCAGCACGGCGATCGTCAGTATGGACAGCACCAGCCCGGCCAGTTTGAACGGCGGGGTGCGAGGTGTGTTCAGCGGCGCGGTCATCGGCTACACCGTCAGGTTGAAGTTGGGGTCGACGCCGTAGAGCGCCAACGCGACCAGCAGAACCACCAGGGCGACCGCCACCAGTGAGGCCCGCATCGCACGCCCGACCGCCTCGCCGACGCCGACAGGGCCGCCGCTGGCGAAATAGCCGTAGTAGCAATGGTTGAGCATCACGATGATCGAGATGATGATGGCGTCCACGAACGACCAGAAGACATCTTCCGGACGTAGGAATGTGCTGAAGTAATGCTCGTAAGTGCCTGTCGACTGGCCGTAGAACAGGGTGGTCGTCACCTGACCGGACAGGAACGACAGGATCATCGCCATCGCATACAGCGGGATGATGACGACGAAGCCGGCCATGATCCGCGTCGAGACCAGATACGAGATGGACTTGATGCCCATCACTTCGAGCGCGTCGATCTCCTCGCTGATCCGCATGGCGCCCAACTCGGCGGTGGCGCCCGCACCGACGACGGCGGCCAGCGCCACACCCGACACCAGCGGCGCGGCGGACCGGACGTTGATCATCGCGGCGAAGAAGCCGGTGAACGCCTCGACACCAATGTTGCCGAGGGATGCGAAGCCCTGAATCGCCACCAGCGACGAACCGGACAGGCTGACGAAGCCGACGATCGCCGAGGTACCGCCGATCACCGCCATCGCGCCAGTGCCCATGCCGATTTCGGCGATCAGGCGCAGCGTCTCCTTGCGGTAGTAGCGCAGCGCGTGCCCGATCGAGCCCATCGCGGTGACCACGAACCAGGCGACATGGCCGATGCTGTCGAGCGCCCGCGCGGGACTGCCGACCACCCTTTCGGCCGTTGCGGCGCTGCGCGGAAACCGTGCGCGCAGGACTTGGGTGCTCGACATGTCAGCGCCCCGTTCCGAACCGGACACCAATCGTGGTCAGCACCACGTTGACCGCGAACAGCGCGATGACGCACAGCACCAGCGTTTCGTTGACCGCGGTGCCGACGCCCTTCGCGCCGCCGGAAACGGTGAGGCCGCGGTAGCAGCCGACCAGTCCGGCGATCAAGCCGAAGGTGGTGGCCTTCACCACCGAGATCAACACCTCGGGAAGGCCGGTGATCAGAGTCAGCGTCGATACATAGGCGCCCGCGGACACGTTCTGCAGGTACACGCCGAAGACGAAGCCGCCGACCAGGCCGATGGTGATCACCGCGCCGTTCAGCAGCAGCGCAACGAACGTGGAGGCGACCACGCGGGGGACGACGAGGCGGTGGATCGGGTCGATGCCCAGCACCTCGAGGGCGTCGATCTCCTCGCGGATGGTGCGGGCCCCGAGGTCGGCGCAGATGGCCGTCGACCCGGCCCCCGCGACCACGAGCACGGTGACCAGCGGGCCCAACTGGGTGACGGCGCCGATGGCCGCACCCGCGCCCGACACGTCGGCGGCGCCGAACTCCGCGAGAAGGATGTTCAGCAGGAAGATCAGCAGAACGGTCAGCGGCGCCGAGACGGCGAGTGTCGGCAGAAACGACACCCGGAACAGAAACCAGGACTGAAGGATGAACTCGCGCCACTGGAACGGCGGCTTGAACAAGGCCTTGCCGGTGAGCACGCACATCCGGACGAAGCCGCCGACGGCAGTCAGCGCGGGCCGGGTTTGGTCCCGGACGTAGTCGACGACGCCAGGCGAGGCCGTCACCGGTTGACTCCCACGACGAAAGCGCGACTGTCGCGGCGCAGCGGCAGAACCTGTCGCACGCCTCCTCCTTGCCCCATCCTGGTGTCTGTGACCGCCGTCTCCCTACTCGCGGGTAGTAAGACGGACCACAGGACTGTACCCGATGCTGTACCCACAGTGCACCGCATCGGCGTGATTGTGCCCGTAACCGTTAGCAAACCCTCCCCCGTCCGTTAAATCTCTTGCGCCGCAGCAGAAACCGTTGGCGGAGTGGAACTTTCGCCAGCGTCAATCGTCGGCTGTGCCCCGAAACGCGCTCGCAGTTCTGTTTTCAGGACTTTGCCAGCCGGGTTGCGCGGCAGGGCGTCGACGATCTCGAGCGCCTTCGGGTGTTTGTAGCGGGCCAGTCGTTCGGTGAGGAATTGATCGAGATCAGCGAGGTCGAGATCGGTGTTGACGGCCGCCACGGCCACGGGCACCTCACCCCACTTCGGATCCGGGCGTCCGATCACCGCCACCTCGACGATGCCGGGGTGGGCGGCGAGGGCGTTTTCGACTTCGGCGCAGTAGATGTTCTCGCCGCCGGAGATGATCATGTCCTTCTTGCGGTCGACGACCCAGATGTAGCCCTCCTCGTCCTGGCGGACCAGGTCGCCGGAGTGGAACCACCCGCCCGCGAATGCCTCTGCGGTGGCCTTCGGGTTGTTCCAGTACCCGGCCATCAACGTCGGGGCGCGGTAGACGATCTCACCGACCTGACCCACTTCAACGTCGTTCATGTTCTCGTCGACGACGCGCGCCGCGACCGTCGGAATGACCTTCCCGACCGAGCCGAGTTTACGAATTGCATCCTGCGCCAACAACATACAAGTCACCGGCGACATCTCGGTCTGCCCGAACGCAGCGTAGATCTGGGTGCCTGGGAAAGTTTCGGCCATCTCGCGCAGCAGTGTGTCAGACGCCGGGGCGGCGCCCCACGACAGCACCCGCAGCGCCAGCTTGCGTGGGTTGGCGCGCTGTTCGGCGACCACGGCCTGCCACTGCGCAGGCACCAGGAACATGGTGGTGACCCGTTCGGCCTCCAGCACGTCGAGCAGGTGCGCCGGGTCGAACGCGCCCAGCGGGTAGATCACTGTCGGCAGGCCCAACTGCAGCGGGGTGATGGTGTTTCCGATGCCCGCGATGTGGAACAGCGGCACCCCGATGAAGCCGACGTCGTTGTTGACGTCGGCGGCGATGGTGAACAGGTTGGTCATGGCCTGACCCGAGATGTTCGTGTGGGTCAGCACCGCGCCCTTGGGCCGTCCGGTGGTGCCGGAGGTGTACATGATCAGCGCGGGCGAGTCGTTGGGGATGTCGGGAAAATCGGGGGCCGCCCGCGCATCGCCTGGTTCGGCGAGTAGGTCGTCGTAGGAGAGGACCTGCTCGTCGGTGCCCGCGCCCGCGACGATGACCGTCTGCAGCGTCGGGTCCAGACCGCGCACCGCGGTGGCGACGTTGGCCAGCACGGCCTCGGTGATCACGATCTTGGCCTGGCAGTCGCCGACCAGAAACGCGATCTCGGGAGGCGTCATCCGGAAGTTGACCGGGACGGCGATGGCGCCCAACTTGTTGACCGCCAGGAACGACTCGATGAACTCGGTGCGGTTGAGCATCAGGATCAGCACGCGGTCACCGAAAACAACGCCGCGTCTGCTCAGCGCGCCTGCCAGCGCGGTGACCCGCCGGTCCAGCTCACCCCACGTCGTCGTGTGTCCGAGGAACCGCAGCGCCGTGGCGTCTGGCTGCATGAGCGCATGCCGTGCGAGCTGATTGGTCCAATTCTGCCTACGCGCCAGATACGGCTGATCGGTGAGCGACGGTTCGGTCAACGGGACGGTGCTCCATCCGGTGGGTTGCGCGACGTTGATATTTGATCAAACATGGTGTTGCCCCGGTCACACTATGACCTCGGCGGCTCGGGGACAACCCCCTGCCCGACAGACCGGAGACGGACATGAACGCACCGGCCAGGCCGCGCTCACAGCGGCGCCGGGCGGTCCGGCGCGAGCAACTCTCCGACGAGGTCGCGGCCCGGTTGCGCACCGACATCATGACCGGCACGCTGCGGCCCGGCACCTACATCCGGCTCGACGAGACGGCCGCCGCGCTCGGGGTGAGCATCACGCCGGTGCGCGAGGCGCTGCGCACGCTGCGGGGCGAGGGCATGGTCCAGTTGGAGCCACATCGCGGGCACGTGGTGGTGCCGCTGACGCGCGGCGACATCGACGACATCTTCTGGCTGCAGGCCACCATCGCCAAGGAGTTGGCGGCCACGGCAGCCGAGCGGATCACCGACGCGGAGATCGACGAACTCGAACACCTCAACGACAGCCTTGCCGCGGCCGTCGAGCGCGGCGACCCCGAAGAGGTGGCCGCCGCGGAGTTCACCTTCCACCGGGCGTTCAACCGGACGACGGGCCGCATCAAGCTGGCGTGGTTCCTGCTGCATGTCGCGCGGTATCTGCCGGGGCAGATCTACGCGAGCGACGCCGAATGGGGCGCGGCGGCGGTATCAGGTCACCGCGAACTGATCGCCGCGTTGCGGCGTCGCGATGTCGATACCGTCGTGCGGCTGACCAGCGGCGAGTTCAGCGACGCCGCACAGCGGTTGGTGGCCCGACTCGACGAGATCGGGTTGTGGAGCTGACGGCTACGAGCTCGCGGACAGCTGCTCTGCGCGGTTCTTGAGGTTGTCCGCCAGGTACTCCAGGGTGTCGCCGATCGCCTTCTTGACCATCGGCTTGGGGATCGGCAGCGTCGTCTCGACGTCGAGGTCGACGGTCAACAGGGAGGTCGGGCCCATCGGCACCACCGAGAACCGCTGCTCCTGCTTGGTGAAGAACTCACCCTGCTGCAGCACGGTGTAGATCTGGTTCTCGGCGGGGTAGTACACCGCAGTGATGAAGGTGCCCGACTGGCCCTGCACCACAACGTCCAGCCGCAGCTGGCTGGGCCGGCCGTCGTCGTAGCGGGCCAGCACCCAGCAGCCCTTGATCTCGGAGTTCCACTCCGGATACGTCTCGAAATCCGCGACGATCGCCATGATGGCTTCGGCGGGGGCGCTGACCTCAACTGTCTTGCTTACGAGCGGCATCCGGCGAGCATATCGACTCCAGCAGAGACCGAATCGACCCCGGGATCGGCACCGGCCGCCTGGCCTCCCGGTCGACGTACACATGCACCCAATGACCGACGGCCGCGACGGGGCCAGCGTCCTGGAAGATCGCCAGCCGGTACGTGACGCTGCTGTTGCCCAGCCGGGTCACCGACAGTCCGACGACCAGCGGATCGGGAAACTTCAGCTCCGAGAAGTACTTACAACCCGACTCGGCGACCACCCCGAGCCATGGCACGGTCAGCGGGTCGATCCCGCAGTTGGTGTTGATGTACGCATTGATCGCGGTGTCGAACAGTTCGTAATACACCGCATTGTTGAGGTGACCGAACATGTCGTTGTCAGTCCACCGCGTCAGCACCGGCCAGTGCACCGGGAAGTCGCGGCTGGTGAGCGATTGCTCGGTGGGCACGGCTACCACAATTCCATCGAGCGGGTGAACACCTCGGCGATGTCGTCCGCGGTCACCGGTTTGGGACTGGTGGCGAGCAGTCGCTGCTGTTTCATCGTGCCGTCGACGAGATCCGGAATGTCACTGTCGGTGTAACCGACGGCGCCCACACCGTTGGGGATGTCGATGTCACGCATCAGGTCGATCAGCGCCGCGGGCAACTGCTCGGCTGCGTCGGCGGTGGCCTCGGCGTCGGGTGCGAGCAGCTGGGCGGCGCGAAGGTGCCGGTGAGGCGCCGCGTCGAACGTGAATCGGAAGGCTGCGGACGCGGTGAGCGCAACCGACATGCCGTGGGGCACCATCGGCTCATCACTGGGGTAGTCCCTGGGGTGAAAATCCTTGACACGGCCAGCGATCGGATAGCCGTTGGCGTGCGGGATGTGCACGCCCGCATTGCCGAATCCGAGTCCGGCGAAGGTAGCGGCCAACGCCATGTTCGTGCGCGCCGTCATATCGTCACCGTTGCGCACCGCGGTCCGGAACGACGTCGCCAACAGGGACAGGGCCTTTTCCGACCACATGTCAGCGATCGGATTGGACCCGCAGTAGGGCACCCGTTGTTCGGGGCGCTTGTGCTCATAGGTCGTGTACCAACGCGCGGTGTAGCTCTCCAGCGCGTGGCACAGGATGTCCATCCCCGCCGCGGCGGTCACGCCTGCCGGCTGTGACACCGTCAGTGTCGGGTCGATGACGGCCAGCGTCGGCCGCAGCAACGGATGACTAATACCGGTCTTCACCTGCAACGACAACACATCGAGGACACACACCGTGGTGCTCTCCGCACCGGTTCCGGTGGTGGTCGGCACCGCGACAAGCGGCAGCAGTTCGTTGACCGGACTCGCTCCCTTACCTACCGGCACGTTGACGTAGTCCATCAACTCGCCCGGATTGGTCAGCATCAGGTTGATCGCCTTGCTGGTGTCGATGCTCGACCCGCCACCGACGGCGACGAACGCATCCCAGGGTCCGCCGTCGCGGGCATAGTCGATTGCCGCCTGCATGCTGGCGTCGGTGGGTTCGACGTGCACGCCGTCGAAAACGTGCGCCTCCACCCCGAACTGGGCCGTCTGATCGGCGATGCGCTGTGGGATGCCGGTTGCTGCGACACCCCGGTCGGTCACCAGCAGCACCCGACGTGCCCGCAACTGATTCAGATCGAAACCGATCTCGTCGGCGGCACCGGGACCGAACTTCAGTTGCGGTGCCCCATAGGTGAATATCGCTTCGGGGTTGGCGGGAAGATTCGTGGCCATCTGGAGCTCCTCAGGGCGGAATTACCCGGACCTCCGTTGATATCACGGATGGACCAACTCGCCGACGGGCACGCGTCAGTTTTGACTAGTCACCGCACCCGACGTCGCGATGCCGTTGCGGCGGAACGACGACACGATCAGCGCCCGTAGTTGGCGTCCGACCTCGAACTGCTTACCCGGCAGAGTGCGTGCGACCATGCGCAGATTCACGGTGTCCACCTCGATGCTCTCGACGCCCATCAGAGACGGTTCGTCGAGCAGCAGATCGGGCAGGCCGCGGTTCTGCATGGCGGCCTTCGCCACGTCACCGAGTACCTCGTTCACCTTGTTCAGGTCGGTCGACGTCGACACCGGAACGTCGACCACCGCGCGGGCCCAGTCCTTCGACATGTTGAGCGACTTGACGATCTGACCGTTGGGCACCGTGTACATCTCGCCGTCGCTGGTGCGCAGCTTGGTCACGCGCAGTGTGACGTCCTCCACCGTGCCGACAGCGGTGCCGCCCGCGGTGACGCTCAGTTCGACGAGGTCCCCGAAACCATACTGCTTCTCGGTGATCAGGAAGAACCCGCTGAGCAGGTCCTGCACGATGCGCTGCGCGCCGAAACCGAGCGCGGCACCGAGGACGGCCGCGGGCGCCACCAGCGAACCCAGCGGCAGCCCAAGCTGATTGGCGATATCGACGGCCACCACCACGTAGAGCAGGGCGATCGCCACCGACGAGATCACCGATGCGACGGCCTGACCATGTTTGACAGTTTCCGAGCGCACCGTGAGGTCGCGTTCGTCACCCTTGGTCAGCCGCTTGCTGATCCGTGCGGCGATCCACCGGATCACCCGCGTGACGACGATCGCGAACAGCACGACCAGAACGATGTGCAGGCCCTTGGTCAAGAGCCAATGGCTGATGTCTTGAAGTGTCGTAGGCATACGGGCGGACGGCTTCCCGCTTCCCCGGGGGCCTCAAACACTCGACATCCCACTTGTATGATGAGTTGTCAACTCGTCATACCACTCAGGAGTCTGATGTCCGACCGCATCCGCCACCTCACGCTTTCGCACGTCGTGCTGCCGCTGGAGAACCCAGTCAGCGATGCGAAGGTGCTGACCGGCCGCCAGAAGCCGCTGACCGAGACCGTGCTGTTGTTCGTCGAGGTCGTCACCGAAGAGGGCCACGAAGGTGTGGGCTTCTCCTATTCGAAGCGCGCAGGCGGCCGCGCCCAGTACGCCCACCTCGAGGAGATCGCGGACGTCGCGCTCGGCCACGACCCGTCCGACATCGACCGGATCTATCAGTCCCTGCTGTGGGCAGGCGCATCGGTCGGGCGGTCCGGCGTCGCCACCCAGGCGATCGCCGCGCTCGACGTCGCACTGTGGGACCTCAAGGCGCGCCGCGCCGGCCTCCCGTTGGCCAAATTGATTGGCGCGCACCGTGACTCGTGCCCCGTCTACAACACCTCCGGCGGCTTCCTGCAGGCCTCGGTTGCCGAGGTCAAGGAGAAGGCCACCGCGTCGCTGGCTTCCGGCATCGGTGGCATCAAAATCAAGGTCGGACAGCCGGATTGGAAGATCGACCTGCACCGGGTGTCGGTGCTGCGTGAGCATCTCGGCGAGACCCCGTTCATGGTCGACGCCAACCAACAGTGGGATCGGGCGAGGGCGCGGCGGATGTGCCGCGAACTCGAGGCGTTCAACCTGGTGTGGATCGAGGAGCCGCTGGACGCGTGGGATGCCGCAGGCCACGCCGACCTGTCCCGCACGTTCGACACCCCGATCGCGACGGGCGAGATGCTCACCTCGGTGGCTGAGCACATGGCGCTGCTCGACGCGGGTTATCGGGGCATCGTGCAGCCGGACGCGCCGCGGATCGGCGGTATCACACCGTTTTTGAAGTTCGCGACGCTGGCCGCGCACGCGGGTCTGGCGTTGGCGCCGCACTACGCGATGGAGATCCACCTGCACCTGGCCGCGACGTATCCCACCGAGCCGTGGGTGGAGCACTTCGAATGGCTCAACCCACTCTTCAACGAGCGCATGGAGATTCGCGACGGCCGGATCTGGGTGCCGGACCGGCCGGGCCTCGGAATCACACTGAGTGACCAGATGCGGGCGCTCACGAAGGAACGCGCGGAGTTCGGCACGAGATGACGACGTCACTGGCGCAGCGCGTGGTGGCCGGGCTGAAGGACAAGATCCTCGCCGGCGATCTGCCACCCGGCCACAAGCTGCCGTCGGAGGCCGAACTCATCGGCGAGTACGGGGTGTCTCGCACGGTGGTCCGGGAAGCGGTGACGCGGCTGCGGGCCGAAGGGCTGGTCGAGACGTTCCACGGCCGTGGCTCGTTCGTGCTCGCGATGCCCGAGACGACGTCGTTCACCGTCGAGTCCGCGACCATCCGGACCCACCACGACGTCCTCGACATGATCGACTTCCGGCTCGGAATCGAATGCGAGGCAGCCGCATTGGCGGCGTCGCGGGTGAACGCAGCGACCGCCAAGGAGGTCAAGGCGGCGCTCGATGCGTTCGTCGCCGCCGCACCGGAGGATCAAGTGGAGGCCGACTTCGGCTTCCACCGGGCCGTGGCGGCCGCCAGCGGCAACCGCTTCTACCTCGGCCTGCTCGACTCACTCGGTCCGATGATGATCATGCTTCCCCGCACCCGGCTCGGCGACGCCTACTCGCTGACCGACGCCGGCCACGTCGACCGGGTCCGGCGGGAGCACGACAGCGTCGCGTCCGCCATCGTCGCCGGCGATCCCGACGTCGCCAGGGCCGCGATGCGGGTCCACCTCGGCAACACCCGGCGTCGCCTCGACGCCCGCTGATTTGTGTCGGCGCCAGAAGTGCCGAATCACGGGCAGCAGCACCAGGATCACGAAGAGGGCCAGAATCGACCCGGAGATCGGTCGGGTGAAGAATCCTGTCGGATCGCCGCCGAACATCAGCATGGATCGGCGTGTGCTCGCCTCGATGATCGAGCCGAGGACGAACGCCAACACCATCGGGCCAGGGTCGAATCCGGCCTTTTTCATCAGGTAGCCGATGATGCCGAAGGCGACCATCAGGTAGATGTCGAACACGGAGTTGTTGATGGTGTAGACGCCGAGGATCGTGATCAGTGCCGTGATCGGCGCCAGGATCGCCGGCCGCACTCGCAGTATGCGAACGAACAAGCCCACCAACGGAATCGAGAGCATCAGCAGCAGCAGGTTGCCGATGTACATCGAGTTGATGACGCCCCAGAACACATCGGGGCGCTCGTCGACGAGCTGCGGGCCTGGCGAGACGCCGAGGATCAGCAGTGCTCCGAACAACATCGCCATCGACGCGTTGGCGGGCAGGCCGATGGTGAGCAGCGGGATGAACGACGAGGTGGCCGCCGCGTTGTTGGCGGTCTCGGGCGCCGCGACGCCTTCCACGGCGCCACGGCCGAACCGCTCCGGCGTCTTGGACCGCCGCTTCTCGGCGGCGTAGGCCACGATCGACGACAGCACCGCACCGCCGCCGGGAAGCACGCCGAGCACGAAGCCGATGACCGAGCCGCGGCCGATGGCACCCGAAGACTGCCTGATGTCCTTGCGGGACGGCCATACGTTGCCCACCTTGGCGGGCGGTTGCACCTGTCGGTGCCGCTGCTCGAGGTTGTAGAGGATCTCCCCGACGCCGAACAGTCCCATCGCCACCACGACGAAGTCGATGCCGTCGGCGAGTTGCAGGCTGTCGAACGTGAATCGCGAAGCGCCGCTGAAGTTGTCGCGCCCGACGGTGGCGAGCAGAAGTCCGACGGCCCCGGCGATCAGCGCCTTGAGTTTGTTTCCGCTGCCGATGGTCGCGACCAGCAGCACACCGAGCAGCGCGAGGGCGGCGTATTCCGGTGGGCCGAAGTCCAGCGCGATGCTCGCCACCACTGGCGCCAGCAATGTCAGGCCGATGATCGAAATCGTCGCGCCGACAAAGGAACCGATCGCTGCAATGCCAAGAGCGGTACCGGCCTTGCCCTGTTTGGCCAGGGCGAAACCGTCGAACACGGTAACGACCGACGACGCCTCACCGGGCAGGCGGAGCAGCACGGAGGTGATGGTGCCGCCGTACTGCGCGCCGTAATAGATGCCGGCCAGCATGATGATCGCCGACACCGGATCGATGGTGTAGGTAATCGGCAGCAGGATGGCGATGGTGGCTGCCGGGCCAATGCCTGGCAGCACGCCGATCACCATGCCGATCAGCACACCGATCAGGCAGTAGAGCAGGTTATGGGGTTCGAGGACGACCGCGAACCCGTTCAGAAATGCGTTGATGTCCATGGCTTTCGGAAGGCTGTAGAAGGCGACCTAGAAGGCGATGAGGTGAGGCAGCGGGATGTGCAGCCCGTAAAGGAACAACACGTAGAAGACGGCGGTCGTCGCCACGCTGATGATGACGGTGTTGCGCCAGCTCTCGCGACCGAGGAAGCGCAACCAGATCACGCAGAGCGCAAGCGCGGGAATCTCGAAGCCTGTCAACGGCATCAGCAGACCGAACGCGATAAAGGTGACGACGCCGACCACGGGCAGCACGCTGCTCCGTGTGAACGCCTCGCTGTCGGTTAGCCCGCGGCCGACGACCAATAGGACGATCGACAACGCGGCGATCACGACGCTCACGACGAACGGCCACAGGCCCGGGCCGGGCTCGTGCAGCGAGCCGAGTCCGTAGCCGTAGGCCAGCACCGCGCCGCCGACACCGATCGCGACCCCGACCAGGGCGCCCACCGTCTGATAAGCGGGGCCGCCCGGTTGTGGGCGCTCCTCCTCCAGTTCGTGACTGACCTCGGCCTCGATCTCGGCCAGTATGTCGCGCGTGTGCGCGGGCGTAGCTTCGCTCATGCGGGTCAGCCCTTGTCGCGCAGGCTGATGCCGTACTGCTTGACCATGTCGGCATAGCGCTTCTGATCCGCCTGCAGCTGCGTCAGCACCTTGTCGCCAGGCTCCTCCATCGGTGTGAGGCTGTTCTGCTTGTTGAACGCCTGGTAGCCGTCGGTCTTGAAGGTGGCTTGCATGCCTTCGATGAGCTTGTCCTTGACGTCCTGCGGCGTGCCCTTCGGCACCGTCATGAACCGGTACTGCGCAACCTCGACGTCCAGACCCTGCTCTTTCGCGGTCGGCACATTGGGCAGGTATTCGATGCGCTGGGGGCCGAATACCGACAGCGGAACGAGCTTGCCCGACTGGATGTTCTCGATCGCCTCGCCAACCTGCAGCGAGGCCACGTCGAGCTGATTGCCCAGCACCGCGGCCAGTGCGGGCGCGCCGCCGTCGAACGGCACCGCCTGCGACTCGACGTTGGAGGTCTTGAACAGCAGCGCCGCAGCGAGTTGGGCTCCGGTGCCGACGCCGGTGGTGCCGTATCGGATGACACGTTTGGCGTTCTCGAGGTCCTTCAGGTTCTTGAAGCCGCTGGCCGGGTTCGTGACGAGTACGTAGTCGTCGCGGGAGACGCCGTAGACGACGTCGAAGTCGTCGATCTTGGTGACCTCGTCGGGGCTGACCGCCAGCGGGGTGATGGTGAACAGCGACGCGTTCTGGATCGCGATGGTGGAGCCGTCCGGCTTGGCCTTGGCGACTTCAGCCGCGGCCAGTGCGCCATTCGCGCCCTCACGGTTGATCACCGGGAAGGACGCTTTCAGGTTGTCGGACAGCCCCTTGGACACCGCACGGCTGATCAGGTCGCTGGAGCCGCCGGGCGAGGCACCGACATACATCTCGACGGTGCCGGACGGATAGTGGCCGCCGCCGCTGACAGGGCCGGTGCTGGTCTGCACCCCGTTGCAGGCGGTCAGGACCAGGCCCGCGGCAGCGGTCGCCGCGAGTGCGGCACCGAGGCGGGAGCGGGAATTGATGCCCATGCGCGTTCACTCCTGTGTATCGGATGACCAAAGCGCGCCGATGTGGCGGCCGTCACTCAATAAACTAGGGAGCGGCCGCGATACCTGTCCAACTCCGATCGAGCATCAATTGATGCTGAGTATGCATAGCCGCCGAAACTGTATTCCAGCACGCCCGTACTCGAACTTCTCGTGCATGGATGCAGCCTCGACGGACGACGGCGCATCAGAACCAGGCGTCGCGCATCTCCAACGTGGTCCGGTCCAGGCTTTCCAGTAGATCCAACTGCGCCGCGGTCTTCGGCAACTCGTAGCGGAAGTAGTAGCGCGCGGCCTGCCGCTTGCCGTCGTAGAAGTCGCCGGACCGGCCGTTGGCGGCCAGCAGCTGTTCCAGCCAGATCCACGCGACGACGATGTGTCCGAACGCCTCGAGGTACACCACGCTGTTGGCCAGCGCGGCATCGAGCTCACCGGAGCCGAACATGTGAGCGGTCACCGCGACGAGCCGCTGCCACGACGCGTCGAGTTGCGCACCGAGCTCCGCGGCCTCACCGCCTGAGGCCGTTGCTGTCGCAACCGTCGCACCCACGGTCTCGCCGAGTGCGGCCAGGCTGGCGCCACCACGCTGAGTCACCTTGCGGCCCAACAGATCCAGACTCTGGATGCCGTGGGTGCCCTCGTGGATCGGGTTGAGCCGGTTGTCGCGGTAATGCTGTTCGACGTCGTACTCGCGGGTGTAGCCGTATCCGCCGTGCACCTGGATGGCCAGGCTGTTGGCCTCTAGACACCACTGCGACGGCCAACTCTTGCCGACCGGCGTGAGGATGTCGAGCAGCAGCGTGAGCTTGTCGCGCTCGTCGTCGGACTCGGCGCTGTGCGCCAGGTCGACGAGCTTGGCGCAGTACAGCAGCAGCGCCATCCCGCCTTCGACATATGCCTTCTGCGCCAACAACATTCGCTTGACGTCGGCGTGCTCAATGATCGGCACCTGCGGCGTCGACGGATCCTTGGCCAACACCGGACGACCCTGCGGCCGTTCGCGCGCGTACTGCAGCGACTTGAGATAGCCGGTGTAGCCCAGGGACACCGCGCCCATGCCGACGCCGAGGCGCGCCTCGTTCATCATCGTGAACATGTAGGCCAGGCCGCGGTGCGGCTCACCCACCAGGTAGCCGACCGCGCCCTCGAAACTCAGCACCGTGTTGGTGATGCCGCGTTGGCCCATCTTGTGGTTGAGCCCGGCGAGCACCACGTTGTTGCGCGCACCGATCGAGCCGTCGTCGTTGACGAGGAACTTCGGCACGATGAACAACGAGATGCCCTTGGTGCCCGGCGGACCGCCGGGGATCTTCGCGAGCACCAGGTTGACGATGTTCTCGGTCAGCTCGTGTTCGGCCCCCGAGATCCACATCTTCGAGCCAAACAGCCGGTAGGTGCCGTCGTCCTGCGGTTCGGCGCGGGTCAGGATATCGGCGAGCGACGATCCCGCCTGGGTCTCCGACAGCGCCATCGTCCCGGAGAAGCGCCCAGCCAGCATCGGCTTGAGGAACGTCTCGATCTGCTCGTCGGTGCCGAACTTGGCCAGCAGGTTGGCGTTGGCCATCGTCAGCATCAGGTAGCCCGTGGTGCTGACGTTGGCCGCGGAGAACCAGGCGAAGCCGGCCTCAGCGACGGTGGCGGGCAACTGCGCGCCGCCGAGGTCGGTGTCCATCGACATGGCCAACAGGTCGGCCGCCGCGAACGCGTCCCACGCCTGTTTGACGTCGTCGATGACGGTGACGGTGGTGCCGTCGAAGTGCGGTTCGTTCGCGTCGCTCTTCTTGTTGTGCGGCGCGAAGTACTTGGTCGCCAACTGCTCGCAGAGATCGAGGACGCCGTCGAACGTCTCACGGGAGTGCTCGGCGAACCGCTCCCGTTTGGTCAGCTCGTCGATGCGCAGCCATTCGTAGAGCAGAAAGTCGAGATCGCGGCGGGACAGCAGAGTGGACTTCACCGCTCCATCTTGCGCTCCGCTCGTCCCGAGACTGCGGTGAGATCACAGAAACGGTCGATGCGGCGATCTGGCCGCAGTTTCGAGCGGGCAGTTCTGATATGGCGTGGTGTTTGTCAATATGGGCAGGGTGAAGCGGCGGCCGCGACCGTCGCCGCGGCCGCCGCTTCGTTGACCAGATGAGTGTGTCGGTGGTGTCGAGCGTGTCGTGTCGACGCGTTGTCAGTCTGATATGCGCGGGTTGGTTACCGCAGGATCGGGACTTCGAGTCGGAGTTGGCCGCCATCTAGGGTCGAGCGTGATCATGTTGCTGGGCAACGCAATTGCTCATAGAACAGACGCGGATCACTCCGAGACGCTTGCCGTCACCGGCCGAGTTCGTCATCTGGACGCCGTGGGCTGGCTACTGGTCGAGTACCGCCAGCGACCAGCACCAGCCGGCCAGTTCTCTGGCCACCGCGATGTTGGCGACCACGGAACGTTTCCGGCGTTGATCGAAATTGGTCCACCGCTGATGCAGGCGTCGGTTGGCGGCTTGTCCGCGAGCCCGTGCCGCCGGGGACGCCAGATCCCAACGACGACGCAACATCGGCCCCGGCCGGTACGGGCTGCGGTGGTGCCACGCCGCTTCGACCAGCAGCCGTCGTACGTGCTTGTTGCCGGTCTTGGTCACCTCGCCCTGTACTCGACTGCTACCGGAAGAGCATTCGGACGGGACCAGGCCCAGGTAGGCACCAATGGTGCGGCCAGACAACCGGTGCCAGTCCCCGATCTCGGTCGCCAACCCGAACGCCGTCAGCGTGGCGATCCCGCGGATACATCCCAGCCGTCGCACCACGGGGGTGAACTCGCTATCGGCGGCCAGTGCCTCGATCGCTGCCTCCAACCGTTCCCGTCGATCCACACACGCCGTCATGGCGTCAAACGCAGCGTCATAGGTCAACTGCAATGCAGGCCTGTCGAAACGCTGCTGGCGCAACCACACCTCATGACGTCCGGTCCAGGTCTTCCCGTCGTAATACACGATTCCCTGCCGCAGAAGCAGTTTCGACAGCCGGTGCCGCGCGGCCATCAGATCGCCGCGGCAGTCTTCCCGTGCCCGCACCAGATCGCGGGCCGCTTCCTGCTCAGCGGTGGGCACCGTGACCGCGGTGATCTGACCGAGATGCAACAGCCGAGCCAGATGCGCGGCATCGCGAGCATCGGTCTTGACTCGATCCCCGGCCGGGCGGATCAGTTTCGAGGGCGCCGCGACCTGACACTCGATCCCCGCCGCCTCCAGGGCCCGTGCCAGACAGAATCCGGTCGGACCGGCCTCATAGGTCACCGCCACCGGTCCCGGTAAACCCTCGATCCACGAGAGGATGCCGCGATGGTCCGGTGTCAGCCGCCGCTCAACGACTTCACCGGTTTCCCGATCCAAACCGCACGCAACGACTGAACGTGCGTGCACATCCAAACCAACACTCGTACGCTCACGTATCACTGGGGCCTCCTACATCTGTGGCTCTACCGGCCAGGACCCGATTCCTGTCGGCAACCCACGTTCACATGCAGTGAGGCCCCAGCCTCCCCATACGATCTAGGTCGATCGCGCTACGTCGACACCCAGCGGCGACTCGACCCGGGTCGTCTCGTCGCGGATCAGGCCGCGCAGCAATGCCGTGCTGAATTCCTCGGCGATCTCCTGTGCGGTACGCCTGCCCTGCGGCCGCAGCCACCGGTAGGAACCCAGCGTCATGCCGATGTAGCCCAGCGCCAGCACGTGCGAGTCGCAGTCGTAGAACTCACCGCTGGCGATCCCGCGATCGATCACGTCGCGCACGTGCTCGTAGACCTGGGTCTCCTTCTCACGGATGTAGGCCACCTGTTCCTCGGTGAACCACTCGGAGATGTAGGGGCCCTCCTGGAAGTAGACCGCCGCGCGCTCGATGTTGCCCGCGATCCCGACGAGCAGCCGCCGGGTGAAGTGGTAGATGGTCTCCCGCGCCGAGGCCGTCGGATCGTCATGCAGTGCGTCGACGGTGAAGTCAGCCGCACCCTTGTAGATGTCGTACAGGATCAGCGACTTGCTGGCGTAGTAGTGGTAGACCGTCGCCTTGTTCAGCCCGACCGCATCGGCCACGTCGTCCATCCGGGTGCCGTGATACCCCCGCGCCGCGAACAGCTTGGTCGCGACGGCCAACAACTCCTCGCGACGGGTCATCCCGTTGGAGGTGGCTGGAACATCGGAGGGAGACATGGCGACTCACTATAGGCAGGGCTGGGCGTCGACTGGGGGTCAATCAACTGGTTGGCCAGTTTAGGTCTCGCACTGTCGCGGCGGTGCCTGCGGGGCTAGACTTCACCGGGAACCGGCCGCTACGCGAGAGGTGATGACGTGGATCCGAACCCGGACTATGACGCGAGCGACGAGATCGAATACGGCGCGAACTGGTTCGCATGGATTTTGCGCGGCGTGTACCCGCCGCCCGCCTATCCGCCGGTCTAACCCCTAAGCAGCAGCCGCTTTCACCGCGCGCCCCACTTCAGCGCGCAACTCCGTGTATTCCGGTGATCGACGCAATTCGTCGGGGTCGACGCCTGTCCGCGGCAAGTCCACTGGAAGGTCCAACGCCACCTGTCCCGGCCGCCGCGTCAGCACCACGATCCGCGAGCCGAGGAACGCCGCCTCATCGGCACTGTGCGTGACGAACACCGTCGTGCGACCCGATTCCGCGCTGACCTGACGGACGTCTTCCTGCAACCGCTCGCGGGTGAGCGCGTCCAGCGCCGCGAACGGTTCGTCGAGCAGGAACAGCGGCGTCTCGGCGGCCAGCGCCCGCGCGATCGCGACACGCTGCTGCTGCCCGCCGCTGATCTCCCAGATCCGCCGGTCCGCGGTGCCCTCCAGCCCGACCCTGGCAAGCAGTTGATTGCGACGTTCGGCGCGCCGTTCCCGCGGCACGTTCGCGTATTTCAGTGCCAGGTCGACGTTTCCGCCGACGGTGCGCCACGGGAACAGCCGGGGCTGCTGAAACACCACGCCCGCCGTCACACCGGGTGTCGGCGCCGCGCCTGCCACCGCAACCGTTCCCTCGCTTGGTGATTCGAAGCCCGCGAGCAGGCGCAGCAGCGTGCTCTTGCCGCAGCCCGACGCGCCGACCAGAACCAGAAACGATCCCGGCTCGACGGTCAGGTCCACGGGTCCCAGCGCGGTCAGGGCGCCGCGGCCCCTGCCGTAGCGGTGCGAAACGTTACTGATGTGGATTGTGCCGTCATTGCGTGATGGCACTTGGCAATCCTTTCGTATAGATCGCGTCCTGGAAGGTCTGCAACGGCGCCGCCGACGGAATCTGCTTCTGGTCGGCCAAGAACTGCGATGCGCTTTGCAGGTTGACCGCGATGTTGCCCGGTTTACCTTCGGAGCCAAGCCATTCCGGCGATGCGACCTGCTCCGGCGTCAGGTACACGCCTTGCTTGAGCTGACCGGCGACGTCCTCGGGGGTGAGCCCGATCTCGGCGGCGATGGCCTTGGCCGCCGCGGCCGGATCGTCCTGAATCACCTTGAGCGCGCGGGCTTCCTGCTGCCGCCAGGTGTCGACCACGTCAGGATGCGCGGTGGCGAATTCATCGCGGACCGCACCGAGGTCAAGCGTCGGCTTACCGTCCTTGGCCAGCTGCCGACTGGTGATCAGATCCTTGCCGGTCTTGCGCAGCTGGTCGAGGGTGGGCAGCCAGGAGTACGCGGCGTCGATGTCGCCGCGGTCCCACGCGGCCAGGATCGCCTGCGGCTGCAGGTCGACCAGCTGAACATCGTTGGCGGACAAGCCGTTCTGGTTGAGCGCGGCCAGCAGGCTGTAGTGCGCGGTCGACGCGAACGGGGTGCCGATCCGCTTGCCCTTGAGTTCGGCGATGGTGTTGATGCCGCTGCCGTTGCGCGCCACCAGCGCCTCGTTGTCGCCCGCGACGTCGAGCACGAAGGCGACCTTGTACGGGATGTTCAAGGGCGCCGAGAGGCCCCGCGCGACGGGGCTGGAGCCAAGGGCGCCGAAGTCCAGTTCCTTGGCGATGAACGCGGTGTTGACGTCGGCGCCGGAGTCGAACTTCGTCCACTTGATGTTGTAGTCCGGCAGCGCCTCTTCGAGCCACTTGTTGTTCTTCACGATCAGGTCACCGGACGGAAAGCTCTGGTAACCAATGCGAATGGTCGGCTTGTCGGCCTGCTGCCCCGAGTGGTCGACCGAGCAGCCCGCCAACGCCAACGTGGCGGCCGCCGCAACCGCAATAAGCGCCTTGAATTTCATCAGATCTTTCACACCTTTCCAATCCACGGGACGCTGCGCCGTTCCACGGCGCGAAGCAGACCGTCGATGACAAGGCCGGAGATTCCGATGGCGAAGATGCCGACCAGCACGACGGGGGTGTTGTTGTAGTTACTTGCGTCTTTGACGAGGCCGCCGATGCCGGGCAGCCCGTTGAACAGTTCGGCGGCGACCACCGACGAGTACGCCATGCCGACGGCAAGCCGGATGCCGGTGAAGGTCTCCGGCAGCGCGGACGGCACGACGACGTCGCGGATCACGTCGCGGCGGGACGCGCCCAACGCCCTGGCGGCCTCCTGCAGCCCGACCGGGGCCGCGACCACCGCGGCGGTGGTGGCGACCGCGGCGGGCGGAAGCGCGGCCAGCGCCAGCAGGGTGATCTTCGGGGCCTCGTCGATGCCGAGCCAGATCACCAGGAGAAAGAAGTAGGCCAGCGGCGGCAGCGCCCGCAGGAACGTCAGCCACGGTTCGAGCACGCTGCGCACCCAACTGACCGAGCCCATCACCAGGCCGAGCAGAACACCGAGCACGACACCGATGACCACGCCTGCGAAGACGCGGCGCAACGTCATGTAGAGGTGCTCGCACAACAGGTAGCCGGCGTAGCCGCGGACCCCGTCATGGGTGGTGGAGACGTCGAGGAAGGCGCGCCACACCGCACTGGGATAGGGCACGAACGTCTGGTTCCAGATGCCGCTGACGGCGACGGCCTGCCAGACGACGAAAAACACGATCACCGACAGCAGCGGCAAAGCGGCGCGGGTCAGCCGACCACGCCACTTGCCGGACGGCACGACCGCCGCCGGCGAGTCTACGAGCGACTCGTCGGGAGCGATATCCACGAATACCGACACCCGGACACAATTGCCGCTGGCTGCGTTGCTGGGAATGGCTGCGCTCAGCACGAGTTTTATTGCCCGCGGCGTCAGACGCCACAGGACACGTGGCGTAGTTCTGTCAACTCTTAGACTGACGTATTCCACTCGTCCCATGACGAGCTGTGTCGAGGGGGCATCGTCGCACCTCGACCGGACCGTGACAGCACTAGATCGGATCGAAATCGATGATCATCGGGATCCCGCGAGAGTCGCTGCCTGGGGAAACCCGGGTGGCCGCGACGCCCCAGACGGTGGGCCAACTCATCAAGCTCGGCTATGAGGTAGTCGTCGAGTCCGGCGCTGGCGCCGCCTCGAGCTTCTCCGATGCGGCGTTCAACGAGGCGGGCGCGGAGATCGGCGACGCCTGGACCGCCGACGTGGTGCTCAAGGTCAACGCGCCGGACAAAGCCGAGATCGCGGCTTTGCGCGAAGGCGCCACGTTGATCAGCCTGATCTCGCCTGCGCTGAAGCCTGAGCTCGTCGAGCAGCTGGCCACCCGCCCGATCACGGTGCTGGCCATGGACGCCGTTCCGCGGATCTCCCGGGCCCAGTCGATGGACGTGCTGTCGTCGATGGCGAACATCGCCGGCTATCGCGCCGTCATCGAGGCCGCAGGAAAGTTCGGCCGGTTCTTCACGGGGCAGGTGACCGCGGCGGGCAAGGTGCCGCCTGCCAAGGTGCTCGTCGTCGGCGCAGGCGTCGCCGGCCTCGCGGCCATCGGCGCCGCGGGCAGCCTCGGCGCCATCGTGCGCGCCACCGACCCCAGGCCCGAGGTCGCCGATCAGGTCGCCTCGCTGGGCGGTGAGTACCTGGCGGTGGATCCGGCCGCGGCTGAAGTGTCGGCCACCGGCTACGCCAAGGAGATGGGCGACGACTACAAGGCCCGCGAGGCGCAGCTGTACGCCGAGCAGTCCAAGGACGTCGACATCATCATCACCACCGCGCTGATCCCCGGTAAGCCCGCGCCGCGCATCATCACCGCAGACATGGTGGCTTCGATGAAGCCCGGCAGCGTCATCGTCGACATGGCCGCGGCCAACGGCGGCAACGTCGAGGGCACCGTGAAGGACCAGGCGATCGTCACCGACAACGGCGTGACGATCATCGGCTACACCGATCTGGCGGGCCGGCTGCCCGCGCAGGCGTCCCAGCTGTACGGCACCAACCTGGTCAACCTGCTCAAGCTGCTCACACCGGAGAAGGACGGCAAGCTGATCCTCGACTTCGAGGACGTCGTGCAGCGCTCGGTGACGGTGGTCCGCGACGGCGAGATCACCTGGCCGCCGCCGCCGGTGCAGGTGTCCGCGGCGCCTGCCGCCGCCGCGGCGGCCCCGGTCGAGACCAAGCCGGCCAAGCAGCCGATGACGATCGCGCGCCGGTTGGGGTTGACCTTCGCCGCCGCAGCCGTGCTCTTCGCGCTGATCGCGCTGTCACCGGCAGCGTTGCAGGTGCACCTGACGGTGTTCGCGTTGGCCATCGTGATCGGCTACTACGTGATCGGCAATGTGCACCACGCGCTGCACACCCCGCTGATGTCGGTGACCAACGCGATCTCCGGGATCATCGTCGTCGGCGCCCTGTTGCAGATCGGCCACGGTGCTGCCGTCGTCACCGTGCTGGCCACCCTGGCGACCCTGCTCGCCAGCATCAACGTCTTCGGCGGTTTCGCGGTCACCCGCCGCATGCTGGCCATGTTCTCGAGGAGCTGAGATGTTTACCCTGGAAACCACCGCGACCGCGGCGTACGTCGTCGCGGCGTTGCTGTTCATCCTCGCGCTGGCCGGCCTGTCCAAGCATGAAACATCAAGGGCGGGTAACACTTTCGGCATTGTCGGGATGGCTGTCGCGTTGATCGCGACGATCGCGCTCGCGTTCGCCCGTCACATCGAACCGCTGGGCGTGGCGCTGTTGTTCGGCGCCATGGCCATCGGCGCGGCGATCGGCCTGTGGCGCGCGAAGGTCGTCGAGATGACCGGTATGCCCGAGTTGATCGCGCTGCTGCACTCGTTCGTCGGCCTCGCCGCCGTGCTGGTCGGCTGGAACGGCTACCTGGACGTGGAACATGACCTGGTCAGCGCCGAGGCCGTGACGCTGCAGCACGAGGGCTTGCTTGGCATCCACTCGGCCGAGGTGGTGATCGGCATCTTCATCGGCGCCGTGACGTTCACCGGTTCGATCGTGGCCAACCTCAAGCTGTCGGCGCGCATCAAGTCGGCGCCGATGATGCTGCCGGGCAAGAACTTCCTCAACGTCGGCGCGCTCGTCGTCTTCGCCGCGCTGACCGTGTGGTTCGTGATCGACCCGCAGCTGTGGCTGCTGGTGGTGGTCACCGTGCTGGCGCTGCTGCTGGGCTGGCACCTGGTCGCCTCGATCGGTGGCGGCGACATGCCGGTGGTGGTGTCGATGCTGAACAGCTATTCCGGCTGGGCCGCAGCGGCTTCGGGCTTCCTGCTGTCCAACGATCTGCTGATCGTCACCGGCGCGCTGGTCGGGTCCTCGGGTGCCTACCTGTCCTACATCATGTGCAAGGCGATGAACCGGTCGTTCATCTCCGTGATCGCAGGCGGTTTCGGCATCGAGGCGGGCCCCGCCGACGACAAGGACTACGGCGAGCACCGCGAGATCACCGCCGAGGGCGCCGCCGAACTGCTCGAGTCGGCCAGTTCGGTGATCATCACGCCGGGCTACGGCATGGCCGTCGCCCAGGCCCAGTACGGCGTCGCCGACCTGACCCGCAGGCTGCGCGACCGCGGCGTCAACGTCCGGTTCGGCATCCACCCCGTCGCGGGCCGGCTGCCCGGCCACATGAACGTGCTGCTGGCCGAGGCCAAGGTGCCCTACGACATCGTCCTGGAGATGGACGAGATCAACGACGACTTCGACGACACCGACGTCGTGCTCGTCATCGGCGCCAACGACACCGTCAACCCGGCCGCCTCCGAGGACCCGGGCAGCCCGATCGCAGGCATGCCGGTGCTGACGGTGTGGAACGCCAACAACGTGATCGTGTTCAAGCGGTCCATGGCGTCGGGGTACGCGGGCGTACAGAACCCGCTGTTCTTCCGGCAGAACACCCAGATGCTGTTCGGTGACGCCAAGGACCGGGTCGACGCGATCAACGCGGCGCTCTCGGTCACCGAGAAGGTCTAGCCCTCCGATGCCCGTCGACCGGTTGTTGCCTTCACAGGACGCCGAGGACCTGATCGCGCTGACGCGGGAGATCTGCGACAAGGTGCTCGACCCGATCGTCGACGCACACGAGAAGGCCGAGACCTACCCGGACGGCGTGTTCGCCCAACTGGGCGCCGCGGGGCTGCTGAGCCTCCCGCAACCGGAGGAGTGGGGCGGCGGCGGTCAGCCGTACGAGGTCTATCTGCAGGTGCTCGAGGAGATCGCGGCGCGGTGGGCGGCCGTCGCGGTCGCCGTCAGCGTGCACAGCTTGTCGTCGCATCCGTTGCTGGCCTTCGGCACCGAGGAGCAGAAGCGCCGCTGGCTGCCGGACATGCTCAGCGGTGCGCAGATCGGCGCGTACAGCCTGTCCGAACCGCAGGCCGGTTCGGATGCCGCGGCGCTGCAGTGCAAGGCGGTGTTTTCGGACGGCCGCTACGTGCTCAACGGCGCCAAGTCGTGGATCACCCACGGCGGGCGGGCGGACTTCTACACGTTGTTCGCGCGCACCGGTGAAGGCTCCCGCGGGGTGTTGTGCTTCCTCGTGCCGGGTGATCTCGCGGGCCTGAGTTTCGGCAAGCCCGAAGAGAAGATGGGCCTGCACGCGGTGCCGACGACGTCGGCGTTCTACGACAACGCGGTTGTCGAGGCGGACCGGTTGATCGGCGCCGAGGGTCAGGGCCTGCAGATCGCTTTCTCGGCGTTGGACTCCGGACGGTTGGGCATCGCCGCGGTCGCCGTCGGGCTGGCGCAGGCCGCGCTGGACGAGGCCGTCAAGTACGCCAACGAGCGAATGACGTTCGGGCGCAAGATCATCGACCATCAAGGGCTTGGCTTCCTGCTGGCCGATATGGCCGCCGCGGTCGCCAGCGCACGGGCCGCCTATCTGGATGCGGCGCGCCGACGCGATCTGGGTCGGCCGTATTCACAACAGGCCAGCGTCGCGAAGTTGGTGGCCACCGATGCCGCGATGAAGGTCACCACCGACGCGGTGCAGGTGCTGGGCGGGGTCGGTTACACGCGCGACTTCCGCGTCGAGCGGTACATGCGCGAGGCCAAGATCACCCAGATCTTCGAGGGCACCAACCAGATTCAGCGGCTGGTGATCGCGCGCGGGCTGACTTCCTAACTCCCGCGAGCCCCGCGAGCAGACGCAGAAACGTGTTGACACGCCGCGGTGGACACGTTTCTATGTCTGCTCGCCGGGAGAGGGTTCCCGTGGGGAGGTGATCGTCACCGCGGTGCCGTGGCCGACCCGCGAGTCGATGTCCATCGCACCGCCCATGGCGTCGAACCGGGCCAGCAGCGAGCCAAGGCCGATGTGGCCGTCGGCGACGTACTGCGCGACGATCGCGGGATCGAAGCCGGCGCCGTCGTCGTCGATCGTCATCACGATGCGATCGCCCTTGCGGGCCAGACTGACACGCACCGTGGTCGCCTTCGCATGCTTGCTGATGTTGGTCAGCAGTTCGCGGGCGGCCCGATACAGCAGGGCCTGCGATTCGGGTTTGCCCACATCCTCCAGGTCGGCCTCGACGACGAGGTCGGTGCGGGACTCCAACTGCCGCAACAGCTCCCGCACCGCGGCGGTGAGGCCCAGCTGTGCCAGCACCTGCGGGTGCAGCTGGGTGACGGTCGACCGCAGCCCGGTCGCGGTCTCCTGCAGCGCGGCGTAGACCATGTCGAGCGCAGGATCGGGGTTTCGTTCGCGCGCCTCATCCAGTTCGAGGCGCGCCGCCAGCAGCGTCTGCAGCGGGCCGTCGTGCAGGTGCTCGGCGACCTCGCGGTTGTGCCGCTCGTCGGATTGCATTGCCTCCGAGACGAGTTGGCGCCGCATCTCCTGCAGCGCCTTCACCCGCGCCGACCGGCGGGCGAGCACGTAACACAGCGCGGTCACCGCCACGGCCAACCACAACAGAAAGCCGAAGTGCGTGTACACCATGTTCGGCAGTCCGACCTTGTCGTCGCGTTTGGAGTAGAAGATCCACACCGCGAGATAACCTGCCGCGGTGACGGTTCCGATGATCGCCGTCATCTGTGGCCGGTCCTGAAGCGCCACCGAGATCGGCAGCAGGAAGAAGACGGGCAGCAGCGCCGCGGTCGCACCGCCGGACACCAGGCACAGCGTCAGGATCACCACCAAGTCGACGGCGGTGGACGCCCAATCCCCCCATCGGGGCACCGGACCTTTCATCACCGCCACCAACCACAGCGCCGCGGCCACCCCGTACACACCGAGAATCACCGCGTACAGCGCCGGCAGCCAGTGGTCGACCTCCCAGATCCACACCAGGACGGCGATCAGCCCGATCAGCGGCAGCCGCAGCACCGCCGAGACGCGTACCGGTTCGGCGGCGAGGTACTCGATGAACGGTTGGACGGAGCGCGCCACGCTACTCCAGCAGCTTGCGGCGCATCGCCTCCGCGACGGCGGCGGCCCGGTCGCTGACACCGAGCTTCTCGTACAGCCGCTGCACGTGGGTCTTCACCGTCGACGGGGCCAGGAACAGCTCCTTGGCCATCGCGGGAATGCTGCTGCCCGCGGCGATCAGTTTGAGCACCTCACGCTCACGCGGGCTCAGCACCGGGCCCTCCGGTTCGGCGCGCTTGCGGATCTCGCCTGCCAACCCTGCGGCGAGGCTGGGCGCCACCACATCTCGGCCCTTCGCGCAGTCCAGCACCGCATTGATCAGCTCGCTGCGGGTCGACTCCTTCGGCAGGAAGCCGGCCGCGCCCTCTTGTAGCGCCCGGAACACGATCGCCGACTCGTCGTGCGCGGACACCAGCAGCACCCGGGTCGGCAGTTCGTCGCGTTGCACGGCGGCCGCCACCTCCGCCCCGTCCATGCCCGGCATGCGGTAGTCCAGCAGCGCCACCTGCGGCGAATGCGCCCTAATCGCCTCCAGCGCTGACAGGCCGTCGTCGGCTTCGGCGACCACCTCGATCGACCCACTCGACGTCAGCGCGCGGACCACCCCGTCGCGGAACAGCGGATGGTCGTCACCGACCACCACGCGGACCTTTTCGCTGGTCATGCAGCCAGCGTCGCACAGCAGCACGCAGTTGTTCCCCCGATTGGGGGACCCGTGATTCATCCGTGTCGCCGTCCGATCACCGGACATACAACGGCGCCGCCGACCGGCAGTCTTGAGTCATCACCGGAACACACCGGCAGACAAGACCAAAAGTCAACGGAGACAGGAGAACTCAAATGAAGAACACCCGGATTTTCGCCCTCCCGATCATCGCCGCAGGCGTCATCGGCGGCGCCGCCCTCGGCCTGGCAGGCACCGCCTCCGCCGCCACCACCGAGGTCCAGCAGCCCAACATCGTCGCGGTGCCCTCGGTCAAAGCCCACCCCGCCCCGCACGCCCAGCCCGGCTGGTACTGGCACCACGGCGTCCACCACCTCGCCGACCTGCAGCCCAGCTACACCCGCTGACCATCGCCTGTCGAGGCCCTCGCCCAGGAATTGGGGGAGGGCCTCGACGTGTTGGGCCAGGTATGCGAATCGGCGTGGTGTTCCCCCAGACCGAACTCGGCGGCGACGCCTCGGCAGTGCGCGCCTACGGCCAACGGGTCGAGGAACTCGGTTACGCCCACCTGCTGGTCTACGACCACGTGGTCGGCGCGGACCCGTCGGTGCACGTCGGCTGGTCAGGTCCTTACGACGTCGACACGACGTTTCACGAGCCCCTGGTGATGTTCGGCTACCTCGCCGCGGTCACCACCACGCTGGAGCTGGTGACCGGCGTCATCATCCTGCCGCAACGGCAGGCCGTGCTGGTCGCCAAGCAGGCGGCGGAGGTCGACCTGCTCAGCGAGGGACGGCTGCGGTTGGGCGTCGGACTGGGCTGGAACGCCGTCGAGTACGAGGCGCTGGGTGAGGACTTCACCAACCGCGGCAGGCGGCTGACCGAGCAGGTCGAGGTGATGCGTCGGTTGTGGACCGAGCGCGCGGTGACCTTCGCGGGCAAGCACCACCGGTTGACCGGTGCCGGCCTCGCGCCGCTGCCCGTCCAGCGGCCCATCCCGGTGTGGATCGGCGCCTCGTCGCGGCCTGCACTGGAGCGCGCGGGCCGGGTGGCCGACGGCTGGTTCCCGATGATGGGGCCGGGCCCACAACTCGACGAGGCGCGCGACATCGTGGCGCGGTCGGCCGCCGCGGCGGGCAGGGACCCGTCGGCGCTTGGGATGGAGGGCCGCGTCAACTGGCGCGGTGACCGTCGGCAGGTTGCCGACGACCTCGCGCGATGGGCCGCCGTCGGCGCCACCCACGTGTCGGTGAACACGATGGGCGCCGGTCTGCGCAGCGTCGACGAACATCTGGCCGCGCTGACCGCGGTCGCCGAGAACCTCCCCGCCTGACACCTTCCCCCGATTGGGGGACAAGCGGTTCATCCTGTTTCACCTCCGATCGCCGGACATACAACGGCGCCGCCGACCGGCAGTCTTGAGTCATCGCCGGAACACACCGGCAGACAAGACCAAAAGTCAACGGAGACAGGAGAACTCAATGAAGAACACCCGGATTTTCGCCCTTCCGATCATCGCCGCAGGCGTCATCGGCGGCGCCGCCCTCGGCCTGGCAGGCACCGCATCCGCCGCCACCACCGAGGTCCAGCAGCCCAACATCGTCGCGGTGCCCTCGGTCAAAGCCCACCCCGCCCCGCACGCCCAGCCCGGCTGGTACTGGCACCACGGCGTCCACCACCTCGCCGACCTGCAGCCCAGCTACTCCCGCTGACGCTCCCAGACCGGAACCCTCCCCGAAGTAGCCCCGGGGAGGGTTTCTCTGTTCAGCGGCCGGTCACCACAGCGGGATGTCGAGCCCGTACTCCGATTCCGGTCGGGGACCGAAGTAGCGCCGCTCCGACTCCTCGATCTTGACGTCGTTGATGCTGGCCTCGCGGCGGGCCATCAGGCCTTCCGGCGTGAACTCCCATAGCTCGTTGCCATAGCTGCGGTACCACTGCCCGTCGGCGTCGTGGCATTCATATTGGAAGCGCACCGCGATCCGGTTCTCCCGAAAGCCCCACAGGCTCTTGCGGAGGACGTAGTCCAGTTCGCGTTCCCACTTGCGGGTGAGGAACTCGACGATCTGTTCGCGCCCGAGGATGTGCTGGTCGCGGTTGCGCCAGTGCGAGTCCACCGTGTACGCGAGGCTGACCCTGTGGGGGTCACAACTGTTCCAGGCATCCTCGGCGGCCTGGACCTTCTGGCGCGCGCTGTCGACATTGAACGGGGGAAACGGTGGACGGCTCTCGGTCATGTCATGTTTGTACGCCCGATGAGCCGCCGTGATTCCCTCAATGGACAGGTGTCATATCGTGCAGGCATGGACTTCGCGATGTCGGCCAAGGGCCAGGACTACTACGACCGGCTGGCAGATTTCATGGTCGAGCACGTCTTCCCCGCCGAGGCCGCCTATGACGCGTATCGCGAGGAGAAGGGCCCCAAGGATCACACGGTCCCGCCAGTCGTCGAGGAACTCAAGAAGCTGGCCAAGGATCGCGGGCTGTGGAACCTCTTTCTGCCTGCGGAATCGGGGTTGACCAACCTGGAGTACGCGCCGCTGGCCGAGCTCACCGGTTGGAGCATGGAGTTGGCGCCCGAGGCCACCAACTGCGCAGCGCCCGACACCGGCAACATGGAGACGCTGCACCTGTTCGCCACCGAGGAGCAGCGCAAGCAGTGGCTCGAGCCGTTGCTCAACGGTGAGATCCGCAGCGCGTTCGCGATGACCGAGCCCGCGGTGGCCAGCAGCGATGCGCGCAACATTCAGACGACGATGCTGCGCGACGGCGACGACTATGTGATCAACGGGCGCAAGTGGTGGATCTCGGGCGCGGCCGACCCGCGCTGCAAGATCCTGATCGTGATGGGCCGCACCAACCCGGACGCGGCGAGCCACCAGCAGCAGTCGATGATCCTGGTGCCGGTCGATACCCCAGGGGTGTCGATCGAGCGGTCGCTTCCGGTGTTCGGCTGGCAGGACCAGCACGGGCACTGCGAGATCAGCTTCGACAACGTGCGGGTGCCGACGGCCAATCTGCTCGGCGAGGAGGGCAGCGGGTTCGCGATCGCCCAGGCCCGGCTCGGACCCGGCCGCATTCACCACTGCATGCGCGCCATCGGGGTGGCCGAGCGGGCCATGGCGCTGATGATCGACCGCGTCAACCGCCGCATCGCCTTCGGTAAGCCGTTGGCCGAGCAGGGCGTGGTGCAGCAGCAGGTTGCGTTGTCGCGCAACGAGATCGACCAGGCCCGGCTGCTGTGTCACAAGGCGGCATGGACCATCGACCAGCACGGCAACAAGAGCAAGGACGCTCAGCAGTTGGTCGCGATGATCAAAGCGGTGGCGCCGCAGATGGCGTGCAACGTGATCGACCGGGCGATCCAGGTGCACGGCGCCGCGGGTGTCAGCGACGACACTGTGCTGGCCCGGCTGTACGGCTGGCACCGGGCGATGCGGTTGTTCGACGGGCCCGACGAGGTGCACATGCGAACCATCGCGCGCAACGAACTGGGGCGCGAGAAGTCGCCTCTGGCAGCGGCGGTGACGCCCTAGTGTCTGTCGAGGTCGGCGAGCTGTCCGGCGCGTGGAACTTCCGCGACGTCGCCGAGGCGACCGGCATCCGGCCCGGCCGGTTCTTCCGCTCCAGTGAGCTGAGCCGCCTCGACGACGGTGGCCGGGACGCCTTCCGCCGACTGGGCATCACCGACGTCGCCGACCTCCGATCGGCCCGCGAGGTCGAGCGCCACGGCCCTGGCCTCGTGCCGCAGGGCGTCCAGGTGCACCTGCTGCATTTCCACGAGGTCTCGGCCGTCGACGGCGAGGCGCCGCACGAGACGGCGTTTCAGAAGATGATGAGCGAAAAGCCCGACGACGAAGACATCACCATCGCCGCCCGCAGGTTCATGACCGAGGAGTACACCCGTTTCCCGACGCTGGGCGGTGCGCAACGTGCTGTGCGGCAAGTCATTTCGCTGCTCGCCGACGAGCGCCCGGTGATCACGCACTGCTTCGCGGGCAAGGACCGCACCGGCTTCACGGTGGCGACGGTGCTTGACGCCATCGGAATCGACCGCGACGTCGTCGTCGAGGATTTCCTGCGCAGCAATGCCGCCGTGCCGCGGCTGCGCGAACAGATCATGGCTTCGATCAGGGAGCGCACCGACACCGACGAAGAAGTCACGTTCGCCGAGGCGCGGCTCACCGACGCGGTGCTGGGAGTGCACGAGGACTATCTGGACGCCTCCCGCCGGTCGATCGAAGAGAATTACGGTTCGCTCCGGGAGTACCTGACCGCCGCGGGCGTCACCGACGATGCGCTCGCCGGGGTTCGCGCAGCGCTGCTGGGATAGTTTCACGAAAGAACGCGCCTCGCGGGCGGTACCGTCCTTATCCGACGATGATTCCCGAAGCGCATTCACTGATACTGACCACCGACTACCGGGTGCCCGACCCGACGCGCGTGTGGCCGTTGTTGCAGCGACGCCGCGAGGGCCTCGCCGCGCTCGGTGCGCATCACGTGTTCGTCTTCACCTCCACCGCCGACCCGGAGCGGGTGCTGGTCACCATCGCGCTGCACACCCGCGAACCGGTCGCCGAACTTCTGCGCTCACGAGCGTTTTTCGAATGGTTCGACGCCGTCGGCGTCCAGGATCTGCCCGCGGTGTTCGCGGGTGAACTCATCGAACAGTTCGACTTCGTCGGCGATCCCACCGCCGCACCGACCGGCATTGTCGTCGTGGGTATCACGGTGGTCGACGACGTGGAGGAGTTCCGCGCCCACGTCCGTGCGGCCCGAGACATGTTCTTGAAGGCCGGAATTGCGCGACTGCGGATCTTCGAGGCGTTCGACGACCCCCACGAGGTGATGTTCCTGCACGAGTTGGTCGACGCCGACAGCGCAGAACGCTGGCTGCGCAGACCCGACATCGCCGCGGAATGGTTTGCCGACGCCGGCGTCGGCGCCTATCCGCCGTTGTTCATCGGCAGGTTCGCACACATGATGCGCATCGACGCTATTGAGTCAGGTAAACGCCAACCGCCCACGCCGCCGTAGCCAGCAACGCGCCGCACAGTTCCACCCCGACCGACAGCGCGACGCCTTTGAGCGCGTGCTTCGTCGACGTCCACGCCGCCCGCTGATCACGCCGCTTCGCCAGTTCGGCCACATAGATTCCCAGCACGAAACCGAGGAGCAGGCCGAGCACCGGGATCACGAAGAAGCCGATGATGCCCAGCACCGCACCGGCCAACAGGCTCCGGGTGCTGACGTCGGCGGCCCGCATCCGCCGCGCCGGCCACAGGTACTTGATCAGGGTGAACACCGCCAGCACCGCGGCCACCACGCCGAGCGTCACCCACGCCGTGACGTTGTGTTCGATGACGGCCCACACCGCAATCGCGCCGAACACCAGCAGCGTCCCGGGAAGCAGCGGCACCACGATGCCGACAAGCCCGACGGCGATCGCCAGCGCGACCAGGACGACGCCGGCGGTGCTCATGCACCCAACTGGTCGGCCAGATCCACGAAATCGGTTGCAGTGAAATCGAACTCGTCGGGACCGACAATCTGCGGCGCAGCGTCAGGTCCGTGTTCCAGCGGCCGGTCCACGTACGCGGTCTTCAGGCCTGCCGCGCTGGCGGCTCTCAGATCGCTGGGATGCGCGGCGACCAGCATCAGCTCGTCGGGGCGCACCCCGAGCAGATCGGCGCAGCCGAGGTAGGCCTCCCGATCGGGCTTGTAGTGGTGGAACAGCTCCGCGGAGATCACGCAATCCCACGGCAACCCGGCACGCTTGGCCATGTTGGTCAGCAGCGACAAGTTCCCGTTGGAAAGCGTTGTGATGGTGAACTTCTCCTTCAATCGCGTCAGCCCTGCGACGCTGTCCGGCCACGGGTCGAGCCGGTGCCACGCCCGATTCAGCTCGTCGATCTCCTCGGCCGTCACCGACATATCGCCGAGCAGTTCACCGAGGATCATCCGGTGCAGGTCGTCGATCCTGGTCCACGGCAGCTCACCGCGCCGCACCCGATCCATCGCCGGGGCGTAACCAGCCCGCCAGTCGTCGGCGAAGCTGGCCCAATCCCGTTGCAGCCCATGGCGTTGCCCGAACTGCTCCAGCTCGGCGATGATGCTGGACCGCCAATCCACCACCGTGCCGAACACGTCGAACGCCAACGCCTGCACGCTCACGGTTCCAGCACGACCTTCCCGAACACCCCGCCATCAGCCAGGCTCTGCAACGCGGCCCTGCCCTCGGACAGCGGGTATCGGATCGGCGGCGGTGGCCGCAGGCCCGCCTTGACCAACTCGTTGACACCGAACTCGAACAGCGCCTGCGCACCCGGCTTGCGGTTGACGTATTCGCCGTAACCGACGCCGATGACGCTGACGTTGCGCAGTAACAGCCGGTTGACCTTCACTGTCGGAATGCCGCCTGCCGCAAAGCCGATCACCAGCAGCCGGCCCTCGGTGTCCAGTGCGCGGATCGCGTCGTCGAACGCCTCGCCACCGATCGGATCGACCACCAGATCGACGCCGCGGCCGTCCGTCACGTCCTTCACCGCCTGCAGCCAACCGTCGGTCAGCGGCAACACCACGTCGGCGCCGAGCGTCTTGACGAATTCGGCGGCTTCCGGGCGATGCACCATCGCGACGACGCGCGCACCCAGCGCCTTGGCGATCTGCACCGACGCAGTGCCGATACCGCCGCCGGACCCGAGCACCAACACGGTCTCGCCGGCCCGCAGCGCGCCCCGCTTGGCGAGCGCGAAATACATCGTCTGGTAATTGCCAAGCAGCGCAACGGCTTCGGCATCGTCGATGTCGTCAGGCGTCGGTTTCAGGTTGGCGGCAGGCACCGCCACCTGCTCGGCCCATCCACCCAGCATCGCCAACGCGGTGACCCGTTGACCGACCGTGAACTCCGACTCGTACGGCGCCGACCGCACCACGCCCGCCACCTCCATCCCCGGGATGAACGGGGGCTCGAGGCGCAACTGGTACTCACCGCGGAGCAGCAGCAGGT
This sequence comes from Mycobacterium sp. 3519A, assembly GCF_900240945.1. Lineage (NCBI taxonomy): Bacteria > Bacillati > Actinomycetota > Actinomycetes > Mycobacteriales > Mycobacteriaceae > Mycobacterium > Mycobacterium sp. 3519A. The sequence continues at coordinate 673,324 of NZ_OESG01000014.1, forward strand.
CGGGAAAGCTCACCCCGGCCGCACCCACGTCGACGACGACCGCATCCTGGCTGCTCAGGTCGTCGACGTCGGTGTACACCAAACCTGACGGGCCGGAAAGTTCCTGCGCGACAAGCGCTTTCATCCGGTCAGCCGAGGCTGAAGGTGGCGTGCTTGGCGGCCGACAGGTCGGTGATCTCGCCCCACTTCGCGGCGACCTCGTCGACGCTGGGCACGTGGTCGAACGTGACGCCGTCGTTCTGGAACAGCGCCGCGCGCTGAATCTTGCCGCCACCGACGATGAAGATCGAAGCGGTCTCGGGCACCTCTTCGGTGCACAACTGCGCGACGACAGGTGCCACGTATTCCGGCGTCAGCTTCTCGAGGACCTCCTTGGGCAGGATGTCCTCGGTCATCCGGGTGGCGGCGATCGGCGCGACGGCGTTGGCCTTGATGTTGTACTTGGCGCCTTCCTGGGCCAGCGTGTTGATCAGGCCGACGAGGCCCAACTTGGCGGCGCTGTAGTTGGCCTGGCCGAAGTTGCCGAACAGTCCACTGGTCGACGTCGCGACCACTACCCGGCCGTAGCTGTTCTCGCGGAAGTGCGGCCACGCGGCGCGAATCACGTTGTAGCCGCCGTACAGGTGCACCTTGAGCACGGAGTCCCAGTTGGCGAACTCCATCTTGTGGAACGTGCCGTCGCGGAGGATGCCCGCGTTGCTCACCACGCCGTCGACCTTGCCGAACTCCTCGACCGCGGTCTTGATGATGTTCGCGGCGCCCTCCGGTTCGGCGACGGAGTCGTAGTTGGCGACGGCGCGACCGCCCGCGTCCTTGATCTCCTTGACCACCTGGTCCGCCATCGAGTGGCCGGCCCCGGTGCCGTCGCGGGCACCGCCGAGGTCGTTGACGACGACGCTGGCGCCTTCCCTGGCGAGCGTCAACGCATATTCGCGGCCCAGTCCGCCCCCGGCCCCGGTGACGACGATGACGCGATCCTGCACTCCTGGCATGAGGTTCCTTTCTCAGAACAGCCGTCTGGCGAGCTTGAAAGCCTTCTCTGTATACGGGGGATAGATGAACGCGCCGACGTCGGGTCGGGTCGGCTTGGTCATCACGGTCTTCTTGTGGCTGAACTGCTCGAAGCCGAACTTGCCGTGATACGCGCCCATGCCCGACGGACCGACGCCGCCGAACGGCAGCTTGTTGGTCGCGAAGTGGAACAACAGATGGTTGATCACCATGCCGCCTGCGGCCACTTCCTTGATCACCCGCTCGCGGATGCTCTTGGTCTTGGTGAACAGGTAGGCGGCCAGCGGCTTGGGCCGTGCATTCACGAATCCGATTGCGTCGTCCAGCGATTGAACGGTCACGATCGGCAGGATGGGCCCGAAGATCTCGTCGGTCATCAGCGGCTCGGCCGGGTCGGGGTCGACGACGACTGTCGGCTGGATGCTGATGGTGGACGCATCCGAACCGCCGCCGATGACGACCTCACCCTTGGTCGCGGCCAACGACGTGGTGAGCCGGTCGAAGTGGCGCTCGTTGACGATGCGCTTGCCGCCGGGGTTGTTCGCCTCGAACGTCGTCACCGCGTCCTTGATCTTGTCGACGAGTTCGTCGCGAATCTTGGCGTCGGCCAACACGTAGTCCGGGGCGATGCAGATCTGCCCGGAGTTGATCAGCTTGGTCCATGCGATCCGCTTGGCCGCGACGTCGATGTCGGCGTCGGCGGACACGATCACCGGGCTCTTGCCGCCCAACTCCAACGTGACGGGAGTCAGGTGCGGGGCGGCCGCTTCGTAGACCTTGCGGCCGATCTCGGTGCCGCCGGTGAAGCAGATGTGGTCGAAGCCCTGTGCGATCAATTCCTGGCTGCAATCGGCGCCGCCCTCGATCACCGCGATGGCGTCGTTGTCGAGGTAGCGCGACACCAGTTCGGCCATCAACGCCGACGAGGCGGGACACACCTCCGACGGCTTGAGCACGACGGTGTTGCCCGCGGAGATCGCCGCGACGGCCGGTCCCAGCGTCAGCACGAACGGGAAGTTCCACGCGCCGATGACCAGCACCGTGCCGAACGGCTCGTATTCGATCCACCCGCGGCCGGGCAGCTGCGACATCTCCAGCAGCCGGAACCTGCGGCGCATCCACTTCTTGACGTTCTTGGCGGCGTCCTTCGCTTCGCCTGCGGTGCTGGCGATATCGGCCAGCCACGCCTCGAACGGGCTGCGGCCCAGATCTTTTTCGAGGGCCTCGGTGATGGCGCCCTCGTTGTCGTTCATCATCTTCTCCAGCGCCTGAAGCTGCTGGATACGCCACTGCACACTTCTGGTTCGGCCGGAGTTGAACGTTTCCCGCAGCCGGTTGACGGTGCCTGGGATGTCGACGGCCGGTGTCTGGGCGGTTGCGCGCGCGACGGATTCGGTGGTCATGGTGGGGTGCCTTCCTGACCCGAGGACGGATACCCGATCCTAACCAACCGGTTGGCTCAGCCAACAGGTTCGGTTTCTTGTCAAAGGGGTCATCCCCTACTGACGTGTGGGCCCACGCCGGGAACGGCCTACAACTTCTCGCCGCTGACGAAGGTGGAGAACGAGTCGTCGCCGGTGTCGGTCAACTCGACGGCCCGGCCGAGCCGGCGCATCTCGTCCTGCGAGGCGACGGCGGTCGACCGCCACCCGTGCTCGGCGAGCCAGACGGCGACGTCGGCGCGGTTCGGATCCTCATACGTCAACTCGCCCACGTCGAGCGTGTCGTCGATGCCGAACTGCGCCGCCAACTTTCCGAAGCGCTCGCGCATCCGCTCGCGCCGCTCCGCCGAGTGGATGCCGACCGTCTCCGCCGAGATGCGGCTACCCGGCGCAGACAGCGCGGTGACGTTCTCGAACAGCCGGTCCTGAGCCGCGGCGGGCAGATACATCAGCAGTCCCTCGGCCAACCATGCCGTCGGCTGCGTGGGATCAAAGCCGTTGTCACGCAACGCCTTCGGCCAGTCGTCTCGCAGGTCGATCGGCACCGCACGGCGGGTCGCACTCGGTGTGGCGCCGTGGGACTTCAGCGTCTCGGCCTTGTATTCGAGCACCTTGGGCTGGTCGATCTCGAACACGGTGGTGCCCGCGGGCCACGGCAGCCGGTAGGCGCGGGAGTCAAGACCGGACGCGAGGATGACGATCTGACGGATGCCCGCTTCGACCGCCGCGGTGAAGAAGGCGTCGAAGAAGTGCGTGCGGACAGCCTGATAGCTGCCCATGTGCTCGATGATCGCGGCGACTTCCGGATCAGCCTCGCCGACCTTGGCGACGAACTCGCTGTCGAGCATGAACTCCCAGATGCCGGTGCCCGCGCCTGCCACCAGATCCTTCGCGAACGGATCGCGGATCAGCGCGTCGGCCCGATCGGTCTCGGCGGCGCGGGCCGCGGCCACCATCACGGCGGTCGCGCCAACGCTGGTCGCGATGTCCCAGGTGTCGTTGTCGGTGCGCAGTGAACTCATCGGCCGCTCCCCTCGAACCGGCCGTGCACAAACGCGCTGTCCAGCCCTTCGTCGACCAGGCCGTCACCGGCCGGACGCCCCAGCCGGGCCATCTCGTCGGCGCTGGCCACGGCGTCGACGCGCCACCCGTGGTCGGCCAGCCACTCGGCGGTGTCGGCGCGCTCGTCGTCGGTGTACATCAGGGTGTCGACGTCGAGATCGAGCCCGAGCCGCTCGCGAAGCGCAGCGGTGCGCTCCCGCCGTGCCGCGCGCCGTTGGAGGGAGTACTGCGACGGGTCCAGGTGAAACGCCTCGACCGCGATCTCGCTGCCCGCCGCGCTGTGCGCGGTGATCAGTGAGAACAGCCGGTCCTGTGCGTCACCGGGCAGGTAGGGCAGCAGCCCTTCGGCCAGCCACGCCGTCGGCAGGCCGGGGTCGAACCCCGCGGCGATCAGCGCCGCGGGCCAGTCGTCGCGCAGATCGACCGCGACCGGGACGCGTCGCGCCTTGGCCACCGCGCCGTGGGCGTCCAACGTCGACGTCTTGTAGTCGAGCACCTTCGGCTGATCGATCTCGAACACCGTGGTGCCCGCGGGCCAGTCGAGCCGATACGCGCGCGAGTCCAGCCCCGCGGCCAGGATGACCACCTGCCGGATGCCAGTGCGGGCGGCCGCAGTGAAGTAGGCGTCGAAGTAGTGGGTGCGCACCGCCTGGTAGTCGCGTGCCATCTCGTGCATGCGCAGGCCGTATTCGTCGTCGCCGAGCCAACCGGTGTCGGTGCTGGCCATCTGCGCCCACGCCGGACCCGCGGCCGACGCGAGCAGGTAGGCGTACTCGTCGCGGATCAGCGCGTCGGGTCGGGCGGTCTCTGCGGCCCGCGCGGCCGCCACTCCCAACGCCGTCGCACCGACGCTTTCGGTGATGTCCCAGCTGTCGCCGTCCGTGCGGACCAGCCGCACCTCACTCACATCAGTCATTTCGTAAGCAATGCTAGCTATAAAGTTAGCAAGGCTACACGAAATGTGGGCTACATCACCGCAGGTAGACCGTTATTCGTGGAGATTCCACAGCTTGTTCGCCATCAGCAGTTCGAACTTGTGCACCACCGACGTCAGATCTTCGTGACTGCCCACGAAGCCGGCGTAGAAGCCCATTCCCCACATCACCGCGACCAACATCTCGACGAGGTGGTTGACGTCGGTGTCGGTGGTGAGCTCGCCGCGATTGATCGCATCGTTGACGGCCCACGACATGAACTCCCGCGACGCGCGCAGTGAATCGTGTTCGTCGTTGCTCAGTTCGGGGTGTCGCTGCGATTCCAGCACCGAGGTGACGAGAAATGCTGCGGCAGAGCGGTCCTCGGAGTCGGCCTGCATGGCAACCGTGAAAAAGGCGGAAAGCCGACCGAGCAGACTGGTCTCGCCCTGCGCTTTCGACATGCCCGCGCTAACTACGAGCGCATTGGTTTGCTCTACGACCTCGCTCCACAACACGCGCTTACTCGCGAAGTAGTGGTTAATGGCTGGGCGCGTGAGATCAGCCCGAATCGCGATCGCCTGGAAGGTCGCGGCGTCGTAACCGAGTTCGCTGAATACCTCGCGAGCCGCTTGTATGATGCGTTCACGGGTTTCAGCTGCCTTCGCTGCGGGCGGACGACCTGGCCCTCGACTAGCGGTATGTTGCGGCACGGTCAAATTGTGCCACAGCTCACTTGATTGTTTGCCCGGGTGTCAAAATCCAGACATTTTGTCTAGCTCGCCCAGCAAATTCTCGGGAGTCAGCTATCCCGAAAACGAAGCAGGCCACCCCCGTTGGCCACAAAAAGAAGATGCCCCGGCTAGGGTTCAGCCATGGCGGGCGTCGTATCGCGCGATTCGTACTTCGATGCGGGTCTCGAAGTGCTGTCGGATCTCGGCTACGGCGGGCTGAAGTTGGCTGAGGTGTGTAACCGCCTCGGCGTCACCACCGGGTCCTTCTACCACTACTTCTCCGGCTGGCCCGGATACACCAAGGAACTGGTCGCCCACTGGATGCAGCGTCAGACGATGCAGATCGTCGAGGCGGTGCGCGCCGAGCCGGATCCTCGCCGCCGCATCGACACGCTCATCCAGGAGGGGTTGAGTCTGCCGCACGGCGCCGAGGCCGCGATTCGGGTGTGGAGCGCGGTCGATCCCGAGGTGTATTCCGTCCAAGCTGCGGTGGATCGGCAAAGGTTCGACATCATGTACGAGTCGGCATTCGAGGTTTTGAACAACAAGCGGCAGGCCGAGGTGTTCGCGGCGTGGGGTGTCTATGTGTTGGTCGGTTACGAGCAGGCGGTACTGCCGCGTGACGCCGGCGCGCTGCACTGGATCGCCGGGCAGCTGGCCGAAGCGCTGGACTCGGGTCGGTTCGCGTCCGTGCCGGACGGTGACTAGCGGGCAGGACGCCGCACGGCCGAAGGGCGCACTTCTTGCCTTCTGAAACGGCTGCGGTGTTGCGCCACGTGTTGGATCGCCTTCGGGCGCGCGACCCGGAGTTCGACGCGCTGCGTCGTGCCTCCCGCGCCGCCATCGTGCTGCCGATCGCCGCCGCCATCGGCTTCTCGGTCGGCGGTTCGCAGACGCCGTTGTTCACCATCTTCGGCTCGGTGGCGCTGCTGATCCTCGTCGACTTCCCCGGCAACCGGCCCGCGCGGGCGCTGGCCTACTGCGGCCTGGGAATCAACGGCGCCATTTTGATCACGCTCGGCACACTGGTCGCGCCGCACCCGTGGCTGAGTGTCGTATCGATGTTCGTGCTCGGCGTCGCGGTCATCTTCGCCGGTGTGCTCAGCGAGATCGTCGCCGCGGGCCAACGCGCGACGCTGTTGATGTTCGTGCTGCCCGCCTGCACGCCCGTCGGCCCGCTGCCCGAACGGCTGCTCGGCTGGCTGATCGCGTTGGCGCTGTGCGTGCCGGCCGCGCTGTTCCTCTTCCCGCCTCGCCATCACGACGAATTGCGCGCCCACGCGGCGCGCGTCTGCAACCGGTTGGCCGACCGACTCGAGGGCGCCGTGCCGGAACGCGAACTGACCAAGGCGATGAATGCGCTCGACGCCGCGTTCCTTGGCGCCGACTACCGGCCGGTGGCGTTGACCGCGGGCAGCCGCGCGCTGGTCCGGGTCGTCGACGACCTCGGCTGGCTGTCCGATCGCATCTCCGACGACACCGGCGCCATGCTCGGGGCGATGAAGCAGCCCGCGGTGCGGGTGCTCCGCGACTCGGCGGCGGTGCTGCGCATCCGCGACGTCTCCGAGAGGTTGGCGCGCAGCGCCCATCTGCTCGACGCGTTGACCGAACTGCGGGCGGTGTCGCAGGGCCACTACCGCGACGACATCACCGCGGTGCTCGACGAAGCCAGCGACGAGACGGCGGTGGAGGTCGGCCGAAAGCTGTTGAACCGCAGGACGATCGCGGCCACCATCGCGGTGACGGGACGGATCATCCGCAATGCGGCGGCAGCCGACGCCCGGCCGGTGTGGGCGCGCGTCCTCGGCCGCCGCCTTCCCGATACGGGCGCCGCGGACTGGGTGATGCCCGAAACCGTCGCGGTCGCGGCCATCACCAGAGGGTTTCTCGCCCCCGACGCGGTGGTGCTCCGCAACAGCCTGCGCACCGGCCTCGGTCTGGCCGTCGCGGTTGCCGTCACCCACCTGTTTCCGGTCCAGCACGGCTTCTGGGTGGTGCTCGGCGCGATGTCGGTGTTGCGCAGCAGCGCGCTGACGACGGGCACGCGGGTGATCCGGGCGGTGGCAGGCACTGCGGTCGGCTTCGTCCTTGGCGCCGTCGTGATCGAGTTCCTCGGCGTCGACCCCGTCGTGCTGTGGATCCTGCTGCCGGTCGTCGCGTTCGGATCGGCGTATGTGCCGGAGGTGTACTCGTTCGTCGCCGGGCAGGCCGCGTTCACGATGATGGTGCTGATCAACTTCAACCTGATCGTGCCGACAGGGTGGAAGGTCGGCCTGATCCGTGTCGAGGACGTCGTCGTCGGCGCACTGGTCGGCATCGTGGTGTCGCTGTTGTTGTGGCCGCGAGGCGCGTCGGCGGCGGTGTCCAAGGCGATCGCCGATGCGCGCACGGTCGGCGCGGAGTTCTTGTCCGAGGCCGTCCACCGCGTCACCCGGGGCGCCTCCGAAGCCGCCACCGATCGGGTGATCGCGCTGAGCCATCAGGCCCTCGAGGCGTCCCGCACAGTGGATGATGCGGTGCGGCAATACCTTTCGGAGAACGGCGGCACGACCGCCATGCGCGCGCCGGTGGTACGGTCCGCCAACCGTGCGATCCGGGTGCGCGCCGCCGCCGAGTTGATCGCCGATGTCGTGCCACCGCCGCTGGAGCCCTACCGTCGCGCCCGCGAGGTGCTCGAGGCCCACACCGACGTGATCTGCGCGAGGCTGACCGGCGATCCCGGACGCGAATTCGAATCACTCAGTGACGACTTCGTGCTCGCGCTGCGCGCCGAAGGCGCCGATGACGAACTAGCGGTTTCCGCCGCATTGCCGCTGACGGCGGTGGCCGCCCAACTCGGTGAACTCGAATTGCTCTACCCGCACCCGGTAGCGTCGGGCCGATGAGCGAGGTGCTGGTGCTCGGTTCGGGTTTCGCGGGCCTGTGGGCGGCGCTCGGGGCGGCGCGGCGACTGGACGAACTCGGTGCGACTGATGACGTGCGGGTCACCGCGCTGAGTTCCCTGCCGTACCACGACATTCGGGTGCGCAACTACGAGGCCGACCTGACACCGTGCCGGATACCGCTGGCCGATGTGCTCGGCCCTGCCCGCGTCGAGCACGTCACCGCCGACGTGACGGCGATCGACCCGGCGGCGCGCACCGTGACGACGTCGGCAGGTACGCATGGCTACGACCGCCTCGTCGTCGCGCTGGGCAGCCAGGTGGTCAAGCCCGGCATACCCGGTCTGCACGAGTTCGGGTTCGACGTCGACACCTACGACGGCGCGATGAGGCTGCAACGTCACCTCGCGGGTCTCGACCCGATCACTCCGGCGGCCAGCACCGTCGTCGTGGTGGGCGCCGGCCTGACGGGCATCGAGACCGCGTGTGAAATGCCTGCCCGGTTGGCCGGGCTGTTTCCCGACAGCACCCCGCAGGTCATCCTGATCGACCACAACCCGTACGTCGGATCGGACATGGGCGCCTCGGCGCGTCCGGTGATCGAGGCCGCGCTCGCGTCGAACGGGGTGCACACCAGGCTCGGCGTGCGCATCACCGCCATCGACGAGGCGGTCGTGACCCTGTCGACCGGCGAGGTGTTGAGCGCGGCCACGGTGGTGTGGTGTGCAGGCATGCGCGCCAACCCACTGACCGCGGACCTGGGGGTGACCTGCGACCGCCTCGGCCGCGTCCCGGTCGACGACTACCTGCGGGTCGTCGACGTCCCCGACGTGTTCGCCGCGGGCGACGTCGCCGCGGCCGCCATGGACGACGAGCACCTGTCGGTGATGTCATGTCAGCACGGCAGGCCGATGGGCCGGTATGCCGGCTACAACGTGGTCAGCGATCTGCTCGGTGAACCGATGCTGGCCCTTCGAATCCCTTGGTATGTCACGGTTTTGGACCTGGGACCAGCCGGCGCGGTGTACACCGAGGGCTGGGACAGGCACGTGGTCGACACCGGCGAATCGGCCAAAGCCACCAAGCGCGCGATCAACGGTATACGCATCTATCCGCCGCTGGACGGGGATCGGGACGCGATCCTGGCTGCCGCGGCCCCTGCCCTGCAGGCAAGACCGAATGCCAATGGCTAGCTCAGCGGCCGGTGCGGCATCAGTGCGTTCGGCGGAATGACACCGAACTTGCCCGCCTGGAAATCGTCCATCGCCTCGATGAGTTCGGCCTTGGAGTTCATCACGAACGGGCCGTACTGGAACACGGGTTCTCGAATTGGCTTGCCGCCCAACAGCAGAACCTCGAGCGCGGGTCGCCGCGATTCCTGTGTAGGCTCGGCGGCCACTGTGATTCGGTCGCCGGGGCCGAGCACCGCGAGTTGACCCTGGAGGATCGGGTGCCCGACGGGGCCGACCGTGCCGCGGCCCGACAGCACGTACACCAGCGCGTTGAAGTCGCGGTTCCACGGCAGGTTCAGCCGGGCGCCGGGCTCAACCGTGGCGTGGGCCAACGTGATTGGCGTGTGCGTGGCACCTGGGCCGTGATGCTCGTCGACGTCGCCTGCGATGATGCGCACCAGCGCACCGCCGTCGTCCGAGGACAACAGCTTCACCTGGCCGCCTTCGATGGCCTGGTACTTCGGCGCGGCGAACTTGTCCTTGCGCGGCAGGTTCACCCACAGCTGGATGCCGTGGAACACGCCGCCGCTCTCCACCAGTTCGGCCGGCGGGGTTTCGATGTGCAGAATGCCCGACCCCGCCGTCATCCACTGCGTGGCGCCGTCGGTGATCAGACCGCCGCCGCCGTGCGAGTCCTGGTGCGCGAACCGGCCGTCGATCATGTAGGTGACCGTCTCGAACCCGCGGTGCGGGTGCCAGTCGGTGCCCCTCGGCTCACCCGGCTGGTACTCGATCTCGCCCATCTGGTCCATGTGGACGAACGGGTCGAGGTCCGCCGAACTCACGCCAGCGAACGCGCGGACGACCGGGAAACCCTCGCCCTCATAGCCGTGTGGGCCGGTGGTGATGGATCGGACAGGACGCTCGGTGTCGGCGGGCCCCGGGGTGGTGATCCGCGGAAGTGTCAGGGTGTCAGCGGTGATAGCAGGCATGATCTGACTAACCGGACTACGGTCCGATTAATTCCCGAGCGCGGTGAGGGCGGCGGCCCTGGCGTCGGCGGGACTGGCGGTGTCGAGCACTTTCGCCGCCGCGTCCCGGCACTGCTGCAAGCTCACCTGCGCGAGTTTCGCCCCGACGCCCTGGATCGCGGCGGCCGCCGCGGACAGCGACGTCACGCCGAGTCCGGTCAGCACGCACGCCAGCAGCGGATCGGCGGCGGCCTCACCACATACCCCGACCGGCTTGCCCGCCGCCGCACCCGCCCGGACCGTCATGGCCACCAGCGCCAGCACCGCGGGCTGCCACGGGTCGGTCAGCGTCGCGAGATCGGCGGACATCCGGTCCGCGGCCATCGTGTACTGCGCCAGGTCGTTGGTGCCGATCGACAGGAAATCGACGTGGTCTGCGATCCGGTCGGCGAGTAGCGCCGCCGCAGGCACCTCGATCATCACTCCTGCCGTCAGTCCCCGCGAACGTGCCTTGGCGGCAAACTCTTTCGCTTCCTGCGCGGTGGCGATCATCGGCGCCATCACCCACGGTCGGTTTCCCGTGCGGTCTGCGGCGGCGGCGATGGCCTGCAATTGGCGGTCCAGCAGTCCGGGATTGCCCGCGGCGATTCGGATGCCCCGCACCCCGAGCGCGGGGTTGGCCTCGTCCGGGTGGCCGACGAATTTCAGCGGCTTGTCGGAACCGGCGTCCAGCGTTCGGATCACCACCTTGCGGCCCGAGAACGCCTGCAGCACCTCGGCATAGATGTCGGCCTGCTCGTCGACAGTCGGCTCGGTGTCCCGGTTGAGGAAACACAGTTCGGTGCGGAACAGGCCGACGCCCTCGGCGGGCGTCTCGGTGGCGGCGCGGGCGGCGGCACCGTCCTGGACGTTGGCGAGGACCGCGACGGCATGCCCGTCGGCGGTGGCTCCCGGGCCGGACCAGCGTGACGCGCGTTCGGCCTGGCGCTGCGCGGCGGCGACGGTCTCGCCTGCGGCGGTGTGGTCCGGTGACACCGTCACTGTGCCCAGCGTGCCGTCGACGAGCACCATCGTGCCTGCCTCGACGTCGTCGAGTCCGTCGACGGCCACCACGCACGGGATACCCAGCTGCCGGGCGATGATCGCGGTGTGGCTGGTCGGGCCGCCCTGCGTAGTGGCAAGGGCGACAACAAGAGTGGGATCCAGGCCCGCGGTGTCCGCAGGGGCAAGATCTTCGGCGCACAGGATGGAAGGAAGGTCGGGCAGCGGGACGCCGGGTTCCGGCAGGCCGGACAGTTCTGCGATCACCCTGTCGCGGATGTCCCGTAGGTCGGTGACGCGCTCGGCCATCAGGCCACCCATCTGAGTGAACATGTCGATGAACTGTTCGGCCGCCGCGGCCACCGCCGCGACCGCAGGCGTGCCGTCCTTGATGCGCTTCTCCACGGCGCCCAGCCAGGCCCGGTCCTTGGCCAGCGCGGCGGTCGCGGCGAGCACCTCCGACGCGGCACCGGTCGCGTGCGCGGCGCGGTCCCGCAGTCGGTCGGCCACCGCGGTGGCCGCCGCCGCGAATCGGGCGGCCTCTGTCGGGCGGTCGCCTTCCGCGATCTGGGCGTGGTCCGCGATGTCGACGGCGGGCAGTCGGCCCGGCCGGATCACCGGCCCGTACTGCACACCAGGGACCACGGGCACCCCGCGAAGGACGGTGCCCGCCGCCGGCAGTGACGTGAGTGGAGATGGAGCGGTCATGTGAAACAGATTACAGAAAACTGTTGACAAGTCAACACGAACAGTAGTAAAACCAACTATATCAACATTGATTCGGGCGTTACCCCACACAAACGGAGCCACATGTATGCCGAAGAGCGTCAGCAAGCGATCGCCTCGCTGGTGATGTCGCGCGGCCGCGCCTCGGTGGCCGAATTGGCGCAGACCTACGACGTCACCACCGAGACGGTGCGCCGCGACCTCGCGGTGCTGGACAAGGCCGGGGTGCTGCGGCGGGTACACGGCGGCGCCGTGCCGGTGCGTGCGCTGCACCTCGTCGAACCCGGCGTGGGTGAACGGGAGACCACCCGCGCCGAGCACAAGGAGGCGATCGCCGCCGCGGCGGTCGACTTCTTCCCGCTCGCCGGGGCCACCGTGCTGTTGGACGCCGGAACCACCACCGCGCGTATCGCCGCGCAGTTGCCCACCGATCGCGAGCTTGTCGTGGTGACCAACTCCGTGCCGATCGCCGCCAGGCTCGCCGCGATGGCGTCGGTCACGCTGCACCTGCTCGGCGGCCGGGTCCGTGGCCTGACCCAGGCGGCCGTCGGCGACCAGACCTTGCGTGTGCTCGAGACGTTGCGCGTCGACGTCGCGTTCATCGGTACCAATGGGCTCAGCGTGCGCCACGGCCTGTCCACCCCGGACAGTGACGAGGCAGGCGTCAAGCGCGCGATGGTAGAGGCCGCGAATTATGTGGTGGTGGCTGCTGATTCGTCCAAGATCGGGCGGGAGGACTTCGTCAGCTTTGCCCCGATCTCCAGCGTCGACACGTTGATCACCGACTCGGAGATCACCGCCGCTGACCGCCGGCAGCTGACCGACAGCGGCGTCGAGGTCGTGGTCGCGTGATCGTCACCGTCACCCCGAACCCGAGCATCGACCGCACCGTGACGCTTGCCGGTCCGCTGACTCGCGGTGCGGTGCATCGGGTTTCGTCGGTGACCACCGAACCGGGCGGTAAAGGGGTCAACGTCGCACGCGCGTTGGCACTGGCAGGCGTCGACACCGTGGCGGTGTTACCGGTCCCGCCCAACGACCCGTTGACCACGGCGCTGTCGGCCGCCGCGGTGCCGTTCAGTTGCGTGCCGACCACAGGGGCGGTCCGCACCAACCTGACTGTCACCGAACATGACGGCACCACAACGAAACTCAATGAGCCGGGCGCCCAGCTCGACGACGCGGCCATCGATGCGCTGACCATGGCGGTGCTCGCGCATGCCGAGACGGCGTCGTGGGTGGTGCTCTCGGGTTCGCTGCCACCCGGCATTCCCGACGACTGGTATGCCCGCGTGGTGGCACAGCTCGCCGGGTATCCGTGCCGGGTCGCGATCGACACCTCGGACGCTCCGCTCGCTGCGCTCGTCGACTCCCTCGACGCGGCCGCACCCGATCTGCTCAAGCCGAACGCCGAGGAACTGGCCGGGGTGCTCGGCCACTCGCCGCAGGCGCTGGAAGCCGCCGTCGCACAGGGCGATCCAGAGCCGGTCGTCGATGCCGCGCATCAGCTGGTGGACCGAGGGGTGCAAGCGGTGCTGGCCACGCTCGGCGCCGCGGGCGCCGTGCTGGTCGACCGGACCGGCAGTTGGATGGCCGCCCCACCGCAGATCGCCGCGCGCAGCACCGTCGGCGCCGGTGACGCGTCGCTGGCCGGCTATCTGCGCGCCGACGTGGGCGGTGCGGTCCCGCCCGAGCGGCTGCAGATGGCAGTCGCATACGGCGGCGCCGCTGCCGCGCTCCCCGGATCTGCGCTGCCGACACCCGCGCAGATCAACCTCGAAGCTGTCCGGGTGACGCCGATCGCCCCCAACACGAAAGTATTGCCATGACAACCACTTTGCCGATCATCAATACGGATCTGGTCCTATTGGACGTCGATGCCGGCGGTGACAAGGAGGCGGTCATCGGCCGTCTGGTCAACCGATTGGCCGGCGCGGGCCGCACGCACGACACCGACGGCCTGGTCGCCGCGGCGATGGCGCGCGAGCAGCAGTCGGCCACCGGCCTGCCCGGCGGCATCGCGATCCCGCACTGCCGCTCGCCGTATGTGGAGACGGCATCGATCGGGTTCGCCCGGCTCAGCCCCGCGGTGGACTTCGGCGCGCCGGACGGGCCCGCCGATCTGGCGTTCCTGATCGCCGCACCCGAGGCGGGCGGCGCGGAGCACATGAAGCTGCTGTCCAGCCTGGCCCGCGCACTGGTGCGCAAGGATTTCGTCGAGTCACTGCGCAACGCGGCCACCCCCGGCGAGGTCGTCGAGTTGGTGGACGGCGTGCTCAACGCGACCGCCGAGAAGCCGAAGGCGGAGCCGGCCGCGCCGAAGACGCTGATCGCCGTGACCGCCTGCCCCACCGGCATCGCGCACACCTATATGGCCGCCGATTCGCTGGTCGCCGCGGGCAAGAAGGCAGGCGCGACAGTGCACGTCGAGACGCAGGGCTCGTCGGGCAGCACACCGCTGTCACCGGACGTCATCGCCGCGGCCGACGCGGTCATCTTCGCCACCGACGTCGGTGTCAAGGACAAGGGCCGGTTCGCGGGCAAGCCCGTCGTCGCGTCCGGCGTCAAACGGGCCATCAACGAGCCCGACAAGATGGTGGCCGAAGCGCTCGCTGCCGCAACGGATCCGGCCGCCGCGCGGGTGCAGGGCGATACCGGTGGGGCCGCCGCACCGTCCGCGCCCGCGGGCGGCGTCGGGTGGGGCACCCGGCTGCGGCAGATCCTGCTGACCGGCGTGAGCTACATGATCCCGTTCGTCGCCGCAGGCGGCCTGCTGATCGCGCTGGGCTTCCTGTTCGCCGGCTACGACATCGCGAACAAACCCGATGGCGCGACCCAGTCGCTTGGCAACATCATCGCGACCACCAACTCGCTGACCAATCTGCCTGCAGGCGGTTTCACGCAGTACCTCGGCGCGGTGCTGTTCACCCTCGGCGGACTGGCGTTCTCCTTCCTGGTGCCCGCGCTGGCCGGTTATATCGCGTTCGCGATCGCCGACCGTCCCGGTATCGCACCGGGCTTCACCGCGGGTGCGGTCGCGGTGTTCGTCGGCGGCGGCTTCATCGGTGGCATCGTCGGCGGCCTGATCGCCGGGTTCGCGGCGCTGTGGATCGCCAGGATCAACGTGCCGCAGTGGGGCCGGGGTTTGATGCCGGTCGTGATCATCCCGCTGTTCGCGTCACTGGTCGTCGGCCTGTTGATGTTCCTGTTGCTCGGCCGTCCGCTGGCCGCGGTCACGTCCGGCCTCACCAACTGGCTGGGCGGCATGTCCGGCACGTCGGTGATCATCCTCGGCATCGTGCTCGGCCTGATGATGTGCTTCGACCTCGGCGGTCCGGTGAACAAGGCGGCGTACGCGTTCGCCACCGCAGGCCTCAACGTCGCCGATCCGGCGTCGCTGCGGATCATGGCGGCAGTGATGGCCGCAGGCATGGTGCCGCCGTTGGCGATGGCGCTGGCCTCCACGGTCCGGCCGCAGCTCTTCACCGAACCTGAACGCGAAAACGGCAGGGCCGCTTGGCTTCTCGGTGCCTCGTTCATCTCCGAAGGCGCCATCCCGTTCGCGGCGGCCGACCCGCTGCGGGTGATCCCGTCGATGATGTTCGGCGGCGCCGTGACAGGCGCGCTGATCATGGCGTTCGACGTCACGCTCAAGGCCCCGCACGGTGGCATTTTCGTGTTCTTCGCGATCGGTCACCTGTTGTGGTTCCTGGTCGCACTCGCGGTCGGCACCGTGGCCGGTGCGCTGGCCGTCGTCGCCGCCAAGCAGTTCATCAAGCCCAGCGTCAAGGCCGAGGAATCCCCGGCCCTGGTCGCCGCCTAGTCCCCCCACCCGATAAGGAGAAGCACATGCCCACCAAAACCGTCGTCGTCGGATCGGCCATCGGCCTGCACGCCCGCCCCGCCGCGATCATTGCTGAGGCCGTCGTCAACGCCGGCGTACCCGTCACGCTCTCGATGGACGGCGGGGATCCGGTGGACGCCGGTTCGGCGCTGATGATCATGACCCTGGGCGCAGGCAACGGCGCCGAGGTGACCGTGGCCTCCGACGACGAGGACGCACTGAAGACGGTCGCCGAGTTGGTGGCCCAGGACCTCGACGCCTGATTTCCCGCGAAACGGCATTCCAGCACGCAAAGTTCGAGAAGAGGCGTGCCGGAATGCCGTTTCGGCGCTCGAGCCGCCGAACAGTTAGCGAACATCACCCCCGCCGCAGCACCTTAGACTTGGCTAGCGTGTTCGGGCCCGATGGCCGTGACGTGAGGATTCGTCCTGCCATCGGGCCGGTACATTGTTTGCTGTGGGCTTGTCAGCACACTGCTGGGGAGTCCGAATCCGGAAGGGGTGACCGCGCGTGCGCCGCATCGGTGTGCTGCTGGCAACGCTGATCCTGGCGTTGTTGAGCGCTCCCCCCGCCGTCGCGATCGAACCCCCGACCATCGACCCGGCTGTCGTCCCGCCAGACGAAACGGGCCCGGACCAGCCGACCGAACAGCGCCGGGTGTGCTCGACGCCGACGGTGTTCCCGAATTCCAACTTCGCCGACAAGCCGTGGGCCAACGACTACCTGCGGATCAGCGACGCCCAGAAGTTCGCAACAGGCGCCGGGGTAACTGTCGCCGTGATCGACACCGGCGTGAACGGATCGCCGCGGGTGCCCGCTGAACCCGGCGGCGACTTCGTCGACACCGGCAACGGGTTGAGCGACTGCGACAGCCACGGCACGCTGACCGCGTCGATCATCGCGGGCCGCCCGTCACCCACCGATGGGTTCATCGGCGTGGCCCCCGACGCACGGATTCTCTCGCTGCGGCAGACGTCGGAGGCGTTCCAGCCGGTCGGTGCGCGCACCGATCCCAACGATCCGAACACCACTCAGACCGCGGGCTCGCTGCGCAGCCTGGCCCGCGCCGTGGTGCACGCCGCCAACATCGGCGCGCAGGTGATCAACATCAGCGAGGCGGCCTGCTACAAGGTGACCCGGCCGATCAACGAGACCGGCCTCGGCGCCGCGATCAACTACGCCGTCAACGTCAAGGGCGCGGTCATCATCGTCGCCGCGGGCAACACCGGCCAGGACTGCAGCCAGAACCCGCCGCCCGATGCGGGCATCCCCGCCGATCCGCGCGGTTGGAAGCAGGTGCAGACCATCGTCAGCCCGGCGTGGTACTCGCCGCTGGTGCTCACCGTCGGCGGCATCGCACAGAACGGACTGCCCAGCAACTTCTCGATGAACGGGCCGTGGGTGGACGCGGCCGCCCCCGCGGAGAACATCATCGCGCTCGGCTACGACGGCAATCCGGTGAACGCGCTGCAAGGACAGGACGGTCCCATCCCGATCACCGGGACGTCGTTCGCGGCCGCATACGTCTCCGGGCTGGCGGCGCTACTCAAACAGCGGTTCCCCGACCTGACGCCCGCCCAGATCATGAACCGGATCACCGCGACCGCGCGGCATCCGGGCGGCGGGGTCAACAACGAGGTCGGCGCCGGGGTCATCGACCCGGTCGCCGCGCTGACGTGGGACGTGCCCGCCGGACCCGAGCAGGTGCCGTACAAGGTCAAGCAACTGCCGCCGCCGGTGTACGTGCCGCCGCCGGACCGCCGCCCGATCACCGCCGTGGTGCTGACCGCGGGCGGCCTTGCCGTCGCACTCGGACTCGGCGCACTGGCCCGACGCGCGTTGAGGCGCCGATGAACAAGATCCTCAGCATCTTCGGCTTCCGGTTCACCACCGGCCACGCCGTCTGGGCGGCCGTGCTGATCCCGGCGTGCATCGCGGTGTTCCTGCCGCCGCGTCAACTGTGGATCGGCGTCACGCTCAGCGTCCTGATCGCGCTGGCCGTGGTGCTGACCATCCGCGGCCGGCGGGTAACCGGTTGGGTGGCAGCGCTGTTCGCGTGGCGCCGACGCCACCGCAACGTGCCCGACCTGCCGTCCGAACCCGCGGTCGGTGCGACGGTGATGCCGGGCGATCACGTCGCGGTGCGCTGGCAGGACGACTATCTCGTGTCGGCGATCGAATTGGTGCCACGGCCGTTCACGCCGACGGTGATCGTCGGCGGGCAGGCATACACCGATGACGTGGTCGACACGCGACTGGTCGAGCGGTTGATCGCCGCGCACTGCCCCGACCTCGAGGCCGACGTGGTCTCCGCGGGTTACCGGGTCGGCAAGACCGCACCGGCGAGCCTGGTGGCGCTCTACGAGCAGGTGGTGGGGCCGTATCCGGCGCCGGCCAATCGGCGAACCTGGATCGTGCTGAGGGCCGACCCCGAACACACCCGCAAGTCCTCACAGCGGCGGGCGTCCGGGGTGGAAGGCCTTGCGCGCTACCTGGTTTCGTCGGCCACCCGGATCGCAGATCAGTTGGCCGGCAACGGGATCGACGCCCGACCCATCCGCGCGTTCGACGACTTCGACCGGGCCACCGAGATCAGTTTCGAACGCGAGACGTGGTCGGCGATCAAGGGCCGCAGCACATTCACCGCCGCGTACAGCGCGTCCGGCGGGCCCGACGTGTGGTGGTCGGCGCGCGCGGATCACACCATCACCCGGGTCCGCATCCGCCCCGGCGTCGCGCCGACCACCACGGTGCTGCTGACGACGCTGGCCAATCCGACGACGCCGCGCGGGTTTTCCTGTCTGTTCGGCGGGCAGCGCGCGGCCCTGCACGGCATCAGCCCGGTGAGCGACCGCCACTACGAACTGCCGATCGGGTCAGCTGGCGTGCTTGTCGGTGAGACGGCGGACCGCTACCCGGTGTACATGCCGTTCGACGACATCGACGTCAGCATCAACCTCGGCGACGCGCGGTTGTTCACCCAGTTCGTGGTGCGGTCGGCGGCGGCGGGTGCGGTGGTGACCCTTGGCCCGCAGTTCCGTGAGTTCGCCGGGTTCGTCAACGGGCGCATCGGCCAGGTGGCGAAGGTGGCGTGGCCCAACGCCACCACCT
Source organism: Mycobacterium sp. 3519A (assembly GCF_900240945.1). Lineage (NCBI taxonomy): Bacteria > Bacillati > Actinomycetota > Actinomycetes > Mycobacteriales > Mycobacteriaceae > Mycobacterium > Mycobacterium sp. 3519A. Next base: position 692,234 of record NZ_OESG01000014.1, read on the forward strand.
ATCTCGGACCGCATCCGGGGATCGGCCGAGTGGTGTTGCGCAACAACTTCATCGATACGCCACGACACCGTCAGCTGCCGATCCGGTTGATCAATCCGCGCGAGGAAAGCCGTTTCCAGATGGCGCTGGAGCAATGACGCAATGACGAAGGAGGTGTGCCCCCGATGACCATGCGAGTCGATCTCGAGGATCTGCAACGCAAATCCGCCGCGATTCGAACCGAACTCGCGGCCATGCCTCAGTCTGGGGCGCAGGGCCAGATTGCGCCGCCAAGCGCGCACCAGGTGTCGACCGAGGCGGCGATGCGTCTGGGTCTGGTGTCCCTGGTCGTCTGGATGTACCAGGCGTGGGGCACCAAGGAAGGTGAACGCCTCGCCGAGTCGCTGGACGCCACCCGAGTGGCCTACCAGGCCGTCGACACCGCGTCGCAGCAGTCACTGGACAGCGACGGAAGCAAACCGATCACGGTGATGACGCAACCCGTCTCGCCTGAACCCGTGCCTGCCCCGCCGGGACAGATCCCCGCTCCCGCCGCGATCGCCCCCGGCGGATTCGCGACTCCCCCGATCGTTCAGCAACAGCTCGACGCGGGCGACCAAGGCGCGTCGCTGCGGAACTCCGCCGATTTGTGGAAGGGTTTCGCCGGTCAGATCCGTGGCGCCGCACCGGCTTTCGAAGGTCGCGTCGGTGACTGGGAGGGGATGGCGGCCGAGGCCGCGTACGCCAAGTTCAACAGCTATCGCTCCTGGCTCGACACGCTCGCCAACTCGTGGGAGGAGTTGTCGACCGAGGCCACCCGGTTGGCCGACGTGCATCAGAGCGTCAGCGCGGCGCATCGGCCGCTCGCCGAGATGTACGCGCAGGCCGAGCAGAAGTTGACCGCCGCGACGGACGGCGCTGCGGTGGCCGCGCTGTTCGCGCAGATGCAGCAGGCGCAGGCGGCGTCCGAAGAGCTCGTCGGTCAATACGCGGCGGCCATGTCGCCCAAGGTGATTCAACCCGAGAACCCACCGAACAGTGGCCTCGACCCGACCGCAGCCACCAGGGATCCCAACGCCCGCGACGCTAAGGCACCGACCGACCGCGACGGATCCCCCGGTGGCGCAGGCGGATCCGGGCCCGGGGGCGGCGCTTCCGCGGCACAGCCGACGTCGGCCGCACAGCCCGCCTCGGCCGCACCGCAGACCGGCGGCCAGCCCGCAGGCGACCAGCAATCCAGCGGTGGCGCACCGTCAGGGGGTGGCTCGCCGTCCGGTGGCGGTTCGCCGTCAGGAGGCGGAGCGCCTTCCGGCGGCATGCCCGGCGGTCTGCCTGGTGGCGGTCCGTCGACCGGAACCCCCAAGTTGCCAACGGATCCCAGCCTCAAACCGGCCGCACTCGGCGGAGGTGGCGGCTCCGGCGCGGGTGGCGGCGGCGCCGGCGGCGGCGGTGGCGGTCCGTCGATGCCGTTGTCTCCCGCCGTCGGTGCCGAAACGGTGGCGCCGACGGCGCCGACGCGCCCGGCATCCACCACACCCGTCGCCGGTTCGGCCGGGGCCGCCGCGGGCGGCGCGATGGGTGGCGGCATGGCGCCGATGCACGGGGCCGGACACGGTAGCCAGGGCAAGGAGAAGCGGCGGGATCCGAATCTGTCGCCCGACGAGGACCTCTACACCGAGGACCGGCCGTGGACAGAGGCGGTGATCGGCAACCGCCGGCGCAGGGACGTGGCGGACAAGGATTCCAAGTGACCGACGACATGCATCCGCAGGTCGCTGCCGTGCTCAAGCAGGCGCAGCGGTTGCAGTCGATCGTCGACGACCAACTGCACAAGATGAACAGCGAAACGTTCACCGCCACAGACGAAGCCGAGACGGTGGAAGTGACGTTGAACGGTCATCACTACCTGACGGCGGCCTTCATCTCCGAGGGCCTGCTGCGCCTCGGCGCGCGTACGGTGGAGCAGCGCATCAACGAGGCGCTGCAGAACGCCATGGCGGCCGCGACCCAGTCGATCGAAGCCGATCGCGAACGCATCGACGCCGCCGTCGCGGAGATCACCGCGGGCCTGCAGAGCCCTGCCGACTAGAACCGGATGTTGCGCAGCACGTCGTAGACGCTGGCGATCCACAACAGCAGCGGAATGACCGCCGCGATCGCCGCACCGTCGGTCAGTTCGAGGATCCGCTTGGTCACCGGCGACACCCGCCGCACGCCCTCGGTGGCGCCGACGAGGATCAGCGCCACGATCGCGACCGCCGTGTAGATGCCGAGCACCAACCACGCCTTGTGCGGGTACCACAGGCAGAGCCGGACCATGACGCCCGTCGGCACCGCCACCGCCGCCGCCAGCAGTGCCCACGAGCACCAGCGCTCGGCGTAGAGCCGGGACCGGAAGCCGCAGATGACCGCGACCAGACCGGCGACGATCAGGCTGTGGATGAAGAAATGGCCTTGCACCACAACGGTGATCGCGCCGACGGCCAACACCAACGCGCCCGCCGTCACGAAGCCGATCAGCAACCGCTTCGCCAGCACGCTGCGCTCGTGCAGTCGGGCCGCCGAATCCGGCACCGACTCGATGATCGCCTGCCATGTGGACGATTCCTCGTCGATCGCCTCGGACGTCGCGACGGGATCGAGCAACTCGTCGTTGTGCACGGTCTCGCCGGGCGCCGGTATCGGTGGCAATGCGATGCGGGCGACCGCGACGGTCAGCTTGGCCGCGTTGGTCACGACGATCAACCCGAACGCGATGGCGCCCGCGGGCACCCAGTACTGCCAACCGTATCCGTAGGCGATGGCCGCAGCGGTCACCGCGATCGAGGTGACCGACATGAACGACGCCAACTCCGCGCGCCTGCGCGGCCCGCCCCTGGTGGCCAGTGTCAGCAACAGAACCACGGCGCTCGCGCCCGCCAGTTGCGGCGCACCGAGGCCGTCCACGCCGCGGGGCAACGGCACCGCGAGCGTCGCCGCGCCCGCCAGCACCGGCACCGCGGCCGCCAGCAGGCTTTCCGCCATGTCGACGTTGTCGAAGCGGTTCTTGGCCAGCATGCTGCCGCCCAGAATCGCGAGCCCCAGCACGCCCAGCGCCACCGGCCAGTACCAGTCGTGGCTGGTGCGCGACCACGCGAGCAGCGCCATCACGGTGATCGCCAACGCGGCCACCGGAATGGCAAGGCCGACAAAGCGATTCAGTGCGGTGCGGTTGAACTCCGGCGACTCGTCGAGCACCGCGATCGCGTCGATCACGTCCTCGACCAGTGGCCGATAGCGTTCGGTTCGGCTGACCGACACCAGCGTGAGCAACGCGCCGTCCACCACGCCTGCGTCGTCCAGCGATTCGTCGGCCTTGAGCGGCGGTGCTCCCGGCCGCGCAAACGCCCACACGCCCTGCGCCGTGAAGTCAAAACCGGCCAGCACGTCCTTGGGGGTGTCCTCCAGCAATTCGCCGAGCACCGAGACGGTTTCGTCGATGTACGTCTCGATCGGCGCCGCCGCGGGCAGCACGAGGTCCGTCATGCGCCTGCCGGTCAGGATCGTCACCCGCGTGGTGGACGGCCTACCCGGGGTGACGCTGGACGTGGATGCTGCTGCGGCGGCGGAGGTCAACGCCGTTCGAGCCTGTCGAAGTCGTCGGACAGCGCAGCCGCCAACTCGGTGATCCGCCGCTGGAAGCTGCGACTGAGCAGCTCGAGTTGGATCTCCGTGCCCGCGGCGATGTGCTTGTCCCACGGCAGCACGATCACGCGACCCGGGGGCACGTGCCGTTCGAACTGCTGCACCAGGTCCTCGACGTCGATGTTCGGCTTGCCCGGCGTGACGTGGTTGATCACCACACAGGACCGGCCGAGCAGATCCTGATAACCGTTCTGCCGCAACCAGTCCATGGTCACCGCGGCCTGCCGCGCGCCGTCGATCGACGCGCTCGCGACGATCACCAGACCCGACACCGTCGACAGCACGCCGCGGGCCGCGGGCTGGAACAGCCCGGCACCGCAGTCGGCGAGCACCAGGTTGTAGTACCGCGACACGATGTTGGTCGCGTTCGTCCAGTCCTCATCGTTGAACTCGCGGCGCGCCCCGCTGTACTCCTCGGAGGACAGAATCTCCAGGTTCGACGCGTTCATGCTGGTGTAGGCGCGAATGTCGTTGTAGCGGGCCAACTCCTTGTCCGCCAACAGATCCGAGACGGTGGCTGCCGACTGGCGGCCTGCGCGGTCGGCGAGGTTGCCGCCGTCCGGGTCGGCGTCCACGGCGAGGATCCGGTCACCGCGGACCTTGCTCAGCGCCGAGCCGAGTGCGACGGTGACCGCGGTCTTACCGACACCCCCCTTCAGCCCGAATATCCCGATCTGGTAGGAATCGCGGGCATTTCGCCGGATCCTGCCGTGCAGATCCATCTCGTAGAGCTCGTCGGGCGACAGCCCCAGGTTGATCCGCGTCAGCATGTACAGCACGTGCCGCCAGCCGCGCTGCGACGGCATCTTGACCGCGGACTTGACCCCGACATGAGACAGCGCGTCGATGGCGCGGTGATTGCCGATGGTCGCCGCCGACGTCGTGGCCGGCTGACTGGCCTGCGCTTGATTCGTCCGCCAGGCATTGCCCGCCTCGGATTGCGCCTCGGCGAAATGCTGTGACGGGGCAGGCGCGGGCGCAGGCCTCGGCGCCGGTGTGGGCGCCGAGCGTGGCTGCTCGAATCGAGCGCCCGCCGCGCCCGCGGACTGCGGTGCGCGCATCATGCCGTTGGCCTGACGCGGCTGCGGCGCCGTCCTGGTGGGCGGCATCTGCGTGGTCACCTCGGTCTGCCGCGGCGGCGGGGCAGGGGCGGCGGCGGTCTTGGTCGGTGCGATGGGCATCGGCGGCGGCGTCACATCGCTGCGGCCGTGCGCACCGGCGGGCGCCGCGGCGCCGTTCTCCGCTTCCTCGTCGGCTGTCTGCACAGCGTCCACCGAGGAGCCCGGGGAGTGGAATAGCCGGTCATAGTCAGCCGACATGGGTACCTCTCATCACTACTAGGTCACGCTGCGACACACGTGGTGGGCGAGCCGGGTCTTCGGACCGCCTCGCCCACCCGCGTGCTCGATCGTGTTATGCGAACATCCCGGTGACGCCGGCTTCGGTCTGAGCCATCGTTGCACTGGACTCGCTGATGGTCGATGCCAGGTTCTGCAGAGCTGCGTTGAGCTCGTTGGAGGTGCTGTCCCAGCGCATCTGCACGGCCTGGTAGGCCTCCGAGCCGGTGCCACCCCACACCGCGGCGAGCGCCGCGAGCGATCCCTTGCCTTCGTCGAGCAGGCCGGCGGTGGTGGCCACGGCGCCCTGAATGTCGCTTGCGCCGCCTTCGATACCGGCGAAGTTCCACAGCTGTTCGGTCATAAGTCTTTCTCCGTTTCTCGTAAGTCGTTGTCGGTCAGAGGTTCATCGCGTTGGTCAGCGTGGCGTGCTGGTCCTCGTCGGTCGAGGTGTACTGCACACCGGAGGTGTGGATGTTGGCCGAGATGTCGTTCAACTCCTGCACCTGGCGGGCGGCCGCCTCGTGGAACCGCATCAGCGCGGCCTGCGCCGCGGTGCCTGCCTGGCCGTGCCACTGCCCTGCCAGCGCGCCGGCGACCGACTCGACGTGGGCGATGACGCCCTTGAGTTCACCGGAGATCCGTTCGAAATTCGCTGCCTCCTTGGCGAGGACAGCGGCATCTGTATTCATCTGTGCCATCTGGATAATTTCCTTTTCTTCTGCGTGTCCTCACCAAAACCAATGGCGAGTCTTTCCGACCCCTTGGCCGGGAAGTCTTCGGTTACCAGTCGTCTTCTTCGTCTTCGGCCAGGTCGTAAACCAGCGGCGACGGTGCCGTCAGCGCTTGCTTCGTCCCACCGCTCTTCTGGCCGTGGCCCATCATGCCCATCGGCCCCGCGCCGCCGCCCGAGCCGACCGGCGCCAGCCCTGCCGCCGACGCGCCTGCCGCAGCGCCTGCGGCGACGGACACCGGCGAAACCGTCGGCTCCAGTTCCGCCCCAACGAGTTTCGACATCAGCGGGGTGCGCGCCGCCGTGCCGCCCGCACCGGGCAGTGACGCGGCCCGCACCAGACCTGCGCCCGAACCCGCACCCGAACCGCCCACCAGTGGATGGTTGGACAGCGGGCTGGTGCCGATCAGGCCCATCTGGGCGCCCTTGTCGCCGCCCAGCCCGCCCATCTGGCTGAACATCGACGACACCTGCTGCAGCGGCTGGGTCAGCTGTTGCATCGGCTGCATCACCATCTGGCCGGCCTGCTGCGGCAGTTGTCCGAGCGTCGAACCCAGCTGCGAGGCCAGTTGCATGCCCATCTGCATGCCTTGCTGCGCGCCCTGCTGCAGTTGACCCTGTTGCGAAAACTGTTGTGCGTTCTGGGCTTTCTGCGCCTGACCCTCTGCGGTGGTCGCCATCTGATTGGCCTGCGCCGCGGCGCGCCCTGTCTGCAAGCCCGCCGATTCGATGGTGGCCTGCGCGCCGACGTGGGCGATCGCCGTTTCGCGAGCCACCGCCCCGGCGGTCATCGCCGCGGCCTGGCCCAGCGCCGCACCCGTCGCGGCCTCGCCGACGCCGGGGATGACAATCGGCTTCATCGGCATGATCGGCTCGAACAGAATGTTCAGCGCCGTCTCAGCGGCATAGACGTCCATCGCGCCTGCGGCCTGGTTCCACATCCGCACGAAATAGTCGAACTCGTTGACTCCGATGGGCACCGTGTTGATGCCGAGGAAGTTGGTGGCCTCCAGCACGGCGTGGGTGACGTGGTTGGCCTCGATCTCCGGAATGGGCGGCGTGGTGATCATCGCCATGTCGTAGGAGTTGGCCTGCGCGGTCGCCTGCAATGCGCGCTTTTGCGCCTGCGCCGACACGGTGCGTAGCCAGACGACCATCGGCATGGTTGCGGAGACGGCTCGTTCACTGGCCGTACCGCTCCACGCCGAGGTCAGCGCGGCCAGGGTGCCCGCCAACTCGTCGGCCTGAGTTTCCAGTTCGATCGCAAACGCCTCCCAGCCCGCGGCGGCCTGGAGCATCGGCACCGAGCCGGCCCCAAACATCAACCGCGCGGTGTTCAACTCGGGCGGCATCGCATGCCAGATCATGATCGACTAAGAACCCAGATTTGCCTGATCGACTGCGGCTACTAGGAAAGAGCGGCGGCGTTGGCGCCGTCGACCGCGGTGTAGATGCCCGCTGCTTCCATGTACGCGGCACCCGCCCGCGTGAGTTCTTCCTGCGCAAACGTGTTCTGCGCGAGACTCTCGACGCCCTCTGCGGCGAAGGCCGCCGCCGCCATCGCGGAGACCTCTTCGGCACCGGCGGGCACCAACGCCGTCACGGCCGCCGAGGCCGTGGTGCCGGACGCCAGCCCACGGGCGCCGTTTGCGACCACCTGGGCACCGAGGCCGACGGCCCCGGGATTGTGTTCCATGGGTTGCATTTGCGGATACTCCTTTTCCGTGTCAAAAACCCTGCATATTGGTTTGTGCGCAGCCCAACGACAATTGCCTAAACGTACCGAAATCTGGTCCCCGACCACTTTGCTGGCACGTCGTTTCCGACTTTGCTGAGCGTCTTTGTCATAGTCTAGCGGCCCCCGAGGGGTGCTGCCGACACTTCTTCTTCCGGTGGATCCACATAGGCCGCCTGAATGACCTCCTTGCCGTCCGGCGAGACGAGGAACGCCTGGCCGGGCGGACGCCGTTTGAGCTTGATCTCGCTCGACGGGAACTCCTGCTTCTCCCCGGACAGGAACATGGTCGGCGACCCCGCGCCGTAGGCGGCGCCGACGAACTTGTCCATGGTCGCTCGATGCGCCTGGCTCATCTGGCACGTGACGATGATGTGCAGGCCGATGTCCGCCGCCGCGGGCAGCAGCGGGAACAGCGGCGCCATCGGGGGCACCACGCCGCTGGCCGCGACGATCATGTGCCAGTCGTCGACGAGCAGCACCACATCCGGGCCCGTCCACCACGACCTGGCCCGCAATTGCGCGGTGGTCAGGTCCGGTGGGGGCAGCCGCTTCTGCAGGTTGACCGCCAGTGCCTTGATGGCCTCTTCGAGCGTGGCGTTGTTGCGGTTGACGGCGCCGGCGTCGAGCAGATGACTCTCGGGCACCGCGTCGAGCAGACCCGACCGATAGTCGGCGAGCATGAACCGCACCTGCGCCGGGCTGTTGCGCTTGCAGATGGCCTGCGACACGGCGTGCGCGATACGCGTCTTGCCCGACTTCGGTGCGCCGAAGATCAACAGGTGCGGCGTCATGTACATCGGGTTGTAGGCCACCGACAGGTCAGACTCCCGAATACCCAGCGGCACAGTCCACCTGGTGCGGTAGTCGGCGTCGGGGCCTGGCGGGTGCGGGTCCAGCTCGTGTAGGTAGATGCGTTCCGGCAGCACCCGCACGCGCGGCGCCTGCTCGGCGTTGCGGGCGGCGATGATCTGCACCGCCTCCGAGATCGCGGGCACCAGGTTGTCGGCGCTGTGCACGCCGTCGAGTCGGGGCACTCCCATCATCAGGTGGTGCTTCTCCATCGACACCGCGCGGCCGGGCCGGTTGGCGGGAATTTCGCGGGTGATCCGGTCGATCTGCGTTTCGTTGACATCGCCGAGCCGGAATTCGACCTTGGTGCCCAGGTAGTCGCGCACGCGTGACTTCAGCTCGGTCCAGCGCGGGGTGGAAATGATGGTGTGTACGCCGAACGCCAAGCCCTGCCCGGCCAGATCCTGGACGACGGGCTCGAGGTCGGGGAACTCGGCGACGAAGGCGGGCCAGCCGTCGATGACCAGGAAGACGTCGCCGAACGGGTCGGCGGCCGCGGGGTGGTTCGGGTCCTCGCGCATCTGGCGGTACGCGGCCATCGACCCGACGCGGTGCTGCTTGAACATCGCTTCTCGTTGCCGCAGAACGGCTTTCATCTCCGCGACGACGCGGTTCACCCGGTCGGGTTCAGACCGGGTGGCGACCCCCCCGACGTGTGGCAGGTCCTCCAGATACATCAACCCGCCACCGCCGAGGTCGATGCAGTAGAACTGCACCTGGCGGGGCGTGTGGGTGGCCGCGGCCGAAAGCACCAACGTCTGCAGGAACGTCGACTTGCCGGTCTGCGGAGCGCCGCCGACAGCGATGTTGCCGCCTGCCGCCGATACGTCGATGCCCCACACTTCCTGTCGGTGCCGCCGCGGTTCGTCCATGATGCCAAGCCCGAAACGCAGCGGTTGGCGTTGCCGGTCCCGCTCGACGAGTTCGTTCACCGGGGTCGGATCGGCCAACGGCGGCAACCACATTCGGTACGCGCGAATCTCGCCGGTGGTCAACTGGTCGAGGACCACCTCACGCAGCACTCTCTGGTCAGACTCGATGCTCATGCCTCACCTTTCGCGGCCCCGGCGGGGCTACGGTTTTTGACGGATTTCGCGCCGAAATCGGCATATTCCGTAGTCTCGGCGCACGTCCGAGCGTTTTTCACGGTCATGAGCTCACCGCCGTATCGAAGATCGGGGCCGCGGTGAACTGATGGATGCGCAACCGGCCGTCGGTCTGCGCACGGGGTCGGACCTCCCCGTTGTCTTCGACCGGTGCCGCCGGTTCGTAGTTGACCCCGGTCCACACGCTCTGAAACTTGACCGGGTCTTCCATGCCGACCCGCAGGAACCCGACGCCGCTCTCCTTGTTCGTGATGTATTGCGCCTCTGGCGTGCCGATCACGGCCTTCGACTCGGCAGAACTGGTGGTGCGCAACGCGATACGGTATGTCAGGTTCGGTTCGAGCTTGTCGATCCGCACACCGCCGGTGTTCAGCGACTGGGTGGCCAGCAGCAGGTGCACCCGCAGCGACCGGCCGACACGGCAGATGCGGTCGAACAGGCCGATGAAGTCGGGGTGGTTCTGCAGCAGTTCGGCGAACTCGTCGACGACGACGAAAAGCGTTGGCAGCGGCGGCAGCTCGGCACCCCGCTCGCGGTGCTTCTCGTATTCGGCCACCCCGGACAGTGCGCCCGCGGCGCCGACCTGCATACCCGCCTGCCGCAGGATCGACTGGCGGCGGTCCAGTTCACCGGTGAGCACCTCGCCCATCCGGCTGACCAGTTCGGCTTCCTCTTCCATGTTGGTGACGACGGCCGCGGTGTGCGGCAGCTTCTCCATACCGAGGAACGTCGATCCGCCCTTGAAGTCGGTGAGCAGCAGGTTGACCTGGTCGGGGTGATGGGTGGCCGCCAGGGACAGGATCAGCGTGCGCAGGAACTCGGACTTACCGGAACCCGTTGTGCCGATCAGCATTCCGTGCGGGCCGGCGCCGAATTCCGCGCCCTCCTTGATGTCGAGGTGCATCACTTCGCCGGTCTTGAGTTCGTGGCCGAACGGGATCCGCAACCGGTCCCGGTCGGTGTCGGTGAACATCCGCCACCTGGCAGGCGTCACTTCCTCGACCGTCTGCGCGCCGACAATCTGGTGCCACTCGGTGGCGACCTTCTTGTGCACCCGCACGCTCTTGTCGATGATGGTGCCGGTGATCGACCAGCCCGCCAGCTTGCGGGCCACCCGGCCCGCCTGTGCCGGTGTCATCGAGTCGGCCACGCTGGTGACGAGCCGGAACGTTTGATTGGGCAGCCTGTCGTCGGCCGTGCTGTCGGCGTCGACGCGGATCCGATACACCGAACCGCGGTGGTTGCCCAGCGTGATCACGGTGACGCCGGCCCGTCCGTCGACCGGGAATCCCGCTCTGCCACCGGTCAAGTCGACGACGACGACGTAGGGTCCGCTCGGCACCGAGTCGGCGGTATGCGGTCCGCGGGCGGTCAGATCGCTCAATCCGTCGGGGCGGGTGAACACCAACCGGGTGGGCCCAGCGGCGTCGGTGTCGGTCTGATGCGCGACGTGCGGCAGCCACTTCAGCCACGCCCAGTCCGGGTCCTCCGGGTTGTCTGTGAGGACCCGCAGTTGGAGCAGATCCGGCGGATGGAATACCGCGAGGTGGCAGATCATCGCGCGCAGCAACCCGGCGGCGCCCGCCGCGTCACCGCCGATCGCGATCGTCGGAAAGGTCCGCAGCTGAACGAGCTTCGGGCAGTCGTGGATGAGGCCGTGGGTGCGCAGGAACTTCGTCACCCACATGTGGCTGACCGGCTCGAGGTGCGCTTGCGGTGCCCCTTGCGGGCCCGCCAGCTCACCGCCGACGGCGGGCTTCAACAGCCGGTCGACTGCAGGCTCCGAGCCGATGCCGATGCGGGTGGCCGCGTAGAAGTCGGCGTTGACCTGCCGCGACCACTGCCGGTTGGTGCCGATCAGCGACAGCAGGTCCTCGGGATGCGGTGCGTGGTAATTGAAGAATGTCACCTGCGCGGCAGCAGACGACGTGACTCGCGTCCGAAGGCCGGCCAGATAGCGCAGGTATTCCTTGCGGTCGGCGTTGATCTCGGGTACTCGCTTGCCGCCGGGTCCGCCGCCGGCCATGAAGCCGACGGTGGCCATCACCATCATCAGGGGCATCATCAGCATGTACGGCGACAGTTGACGGATGCCGGTGAAGATCATGATCGCGATCATCCCGAGCATGCCGCCGCCCATCACCCACGGCAGCGCCTTCTGGATACCCGAGGGTGGGATCTCGATGCCGAGATCGTCAGGCGGGGTGACGGTGATCTCGCCCGGCGTCAACCGCGGTCCGCGCTTGATGATCGGCGTGAACTTCTTCGTCGTCATCAGCCGCCTCCTACGCTCGCGCCTGCCGGCTGCGCGCCTTCGATCTTGCGCGGGTCCGGGTCGGCGGGCAGGGTGTCGTGCTCCAGCAGCGCCGCCTGTTTCGACAGCACCGGCCCGTCCACCAGCAGCGAAACCACTTGCCACGGAGCCGTCTTCGGGCCGATCAGGCCGAGCGTCTTGGCCGTCTCCTCATCGGGCAGCCCGTAGCGCACGCCCTGCGGGTCGATGTAATAGAGGCTCTCGCCGTACCTGGGATCCGGTGACTGCAGCCGGATGAACTGCCCGCCGTCGATGTAAACCGTTGAGGTGCCGTCGATCTGCTTGATGCCGGTGGTCATCGCCGACGCCGGGATCGGCAGGTGGCGGCCGCTGATCACGGTGGTCTTCGGCGCCTGGTCACCCGGTTCGCGCTGCCATGCCCAGCACATCGACGGTGCATCCTCGCGAAGCAGAATGTCCATCGGTTTGTCCGGCAGCGGCGAGGTGTACACCCGCTCTGGGATCTTCGCGACGATGCTGGACTCCACCGAGGGCGGCGCGATCAGTCCGAACGAATTGGTGGCGCGCAGGGCTGCCGCGGTGGTGTCGTTGACCTTCGCCACCCCGTCGGGCAGCACCACGTAATGCTGTTCACCCGAATCACCCACCGTGGTGAACACCGACCCGATCACCAGATTGGGCGGCAGGCCAACGGTATTCGGCGCGCCCGCCGCGGGTACGTCCGGTAGCTGCCACGGACCCGCGTTCGGCAACGCGTTGTACAGCCCTTCGGAGATCGGGGTGGCCTTGGCGGTGACCGGAATGCCCACGGCCGAGGTGACGGCACGGTCGGCGAGGTCGATCGCGTGCCTGCCGTCGTTGGTGACCAGCCAGTCGTTGTCCTTGTACGACACCAGCACGCCCTGATCGGGCCGCATCGGGCCGACCGAGCTGTCGAGGCGCAGTGACTGGATGATCACCGACGTCTCCACCGTCGGAGCGACGCTGTCGGGTTTGGTGACGGTGTCGCACAACGTCCACGTCGACGCAGCGCCGCCGACCGGGGTGGCGTACGGCGCGCCGGGAATTCCGATCGGCTGGCCCTTCGGCATCTTGTTCAGCTCGTCGGACTTCACCGCCACCGGACTGTTGGCGTTGCCGAGGACCAACCGGGCCGATGTCAGGTTGTACACCGGCCGCAGTTGTCCCGTGCCCGGCATCACCACGTACAGCTGGTTGGTGCTGCGGTCCACCAAAAGCGTGTCGCCGCCCCGCTTTCCGAGCGGCTTGAAGTACGCCAGCAGGCCAGCGCCGAGGCATATCAACACCGCGATGACGATGCCCGCCGACACCGAACGGCTGTAGAACTGCAGCGGGTCGTCGAACATCCTGGTGTCGCGCCGCACGATCGCGTGCTCGACCCGGCGCAGCAGGAATCGCCAGCCGCTGACTTGCACCTTGGTGGTGAGCCGGAAACTTGCCATCGGTTACTCGTTGATGTTCAGGCGGGCATGGATCGCCGATATCGCGGCGGCCATGTCCTCCCCGTTGATCTCGCTGAGCTGCTCGACGCCCAGGCTGTCGAAGTCCACCGACCGCGACAGTCGCATGTCCCTGCTCTGCTCGCCCGCCTCCACCAGTTGACGCGCATACCGGCCGTTGCCCGCGATGTCGAGCGCGGGTTTGCCGTTCAGCGACCGCTCCGACAGCAGCGTGGCCGCGTCGAGCACCCGCTTGGCGGCTTCCTCGTCGAGAGTCGAGTCGTTGGCGGCGGCAATGACTTTCGCGATGTCGACGATCTCGTCGGGTGTGTACGAGTCGAACTCGATACGGGTGGCGAACCGCGACCGCAGCCCGTCGTTGGTCTCCAGCAGGCGGTCGATGTCGGCGCTGTACCCGGCGATGATCACCACCAGGCGGTCGCGGTCGTTCTCCATCCGCGCCAGCAGGGTGTCCAGGGCTTCGGTGCCGAATGGGTCGGCGCGCCCGTCGCGCTCCTGGACCAGTGTGTACGCCTCGTCGATGAACAACACGCCGCCGACGGCCCGATCGATGGTGCGACTGGTCTTCACCGCGGACTGGCCTTCGTATTCGGCGACGAAGTCTTTGCGGGAGGACTCGACCAGCTTGGGTTCGGCGATGACGCCCAGGCCCGCGAGGATGTTGGCCACCACCCGCGCGATGGTCGTCTTACCCGTGCCCGGTGGGCCTGCGAAGATCATGTGCTTGCTGGCCTGGGCGACCTTCATACCGCGCGCGGCGCGGACCTTGGCCATCTGGGTGGCCGCGCGGTAGGCGTCGATCTGCTCCTTGACGCGGGTCAGGCCGATCTGCCGGTCGAGTTCGGCCTGCGCCTCGGCGAGCAACCTCTCCCGACCCGACGTATCCGCGACGACGCTGGCCGCATCCCACGGGTCGCGTCGCGACGCGATCTTCTCCGGCGTGGTGGTCACCAGTCGGTAATTCGGATCTCGCAGCGCGGCAGCGACTTTCGGCTCCGGGTGGGTGGCCTGCAGCCACTCGAGCAGGGCCAGGGCGGCTTCCTCGTTGCCTTGACTCCGGCGGGTCATCGCCAGATACCAGGCAATCGCCGGCGCGCACGCCTCCCCCGCCGGCGACGAATTGGATTCGGTCAGGCGGCGTTCGGCTTCGGTGAACAGCCCGAGGTTTGCCGTCGCCACCCCGTGTGCGACCCCGGCCGCAGCGGCCAGGAACTTGTCCGGCCAGCTACCGGCACCCCGCACCTCGTCGATCACGTCGGTCCACCGCTCGGCGGCGCCGTAGATCACCGCCTTGACCCAGGACACCAAATGCTCTGCGCCGGTGGCCGGGACGTCCTCCAGCGCCTCCATCGCGTCGGCGTAGTTACCTATCGACGCCTCGTGCACCGCGAAACCCATCGTGATCGCCAGCGGCGAGTTGATCGGATAGGTGATGTCGCCGAACATCCCGCCGATCGGGATCCTGGCGTTGAGGCTGTTCATCGGAATCTCGGCGGCCCCAGCGAGTTGCCCGAAGTTCGACCGCGAATACCAGGCGCGGAACAGTGTCACCCGGTCGGTGTCTCCGCAGCGGATCCGGCCCACCCATGCGTCGCATGCCGTCTCGTCGAGAGTCGTGATCTCGCTGAACAATTCGAACGAACGCGATTGGGAGCTGGCCAGTATGCCGACGGCGCTGCCGAAGAGGCTGGCTAGATGCTCAGTCATGACCACCTGCATATCTAGTTGAAAACAGTTGCGCCCGAGCCTCTTTGGCCTCTTCCGGAGTGGGCAGATCCAGATCTCGGGTAAGGAAGTCGCGGGTTGCGACGTCGTCGTGGCCCTGCTGCCGCATGCCTTCGAGCATGTGGGCGTACTGGGCTGATCTGGCGTCCTGGGTGGCCAACTGGGCGATGACAACGATCTCGTCGGCGAGATCGGCTTCGGTCATCTCGGTCACCTTCGGTGACAGGTCGATGTGCTTGACGCGGCCGTCCAGGTAGGTGGTCACCGTGACCGTGCCTGGCGGGTTGGTCACGGTGAACAGCTGCGCCTGCTCGTCCTCCACGGTCTCTTCGGCGTAGCCGGCCAACGCGTCGAGAACGGACTGGCCCTGCTCGTCGTCGGCGGCCGAGAAGTCGAGCGCGGCCAGATCGTCGCGCTCGTCGTCGGAATCGTGTGGGGAGGTGGCCAAGCTCAGTCCTGATATCCGTCGGTGTTTCCGTCGGTGTGGTGGTCGAACCACTTGTGCGACGGCAGGAACTCGACGAGCCCGTCGAGTGCGCGCTGCAGGTTGTCCTGCCCGCCGGGCAGGAAGCTGCCGTACAGTTCGCCGTTGACCCGCCGCGGGATCGACACGATGCGGCCCTGTTTCGAGTCGAGCACGCCGGCCGCGACGTCGGTCTGGGTCTGGGTACCGCCGGGATGCCGCTCGCTGGCGATGATCTCGACCCAGCTGGCGGGATTCGCGATGATCTCGGCGTACGCGCGCGCCGACGACGGCGCGATGCCGTATTGCGACAGCTGGTTTGCCGAGGTGCATTCAGCCAATTTGCTTGCCACACCGGTCAGCGGTTCGACATCGGCCGGGGTGGCGGTGCCGAGCACCGTCGTCACCATGCCCGCCAGCCCGACCTGGGGCGCGACGCGTTGCAACACGAGCATGTCACCGTCGCGCGCGGCAACAACATGGCGATCCCCCTTACGACACACCACGAAGCGGACCATCTTGCCACCGACGTCGCGGCGCCACCACCGGCCTTCCAGGGTCCGGTCGGCGCGACTCAGGGTGTCGACCATGGCCGCCACCTCGGGATGCGGTTCGCCGAAGACGTCGAGGACGCCCTGCGCGGTCAGGTCGCGGGCCACCTGCTCCCAGACGATGTTGCGCAGGTCTTCCTGCGGAATGTTCTGCCGGATGCCAAGGGCGACGGGAAAATCCATCACGTTGAGCCGGTCGGCGATGACGAGCATTCCGTCGATGGTGACCTCGACGCCAACCACGTCGTCGAAATGCGTTGGCGGACTTGTCATGATTGCCCTGTTTGCATCTGGCTGCGCAACACGCCGGTCATCGCTTCGTCAGCCTGCTCGTATTGCTTCGCTGCCGCGGAGAGCTTGGCGCTCAAATCCGCTGAGATGTCGGCCATCCGAGTCGCCGCGGTTCGACGCGCCGCCAACACCGCCGTCAGCGCACTTGCCGAGGCGGAAGCGACAGCGCCGTGGGTCTGCCTGACCACTCCGTCGGCGCCGTCGGCCACCGCCGTCGCCGATCTAATCGCAGCCGCCGCGCGGCCCTGCGTACCGGCCAGCTCGGTCAAATGGGCCGTCACAACACGCAACTCGTCGCCGGGCATGTCTTGCGTTCCCTTACCTTCCATCCCGCGCTGGTAGCACGACCGGATCGCAGGCATCAAAGGTATCCCGCACCGACACGTGCGGCAGTCCGGCCGCATCGGCGACGCCCGCGTACCGCCCGACCGCCTGCTGCAGTTCGGCGGCGTTCTGCGCCACCTCGGACCGAAGCAGGTTCAGCCGATAGCAGCTCTCGCCGAGGGCGGACTGCAGGGCGGTCATCTCGACAGCCAGTTTCATGGCCTCGCCGTACCGCGGGGCGCCGTGCAGCGGCGAGGCGGCGCTGGTGTCCGCGAGGAACTGACTCTGGTCGTCGAGGTGGCCGCGACACAGCGCGATCTGGTCGGCCTCGCGGCGCAGCACCCTGTACACCTCGCGGTCGGCACCGGCCATGGCCTCTGACCGCAGTTGCTGCCGCGTGTTTTGATCCGCGTAGGTGTAGGAGCCGGGGCCGTGCCAGCCGGTTGGTGCGGCCGACTTCAGCGTGTCGTTGACATCGTCGAACGCGCGTTGCGCCCGGTCGAAGGCCTCACCGGGGTCAGGCGCGCCCTGCCCAGTCGCGTCCTTGAGGCCGCCGATGACCGTCCTGCCGTGCTCGAACAGCGCGCCATTGACCTTCACCGTGCACAAACTCCATCAACTCCCGCCGTAGCGGGTCGCCCAGACTATTTGCCACGACCCGTCGGCTGCCCCGAATGACCCAACGGCGCACCACCGTGCGCCGCATCACAGCCTACCAGCGGAAACCGGGCGCTCAGTGCACCAGTTTGTGGCCCGATCGCGGACGCATGGCACCGGTTGGACATTCCACCTAGCAATGTCTCATCCCACATTTGCAGGGCTGCGTCCACATCATACGCGAGCATCAGCAAAGCCTTCCGGCGCGCGCGGACAGCAGCAGGTGAAGCGTTTCGGGGCAAGTCCACCTCGGGTCGCATTCGGCATACCGTCGGAGTCGTCCAACGAACATGCGCGCCGAATACCGACGCGCCGCACGAGTTTGCTGGCCGGCGGCGGCGCACCTTGCCTCCGGTATGCGGAGGTGCGGACGCGGTGTAGTTGATACTGAACAGTGGCGGACATACGCGTCGTCCGGGAGCGAAGGAGGAGATGTGCAGTGACCGACCGCGACGACGCTTTGCGCCGAGAACTCGGCTGGACCGGGCCCGAAGAGACCGACTACGAACCGCCCAAGCCCAAACCGGAGCAACCGCAGCAAGCCACTCCCCCGGTGCCGTCGCGGCCGCCCGTCGACTTCGTTCCGCAGGACCGCGACCAGACTCCGACCCCACCGCAGCCCGAACCTCCCCCGCCGCCGTTTCTGGATCCGGACCGGCCCGGCGGCGGTCCGAAGCCGCCGACGGGCCGGTTCTGATCCAGAACCCCCGGCCGGGGGGGCTGGCGCTGCTCCGGGGTCGGGGTTTTGGCCTCGTCCTGCGGGACGGAGGGCTCGGGCGGCCGCTGGGGCACCGGGGGGGCGGCCTGGTGTGGTGGCTCCGACAGCAACCGCAACCGCCGCGTGCCCCACGCCCCACCCCGCCTCCTCCGCCGCAGCACCCGGGGCCGCCGACGCAGCCGTGGAATGCGCCGCTCTACCCTCCTCCCGAGCCAAGCGCCGCGCCACCCATGCCACCGGCGTCGTATGCGGATCGGATCAGGGCCGACGACCTGGTGCCCGCGAAACGCAAACCGCCGGGCCGCGGCTGGCGACTCGCGCTGTTCAAGGCCAGCTTCGGGTTGATCAATCTGGGCCCGTCACCCGAGGAGATCCGCGAAGCCGAACTGGAGGCGTCCATCAAGTCGGTGCTGCGCGGGCATTACAAGATCGGCGTGATGGGTAAGGGCGGCGTCGGCAAGACCACCGTGTCGGCCAGTGTCGGGTCGGTGTTCGCCGAACTGCGCCAGGACGACCGGGTGGTGGCCATCGACGCCGACACCGCGTTCGGCAAGTTGGGCAGCCGGGTCGACCCGAAAGCGCAGGGCTCCTACTGGGAGCTCGCCTCAGACCAGCACCTCGAGACGTTCGCCGACGTCCGCAGCCGCGTCGGAAACAATGCGGCTGGACTGTTCGTGCTCGCAGGCGAGGCGACGCCCGCGCGCCGCCGGGTGCTCGATCCCGCGATCTACCGGGAGGCGACATCGCGCCTGGACAAGTACTTTTCGATCTCGATCGTCGACTGCAGCTCGACCATGGACTCTCCGGTCACGCAGGAGGTGCTGCGCGATCTCGACGCGTTGATCGTCGTGTCATCACCGTGGGTGGACGGCGCGGCGGCGGCGGGGCAGACGATGGACTGGCTGGCGGCCCGCGGTCTGAACAGTCTGCTGCAGCGCACGGTGATCGTGCTCAACGACTCAGATGGGCACGCGGACAAGAGGACTCGGTCGATTCTGGCGCAGCAGTTCGCCAGCCAGGGTCAGAAGGTCGTCGAGGTGCCGTTTGACGGACACTTGCGGCCGGGCGGCGTCATCGACCACACCAGCCAGATGTCGCCTGCGACACGGCGGCGGTTCATCGAGATCGCCGCAGCGCTGGCAAGCCACTTCCCGACACGCGACGACCGCAGCAGAGAGCGCTACTAGTCGAGCTGTTTGAGCAGCGCCTCGATCGCGTCGACCGAGGCGGCAGACACCGGTTGCTCCGCTTCGGCGTGCGCGATGTCGTCCTCGGAAACGCCTGCGGCTTGCGCGGTTTCGGCGAGAGTGAGATTGGCGCGCCTGCGACTGGCGTAGAGCCGCTGACCGAGCGTCGCGCGCGGCGCGGCCGCGGCGAGGTTGGTCAGGTCGTCGATCTGACGCCGCACCGTGCCGAGGGCCTTGATCAGCGCCGGGGTGACCTGGCCGATGCGAGCCGCGCGGGCGGCGACCGCCTCGAGCTGACGCAGGTCAGCGAGGATCGCTGCGACGCGCGGCGTGTACTGCGCGTCGTCGACGGGGGGTAGCGCATCGATTGCGTCGCCCAGTGAGTGCACCGCAGCGACGATGGCCTGCGCGATCAAGGGCCCTTCATCCGCGTCCGGTTCGGTCGGCTTGTCCGGTGCTGCGGGCTCACCGTTGCGCAGTCGGGCGATGGTGCCGGGAGGCCACTGCAGGACCTTTTCCAGCTTTGCTCGGGTGCGTTCACGCGGCCAACTGCGGCCCTTCTCGAACGCGATCAGCGCGCCGGCGTTGATGATTCCGTCGGCGGCGAGGCTGCGCTGGCTGATGTCGAGTTCGCGTCGGCGGGCGGCGGCCGCCGCTCCGGCGCGCACCAGTCCGGGGTCGACGTCTGTCATGGCGGCGATTACCTCGCTGGGTGGGTGCTGCGCAGGGTGTCGCAATAGTAACCAGCCGGCGGTCGACTGCTACGACTTGGCCGCACGTTTTGCCGAACTGAGACATCGCACAGCTATGGTTTTGCGACCAGTTTAACCGTAACAACGCTACGGAATTACACGTTTGGCGTATCACGCATCGGTGCTGGCAGCGCTCATTTCGATACTGCTCGCTGCACCTTTTGCTACTTCGAGCCGCACCGCCGGCTCTCTAGCTAACCGTTGCGTTGCTACGGTTTGTGCGTTACGTTTGGCGCCATCGCGGCCAATCGCCGCAGAGCGTGGCAGAGGAGCAACACTTATGAACACACCGGAGTGGGAAGAGACCCCGATCGGCGCATGCACCCGCGACCCTGAGCGGTGGACCACCAGAGCTGACGAGGAAGCGAAGGCCATCTGCCGGGAATGCCCGCGGCGTTGGATGTGCGCGCGCGAGGCGTGTGAGCTGCCGCGGGCCGAGGGACTGTGGGCAGGCATCGTCATCCCCGAGGGCGGCCGTGGCAGGACGTTTGCCCTGCGGCAGTTGCGGTCGCTGGCCGAGCGCAACGGATACCCGGTCCGCGACCGCCGGTTGTTCGCGGAATCGGCCTGAGGTCAACCGTTCGCCGCCGATGACGTGGGGTCGGCGGCGAACGGAATATCTTGTCCCGCCTAGCGGTTGATTCGTGCGACGGTGCCGGGCATGCCCCGGGCCCCATCCAAAACCGTCGCTTCGAGCGACCACTCGCCGAGAGGCGCCATGGCGGCACCGTCCCTACTTTCCGCCTACCAGGTATCGACGAACCGCCGGCCGCGGTGCGGTTGAGCTTCTGCCGCGGCGGCGGACAGTGTCGCTGCGATCAGATCGCGGGTATCGGCGGGGTCGATCACATCGTCGATTTCGAACAGCGCAGCGGCGTTGAGCGCCTTGGCATTTGCTTCCGCCGCGGCCGTCGCCTGCCGAACCCGTTCCTCGCGTTCCGCGTCATCGACGATCTTCTCGAGTTCCTTGCGCAGGCCCAACCGAACCGCGCCCTCCAGCCCCATCGGTCCGAGGTGCGCGCCGGGCCACGCGACCGTGAGCAACGGTTCGTGCAGACTGCCGCCGACCATCGCCTGCGCGCCAAGCCCGTAGCCGCGGCGCAGCACCACCGCTACCAACGGCACACGTAGGGCGGCGCCCGCCACCAACATGCGAGAGGCCCGGCGCACCAACGCTTCTGCCTCCGCCGCCGGCCCGACCATGTAGCCGGGACAGTCGACCAGCGACACCACCGGCAACCCGAAGGCATCGCAGAGTTGCAGAAACCGGGCGGCCTTGTCGGCGGCCGCAGCCGTGATGGCACCCGCCATCACCATGGTGTTGTTCGCGATGACGCCTACCGGGCGGCCTTCGATCCTGGCCAACGCGGTCACCATCTCCCTGGCGAAGCTCTCGCGCAGAAACGTCACCGAGCCTTCGTCGGCCAACGTCTCGATGATCGGGTTCACCTTGTACGCACGCCGTTCGCGCTCGGGGATCATTGTGCGCAAACGTGTTTGGTCGCTGGCCGGGCCGGGCTTGGTCGCGCCCTGGAAGTAGCCGAGTAGTCGTTTGGTCACGGCGACGGCCTCGGCTTCGTCGGCCACCACGACGTCGACGACGCCGTTGGGCGCCTGCATCGAGATCGGGCCGACGTCGTCGGCGGCGACGTCCCCGAGGCCACCGCCCGCGATCATCGCGGGTCCGCCCATGCCGATCGACGCGTCGTCGGTGGCCACGATCAGATCGGCGCATCCGGCGATCACCGCGTTACCGGCGAAGCAGCGGCCCTTGACGATCGCGATCCGCGGCACCAGTCCCGACAGCGCCGCCCACAGTTTGAAGGCGCGGGCGTCCAGCGCCGAGACCGTCGGGTAGTCGGTGTCCCCGGGGCGTCCGCCGCCGCCTTCGGCGAAGAACACCGTGGGTAGCCGCATCCGCTCGATGAGTTCGAACAGCCTGTCCTTCTTGCGGTGTCCCAGCGCGCCCTGGGTGCCAGCCAGCACTGTGTAGTCGTAGGAGAGGACGGCGCATGCGCCGCCGTTGATGCGGGCCGTGCCCGCGACGAGGCCGTCTGCAGGGGTGCGCGCGATCAGGTCGTCGACGTCGCGGCGGAACCGCTGCGCCGCGATGGCGAACCGGCCGTACTCGACGAAGGAACCCGGGTCGACGAGATCGTCGACGTTCTCGCGGGCGGTGCGCCCACCTGCGGCGTGCCTGCGCTCGACGGCATCGGGGCGGGCCGCGTCCTCGGTGAGCGCACGCCGTCTCAACAACTCCGCGTAGTCGTCGCGCATGGGGTCCTCAGGCATGGCGTCCGATGTTATCCACAGGCGGTGCGCTACCGGCGTCGATCTGTCGGCGATCCGGCTTACCGTGCGGACATGACTGCATGGATGAACACCGTCAGCCGTGACCACGTCCTGCGTGGGGTGCGGGGCCGCTTCACACAGGCCAACCACGGCAAGCCGCACATGTTGAAGAAGATGGCCAAGGGGGACTGGATCGTCTTCTATTCGCCGAAGACCGATTATCCGAAGGGTGAGCCGTTGCAGGCGTTCACCGCGATCGGCCAAGTCGTCGACGACGAGCCCTATCAGGATTTCCAGACGTGGCGACGCACCGTCGACTTCCTGGAGTGCACCGAGACTCCGATTCGCCCGCTGCTCGAGAAGCTCGAGTTCATCGAGGACAAGACGCGGTGGGGATACAAGTTCCGGGCTGGAGTGTTCAAGATCAGCGACCAGGACTTCGACGTGCTCCGTTCGGCGATGACCGACTCCGGCTGAGGGCTACCGTGGGTGCGTGAGCAACACCGATCCGGCGCCCTCCGAAGTCGCCTGTGCCGCTTTGCCGTTCGCGGGCGTACTGCATCCACGTGAGGTGCCGCTGGGTGGCCCGCGCGCCATCAAGGTGCGCCGCACCCTGCCCCAGCGGGAGCGGTCGCTGATCGGGGCGTGGTGTTTCGCCGACCATTACGGTCCGCACGACGTGCGAGGCGGCACCGGCATGGACGTGCCGCCGCATCCGCACACCGGATTGCAAACGGTCAGTTGGCTTTTCAGCGGCGAGGTGGAACACCGCGACAGCGCCGGCGTGCACGCGATGGTGCGGCCGGGAGAGCTGAACCTGATGACCGCGGGCGCGGGCATCTGCCATTCCGAGGTGTCCACCGCGGCCACCACGGTGCTGCATGGCGTCCAGTTGTGGGTGGCGCTGCCCGACGCCGACCGGGACACCGACCGCGACTTCGCCCACTACGCGCCGCAGCCGCGACGGCTCGGCGACGCCACGGTGCGGGTTTTTCTCGGCGAGCTCGAGGGCGACCGCTCCCCCGTGCACACCTTCACCCCGCTGCTCGGCGCGCAGGTCGACCTGGCTCCGGGCGCGGAGCTGAGCCTCGAGGTCGATCCCGCGTTCGAGCACGGCGTGCTGCTCGATCAGGGCAGCGTGGAGGTCGCGGGCACGCCGCTGGACGTGGCCGACCTCGCGTTCCAGGACGTTGGATGCGAGCGGTTGCACGTGGCCAACCGGGGCCAGGCGCCGGCCCGTGTGGTGCTGCTCGGCGGCCCGCCGTTTCCGGAGCAACTGGTGATGTGGTGGAACTTCGTCGGGCGCAGCCACGACGACATCGCGGCGTATCGCGAACTGTGGCAGAACCATGACGCGCGCTTCGGCGCAGTGCAGGGATATCAGGGCGCGGTATCGCGGCTCCCGGCGCCACCGCTGCCAAATGCGACGTTGCGCCCGCGGCCCAACCACGGGGTATAGAAGAGGCATGACCACCGACAAGACCGGCGCACCGACGACAGTCACCCAGGAACCCGACCGCTTCACCATCTCCGTCGACGGACAGCAAGTCGGCTTCACCGAGTACGCCGATCGCGACGGCCAGCGGATCTTCCCGCATACCGAGGTGCTCGACGAGTTCGGTGGGCGCGGGCTGGGAACCATCGTCATCTCCGAGGCGCTGCAGGCCACCCGCGACGCGGGGCTGCGAATCGTCGCCGTGTGCCCCATGGTCGCCGGCTATGTCGGCAAGCACCCCGAGCTCGCCGACGTCGCCGACCCGGCCGATTCCGAGGTCGAACGCTGGCTGGCTAATCGTTAGATGGCCTAGCCCGATATCGTCGCCTTCGTGGCGACCGCATTCTTCGTGGCCGACGGCGACGTCTTCACCCCCCAGTCGATCGCACGCGGCCCGTGGGGGCAGACAATCAGCGGCAACTACGTCGGCGGCCTGCTCGGCCACGTCCTCGAGCGCGACGCCGGCGAACCCGAGCTGCAGCCCACCCGCCTGACGGTCGACCTGTTCCGGCCCGCCGCGTTGGCACCGGTGCGCGTCGACACGTCGGTCACCCGGCACGGCCGTCGGCTGAAACTGGTCGACGCGCTGATGACCCAGGGCGATACCGTCGTCGCCCGCGCCAGCGCTCTGTTTCTGCGCCGCGGCGAACAGCCCTCCGCGGAAGTCTGGTCGTCACCGGTGACCATGCCGCCCGTTCCGGAGTCCCCCGATCCGATTCCGCGCGGCCTGGCGATGCTGGTGTGGACCTACGGCAAAAACGACCACACCCCCGGCCCGGGGTTCGGGCTGGAGGCGTGGCAGCACGCGGGGCCGAAACACATCTGGGTCCGCGACATCAGGCCGTTGGTCGACGGCGAAGAACTCAGCCCGTTCACTCGGGCCGCGATGGCCGGTGACATGGTCAGCTCGCTGACCCATTTCGGCACCGAGGGTTTGCAATTCATCAACGCCGACTACACGCTGACACTGAGCCGGCTGCCGCAAGGCCCGTACCTCGGCCTCGCCGCGTTGACCCATTACAGCCACGACGGCGTGGCGACCGGCACGGCCACCATTGTCGATCAGCACGGCCCGATCGGGAGCGGCGTGGCCAATGCCCTGGCGAACCCGGGCTTCGACCCGCCGCATCCTTAACTTTTCAAAAGTCGAGTAGTCGGATACTCGCGGTGTCTGCCGCGTCCGGGTTGATGCTGTCTCCATCCAGTTGTCCATTGGAGGGGGATTGACAAATGGGTCCTGTCAGTGCGGCCACAAGTGACCGCGTTCATTTCAGCATTGAAGCCGACGAAATCGTCGACCCGGCGACAACGGTCACGATCCGATTGCCCGGCGCGGTTGACGCGCAGAGCGTTCAGAGCGCCATCCGGGTGATACGCGGCAGTGACGAAGTGCCCGCCACAATCACGCGCGCACGAAATGGTCGGTCGGTGAAGGTGGACCTCGGTGCCACTACGCACTTCGGTGCTTACCGCTTGGAGATCGATGAACTGCTCAGCACCAAGGGTGAACGCATCACCGAAATGGTGCGCCTACCCTTCTGCGTACTTCCCGCGTCCTGCAAGGCGCTGACGGGCAAACGTGTCGAGCACAGCGTCCGACTCGAATTCGACGACTTGAATGTCCACCGGCTCGCACCGGGGCAGACGGGCAGGAACGGCCATGTCGACGTCATGAAGGTCGTCGACCGCACGACCGGTGAGCCGGCCGAGTTGGCCTTCGACGAGCAGGGCAGCGTCGTCGACATCCGTGAGCGCCTGACGGCACTGGACAAGCGGCGCGCGCAGAAGTTCGGCAGCCTGGATCCGGGTCTCTACGAGCGGCTCGGATCCACCTCGCACGGCGAGCGGATTCCGGTCGTGGTGTGGGCACGCATCGAATTGCCCTCAGCGCCATACGAAAAGCCCGCGGATCAACGCAGCGCAGAACCGCCCCGTGGCGAAGCCCGGGTGGCCGAATCGGTGCGCCCGGCGTTGGCCAATCTTCAACAGGCTTTGGCCCGTCATGATGTTTCCGTCCGCGGTAAATCCCGTCGCGATGACACCTTGCCTCTGGTCACCGCAGAGGTCACCGCGGACCAACTGCGTGCGTTGTCGCGCGACGAGGCGGTCGGCGCAATATTCTTCGACGACCGAACCGCGACCAACGACCTCGGCAACTCGATCGCCATCGCCCGCACGAATACCGCTCACGCACTCGGTTTCGACGGCACCGGCGTGCGTGTTGCCGTCTTCGAGGACGGGCCCAGCGACACCACCAATCTGAGCTTCGAAGGGCGCTACACCAGCAGCCCCGACGCCAGCGCGCATGCCCGTCTGACATCGGCGATCATCAAGAACACCGAGCCGAGAATGCCGCACGGCCATGCGCCGGACTGCGACCTCTACTCGGCCAATTCGTCTGACAACGACGCGCTGCTGTGGGCCGTGCGTGATCAGGGCTGCACGGTTATCAGCCAGAGCTTCCACCGGTCGAGTGAACCGGGAAGCGCGACACTGCAATCCGATGACGTTCTGAAGGACTGGCTCGCGTTGCGGTGGCCGTATCCGACCATCGTGCAGGCGGCAGGCAACTTCTGGAAAGGCGATGACGACGCCATCGATCCGCCCGAAGCCGAATATGTCAACCACAAGGGCTACAACACCCTGTCAGTTGGCAACCACAACGACAGTGCCAGTGCGATGTCGGGCGACTCGACCTTCCGCAATCCGAGCACCGCACACGGCGATCGCGAATTGCCCGAGATCGCCGCGAACGGCACCTGGGTGGCGGCGGTCGGCGAGAACATGCCAGGCACCAGCTTCGCCGCGCCGGCGGCGGCCGGTGTCGTGGCGCTGCTCCAAGACGTCGACCCGGTGCTCAGCTCGTGGCCGGAGGGCTGCCGGGCCATCATGCTGGCGGCCGCAGGCCGCAACGTTCGGGGTGGGACGTGGTGGCAAGACGTTTCGGCGGGCGTCGACGGTCGCGACGGTGCCGGTGCGGTTGACGCCGGCGCGGGTGTCGCCATCGCTCGGCAGAGGCGGCGGCGCAATGCATCGGCCTCGCGTCACGGCTGGGACGTCGGGACGTTGTCATCGTCGGCGATCGGCCGAGATGGCTTGGCCACCTTCAGGTATCACATCCACGTTCCGCCGCTGCTGGTGGCGGCGCGCGTGAAAGTTGCGCTGGCATGGGACAGCGCGGTCAGTACGTTCCTGGGCTTCCCGCTGTTCTCGAGGCTGACGGTCGATCTCGACCTCAGCGTGCGTGACAGTCACGGCGCGATAGTGGGCACATCGGCGTCGTGGGACAACAGCTACGAGATCGTCGAGTTCGCCGCGAGGGCTGGCGAGACCTATGAGGTGGTCATCCGGCGCTGGTCCGGCAGTGACGATGTGTGGTTCGGAGTGGCTTGGACGGTAAGCGGACGCAATCTGCTGCTGCCGGTCGAATCACTGCAGTCTTGAAACGCACTGCACCCCGCAGGCGTTTCCGCGGGGTGCAGTGTTGATCATGGTCAGCTCAGGCCGACGACCTCCTGAGCGATATCGGCCAGTCGCGTCTGCGCGGCCGACACCACCCGCTGGCGGTTCTTGTGAGCCTCCTCGTAGGCCACGATCGCCCGCACGTCGGCCGGGTCGGTGAGTTCCTTGACCTCGGCGACGGCTTCCGCGACGGTCAACTCGTCATAGCCGGCGATCGGAAGCTCGTCGGCGTCCAGCACACCGCCCGCGGTGCGCGCGGCATGCAGTGCGTCCGCGGCCCGGTTTGCGCCCTCGTCCCTGCTGACTTCTTCGGCGCGTTGCAGCGCCGCGTCCCGCGAGGCCGAAAGCGCCTTGAGTGCAACCTCACCCGCGCGCTGCGCGCGACGAACCAGATCGTCGACAGCAGGCCCCGCCGAGCGCAGCAACTCCGCGACCCGTTCGGCCGACTGCGCCGACCAGCCCATCGGCAGATTCACCAGCTTGACCGCCGTGCCGGTGGCCGCCTGCAGCGGGGTGCGCCGCAGCGCGGCGGGCCCGCCGAGCGCGTTTTCCGCCAGCACCGTCGTCAGCCAGTTCACGGTGGCCGAGTGTGCAGTGATCAACCGGTCGGCGAGTCCCTCGATGTCCGAACGCTTCGCGGCCACCGCAAGCGCCTTGATGTACCGCGACCGGTCCAGCAGTTGGTCCTCCAACGCCAGGTCGCCCAGCAGCGCCTCGTCGAACGGCTGCGCCTGCTCGGTCAGCGCCTTCACCGCGGCGGCGGCGCGGCCCAGGAACGGCCCGATCGTGTCGGGAAAGCCGCCCAGATCGCGGATCGCCTTCTCGATCGCCTCGGCACGAATGCGGCCGTTCTCGGCGTTCTGGGTCAGCTCACGACGCACCGCGTCGGTCCGGGCCTGCGCCACACGCGTCTCGGCGACCTGGATCTCGGTATGCGTCAAGTCCAGCACGGTGCGAAGCTGCGTGAGCAGCGTGGTTTCGGTTTCTGTTGTAGCCATTAGGTTTTGCCCCCTGTGGTTGGTATCGGGATCGGCGCATCAGCGCACCTATCCGTCGGCTACCCGCAGCACGGAGCGAGCGGAACGCGATCGGCGTGTGAGATAAGTCGCAATGTCCCCTCAGCGGGGCTTGAGCACCACGACCGGAATCTCGCGGTCGGTCCAGCTCTGGTAATTGTCGAAATCCGCGTACAACTCGACCAGCCTGGGCCACAACCGGGCCCGCTCCTCGGCGTCGGCGGTCACCGCATGCACCGGCCGCCGGTCGGCGCCGATCTCGATGAAGGTGTCGGGGTTGGCCACCAGGTTCCGGTACCACTGCGGGTGTTCGGGCCGACCGCCCTGCGACGCGACGATCACCACGTCGGCGCCGTCGAACATGTACAGCAGCGGCGTGACGAACACCTTGCCGGACTTGCGGCCACGGTGCTCGAGCAGCAACGTCGGCACCGGCTTGCGGAAACCCGCGCCGATGCGCCATTTGCCGCCGATCCTGCCGCCCGTGCGGCGGTACACCGCGACGTGCGCCTTGCCCGCGTACTTGAAGATCTTCGGCAGCAGCGGCGAGTCCAGCTGCTTGGGGCGTTGCTGCGGCATCAGAGATAGGCCGCCGTGCTGCCGCCGACCGGCATGGCAGGCATACCGAGCTTGCGGTGATCCCAGCTGCGCATCCTGCTGGGCACCACGCGCACGCAGATGCGGTTGTTCATCATCTGGTCGATGAACGGACGCATCTCCTCAGAGTAGGGGCCGGTGTATCGCTCCCATACGCTGATGCCAACGCGCAGAATGGTTTCCGGGTCGTCGACGATCTCCGCCTTGCCGTCGATCGACACCCCGCGCAACGTGTCGTAGCTCTGCCCGTCCTCGATCATCACCGTGATGGTCGGATCGCGGCGCAGGTTGACCGCCTTCTGCGACTTGGCCTTGGTCTCGAACCAGATCTCGCCGTCGACGACCGCGTACCACATCGCGACCAGGTGCGGCCTGCCGTCGGGCAGTACGGTGGCCATCGTCGCCGTCCTGCTGCGCTCAATGAATTCGGCGATTTCCTCGTCGCTCATGACGATTTTCGCCCGCTCGTTTTTGCCCACGGCTACATCCCTACCAGGCGTCCGCCGAGGTGACCGTCACGGGGATACCGTTCAACGCTCCGTTGCCAGAGGGTTCGTCGACGAACGTCGGCGGCGACAGGATGTTGGTGTTCACACCCGGCGATTCGTTGGCGATCGACATCCGGGTGCCGGGCTTGCCGTGGCCCCACCCGTGCGGCATCGACACCACCCCCGGCATGATCGCGTCGGTCACCTCGACGGGCACGTCGATCTGCCCGGCCGACGACGCGACGGTGACCAGGTCGCCGGCCACCACACCGCGCTTGGCAGCGTCGTCGGTGTGCATCAGCAGCGTGCATCTGTCGCGGCCCTTCATTAGCGGCCCAACGTTGTGCAGCCAGGAGTTGTTGGACCGCAGATGTCGCCTGCTGACCAGCACCAACTCCTCCGACGCGCGGTCGAGTCGGTCCGCGAGCCGAGGCAGGTCGTCGAGCAGATACTGGGGCGCCAACCGGATCTTGCCGTCGGCGGTGCCCAACGCGTCGGGCACCCGCGGCACCATCGGCCCGAAGTTGATCCCGTTGGGGTGTGCCTTCAGCTTCTCCAGCGTCAGCCCGTCGGGGTTCTCGCCGTAGCGGTCGCCGAACGGTCCGGTGCGCAGCGTGAGGTCGAGGATCCGCTCGGGGCCGCCGCGTTGGTAGTGCTTGCGGATTTCGGCGCCGTCGAGGCCGACGGTGAACGCCATGTAGTCGAAGAAGCCGTCGTCGATGGCGGCGACGTCGACGTCCTCGGCGGGCGTGCCGGTGCACAAGCCGGTCAGCCGGATCAGGATCTCCCACTCCGCCGGCGCGTCCGGATCCGGCCGCTGGAACACCGGCGGCGAGTAGTTGGCGATGCTGTTGATCGCGAAGTTGAGGATGAGGTCGTCGTGATGCGGTTGTTCGAGTGGCGACGGCGCGGGCAGGATCACGTCGGCGTGCCGGGTGGTCTCGTTGAGCCAGAGGTCGACGGAGATCATCGCATCGAGCATCGGCAGCGCCTCGTCGAGTTTGTGGCCCGCAGGCGTCGACAACACCGGATTGCCCGCCACGGTGATCAGCGCCTTGATCTGCCCCTCCCCCGGTGTCGCGATCTCCTCGGCCAGACACGACACCGGCACCTGCCCGAGCACCTCCTTGGCGCCGCGCACCCGGGTGCGATACCGGCCGAACTCCGGCGCACCGTCTTCCAAGCCCGGTATCGGCTGCACGGTGACCGACCACGCCGCGGCGCGCGGGAACATCGCACCGCCTTCGACGTCGAAATGGCCGGTGAGGACGTTCACCACGTCCACCAACCAGCCGGCCAAACTGCCGAACTCCTGATTGCACAATCCAATTCGGCCGTAGACGACGGCGCGCGCAGTGGTGGCCAGTTCGCGTGCCAACGCGCGGATGCGGTCCGCGGCGATCCCGGTGACCCGGGCGACGCGCTCCGGCGACCAGTCGGCGGCCACCTGTCGCATCACCTCGACGCCGTCGACGTGTGGTGCCACCGCGCCGAGATCGACCAGGTCCTCGGCGAACAGCGTGTGCGCGACCGCCAACAGCAGCGCCGCATCGGTGCCGGGAGTGATCGGCAGCCATTCGTCGGCGCGCGCGGCGGTGGCGGTACGTACGGGGTCGATCACAATCACCTTGCCGCGCTTGCGAATTCCGTCGATGATGCCCATCACGTCGGGCGCCGCCAGCAGTGAGCCCTGCGAGGCGGCCGGGTTGGCGCCCATCACGATCAGCAGATCGGTGCGCTCGATGTCGGGGACCGGGAACGTCCACCAGCCGCCGTACATCAGGTGCGACGACAGGTTCTTGGGCCACTGGTCCACGGTGCCCGGCGAATACGACAACGGGATGCCCGACATACCAAGCAGCACACCGGTGTAGCGGCCCAACGAGAACGAGTGCGCCAACGGGTTACCGGTGTAGCAGGTGACCGCGCCGATGCCGTGCTTCTCGATCACCGGCGCCAGCAGTTCGGTGCACCGCCGGAACGCGGCGTCCCAGCTGACCTCCTGCCACTGCCCGTCGACCTTGATCATCGGGCGGCGGATCCGGTCGGGGTCCTCGTGCACCGCACCCAGGGTGGCGCCCTTGGGGCAGATGTGCCCACGACTCCAGGTGTCGTCCCTGTTGCCCCGAATGCCCGCGACGCGGCCGTCGGCGACTCGAATCTCCAAGCCGCACATGGCTTCACACAGTGGACAGGTGTAGAGGTGCCGGCCGTCCTCGCCGACGCCCGCCAACGTTTCAGTCATCGCGCGCCCTCCCGCTTCTGCGCCGAACGTGGGTTACCCGCACGCCCGCCGGCCTCAGAGCGTGCGGGTAACCCACGTTCGCCGGCACAATTGTTGTGACACACTGTAACGACAAATGCGGGTGGCGGGAGGCGAAATGGAGAGCCGACATCGGCGGCAGGGTTCGCGCCGCGACCCGTCGATCGACACCGCGGTGCTGGCCGCCACCCGCAGGCTGCTGGTCGACCATGGCTACGCCGCCACCAGCATCGACCTGATCGCCACCACCGCCGGCGTCAGCAGGCCCGCGGTCTACCGGCGCTGGAGTTCGAAGGCGCAGTTGGTGCACGAGGCGCTGTTCGGAGACCTCGGGCCCGAACCGCCCGAGGACGACTTCGCCGCCGAGATCACCCGGTTGTGCCGCGGTGCGCTGCGCATGTACGGCGACCCCGCGGTGCGGGAGTCAATTCCCGGACTGCTCAACGATTTACGCTCGGACCGCCGGATGCGGCGGGTGCTCAGCGACCGACTGGAGGCCACCGCGCGCAGTCAACTCGCCGAACGTGTCGACGCGGCGGTCGCCGACGGCGTCGCGCGTTCCGGCATCAGCGCCGACACCATCATGGACGCGATCGCCGGCGGCGCCTGGTATGCGGTCTGCGTGCGCCGCATCAAAGACGTCGACACGGCAGCCAAGGAGTTGAGCGAACTGGTGCTGCGGGGTGTGCTCGACTAACCCGCCAACAACATGGCGTACTGCGCGGCGACCTGCTGCTGGGCGTCGAGCAGATTGTCCGCCGTGGTCTCGATGGCGTACTTGTCCGCCGCGCCCAGGCAGTAGAAGGTCTTGTCCTCCAGTTGCAGGCAGCGGCTGTCCGGCAGGTTGTTGACGGGCTTGGCCGGCTGCGACGTCGGCTGCAGTTCGGCGTAGAACCCCTCGACGATCTTGGCCGCACCCGCCGGATCCTTGGTCTGGTAGACGTTCGTCTTCGCCATCGCCGCGAGATCCATGCCGATGTCGGCGAACAACTTCGCCGAGCGGGCCGGATCCGATTGGAACTGCAGGGCGCCGCGCTGTTCGTAGGTGGCGTTCTGGATCGGGGTGGCGTCCTTCTCGGGCACCGGCAGCGTGCGCGCCAGCAGCCCGGTCGGATCCAGTGAGATGTCGGCGAATTCGGACGGATCGGTCGCGCGGAACTGGTCGATCGCCGGGCCCTGCAGGTCGACGGTCTTGCTCACCAGCCCGATGGCGGTGTCCATGTTGTCGGTCGCCTGCGCGAGTTGCATGAACACGTACTGCCCGTGCGCGGTGAACGCGCGCACCGCGTTCCACTTCTTGCCGGTCGACCCCTCGGTCTGGGTGTAGCCCGCCGCCTTCGTGTCCGGATGCCCGGGAATCTGCGCGGGCTGCACGCCGTCGCCCGTCTTGGCCGCGATATCGCCGAACTCGCCAGCTGCCGCAGTGGCGGCGTCCGGATCGGAGAACCGCAGCACCGCGTTCAGCAGGATCTTCTGGCCGTCCTGGGTCCGCGCCGATGCGAAGCCGTTGATGAAGCCGTGCTGGCTGGCCGCAGCCGCGAACGTCTCGGGGCCGATCTGGGCCAGCGCGCCGACGTTGGGCAGCACCGTGGCGCCGAAGCCGAACCAATCGGTGATGGCCGGGTCGACCTCCCACGGGCCGATGACGTTGTTGGCCATCCGCTGCGATTCGACGAACACTCCGCGGTCGGCATCGCCCGTCACCCCCAGCGGCTGGCTGGGCTGCGTCGGATACGGTCCGACGTCGAGCTTGCTGATGTCAACGGTCGGCCCGGCCGCCACGTCTGACGGCTTGACCGCCGAGCCGTCGACGGTCGAGGAGCACGCCGCGGTCAACAGGACAGCCGACAGAAAAGCGATATATGCGAGCCGCATTCGCAAAAAGCTACCGTGCCTGAGTCGAAATACAACGGCCCCCGACGGGTGTCCGAGGACATTCAAAAGAACGAGGATGTGAATGCGAACATTCACATCCTCGACTCATCACTTGTGTGGGCGAAGGGGGACTTGAACCCCCACGTCCCGAAGGACACTGGCACCTGAAGCCAGCGCGTCTGCCATTCCGCCACTCGCCCCAACAACCGGGGGAGCCTATCACGGTCGACACCCGGTCCCCCAACCGTACCGATCCGTCCCGCTGGCCCTGGCAATACGTTGTGAGTGCATCACGATCAGGCAACGTGACCTGCATCAATTCGATTCTCAGAATTCTGTTGGTCCCGCTGCGACGCGCTCGGCCGATACCATGCAGATAAGTCAAGTGCCCAGGCGACACGCTGGCGCACCGGCCCGTGGGCAGGGCCGACGGACAACTACGAGTGAGGCGGGCGGTGATATGGGTCTGGTCGACCGCATCGAACGCAAACTCGAATCGACTGTCGGCGACGCATTCGCCCGAGTGTTCGGCGGATCGATTGTGCCGCAGGAAGTCGAAGCCATGCTGCGGCGTGAGGCCGACGCCAACGCGCGCGAAGTGCTCGGTGGCCGTATTTTGGCGCCAAACGACTACGTCATTACCCTCAGTGTGCCTGACTATCAGAAAGTGAGCGCCGACCCCGACCTCACGTCATCAACGTTCGCCAAGCACTTGGAGGGATACATCCATGAGCAGGGATGGCAAACGTATGGTGATGTGGTCGTCAGATTCGAGGCATCACCGAACCTGCACACCGGACAGTTTCGCGCGCGTGGAGCGGTCAACCCCGATACGACCAGAGGCGACACCGCCCCACCACCAGACCGTGCGTCCTACGCAGAACCAGGAGTACCAGCGATGAGCGACAATCCCAGTTACCGCGGCCAGGGACAGGGGCGGCCTGCCGACGAGTACTACGACGAGCGCTACCCCCGTCCGGACGATCGCGGCCAGTATCCGCCTCAAGAGGGCGGCTACCCGCAGCAGGGCGACCAGGGTTATCCGCCGCGGCCCGCCTATCCCGACCAGGGCGGCTACCCGGAGCAGGGCGGCTACCCCGATCAGGGCGGCTACCCGGACCAGGGCGGTTACCCGCCGCCGTCCTACGAGCAGCGCCCGCCCGCCGGATACGGCCCGCCTCAGCAGGGCGGCTACCCGGCCCAGGGCGACCGCCAGGCGCCGGGGGGCCAGCCCGGTTATGGCCCGCCGCAGGGCGGCCAGCCCGGCTACGGCCCGCCCGCCGGTGACTACGACTACGGCCGTCAGGCCGACGGCGGCTACGGCCGCCAGGAGCCGCGCCCGGCGTATCCCGACCAGGGCGGCTATCCGGAGCAGGGCGGCTACCCCGATCAAGGCGGATACGGCGGACAGGCCTACGGCCGGCAGGACGCCGGGTACGGCGGCCAGCAGGATTACGGCCGTTACGGCGAGCCGCCCGCCGGCGCCGGATACGCCGAACCGGGTTACGCCGAGCCCGCAGGCGGTGGCGGGTATGACTACGGCCAGCAGGGCCAGCCGGCCGGATACGGCGGCTACGGCCAGGGCGACTACGGGACGACGGGTGCGACGTCGGTCACGCTGCAACTCGATGACGGCAGCGGCCGCACGTACCAGTTGCGCGAGGGTGCCAACGTGATCGGCCGTGGCCAAGACGCCCAATTCCGGCTACCCGACACCGGGGTCTCGCGTCGCCATCTGGAGATCCGATGGGACGGCCAGGTGGCGCTGCTGTCAGACCTGAACTCGACCAACGGCACCACGGTGAACAACGCCCCGGTGCAGGAGTGGCAGCTGGCTGACGGCGACGTGATCCGGTTGGGCCACTCCGAGATCATCGTCCGCGTTCACTGAAAGCTCGGCCCGGTTCTGGCTGGCGACGGCGGGGAGAAGCCAACGCTTCACCCTCACGTCGATCGCTGTCCAAGTATCGTGACGTTGCCGAAGGTGGCTCGGGTGGTATCGGCGGGCCGGCGCAACGCGAACGAGTACGGGACGGGGACGGGAAGGACGTCAGATGCAGGGGTTAGTACTGCAGCTGACGCGCGTCGGATTCCTGTTGTTGCTGTGGTTGTTCATCTGGTCGGTGCTGCGCATCCTGCGGACCGATATCTATGCGCCGACCGGAGCGGTCATGGTGCGGCGGGGTCTGGCGTTGCGCGGCTCGTTGCTGCCCAACCGGGGCCGTCGCAACGTGGTGCGGCAGCTCGTGGTGACCGAGGGCGCGCTGACCGGCACTCGGATCCCGCTGGGCACACAGCCCATCCTGATCGGCCGCGCCGACGACTCCACGCTGGTGCTCACCGACGACTACGCCTCGACCCGGCACGCCAGGCTGTCGCCACGAGGCTCGGAATGGTATGTCGAGGACCTAGGATCGACCAACGGCACATACCTTGACAGGGCGAAGGTGACTACGGCGGTACGGGTTCCGATGGGCACGCCGGTTCGAATCGGCAAGACGGTAATCGAGCTGCGCCCGTGACGCTCGTATTGCGCTATGCCGCGCGCAGCGACCGCGGCTTGGTCCGAGCCAACAATGAGGACTCGGTCTACGCCGGGGCCAGACTGCTTGCCCTCGCCGACGGCATGGGCGGGCACGCCGCCGGTGAGGTGGCCTCCCAGTTGGTCATCGCGGCCCTCGCCCACCTCGACGACGACGAGCCCGGCGGCGATCTGCTGTCCAAGCTCGACTCCGCGGTCCGCGAGGGCAATTCGGCGATCGCCGCACACGTCGAAGCCGATCCCGAGCTGGAGGGCATGGGCACCACGCTCACCGCAATCCTGTTCGCGGGCAACAGGCTTGGCCTGGTGCACATCGGCGACTCCCGCGGCTATCTGCTCCGCGACGGGGAACTGGTCCAGATCACCAAGGACGACACGTTCGTCCAGACGCTGGTCGACGAGGGCCGCATCACTGCCGAGGAGGCACACAGCCATCCGCAGCGCTCGCTGATCATGCGGGCGCTCACCGGGCATGAAGTCGAGCCGACGCTGATCATGCGCGAGGCGCGGGCGGGCGATCGGTACCTGTTGTGCTCCGACGGACTGTCCGATCCGGTCAGCCACGAGACCATCCTCGAGGCGCTGCAGATCCCCGATGTCGCCGAAAGTGCGGACAGGCTCATCGAATTGGCGTTGCGCGGCGGCGGCCCCGACAACGTCACCGTCGTGGTGGCCGACGTCGTCGACTACGACTACGGGCAGACCCAGCCCATCCTTGCAGGCGCGGTATCCGGTGACGACGATCAAACCGCCCCGCCGAACACGGCGGCCGGCCGCGCGTCGGCGTTCAACCCCCGCCGCAACGAAGCCAAACGCGTTCTGCCGCAACCCGAAGAGCCGCAACGCAGGCCGCGGTCACGGCGACGGATGATCATCGCGGCGGTGCTGCTCGTGCTCGTGGTGCTGGCCGGGCTTGCCGTCGGCCGGGAGATCGTGCGCAGTAACTACTACGTCACCGAGCACGACGGCACGGTGTCGATCATGCGCGGTGTTCAGGGTTCCTTTCTGGGTTTAGCACTCCAGGAGCCC
Organism: Mycobacterium sp. 3519A; assembly: GCF_900240945.1. NCBI lineage: Bacteria > Bacillati > Actinomycetota > Actinomycetes > Mycobacteriales > Mycobacteriaceae > Mycobacterium > Mycobacterium sp. 3519A. The sequence continues at coordinate 729,143 of NZ_OESG01000014.1, forward strand.
TACCTGTTGGGCTGTCTCAACGCCCGAAATGAGTTGTCGCTGATCAGCGTCGGGCAGTCGAAGAGCAACCTGGACTGCCGCATGCTCGGCGTGAACGACATGCGGCCCTCGGAGCGTGCGCAGGTGGTGGCCGGTCTGCCGTCCGGTTCGCTGGACGACGCCATCGCCCAGATCGAGGAGCTTGCCCGCAGCTCGGTCCTGCCGACGTGTGCACCGCGCACGCCGACGTCCACCACCACCTCCCCGACGCCGCATCTGCCCGAAACCCCTGTCGTCCCAGGCATTCCCGAGTCCAGCCCCGGCTCCCCCGAGCCCGAGACCCCGACCACGGTGACCGCTCCCGCGCACCAGAACCGGGAACGAACTGCCGGGAAGTGTCATGACGCCCCGCACACGACGGGCAGCCCTGCCATGACTACCCAACCGCAGTCGCCCGTCACCGTCATGCCGCCGCTGCCGAACCGCCGCAACGCCGAGCTGTTCCTGCTCATCTTCGCGGCGGTGATCACCACGGTGGCGCTGCTTCTGGTCGAGGCCAACCAGGAGCAGGGGCTGCACTGGGACCTCGCCCAATATGCGGTGGCCTATCTCGCCCTGTTCACCGGCGCGCACCTGGCGATCAGGCGCTTCACCCCGTACGCCGATCCGCTGCTGCTGCCGGTCGTCGCGCTGCTCAACGGCCTCGGTCTGGTGATGATTCACCGCCTCGACTTGGCCGCCGGCGGCCCGCTGGGAAAGGGCTTGGGCGGCACGGCAAATCAGCAGATGCTGTGGACGCTGGTGGGTGTCGTCAGTTTCTCGGCGATGGTGATCTTCCTGCGCGACCATCGGATGCTCGCCCGTTACGGCTACGTCTGCGGCGTGACCGGTCTGGTGCTGCTCGTCATTCCCGCTGTGCTGCCCCGCTCGATGTCGGAGCAGAACGGAGCGAAGATCTGGATCGAGTTGCCCGGCTTCTCGATTCAGCCCGCCGAGTTCTCCAAGATCCTGCTGCTCATCTTCTTCGCCGCGGTGCTGGTGGCCAAGCGCAGCGTGTTCACCAGTGCGGGAAAGCATTTCCTCGGCATGGACCTGCCCCGGCCGCGTGACCTGGCTCCGCTGCTGGCGGCCTGGATCGCGTCGGTCGGCGTCATGGTGTTCGAGAAGGACCTCGGCACCTCGCTGCTGCTGTACGCGTCGTTCCTGGTGCTGGTGTACGTGGCCACCGACCGGTTCAGCTGGGTGGTCATCGGCCTAGCCTTGTTCGCCGCGGGAAGCGTTGTCGCCTATTACCTCTTCGACCACGTCCGGGTCCGGGTCGAGACCTGGCTCGATCCGTTCGCCGACCCCGACGGCGCCGGCTATCAGATGGTGCAGTCGCTGTTCAGCTTCGCCACCGGCGGCATCTTCGGCACCGGTCTCGGCAACGGTCAACCGGGTACCGTGCCCGCCGCGTCAACCGACTTCATCATCGCCGCGGTCGGTGAAGAGCTTGGTCTGGTCGGGTTGGCCGCGGTGCTGATGCTGTACACGATCGTGATCATCCGCGGACTGCGCACCGCGATCGCGGTGCGCGACAGCTTCGGCAAGCTGCTGGCCGCCGGATTGGCCGCGACGCTGGCGATCCAGCTGTTCATCGTGGTCGGCGGGGTCACCAGGCTGATCCCGCTGACCGGACTGACGACGCCGTGGATGTCGTACGGCGGTTCCTCGCTGTTGGCGAACTACGTGCTGCTGGCGATCCTGGTGCGCATCTCGCATGCCGCCCGCAGGCCGATCGTCACCCGGCCGCACAACACGCCGATCGCGGCGGCGAGCACCGAGGTGATCGAGAAGGTATGAACACCTCACTGCGCCGGATAGCCGTCACGATCATGGCCCTGATCGTGCTGCTGTTGGCCAATGCCACACTGACGCAAGTCTTTACCGCCGACGGGTTGCGTTCGGATCCGCGCAATCAGCGGGTGCTGCTCGACGAGTACTCGCGGCAGCGGGGCCAGATCTCGGCGGGCGGCCAACTGCTGGCGTATTCGGTGTCGACCAACGGCCGGTTCCGGTTCCTGCGGGTCTACCCCAACCCGCTGGCGTACGCCCCGGTCACCGGGTTCTACTCGTTGAGCTATTCCAGCGCCGGCCTCGAACGCGCCGAGGACACCATCCTCAACGGCTCCGACCAGCGGTTGTTCGGACGGCGGTTGGCTGACTTCTTCACCGGCCGCGACCCGCGCGGCGGCAATGTCGCGACCACCATCAATCCGCAGGTGCAGCAGGCCGCGTGGGATGCGATGGAGGACGGCTGCAACGGCCCGTGCAAGGGCGCGGTGGTGGCGCTGGAGCCGTCGACCGGCAAGGTGCTGGCGATGGTGTCGTCGCCGTCGTATGACCCCAATCTGCTTGCCACCCACGACATTCAGGAGCAGTCGACGGCGTGGCAGCGGCTGCGCGACAACCCCGACTCGCCGCTGCTGAACCGGGCCATCGCCCAGACCTATCCCCCGGGTTCGACGTTCAAGGTGATCACCACCGCGGCCGCGCTGCAGGCCGGTGCCACGGAGAACACCCAGTTGACGTCGGCGCCGCGAATTCCGTTGCCGGACAGCACCGCAACGTTGGAGAACTACGGCGGTGCGGCGTGCGGCGCAGGCCCGACCGCGTCGCTGCGCGATGCGTTCGCCAAGTCCTGTAACACCGCCTTCGTCCAACTCGGCATCAACACCGGGGTGGACAAGCTCCGGTCGACGGCGATGGCGTTCGGGCTCGACAGCCCCGCCCCGGCCATTCCGCTCCAGGTTTCCGAGTCCACCGTCGGCCCGATCGCCGACGCCGCCGCCTTGGGCATGTCGAGTATCGGGCAAAAGGATGTCGCACTGACGCCGCTGCAGAACGCGCTGGTCGCCGCCACCATCGCGAACAAAGGGGTGACCATGCAGCCCTATCTTGTCGATAGTCTGAAGGGACCCGACCTCGCCAACATCAGCACGACGGCTCCGCGCGAGGAGCGTCGGGCGGTGTCCGAGCAGGTGGCGAATACACTTACGGATTTGATGGTCGCCGCCGAGCAGGTGACGCAGCAGAAGGGAGCCATCGCCGGCGTGCAGATCGCATCGAAGACCGGCACGGCGGAGCACGGCACCGATCCGCGCAATACGCCGCCACATGCCTGGTACATCGCTTTCGCGCCGGCATCGGCCCCCAAGGTTGCCGTTGCTGTCGTGGTCGAAAACGGTGGTGACCGGCTGTCTGCGACCGGCGGTGCGGTAGCCGCTCCCATTGGACGCGCCACCATCGCGGCGGCGCTTCGGGAGGGTTCATGAGCGCACGCGTCGGAGTCACGCTGTCCGGCCGGTATCGGCTGCAGCGTCTGATCGCCACCGGCGGCATGGGTCAGGTGTGGGAAGGCATCGACTCCAGGCTCGGCCGCCGCGTCGCGATCAAGGTGCTCAAGGCGGAGTACTCGACCGACCCCGAATTCGTCGAGCGGTTCCGCGCCGAGGCCCGCACCGTCGCGATGCTCAACCACCCCGGCATCGCCAGCGTGTACGACTACGGCGAGACCGAGATGGACGGCGAGGGCCGCACCGCCTATCTGGTGATGGAACTGGTCAACGGCGAACCGCTGAACTCGGTGCTCAAGCGGACCGGACGGCTGTCGTTGCGGCACGCCCTCGACATGCTGGAGCAGACCGGGCGCGCCCTGCAGGTCGCACACACCGCGGGCCTGGTGCATCGCGACGTGAAGCCGGGCAACATCCTGATCACCCCGACCGGCCAGGTCAAGCTCACCGACTTCGGCATCGCCAAGGCGGTCGACGCCGCCCCGGTCACCCAGACCGGCATGGTGATGGGCACCGCGCAGTACATCGCGCCGGAGCAGGCGCTCGGCCATGACGCCACCGCGGCCAGCGACGTGTACTCGCTGGGAGTTGTTGGCTACGAATCCGTTTCGGGCAAACGGCCGTTCACCGGCGACGGTGCGCTGACGGTGGCCATGAAGCACATCAAGGAGACCCCGCCGCCGCTGCCCGCCGCCCTGCCGCCCACCGTGCGCGACCTCATCGAGATCACGCTGGTGAAGACCCCGGGTATGCGGTGCCGGTCCGGCGGGCCGTTCGCCGACGCGGTCGCCGCGGTGCGGTCCGGTCGCCGCCCGCCGCGGCCGAACCAGGCACCGTCGATCGGCAGGGCAGCGCCCACCGCGGTACCGTCTGCCGCGCAGGCACGGGCGGCCGCGGACATGACCGGTCGGGCGCCGGCAACCACGGCCAGGCCGCGCCCCGTCACCGGCAGCCACCGCAGCGCTCCGCCGCCGCGGCGCACGTTCTCGTCAGGCCAGCGCGCGCTGCTGTGGGCCGCGGGCGTGCTCGGCGCCCTGGCCATCGTGATCGCAATCCTGATCGTGCTGAACGCCCAAGACAAGAAGGACCGGCAGTCACCGCCGCCAACCGTGACGAATACGATTACGCAGACAACCCCCTTCCAGTCGCCGACGGCGATGCCCGGTTGGACCGATGAGGGCTCCATCGGTCATGGTGAAGGGGATACCGACTTCGTTGCGTCGCCGGCAAAGGTGCCGGTGGCGCCGTGGGTACCAGAACAGACATGGAAATGACGACCCCGCAGCATCTGTCCGACCGGTATGAACTCGGTGAAATCCTCGGCTTCGGCGGGATGTCCGAGGTGCATTTGGCGCGCGATCTGCGGCTGCACCGCGACGTCGCCATCAAGGTGCTGCGCGCCGACCTGGCCCGCGATCCCAGCTTCTATCTCAGGTTCCGCCGGGAGGCGCAGAACGCGGCGGCGTTGAACCATCCGGCGATCGTTGCGGTCTACGACACCGGCGAGGCGGAGACCGCGACCGGGCCGTTGCCGTACATCGTGATGGAGTACGTCGACGGGGTGACGCTGCGCGACATCGTGCACTCCGAGGGCCCGATGCCGGCCAAGCGGGCCATCGAGGTGATCGCCGACGCCTGCCAGGCGCTGAACTTCAGCCACCAGCACGGCATCATCCACCGCGACGTCAAGCCCGCCAACATCATGATCAGCAAGGCCGGCGCGGTGAAGGTGATGGACTTCGGCATCGCCCGCGCGCTGGCCGACGCCAACAGCGTCACCCAGACCGCCGCGGTGATCGGCACGGCGCAGTACCTGTCGCCCGAGCAGGCCCGCGGCGAAAAGGTCGACGCGCGCTCCGACGTCTACTCGCTGGGCTGCGTACTGTACGAAATCCTCACCGGCGAGCCACCTTTTATCGGCGACTCACCGGTCGCGGTGGCCTATCAGCATGTCCGCGAGGATCCGACGCCGCCGTCGCAGCGGCACAATGACATCTCGCCGGAACTCGACGCGGTGGTGCTCAAGGCGCTGGCGAAGAACCCGGACAACCGCTATCAATCGGCTGCGGAGATGCGCGCCGACCTGGTGCGGGTGCACAGCGGCGAGGCGCCCGAGGCGCCGAAGGTGCTCACCGACGCCGAGCGGACGTCGCTGTTGTCCGCGCCGACCTCGGAGCACCGCACCGACCGGATCGACCCCGTCGGACGCCCGCAGCCCGGATACGACGACAAAGACGACCGCGGCGGGTCGGTCGGGCGCTGGCTCATCGCAGTGGCGGTGCTGGCGGTGCTGACCGTCGTGGTGACGGTCGCCATCAACATGTTCGGGGGCAACACCCGCGACGTGCAGGTGCCCGACGTCCGCAACATGGTCAGCGCCGACGCGATCGCCAAGCTGCAGAACGCTGGCTTCAAGGTCAACCCGCTGCAGAAGTCGGACTCCACGGTGCCGCCCGACCACGTCATCGACACCAACCCGCCGGCCAACACGTCGGTCAGCGCGGGGGACGAGATCACGCTGAACGTGTCGTCGGGCCCGCAGCAGCGTGAGGTCGTCGACTGCAAGAGCATGACCTACGCCGACTGCGTGCAGCGGCTGACCAATGCGGGCTTTGGCAAGTTCAAAGAGTCCCGGTCGGAGTCCACCCCTGAGCAGAAAGACCGGGTGCTGACCACGATCCCCGGCCCGAACCAGACGTCTGCGGTGACCAACGAGATCACCATCGTCGTCGGCGACGGGCCGAGGAGCAGGCAGGTGGCGGACGTCAAGGGGCAGACGGAGGCGCCCGCCAGGCAGATCCTGACGGCGTCGGGCTTCGCGAATGTCGTGCCGGTGCAGGTCGACAGTGCGGCGCCGTGCGGTCAGGTCGTCGGCACGGTGCCGGCCGCCGGACAGGAAGCGCCGGTCGATACCCCGATCCAGTTGCAGCTCTCGCAGTGCAACCAGTTCGTCATGCCCGACGTGCGCGGCGGGTTCTGGACCGATGTGGAACCGAACCTGCGGGCCGGCTACGGCTGGACCGGCCAGTTGATCCGCGCGCCGGACGTGCAGAACAGCGGTCAGCGGACCAACGCGGTGGTGACCCAGAGCCCGGCGGCGGGCACGCCGGTCAACAAGGACGCGCCGATCACGCTGGCGTTCGCGTCGTAGCGGCCTGCACCGCCTCGGCGACCTCGTCCTCGAGTTGCCGCACCAACGACTCCGCGGGCGCGGCGCCGCAGAAGCCGAGCCAGTTGGCCAGCATCCGGTGTCCGCCCTCGGTGAGGATCGACTCGGGGTGGAATTGCACACCGTGAATCGGTAGCTCGACATGACGCACGCCCATGATGACCCCACCCTCGGTCCGGGCGATGACGTCGAGTTCGGCGGGCACGGTGTCCGGCAGGATTGTCAGCGAGTGGTACCGCGTCGCGGTGAACGGGTTCGGAAGCCCTTGCAGCACACCAGTATTCGAGTGGAACACGGTGCTGGTCTTCCCGTGCAGCAGCTCCGGCGCGCGGTCGACGGTGCCGCCGAACGCGACCCCGATGGCCTGGTGACCGAGGCACACCCCCAGCAATGGCGTCTTCGCCGCAGCGCATGCCTTGACCAATGGGATGGACGCGCCTGCGCGTTCCGGAGTGCCGGGGCCGGGGGAGAGCAGCACGCCGTCGAACTGCTCAGCGGCCTTCGCGACGTCGGCGTCGGTGGCCAGGCGCTCGTCGTCGTTGCGACAGACATCCGCGTGCACCCCGAGCTGGCCCAGGTACTGAACCAGGTTGAACACGAAGCTGTCGTAGTTGTCGACGACCAAAACCTGCATCAGGCCAGGCTACAGACCGCGATTTCGGGGTGTTCGGTCGCGACGAGCGCGACTCATCACACCGAAATCACTCAGTAGCCGACCGGGCCTGCGGGCTTCGCGTACTTCATCCGCACCGGTTCGGTGTGCCCGACCAACTCGACCTGCGCCTGCGGCGCCTCGGTGTAGCCCAGGCCGAATCGCACGACGTACTGCTTGTAGAGCGTCACCAGCGGGGTGGCCGCCAGCGCCGCCTGCATGGCCGCCGCGTCGCCGACCGCGGTGATCACATAGGGCGGGCTGTATGTGCGACCGTTCAACAGCAGCGTGTTTCCGACACAGCGCGGGGCCGAGGTGCCGATGATCCGCTGGTCCTGCATCTGGATGCCCTCGGCGCCGGCACTCCACAACGCATTCAGCACCGCCTCGATGTCCTGCTGATGCACCACGAGATCGTCGGGGGAGGCGTCGCGGGGGAAGCGGCCTTCTGCGTCGCGCTGCGCATCGTTGAGGGTGACGACGAGGCCGGGGCCGCGGATCGGGTCCAGGCCCGCGTCGACGGCCAGCTTGGCCGACCGGTTGGTGATCGCCGCCAGCGCCGCATCCGCGCCCGGGGAGCCGCCGTGATGGTTGTCGATGCTCGACGCCAGTGAGTCGCGTTCGGCGGAAAGGCGATCCACCGACGTCTGGGCCTCGCGCACCAGGTCGACCAGGCGCGGCGCGTCGCTACGCCGGATTTCGCTGCCGCCGGAAACGCCGTGTGTTGCTGCCAGCAGCAGACCCGCCAGCAGACAGACCACCGGCACGCCGAACCGCCAGGCGCTACGGCGCGGCTTGTCCATCAGCTCGTCTCCAGGAATTCTTGGCTAGGGTGCTCCTGCGTTAGGCTCGTAGTTACATCGTCGCACTGTGTACGCAGATTGTCCGCAAAGGTAGCCATGCCCAAGTCCAAGGTTCGCAAGAAGAACGACTTCACCATCAACCCGGTGAGCCGGACGCCGGTCAAGGTCAAGGCCGGGCCGTCGAGCGTGTGGTTCGTCGTGTTGTTCTGCGGTTTGATGCTCATCGGCCTGGTGTGGCTGCTCGTCTTCCAGCTCGCGTCGAACGCGATCCCGTTCCTGGCCGACCTCGGCCCGTGGAACTACGCCATCGCCTTTGCTTTCATGATCACCGGGTTGTTGCTCACGATGCGGTGGCGCTAGCCCCACCGACCATCGGTATGAATTCAACTTGGTCTACGCGCGTTACCCATTTAGCAACCTTGCGGTCACCGGATCACACCGATGTGATTCATCCCCATTGGGGATAGCACTTGTGGATAACCCCATTAGCAACGGTAAAAGGGTGTTAGTTACCAATGCAGCAAACTGAGTGGAGCCCTTCCACGCTCGGAATCGCAGCTTGCGGCATGATCGGGCTTATCTTGGCTATCGCTGCTGTGACCGTGATCACAGATCCTCCCGGCCGCATTCTGCTGGGGATTGCCGCAGTGGGTTTGCTCGTGTTTGCAAGCGCGTCGTGGCGCGCACGACCAAAACTGGCAATCCGTGACGATGGTCTAGTTATCCGCGGGTGGACGGGCTCAAACCTGCTTCGCCCCGCCGATATCAAGATCATCCGGATCACCGAGTTCCGTCGGTTGGCCCGGAAAGTACGGCTGCTCGAGATCGACACCAATGACGATCAACTGGTGGTGCTGACCCGATGGGATCTGGGCACCGACCCGCTCAACGTGCTCGACGCATTGACTGCCGCCGGCTATGCCGGCTCTCGTTGAGCCTCAGGACACCGTGATCGACTCGATCACCACCGGATCGGTGGGCCGGTCGCTGCGGTCCGTTGGCGTCGTGGCGATGGCGTCGACCACCTTCTGCGACTCGGGGTCGACGACCTCGCCGAAGATCGTGTGCCTGCGGTTCAGGTGCGGCGTCTTGCCGACCGTGATGAAGAACTGCGAGCCGTTGGTGCCGGGCCCTGCGTTGGCCATCGCGAGCAGGTAGGGCTTGTCGAACTGCAACTCGGGGTGGAATTCATCGGCGAACTGGTAGCCGGGGCCGCCGCGACCGGTGCCGGTCGGGTCGCCGCCCTGGATCATGAAACCGTCGATGACGCGGTGGAAGACCGCGCCGTCGTAGAACGGACCCGACGAGCCGCCCGACGCGTTCTCGGTGCTGTAGTCCTTGGTGCCCTGCGCCAGCCCGACAAAGTTCGCGACGGTCTTGGGGGCGTGGTTTCCGAACAGTGCGATCTTGATGTCACCGCGGTTGGTGTGCAGGGTCGCGGTCGCGGTCTGAATGGGGCTCGTCACGGGATGACAGTGTGCCACCTGCCGTCCAACGGCCGACGCGGGGTGGCACTTGGTGGCAGGCTGGGAGGCGACTGACGATCACGCCGCGGAAGAGGTGGACATGAGCTTGAAGACGGACGTCCGGTTGACCCCGAGCCAGCGGTTGGGCCGAGGCTTGAAGTACACCGCGGTCGGTCCGGTCGACGTCACCCGCGGCACAGTTGGGCTGAGTCTGCAGGGCGCCCAGTCGGCGGCCGAGCGGATCCGCCGCAGCCTTGAGAAGAGCAGGCTGGCCAAGGAGATCGGCGAGGCGCAGGACACCATCGCTCAGGAACTCGCGGCGGCGCAGGACGTGATCGCGAGCCTGCCCGCCGTGATCGCCGACGCCCGCAAGCCCAAGCGCAGGCGGCGGCCTCTGGTGATCATCGCGGTGGGCGCGGCGGTGCTGGCCGGGGGAGCGGTGGCGTTCTCGATCGTCCGCCGGTCGATGCAGCCGGAACCGTCGCCGTTGCCGCCAAGCGTCGACGTGACGCCAAGACCGTAATCCCATGGCCGTCTCGGTCTTTGATCTGTTCTCCATTGGTATCGGGCCGTCGAGTTCGCACACCGTGGGGCCGATGCGCGCCGCCGGGCGGTTCGCGCGACACCTCAGCGACGACGGGCTGTTGCCCGATGTGGCGCGGGTACGCGTCGAGTTGTACGGGTCGCTGGGCGCGACCGGCGCCGGGCACGGCACGCCCGGCGCGGTGGTGCTCGGACTGGAGGGCAACGAACCCGAGACCATCGATCCGGCGTTCGCCCGGACCAGGGTCGAGGAGATCAACTCCGGCGGCAAGCTGTTGCTGGCCGGCACCCACACGATTCTGTTCGACCACGCTGCTGACATCGTTTTGTCGTTGCGTGCCATGAAGTTTCACAGCAACGGCATGGTGTTCTCAGCCTTCGACAGCGACGGCGCCGAACTGTCGCGGCGCGTGTACTACTCGGTCGGCGGCGGCTTTGTCGTCGACGAGCACGAAGCCGCGCATCCCCGCGCAGAGCCCGCTGTCCCGTATCCGTTCAACACCGCCGAGGAACTGGTCCGGCTTGCGACCGAAAACCATTGCAGCATCGCGGAATTGATGGCCCGCAACGAGGCGGCGTTGGGCCGCGAACCCGATCTGCGAGCAGGCCTGCTGCGGATCTGGGCGGCGTTTCAGGAGTGCGTCAGCGCGGGCCTGGCCGCGTCGGGCACGCTGCCGGGCAGGCTGCGGGTCAAGCGGCGCGCACGTCTGCTAGCTGAGTCGCTCGATGCCGACGATCCGCTGTACGCGATGGACTGGTTGACGGTGTACGCGCTGGCCGTCAACGAGGAGAACGCCGCGGGCGGGCGGGTGGTGACGGCGCCGACCAACGGGGCGGCGGGCGTGATTCCGGCTGTCCTGCACTACTATTCGCGTTTCGTCCCCGGCGCCACCGACGACGGCATCGTGGAGTTCCTGCTGACGGCCGCGGCGATCGGTCAGCTGTTCAAGGCCAACGCGTCGATCTCCGGCGCTGAGGTCGGTTGTCAGGGCGAGGTCGGTTCGGCGTGCTCGATGGCCGCCGCCGGATTGGCGGCAGTGCTGGGCGGATCACCGGCCCAGGTGGAGAACGCCGCCGAGATCGGCATCGAACACAACCTCGGGTTGACCTGCGACCCGGTCGGCGGCCTGGTGCAGATCCCGTGCATCGAGCGCAACGCCGTCGCCGCGGTCAAGGCGATCACCGCGGCGCGAATGGCGTTGCACGGGGACGGAACTCATCACGTCAGTCTGGACACCGCGATCAAGACGATGCGCGATACCGGCGCCGACATGAAGGACAAGTACAAGGAGACGTCGAAGGGCGGACTGGCCCTGAACGTCGTCGAGTGCTGACCGGCGGTCAGTTCATCAAGCCCGGCCGGTCCCGCGGGGCGGAGTTGTCCGCGCCGATCTGCAGAGCCCGGTTGTAGTGCGCGAGTGCGGAATTCACGTGCGAGGTGAAGGCGTCGATCTCACCCTGTCCCGCATCGGGCCCGGCGTTGAGACAGATGCTGGCCGCGGAGCCGATCTCATCGACGACGGCCTGGACTTCGGACGTCAACGCTTTTACGGGCGTCGGCAGCATGCTGCTGAGCCGTTGGTTCGCTGAACTCATCCGCTGACAGGCCGCCTTGGCGCCTGCGACGTCGCGCGCGGAGATGGCCGCTTCCGCACTGCGGATGGCGCTTTGGATGTCCTGGCCTGCGTCGGTGGCCTTGGCCGCCCACGCCAACACCGGGTTGGAGGCCGACGGCGCCCTGACGGTGCCCTGACCGCCGACCTCAGAGTTCATGTCCGGGAAGAACTGCGGCAGGGTGTTCGGGCGTGGAACCCAGGGGGTCGCGTCCGTGGTCGAGGCTGCCGCCGACGGCACCGACCCCATCTCCGTGCCCCCGGTGACGATCGTCGTAGTCACCGCTCCCAGGCCGAGCGCGACGGCGCCCGCCGCTACCCATTGCGTGCGCCTGCGCGAGCGCCTGCCCTGATCGGTGTCGTCACGGTTCATCGTTGCCCCCCAGTTCCCAAATACGACTTCGACAGTTAACTGTAGATGACAGCCGCGCTTAAAAATACAGGGAATTCCTGTTGATATCTCAATAGCTCTAGTTGCCAGATTATCAGCGAGCACAATGCGCAGAACTTGCTTATCGCTCGTTGTGCGGGCAGTGCGCACAAGCGAGCCAGCAACCATCCCGCGGACTTACGTTCGGCGAGCAGGTTCACACGGAACCACTCAACAAAGAAAGGCCGAACCATGAAGATCCGCAATTTCATCACGCCCGCCCTGCTCGCCGCGGGCGGCGCCGCCGCGATCACCCTCGCACCGCTGGCTCAAGCGGACGCAACGCCACCGCCGTGCAGTTTCACGGGCAATGCCAGCGTGTGTCAGACGGAAGGCAACGCACAGGTGAGTGCTCTGCCGCCGACGTTCGACTCGCAGGCGCAGTATCCGTTCGGGGAGTACGGCGGGCTGCTGTTCCATCACCGCGGCCGGCATGGCTAGCAAGGGTTGACTGTGGAGCCTAGGAGAATCGAACTCCTGACATCTACCTTGCAAAGGTAGCGCTCTACCAACTGAGCTAAGGCCCCTGATGTGGTCAGGACGGCACGTCGGCCGCGGTGTGCCACACCTCGACGCCGTGCCGCGACCGCCACACCAGCACCGCAACGGCGATGGCCGCGAGCACGAACACCAGCCTCAAGGTATGCACCTTTCCGTGGGGCTAGGAGGACTCGAACCTCCGACCTCTTCGTTATCAGCGAAGCGCTCTAACCGCCTGAGCTATAGCCCCGAAATGCGTACGGCCGAGCGACGAGATTACCTCACCGCTGTGCCGCCGCCCAAACTGATTCCCCCAGTCGTCCCCCTGCCCCTTCGGGGCGGGAGGTGCCCCCAGCGCTCCTACCCCGCCGGGATCTCAATCCCTGTCGGCCAGCGTGACTTCCACCCCACCCACCAGATCGGTGGTCAAGTTGTAGATGAACGCCGCACAGGTCGCCATCGCCGTCAGCAGCACGATGTTCACCAGGCCGATCAACGCGGCCCCGCCGAAGATCGTTCCGCTGGACACCAACTCACCACCGGAGCTGCCGCCCGCGCTGGTCAGCAGGTCGCCGACGTTGCTGTTCAACTTGCTCCACACGCCCATGCCGCCGAGCACCAGGTACAGGAACGCGACCGCGATCATCCACACGAAGAACAGCGCCACCGACAGCACCAGCGAAACCTTCAACGTGCTCCACGGATCGATGCGGCGGATCTGCATGCTGGCCCGCACCGGCCCCTTGTGCCGGGTGCTGACCTGCACGCGATTGGACGCCGCGGGCCTGCTGGCCGGCTCCGACGTCGGCCGCTGCTGTTCCTTGCGCGGCTGCGCCGGTCGCGGCGCGGGCCCCGACAGGTCGGGCAGCTCACTGGCGTAACTCTCGGGCCGCACCGTCTCGGTGCGCTCACCGAACGCAGGCGCGTCCTGTTCGTGCGACGGCGCCTGCGCGGACGACCCGGACCCGCCGGCAATGAACCGGTTCAGCCGAGCGTCCACACCGGCGTTGTGGCCACCCTCGGGAGCTTGACGCTGCGGCTGACGTGGGGCCCGGTTCGCGGGCCCCCGCTGCCACGGTGGGACGTCGTTGCCGCCGCGGGCTGCCGCGTTGCCGAGCGAGCCGTTCTCCTTCGACGACGGCGCGCCACCGGAGCCGTTGGCGCTGCCGGGGGCGTCGCCCGCGCGGGGGTACCCCGGCTCGTTCGGTGAACTCACCTACGGCTCCTTACCTGTCCGCCACCGGCTACTCACCGACGTCGGTGTTGACCTCGTCGGTACTGTCGCCCTCTTCCGCGTTGCGCGCAATGGCAATCAGTGTGTCGCCCTCACCCAGGTTCATCAAGCGAACACCCTTGGTCTGCCGCCCGGCCTTGCGGACCTGGCGAGCCGCCGTCCGGATGACGCCCCCACCGGAGGTGATGGCATACAACTCTGTGTCGTCATCGACAATCAACGCTCCGACCAGAGTGCCACGGCGCTTGTCGAACTGGATCGTCAGCACCCCTTTGCCGCCGCGGCCCTGAACCGGGTACTCGTCGATCGCGGTCCGCTTCGAGTAGCCGCCGGACGTCGCGACCAGCAAATATGTGTCCGGCCGGACCACGTTCAGCGACAGCAGGGTGTCCTCTTCGTTGAACCGCATGCCCTGCACACCGGAGGTCGCCCGACCCATCGGACGCAGCGCCTCATCGGTTGCTGAGAACCGGATCGACTGGCCCTTGGCCGACACCAGCAGCAGGTCGTCTTCCGCCGAGCACAGCACCGCGCCAACCAGTTCGTCACCGTCACGAAGGTTCACCGCGACGATGCCGCCGGAGCGATTGGAGTCGAAGTCGGTGAGCTTGGACTTCTTCACCAGACCCTTCTTGGTGGCCAACACCAGATACGGCGCATCCTCGTAACTCTTGATCTGGATGACCTGGGCGATGCGCTCCTCCGGCTGGAAGGCCAGCAGGTTCGCGACGTGCTGACCGCGCGCGGTCCGCGACGCCTCCGGCAGGTCGTACGCCTTGGCGCGGTACACCCGGCCCTGCGTGGTGAAGAACAGGATCCAGTCATGCGTCGAGCACACGAAGAAGTGGTTGACGATGTCGTCCTGCTTGAGCCCCGCGCCCTGGACTCCCTTACCGCCGCGCTTCTGGCTGCGGTACAGGTCGGTCTTGGTGCGCTTGGCGTAGCCGGTCTCGGTGATCGTGACGACGACGTTCTCGCGGGCGATCAGGTCCTCGTCGCTGACGTCGCCGTCTGCGGCGACGATGCGCGTCAACCGGTCGTCGCCGTACTTGTCGACGATCTCGCCGAGCTCGTCGCGCACGATGGCGCGCTGCCGTTCGGGCTTGGCCAGGATGTCTTCCAGGTCGGCGATCTCGGCCTCGATCTTGGCCAGATCGTCGACGATCTTCTGCCGTTCCAGGGCCGCCAGCCTGCGCAACTGCATGTCCAGGATCGCCTGGGCCTGGATCTCGTCGATGTCGAGCAACTCGATCAAGCCCTGCCGGGCGACGTCGACGGTCTCCGACGCCCGGATCAACGCGATCACCTCGTCGAGCGCGTCGAGCGCCTTGACCAGACCGCGCAGGATGTGGGCCCGCTCGTTGGCCTTGCGCAGCCGATAGGTGGTGCGCCTGACGATGACGTCGAGTTGGTGGTTGACGTAGTGCCGGATCAGCTGGTCCAGGCGCAGCGTGCGGGGCACGCCGTCGACGATCGCCAGCATGTTGGCGCCGAAGCTGGTCTGCAGCTGGGTGTGCTTGTAGAGGTTGTTCAGCACCACCTTGGCGACCGCATCGCGCTTGAGCTCCACCACAATTCGCAGACCGACGCGGTCACTGGACTGGTCCTCGATGTTCGAGATGCCTGCCAGCTTGCCGTCGCGCACCTGCTCGGCGATCGAGGTGATGAAGTTGTCGTGGTTCACCTGGTACGGAAGCTCGGTGATCACGATGCCGGTGCGGCCGCGGTTGTCCTCTTCGATCTCGCAGACGCCGCGCATGCGCACCGACCCGCGGCCGGTCTTGTACATGTCGGAGATGCCCTGCGACCCGACGATCAGACCCTTGGTGGGGAAGTCGGGCCCCTTGACGCGTTCGCAGACCGCCTCCAGGGTGGCTTCCTCGTCGGCGTCGTGGTTCTCCAGGCACCAGTACACCGCCTCGGCCAGCTCACGCAGGTTGTGCGGCGGGATGTTGGTGGCCATGCCGACCGCGATACCGCCCGAGCCGTTGGCGAGCAGGTTCGGGAAGCGGCTCGGCAGTACCGTCGGCTCCTGCACACGCCCGTCGTAGTTCGGGATGAAATCGACTGTCTCCTCGTCGATTTCGCGCAGCATCTCCATCGCCAACGGAGTCAGCCGCGCTTCTGTGTACCTCATGGCCGCCGGCGGATCGTTACCCGGCGAGCCGAAGTTGCCCTGGCCGTCGACCAGCGGGTAGCGCAGCGACCACGGCTGGGCCATCCGGACCAGGGTGTCGTAGATCGACGCGTCGCCGTGCGGGTGGTAGTTGCCCATCGTTTCGGCAACGGAGCGCGCCGATTTCGCGTGACTGCGATCCGGGCGGAAGCCCGAGTCGTACATCGCGTAGAGCACCCGGCGGTGCACCGGCTTGAGGCCGTCACGCACCTCGGGCAGCGCGCGCCCGACGATGACGCTCATCGCGTAGTCGATGTAGCTGCGCTGCATCTCCTGCTGAATGTCGACAGGCTCGATGCGGTCGCCGGCTTCGTCGCCTGGCGGCAACGTGGTATCAGTCATGAATTTTCAGCCCTATTGGTTGTCTACTTAGCCACTAAACATCAAGGAAGCGAACATCTTTGGCGTTGCGCGTGATGAAGCTGCGGCGCGCCTCGACGTCCTCGCCCATCAGGATGGAGAACAATTCGTCGGCGGCTGCGGCGTCGTCCAACGTCACCTGACGCAGCACCCGCACCGACGGATCCATGGTGGTTTCCCACAACTCCTTGGCGTCCATCTCGCCGAGACCCTTGTAGCGCTGGATGCCGTCGTCGACGTTGATCTTCTTGCCGGCCTTCTTGCCTGCCTCCAGCAGACCGTCGCGTTCGCGGTCTGAGTAGGCGAACTCCGGTTCGGAGCGCTGCCACTTCAGCTTGTACAGCGGCGGTTGCGCCAGGAACACGTGGCCGTTCTCGATCAGCGGCTTCATGAACCGGAACAACAGCGTCAGCAGTAGCGTCGAGATGTGCTGGCCGTCGACGTCGGCGTCGGCCATCAGCACGATCTTGTGATAGCGCAGCTTGGTGATGTCGAACTCGTCGTGAATGCCGGTGCCCAGCGCGGTGATGATCGCCTGGACTTCGGTGTTCTTCAGCACCCGGTCGATGCGCGCCTTTTCGACATTGATGATCTTGCCGCGCAACGGCAGGATCGCCTGGAACATCGAATCGCGACCGCTCTTGGCCGAGCCGCCTGCCGAATCGCCCTCCACCACATAGAGTTCCGACTTACGCGGATCGGTGGAGCGGCAGTCCGCCAGCTTGCCGGGCAGGCCGCCGATGTCCGTCGCGCTCTTGCGGCGCACCAACTCACGCGCCTTGCGAGCCGCGATCCGCGCCTGCGCCGACGAGACCGCTTTGTTCACAACGGTTTTCGCCTCGGCCGGATTGGCCTCGAACCAGTGGCTCATCTGCTCGTTGCAGATCTTCTGCACGAACGACTTCACCTCGGTGTTGCCGAGCTTGGTCTTCGTCTGGCCTTCGAACTGCGGTTCGGCCACCTTGACCGAGATCACCGCGGCCAAGCCCTCACGGATGTCGTCGCCGGTGAGGTTGGGATCCTTGTCCTTGAGGAGCTTCTTGTCCTTCGCGTACTTGTTCACCACGCTGGTCAGCGCGGCGCGGAACCCCTCTTCGTGGGTGCCGCCCTCATGGGTGTTGATCGTGTTGGCGAAGGTGTGCACCGACTCGGAGTAGCCGGCGTTCCACTGCATCGCGATCTCCACCTCGTGACCTTCGCCCTTGCCTGCGAAGTCGACGATGCTCTGGTGGATGGGCGTTTTCGTCCGGTTGATGTGCTTGACGAAGTCGACAAGACCACCGGGGTAGTGGAAGGTGCGGTGCTTCACCTTGTGCGGACCCGACGCCTCGGCCGCTTTTTCCTCCGCCGACTTCGGCGCCTCGGCGGTGTCGCTGACGACCTCGTCGGTGACCTCCTCGGCCGACACCCGCTCATCGGACAGGGTGATGGTCAGGCCCTTGTTGAGGAAGGCCATCTCCTGCAGCCTGCGGGCCACCGTTTCGAAGTCGTAGTTGGTGGTCTCGAAGACATTGGGATCGGCCCAGAACCTGATGGTCGTGCCGGTCTTCTTGGTCTTCTCGCCCTGCTTGAGCGTGCCGGGGACCGAGTTGTCGTAGGTCTGGAACCACTCGTACCCGTCGGTGCGGATGTCCGCCTCCAAGCGGGTGGACAGCGCGTTGACCACCGAGACGCCCACGCCGTGCAACCCGCCGGAGACGCTGTAGGCGCCTTCCTCGAATTTGCCGCCCGCGTGCAGCACCGTCATCACGACGTCGACGGTGGGGATGCCGGTCGAGTGCATGGCCACCGGGATGCCGCGGCCGTTGTCGGTGACCTCGACGCCCCCGTCGTCGAGGAGTCGGACGGACACCTCGGTGGCGAAGCCGGCCATCGCCTCGTCAACCGCGTTGTCCACGACCTCCCAGATGAGGTGGTGCAGACCTCGTTCACCGGTGGATCCGATGTACATGCCGGGTCGTTTGCGGACGGCCTCGAGGCCCTCGAGGACCTTGATCGAATCGGCGCCGTACTGTTCCTGTGCTTTCTTCTTAGCAGCAGCCACGGGCGGAAGCTTCCCTACTTTCTGAATGGGGGGTGGTGCTCTGACGGCGAATCGGTCACCGTCGGCAAGTCATGAGAACAGTCTACCGGGAGATAGTGCCAGGACCGATTCTGAGGCGGCGTTTCTGCACACCTATTTGCGCCGTCTGTGGAATTTCTCGATCTCAGGTGCGTGAAGTCGCTCAGGAGGTAGGCTCGCGGCCTTCTGGCGGCTCTCAGCCCACCGGCAACGACGGCCTCAGCCGTACGTGTCGCGGGGTCCACGGCCTGCGATGTGATACCGCCCCTTGCGCCACGACGGCGCTACCGGGCCGACGATTTTCAGCGACGTCACCACCCCGTCGCCCACGGCGGCGGCGATCTTGGCCAACAGTTGCGCCTGCACCATCCGGAGCTGCGTGGCCCACGCCGTCGATTCTGCCGAGACGGTCAGCACCCCGTCGGTCAGTGACGTCGGCGCGGCGTGCGCGGCGATCTGCTCGCCGACCAGACCCGGCCACCGCCCGAACACTGACCCCTCCGCGACCCGGCCCGACCACCCGCGACTGCGGGCCAGGTCGCTGGTCGCCGCACCCAACAGTTGCGGATCCCGAGAGTCCGGACCTGGCCCGGACCAGCGGCGCCGGCTGGTCCCTGCCACCCGGCGGCGGGCGGGCGACGTGCGCCCACGACCGACATCCTTGCCCTGGATGCGGGCCGCGCCGCGGGCCTCCTCGAGCGTTCGGCGCACCAGATCCATGCCCGCCAGGTTGGCTAGATGTGCGGGCGGCCCTGCGGCGGTGTCGTCGTCGGATGTCATGGCACCACCATCGATACTCGGCCGGAGTCGTCGTCGCGCATCGCGATCTCGACCCGGCGGGCGTCCCAGTCCGCGGGGATGTCCTCGTGCACTGCGGCGGTCACCAACACCTGCTCGGCGTTCGCGGCGACGTTGGCCAGCGCCTGTCGGCGCGCGTTGTCCAGTTCGGCGAACACGTCGTCGAGTAACAGCACCGGGTCGCCGCCCTCGGCGCGAAGCAGTTCGTAACCCGCCAGCCGCAGCGCCAACGCCATCGACCACGATTCCCCGTGGCTGGCAAAGCCTTTCGCGAGTTGATCGCCCAACCGCAGTTCCAGGTCGTCGCGGTGGGGGCCGACCAGGCAGACGCCGCGGTCGAGTTCGGCGTCGCGGCGCCGGGCCAGCGCTTCCAGCAGCGCGGCCTCGAACATCTCGGCGTTGTGGTTTCCGGCGGCGGCTTCGTTTTCGACGACCTCGACGGCGCTGCGGTACTGAATGGCCGCAGGCCGCGACGAGGGCGCCAGTAGTTGGTAGGCCTTCTCCACTTCGGGCGCCAGTTGGTTGACCAGTTCGACGCGCGCGGCGATGAGTTGCGCGCCGTGCGCAGCCAGATGTCCGTCCCACACGTCGAGGGTGTCCAGCACGCTGCGGTCGCCGCGGTGCCGCGCCGGGCCCGCGGTTTTGAGCAGCGCGGAGCGCTGCCGCAGCACCTTGTCGTAATCGGCGCGGATGCCCGCGATCCGCGGTCGCCTGGTGGTGGCCAATTCGTCGAGGTAGCGTCGGCGTTCACTCGGGTCGCCGCGCACCAGCGCCAGGTCCTCCGGCGCGAAGAGCACGGCCCGCAGCACACCGAGGATCTCGCGCGCGGAGCGCACGGGGGAGCGGTTCAACCGCGCCTTGTTCGCCCGGCCCGCGGTGATCTCCAGGTCGACAGCCAGTTCGCGGCCATCGTTGACGACAATGGTGGACACCACCGCGCGCTCGGCGCCGGCCCGGATCAGCGGCGCGTCCGACGCCACCCGGTGCGAACCGAGCGTCGACGAATACCACAGCGCCTCAACGAGATTCGTCTTGCCGAAGCCGTTGGGACCGACGAACACCGTGCGCCCAGGTGCCAGTTCCAGGTCGACCTTCGGCCAGGATCTGAAGTCTTGTAAGCCCAGACGACGGATGAACACCTAGCCGGACTCGCTGATCCTCTTGACGGCGTGGCCACCGAACTGGTTGCGCAGCGCCGACACGGCTTTCATCGCGGGCGACTCTTCCTGCCGGGACGCGAACCGCGCGAACAATGACGCCGCGATCACCGGCATGGGCACCCGGTGGTTGATCGCCTCTTCGACTGTCCACCGGCCTTCGCCCGAATCCTCGGTGTAGCCGCTGATCGCGTCGAATTCCGGGTCTTCCTTCAGCGCCTTGGCCAGCAGTTGCTGCAACCACGACCGCACCACCGTGCCGTTGGTCCAGGCCTGGATGACCGCCTGGGTGTCGGTGATCAAGTCTTCGGCGGCCAACAATTCGTAACCCTCGGCATAGGCCATCATCAGGCCGTACTCGATGCCGTTGTGCACCATTTTCGCGTAGTGTCCGGCGCCGACGGGCCCGGCATGGACGAATCCGTCTTCGCGTGGGCCGGCAGGACGCAAGGTGTCGAAGATCGGCATGGCCCGTTCCACGTCGGCCTTGCTGCCGCCCACCATCAGGCCGTAACCCTCTGTGAGGCCCCAGACGCCGCCGGAAACACCGGCGTCGATATAGGCGATTCCCTTGTCGCCCAACAACTTTGCGTGCGGACCATCCTCGGTGTAGCGGGAGTTGCCGCCGTCGATCACCATGTCGCCCGCACTGAGCTGATCGGCCAACGCCGCGATGGTTTCATGCGTCACCGGCCCTGAGGGCACCATCACCCAGACCACCCGGGGGGCGGTGAGTGCTTCGGCGAGCGCTGCGAGCGTCGGCACGTCGGTGACCTCGGGCCGCGGGTCGTATCCGACCACCTCGTGACCGCCTTGACGCAGGCGTTCCCGCATGTTGAAACCCATTTTGCCTAGGCCGACGAGACCCAATTGCATGTGCGCGCCTCTTTCGTGGCGATAGGGCCGGTCAGCCCGGAAGCCGCACCGGCATCAACAGGTAGACGTAGTCGGTTTGCGCGGCCGGGAACGGCCCACTTTCACCGACAGACCCATCATCCTCACCTGCCGGACGCAACACCGCAGGACGACTGGGGGTCGTGAAACCGAATGTCACGCGCTCCGAATGCAACGAACTCAAGCCGTCGGTCAGATACGTCGGGTTGAACGCGATGGTCAGCGGGTCACCCGAGAACGACACCGGAAGGTCTTCTTCGGCGCGGCCGACATCGTCGGCACCGGCCGACAACCGCAGCACGTCGTCGGCGAACTCCATCCGCACCTGCGCACCACGGTCGGCGACCAGTGCCACACGCTTGATGGCCTCGGTGAGTTCCGCGACACCGATGGTGGCGATCGCCGTGTGCTCGGCGGGCAACAGTTGACGGAATTTCGGGAACTCGGCGTCGAGCAAGCGCGTGGTGCTGCGCTTGCCTTCGCTTCGAATGCCCAGCAGGCCGTCCGCGCCGACCGCGGATCCCGATCCGAGCGACAAATGCACGTCGGTTCCGTCGGCACCGGCCTTGGCCGCCTCGGCCAACGTCTTGGCCGGGACCAGCACCGCCGCCTCGATGTCGGCCGACGTCGTCGACCATGTCAGCTCACGCACCGCGAGCCGGAACCGGTCGGTCGCGGCCAAAACCACCTTCTCGCCCGAGATCTCGACCCTGATGCCGGTCAGCATCGGCAGGGTGTCATCGCGTCCGGCTGCCACGGCGACCTGGCCGATGGCCTCGGCGAACAACTGCGACGAGATCACGCCGGTGTCTTCGGGCAGCGCGGGCAGCGCCGGGTAATCCTCGACCGCCATGGTGGGCAGCGAGAAGCGGGCGCTGCCGCAGGTCAGGGAGACGCGGGTGCCCTCGACGCTGACGTCGACCGGTTTGGCAGGCAACGCTCTGGTGATGTCGGACAACAACCGGCCGGACACCAAAACGCTTCCGGGAGAAGCTATTTCGGCTGCAACCTGGACTTCGGCCGAAACTTCATAGTCGAACCCGGAAATGGTGAGACCGTCATCGGTACCGGTGAGCAGGACGCCGGCCAGGACGGGGACCGTCGGTCGGGTGGGCAAATTCCTGGCAACCCAGGCCACGGCGTCGGCGAAGTCCTCGCGCACTAACCGGAATTTCAGATCGGTGAGACCAACGGTTGTCGTCGCCACGTTCATAGCGTCCCTTCGATACACACCACAACAAGGTCTTACCAGCGTTTTCCCGGTGTCTCGCGACGCGTCTCCCCGATGCGCTCCAACGACCGTAACGGCTGTCGATGAACCACCGTAGAGCTTTCCGGCTCAACTTGAAAGCTAATCGATCGGGCTGACATGGACGTTCGCAAAGCGGCGCGCCGACCGGTGAATCGTTGTGTCCCCAGGTGGCTTCTTCGAAGAACAATCTTTGGAGATATACGAGCAACAGTATTAGGGGTTGTGGACGTTGGGGATAACCCGGTGTCGGGCCAGCGTGGTGGGCGTGTCGTGGTGTGCGTCAGTTGTGGATGAATGCCGGGCAGCTGCGCAGGCAGTGTGGACTTCGGCGGCGTTGTGAACGAAACACCGGAAAATCCGAAGGTTGATCGCAGGTTGTGCACATGGGTATCCACACCGTGGCTGTGTGACAACTGATACCGGCGGTGCGCAAGTTTTTCGAAGATTTTTTGTGATGCGCTGTGTCCTCCGAGGGCTACCCGGAGTCAGGAACGATCGAAACGTCAGCGCTTGGAGCGCTGGCGGATTCGTGTCGTGAGCTCTTTGACGTGATCGAAGACCTCACGGCGCTCGGCCATTTCGCCGCGGATCTTCTTCTCCGCGTACATGACCGTGGTGTGGTCTCGGCCGAACGCCTGGCCGATCTTGGGCAACGACAAATCGGTGAGCTCGCGACACAGATACATGGCGATCTGTCGGGACTGCGCCAGCGCGCGGGTCTTACCCGGCCCGCGCAATTCCTCGACGCTGGTTTCGAAGTATTCGGCGGTGGCAGCCATGATCGTCGCGGTACTGATCTGCATGGTGCCCGCATCGGCGATCAGGTCGCGCAGCACGATCTCGGCCAGCGACTTGTCGATCGGCGTCTTGTTCAACGACGCGAACGCGGTGACCCGGATCAGCGCGCCCTCGAGTTCACGGATGTTGCGTTCGATGCTGCTGGCGATCAATTCGAGCACGTCGCCGGGCACGTCGAGACGGTCCATCTGCGCCTTCTTGCGCAGGATCGCGATCCGCGTTTCGAGCTCGGGCGGCTGAACGTCGGTGATCAGCCCCCATTCGAAACGGGTGCGCAACCGGTCCTCCAGGGTGGCCAGCTGTTTGGGCGGCCGGTCGGAGGAGATGACGATCTGCTTGTTGGCGTTGTGCAGCGTGTTGAAGGTGTGGAAGAACTCCTCCTGGATGCCTTCCTTGCCTTCGATGAACTGGATGTCGTCGACCAACAACACGTCGATGTCGCGGTAGCTGCGTTTGAACGAGGCCTTGCGGTCGTCACGGAGCGAGTTAATGAAGTCGTTGGTGAATTCCTCGGTGGAGACGTACTTGACGCGCATGCCGGGGAACAGCCGCTGGGCGTAGTTGCCGGCCGCGTGCAACAGGTGCGTCTTGCCGAGCCCGGACTCACCCCAGATGAACAACGGGTTGTAGGCCCTGGCGGGCGCCTCAGCAATCGCCAGCGTCGCGGCGTGAGCGAACCGATTCGAGGCGCCGATGACGAACGTGTCGAAGGTGTAGCGACGGTTCAGGTTGACCGCGGTCGGCTCGCCGGCGGGGGCGCCCTGCGGGCGGTGGGAGAAGTACGAGGGCCAGCTCTCCTCGGCGCTGGCCAGCGCTTCGGAGTCTTCGTCGACTTCGTCGGGATCGGTGCCGAGCGGCACAGAGGTGAAGCCGTTGACGGGCTCGTCGGGTTCGGTTGGGGTCGGGGCTGCGATGCGCACACCTAGTTCGACGCGCTGGCCGAGCTGACGGCTCAATGCAGAAATGATGGGTTCGCGCAGGTGTCGTTCGATCTCGTTCTGCACAAACGAGGTCGGCACCGACAACAAGGCAAACCCCTCCGCGATGACAAGGGGTTGGACCAGCTTCAACCAGGCCCTTTGCTGCGGGGTGAGAGTGGGGAGTGCCGAGTCGCCGTTGTGGCCTTCGCCGTTGTGGCCTTCGCCGTTGAGTTCGGCAACCACGTTGTTCCATACGGCGACGAAGGGTGGATCGGGGTCAGTTGTCAATGACCACAACCCCCTCGAGGCCGATCCGGAGACGACCAAAGGAACGATGACGAACTGTCCACATAGTTATCCACAGCCTGTGGAGACAGGACAGCCATCTCGCTCTGTTGTCTACCGGCGTGGACGCCGCGGGCCGGGGCTCATCACAGTGATGGTGCGCTCTGTGGGCTCGCGACTGGTCGGCATCCCCGCTTCGTTGTCTGTCGCCGTTTCGTTATCGAAGCGGCATTCGCAGAAGCTAACAGTTTTCTCTTCGGGTGCCAACCGTTCTGCAACATTGGACGGATGCATATTTTTGCTCACCGAGGGGGCGTGACGGCTGTGGCGAATGTAAAGCGTCGGGCCGCGACGGGTGGTCGCTCGGACCAGGTTTGACCCAGCGAAATCTCGTCAGTACCCTCGAACAGTCGCCCGAACGTCGGCGATACGGCTGCGACCCGGATTCGTCTGGAGACCGCGCCGGTTAGCAAGCGAGACGGACGAGCTTACCAACGGCAATCGCGTCCCCACCGGTACGACGTGTTATCGGCATGGGTTGCGGATGCCAGACGCAACGAGGAGTGAACAGCCGTGGCCAAGGGCAAGCGGACCTTCCAGCCCAACAACCGCCGTCGCGCGCGGGTGCACGGGTTTCGGCTGCGGATGCGCACCCGCGCCGGCCGGGCGATCGTGGCGAACCGGCGTTCCAAGGGGCGCCGCAAGCTGACTGCGTGATTAGACGCAGGGTTTAGCGCGGTGCTTCCGGCTCGGTACCGGATGACGCGGTCTACCGAATTCGGCGCCACTGTCAGTCAAGGGGTACGGGCGGTGCAGCCCGATCTCGTCGTGCACGCATTGCGCGCCGAGGACGGCGGTGTCGACAACGGGCCGCGGATCGGTTTGGTTGTCTCCAAAGCCGTCGGCAGCGCGGTGCAACGACACCGGGTGTCCCGGCGCCTGCGGCATGTCGCCAAAACGTTCCTCGACGAACTGGACCCGGCGGACCGCATCGTGATCCGCGCGCTGCCAAGTAGCCGCAACGCCATCTCCGCGCGACTGGAGCAGGAACTGCGAACGGCGTTGCGCCGCACCCGCCCGCGCCGTGAGGCAGCGGACCGATGAATCCCGTCGTTCGCGGCCTGATCTTCCTCATCGAGTTGTACCGCCACACGATCTCGCCGATGCGGCTGCCGACGTGTCGGTTCAGCCCGACCTGCAGCCAGTACGCGGTGGAGGCGCTCACCGAACACGGGTTGATTCGGGGCGGGTGGCTGGCGGTGGTGCGGCTGTTGAAATGCGGCCCGTGGCATCGGGGAGGATGGGACCCGGTACCCGAGCGTCGCCGTAGCCCGCGCCGGGACAGTGTGGGTGCACAATCCGGCGCCGAAGTGGAAAGCGAGACTCGTGTTTAACTGGTTCAGCCTGGACTTCATCTACTGGCCGGTGTCGGCAATCATGTGGGTTTGGTACAAGGCGTTCGCTTTCGTGCTTGGTCCGTCGAACTTCTTCGCGTGGGCGCTGGCGGTGATGTTCCTCGTCTTCACGTTGCGCGCAATCCTGTACAAGCCGTTCGTCCGGCAGATCCGCACCACGCGGCAGATGCAGGAGTTGCAGCCACAGATCAAGGCGCTGCAGAAGAAGTACGGCAAGGACCGCCAACGCATGGCGCTGGAGATGCAGAAGCTGCAGCGCGAGCACGGCTTCAATCCGTTGATGGGATGCCTGCCGATCCTGGCGCAGGTGCCGGTGTTCCTCGGGCTGTATCACGTGCTGCGGTCGTTCAACCGGACCGGCGGGATGATGGGCTTCGGGCACCTGAATCTGTCGGTGGAGCAGAACCGGTCGATCGGCAACTACATCTTCAGCCCGACGGACGTCGCGCACTTCTTGGACGCCAATCTGTTCGGCGCGCCGATCGGCGCGTACATGACGCAGACCACCGGTCTGGACGCGTTCACCGAATTCAGTCGGGGAGCGGTGATCGCCGTCGGACTGCCGCTGATGATCTGTGCGGGCGTGGCGACGTACTTCAACAGCCGGGCGTCGGTGGCGCGGCAGAGCCCTGAGGCCGCGGCGAACCCGCAGACCGCGATGATGAACAAGCTGGCGCTGTACGTGTTTCCGTTCGGCGTCGTCGCGGGCGGACCGTTCCTGCCGCTGGCGATCATCCTGTACTGGTTCGCGAACAACATCTGGACCTTCGGCCAGCAGCACTACGTGTTCGGCATGATCGCCAAGGAGGAAGAGGCGAAGAAGGTCGAGGCGCAGGAGCGGCGGGCGGCGAACGCCCCAAAGCCGGGTGCGAAACCACAGCGTAAGGCGCAAGCCGAGGCAACCGAGATCGCCGCGAGCGAGGGCGTCGAGAGCGACGCGGTGCAGGACGCCGACAGCGCGCCCCAGCCGGGTGCGGCGCCGCGCCCAGGCGCCCGGCCGAAGAAACGTAAGCGTTGACCGGAGCAGTTTCCGGTGGAGAGGGAGAGGCAGGCATGACAGACGCCGAGACGACGGAACGCAGCGACGAGCTGGCGGACGAGGACAACGGGACGGAAAGCACATCCGGGACGATCGACGACGATCTGGAAGAGCGACTGGTTGCCGAAGGGGAGATCGCCGGCGACTATCTCGAGGAGTTGTTGGACCTGTTGGATTTCGACGGGGACATCGACCTGGACGTCGAGGGTGACCGCGCTGTGGTGAGCATCGACGGCGGCAGCGATCTGAACAAGTTGGTCGGCCGCAAGGGCGAGGTGCTCGA
This sequence comes from Mycobacterium sp. 3519A, assembly GCF_900240945.1. NCBI lineage: Bacteria > Bacillati > Actinomycetota > Actinomycetes > Mycobacteriales > Mycobacteriaceae > Mycobacterium > Mycobacterium sp. 3519A. The sequence continues at coordinate 756,286 of NZ_OESG01000014.1, forward strand.
CGCGCTGCAGGAGTTGACCCGGTTGGCGGTGCACCAGAAGACCGGTGAGCGCAGCCGGCTGATGCTGGACATCGCGCGGTGGCGCCGGCGTCGTCGGGACGAGCTGGCCGCCCTTGGCGAGAAGGTGGCCCGCCGGGTGCTGGAGTCGGGAGAGCGCGAGGAGCTGAGCCCGATGACTCCGTTCGAGCGCAAGATCGTGCACGACGCGGTCGCCGCGGTCGACGGCGTGCACAGCGAGAGCGAGGGTGTCGAGCCGTCGCGTCGCGTGGTCGTCCTGCTCGACTGAGTTACATCCATGTAGTTCTCGCCGCGCTGCCGGCCCGCTCGATCCGGAGGATGTTTCACGTGAAACATGCGGAGGTGTCCGCGGCGCCGGCAGCGGCCACGGTCCTCTTCGGATCTGAGGCGGAGCGCGCGAACCGATACGCGGAGATTCTGGCCGGCGCTGGCGTCGAGCGTGGCCTGCTGGGCCCGAGGGAAGTCGGCCGGATCTGGGACCGCCACATATTGAACAGCGCCGCCGTCAACGAGCTGCTCGGTCCCGACGAGCGCGTCGCGGACATCGGTAGTGGTGCGGGGCTGCCCGGGATACCGTTGGCGTTGGCCCGACCGGATCTTCGGCTCACGCTCATCGAACCACTCCTTCGCCGCAGCGAGTTCCTGCGCGAGGTGGTCGAGGACCTTGGCTTGAAGATCACGATCATCCGGGGGCGGGCCGAGGACAAGGCCGTGCGGCAAGAAGCGGGGGAGATGGACGCAGTGGTCTCCAGGGCGGTGGCGCCATTGGACAAACTGACGAGATGGAGCGTGCCGCTGTTGCGCGCGGAGGGCCGGATGATCGCCATCAAAGGCGACCGTGCAGAGCAAGAGATTCAACAGCACCGGCGTGTGATGGCATCGCTCGGTGCGGTCGATGTAAGGGTGATGAGATGTGGCGCGGACTACTTGGATCCACCCGTGACCGCGGTCGTGGCGCGGCGCGATCCACCGGATCGGACGGCCAGACGATCGTCGCGGTCGGGCAGGAGGAAGGGATGAGTCCGGTTGCTGACGGCGCACACTCGCCGCGTGAGGAGCAGCAGCCACCCGCCGATGTTTCACGTGAAACATGGGATGCGGCGCCACAGGAGTCGTGGACCGACCCGGCCGTGTTGGACACCCCGATCGGCGCGGAGGCCGAACGCGCGGTCAAGCTGTTGCACGCCGCGGCCAAGGGCGGGCTGCCCCGCCCGGCGCATCAGCGAGTGTTCACCATCGCCAACCAGAAGGGTGGGGTCGGCAAGACGACGACCGCGGTGAACGTCGCCGCGGCGCTCGCGCTGCAGGGGCTGAACGTGTTGGTGATCGACCTCGACCCGCAGGGCAACGCCAGCACCGCGCTGGGGATCGAGCACCGCGAAGGGACACCGTCGTCGTACGAGGTGTTGATCGGGGAGATCTCACTGGAGGCCGCGCTGCAACGCAGCCCGCACAGCGAGCGGTTGTACTGCGTGCCGGCGACCATCGACCTCGCGGGCGCAGAGATCGAATTGGTCAGCATGGTCGCCCGGGAGGGCCGACTCCGCACCGCGCTGGCCGGACTGCAGAACCACGACTTCGACTACGTGTTCATCGACTGCCCCCCGTCGCTGGGCCTGCTGACCATCAACGCGCTTGTGGCGGCGCCGGAGGTGCTGATCCCGATCCAGTGCGAGTACTACGCACTGGAAGGTGTGGGACAGCTGCTCCGCAACATCGAGATGGTGAAGGCGCACCTGAATCCCGCGCTCAATGTCACCACCGTCATCCTGACGATGTACGACGGCCGGACCAAGCTCGCCGACCAGGTCGCCGCCGACGTCCGCGCGCACTTCGGTGACAAGGTGTTGCGCACCGTGATCCCGCGCAGCGTCAAGGTGTCCGAGGCGCCGGGATATGGGATGACGATCCTCGACTACGACCCCGGATCTCGCGGTGCGATGAGCTATCTCGACGCCAGCCGCGAACTCGCCGAGCGGGCCATGCCCCGATGATTCGTTTCGTGTGAAAGAGGAGATTGCACCGATGACTCAACCGGCACGTAAGCGAAGCGGTCTCGGCCGGGGACTGGCCTCCCTGATTCCGACCGGGCCAGCCGACGGCGACCCGTCGTCGTTGGGCCCGCGGATGGGCGACGCCGCGGCCGACGTGGTGATCGGCGGACCGTCGGCCGCGGGCCCCAACGGCGCACCGGTCGGTGACGTCGGGGCGGTGTACCGCGAGATCGACCCGTCGGCCATCGACCCGAACCCGCGCCAGCCGCGGCAGGTGTTCGACGAGGAGGCGCTCGCCGAACTGGTGCACTCGATCCGCGAGTTCGGTCTCATGCAGCCGATCGTGGTCCGCGCCGTACCGGGATCGCCGCGCTACCAGTTGGTGATGGGGGAGCGGCGCTGGCGCGCCGCGCAGGAGGCCGGCCTGGCGACCATCCCGGCGATCGTCCGCGAAACCGGCGACGACAGCATGCTGCGCGACGCCCTGCTGGAGAACATCCACCGCGTCCAGCTCAACCCGTTGGAGGAGGCGGCGGCCTATCAGCAGCTGCTCGACGAGTTCGGCGTCACCCACGACGAACTCGCCGCCCGCATCGGCCGGTCCCGCCCGCTGATCTCCAACATGATCCGGCTGCTGCGGCTGCCCATCGCGGTGCAGCGGCGGGTGGCCGCCGGCGTGCTTTCTGCCGGACACGCCCGCGCGCTGTTGTCGCTCGAAGGCGGGCCGGAGCAGCAGGAGGAACTGGCGGCGCGGATCGTCGCCGAGGGGTTGTCGGTGCGTGCGACCGAGGAAGCGGTCACGCTGGCGAACCGCGAGGCCGCGCCCACGCCGACCGCGCCGCGCCGCAAGCCGATTCAGATGCCCGGCCTGCAGGACGTTGCCGAGAAGCTGTCGACGGCGTTCGATACCCGTGTCACAGTCAGTCTTGGCAAACGCAAGGGCAAGATCGTCGTCGAGTTCGGCTCCGTCGAGGATTTGCAGCGGATTGTCGACTTGATGAACTCGACCACCCGCTGACCCATCACACGGCGTAATTACGTCACTGTGACACTGACCGCGGCGGCCGCTGGCCGGATCGCCGCTCCCGAAGGAAAAGTCATGTGCAACAACGCGATTCGAGCCGAGGGCGCCGACCGGTGAACGAACCTGGCGAAAAGAGGCCGCCGACGCCGCGGGCTTCTATCCTGGAGTGGCAGCCGTGCAAGTCAGCACCGCGTAGAACTCGGGGAGTTTAGTGGCAGCGCGAATCACGCCTCTGCGGCTCGAAGCGTTCGAGCAGCTGCCCAAGCACGCACGCCGATGCGTGTACTGGGAGGTGGATCCGTCCACCCTGAGGCGAAACGTCGCCGACCACTCGGCTCCGGGGCGAAACGTCGCCGACCAATCGGCTCCGGCGGCCGACGACCACCTCAGCGACCCCGAGTTCGAGAAGGAAGCGTGGCTGTCGATGGTCATGCTGGAGTGGGGGTCATGCGGTCAGTTGGCCGTGCACTGCCGCGACAGCGAGGTCGACGACCCCGACCACGACATGCCGCTGCCGCCCGAGGACAGCCCGTGCCTTGGCTACGCGTTCTACGCGCCGCCGCGCGCGGTGCCGCGGGCACGTCGATTCCCGACCGGTCCGGTCAGTGCCGACGCGGTACTGCTCACCTCGCTGGGGGTCGAATCCGGTCAGGACACCGACGGCTTGTCGCGTCACCTGATCGCCTCGGTGGTGGGGGATCTGGTTCGCCGCGGCGTGCGCGCCCTCGAGGCGTTCGGGCACACCGCCGAAGTGGCCGAACTGTCGGATCCCCGCGCGGTGTCACCGGAGTTGCGCCCCGTCGTCGAGGTGCTCGGCGACTGCTCGGTGGAGCAGTGCGTGCTGGAGGCCGATCTGCTGCAGGACGCGGGTTTCGTCGTCGTCAGCCATCACCGCTACTTCCCGCGGTTGCGGCTCGAACTCGAGCAGGGGCTGGGCTGGAAGGCCGACGTCGAGGCGGCGCTGGAGCGGCTGCTGGAGTCTGCGCAGTTGCAGCAGCCCGTCGGTGCGGGTGCCGGACCCTGCGTTTAGGACTCAGCTGGGGCTGACGCGGCCCGCCTGCTCGACCGACAATTCGTGGGCCAGCAGTTCGGCGAACGTGAAAGTGCCTGTGGGACGGTCATTCTTGCCGAGCAGATACAGCCGCTTGACCGCGGCGAGGATGCCTTCGGCGAGTGCGTCGCGGGCCTGCGCCTGTACCAGCATGGCGCGGTCGCGTGGGTTCGTGATGTAGCCGACGTCCACCTGCACGGTGGGCATCCGGGTCAGCCGCAGCAGATCCCAGGTCCGGCCGTGGGTGCGGCAGTCGCGTAATCCGGTGCGCGCCACCACTTCTCGCTGAATGAAGTCGGCAAGCATCCGGCCGATCGTGGACACCGAGCCGTGCGAATTACCGAAATGGAAAGACGCGACGCCGTTGGCATTCGGGCTCGGCTGGGTGGCGCAACGCAGGCTGATCATCAGATCAGCACCGACGGTGTTGGCCGTCGCCGCCCGCTCCACGTCGGAGGGTGCGCGGTTCACCGGACGCGACAGGAAGGTCTCCATGCCGATGGCGGTCATCCGGCCCTCGAGCCGGCTTGCCAAGTCCCACAGGATGTCTGCTTCGCTGATCGGGCCGGCCGGGCCGCTCATGATCAGGCCGTGGTCGTTCCCGCCGCGGCCCGGGTCGATGATGATGCGCTTACCGGACAGCCGCGGTCCTGAGCGGCGGACAAGCTCTTCCTCGCGGATCGCGTGCGGCGAGCCACCGGTGACGCGTGAACCCAGAAAGTACAAGGAGCGCAACGTCTCTGGGCCGCAGATCCCGTCGGGGTAGAGGCCGTATTCGCGCTGATACGACATCAGCGCGTTGTGGGTCTGCAGGCCGAAGTGCCCGTCGACCAGACCCGTGTAGAAGCCGAGGTCCTGCAACCGGGCCTGCAAGGTCGCCACGTCGTCGCCGTACATCGGCGCGCCGAACTGATGATTGAGCGTGCGGGCGCCCAACCGGTACGAAGCTTCTTTCAGCGCACGGAAAGTCGCTTCGCCGACGATGCCGTCGACGAGCAGTCCGCGATGTTGTTGGAAGGCGCGCACGGCGTGGTCGAGGTCGTCGTCGAACAGATCCAGCGCGACATGTCTACCGGTGGTCAAATCCTCATCGGGGTTTTCGAGCATGCCCAACGCTGCTAGTGCTGCCCGGATCTCGGTGACCGCACCCCCGCGGTCACCGTGACGCAGACTCGACATACTCGACCCTTCCCCGACCGGCTCACCAGCAGTCGGACTGTCAGGCCAAAAGGCGCTGACGACGCAAAGACTGGCTACGCAGCATTGTCGCAGACGGTTCCCCGTTTGGAGAAAACCCCAGGCGGGTGTCAGGTCCGCGATTGGCCCCGTTAGACCACGTCAGCGAGCTCGCGCAGCAGCGCGGCCTTGCCTTTCGCGCCGACGATGCGCTTCACCGCGGCGCCGTCCTTGAACAGGATCATCGTCGGGATCGAGACCACCTGGAAGTCGCGGGCGGTGGCGGGATTGGCGTCGACGTCGATCTTGGCCACCTTGAGCGCACCAGCCTTCTCGTTCGCGATCTCCTCGAGCACCGGAGCGACCATCTTGCACGGTCCGCACCAGGTGGCCCAGAAGTCGACGAGCACAGGCGTGCTGCTGGTCAGCACGTCATCGGAGAACGAGTCGTCGGTTACGGCGACGGTGGCGGACGTCTTCTCGGTCATATTGGGGCTCCAATCAGATCAGTGTTGTCATCGGTTGTGGCAGAACCGTTTTCGGCGAGCCAACGCTCGGCGTCGATGGCCGCCGAACAGCCGGTGCCCGCGGCGGTGATGGCTTGGCGGTAGGTGTGGTCGACGAGGTCGCCCGCGGCGAATACCCCGTCCACCGAGGTGCTGGTGGTGCGACCCTTGGTGAGGACATAGCCCTCCGCGTCGAGGTCGACTTGCCCGCGCACCAACTCCGAGCGGGGATCGTGACCGATCGCGACGAACACGCCGGTGACGGCGAGCTTGGACTCTTCGCCGGTGACCGTGTTGCGCAGCCGCACCCCTGACACCTTCGGGTCGCCCTCGACCTCGGTGACCGCGGTGTTGGTGAGGAAGCGGATCTTCTCGTTGGCCTTGGCGCGTTCCAGCATGATCTTGGAGGCGCGGAACTCCTCGCGGCGGTGGATCAGCGTGACGCTGCGGGCGAACCGGGTCAGGAAGGTGGCTTCCTCCATCGCCGAGTCGCCGCCGCCGACCACCGCGATGTCCTGGTCTCTAAAGAAGAAGCCGTCGCAGGTGGCGCAGGTGCTGACACCCAGGCCGATGAGCGCCTCTTCGCCGGTCACGCCGAGGTGCCGGGCAGCGGCACCCATCGCGAGAATCACGGCGCGCGCGTAGTGGGTCTCGTCACCGACGGTGACCGATTTGACCGGCCCGTTCAGCGACACCGCGTCGACGTCTTCCATCCGCAGGTCCGCCCCGAAGCGCAGCGCCTGCTCGCGCATCTCGTCCATCAGCTCCGGTCCGGTGATGCCGTCGCGGAAGCCGGGGTAGTTCTCCACCTCGGTGGTGGTCATCAGCGCACCGCCGAACTGGGTGCCTTCGAACACCAGCGGTTTGAGTTGGGCGCGGGCCGCGTAGATGGCCGCCGTGTAACCGGCCGGGCCCGAGCCGATGATGATCACGTCATGGACGGTGGATGAGGAGGTCATGCGAACCTTTCTGCCGTATCACGTCGGCACGGATACAAACACCAGCGTATGCCCCGGTGTTCCCCGCGGCTCGCAGGACAGATTACGGCCGCGCGAGCAGGGTGTTGGCCAGCAACCCGGTGTGCCCGGCGGTGCAATCGGGCGCGACGACCAGCGCCAGCACCTTGCCGGGCGAATCGGCAGGCAGCAGCATCAAAATCCCCGGTCGGCCGTCCATGTCGACGGGCCGCGCGCCGAGCACCGGGGTGGTGGCGGCGTAGCCGAGTCCGGACAGACAAGCCGCCCGCCTGCCGGGGTCGGCGAGCGGCCCCCAATCCGGGGCCTGGGTCAGCAGCGCGGTGATCTGCGGGCTGGGCAGCGGCAGTTCGGTGGCAGGCCGCGACACCGTGATGCGTTCAGCGGTCGGCCCCGTCGACCATGTCGGTGCCTGCGGGCGCGACAACATCAGCGCGCCGACGACGACGCCGACGAGCGCCGCGCCGACCCCGGCCACCAGCGCGACGAGCTGCCACCGCGGCGCCTGCCGGGCCGAATGGGCCGGGGCGTGACCCTGTGTGCGCAGCGCGGCGCCGATGCGGGCCGTCACCGCCGCGGGCACCTCGGGCGCCGAGGCGTCGTCGCGGCCCAGGTCGGGGAGGTCGGTGCGAACCTGGTCGAGGGAGGCCAGCAGGGCGGCGGCGTCGGGGTCGTCGCGGACCCGCCTGCGCAGCTCGGCGGCGGTGTCGTCATCGAGGAGGCCGGCCTGCAGGTCGGCCAGCAACTGGAGACTGAGCGGCGCCTGCTCGTCGTCCATCGCTGCCCCCGCCGGTTGTGTCCCGCCCTGACGCAAGCCAGTCTCCACCACGCACGGTTAGACGGTGGCGCGGCCGTCCCGGTTCCGTAGGTAAGCGAGCGTCTCGGCCAGCTTCGCCCTGCCCCGCGAGCATCGGCTCTTCACGGTGCCTTCGGCGATGCCGAGCATGCGTGCGGTTTCGGCCACCGAGTAGCCCTGCATGTCGACCGCGACGACTGCGGCGCGCTGCTCAACGGGCAACCGCATCAGCGCTCGCTCGATCACGATCGTGGTGTCCACCCGCGGTGTCGGGTCCCCGATGTGGCAGGCGTCGGTGTCCAACGTCGTAGCGGCGTGAGTCCTGTTGCGGCGCAACCGGTCCAGGCATGCGTTCAGCACGATGCGGTACAACCAGCTGCCGACGGAGGAATCGTTCCGGAAGGACGGCGCGTTGCGGTGTGCCTTGAGCATCGCGTCCTGCAGCGCGTCGGCGGCGTCCTCGGGATCCCGGCTGGTCATCTGCGCCAGCCGGTACAACTGGCGGTGGTGCCGGTAGAACAGTTCCTCGAACGCGTAGCGGTCACCGGCGATATGCGCCGCCAGCAGTTCCTTGTCCGACCGGTCGATTCCCCCGACACTCCCCACAGCCGAACACTAAACGGCGCCGGAGGTCGCTCCCGACACAAGTTTGGTGGGCTGGGGATGAACGCTAGGACGCGGCTTTGAGCGTGATCTCGGCGATGTCCGAGCGACTCTTGCCGTCGACCTGGCCCAGTGTCGACACCCAGACCAACACGTTGGAGGTCGGTGTCGGGTTGTCCACCTTGATCGTGTTCGACCCCGGCTTGAGCGTGGTGGCTCCCACGAGCACCGTGGTGTCGTCCAGCGATGCGGGGGTGGGTGTCTGGGACGCGCGGATCTGCACCGCGGTGCCGGTGCTGTCCAGGTCGATGGTGACCTCGCCGAGCTTGGTGGGCTGCGGCAGTTGCAGCATCAATCCGACACCGTTCTTGAAGTTCGGGAACGGGACCGGGTCGGTGTAGGTGTCGATCGGCCATGCCGTCGCCGGGTTACCGTCGATGGCCTTACCGGCCTCATCGGGTGCATCGGCCTCACCCTCCGGCGAAAACACCGTCACCCGAACGGGTTTCACGACGCTACCGGTGGAGGCGCCGCCGTTGGCTTGCGCCGAGGTGGTCGGCGCGTTCAGGCCCAGTTGGTCGCCGCCGAGGCCGCCGCCGACGTCGCCGAATATCCGGCTCAACACCGACGCGAGCACCACCAACGCGACCACGATGATGGCGCCGCCGACCCCCAACCCGATCAGCAGTCCCTTGCGCCGTCGCCGCGCGGACTCCGGGTCGTCGGCGGGGGCGCCGCGATACCGGGCCGGTGGTGCGGCGGTGGGCTCGTCGACCGGTTCGATCAGTTCGGTGCGGTCGGCGACGGCGGTGGCCTGCTGAAGGAGGTTCAACAGGGTCGGCGCGCTGCGGATGCCGCCGCCTTCCTGCACCGCGCGCGCCGCCGCCGCGGAGATCTGGAACGGGATGTCGCGGTCGACCGCGCGCGGTTCGACGGGTTGGCCCGCGGCGTCGACGTCCGCATTGGCCAATCCGCTGCGGACCCCGGACTCGGCCAGCGGCCAGCGGTTCACCAGCAGCGCGTAGAGCGCGGCGCCGATGCCGCGGATGTCGTCCTCGGGAGTCGCGTCGGGCAGCGTCGCGGGGAAGGCCAGCGCCACATCGCCCTCGATGCTGACCCGGATCCGGCTGGGATGGTCGATCGACAGCGCGACACCGGACCGGTGTGCGGCCTCGGCCGCGGCGGCCAGCGACTGGATCGCCCGCGCCCCGCCGATCGGTGACGGCGACGTCTCGGCGACCTCGGCCAGCGACCCGCCGCGGATCCACTCGGACACCACCAGACCGCCGGACCCGGTGCTCGTGACGTCGAGCACCCGCGCGACGCCCGGCATGTCCAGACGGCTCAGCTTCATCGTCCGCGACAGGATCTCCTGCAACTGGTCGTCGGGCAGCGTGGCATCGGGGTCGACGAACGTCAGTGCCACCTGCCGGTCCAGCGCCGTGTCCAGCGCCTGCCAGAACTGCAGGTTCGGCGGGCCGCCGTGGAACACCAACAGCCGGTACCGACCGCCGGCGATGGACGCGCCGGGGATCAGGTGGACGTCCTCGTCGGAGGTCGCGGATTCGATCGCGGGCTCCCGCGGGGGAGCGAACGACATGGCCTCGCGGGTGGGATCGCCGCCGTAGTCGGCGGGTGGGCGACCGGACATCGGCATCGGCGCCGTGCCGTTCGCCTCGGCTGTCTCGTGCGCGGGGGTCTCGGCGGGTTCGGCGGGCACGTCCGGCGCGAAGTCCTCAGCGGGCGCCGAATCCGGGGCCGGCGGGCGCGGGATCTTCGTCGTGGCGGTGCCGTCAGTACCGGGGGCGGCGCCGGTCGCTTGGTCGTCGGTCACCGCGGGTCCCTTCCTGAGCCAGTCACCGGCAACGTTGGCCGGGGGTTCGCGCCGGGCCGCCGCCGGGAACTGACGATGGCGTGACGCGAACGAATTCCTCTGATCAGCGTACGTGAGGGGGCCACCTGGGCGTGGCCGGTCGGGCGGGGCCACCTGCGGTGCGGCTACCCCGCCCTGACCGCCAGGCGCGGGTCCGCCGCCCCTGCCGAGGCGGCGCCGAACGGCCGCCAGCGCGGCCTGTGCGTCGGGCACCCGGGCGGCCAACATCACGCCGACGATGATCGGCACCATGATCACGCCGAGCACCGTCAACCGCAGCAGCGATCCGCCGCCGCCCCAGTTGCGGGTCAGCGATTCGAGCCCGAGAAGCTGATCGACGATGTGCGCGATCAGGCCGGCGACCAACGATGCGGTGATCGTGACGAGGATGGTCCGCACCACCGCGAGGCTGATCAGTCTGCCGCCGGGCGCGTGCAGGCTGGCGCGCAACAGGAAGTAGCCGACCGTGGCACCGGCCAGGAAGCCAAGCCCGTTGGCCAGGCCCAGATAGCCGGCCACCAGTTCGCGGTCGTCGGTCAGGTGGGGGGCCAGCAGCGAGGCCACGATCTTCACCGTGGTGATCACGACGATCAAGATGATCGGTGTCCACGGTTGCTCACGGGCGTAGAACACCCGAAGCGCAAGCAGCACAAGGGCATACGGAATCAGCGTGAACGCGCTCAAGGTGATCGCCATGCCGAGATAGCCGGCGTCGGTCTCACCGAAGTTGCCGTAGGCGAACAACGCGGTGCCGATCGCGGGTCCGCCGACAGTCATGATCGCGACAATCGGGATCAGGGTCACCATGGTGAGCCGGGTGGCCAGCGACAGATCGGCGAGCACCGCGGGGATGTCGTCGGCGGCGGCGTTACGGCTCAACCGGGGCATCACCACCGTCAGCACGGTCACGCCGATCATGCCGAACGGCAGCATCAGCACCAGCCAGGTGTAGTTGTAGATGGCCGGGCCGGAAGCCGCCGCCTCACTGGCGATCTGGTTGCCGACGATCAAGCCGATCTGGCTGATCAGCACGTACAGCACCATGGCCGAGGCCATGGTGCCGAACTTCTTCAGCCGCGCGTCGATGCCCCACAGCGGGCGCAGGCTGATGCGTTCCTGTCGAATGGCGACCAACAGCACGGCCGTCTGCGCGAACACCCCGAGCGTCGTACCGATCCCGAGCACCAGCAGTTTGGCGTTGCCCATCTCGACGGGATCCAGCGAAAGTTCGCCGGGCACAAGGACGTACAGGCCCAGCGTGGCGATTGCCACGACGTTGTTGACCACCGGCGCCCACGCGGGCGGCCCAAACACGTTGCGGGTGTTCAGGATCGCCATGAACACCGACGACAACCCGTAGAACAGCACCTGCGGCAGCAGCAGATAGGCGAACGCCGTCGTCAGCGACCGGTTGACTTGAGGGTCGCTGCCCAGCATCAGCCGGACCAGCAGGGGAGCGGCGGCCACCGAGAGCACGGTGACGACCACCAGCAGCGCGGTGGCCAGCGTGACGAGTCGCCTGACAAAGGCGGTGCCGCCGTCGGGGTCGTCGCGCTCGGCGCGCGCCAGCACGGGAACGAAGATGGCCGTGAACGTCGCCTCGAGCACCAGCGCGGCGATCAGGTTGGGCAGCTGATTGGCCACCGAGAAGGCCGACGACAGCGCCGCACCGAGGATCGCGGCCAACAGCACGATGCGGGTGAAGCCGGTGATCCGGCTGACCAGCGTCGCGAACGCCATGCCCCACGACCGGGACACCACCGCGGCGTCGGACAGCTCAGGGCGGCCTGCCCGCCGTCGCGGGGCGGGCCCGCGCGGCAACCGCTGCGGTGGCGGCCTGCGCGGCGGCGGGTAGGCAGGGGCCCGCGGCGGGGAGTGCCGCGGCGGCACCTTGTTGAACGGGGGGGGCTGCGGCGGGCGGGGGCCGCCGATGGTGCTCACGTGTCCCCACCCGAGGAGCGGCTGACCGCGGGCGGCGGCGATTCGTCGACGTCGTCGGTATAGGCGATCGCGACGTCGATCGGATCGGGCCGGTCGAGGTCGGCGCGGTCGGGTTGACCCCGCCACCGGTGCCACAGCCGGCGGCTGACCAGCAGCGCCAGCACCGCCCCGCCGGTCAGCGTGATGAAGAACAGCACCTTGCCGTAGGCGTTGGAGTGCACCGAGAGCCGCACCGGCTCACCAAGCGGCAGGCCGTCGGCGGTGCGCAGCGCGACGTCCACCGCGACGCGCTGGGTGAAGTGCACCTCGATCGGCACCTTCAGGGGCAGGAAGCCGGGCGGCAGCACGATCTCGCCCATATCGGTCACCGTCATCCCGGGCGGCGCGTCGATCTGCAGCCGGACCCGGATCGGCACCGGCAGGTCGTTGCGCAGCGCCAGCGGCAGCGGACTGTGCTCGGTGGCCAGGGTGTAGGAGCCGCCGGGGTTGACGATCGTGACCGCCCCGAACAGGTCGTCGACGGTGCGGCCGACGGTCGTCAGCCGCTGCTGCGCCAGCCCGTTGCGGGCATCCGGCGGCACCGACTGGCTCAGCGCCCGCAGCAGGTCCTCCCGCAGCGGCGCCGTGTACTGCGGGCCGGTCAGCCCGGTGCGCTCGTCGGTGGTCAAGGCGCCCGTCAACCCCCACAGCCGCCCGGTCGCGGCGGCGATGCCCGAGACGACACCGTCGTCGAACCGGCCGCGCGGATTGCCGAGGTCACCGTCGGGCATCGGGGCGAGGTCGTCGGGGGCGATGGTGTTGGTCTCGCTGATCACCGCCGTCAACGGCCGCGGCACCGCCAGGCCGGCGTGGATGGCCGATGCGACGGCGGTGAGGATCGCCTGCGCGTCGTCGGGGGACAGGTTCCACGTCAGCGGCGGGGTCAGCAGTTGGGAGCGCGGTTCGGTGTCGGGGTGAAGACCACGCCACAACAGGGAACCCAGCGCGTCCTGGCGGCGGGCCACCTGCGAGTCGTGCTTGACCGGAATGTCAAGCGACGGATCGAGATACGACGGCGACGCCGGATCCGTCCCGGCTCCAGCGAGTGCGGCCCCGACCATCGGGTCGAACGGCGCGACGGCCACTTGAGGGGTGTACCGCACCGGCTGCACGTCGGCTGTCGAGGGCTCGCCGGTGGCGGAGTCTTGCGCGGGGCTGTTGGCCGCGCCGATCGCGACGGTCGGGCCCTGCGCTGAAAGCAACTCGACGGCGGGCCGGGTCAGCGGTCCGTCGCCAACGAGCGTCGCGCCGCGCGTCGTGGCGACGCCGAGGATCTGATCGACGATGTCGGCGGCGCCCTTGGTGGCGATCGTGCTCAGGCCTGGGTCGTCGACCCGCTGGAGTGCGTCGAGGTCGGCCTGCGCATAGGTGGTCGACGCCACGCACATGCGCTGGGCCAGCGCCTTGAGCCGGTTGAGCCACGCGACCGCGGCCGCCTGGCCTGCGCCGGGATGCGTCGGCGTGCCGGGGCCCGCGTCCGGTGCGTCGTTGACGACGTAGCCGCCCGTCATCGCGTTGACGGTGACCAGCAGATCGGGGTCGACGGCAAGGCACATGGCGTTGCGCACCTCGCCGCCGGGGTCGACGGGCGGGCTGGTGGCGAACTCGACGGCCGACAGCAGGATGTCCAGCCGCCCGCCGGGCGCCAGCGACGTCGCGAGGTCGTCGTCGATCAACCGCACCGGTGTGGTGCCGCCTGGCGCGCCCGCGGCCAGCCGGGGCTTGTCGGCCAACGGCCAGAACATGGTCAACCGGACCGGTTTGGAGGTGTCGGGTGGCACCACCGCCGTCACCGCGTCGGCCGGGGTCTCGGCGGCGGGCTCGGGCGGAACGCCGAGCACAGGAAGCAGGAAGCGGGCGTCGTCGAGCCGGGCGGGTTCGCCGTAGTCGGGGGTGCCGTTGACGTTGACCATGACCGGGTACACGCCGGGTTTGTCGATCTGCAGCGACGGCAGCTCCGCGGACCGCAGTGGATAGCTCAGTGTGAACGGAACAGCTTGTCCGCGAACCAATTCCGGCGCCAGCGTGATGAAATCGGCGACGGGTTCGTATTGGTCGACGTTGCCCGTCAGATTGGTGCGCAGCCCGGCCGACGAGGTCACCGCGGCGGCGTGCTCGAGGCGCACCACCACATCGCGGACCGGCCGATCGCCGACATTGGCGACCGATCCGGTGACGGTGACCAACGGCTCGCTGGTGGTGGTGACGACCTCGGGGGTGATGCGGTCGATGCGGATCTGAAGGAACGGCGCCGCGCCCGGCTCAGCCGCGGCGGCGCGCGGGAATGCGATCGGGCTGGCGATGAGCGTCAGCAGCGCCAGGGCGGCGAGCAGTCGCGCCAGCACCACTGTCACGGCCCTTGTCCGCACCCGTTCGTCCGGCGAGATGGCTGTTCGTCGGGACGGCGGTTGCGGGTGTGCGAGTGCGTCTGGGCGCGCCTGCGCGGTGAGGTCCGCGGCAGTGGCGGCAATGCGGCTGGCCCATCCGCATGCAACTTGTCGATCAGCTCACCGGCGACCTCGGCGAGCCGTCGTTCGTCGGCGTAGGCCAGCCGCGAGGGCAACTCCCGCAGCGGCACCCACGCCACCTCGCTGACCTCGACGTCTTCGTCGGACAGTTCACCGCCGAGGAACCGCATCAAATAGTGGTGCACGGTCTTGTGCACGCGGCGCCCCTCGGTGACGAACCAGTAGTCGATGCTGCCGAGCGCGGCCAGCACGCTGCCCTGGATACCGGTCTCCTCGGCGACTTCCCGGATAGCGGTCTGTTCTGCGGTCTCACCCAGTTCGATGTGGCCCTTGGGCAGTGACCACAGCATGCGGCCCCGCCGGTCGATGCGCCCGATCAGCGCCGCGACCTGGGTCTCCTTCGGGCCATCGATGCCGTCGATCACCAGCCCGCCCGCCGAGGTTTCGTGCACGGTGCGCAGCCGGTCGGTGGGCCGGCGCGGACGGGATTTCTGCGGTTTGGCCTGACCGTTGGTCTGATCCTGCTTACTCGACAGTGCTTTGGCGTTGCGGTGTTCGGTCGATTCGGGCGGGCCTGCCGCGCGTCGGCCGCGGCGCCTCCCCCGGCGCCGTCGTGGTTTGGCCTGCTCGCCGTCCGACACCTAAGCGATGGTAGCTGCCATGAAGTTTCGGCCCCGCCGCACTCACCGGTCGTGACTGACCCGTTGCACATTCGCGGCCTGTGGCACCGTCAGATTAGGGTTATCGAACGTGCCCGAATCTGCTGCTGATGCCGAACTGCTGGCCGGCGCCGCCAAGGCGTTGAACCGCCACAGCGCACTGCTGAGCGAACTGGGCGCAATCTTCGCTGACGCCGGCCACGAGTTGTATCTCGTCGGCGGCAGCGTGCGCGATGCGCTGTTGGGTCGGCTCGACAGCGACCTGGATTTCACCACCGACGCGCGGCCCGAGCAGATGCAGAAGTTGCTCCGCTCGTGGGCCGACGCGCTATGGGACACCGGCATCGAGTTCGGCACCCTCGGCGTCGGCAAGAACGGCCTGCGGCTGGAACTGACCACGTTTCGCGCCGACTCCTACGATCAGGTGTCGCGCAACCCGGAGGTGCGGTTCGGCGACCGACTCGAGGACGATCTGGTTCGCCGCGACTTCACCGTCAACGCGATGGCCGTGCGCATCACGCCGACCGGGCCCGCCGAATTCCTCGATCCCCTCGGCGGTTTGGCGGCGCTCAGGGACAAGGTGCTCGACACCCCCTCGCGACCGGAGGTGTCCTTCGGCGACGACCCGCTGCGGATGCTGCGGGCCGCGCGGTTCGTCTCGCAACTCGGCTTCACCGTCGCGCCGCGGGTGCTGACCGCATTGCTCGAGATGGCGCCGCAATTGAGCCGCATCACGGTCGAGCGCGTCGCCGCGGAACTGGACAAGCTGCTGCTCGGGGCCGACCCGGTCGCGGGCATCGATCTGATGGTGCAGACCGGTCTCGGCGACGTGGTGCTGCCCGAGGTGGGCGGTATGCGGATGGCCATCGACGAACATCATCAGCACAAGGACGTCTACTGGCATTCGCTGACGGTCTTGCGGCAAGCTATCGCCCTCGAGGATGACGGGCCGGATCTGGTGCTGCGGTGGGCGGCGCTGCTGCACGACATCGGCAAGCCGGCCACCCGCAAGCACGAGGCCGACGGAGGCGTCAGCTTCCACCACCACGAGGTCGTCGGCGCCAAGATGGTGCGCAAGCGGATGCGGGCGCTGCGCTACTCCAAGCAGATGGTCGACGACGTGTCCCAGCTGGTGTACCTGCACCTGCGCTTCCACGGATACGGCGACGGCAAGTGGACCGACTCGGCGGTGCGCCGATACGTCACCGACGCGGGTCCGCTGCTTTCCAGGCTGCACAAGCTGGTGCGCGCCGACTGCACCACCCGCAACAAGCGGCGCGCGGCGCGGCTACAGGCCAACTACGACAACCTGGAGCGCCGCATCGAGGAGTTGGCCGCCAAGGAGGATCTCGCGCGGGTGCGGCCCGACCTCGACGGCAACGAGATCATGAAGATCCTCGGCATACCCGCAGGCCCCGAAGTGGGGGAGGCGTGGCGGTATCTGAAGGAGCTGCGACTGGACCGCGGGCCGTTGAGCCATGACGAGGCGGTTGACGAGTTGACCAAGTGGTGGAACGCGCGAGGCGGCCGCGACGTCTGATCAATCGTGGAGTACTGCCTTGGCGATCCGGACGGCTCGGCGACCATGTGGACTGCCGACCCGAATGTCGATATCGACGGCGATGGCGCGCTGGACGCGGTCGGGCTGGATTTCGACGGCGACGGCGTGATCGACGACGCGATGGCCGACCTGGACGGCGACGGGCTGGCCGAACACATGGTCCGCGACCACGACGCGCAGGCCGCGTTCTTCACCGACGACGGCACCGGCACCTGGGCGGTCAGCGTCGACAGGGCCGGCCAATTGCGGTGGTTCGGCCTCGACGGCATCGAGCACACAGGCGGACCCATGGTCGATGTCGACGGTGACGGACAACTCGACGACCGGCTGTCGGATATCGACGGCGACGGGTTGGCGGATCGCGCCCTCTCCGGCGACGTGGCATATGTGGACACCGATGGTGACGGCAACTGGGACGTCAAGCTCGCCGATTCCGACGGCGACGGCAGGGCCGACGCGGCCAGCCAGCTATAGCTGATCGAGAAGCGCCTTCGCATCGATCAAATCGGCGGTGTCGAAGCCCTCGGTGAACCAGTCGTAGACGGGCGCCAGCAGCGCGCGAGCATCGTCGATTCGGTTCTGCTGCAACCACAGCCGGGCGAGGCTGATCGCCGCGCGCAGCTCGAAGGACTTCGCCCGCCGCTCCCGTGCGGCGGTCAAGGCGTGACGGAAGCACGGTTCGGCTTGTGCGGGATCGTGTGTGCTACCGAACAACAGCTCGCCTTTGACCCGATGCGCCTCGGCCTCATAGAGATGTTCGGAATTGCGCCGCGCCCAGCCAAGCGCCTCCTCTGCAGCCGCCAGTCCCTCGTCGAACTGTTCGAGTTGAAGATGTGCATCGGCCAACAGCGCATAGAACCATGGCCACACCGCGCCGATATTGGCCGCCCTGCGTCGTGACATCGCTTCGCGGATGTCCGCGATCCCCGAGGGCACGTCACCCTCTTGTGCGGTCGCCCACCCACGGGGGAGAAGGCACCACAACCACACCGCGTCCAGACCATGTTCGGCGGATATCGCGAGCGCCTCCTCGGCCTGAGTGCGTGCGCTCACGGTGTCGCGCCGCAGTTGCGAAAGCTGAGCGGCGAACAGAAGTGTTATCGCAATGCTGTACGGATGGGCGAGCGCTCGGGCGTGCGCGATCGTCCGTTCCATGGTCTGCACCGCCAGGGCCGGGTAGCCAAGGGCCCAGTGCGCGAGCGCGCTGACATATCCACAGACGACTCCGGAATCCTGGCTGTAGCGCATCAGGCAGATACGGTGCTGGTCGGGATGGTAGAGCGCCAAACCCGCACGGCTGTGCTCGAGGGCGTCCGCGAAATCGCCTTGCCACCATGCGGTATAGGCCAGCATCCGGTGTCCGACGGCGAGTACCAGCGGATCGCCTTGCGGCTGTGCCAACTCGAGGAATTCCTCGGCCAAGGCCCTGGCCTCGCGCAGCTTACCGTGCACCATCTGCCCGTACCCGAAACCGGCCAACGCCGGGAATAGTTCAGGAGTGCTGCCCCCACGGCGCGCCAACTCGAGCGCCTTGGCGTGAATGTCCTCGACGGCCTGGGGTCCGCGAATGAAACTCACAGCCGGGGCCAGGACTAGCTGAAGAGACAGTTCCAGTTGGGCGTGTTGCGGTGTATCAGGAAGCGCGGCAAGCAATTCCAGTCCGCGGCTCGCATGGCTGGCCGCCTCGTGGTTCGCATACCGTTGCAGTGCGCGCTGTGCTGCGATCTGCCAGTAGGGAATGGCTTGTTCCGTCAACCCGGCTTCCGTGTAATGGTGCGCCAGCAGTTCGGGCCGCGTCTGAACCGTCGCGGGGAAGCGAGATGCCAGCACGTCGGCGACGCGATGATGATGCTGTTGGCGGGCGCTCTTCAACAGCGACTGATAAGCGGACTCCTGCACGAGCGCGTGCTTGAAGCGGTAGGTCGCCTCAGGCGGCTCACCGTGTTGGTAGAAGAACTCGGCCGCGACCAGTCGCTCGAGACCATCACGCAGGGCATCGTCGTCCAGTGGCGAAACCGCCTGCAGCAGTTGATAACTGAACTCGCGGCCGAGGACCGCGCCCAGTTGCGCCAATCCTTTGACCGGCGCCAGCCGGTCGAGGCGAGCCATCAACGAGTCCTGCAGGGTGTTCGGGATCGCCAGTGGCGGGAGCGGACCCATCAGTGCGTAGCGGCCCACGCGTTCTTCGAGCATGCCCGACTCCAACAGCATCTTTGTGAGTTCCTCGATGAACAACGGCACCCCGTCGGTCTTGGCGACCACCTCCGAGACGACCTGCGGCGGTAGCGATTTCCCTCGCGCCACCTGGTGAGCCAATTCGACCGAGGCGTCGCTGGGCAGGCGGTTGAGATCGACCACACTGACGTTGGGGGCGTCACGCCACGGCGGTGAGAAGTCGGGACGGCAGGTGAACACCGCCATGATCGGCGCGGCGACGATCGCATCGACCACCATGGACAAGTAATCCAGGGTCGTCGGATCGATCCAGTGCAGATCTTCGACGATCAGCATCACCGGCTGTTTCTGTGCCCTGCGGAGCGGAATCGCCGTCAGGGCGCGCAGGGTTTCCAGCTTCTGTTGATCTGCGGGTAGGTCTGGTGACACATAGTCGGCGCCGAGCGGAATCGAGAGCAGGGAGCAGAACAGCGGAACCGTCTCCGGCAGCGAGAAGCCGCTTTCGACCAGGAAGCCCTCCAGCTTGGTCAGCTTCTGTGCCGGCGAGTCATCGCGTCCGAAGCGCAACACGATCCGCTCCATCAGATCGATCACGGGATAGAACGCGGTGTGTTGGTAGTACGGCGAGCACTGCATATGCGTGAACCAAGCTTGTCGGGACGACGCGTAGTCCGTCAGTTCCTTGACCAACCGCGACTTGCCGATGCCCGCCTCACCGGTGATCACGACCACCTGGCCGTGGCCGTCGACCACCTGACCCCAGATCTGCTCGACCAGCGCAACCTCGGCGTCCCGGCCCACCAGCGGGGTGAGCCCGGTGGTGGCGAGCGCCTCCAGTCGGGTTCGCGCTGTGCTTTCGTAGAGCACCCGATACACCTGAAGCGGGGCGGAAATCCCTTTGAGCGGTGGCGTGCCCAGGGACTCGTATGCGAACAGTCCACCGAGTATCTGGTGCGTGGTGGTCCCGATCACCAGTGTGTTCGGTTCGGCGACCGCCTCGAGTCTGGCCGCGATGTTCGGTGTGTCGCCGACGACCATGTCCTCCTGACCGGTCCCGCCGACTTCTTCGCCGACGACGACCAGTCCGGTGTGGCAGCCGATCCGCACCGCGAGTGACACCCCGTACTTTTCGGAAAGGGCGGGGTTGAGCTGCCCGACGGCGTCGATGATGCCGAGACCGGCGCGGACAGCGCGCTGCGCGTCGTCTTCGTGGGCATGGGGATAACCGAAGTAGACGAGTAGGCCGTCACCGAGGTACTGAGCGATGTGGCCGTCGAAGCGGGCGATCACCTTCGCGCATGCGTCGTAGTAGGACGTGACGATCTCGCGCCATTCCTCAGGATCGAACTGACTGGCCAACGACGTCGATCCGACGAGGTCGCAGAAAAACATGGTCAGCTGGCGCCGTTCGCCGTGATGTTCGGCGGTCCAGACCAGCCCCTGCCCCTCCTCGGTGACGCCGGGGTGGGCGAACAGCAATTCGGTCCGCAGCGCGTCCAGTCGCGCGTCGTCGAGGCCGAAGTGCTCCTTCAAAGCGCGGTAAGACACGCGGCCACGGCTGCGCAGAAGTTCGACCATCTCATCGAACACCGCGTAAAAGTCCACGACGTGCCCCCCGGCGTGCCTCGCTCGAAACGAAGCGTTAGTTCAATGGTGCGTCATGACGGCTATGCGAATCGAGCTCATCGACGAAATGCTTTACGTCGCAAAGGTCTGCGGTGTCGAAGCCTTCGGTGAACCACGCATGAATCGGCGTCAGCAGCGCGTGCGCGTCCTCTCGCCGGCCGACCTGCCGCCACAACCGGGCCAGTCCCATCGCGGCACGCAGTTCCCAAAATTTGGCATGCTGGCCGCGCGCAACGGCCAGCGCCTTCTCGAAACAGCTCTCAGCGTGGGCGTGGGCCCGGTGCCTGAGTAGTAGCTCGCCTTTGATCCGGTGTATCTCGGCTTCGTAGAGGCGCTCGTCATTGCGCTCCACCCACCCGAGCCCCTCTTCCACCGAGGTCAGCCCGTCGTCGATCTGCCCCGCCCAGCATTGCGTCTCGGCCAGCAGCGCGAAATACCAGGGCCACACCGCTCCCATGCCTATCGACGCTCGGCGATGCATCGACTCACGGATGTCAGCGATCCCCGCACCGAAGTCGCCGCGATAAGCGGCGGCCCAGCCCCGCGGTAGAAGACACCACAGTTCCAGCGCGGGAAGGCCGTGCTCCGCTGCCAGCGCCAGAGCCTCCTGCGCGCGCGCCGTCGCCGGTTCGGGCTCGCGACGAAGCTGATGCAGTTGGGCGAGGAAGAGAAGCGAGATTCCGACGCTGTTCGGATTGTGCAGTTCACGGGCGTGCGCGAGCGTGGCTTCCATCGCCTGGATCGCCTGAATCGGGTAGCCCAGCATCCACTTGCTGAGCGCGGCGAGATATCCCGAGACGATGCCGTGGTCCTGGTCGTAGGGCAGGAAACCGGTGCTGTGCTGCTGCGGGTTGTACAACGCCAAGGACTGACCGCTGTGGTCGCGCACGTTGACGAGGTCACCCTGCCACCACGCGGTGTAGGCGAGCATCGAGTGTCCGACAGCGAGGATGAGCGGATCGTCGTGTCGCTGGGCCAGCTGCAGGAATTCCTCTGAAAGGGCCCGCGCTTCGTGCATGTGTCCGAGCACCATCTTGGAGTGCGCCAGGCCGGAAAGCGCCGGAAAGAGTTCCAGTGCGCTGCCGACCTCTCGCGCCAGTTCGCAGGCTCGCGCGAAGACGTGCTCGACCGATTGCGGACCAGTCACAAAGCCGGACGCGCCTCCCAGCGTGAGTTGCAGGGACAGTTCGTGCTTGGCGAGATCGGGCGTTTCAGGCAGGGTGCTGAGCAACTCCAAGCCGCGGGCCGCATGACTCGCGGCTTCGCGGTTGGCGGAGCGTTGCAGTGCTCGTCGGCCGGCAATCTGCCAGTACACGATCGCCTGTGCGGCAAGGCCGGCCTCGGTGTAATGGTGGGCCAACAGCTCGGGTTGAGACTCGACCGTCTCGGGAAACGCCGACTCCAGTGTGTTGGCGATGCGTTGATGGTGTTGCTGCCGCGTGCTCTTGAGCAGCGACTGGTACGCCGCGTCCTGAATCAGCGCGTGCTTGAAACGATAGGCCGCCTCGGGAGGTATGCCGTCCTGGTGCAGAAACTCCGAGGTGACCAACTGCTCGAGGCCGTGCCGCAAGTCCCGGTGGTCCCACGGCGAAACTGCTTGTAGCAGTGAGTAATTGAATTCTCGCCCCAGCGTCGCGCACAGTTGCGCCAACCCTTTGACCGGCGCCAGCCGGTCGAGCCGCGCCATCAGCGAGTCTTGCAGCGTGCTGGGAATGGCCAGTGGCGGCAGCAGTCCGGTCAACACGTAGTGATCGCGGCGCTCCTCGAGCAGCCCCGATTCGAGCAGCATCTTGGTGAGCTCCTCGATGAACAGCGGAACGCCGTCGGTCTTCGCCACCACTTCTGCCTGCACCTGCAGGGGAAGTGACTTACCTTGCGCTACTTGTCGACTCAACTCAGCGGCGGCGTCGCCAGGCAGGCGGCGCAGCTCCATCACGGCGACGTCGGGGTGCTCGGTCCACGGTGACTCGAAATCAGGGCGGGTGGTGAAAAGGGCCAGGATCGGTGCCGCGCGGATTTCGTCGGCGAGCATGCGCAAGTACTCCAGCGTCGACGGGTCGATCCAGTGCAGGTCTTCGACGATGAGCATCACCGGCTGCTTCTCAGCCCTGCGCAAGGGGATGGTCAGCAACGCCCGCATCGTCTGCTGCTTGAGCTGTTCTCCAGACATCTCCAGCGAAACATATTCAGCGCCAAGTGGAATCGACAGCAGCGAGGAGAACAGCGGCACAGTCTCGGCCAACGGCAGGCCGCTTTCGACGAGCAAGCCCTCCAACTTGCGCTGTTTCTGCGTGGGTGTCTCGTCGCGCCCGAAACGCAGGACGATCCGCTCCAACAGGTCGATCACCGGGTAGAACGCGGTGTGCTGGTAGTACGGGGAACACTGCAGGTGCGTGAACCACGCCTGCTCGCGGGCGGCGTGCTCGGTCAGCGCCTTCACCAACCGGGATTTGCCGATGCCGGCCTCGCCGGTCACCAACACGACCTGGCCCTGACCGGTTCTGACTTCCTGCCAAGCCTTTTCGAGTAGCTGCAGTTCGGACTGCCGCCCGATCAGCGGTGTCAGGCCCGTATCCGCGAGCGCATCCAAGCGGGTTCGTGCGGTGCTCTCGTACATCACCCGGTAGGCCTCGACCGGGGTGTCGACCCCCTTGAGCCGCGGGGCACCCAGCGGCTCGCACGCGAACACGCCGCCGAGCAGTTGGTGCGTCAAGCCGCCGATCACCAACGTGTTCGGCTCGGCGAGGGCCTGCAGACGGGCCGCGATGTTCGGGGTGTCGCCGAGCACCATGTCGTCGTGGCCGGTGCCGCCCACTTCGTCGCCGACCACCACCAGCCCGGTGTGGCAGCCCAACCGAACGGCGAGCGAAACGCCGCGTTTCTCCGACAGCACGGCGTTGAGCCTGCCCACCGCGTCGATGATGCCCAGGCCCGCCCTGACCGCGCGCTGAGCGTCGTCTTCGTGGGCGCGGGGATAGCCGAAGTAGATCAACAGGCCGTCGCCGAGGTACTGGGCGATGTGTCCCTCGAAGCGGGCGATCACCTTGCCGCAGGTGTCGTAGTAGGCGGCGATGATCTCGCGCCAGTCCTCTGGATCGAACCGGCCGGCCAGCGTCGTCGACCCGACCAGGTCGCAGAAGCACACAGTCAGCTGTCGACGCTCTCCGCGGCGTCCGACGGTCCACCCCAGCCCGTGTTCGTCCGCGCGGACTTCGTCCGGGTAGGCATAGAGCAACTCGCTGCGCAGCGCGTCGACTCGCTCGTCGTCGACGCCGAAGTGTTCCTTGAGGGCGCGGTAGGACACCCGGCCCCGGCTCCGCAGCAGTGCCACCGTCTCGTCGAGCACCGCGTAGAAATCCATGTGTTCCCCCGCTCCGAGAAGCGTCAGGTCAATGGTGCGACAGGTCGCTGGCGGGTAGTGGGCACCTGACACAAATTGCGCTCAGGGTCGTTGAAAGGTGAAATTCACAGCCCTGCGCGCAAATTCGGCGCCGTCAGCGTCCCGGCCCGGGCGGACCGGCGAACGCCTGCGCGATGCCCAGCCACGTCTCGGCGTCGGCGCCGACGGACTGCACGTCGAGCTCTGCCCGGGCCCGCCGCTGCGTCACCAACATGCAGAAGTCCTCGGCCGAACCGGTCACGCGTTGCGCGGCATCCTCGGGACCCCACTCCCACGTCGAACCGTCGGGCGCCCGAAGCTCGATGCGAAACGGGTCCGCCGGCGGGGTCAGCCCGTTGATCGAGAACGCGAAGTCGCGTGTGCGCACGCCGATGTGGGCGATGGATCGTAGCCGCGCGGTGGCTGGCCGCTTGACCCCGAGCGCGTCGGCGACGTCGAGGCCGTGTGCCCAGGTCTCCATCAACCGGGCGGTGGCCATCGACGGGGCGCTCATCGGCGGGCCGAACCACGGCAGCTTGCGGCCATCCGCGACACCCAACAGTTCGTCATGCAGCCGGGCCCGGGTCTGGCGCCAGTCGGCGAGCAGTCGGTCGGGCGGCAGTGCGGCGAGTTCCTCGGCGCCCGCATCGACGAAGCCCGTCGGATCCTTGGCCGCCTCGTCCAGCACGTCGGCGAAGCCCGCCTCGTCGGTGACCGCGGTCAGCGCGACGCGATCGGTCCACAGCAGATGCGCGATCTGGTGTGCGATGGTCCATCCGGCTGCCGGTGTGGCGTCGGCCCACCGCTCGGCGGGCAGGTCGGCCACCAAGGCGTCCAGCTCGTTGCTCTCCGCACGAAGGTCGGCCACCATCGGCCCCGCTGTCGCCATGCGGCTCACCTTAACCCGGTGTCGCGCCGCGCCGGGCAATGCCGGCATGCGCGGCCAGACCTGCGAGGTACACCGCCACGCCGGCGAGCACCAGCGCGGGCTGGCGGCCGTCGGGCGGAATGACGCTCGCCGCCAACGCGATCGCGGCGATGAACGACATCCAGAACAGCGAGTCCTGCACGGTGAACACGTGCCCGCGCAACGCGTCGTCGACGTCGATCTGCATGGCGGAATCGGCGCACAGTTTCACGACCTGCCCGGCGGCGCCGAGCAGGAAACCGCACAGCACCATCACAGGAAGTTGTAAGCCTGCGCCGCACAATTGGACGATCGCGGCGAAGGCCAGCGCGCCGTTCGGCGCGGCGTAGCGGCCGAAGCGTTGCACCAGGCTCGGCGTCAGTGCGGTCGCCAAAAAGGATCCGACAGCGGTGGCCGCGAAGAACGTCGCCGCGGTGCCCAGCCCCGCCACGCCGCCGAGGTTGGTCTGCCGCACCATCACCAGCACCAGCAGCGTGTTGATGCCGATCGCCATCCGGTGGGCGGCCAACCCGGACAGCGTCGCCGTCACGGTCGGCACCGCGAGCACCGTGCGGGCGCCGTGCAGCCAACCGGTGGCCACCGCGTAGAGCACCGACCCGTGGATCGACCGCTTGCTCTCGTGCGGTCCGAGGATGTGCGGCGGGAACCGCACCGACAGCAGCAACGCCACGGCGACGGGCGCGGCGACGATGAAAATGATTGTGGCGGCGCCGGTGTCGTCGGCGCCGAACAGCCAGCGCGGCACCAGCATGAACAGTGCGCCGCCGAACGCGGCCACGCCACCGGTGGCGGTGGCCACCGCGTTCATCGTGATCACCTGTTCGCGGGGCACCACGTCGGGCAGCGCCGCGGACAACCCGGACGACACGAAGCGGGTGAAACCGTTGACGATCAACGCGCCGAACAGAATCGCGTAATCGCCGGCGCCCGCGGCCAGCAGCGCACCGACCCCGACGACGAGCAGCAGCCTGCCGAGATTCGCGGCGATCAGCACCACGCGGCGGTCCCAGCGGTCCAGCAGCGCGCCTGCGAACGGGCCGAGCAGCGAGTACGGCAGGTATAGAACGGCGAACGCGGCGGCGATCTCCCACGGGCTCGCGGCCCGTTCGGGATTGAACAGCAGCCCGCCCGCCAGGCCCGCCTGGAACAGACCGTCACCGGCTTGGCTGACGGCCCGCAGTTCGAGCAGCCGCCAGAACTCGGGCAGCGTTCGCACCGATCGCCACAGCGCGATCGGAGGGCGGGTGTCGGCCAAGAAAAATCACGTCCTGGTTGAGCGGTGTTGCGGATCGGCAACCCGACCCACAGTACAAATATCCCGGCGGGCCGCGCTTGTTCCCACGACGACCCGTTGCCGGTGCCATGATGGTGATGTGGCGCACTCAGAAGATCCCGAGGACTTCGTCGCTCCTGCGGCGCAGCGGGTGCGTGCGGGAACCTTGCTGTTGGCCAACACGGATCTGCTCGAACCGACGTTCCGCCGCAGCGTCATCTACATCGTCGAGCACAACGACGGCGGCACCCTCGGAGTCGTGCTGAACCGGCCCAGTGAAACCGCGGTGTACAACGTGCTGCCGCAATGGGCCAAGCTCGCCGCCAAGCCGAAGACCATGTTCATCGGCGGGCCGGTGAAGCGCGACGCGGCGCTGTGCCTGGCGACGCTGCGGGTCGGCATGGAAGCCAATGGGACGCCGGGGCTGCGGCATGTGCAGGGCCGGATGGTGATGGTCGACCTCGACGCGGATCCCGACGCGATCGCTCCGGTGGTCGAAGGGGTGCGGATCTTCGCGGGCTACTCAGGCTGGACGATCGGTCAACTCGAGGGCGAGATCGAGCGCGACGACTGGATTGTGCTGTCGGCGTTGCCATCTGACGTGCTGGTCGAACCGAGGGTGGATCTGTGGTCGCGGGTGCTGCGCCGTCAGCCGTTGCCGTTGTCGCTGCTGGCCAGCCACCCGATCGACGTCAGCCGCAACTGAATTCACTTGCAGGACAGCGTGCAACTCGCGCAGGAGCCTGCGCAGTCCGGCGCGGCGGCCTGTCCAGCAGCAACCACCTTGGCGCTCTGCCAGCAGCCGGCCGCCACGGTGCTGATCGCACCGATGACGCAGACGATGATCACCACCAACCCGGTCTGTGGTTTGGCTGACAGCGCGACCGCACCGCCTGCGGCGAGCATCACCGCGGCCGCCAGTTGGATCGGCGCGACGCCGCGCAGCACCTGACGCACGTAGTCACCGGAGCGAGGGCGGGTCAGCAGCCAGACGCCGAGCCCGGCGGTCGCGACGGCGGCGCACAAACAGAGCACCGCGGCGATGAGCATGCGCCACACAATACGAGCCCGGCGGGCAGTCTGCCGAATGAGGCCGTCCCCCGGGCGCCAGGCTTCGCCCGGGGGACGACGACTATCCCGTTTGCCCCGTCGGCTGCGAAAGCGCCGATAACTGGGGCAGGCCCGGCACGGGGGCTTGCGGTGGTGCCGGGGTCGGTGGCCCGGGGAGGCTCACCTTGAAACCGTTCACGATCGCGTCGGTGGCGTCCGCCGCCGCGACGACCTGGTCGACGCTTGTCGTCACGGCGAGCGACACGAGGTACTTGTCGGGGCCCACGGTGGCGATGACGTTGCGTCGCGAGGTGTTCAGCGTCATCGAGTTCTCGCGGTAGGTGCCTTCGATGACAGATGAGGGGAATCCGCCGAAGTCGGCGAGCGAACCGTCGGTGGCCCGCCACGCCGGCAGGACCTGGCTGTCGACGAAGCCGTGGCTGATGGCCTCCTTCGGGTCGAAGTCACCGACCAGCTTGTAGACCTTGACCTGCGCGTTGGTCGAATACAGCCCGTTGCCGCCGACGCGGTCGGCGATCACCGCGAACGCGTCGGGCACATTCGGGTCGGGGACCTGCGACCAGCCCTTCGGCATCGGCAGCACGATGTTGAGCGCCTTGAAGTCGCGGCTGTTCTGCGGTTCCATCGCGACGTTCTTCGACTTGAAGTACTCGGCGAGGGTGCCCGACGCGGCAGGTGTGATCGTCACGGGCGGCGGGGCGGGCACGGCCGGAATCTCGATGCCGCCCGGCACCGCCGCCACCTGTGCCGCTGTGGCGGGCGCCACAGCGGGCTGGCCGAGCATCTGGGGCGTCGCGGCGTTGGGCGCCACGGTGACCGTCTGGGTGACGGTCGCGGGCATCGGCAACGGCGGTTGCGGGAACACCGGCTCTGCTGATGCGGTAGTTCCGGCGAAGCCGACGACAGCAGCTAAACCGGCTGCCGTGCCACCTGCCAGAAGCCGCCAGCGGCGGGCGATCTCGTTCATCGACGGCGGTCCTTCCAAGTGCTTCGGGGTGCGTCATATCCCAGTCAGGCGCCGACCGTATCCCGCGCCGAGCGTTAGCCACCAGAGCCGGGACCGACCTGGGATCAACCTCTGACCGCTCCGCAATGGAACCGAGACCAACCCGTGGCCCGCGAGGCCGCCGCCGGCGGCTTATACCCTGTTCACGTGACAGAGCCCGAGGTCGA
Source organism: Mycobacterium sp. 3519A (assembly GCF_900240945.1). Taxonomy (NCBI): domain Bacteria; kingdom Bacillati; phylum Actinomycetota; class Actinomycetes; order Mycobacteriales; family Mycobacteriaceae; genus Mycobacterium; species Mycobacterium sp. 3519A. The sequence continues at coordinate 784,594 of NZ_OESG01000014.1, forward strand.
CACCCCGCAGCACCGCTATACCGCGGAGCTGGCCGGGCAGATCGAGCACGCCTGGCAAGAGCGGTGGCACGCGCTCGGGACTTTCGAAGTACCCAACCCGGTGGGTTCCCTGGCGCCGAAGGACGGGTCGCCGGTGCCCGCCGACAAGATGTTCGTCCAGGACATGTTCCCGTACCCGTCGGGCGAGGGCCTGCACGTCGGGCACCCGCTCGGATACATCGCCACCGACGTCTACGCCCGCTACTACCGGATGACGGGGCGCAACGTCTTGCACGCTCTGGGCTTCGATGCGTTCGGCCTGCCCGCCGAGCAGTACGCCATCCAGACCGGCACGCACCCGCGGATCCGCACCGAAGCGAACATCGTCAACTTCCGGCGCCAGCTCGGCAGGCTCGGCTTCGGGCACGACACCCGTCGCAGCTTCTCCACCACCGACGTCGAGTACTACAAGTGGACGCAGTGGATCTTCCTGCAGATCTACAACGCGTGGTTCGACCAGGCGGCCAACAAGGCGCGGCCGATCTCGGAACTGGTGGCCGAATTCGATTCCGGGGCAAGGACTCTGGACGGCGGCCGGGTCTGGTCAGAGTTGTCGGCCGATGAGCGTGCCGACGTGATCGACTCGTATCGGCTGGTGTACCTGGCCGACTCGATGGTCAACTGGTGCCCGGGGTTGGGCACCGTGCTGGCCAATGAGGAGGTCACCTCCGACGGGCGCAGCGAGCGCGGCAATTTCCCGGTGTTCCGCAAGAGGCTGCGGCAGTGGATGATGCGCATCACCGCCTACGCCGATCGCCTGCTCGATGACCTCGACCTGCTGGACTGGCCGGAGAAGGTCAAGACCATGCAGCGCAACTGGATTGGCCGCTCGACAGGAGCGTCGGTGCTGTTCGCGACCGAGGCGGGTGACATCGAGGTGTTCACCACCCGACCCGACACGCTGTTCGGTGCGACGTACATGGTGCTCGCGCCGGAGCACGATCTGGTGGACAAGCTGACGGCGGCCGAATGGCCTGCGGGTGTCGACGAGCGGTGGACGTTCGGCGCGGCGACGCCCGCGGAGGCGGTGGCCGCGTATCGGACCGCCATCGCCGCGAAGTCCGACCTGGAACGCCAGGAGAACAAGACCAAGACGGGTGTGTTCGTCGGCAGTTACGCGACGAATCCGGCCAACGGCCAACGGATTCCGGTATTCATCGCTGACTACGTGCTGATCGGATACGGCACCGGGGCGATCATGGCGGTGCCAGGGCACGACCAGCGCGACTGGGAGTTCGCCACCGAGTTCGGCCTGCCGATCGTCGAAGTCGTTGCCGGCGGCGATATCTCGCAGGCGGCGTACAACGGCGACGGCGAGCTGGTCAACTCGGAATATCTCAACGGGTTGTCGGTCGCGTCGGCGAAAGAGGCCATCACCGAACGCCTGTCGGCCGAGGGACGGGCCCAGCCGCGGATCGAGTACAAGCTGCGTGACTGGTTGTTCGCGAGGCAGCGGTACTGGGGTGAGCCGTTTCCGATCGTTTACGACGCTGAGGGTCGCGCGCACGCGCTGCCGGAGTCGGCGCTGCCGGTCGAACTGCCGGATGTGCCGGATTACTCGCCGGTACTGTTCGACCCCGACGACGCGGACAGTGAACCGTCGCCGCCGCTGAACAAGGCGACCGACTGGGTGCACGTCGAGTTGGATCTCGGTGAAGGGCTCAAGCCGTACACCCGTGACACCAACGTGATGCCGCAGTGGGCGGCCAGTTCCTGGTATGAGCTGCGCTATACCGACCCGAACAACTCAGAAGAGATGTGCGCCAAGGAAAACGAGGCGTACTGGATGGGGCCGCGGCCTGCCGAGCATGGCGCGAAGGACCCGGGCGGCGTCGACCTGTATGTCGGCGGTGTCGAGCATGCCGTGCTGCATCTGCTGTATTCGCGGTTCTGGCACAAGGTGCTCTACGACCTCGGCCATGTGTCGTCGAAGGAGCCGTTCCGACGGTTGGTGAACCAGGGCTACATCCAGGCGTTCGCGTATACCGATGCGCGGGGCACGTACGTGCCTGCGGCGGAAGTCGTCGAGCGTGACGGCAAGTTCTACTGGCCGGGCCCCGACGGCGAGATCGAGGTGAACCAGGAGTTCGGCAAGATCGGCAAGAGCCTGAAGAACTCGGTGTCGCCCGACGAGATTTGCGACAGCTACGGGGCGGACACGTTGCGGGTCTACGAGATGTCGATGGGCCCGCTGGAGGCGTCGCGGCCGTGGGCGACGAAGGATGTCGTTGGGGCATACCGGTTTCTGCAGCGGGTGTGGCGGCTGGTGGTGGACGAGCAGTCCGGCGCGGTGCGGGTCGCCGAGCATGAGGCGCTGGACGACGAGACGCTGCGGCAGTTGCACCGCGCGATCGCAGGGGTGTCGGAGGATTACGCGGCGCTGCGCAACAACACCGCGGCGGCCAAGCTGATCGAGTACACCAACTACCTGACCAAGAACGAGGTGCGGTCGCGGGCGGCGTTGGAGCCGCTGGTGTTGATGGTCGCCCCGCTGGCTCCGCATCTCGCGGAGGAGTTGTGGAAGCGGTTGGGGCACCACACGTCGTTAGCGCACGGGCCGTTCCCGGTTGCCGATCCGCAGTACCTCGTCGAGGACACCGTCGAGTACCCGGTGCAGGTCAACGGGAAGGTGCGGGGGCGTGTGACGGTGCCTGCGGATGCCGACGCCGACGCGCTGGAGGCGGCGGCGCTGGCCGACGAGAAGGTGCAGGCGTTCATCAACGGCGCGACGCCGAAGAAGGTGATCGTCGTGGCCGGGCGGCTGGTCAACATCGTCGTGTAGGCGGCGCGACCCGGCGGCCTTCCCGCTACGTCCAGCCGAGTTGGCGCATCGTGATGCCGTCGTTCCAGATCTTCGTCATGTGCCGGATCTTGTCGCCGTCGAAGTCCATCACGTAGACGTAATCGGCTTCAGCGGACTTACCTGTCGGCGGCACCGGTCCACCATCGCCGGTATGCGTGCCGCGGAACACGCCGAACACGGCGACGTTGTTGCGGTCCTCGTCGACAGCGAACGACCGCACCTCGGCGTTGCCATCGGGAAGGATCGCCATCAGCCCCTTCATCCACTCGGTGTAGGCCTGCAGCGTCGTCACGTCAGCCAGCGCGTCGGTCTGCGCCTCGAATGTCGCATCGGGATGGCAATAGGGCTCACACCCCGACCAACCCTTTCCGGTTTCACACGCCTCGAAGAATCGTTCGGCGGTGTCTTTGATGGTGCTCATAGCGAATTGTGCACCCCAACCACTGTTCAACGGTTGAGAATGCGATACCGCGGGTATCGCATTCTGCGTGAACAGCCCTGCCGCCGTCGCGGAGTACACGACCACGCCCGATGACGACCCGTTCTACGACCCGCCGCCCGGCTATGCCGAGGCCGAGCCCGGAGCGGTCCTGCGCTCGCGCGATGTGCGGATCGGGTTTCTCGGCGTCATCGCGCAGCGGGTGACCGCGACTCAATTGCTGTACCGCACGACCAACCTGCACGGCGAACCGGAGGTCGCCGTCACGACGGTGTTGATCCCTGCGCAGCCCGACCCCGCGCGGCCTTACCCACTGTTGTCCTATCAGTGCGCCATCGACGCGGTGACGTCCCGGTGCTTCCCCTCGCACGCAATGCGCCTTGGTGCGCGCCCTGTCGGCGCGTTCACCCAGGCCGAGTACCTGTTGGTGGCAGCGGCGCTGGCCGAAGGATGGGCGGTGTCGGTCTCCGATCATGAGGGCTGTCACGGCATGTGGGGCGCTCCGCGCGAGCCCGGCTACCGGATCCTCGACGGCGTTCGCGCGGCCCTGCAGCAGGAGCAGTTAGGTCTTCGACCCTGCGCGCCGGTGGCGCTGTGGGGGTATTCCGGCGGCGGGCTGGCCTCGGCGTGGGCGGCAGAACTCCGCAGCGACTACGCCCCTGAACTGAACATTGTCGGTGCGGCACTCGGTTCACCGGTCGGAGATCCGGGCAGCGTGGCGCGGCGCCTCAACTGCGGCTTCTTCGCCGGTCTCGCCGCGCTGATGATCACCTCGCTGACCCACGTCTTTCCCGGCGCACAACACGTCGTCAACGAGCATGCCACCGCGGAAGGCAAAGCCCTGCTCGACGAGTTGCACACGATGACGACCGCCGAGGCGGTGTGGCGACTGCGCGGCGTGGACATCGGCTCCTATGTGGACATGTCCGCCGACGAACTCTGGGATCTGCCCGAGGTACGCCACATCTTCGAGGAAACCAAACTCGGTAAGTCGATCCCCGACGTGCCTGTGCTGGTCGTGCAGGCCGTGCACGACGGAATCATCAGTGTCGACGACATCGACGCGCTGGTGCAGAAATACGACGATGGCGGCGCGGCAGTCACCTATCACCGGGACCGGTTCTGCGAGCACTTGTTGTTGCATCCGCTGTCCGCGCCGGCGGCACTGCAATGGCTTCGAGACCGGTTCGACGAGCGTCCGCTCGACGAACACCGAACCAGGACCAAGTGGCCCGTGCTGCTCAACCCGTCCACTGGAGTCGGCATGCTCAAACTCGCCGTCATCACAACGAAGGTCATCCTCGGAAGGGCAGTGAGGTAGCCCGCGCTCACCGCGGCCGGACTATCACCTCGTGAATATGCGCATCGGCCGGTGCATTCACCGCATCCGCGACCACCTTCGCGACCGTCTGCGGGCTCAGGTAATGCGACGGGTCGTAGTCGCGGCCCTCATACGCGACCAAGCCTTCCTGCATGACGGTCGCGATCCGGCCAGGATGCACCGACGTCACCCGCAGCGACGGCTCGTCGCCGCGCAGTGACTCGGCGAACCCGCGCAGCGCGAACTTGCTCGCCGTGTACGACGCCAGGCCCGGTGACGCGTTGATGCCCGCACCCGAATTGATGAACACCACGTGACCGTTGGCGGCCCGCAGCGCAGGCAACAGCGCCAAAGTCAGCGCCACCGCGCCAATCACGTTGACGGTCATGGTGATCCGCCACTCGTCGATGCTCGACTCGGCGACCCGCCCAGGGAACGCCACGCCGGCGTTGTGGATCAGCACGTCCAGTTCGTCGATCGGCTCGACGGCGGCCGGGATCTCGTCGACGTCGGCCAGATCGACCGGCCACGTCGTGGCACCGAACCTGGTCGCGACGTCGTCGAGCCTCGACGACGGCCTGCCTGCCAGAAACAACGTGTGTGTGGGCGCCAGCGCCTCGGCGATCGCCGCACCGAGGCCACCGCTAGCGCCCGTGATCATCGCGGTCGGCATGTCCAAACCGTACCGACCTGCGATTCATAGCGACGCGTCGCATTATTGAACGGATGCCACCCGACCACAGCTTCGCGCCGACCCAGCTCGCCGCCCGCGCCGCATATCTGCTGCGCGGCAACGACCTGGGCACCATGACCACTGCGGCGCCGCTGCTGTACCCGCACATGTGGAGTTGGGACGCCGCGTTCGTCGCGATCGGGCTCGCGCCGCTGAGCGTCGAGCGCGCCGTCGTCGAACTGGACACGCTGCTGTCCGCGCAGTGGCGCAACGGCATGATCCCGCACATCGTCTTCGCCAACGGCGTCGACGGCTACTTCCCCGGACCGGCCCGCTGGGCCACGTCCGCGCTCGCCGCCAACGCGCCGCGCACCCGGCACACGTCGGGCATCACCCAGCCCCCGGTGCACGCGATCGCCGTGCAGCGCATCCTCGACCAAGCGCGCTCCCGTGGCCGGTCCACCCGTGCGGTCGCCGAGTCATTCCTCGATCGCCGCTGGGCCGACCTCGTGCGCTGGCACCGCTGGCTGGCCGAGGCCCGCGACCCGAAGTCGCACGGCCGCGTGACGCTGTACCACGGCTGGGAGTCCGGCATGGACAACTCGCCCCGCTGGGACAGCGCGTACGCCAACGTGGTTCCAGGCAACGTCCCGGAGTATCAGCGCGAGGACAACACCATCGTCACCGACGCCAGCCAGCGGCCGTCGGATCTGGAGTACGACCGCTATCTGTGGCTGCTCGAGGAGATGAAGTCGGTGCGCTACGACGACGAGTTGCTGCCCAAGGTGATGAGTTTCGCGGTCGAGGACGTGTTTGTGTCCGCCGTGTTGTCGGTGGCGTGCACGGTGCTTGCCGAGATCGGCGAGGACTACAAGCGGCCGAACGCCGACGTCAAGGACCTGTATGCGTGGGCAGAGCGGTTCCGCAGGGGCGTCGTCGAGACCACCGACGAACGCACTGGCGCCGCAAGGGATTTCGACTTGCGCGCCGACGCGTGGGTGGCCACCGAGACGGTCGCGCAGTTCGCGCCGCTGCTGTGCGGCGGACTGCCGCACGACAAGGAGCGCACCCTGCTGCGCCTGCTGGAAGGGCCGCGGTTCTGTGGGCATCCGGACATGCGGTACGCGTTGATCCCGTCGACGTCACCGGTTTCGCGCGACTTCCGGCCCCGCGAATACTGGCGTGGCCCGGTGTGGCCGGTGATGACGTGGTTGTTCTCGTGGTGCTTCGCGCGGCGCGGATGGTCCGAACGCGCGCTGATGCTCAAACGCGAAGGCCTGCGACAGGCCAGCGACGGCACCTTCGCGGAGTACTACGAACCGTTCACCGGCGAACCGCTCGGCAGCATGCAGCAGTCGTGGACCGCCGCCGCAGTGCTCGACTGGCTGGGCTGAACCAACCCGAGCTATTCGGCCAACCGCTCCAACGGAACCAGCGCCTTCGTCAGCGTCTCGAGGTCCTCCGGCGACAGCTTCGCCAACAGCGTCGCCAGATGGGCGCGCCGGGCGGCCAGCGCCTCGCGATGCTGCGCCAACCCCTTCGGCGTGATGTCGACCAGGACGGCCCGCAGATCCGACGGATCGCGCGAGCGCTTCACCAAGCCCAACTTCTCCAGCCGGCGGATGGCCACCGTGGTGGTCGGCGTGCGCACGCGTTCATGCGCAGCCAACTCCGTCATCCGGATCGGGCCCTGATCGAGCAACGTCAGCAAAATTGACAGCTGGGCCAGCGTCAGGTCCCCGGCCTCGTTCCGACTGGTGTCGCCCCGCCGCAGCACCGAGAACACTTTGGAAAGCACGCGCTGTAGCTCACCAGCGAGTTCGCCCACCTGGGTATCGGTCTCCCCCATAATTCGCCAGTCTAACCTGTCGGAGGCTGCCACATGTGTATGCGCGTCAATTAACCTCACAAAACTTGCGACAAGAATCGCTGCAACCGGTCGGTCTCGGCGGCCTCGAAAATCCGCTCGGGGGGACCCGACTCGACCACCTGACCGTGATCCATGAACACCACCGCATTCGACGTCGACCGCGCGAACCCCATCTCGTGCGTGACGACCACCATGGTCATGCCATCCGCGCCCAGATCCGCGATCAACGCCAGGATGCCCTTGACCAACTCGGGATCCAGCGCCGACGTCGCCTCGTCGAAGAACATCACCTGCGGCGACATCGCCAGCGCCCGCGCGATCGCCACCCGCTGCTGCTGCCCACCGGACAGCGTGCCCGGCCGCACATCGGCCTTGTTCCGCAGCCCGACGCGGTCCAACTGCGCCAAAGCCAACTCACGTGCCTGCTCCGCGCCCAGCCGCTTGAGTCTGCGCGGCGCCAGCGTCACGTTGTCCAACACGGTGCGGTGCGGGAACAGGTTGAACTGCTGGAACACCATCCCGATGCGCTGGCGCAACTCGTCGGGATTGTCGGCCAGCACCGATCGTCCGTCGAGCAGGATGTCGCCCTTGTCCGGTTCGTACAGCCGGTTCAGCGTCCGCAGCAGCGTCGACTTCCCCGACCCCGACGGCCCGATCACCGCCGTGGTGGTGCCGGCAGGCACATCGAGATCGACACCGCGCAGCACCGCGTTCGGGCCGAAGGACAAGTGAATATCGTTGGCGGCCAACGACACCGGATCAGCAGCCATCAGATCATCTCCTGCGACGTCGACAACTCGAGCGGATCTTCGCGCCCTGGTTCACGGCCGCGCCGCAGCCGGGTGTCGATGAAGTTCACCAGATGCGTCAGCGGCACCGTCAACAACAGATAGAACAGTCCTGCGGCGACCAGCGGCGACAGGTTTCCGGTCTGTGCGTTGAGATCTCGGCCGACTTGGAACAACTCCCGCTGATTGGCCACCAGCCCGAGGAAGTACACCAGTGACGAGGCCTTCAACAGCGAGATGAACTGGTTCATCAACGCAGGAAGGACGCGGCGCACTCCTTGTGGAACGACCACCAACCGCATCGACGACGGATAGCTGAAGCCCAGCGCGCGCGAGGCCTCCAGCTGGCCGGGCTCCACACTCTGGATTCCGGACCGGAAGATCTCCCCGACGTACGCCGCGGCCATCAAACCGAGCGCCGCGATGCCGAGCGGATACGGGTTGTTACCCGTCAGCCCGCCCACCACCGGCCCGACTCCGAGCCCGATCAACAGAATGATCACCACTTCCGGCAGCCCTCGGAAGATGTCGGTGTACACCCGGGCCGGCCACCGCAGCCACCGCGACCGCGATATCCCCGCGACGGCCAGCGCCATGCCGAGCACCAGTCCGATCACCGCCGCGCACACGGTGAGAATGAGTGTGTTCGGCAAGCCGGTCTTCAACAGATCGGGGAACGCCTGCTTGTACAGGTCCCAGTTGAGGAACGAATCCCTCAGCTGCGACAGGGTCGACTTCGGCGCGGCCGCGCCCGTCGCCGGCTTCTCGTTCTGCGCCGCGATCGCGGCGAAGTCCGGCAACTGCGGCGCGGGCGCCGCCTTCGACCCGGGCTTCCACCCCGGCGGCAGCGCGCGCGGCACCCAGTCCGAGTACAGCCGCGCCCAGGTGCCGTCGGCGATGATCGCGTCCAGCCCCGAGTTCAGCGCGTCGATCAACGGCTTGTTCTCCGAAGCGACCGCCCACGCGACGAAATTGTCCAAGCTGAAGGTGTTTTCGATGATCTGCGCCGGATCGCCGGGCTGCACCGTGCCCGACGCCTGCTGCGACGGCGCCACCCACGCGTCGATCTGCCGGGTCTTGAGGCTGGCGTAGACGGTGTTGTAGTCGGGGAACTTCACCGGCTGCAGGTGCAGCGTGTCGATGACGTACGCCTCCTGCACGGTGCCCTGCACGACGCCGATGCGTTGGCCGGCCGCCAGCTTGTCGAACCCGGTGATCGGCGAACCGGACGGCACCACCAGCGAGAAGTAGCCGAAGTCGTAGCCGTTGGTGAAGCCGACGGTCTTGCGTCGGGCGTCGGTGGTGGTGATCGACGACGAGCCGACGTCGAAGCGCCGCGACGCGACCTGCGCCAGCAGCCCGGAGAACTCGGTGCCGACGAAGTTGATCTTCAACCCGAGCTTGTCCGCGATCGCGCGCAGCAGTTCGTTGTCGAAGCCGGTGAACTGGCCCGCGGAGTTGATGCAGATGCTCGGCGGCGCATCGGACAGCGTGCCGACGGTCAGCGTGCCCGGCACGCCGAGGCCGAGCGCGTTCACGTCGACGGCGGACAGCGGTTCGACCGTCGCGGTGGTGTACTTGTCAGCGTCGGGACCCGTCGCGGCCTTCGCGAGATTGGTCGGCAGCGGGCTGGCGCTCTGGACTCCAGGTGGCGCGCACTGATCGGCGGCCGCAGGCGCAGCCAGACCGAGGCTACAGATCAACAGCGCGACCAAGGCGACGACGAAGGTCTTCACGGCGGTCATCAGAGCAAGGTAGCCGCCGAGCGCCCGACGGAATCGCGTTGCGCTCAGTTAGAACGCAATCGAGGCACCCGAGCTGGATGTCGCCGGCCATGCGGCTCCGGAAGGGCGCAAGACGCCCCGCCGCACCAACTCGTTGAGCATGATCCGGCCCATCGCTTCGGAACGTCCTGCGCACGCCGCCCGCGCCCCGTCGGGATCACTGCGCTGGATGGCGGCGGTCTCCGCTTCGAAGAAGGGCAGCATCTCGTCGTGGTTGTTGAGGTAGCTCAGCCAGAACCCGCGCGGGATGAACGTCTGCGACGCGCGGATCGCCGCCTGCAGTCGCGGGCCCGCATATTCGTCGTTGATCAGGTTGCGGAACTGCCATGCCGTCTCCTGAAATGTGCGCGAGTCTTTGCTGCTGCGCATGGCCTCCATCAACACAGCCAACTGGTCGAGGATCCGCGGCCGCCCGTCGACGGCGGCGCGGGCCGACGCGAGACCACTGAGCACGCCATAGAGTTCGTGGTGTTCGCGCACCACCGACTCGTCGAATCGCTCGACGTACGCGCCGCGGTGATACTGCGTCGACAGGATGCCGTCATGTTCGAGCTGGACCACCGCTTCCTGGATCGGGACGCGCGATAGTCCTAGTTCGGTGGCGATCTCGTTGCGATCAACCCGGTCCCCCGAGCGCAGTTTGCCAGTCAGCACCAGGTTGACGACATGCGAGACCACGAGGTCTTTTTCTTTGACCCCATACTTCTTGGGCATGGCGCGATGAGCATCTCACGTAGCCGCCGCCCCGGGAGGCGAACCGCGGCGTTCGGTTTAACTCGCTTGGCGACGGTCCCGCCACCGGCACAGCGCCTCGGCCTTGGTCAGGTCGTAGTCAGGTCCGTTGACGCCGACGGTGAACTGGGTGACGCCCAGTTCGATCAGCGCGTCGGCGTTGACAAGCAACTCATCGCCCTCGCCTTCCAAGCCGGCCGACCGCTCGATGTGCGCGGGGTCGCGCCCGACCGCATTGCAGTGCTCCGCGAGGATTTGCGCCTTCTGCGGATAAGTTTCGCGATCGACGAAGCCGTGCCAGATGCTGGCGTATTCGGCGACCATGCGAAGCGTCTTCTTCTCGCCCATCCCGCCGATCAGGATCGGGATGTCGCGCGTGGCCAGCGGATTGAGCTTGGCGAAGCGTGCCTTGATCCGGGGTAACGCCGCAGCGAGATCGTTCAGTCTGGCGCCCGCGGTTCCGAATTCGTAGCCGTATTCGTCATAGTCGCGCTGGAACCAGCCGGAGCCGATGCCGAGGATCAGCCGCCCGCCGGAAATGTGGTCGACAGTGCGGGCCATATCGGCGAGGAGGTCGGGGTTGCGGTACGAGTTGCACGTCACCAGCGCGCCGAACTCGATGCGTGAGGTCTGCTCGGCCCACGCGGCAAGCATCGTCCAGCACTCGAAGTGCGGGCCGTCGGGATCGCCGTACAGCGGGAAGAAGTGGTCCCAGTTGTAGGCGACGTCGACGCCGAGATCCTCGGCACGCCGAACTGCGTCGCGGATGTTGTCGTAGGACGGGGAATGTTGCGGCTGCAGTTGCACGCCGATGCGAATGGGGAAGCTCACCGCTACGAGGCTAGACGCCTATTCGACCGCCTGCCTTTCCTGCGAGTGCTAGCCGGCCAGCACGCCGCGCAGGATCTCGACGAGTGCCGCGGGTTGGTCGCCCTGCACCGAGTGTCCGGAGTCGGCGACGACGTGCGTGGCCTGAAATCCCGGCGCGCGGTTGGCGAACGCCTCGGCGTCGTCGTCGTTGACGAAGTAGGAGTTGGCGCCGCGCACCAGCGTTGTCGGCATGGTGATGGCGGGGACGTCATCCCAGAGGTTCTCGAAGCCGTCACCCTTGCGGAACGAGTCGTAACGCCACGTCCAGGTGCCGTCGTCGAGCTGTTTGGAGTTGTGAAAGACGCCGCGGCGCAACGATTTCCGGTCCCGGTTCGGGGCGGCGGCCACCGTCACGTCGAGCATGGCTCCGAAGGTGGGGAACGTCCGGTCCCCCCGGACCAGCGCCACGGTGCCCATCTGCGCCTTGGTCATCTGCTCGTGTCGCTCGGGTGCCGACGGCGTCACGTCGACGAGTACGAGTTGCGGCACCAGCGCGGGTTCGGTGGCGGCGATGCGCAATGCGGTCAGCCCGCCCAGCGACATGCCGACGACGAGTCGCGGATTGGGTGCGTGCTCACGCAACACCGGCCGCAGGGTTTCGGCGTTGAGCTTCGGCCCGTAGTCGCCGTCTTCCCGCCACGCCGAGCGGCCGTGGCCGGGCAGGTCGACGGCCAGTGCGGGCACGCCGAGGCCGACGATCACGGTGTCCCAGGTGTGGGCGTTCTGGCCGCCGCCGTGCAGGAACACCACCTCAGGTGGCTCCTCGCCCCACTTCAGCGCGCTGATCTGCCCGACATCGATGCGCCGCACCGACGGGATCGCGTCGGCAGCGATCTGCTCGGCGTTCTCGTGAAGCAGCCCGAACTCGTCGAGGCCGGCCAGTTCGTCGTCGGAAACGTCGGCGTTTGTCACGCCGTCGAGGCTAACCCTCGATGAACGTCTCGAGCTGCGTGCGGGCGATGTCGTCCGGCAGTTGCTTCGGCGGGCTCTTCATGAGGTAGGCCGACGCCGCCTCGACGGGGCCGCCGATGCCGCGGTCCTTGGCGATCTTCGCCGCGCGCACCGCGTCGATGATCACGCCTGCCGAGTTCGGCGAGTCCCACACCTCGAGCTTGTACTCCAGGTTCAGCGGCACGTCGCCGAACGCACGACCCTCGAGGCGCACGTAGGCCCACTTGCGGTCATCGAGCCAGCCGACGTGATCGGACGGGCCGATGTGCACGTCCTTGGTGTTGAACTCACGCTGCAGGTTGCTGGTGACGGCCTGGGTCTTGGAGATCTTCTTCGACTCCAGCCGCGAGCGCTCGAGCATGTTGAGGAAGTCCATGTTGCCGCCGACGTTGAGCTGCATCGTGCGGTCGAGCTGCACGCCGCGGTCCTCGAACAGCTTGGCCATCACGCGGTGGGTGATGGTCGCACCGACCTGGCTCTTGATGTCGTCACCGACGATCGGCACACCGGCGTCGGCGAACTTCTTGGCCCACACCGGATCCGAGGCGATGAACACCGGCAGCGCGTTGACGAACGCCACGCCCGCGTCGATTGCGCACTGCGCGTAGAACTTGTCGGCCTCTTCCGATCCGACGGGCAGGTAGGACACCAACACGTCGACGCCTGCGTCCTTGAGCACCTTGACCACGTCGACCGGGTCGACGTCGGACACCTCGATGGTGTCGGCGTAGTACTTGCCGATGCCGTCGAGCGTCGGGCCGCGCTGCACGATCACGTTGGTGGGCGGCACGTCAGCGATCTTGATGGTGTTGTTCTCCGACGCGAAGATCGCCTCGGACAGGTCGAAACCGACCTTCTTGGCGTCGACGTCGAACGCGGCGACGAACTTCACGTCGCGGACGTGATACGGGCCGAAGCGCACATGCATCAGACCGGGCACCGTGGCCGTCTCGTCGGCGTCCTGGTAATACTGCACACCCTGAACCAGCGAGGATGCGCAGTTGCCCACACCGACAATCGCGACCCGTACCTCGGTGTTTTCAGTCATGACGACTTCTCCCTCTAACTCGTAATGCCTACGGCTGCTCGGCACGGCCCTGCGCCGTCCGTTCCGCCGCTATCAATTCGTTGAGCCACTTGACTTCACGTTCGCTGGACTCCAGACCCAACTGATGGAGCTGCCGGGTATAGCGATCGAGCGAGTTGCTGGCCCGCGCAATTGCTTCACGCAGACCCTCACGGCGTTCTTCCACCTGCCGACGACGGCCCTCGAGGATGCGCATCCTGGCCTCGGCCGGCGTGCGGTTGAAAAACGCGAGGTGCACACCGAAGCCGTCGTCGGAATAGTTCTGTGGACCGGTGTCGGCCACGAGTTCGGCGAAGCGCTGCTTACCGGCATCGGTGAGCCGGTACACGCGCCGCGCCCGACGCACTTTCGGGATCCCCTCGGGTGCGGCGTCCTCGACGATAAGACCGTCGACCTGCATGCGGCGCAGCGCCGGGTACAGCGATCCGTAGGAGAACGCCCGAAAGGCACCCAGCAGACCTGTCAGCCGTTTGCGCAGCTCATAGCCGTGCATCGGCGATTCGAGCAAAAGGCCAAGGATGGCGAGCTCCAACATGGAACCACCTCCCTGGTTGGCCGCTACGACGGTTCGACACCTCGCGCAATAGTATCGCGCCGATATATTCGGCGCCAACAGTGGGCCGCGGCAGGGGCTCCTGCAGCGTCAGCTGACCGTGTCGACCCGCTTGATGGTGCCGTCACCGGCGAAGGTGACCGAGCCGCTGCCGAAATCACTCGACACGTTGGCGCGCAACTCCAGCGCGCCGGGAGTCAGCGGATCGCGCGCCGGGTCGATGGTGAGGTAGGTGTTGTCGGCCTTGACGTCCTTGGGTTGCAGCCCGACCGTCTCGGCCGTGCCCCGCAGCAGGCCGACAGCGGTCTTGACGTCGAACGCGGACAGATCTACCAGGACGTCGCGCTCGTCCTTGGCCGAGGTGGTCGGATCGTCGAAGCCGCCGCGGTAGGTGTAGCTCAGCTTGCGGCGCTCGTCGGTGGGGTCGGGCCGCCAGAGGACGGCGTACTCCGGGTAGACCACCAGGCTGTAGCCCATGGTGTCGCCGAACCGCTGGCGCATCTGCTCCAGCAATCCGGTCAGCCCGCCGAGGGACTGCAGTTGTTTGGGCGGCGTCACGACCTTCGCGGGAATCCCGTCGGATTTGGCGCCCGGGTCGGACGTGAAGCTCAGCGGCGACGTGGTGTTGCCGTACAGCCCCCAGCCGATCGCAACGCCGAGCAGCACGAGGACCACCGACACCGCGAGCCCGTACTTCCAATTGCCGCCGCCCGCGGCGATCTTGGGCCGCCTCTTGAGGTCAGGAAGTTGCACCGGGGCGTTGTTGGTCTGCAGATCCGACACCAGCGACTGCAGATCGCCCAGCGTCTCGGCTCCGGTGGCCAGCGCGACGCGGGTCCGGTGTTCCTCCATCGACAGCTGGCCGTCCGCGAGGGCACTGTCGAGGATCTGGCAGGTGTCGTTGCGGTCGCTGTCCTTCGCCCGCGTTCCCGGTGTATGCCGTGTCGCCACGACGATGATCGTAAAAGTTCGGTTGCTATCGGCGCAGACCAGATGACGTTGCCGGGGGTGCGGCGGCGTAGTCACGCCTCGGTGGTAGCGAGGCCGACGTACTCTGGTCTCCGTGCGACTGCAGCGACAAGTGGTGGACTACGCCCTGCGGCGCCGGTCCCTGCTGGCCGAGGTGTACTCGGGCCGCACCGGCGTCTCGGAGGTCTGCGACGCCAACCCCTACCTGCTGCGGGCCGCGAAGTTCCATGGGAAGCCCAGTTCGGTGATGTGTCCGATCTGCCGCAAGGAACAGCTCACCCTCGTGTCGTGGGTATTCGGTGACCACCTGGGCGCCGTGTCAGGCTCGGCCCGCACTGCTGAGGAGCTGGTACTGCTGGCGACCCGTTACGACGAGTTCTCCGTACACGTGGTGGAGGTATGCCGCACCTGCAGTTGGAATCACTTGGTCAAGTCGTATGTGCTCGGCGCGGTCCCGCCGCCAAAGGGGTCTCGTGGCACACGAACCGCGCGCGGAACCGCGCGCACGGCCAGTGAATAACGAAGGGCGCCACGACCGGTCAGCCAGTGAGGCCCGCACGGGGCGCGCGGCTGATGGCGTGGGTTCGCGCCCCCAACAGCACCGACCCGACGGCCCACCGCGACACCGGGCCGCCGGCGCGCCACCCGACGACCGCGCGACCGCCGTGATCCCTGCGGTGCGCAACGGCCCGCCTCCGCATCTGCGTGATCCGATCGACGTGGTCAAACGGGCGCTGGACGGCACCCCGCTGGCACCGCCGAAGCAGCCACCGCCGCCCCCGCCGCGACGCCCGCCCGGCGGCGGTGGACCGCGTGGCGGCCCGCCGCCACCGCAGACTCCGAAGCCCAGTTGGCGCGAGCAGATCAACTGGAAGTGGGTGCGCCGCGCGCTGTACGCCGGCGTCGCGGTGATGATCGTGCTGCCGCTGGTCACCTTCGGGATGGCCTACCTGATCGTCGACGTGCCCAAGCCCGGCGACATCAGGACCAACCAGGTATCGACGATCCTGGCCAGTGACGGCAGCGAACTGGCGAAAATCGTTCCGCCCGAAGGCAATCGGGTGGACGTCACCATCGACCAGATTCCGGTGCATGTGCGTGACGCGGTGATGGCCGCCGAGGACCGCGACTTCTATTCCAATCCGGGCTTCTCGTTCACCGGTTTCGCCAGGGCGTTCAAGAACAACATCTTCGGCGGTGATCTGCAGGGTGGCTCGACGATCACCCAGCAGTACGTGAAGAACGCGTTGGTCGGCGACGCCCGCTCGGGCCTCGGGGGCATCGTCCGCAAGGCCAAGGAACTGGTCATCTCGACGAAGATGTCCAGCGAATGGTCCAAAGACCAAGTGATGCAGTCGTATCTGAACATCATCTATTTCGGCCGCGGCGCGTACGGCATCTCGGCGGCGGCCAAGGCGTACTTCGACAAACCGGTCGAGCAGTTGACGGTCGCGGAGGGCGCGTTGCTGGCTGCGCTCATCCAGCGCCCTTCGGGTTTGGATCCGGCCGTCAACCCCGAGGGCGCGACGGAGCGGTGGAACTGGGTCCTCGACGGCATGGTCGACATCGGCGCGCTGTCGAAACAAGACCGTGCGGCACAACAGTTCCCGGCCACCGTGCCGCCGGAGCAGGCACGCTCGCAGAACCAGACCACCGGCCCCAACGGCCTGATCGAACGGCAGGTCCAGCAGGAACTGCTCGACCTGTTCAACATCGACGAGCGCACGCTGAACACCCAGGGTCTGCAGATCACCACGACTATCGACCCGAAGGCGCAGAAGGCCGCCGAGGACGCGGCCGCGAAGTACCTCGACGGTCAGGACCCCGACATGCGCACCGCGATCGTGTCGATCGACCCGAAGACCGGTGCGGTGAAGGCGTATTACGGCGGCACGGACGCCAACGGCTTCGACTTCGCGCAGGCCGGGTTGCCGACGGGGTCGTCGTTCAAGGTGTTCGCCTTGGTGGCCGCCCTGGAGCAGGGCATGGGACTGGGCTATCAGGTGGACAGTTCACCGGTCACGGTCAACGGCATCAAGATCACCAACGTCGAGGGTGAGGGCTGCGGTGTCTGCAACATCGCCGAGGCGCTGAAGCGCTCGCTCAACACCAGCTACTACCGGCTGATGCTGAAACTGAAGAACGGCCCCCAGGACGTGGCCGACGCCGCGCACAAGGCAGGCATCGCCGAGAGCTTCCCCGGGGTCGAACACACGCTGTCCGAGGACGGCAAGGGCGGACCGCCCAACAACGGAGTCGTGTTGGGCCAGTACCAGACCCGGGTGATCGACATGGCGTCGGCGTACGCCACGCTGGCTGCATCGGGCGTGTATCACAAGCCGCATTTTGTGCAGAAGGTGGTCAACTCGCGCGGCGAGGTGTTGTTCGACGCCAGCCAGGAGAACAACGGGGGTGAGCAGCGGATCGACAAGTCCGTGGCGGACAACGTGACGTCGGCGATGCAGCCGATCGCCGGTTGGTCGCGTGGACACAACCTGGCCGGCGGGCGCCCGTCAGCGGCCAAGACCGGTACCAACCAGCTCGGCGACACCGACGCGAACAGGGATGCGTGGATGGTCGGGTACACCCCGTCGTTGTCGACGGCGGTCTGGGTGGGCACCACCGAAGGCACCAAACCGCTCGTTACCCAATCGGGCGCACCGGTTTACGGTTCGGGTCTGCCGTCGGACATCTGGAAAGCGACCATGGATGGCGCGCTGGAGGGTACCGACAATGAGAAGTTCCCCAAGCCCGCCGAGATCGGCGGGTATGCCGGTGTGCCGCAAGCGCCGCCACCGCCGTCGACCACGAGTCTGGCGCCGCCGACCCCGTCGGAGACGGTGATTCAGCCGACGATCGAAGTGGCGCCGGGCATCACGATCCCGATCGGCCCGCCGACCACCGTGCCGGTGGAGCCGCCTGCGCCAGGTGCAGCCGTTCCGGCGGTGCCGGGAGGCCCGCCGCCCGGACCACCGCCGCCTCCGTGACCGACCGTGAGGTGGTGTCGCCCGCAAGGCTGGCCGACGATCGGCGCAGTCTGGACGACCGTGACCTGCCCAGTCGCACCGACACGATCGGCGCCGCGCTCTCCGAGGTGATCGGTGGCCCGGTAGGGCGGCACGCCCTCATCGGCAGGCAGCGTTTCCTGACTCCGCTGCGCGTGATGCTGATCATCGCGCTGGTGTTCCTGGCGCTGGGTTATACGACGAAGGCCGCCTGCCTGCAGACCACCGGCACGGGCACCGCCGATCAGCGGGTGGGCAACTGGCAGAACCAGCGGGCCTATTACGAACTGTGTTACTCCGACACCGTTCCGCTGTACACGGCGGAGTTGTTGAACCTCGGGAAGTTTCCGTACAAGTCCAGCTGGATCGAGACCGACAGCGACGGTAAGCCGAAGCGGCAGTACGACGGCAACATCGCCGTGCGCTACATGGAATATCCGGTGCTGACCGGGATCTATCAGTACGTGTCGATGGCGTTGGCCAAGACCTACACCGCGGTGACCAAGCTGGTGTCGATCCCGATCATCGCGGAGGTGGTGATGTTCTTCAACATCGCCGCGTTCGGGTTGGCGCTCGCGTGGCTGGTCACGGTGTGGGCCAGCGCGCGACTGGCGGGGCAGCGGCGGGTGTGGGACGCGGCGATGGTGGCGGCGTCTCCGATCCTGATTTTCCAGGCGTTCACGAATTTCGACGCTCTCGCAACGGCTTTCGCGACCGGTGCACTGTTGGCGTGGGCGCGTAGGAAGCCGTGGCTGGCCGGCGCGCTGATCGGACTGGGGGTGGCGGCCAAGCTGTACCCGCTGCTGTTGTTCGTGCCGATGGTGTTGCTGGCGTTGCGCACCGGGCGGATGCGTGAGGTGGGTAAGGCGGCGGTCGCCACGGTGGTGACCTGGTTGGTGGTGAACCTGCCGATCATGGTGCTGTTCCCGCGGGGCTGGTCGGAGTTCTTCCGGCTCAACACTCGTCGCGGCGACGACATGGATTCGCTCTACAACGTGGTGAAGTCGTTCACCGGTTTGGGCGGCTTCGATCAGAACCTGGGCTTCTGGCAGCCGCCGACGATACTCAACACCGTCAGCGCGGCGCTGTTCGTAGCCTGTTGTGTGGCAATCGGTTACGTGGTGCTGACGGCCAAGCAACGACCGCGCCTGGTGCAGGTCGCGTTCCTGGTGGTGGCGGCGTTCCTGCTGACGAACAAGGTGTGGAGCCCGCAGTTCTCGCTGTGGCTGGTGCCGCTGGCGGTGCTGGCGCTGCCGCACCGGAGGATCCTGTTGGCGTGGATGACCATCGACGCTTTGGTGTGGATACCGCGGATGCTGTACCTCTACGGCGAGCAGAACCGCGGGCTGCCAGAGCAGCCGTTCACCGTGACTGTGTTGTTGCGTGACATTGCGGTGATCGTGTTGTGTGCGTTGGTGATTCGGCAGATCTATCGGCCCGAGCTGGATCTGGTCCGGTGCCGAGGTGAGGTCGACGACCCGTCCGGCGGGGTGTTCGAACACGCCAACGACGATCCGCCGCGCTGGCTGCCCGATTGGCTGCGGCCGCAGGCGGACCGGATCAGCGTCATCCCCGCGCCTGAACCCGAGCCAGAACCGGATTTCGCGGGTCAACGGAGCACGTAGCGCGGTTGCCTCACAGCACCGGCTGATTGTGTTGGTGTACGGGCGGATTCGTGCGAAAGGGCGCCCCCAATGCACGCCCGGAGTTGGCCTACTGGTAACCCAACCGTCCCCTGGTCCGCATCGAGTGCCACCACCATCGGCACGTCCGGTGGAATCACCGTCGGGCGGAGAGGAGATACCCGATGTTCGCTGCTTCCCGACGGCCGGCCGGTACCGCCGGTATAGCCCTGCTGGCGGCGCTGCTGCTAGCGGCCTGCGGCCAGGGCGCCAGCGGCGCCGGTAGCACTTCATCCGGGGGTGGTCGCAACCCCGACCAACTCGTGATGGCGGCGGTGCCTGCCGAGAACGCGCAGAGTCTCCAGCAGGACTACAAGCCGGTCATCGCCATGTTGGAGAAGGCAATCGGCAAGAAGGTCACCTTCCAGAGCGCCACCAGCTACTCGGCCGTCATCGAGGCGCAGCGGTCAGGAAAGGTCGACATCGCCCAATACGGCGCGTTCTCTCTGATCACCGCACAGAACAGCGGCGTGAAGACCACGCCGGTGGCGGCCCAGGTGCTGAAGAAGGGGGCAACGCCCGGCTACCAGTCCTACGGGATCACCCGACCCGACACCGGCATCAAGACGCTCGCCGATTACAAGGGCAAGAAGGTCTGCTTCGTCGACCCCGCCTCGACGTCTGGCTACCTCTACCCGTCCGCTGCGCTGCTGAAGGCGGGAATAGACCCGACCAAAGACGTGACGCCCGTGATGGCTGGCGGCCACGACGCCTCCGTGCTCGCCGTACTCAGCGGTCAGTGCGACGCCGGCTTCGCCGAGGACAGCATGATCGACACCACCCTGCCGGGCAAGGGACAGCTGAAACCTGGCCAGCTGGACGTGATCTGGAAGTCCGATGTGATCGCCGGTGCGCCAATTGCCCTCAGCGATGACCTGGCACCGGATCTGAAGGCCAAGATCGCCGACGCGTTCAGCACCAAGGCCAACATCGACTACCTGAACACCAACGGCTTCTGCACCCCGAACTGCACGACCGCCGACGACTCCGGCGACTGGGGCTGGGCGAAGGTCGACAACTCGTTCTACGACGGGGTGCGCAAGGTTTGCGACATCACCAAGGCCAAGCAGTGCAGCGGTCAGTCATGACCGGCGACCCGAGCGGCGTGGCCATCCGATTCGAATCCGTCAGCAAGCAATTCGGTCCGGAAATCACGGCACTGCGGGATGTTTCGCTGACAGTCCAGCGGGGTGAGATCGTGGTGTTGCTCGGACTGTCGGGCTCGGGGAAATCCACGCTGCTGCGCCACGTGGACGGCCTGCACCGGCCCACATCCGGCACGATCACCGTGCTCGGCACCGACGTCGGCAGAGCGGCGGGCGTTGAGCTGCGCCGGCTTCGTCGTCGAGTCGGCTTCGTGTTCCAGCAGTTTCATCTGGTCGGCAGCCTGAGCGTGCTCGAAAATGTCTGCTCCGGTGCGCTCGGCCGATTGCGTGGACCGAGGCTGGGATTGTTCAGCTATCCGAAGGCGTTGCGCCACCAGGCGCTGGCGCACCTGGACCGGGTGGGACTGCAGGACACGGCCTTTCAGCGGGCTGACACCCTGTCAGGCGGTCAGCAGCAGCGGGTCGCGGTGGCGCGGGCACTGATGCAGCAGCCCGAGATCCTGCTCGCCGACGAACCGGTCGCCTCGCTGGATCCGGAGTCGTCGGCGCAGGTGATGCGATTGATCCGAGAGATCAGCGCGGAACGGCGGTTGACCGTGCTGTGCAGTCTGCATCAGGTCAGCCTGGCGTTGAGCTGGGGCGACCGGGTGATCGGTGTGCGCGGCGGGAGGGCGGTGCTGGACACGCCGGTGGCCACCCTCGATCGTGAGGACGCGATGGCTTTGTACGCGAAGGTCGGTGCAGCGCCGATGCCGGCGGCGGCTGCAGTCGGTTGACGACCACTGCGCCCCCGCCAGCGCTGCCGAATTCGGCGACAGCCAGGCGGCCGGCCCGCACTGCCGCCTGGCTCGTGCTCGCGGCGCTGGCGGCGTTGGGCTGCTGGGCTGTCGCCGATCTGCGCATCAACGTCGCAACTTTCGTCGACAGCGCCTCCAACGCCGCGGGTTTCGCGGCCAGAATGTTCCCGCTCGACTTTCCGTCGCTGGGTGAACTGCTGGCGTGGTCGGGCGAGACCTTGTCGATCGTGGTGTCCGCCACGTTGCTGTCGGTGGTCATCAGCGTGCCGCTGGCGATCATGGCCGCCGCCAACACCGCACCCGGACGTGTGACGCGCTACGGCTCGCGAGCCCTGATCGTTGTGGTCCGGGCGGTCCCGGATGTGGTGCTGGCCATCATCTTCTTCCGGATCTTCGGGCTCGGCTCGATGACCGGGGTCCTGGCGATGGGCCTGCATTCAGTCGGGATGGTCGGCAAGCTCTACGCGGACGCGATCGAACAGATCGAAGAAGGCCCCCGCACCGCGATCCGCGCCGCGGGCGCCACACCGACACAGGAACTGATCTCCGGGGTGCTCCCGCAGGTGCTGCCCGCATTCGTCGCGACCGCGCTGCACCGGTTCGACATCAACCTGCGGATCTCGGTGCTGCTCGGCTTCGTCGGCGTCGACGGCCTCGGCTATCAGATTGCCTTGGCGTTCAAACAAGTCGACTACCGCAGAGGTATGGCGCTGGCTGTCGTCGTACTGGCCCTGTGTGTGGGTGTCGAACTGCTATCCGGCTCCATTCGGCGGGTACTGCTGCGCAACGGCGGCGAACTCCGCGGTGCCGGGGCGCCGATGCAGCGCGGCGAACAGATCAGTCCGCCGTGGGCGCTGCGCCGGCTGCGGCGGCTCTGCTATGCGGTGGTGACGGCGTTGGTGATCGCCGCATCGGCCTGGGGCGCCGAATTGAACCCGCTGCGATTCCTGAGGTCGCTGCACGGAATCCCGCAAACAGCGGGGCTGTTCTGGCCGCCGCAGACCGGCGGAATCTTCACCACGCTGCTGGCCGATCTGTACCAGACGGTGGAGATTGCCTTGGGCGCCACCACGATCGGCGCAGTGTTGGCGTTGCCGCTCGGCGCGTTGGCGGCGCGCAACGTCGCACCGACGCCGCGCATCGCCCATGCGTTCCGGCTCCTGATCGTGGGTATCCGCGGTGTCCCCGAACTCATCCTTGCCGTGGTGTTCGTGGTGATAACCGGGCTTGGGGCCGTCGCAGGCACCTTGGCGCTGGCAGTCGGCGCGGTCGGGCTGCTCGGCAAGCTGGTCGCGGATTCGCTCGAGGAAGTGGATCCGGGCCCGGAGCAGGCCGTCCGCGCCACCGGGGCAGGACGCTGGCAGGTCTTCTTCACCGGAACGCTGCCACCGGCCGCGCCGGCCTTCGTCGGGCACGTGCTCTATCAACTCGACGTGAACATCCGGTCTGCGACGTTGCTGGGCATCGTGGGTGCAGGCGGGATCGGGTTCGATCTCCTCAGTGCAGCTCAGATCATCGAGTTCGGTTTGGTCACAACAATTTTGCTGATGGTATTCGTGACCGTGCTGATCGTCGAAGGGTTGGCCGTGTGGCTGCGGCACGAGTTGCGATGAGGTCCGCGACAACTGTTCGAGATGTTCACTTTCGGAGGAATCGGCGTTGGCCGCAGTGAAGTCGTCCGGACAAGCTGTCAGAGCACCGTGGCTGGCATGACGTCCACCAGATACCTTGACATCGCCGATCAGCTGGCCGGCGAACTGGCGTCGTGTGCGCCGGGCACCCGGGTCTGCAGCGAGCCGGAGGTCGCCAGCCGATTCGGTGTCGGACGGGCTGCGGCCCGTTCCGCACTGCAGGAGTTGGAGCGACGGCTCGTGGTGCGCCGGATCCAGGGCGCAGGCACGTTCGTCAACCGGCGTATCGACTATCTGATCTCTCGCACCAGGCCGGCGTCGTGGCACGCGACGGTTGCCGCCGCGGGCGCCGTGCCGCGATCGCAGACCAAGAACGTGGAGCGCACCGCGGTGCCCGCGGAAGACGCGGCACGCCTCGGGTGCCCGGCAGGCACCCCGGTCTACCGGGTCACCCGGCACTTCTTCATCGACGACCTGCTTGCCTCGGTGACCCAGGAACTGATTCCACTGGAGGCTGCCCCCGATCTCGACATTGCGCTGCACAGCTACGAGTCGGTCGACATGGTGCTCCGGCAGCTGGGCGGCGTCGAACCGGTGCGCGCATGGTGCCGGGCCAGCCTCGACATTCCGCCGTCGGAAGTGTTGCGGGAGTTGGGCATCGAGGCCAGCGTGCCCGTGTGGCGAATCGACAGCCTCAGTCGCGATGCCGCGTCGGGCGAGGTGCTGCTGACCAGCAGCGCGTGGACGCGTGCGGATGCGGTGCGGGTAGTGGTCGAGCTGGAAGACAACTCGGCGACCGGACAGAACCATGTCAAGGAAGACGGTGCGAAGTGAATCGCTCGCAGCGGTGCGGGCTGTTGGCCGAGGCCGAGGTCGGTGAACTGCGTGAGCTGGCCGACGCGTGCCTGGCAGACGGCGCCGAGATCCGGGTGCTGGTCGCACCCGAGGTCGGTTGTGTGTCGACACAGATCCGCGAACCTGTTGCAGGCGAACGGTTTCTGATCGGTGACGTACTGGCCTGCCGAGCGGAGGTCGAACTCGCTGGGCACCGCGGCTGGGCGATGCGACTCGGCGACGACCGGGCGGCGGTGTTGGCCGCGGCGGTGCTGGACGCCGAGGCCGAGGCGGGGCGCCCGCAGGCAGGCGCGATCGACGAGCTGTGTCGTGAGGTGGCCCGCAGGCTGGCGCAGCGCCATGACCGCGAATGGGCCGAATTGGCGCCCACCATCGTCGAATTCGAGGAGCTGACGTGACCGGAGTCTTCACCGCGGCGTTACACCCGACGGATACGCAGCAGGTGTTCCGTGCGGTGCTCGAGGCGCTGGCGCGACCGGGTAGCGCGATGATGCTGCCGGACGATCCGCTGAGAACGCTGGCGCCCGCGGTGATACCGATCTTCGCGCTGGCCGACCTCGGCACCGGTGTGTGCGTGCTGGAGCACGCGGAGGACCGGTGGGGCGATGCGGTCACGACGGCGACGGGTGCCCCACTGTGGCCTGCGGAGCTGGCCAGGTTGGTCGCCGTGCTGCGTCCGGTGACCGAAGCCGACGTCAGAGATTTCGCCAGGGGCACCGCCGCGGATCCGAGCGCGGCCGCCCTGGTGTCGATTGCCGTGCCCGAGGTGCACGGCGGTCCGCGCCGCTGGCGGCTGTCAGGCCCGGGAATCGCAGGCGAGACGACGCTCTCGCCGGTGGGTCTGCCGCCCGGATTCGTCGCCGCCAGAGCCGAAGCGGTGGCCGGCTATCCGGCAGGCATAGATGTCCTGCTGATCACCCTCGACGGCCGCGTCGTCGGGTTACCACGCACCACCTCGATCACGGAGGAGAACTGATGGGTTACGCGGGAGCACGCGGAGGCATGCAAGCCATCCTGGCCGCCGAGGATCTGGTTCGCCGGGGCCGCGATCATGCGCCGGTGCCATGGGCGTCGACGGAACAGATCACCGCCAGGTTCCGGTACGCGGTCGACCGCGTGATGGGTGAAGGCGCGCTGTACGACGAGGACACTGCGGCCGCGGCCTTGCGACAGGCGGAGGGTGATCCGCAGGAGGCTGCGCACCTGGTCCGCGCGCACCGCTCCACCTTGCCGCGGCTGGCGGTCAGCGAGCCTGCAGATCCCGACGAAATGGTGATCATGCGGCGCATCGTGTCGGCGTACCGCGACCCCGATGGACCTCAATTGCTGGGCCGTACAAGCGATTACACGCGTCGACTGCTTGACAAGCCGACAGCGTCCCCTGCTCCGGTCGAGGAGGCTGGAGCGGCCAAGACAACCAGCCAGCCGCGCACGCCAGAGCAATGCAGCCCACGCCGGTTCCTCGACCTGCTGCGCGAGATGGATCTGGCCGTCGACCATCGCGGCGGCGGCGACCCCGAACCGGTGGACATCTCCCGGGTACCCGCCCGGCCGCCCGCACCGCGCTCGGCCGTGCTCGCCGCGATGGCGCGCGCGGAAACCGGTGCGCTGGTGGCGTTGTGGTACCGGTCGATCCTCGGGCCGGACGGTGACATCCACGAGGTGACGCTCGGCGAGGTCCGGCACGGCCGCGTGCCGCTGCGGGTGAAGCATCCGCACACTGGGGACCCGGTGACGCTGGGGTCGTTCCGGGTCACCGAGGCCGAGGCGATCGAAGATCTCGACGGCGCCGACGAGGACCGCAGCCGCTTCGACGTCGGGTACGGGTTGTGCTTCGGCCACAACGAACGCAAAGCGATCGCAATGGCGGCGATGGACATCGCCAACCGCCGGTTCGGCCGGTCGGGACCGCTGGAGCAGTTGCTGCTGCTCACCACGGACGGGCTGGATTCCGGCGGCTTCCTTGAGCATCTCAAGCTGCCGCACTACGTGACATTCCGCTCGATGGTGGAGCGCAAGAAGGCGTTGCAGGACGCGGAGCGCGCTGAGGTGGCCGTCGCAGTTCCGGAAACGATTGGGGGACAACGCGCATGACGTCGACTGCAGAACTGCTTACCGAGTTGGCGGCCGAGGCCGCACCGGCCGGGATCCTCGACGAGGGTGCCAAGCGAGAAATTCGCCGCGCCGTACTGACCGCGGTCTGTGTGCCCGGATATCAGGTGCCATTCGGATCCAGGGAGATGCCGGTGGCCCGCGGCTGGGGTTCCGGCGGCCTGCAGGTGACGCTGGCAGTGATCGGTGCAGAAGACACCGTGAAAGTCATCGATCAGGGCGACGACGCCGGCGTGAACGCAACCAACCTGCGCCGGATGATCGCCGCGACGACCGGATGCGCCGAAACGGTGGACACGCGGGAGGCCACCGTCGTGCAGACGCGGCATCGAGTGCCCGAGGAGGCGCTGGGCGCAGGCAAGTTACTCGTCTTCCAGGTTCCGGTGGCCGAGGTGCTGCGCAAGGTGCAGAAGTCGGTCGCTGAATGCGAACGCATGCATGCCGAGAACGACTACGCCCTGATGTGGGTCAACCTGTACGAGGACATCGTGCACAACGGCATGATCACCAGGACCACCGGTTATCCGGTGCTGGTCGGCGGGCGCTATGTGATGACGACGTCGCCCGTGCCCCGCTGGGACGTTCCCCGGCTGCACCACAGCGAGCACATCAACCTCTACGGCGCGGGCCGGGAGAAGCGGATCATGGCCATCCCGCCGCACACCGATGTGACGCCGTTGACGTTCGATGACGTGCCGTTCGAGGTGGAGTACGCCGAGGGCGCGGTGTGCACACTGTGCGGCAGCGACGATGTCTTCCTGGTGCCCGCCGGCACCAGCGGCGGGTTCGTGTGCAGCGACACCGAATGGTGTGCGCGGGTGCGCGACGACGACGCCGACCGCGTCGCCCATCGCCAACGGTCCCCACTGCACTTACTGCCCGATCCGCGTAGGCGGGCCGCGGCGACGGCGGCGGCCTCGCGGAACCGCCCGGTCCCGCGCAGGCAGACCGGCAGCCCTGCCGCGGAGTGGCTGCTGCGTGTCGACTCGATCGGCAAGGTGCACGGTCCCGGTGGTGTGCACGCGGTGCCCGGCACCGGCCCCGGGTACGGCACCGCGGTCAGCCCCGACACGGGGGCCATCGTTGCGGCGTGGGATGTGTCCTTCGACGTCGCACCCGGCGAGGCACTCGGAGTGATCGGCGAATCCGGCTCCGGTAAGTCGACGGTCCTCAAGTGCGTGATCGGCGACGAACAAGCCACCGCGGGATCGGTCCATCTGGCCACGCTGGACGCGGGCCGGACAGACCTGCTCCGGTTACCCGATGCCGACCGGCGCCGGTTGCGCATCGACGGTATGGCGGTGGTGCACCAAAACCCGGCTGACGGACTGAATCTGCGGGTGAGCGCCGGCGGCAACATCGCCGAGCAGCTGACCGCGGCGGGCTGGCGGAACTACCACAACATCCGCAACCGCGCCGCGGAACTGCTTGAGCGGGTGGAAGTTCCGTTGAGCCGTATGGATGACCCGGTCGGCACGTTCTCCGGTGGGATGCGTCAACGGGTACAGATCGCCAAGGCGTTGGCCACCGAACCGCCGGTGGTGCTGCTCGACGAGCCGACGACAGGGTTGGATGCGTCGGTGGCGGCCGGGGTGGTCGACCTGTTGCGCAGCCTGCTGGCCGAACGCGATGTCGCGGCCGTCGTGGTCAGCCACGACTTCTCGGTCGTCGAAGCGCTGACCGATCGCACCATCGTCATGCATCTGGGACGCGTCATCGAAGCGGGTCTCACCGACCAGCTGTTCCACGATCCCCATCAGCCCTACACCCAGCGGCTCGTTGCCGCGGCCAGGAGGTGATAGCTGTGTCCGAAGCAAACACTGTGTTGTCCATTCGCGCGTTGCGAAAGTCGTTCACATTGCACACGATTGACGGGCGAACGGTGAATTCGCTGTACGATGTCGACGTCGATGTGCACCCGGGCGAACACGTCGCGCTGGCTGGGCCGAGCGGGGCTGGCAAGTCGTCACTGCTGCGCTGCGTGAACCGGACCTACCTGCCGGACTCCGGGTCGGTGGCCCTGCGGGTCGCGCAGGACGAGCGGGTCGAGCTGACCGGGCTGTCGGACCGGGCGATGGCGCGCCTCCGTGGTCGTGAATTCGGTTACGTGTCACAGTTTCTCAACGCGCCGCCGCGCACGGACCCGTTGGATGTGGTGGCGGCGACGGCGCGTAGGCGCGGGCTGAACCGGGCGGAGGCGCGGGATGCCGCGGTCGATGCGCTGCGGAGGCTCAACCTCGACGAGGCGCTGTGGGATGTGGACTGCTCGGTGCTCTCGGGTGGCGAGCGGCAGCGGGTGAACCTCGCAGCGGGCACCGTGTCGCCGCCCCGGCTGCTCCTGCTCGACGAGCCGGTGTCGGCACTGGACCCGGTGAACCGGGAGGCGGCGCTGGAGCTGATCGCATCGCTGACGGCGCAGGGCGTCGCGGTCCTCGCCGTCTTCCATGACCTCGCCGCGATGCGTCAGCTGGCGTCACGGGTGGTCCTCATGCGTGACGGCCGCATCGTCGGCGACGGCGCACCGAACGAAATGTTGGAGGGAGCCGCATGACTCGCAAGCGAGGAACTGGGGGGGACCGCGCATGACGACTGAGCTGTCCGAATCACGGTTGGGGCATTGGCCGTTGGCCGCGCCGCCGGACGATTACGTGTTGGGACACGTGCGGGCGGTGTTGCCCGATCGGGTGCTCGACGATGCGCTGGTCGCGGTGCGCGGCGGTCTGATCGCCGCCGTCGAGCCGCACCGGCCCGGCGTACAAGCCGATGTGGACGGGGAGGGTCTGCTGTGCATCCCCGGCTTGGTCGACACGCACAGCGACGGGCTGGAGAAGGAGCGGCTGCCGAGGCCCGGCGCCGAGTTGCCGCTCGACTTCGCGCTGCTGTCGTTCGAAGCAAAACTGCGCGCCGCGGCGGTCACAACCGTTTTCCACGGCACCGGATTCGAGAACAGCTTCGGGCGCGGCGTGCCGCGCACAGTTGAAGGCGCACAGCAGGTCTGCGCGGCGATCGACGCGCGCGCCGCCGACGGCCTGGTCGACCACCGGCTGCTCTACCGGCTCGATGTGCGGTCGGCCGACGGGCTGCGGGCGTTGCAGGAGCGGTTGGCCGATATCACCTCGCAACAGGTGCTGGTGTCGCACGAGGACCACACCCCGGGGATCGGCCAGTACGCCGACCGGCGCTACTACGAGCGCTACATCGTTGGGACCCGCGGCTTCTCGCAGGAGGAGGCGGTCGAGCACGTCGACGAGTTGATCGCCGAACGTGACAGCCGTCTCGGGTTGCGGGATGCGACGATGTCGTGGCTGAGCGAACAGGCGGGTGCGGGCCGGATCAGGCTGCTGGGGCACGATCTCACCTCGGCCGCCGAAGTCGAGGAACTGGTGGGACGCGGTGGCGCGGTCGCCGAGTTCCCGACCACGGTCGAAGCCGCAGAAGCCGCACGGGAGCGCGGCTTGCCTGTGGTGATGGGCGCGCCGAATGTGTTGCGCGGCAGTTCGCACAACGGCAATGCGTCGGCGCGAGAGTTGGTGGGCAGGGGCCTGGTGACCTCGATCGCGTCGGACTACCTGCCGTCTGGTCTGCTGGCCGCGGTCTTCGCTCTGGAGGGTGACGGGTTGCTTGCGTTACCGGCTGCTATCGGTCTGGTGACCGCGGGACCGGCCGACGTGGCGGGGATTACGGACCGTGGCCGATTGCAGCCTGGCCTGCGCGCCGATATCGCGTTGATCGCGACCGGGCCGCTGTGGCCGGTCGTGCATTCGGTCCTGGTGAGCGCCCGATGAGTCATATCGGCTGGCCGGTTCCAGAACCAGATGTGCCGCCGGGCACCCATCCTGTTCTCGCCGACGCGGTGCGGGCGGCGGCCGCCGAATTCGGTTCGGCCCGTGTGCAATACGACCGGGCTGCGCTGGCAGAGAAGGTCGAGATGGGCGCCGACGGCACACCGACGATGCGGTTGGACATCCTGGTCGACACGGCGATCGCCGCGGTCATCGACAAGCACAAGGTCAACCTGCTCAGCGAGGAGATCGGCGTCATCGACAACGGCTCGGCGCTCACCTTGGTGGTCGATCCGGTCGACGGTACCGCGAATGCGGCTGCGGGAGTGCCACTTTCGGCGTTCGCCGGCGTGCTTGCGATCGACGGCGTCGCAACCGAGGCGCTGACATGCTGGTTCGACACCGGGCGGTGCTGGCGTGCGGTCGCGGGCCAGCCCGCGCCCTACCGGACGACAGGTCGGAAGACTCTCGACGGTGCGGCAGTCAGCCTGCTGCGCCCGCACGGTCCCGATGACGACGCATGGTGGCGGGTTGCCAGAAGGGCTGCCCGGGTACGGATCCTGTCCACCAGTTGCCTGGAGGCAGCGCTGGTCGCTGAGGGGTCCACTGACGCGTTCGCCGATGCCGGGTCGGACACCCACCGGATCATGGATCTGGCGGCGGCGATGGTGATGGTGCCCGCGGCGGGCGGTGCGGTGCTCGACGTCCGGGGCAGGCCGCTGGAGCTCGATCCGGATCTGACCCGACGGTGGTCGGGGGTGGTGGCGGCGACGCGCGAGCTTGCCGAAGAGCTGGTCGACATCCTCAACGACGACGCGGATGGTAGGGACACGCAGTGACGCTGACCCGTGACGAGCTCGCCGGGCTGATCGATGGTCTCGCCGGGTTGCCCTACGGCGACGAGGTGGTGGATCAGCGCACCCATGCGCTGCAGACCGGGTGGTACGCCGCCGGTGCCGGTGCCGATGACGAGTTGCTGTTGGCCGCGGTGCTGCACGACGTCGGCCGGGCCACGCCGGTTCGCGCGCAGTGGCCGGAGCTCCCGCATGAGCTTGCCGGCGCTGAGTTCGCGAAGTGCCACGTCGGGCAGCGGGCCGCCTGGATCATCGCCGAGCACGTCCCCGCCAAGCGTTACCTGGTCGCCGCCGACAGCGCGTATCACGCGCACTTGAGCGCAGCGTCAGTGGCGTCGTTGATGCGGCAGGGCGGGCCGATGAACGAGACGGAGGTGGCGGTTTTCGCGGCGCACCCGAACGCCGAAGAGGCGGTACTGGTGCGGCGTTGGGATGACAACGCCAAAGATCCGAACGGGCCGGTGGTTTCGATCGTCGACGTGCTCGACGCCTACGGACGGCTGTGCGAAACGGCAGCCAACCGCCATTCGCCGGGGACGCCCTTCAGTTCGTGAGAGCCGCGGTCGTCGAACTCGAGACCTGACCCGATGACGAGGTCGCGCAGGGTGCTCGACACGAGCACGTCGTTGGGCCCGGCCAACGCGGCGACGCGGGCGCCGATGTGCACCGCGATGCCGCCGATGTCGTCGCCGCGGACTTCGCATTCGCCGGTGTGTCGAGAAGAACACGATGTCGCGCTCGCCCGGCGCCGACGCGCGATAGGCGACCCGCAATTCCCCGTTCAGCGCATAGCGCGTCTCGGAGAACATGGCCGCAGTGTAAGGCGCGGCGTAGGACGATTTCGCAGATCAGCTGCCATTGGAGTAGCCTGGGCCGGTTGCCGACGCAGGCGACCCTCCTGCCACGGAACGACCGTGGCCGACCAGACCGTAGGAGGTGATGGGTTCCTTATGCGTCCATACGAAATCATGGTCATCCTCGACCCCACACTCGACGAGCGCACCGTAGCTCCGTCGCTGGAGGCGTTCCTCAACGTGGTCCGCAAGGACGGCGGCAGTGTCGACAAGGTCGACATCTGGGGCAAGCGCCGGCTGGCATACGAGATCGCCAAGCATGCCGAGGGCATCTACGCCGTCGTCGATGTGAAGGCTGAGCCCGCGACCGTGTCCGAGCTCGACCGTCAGCTCAACCTGAACGAGTCCGTTCTGCGGACCAAGGTGCTGCGGACCGACAAGCACTAGTCGGAACGGCGTGTGCGCGTCGGAGTGCTTCCGTAGGCTCGCCTGCGACTGCCGCACACGGCCAACTCCAGGAGGAACTCGTGGCTGGTGACACCACCATCACCGTCGTCGGAAACCTGACCGCCGATCCGGAACTTCGCTTCACGCCGTCAGGTGCGGCCGTTGCGAACTTCACGGTCGCGTCGACGCCGCGCATCTACGACCGCCAGAGCGGGGAGTGGAAGGACGGCGAAGCGCTGTTCCTGCGCTGCAACATCTGGCGCGAAGCGGCCGAGAACGTGGCCGAGAGCCTGACCCGCGGATCGCGGGTGATCGTGCAGGGCAGGCTCAAGCAGCGCTCATTCGAGACCCGTGAGGGCGAGAAGCGCACCGTGGTCGAGGTCGAGGTCGACGAGATCGGCCCCTCGCTGCGGTACGCCACCGCCAAGGTCAACAAGGCCAGCCGCAGCGGCGGCGGTGGCGGCGGATTCGGCAGCGGCGGCGGCGGTTCCCGCGGCGGCGGCTCGGAAGCCAAGCAGGACGATCCGTGGGGCAGCGCCCCGGCGTCGGGCTCGTTCGCGGGCAGCGACGACGAACCGCCCTTCTGACAACCAACTTTCAATCAGTGATACCCGGAAAGAGATAGACACATGGCCAAGGCCAACAAGCGGCGCCCCGCGCCGGAAAAGCCCGTCAAGACGCGCAAGTGCGTCTTCTGCTCCAAGAAGGGGCAGGCGATCGACTACAAGGACACGGCGCTGCTGCGCACCTACATCAGCGAGCGGGGCAAGATCCGCGCCCGCCGGGTGACCGGTAACTGCGTGCAGCACCAGCGCGACATCGCGATCGCGGTCAAGAACGCCCGCGAGGTGGCGCTGCTGCCCTTCAGCTCGTCAACGCGATAGAGCAGGACAGGACGAAAAGATGAAGCTGATTCTCACTGCAGAAGTCGACCACCTCGGAGTATCCGGCGACATTGTCGAGGTCAAGGACGGCTACGGCCGCAACTACCTGCTGCCGCGCGGGCTGGCCATCGTCGCTTCCCGCGGAGCCGAGCGCCAGGCCGAGGAGATCCGCCGCGCCCGTGAGGCCAAGGCGGTACAGGGCCTCGAGCACGCGAAGGAGCTCAAGACCGCGCTCGAAGGCCTCGGTCCTGTCGAGCTGTCCGTCAAGTCGGCCAGTGACACCGGCAAGCTGTTCGGTTCGGTGATGGCGGCCGACGTCGTTGCTGCCATCAAGAAGGCCGGCGGACCGAACCTCGACAAGCGGACGGTGCAACTGCCCAAGGCGCACATCAAGTCGACGGGCACGCACCTCGTTGCCGTGCGGCTACACCCCGAGGTCGACGCCTCGGTGTCCCTCAACGTAGTCGCAGGTTAATTACCTCAGCGTCAATACGGCCGGGTGAAGACCATGATCGATCTTCACCCGGCCGTTGCTGTATCTGCTGGCGAACAACATGGCAGGTTCAGACCCCAGCGAACCTAACAAGCTGTTAACCTCTTGGGCCCTTGCGCGAAACACAACACGCCCGAGACCGCAACCAGGGCCGACACGCCGAGGCAATTGTCATCCACAGGTATGAACCACGGTTATCGTGCGGCTATCTGCGTGAATGCACTGAACAAAGAGGTCCATACACAGGTTCTCCCCAACGACTCAACATGCCCGTCCAGACCTATCCACACGCCATCCACAACTTCATGAACAGGGCCACTTTGTAGGGGTCCTAGCAACGTCTAGCGTTGGCCGTCGCGGGCCGTTGTTCGAGGCTTGCCAGGGGGAATTGTCGGTCGACG
The DNA here is from genome assembly GCF_900240945.1 of Mycobacterium sp. 3519A. Lineage (NCBI taxonomy): Bacteria > Bacillati > Actinomycetota > Actinomycetes > Mycobacteriales > Mycobacteriaceae > Mycobacterium > Mycobacterium sp. 3519A. The sequence continues at coordinate 818,316 of NZ_OESG01000014.1, forward strand.
CCCCTATAGTCAAGTGGCAGACTATCGAATGTACGTTCGATCTGGTGGAAGGGGTGAGTCGCTCCGTGGCTGTCGTGGATGACCTCGGCCATTCGGGTATGGACTCGCCGCCTCCCAGTGAGGACTACGGTCGGCAGCCCCCTCAGGACAATGCGGCCGAGATGTCCGTGCTGGGCGGCATGCTGCTGAGCAAGGACGCGATCGCCGACGTCCTGGAGAAGCTGCGGCCCGGTGACTTCTATCGCCCGGCGCATCAGAACGTCTACGACGCGATCCTCGATCTGTACGGCCGCGGTGAACCGGCTGATGCGGTGACGGTGGCGGCCGAGTTGGATCGGCGTGGCCTGTTGCGCCGGATCGGCGGGGCGCCGTATCTGCACACGCTGATCTCCACGGTGCCGACGGCGGCCAACGCGGGGTATTACGCGGGCATCGTGGCGGAAAAGGCGCTGCTGCGCCGGCTGGTGGAGGCGGGCACCCGGGTCGTGCAGTACGGCTATGCCGGCGCCGACGGCGCGGACGTCAACGAGATCGTGGACCGGGCGCAGTCGGAGATCTACGACGTCACCGAGCGGCGCACGACGGAAGACTTCGTGCCGCTCGAGGAACTGTTGCAGCCCACCATGGACGAGATCGATGCGATCGCGTCGCAGGGCGGTATCGCGCGCGGCGTTCCGACGGGCTTCGTCGAACTCGACGAGGTGACCAACGGCCTGCACGCCGGTCAGATGATCATCATCGCGGCGCGGCCGGGTGTGGGGAAGGCGCTCAAGCTCGACACCCCGTTGCCGACGCCGTCGGGTTGGACCACCATGGGAGACGTCGCGGTGGGCGATCTGTTGCTCGGCGCCGACGGCCAGCCCACCAAGGTGGTCGCCGCCACCGACGTGATGCTCGGCCGGCCGTGCTATGAGGTCGAATTCTCCGACGGCACAGTCATTGTCGCGGATGCCGCGCACCAGTGGCCGACGGGCTACGGGATCAGGACCACCGCGGAACTGCGCGCCGGTGTGGACACCATCGCGGCGGCCGGTTCGATGGCGCGCTACCACGGGGCTGCGACGACGTTGATGGCGCCGGTGCTGCAGATCGACGCGGTGCGGCGGGTGCGTACGGTTCCGGTGCGGTGTGTGGAGGTGGACAACAGCGCGCATCTCTATCTGGCTGGCCGGGGCATGGTACCGACGCACAACTCAACGCTCGGTTTGGATTTCATGCGGTCGTGCTCGATCAAGCACCATCTGCCGAGCGTCATCTTCAGTCTGGAAATGAGTAAGTCCGAGATCGTGATGCGGCTGTTGTCGGCGGAGGCGAAGATCAAGCTCGCCGACATGCGGTCGGGCCGGATGAGCGACGACGACTGGACGCGGTTGGCCCGTCGGATGAGCGAAATCAGCGAAGCGCCTTTGTATATCGACGATTCGCCGAACCTCACGATGATGGAGATTCGGGCGAAGGCCCGGCGGCTTTCCCAAAAAGCCGGTCTCCGTTTGATTGTCGTCGACTATATGCAGCTGATGACGTCGGGCAAGAAGTACGAATCGCGTCAGCAGGAAGTGTCGGACTTCTCGCGCAGCCTGAAGCTGATGGCCAAGGAACTCGATGTTCCAGTCGTGGCGATCAGCCAGCTGAACCGTGGACCGGAGCAGCGCACCGACAAGAAGCCCATGGTGTCTGACCTGCGTGAGTCGGGCTGCCTCACGGCGAATACGCGAATCCTGCGGGCCGACAACGGTGCCGAGGTGACCTTCGGTGAGCTGATGCGGACGGGGGAGCGGCCGTTGGTGTGGTCGCTGGACGAGCGCAAGCGGATGGTTGCGCGCCCGATGACCAACGTCTTCTACAGCGGTCATAAGGAAGTCTTCAAGATGCGCTTGGCCTCTGGGCGCGAGATCGAGGCGACAGCGAATCACCCGTTCATGACGTTGGACGGGTGGACGCCGCTCGGGGAGCTCCAAGTCGGTGACCGGCTGGCGGTGCCGCGGCGGGTGCCTGAACCTGTTGACACGCAACGCATGGACGAGTCACAGGTCATCCTGCTGGCGCACATGATCGGTGACGGCTCGTGTGTGAAGCGGCAGCCGATCCGATACGCGAGTATCGACGAGCAGAATCTCGTGGCGGTCTCGAAGGCCGCGCAGCATTTCGGAGTCACTGCCATCCGCGACGAGTATGAGGCCGCGCGGGTCACGACGCTGCGGTTGCCGGCGCCGTATCGGTTGACTCACGGGAAGCGGAATCCGATCGCCGCCTGGCTGGATCGGCTGGGGCTGTTCGGCAAGCGCAGTTACGAAAAGTTCGTTCCTGCCGAGATTTTCGGACTACCGAATGATCAGATCGCGTTGTTCCTACGCCATCTATGGGCGACCGACGGCTCCGTGCGGTGGGACAACAAGAACGGCCAGGCGCGGATCTATTACGCCACAACGAGCCGGCGGCTTGCAGACGATGTGGCAGCACTATTGCTGCGACTCGGTATCGGTGCCCGTACTTATCGCGCGCGCAAGACGGGTTACCGGGACTCCTGGCATGTCCAGATTTCGGGAGCAGACAATCAAATTCGTTTCCTGCGAAGTGTGGACGCGCATGGCGAGAAGTTCTTCGCCGCAAGGCAGGTTCTCACCCAGCTGGAAAAGATCGAACGCGGCAGAGTGTCTTCGGACACCGTGCCGAAGGAGGTGTGGACGCACGTTCGGGACGCGGTCGCTGCGAAGCAAATGACACACCGCGAGTTCGCTCGAATGATGAACACCCAGTTCTGCGGTTCGACGATGTGGAAGCACAGTGTTGGCCGCCGACGTCTGCACAGAGCTGCTGCGATCCTCGACAACGAAAAGCTCCATGATCTCGCGACCAATGACGTCATGTGGGACAAGATCGTCGAGATCACCAGCATCGGTGCGCAAGATGTCTACGACGGGACGGTCGACGGCACGCATAATTTCGTTGCTAATTTAATTAGCTTACATAATAGTCTCGAACAGGATGCCGATATGGTCATACTTTTGCATCGGCCGGATGCGTTCGAGCGTGACGACCCGCGCGGCGGTGAAGCGGACCTGATCCTGGGCAAACATCGCAACGGCCCGACAAAGACGATTACCGTTGCGCACCAACTGCATTTGTCGCGCTTCACCAACATGGCCAAGGCGTAAGCCGCGGCCTCTCGGCCGCAACAGATTTCGCCAAGCAAGCGGTGTCGGTAGGTCCCGGTAGCCTCCGGTCATGACCGGAGGGGACAATTGCAGTTTGGCGCATGACGGTCCGCCGCTACAGCAGATGCGAGTGGCGCGGGCAGACAACGGGTTCGAAGTTCCACTGGACCAATTGGCGCAGCGACAGGATGCGGCTTGCCAGGCGACGCGTGGGTGGGCGCATTGTGTCATCTCGGCAGGAGGTCTTCCGGTTGAGCCTTGCCTCGGGGCGTGAACTCGAACTCCCATCGGCGCAACAAGTCCGGAAGGTCGATGGCTGGAAACCCGTGACTGAGTTGAGCGTTGGCAGCAGGGTAGCGGTTGTCCGCCGGCTGTCCGAGCCGACCTGGACTACTCGGATGGACGATTCGGAGGTCATCCTGTTGGCGCACATGATTGGTGACGGTTCGTGCGTCAAACGACAGCCGATTCGATACGCATCAATTGACGAAGCCAACCTGATGGCTGTGACGGTTGCGGCCGCGCACTTCGGCGTGACAGCGATCCGCGATGATTATGCGGCCGCGCGCGTCACGACGTTGCGGTTACCCGCCCCGTTTCGCTTGACGCACGGAAAGCGCAATCCGATCGCGGAGTGGCTGGATGGTCTCGGCCTCTTTGGATTGCGCAGTTACGAGAGCGACTGCACCGGTTGTCGGTCATTCTGGAGGATCCGGTATTACACGACTTGGCGACGAACGACATCTATTGGGACAAGGTGGTCGGCATCGCGCATTTGGGTGAGCGGCACGCGTGCGTCATCGACGGAGCCGAACGCCATCCTGTGACCGCGCAGGGCCTGGTAGTGCGCTAGCGAATGGTTACATCGGCCGGATGCCTTCGAGCATGACGATCCGCGCGGAGGTGAAGCGGACCTGATCTTGGGCAAGCGCCGCAACGGCCCCACCAAGACGATTACCGTTGCGCACCAACTGCATTTGTCCCGCTTCACCAACATGGCCAAGGCGTAAACGCCCACCCTCCGTTCTCAAGATGTCATCTCCACGTCATCGCGCGACGAGCAGGGGCATCACAGCGTCATCGCATGCGCAGGCGGGCAATCACCCCGACGCAGGATCAGGAATTGATCCGCCAGCCACACCAAAGCCGGACCGTTCGGATCTACGCCGGGGAGAAGGTCAAGCATCGAATAGGCATCACCTACGCACTGCGCTAGAAAGTCCCGTTCCTTCTTGTGCCGAGCAGGGCATCACCATGCTTACGCAGCTGCTCGTCCTCACGGCGGTGCGCCTCGGTCGAGCGCCGGCTCACCGAGCTGGGCGAGTCCGCGGCGCCGCACGACCGGGCCCGCGCCGAGATGTTGGTCGCCGACGCGCGTCAAGCCATCAAGGAAGACGCACCGATGGACCGCGTGCAGTCGCTGACGTCCGAACTGCAGCAGGTGCTGTACGGCTTGCAACCCATGCCGACCGGTGGCGGCAACGGCCACTCGGCCGCCGACGGCCAGGGCCCTGTTGTCGGTGACGACGACGTGGTCGACGCCGAGTTCGACCGGAGCTGAGCCGCAATGGTCAGCCCCGCAGAGCATTCCAACGCCGAGCAGGACGGTGACCGGGTAGCCGACAACCAACCAGAAGAGGTTGTGTCTCAACGTGATTCCGAGCTGGCTCAGCTCGAGGACCGCTGGCGGCGCGCCGCCGCCGATCTGGACAATTTGCGCAAGCGGTATGCCCGCGAATTGGACCGGGAACGAGCTACCGAACGATCCAGAGTGGCCGGCGCATGGCTGCCCATCGTGGACGACCTGGAGCGGGCCATCAGTCATGCCGGTGACCAGTCCGATGCGGTCGTCGCGGGCGTGCGGAGCATTCTCGATCAAGCGCTACAGGTCCTCGAGCGGCTCGGCTATCCGCGCGACGCGGAAGCAGGGGTCCCCTTCGACCCGGAGCGTCACGAGGTGGTCGGTGTGGTGGACCAGCCGGACAGCGCGCCCGGCACGGTTGTCGAAGTGCTTCGACCGGGCTACGGCGAAGGTTCGAGGCAGCTGCGGCCGGCGGCCGTGGTGGTCAGTCGACGCGGAGAGTGATGCTACGTGGCCCGCGACTACTACGAAGTGCTCGGGGTGTCGCGGGACGCCACCACCGATCAGATCCAGCAGGCGTTTCGCACATTGGCGCGCAAGTATCATCCCGACGTCAACAAGGATCCAGCGGCCGAAGACCGGTTCAAGGAGATCAACGAGGCCTATCACGTACTGTCGGACTCCGAGACCCGCAGGCGCTACGACCGATTCGGCGAAGACTTCCGTAAGGTTCCCGAGGACTGGGATGAGCGGGTGGGCGCCGGTGCGGGTGGCTTCCGCGGGGGAGGCCCGTCCGGTGCGCGGGTGCGCTACGGCCAGGGTTTCGGCGGCGCAGGCGGCATCAACATCGAAGACCTTTTCGGCGACATGTTCGGCGGCAGTGGCGGATTCGGGCCGATTCCGGGCGCTGACCAGGAAGCGGTGCTGGAGCTGACCGTCGAGGAGGCCTACCGGGGTGGCAAACGGCAGATCTCACTGGATGGTCGCAACTATTCGGTCAACATCCCCGCCGGTGTCATCGATGGTCAACGGATCCGGTTGGCCGGAGAGGGCGGCAGGGGCAGCCGCGATGGACCGGCCGGAGATCTCTACCTGGTGGTGCGCATCATGCCTCATCCCCGGTTCCGGCTCGACGGCCGCAATATCATCGTCGATCTGCCGGTGTCGCCGTGGGAGGCGGTACTGGGCACCACCGTCGCTATTCGGACTCCCGGCGGCGAAGCCAAAGTCAAGGTGCCGCAAGGGTCCTCGACCGGGCGTCGGTTGCGGCTGCGCGGTGAAGGTATGCCAAACCCGCGCGGCGCCGCAGGTGACCTGTACGCCGAAATCAAGGTGATGGTGCCGCCCAAACCGACCGCACGGGAACGCGAGCTGTTCAAGCAACTGGCTGCCGAATCCACGTTCGACCCCAGGAGGGGACGATGACCGCTCCACGGTATGTGCTGGCGCGGCGCCCCGAAATGCAGCTCGACGTCTTCGCGACACGCTGCGGGCTGCATCCCGACATGGTGCGCCGGTTGGTTGCACTGGGCCTGCTGCCGTGCAGCCAGGATGCCCGCGGGCAGCCGCGGTTTGCCCCGTCTGCATTGGCCACAGTGGCTCGCATCCAGCGGCTGCGAACAGGTTTGGGACTGAACTACGCGGCGATCGGGCTGGTGCTCGATCTTCTGGACCGCATCGACGAACTGGAATCAGCGTCTCGCCGAAGGAGGACATCGCTGTGGACATCAACAAGCTGACGCAGAAGTCACAGGAGGCGTTGGCCGACGCTCAGAGCATCGCAACCCGGATGGGTCACACCGAGGTCGACGGCGAACACTTGTTGATGGCGCTGATCGACCAGCCCGAGGGGCTGGTACCCCGGTTGCTGGATCAGACCGGCGCCGACTCCGCGGTGCTGCGCGCGGACTTGGAGCGCGAGTTGAACCGGCGCCCGAAGGTGAGCGGCCCGGGCGCCACGCCGGGCCAGGTCTCTGTCACCAGGCGCCTGGCGAACGTTCTGGAAGCCGCCGAGCGGGAAGCCAAGCGACTCAAGGACGAATACGTATCGGTGGAGCACCTTGTCATCGCTCTCGCAGAAGAGGGCTCGGCGAGCGCCGCCGGACGGATTCTGGCCTCCCACAACGTGACTCGGGATTCCTTTCTCACTGCGCTGACCAAGGTCCGCGGCAACCAGCGGGTCACCTCCGCGACCCCCGAGGGTGCCTACGATGCGCTGCAGAAGTACGGCCGCGACCTAGTGGCCGAAGGGCGTGCAGGCAAGTTGGATCCGGTGATCGGACGCGACGCCGAAATCCGCAGGGTGATCCAAATCCTGAGCCGCAAGACCAAGAACAACCCCGTGCTCATTGGCGACCCCGGCGTCGGTAAGACCGCGATCGTCGAAGGGCTCGCCCAGCGCATCGTGCGTGGTGACGTCCCAGAGGGCTTGCGCGACAAGACAATATTTTCCCTCGACATGGGCTCACTGGTGGCAGGGGCGAAGTACCGCGGCGAGTTCGAGGAACGCCTGCAAGCGGTGCTGTCAGAGGTGAAGGCCGGCGAGGGCCAGATCCTGCTGTTCGTCGACGAGCTGCATACCGTGGTCGGCGCCGGGGCGACGGAGGGGTCCCTGGACGCCGGCAACATGCTCAAGCCGATGCTCGCCCGCGGCGAACTGCACATGATCGGCGCAACCACCCTCGACGAATACCGTAAGCACATCGAAACGGATGCTGCGCTGGAGCGACGGTTCCAGACCGTGCTGGTCGACGAACCTGACGTCGAGGACACCATTTCGATTCTGCGCGGGCTGCGCGAACGCCTCGAGGTGTTTCACGGGGTGAAGATCCAGGATGCCGCACTGGTGGCTGCGGCAACCCTGTCGCACCGCTACATCACCGACCGCTTCCTGCCCGACAAGGCCATCGACCTGGTGGACGAGGCGTGTGCGCGGCTGCGCACCGAAATCGACTCCATGCCAGCGGAGTTGGATGAGATCACTCGTCGAGTCACCCGGCTCGAGATCGAGGAGGCGGCGCTGGCAAAGGAGACCGACGCAGCGAGTAAGGGCCGCCTCGAGGAACTACGCAAAGAACTGGCCGATCTACGAGCGGAGGCCGATTCCCGGCACGCGCAATGGGATGCCGAACGGCAGGCCATCCGGCGGGTGCAGGAACTGCGCGGACAACTCGAGCAGCTGCGACACGAGGCCGAAGAAGCCGAACGCAACTACGACCTCAACCGTGCAGCCGAGTTGCGCTACGGCCAGATCACCGAACTGGAACGCAAACTGCAGGCGGCCGAGGAACAGCTGAGGTCCAAGCAGGGCGAAAAACCGCTGCTGCGCGAAGTCGTCACCGAAGACGAGATCGCCGAAATCGTGGCCGCATGGACCGGCATACCGGTCGCGCGCTTGCAGGAGGGCGAACGGGAAAAGCTGCTGCGGCTCGACGAAATACTGCACGAGCGGGTGATCGGCCAGGACGAAGCGGTCCAGCTGGTCGCCGATGCAGTGATTCGGGCCCGATCCGGCATCCGGGACCCGCGCCGCCCGATCGGCTCGTTCATCTTCCTCGGGCCCACCGGGGTCGGTAAGACCGAGCTCGCCAAGACGTTGGCCGCCGCGTTGTTCGACAGCGAGGACAACATGGTCCGGCTTGACATGAGTGAGTACCAGGAGCGGCACACGGTGAGCCGATTAGTCGGTGCGCCACCGGGATACGTCGGCTACGAGGAGGGCGGTCAGCTCACCGAAGCTGTGCGTCGCAAGCCCTACTCGGTGGTGCTGCTCGACGAGATCGAAAAGGCGCACGCCGACGTGTTCAACACCCTGCTGCAAGTGCTCGACGACGGCCGGCTGACCGATGCACAGGGACGTCAGGTCGACTTCCGCAACACGGTGGTCATCATGACCTCCAACATCGGCTCGCACCACCTGCTCGACGGCGTCAGCGCGGACGGCGAAATCAAGCCCGACGCGCGTGACCGGGTGATGGCCGAACTACGCGGCCACTTCCGGCCCGAATTCCTCAACCGCGTCGACGACATCGTGTTGTTCACGCCGCTGTCGATGCCGCAGCTCGAACGGATCGTCGAATTGCAGCTGGCGGAGCTGCGGGATCGGTTGGCGGAAAGGCAGATCGAGCTCGACATCACGCCGGACGCTCGCCGGATGATCGCCGAACACGGCTACGATCCGGTGTACGGGGCGCGGCCGTTGCGCCGCTACATTGCCCACGAGGTGGAGACGAAGATCGGCCGGGCATTGTTGCGCGGCGACGTCGCGGGCGGCGGCAAGATCCGTATCACAGTGGACAGCGGCGAACTCGCCGTGGGGTATTCGGAACCGGCAATGGCGGCGTGACGGAGAACATCCCATGGCAACAAATATCCTGACGTGCCCACACTGCGGAAAACGCAACCGAGTAGCCGCGGCAGGGACAGGGAGGCCGCGGTGCGCCAACTGTCATCAGTGGCTGCCGTGGATCGCCGAGGCCGGCGACTCAGACTTCGCTGACGTCGCCGAAAAGTCCTCGGTCCCAGTACTTGTCGACCTGTGGGCGACGTGGTGTGGACCGTGTCGCATGGTGAGCCCGGCGCTGGAACAGCTCGCCACCGAACGCGCCGGACAACTCAAACTGGTCAAGGTCGACGTGGACAAAGCACCGGCAATCTCGCAGCGATTCGGGGTGCAGGCGGTGCCGACTCTGCTGCTTCTCGACCGGGGGCAAGTACTTGGACGCCAGGCAGGCGCTGCTCCCGTTGCGGCGCTACGCAAATGGCTCGACCAGACGCTGTCGGCCGACAGCGCGAAGGAGGCACGGTCATGACGTCGGCGATGATCGACCCGGATGTGGCGGCGATCCGCAACGTGAGCCCACGCGCGGACGGCTGCGAGGAATGCCTGCGGCTCGGCACACCGTGGGTTCACCTGCGGCTGTGCCTGACATGCGGGCACGTCGGCTGCTGTGACTCGTCACCGATGCGGCATGCTCGGGCCCACGCATACACCGTGGGCCACCCGATCGTGCAGTCCATGGAGCCGGGGGAGATGTGGCGCTGGTGCTACGTCCATGAGAACTATGTCTGAGGACGTCGCCGACCAGCCTGCGTCGACTCCGCTGCCGGAAACCCCGGACGTCTACGGCGCGTACCCGCGATTGTCCGACGAACAGATTGCCCCTCTCGAGGTTGGCGGCGCCCGGCGCGCGGTGGGCGCGGGCGAAACGCTTGTCCGCGAGGGTGAGCGCTCCGACTACTTCTTCGTCATTCTGTCCGGCAAGGTCGCCGTCACCACTACCGACGATGAAGGCAACCGGCATGTAATCCGGGTGCATGGTCCCGGGCGGTTCCTTGGAGAGCTGGGCGATCTGGAAGGTCAGGCCGCTTTCTACACCGCCGAAGTGGTCGAACCCGGCGAAGTACTCGTGGTACCGACCGATCGGGTGCGGGCACTGGTTGCCCACGATCCCGTGCTCAGTGACCTCATCCTGCGCGCGTACCTGGTGCGTCGCTCATTGCTGATCCAGGACGGCACCGGGTTCCGGATCATCGGCTCCTGTTATGACCCCGACACCGCGCGGCTGCGGGAGTTCGCGGCGCGAAACCGGCTACCGCACAGATGGATTGACCTGGAACGTGACAAACACGCCGAGCGGCTGCTGCAGCGGTTCGGAGTATCGCCCCAAGACACCCCGGTGGTGATCTGGGGCGGTGAAGTGCTGCGCAACCCGACCAACACCGAGCTGGCCCGCCGGGTCGGGCTGCCGGTCCCCGACACAGTGCCCGACGAATCCGACGTCGTCGTGGTAGGCGCTGGGCCGGCCGGGCTGGGCGCGGCGGTGTACGGCTCCTCGGACGGTCTGACCACTGCGGTCATGGAGCGGATCGCAACCGGAGGGCAGGCCGGGACGTCATCGAGAATCGAGAACTACCTCGGATTCCCGGGTGGCATCTCAGGTGCCGACCTAGCCGAACGGGCCGTCCTACAGGCCGGCAAGTTCGGCGCGCGGATCATGATCTCGGCGGAGGTCACACGGCTGGAATCCGACGGCGGACACCACCTGCTCCGACTCGCCGATCAAGCGCCGCTGATCGCCCGTGCCATCGTGATTGCCACGGGAGCGCGGTATCGCAAGCTCGCCGTACCGGGGATCGAATCGTACGAGGGCAACGGCGTGTACTACGCCGCCACCTTCCAAGAGGCGTTGATGTGCGGTACGGGGCCCGTCGTCATCGTCGGGGGTGGTAACTCGGCGGGGCAGGCGGCGATCTTCCTCGCCGCGCGGGTTGCGAAGGTGTACGTGCTGATCCGCGCCGATGACCTGAACAAAAGCATGTCCCGATATCTTGTCGACCAGATCCACCAGCACCCGCGAGTGACCGTGCGGTCTTGTACCGAGATCCGGGAGGTGCACGGAGACGGTGCGCTGACGGCGGTGGTGGCCGAGGATAAACGGACCGGCGAGCATCATGTGATCGAGACCCGCGCGCTGTTCGTTTTCATCGGCGCGGATCCCAATACCTCGTGGCTCGCCGGCGCTCTCGAACTCGACGACCACGGCTTTGTGCCGACCGGCCAGGCCGCGCTGTATTCGGACACCGGCGAGCAGGGACGAACGCAACGCCAGCCGCTGATGTTGGAGACCAGTCGGCCCGGTGTGTTCGCGGCAGGCGACGTCCGGCGCGGCTCGGTCAAACGGGTGGCCTCCGCAGTCGGCGAGGGATCCATGGCGATCCGCCAGATCCACGAGTACTTCGGCACCTGATCGCTTGCGTTTCGTGTATTCGGGGTCAGAACTAACCGCCGCGCCGACAGCTGGCGCATTTTCGCGATCGGTCAGATCGCAGACCGGGCGCTCAGTGGCCGACGACGCAGTTCGGTGAGCTGGATAGCCGGAGGAACGAAGGCCTGAATCAATGTCCCGCCGACGTCGGTGCCGGGCGGGACGATCTCGTCGATGCGATCGAGCACGTCGTCGGTCAGCGTCACGTCGAGGCCGGCGAGCAAGTGGTCGAGTTGCCCGATGGTGCGTGATCCCAGAATGGCGCTGGACACCCCTGGGTGGCTGATCGCAAACGCCATGGCCATGTGCGGCATCGACAGACCAGCCTCGTCGGACAGTGCCACCAGTTGCTCCACGATGTCGAGACGATGTTCGTCGCGGAAGGTCTCGTTGAGTGGCGCGCGGTGCGAATCAGTCTGCTGACCCTTGCGGACGCGGCCGGTGAGCATGCCCTGTGCCATGGGCCCCCACACCAGGACACCGACGCCGTCGCGCTGGGCCAGGGGCAGGATCTCGGCTTCGATGCCGCGATTGAGGATCGAATACGGAGGCTGTTCGGTGCGGAATCGATGCAACCCGCGGCGCTCGGCGACCCAGCGGGCTTCGACGAAAACGGAGGTCGGCGTATTCGAGGATCCGATCACGCGGACCTTTCCGCTATGGACGAGGTCGGACAGCGCCGAGAGCACCTCCTCGATGTCGGTGTCGGGATCGAGGCGGTGAATCTGATAGACGTCGAGGTAATCGGTCTGCAGCCTGCGCAGCGAGTTCTCGACCGCGGTCATGATCCAGCGGCGAGAGGTGCCGCGCTGGTTGGGATCATCGCCGAGGGGGCGGCCGAACTTGGTCGCGAGCACGACACGGTCGCGTCGACCCTTGAGCGCCTTGCCCACGACTATTTCGGAATCGCCGTAGACATCCGCGGTGTCGACGAGATTGATTCCCGCGGCGAGCGCCTTGTGAATGATGCGGATGGATTCGTCGTGGTCGGGGTTGCCGATCTTGGGCACCCCGAACATCATCGCGCCGAGGGCGTATGGGCTGACCTTGATACCGGTTCGGCCGAGCGGACGGTAATGCATGACCTATCTCCTTGGGCGCATGGCGATCATGGGGCCAACCGGTAGTCTGGAATATCCGGAACAGGCTTCCACAAAAATACGGAACGTCATTCCGGAACGCAACCGGTGGCGGAAGACGGGAGGCGACTCGCATGGGTGAGCGCCGCAAGCGTGTTGACGCTCAGCGCAACATCGGCGCACTGCTCGAGGCGGCCAAGGAGGTATTCGCCCAGTCGGGAGTGGATGCCCCGGTCAAAGAGATCCTCGACGCGGCCGGTGTCGGGGCGGGGACGTTGTATCGGCACTTCCCGCAGCGCTCCGATCTGATCGCCGCCGTGCTGGCGCACGAGATCGACGAGTGTGCCGACGCCGGCCCGGTGCTGAGCGCAGCGCACGAGCCAGCCAAGGCGCTATCTCTCTGGCTGCAGCGCTTCACCGAGTTCGTCGCGACGAAACGCGGGCTCGCCAGTGCGCTGCACTCCGGCGATCCGGCGTTCGCCGCGCTGCCCGGGTACTTCCTTCAGCGTCTCGAACCCGTTGTCGAACAACTGATTACAGCCGCAGTCGGCACCGGCGCCATCCGTGGCAATGTGGCGGCCAGGGACCTGTTGTACGCCGTTGCCCTGCTGTGCCAACCGGTGCCAGGCGAAGGCGTTGCTTACAACCAGCGGATGGTGGAGATCTTCATCGATGGGCTGCGCGACCCGTCGGCAGGCTGAGTTCCGTACCGCGGATGGAATGGAATTCCCGCCGACGTCCGGACGATCCGAAGCCGCATCACGCACCAGCACGGCGAGACGGTCCTCGGTCCGATCGATACCCGGTTGAACTGCCCGGAGAATTTCACGCAAGCGCATGCGCAAGCGCTTGCGTCAGCTCTAAGCTCCTGCAGAGACGCGGCGCGACCGGCGTCGCTTCAGGCGACAGGGAGCTCACATGTTCGGAAAGGCCAAGAAGAGCACGCTCACGGTCGGGACTGTCCTGATGGCAGGCTCGCTGGTTCTCGGTCTGACCGCCTGCGGCGGGTCGGGTTCGGACAGCGTCAAGGTTGGCCTGATCACCAAGACGGATTCGAATCCGTACTTCGTGAAATTGCGTGAGGCTGCGCAGGCGCAAGCCGACAAAGACGGTGCCCAGCTGATCGCGGTCGCCGGCGCGTTCGACGGTGACAACGAAGGCCAGGTCACGGCCATCGAGAACATGATCGGCCAGGGTGTAAAGGGCATCCTGATCACCCCGAACTCCTCCACTGGCGTGCTCGACGCGATCAAGAAGGCGCGCGACGCGGGCGTCGTCGTGATCGCACTCGACACCGCAACCGACCCCGAGGACGCCGTCGACGCCACGTTCGCCACCGACAACAAGGCCGCGGGCGTGGCCCAGGGCAAGTGGGTCAAGGCGGCGCTGGGCAACACCCCGCCTCAGGTCGTGATGCTCGACGGCACGCCGGGCGGCACCGTCGACACCTTCCGCCACGACGGGTTCCTCGAGGGCTTCGGTCTCACCGAGAACTCGCCGGAGATCGTGGGGCGGGAGAACACCAACGGCGACCAGACCAAGGCGCAGACCGCGATGGAGAACCTGCTGCAACGCGCCCCGGGCGTCAACGCGCTCTACACGATCAACGAACCGGCCGCCGCCGGTGCCTACCAGGCGATCCAGTCCGCCAACAAGGCCGGTCAGGTCACCATCGGGTCGATCGACGGCAGCTGCACCGGGGTCGCCGACGTCAAGGCCGGCAAGATCGGGGCGACGGTGATGCAGTTCCCGGCCAAGATGGCCGAACTCGGCGTGCAGGCGGTGGTCAAGTTCGCCAAGGACGGCACCAAACCCAGCGGGTTCAACGACACCGGTTCGCAGCTCATCACGGACAAGCCCGTTGCCGGCCTGGAGTCCAAGGACAGCGCCTGGGGCGCACAGAACTGCTGGGGCTGAACACTTCCATGACCACCACCGCTCCCCCGACCGCGACGCCACCGGTGGCGCGCCGTCTCAACGTGGCCGGCCTGCTGCGGGAACCGCTGGTCGGTCCGCTGGCGGCGCTCGTCATCGCCATCGTCATCTTCAGCTCGGTCTCGGACTCGTTCCTCAACCCACAGAACGTGTCGCTGATCCTGCAGCAGTCGGTGGTCGTCGGCATACTGGCCGTCGGCCAGACGCTGATCATCCTCACCGCAGGCATCGATCTGTCGATCGGCGCGGTGGCCGTGTTCGGCACCATCGTGATGGCCCAGACCGCAGGCGCCGGTGGACCGTTCCTCGCGCTGGGCGCCACGCTACTGGTGTGCGTGGCGTTCGGTGCGATCAACGGCGGACTCGTCACGACCCTGCGATTGCCGCCGTTCATCGTCACGTTGGGAACGTTCACCGCGATACTGGCGGGCACCCGCCTGCTCGCTGGCAGCGAGACCTACCGCGTGGAGCCCGGGCCGCTCACGTTCCTCGGCACGTCGTTTCGCATCGGGACGTTCTCGACGACGTACGGCGTGGTCGCGATGCTGCTGGTGTACGCCGTCGTGTGGTACGCGCTGTCCCAAACCGCTTGGGGCAAGCATGTTTACGCCGTCGGCGGCAATCCGCAGGCGTCGGATCTGTTGGGCGTCAAGTCGGGACGGGTGTTGTTCAGCGTCTACATCGTGACGGGCCTGATCGCGGCGATCGCCGCATGGGCCGCGCTGGGCCGCATACCCAACGCCGACCCGAACGCCTATCAGAACGCCAATCTCGAGACGATCACCGCGGTCGTCATCGGCGGAACCAGTCTGTTCGGTGGCCGCGGTGGTGTCGGCGGCACATTGGTGGGCATGCTGATCGTCGCCGTTCTCCGCAACGGCCTCACCCAGGCCGGGGTCGACAGCCTCTACCAGAACATCGCCACCGGCATCCTCGTGATCGTGGCGGTCGCGGTGGACCAATTCGCGCGCAGGAGGTCACAATGACCGGAGCGCCCGTTCTCGAAGCGCGCGGACTTGTCAAGAAGTACGGCAACGTGACCGCGATCAACGGAGCCGACTTCGAACTCCGCGCCGGAGAGGTCCTGGCGGTCGTCGGCGACAACGGCGCCGGAAAGTCCAGTCTGATCAAGGCTTTGGCGGGTGCGATCGTTCCGGACGCGGGTGAGATCTTCATGAACGGCAAGCGCGTGTCGTTCAGGAACACCCGAGACGCCAGAGCGGCCGGAATCGAAACGGTCTACCAGGATCTCGCGGTGGTGCCGGCACTCGACATCGCATCGAATCTCTACCTTGGCCGGGAGATCCGGCGAAAAGGCTTCGCGGGCAAGCTTTTCCGTCGGATGGACATGCCCAGGATGCGCCAGGACGCCTCGCAGCACCTCACGGACCTGAAGATCGGCATCAAGTCGGTTGGCCAGGCCGTGGAGACACTGTCGGGCGGGCAGCGGCAAGGCGTCGCGGTGGCGCGGGCCGCGGCGTTCGGCCGCGGCGTGATCATCATGGACGAGCCGACCGCGGCCCTCGGCGTGCGGGAATCCGGTCAGGTCATCGACCTGATCAAATCGATTCGCGACCGGGGCATCCCGGTAGTGCTCATCAGCCATGACATGCCACACGTGTTCGAGGTGTCCGACCGGATCCACATCCACCGGCTCGGGCAACGTGCGGGAGTGGTCGATCCGAAAAAGCGCTCGATGTCCGAGGTCGTCGCGCTCATGACCGGTGCAGAGGAGCCGACTGATGAGGAACGCGCCGGTCTCTGAGAGAACCCCCGTCGGGGTCTTCGTCGGCTTGGCGACCCTCGATGTGATTCACCGCATCGCGAAACCACCTGCAGTGAACGAGAAGATCACGTCGACCGCTCAGTTCGTCGCCGCGGGTGGGCCGGCCGCTATCGCGGCCGTCACCTTCGCAGCGCTGGGTGGCAACGCGATCCTCGTGACCGCCCTTGGCGACGATCCGGTAGCAGGGTTGGTTCGCGCCGACCTTGCTGCGTATCGCGTCAGCGTTGTCGACGCGGCCGCAGGGACGAACCGAGCCGTGCCCGTCTCCGCCGTGTCGGTCGTCGAATCGACGGGCGACCGATCTGTCGTCTCGCTCGACGCCGTGAGCTCCGATGCGTCGCCCCCGACGAACCTTGCTGATCGCGTAGCCGGTGCCGACGTGGTGCTCGTCGACGGGCACCACCCATTGATCGCCCGTGCTGCCGTTCGACATGCCGCAGCACGCGGGACCACGCTCGTCGTCGACGCCGGCCGATGGAAACCCGTGATGGCCGACATCGTTGCGCACGCGACGGACATGGTGTGCTCCCACGATTTCCGAACGCCGGGCGCCGACACCCCGGAGGCCACCGCCGCGACGCTGGCCGGCAGCGGTGTGCGCACCGTCGTCATCACGCACGGCGGCGATCCCGTCCAATGGTGGTCGGATGGCGAGTCCGGATCCGTGCCGGTGCAACCGGTGGCGGTGGTCGACACACTGGGCGCCGGCGATGTCTTCCACGGCGCATATTCCTTCTACTCGACCCAAGCCGACAGCGGTGTTGCCGAGCGCATCGATCGCTCGGCTCGCGTTGCAGCACTACGGTGTTCGGTGGTCGGCCCGCGGGCGTGGCTGAGCAAACTCTCTAGTGAACAGACCCGGAAGCGAGAACGGTGACCATCGAGCAGGATGTGCAGGACGTCACACTCGACCAGCTCGTCGAGTGGGCAAAGGCGCTTGTCGTTCCCGGCGAACGCCGCATCCTCGGTCTCACCGGTGCTCCTGGAGCCGGGAAATCGACCGTCGCAGATCACCTCGTCACAGCCCTGGGTCCGGACGTCGCCGTGCTCGTCCCGATGGACGGTTTTCATCTGGCCAACGAAGTACTGCTCGACCTGGGGCGCCGGCAGCGCAAGGGCGCGCATGACACATTCGACGACGGTGGGTATGCACGGTTGATCGCGACGCTTCGGGCGCAGCGCGTGGACGACCCGGTCGTGTACGCACCGCGGTTCCGACGCGAGATCGAAGAGGCGATCGCCTCCTCGATTCCTATCCCTGCCACGGTGCCTCTGGTCGTCACCGAGGGCAACTACCTCCTCCTGGAGTGCGACGCGTGGCCTACAGCGAGGGCCGCTATCGACGAAGTCTGGTTCTTGGCCCTCGACACCGAAGTTCGCCATGCTCGGCTGCTGCGCCGCCACGAGGCGTACGGCAAGTCCCCGGAGGACGCGGCGCGCTGGGCTCTCGGACCCGACGAGCGCAATGCCCAGTTGATCGAGTCGACCGCGTGTCGCGCGGACCGGATCGTGCGTCTCCCGTGACCACGATGGGCGATGTCGCCCGGATCGCGGGCGTCTCTGCATCCACGGTCTCGCACGTGCTCAATGGCACGCGCAAGGTCAACACGGCTACACGCTTGCGCGTCGAAGCGGCCATCGAGGCGACCGGTTACCGGCGCAACGTCGTCGCGCGTTCGCTCGCGGCCGGTCGCACGCACACGGTCGGGCTCTCGATCTCCGCGTTGACGAACCCGTATTTCGGGAATCTGGTTCACGCCGTGGAACGGGCCCTGTCGGACGCCGGTTATGTGCTGGTCGTGGGAGATTCGCACGACGAAGTGGAGTCGGAGAAGCGCGTGATCGACTCGCTTCTGGACCGCAAGGTGGACGGGATGATTGTGG
Source organism: Mycobacterium sp. 3519A (assembly GCF_900240945.1). Lineage (NCBI taxonomy): Bacteria > Bacillati > Actinomycetota > Actinomycetes > Mycobacteriales > Mycobacteriaceae > Mycobacterium > Mycobacterium sp. 3519A. The sequence continues at coordinate 836,504 of NZ_OESG01000014.1, forward strand.
CACCCGCGGCCGGGTCAGAGCGGATCACTCTCCCCGAAATCACCCGTACGGGAACGCCGCTGGTTCTGATCGATCGCCGCGCCGACATCGAGTGCGACCAGGTCGGCTCGGAGAACTTCCTCTCGGCACGGTCGTTGTCCGAGCACCTGCTCGACCTCGGTCACCGTCGGATCGCAGTCGTCCGCGGCCGTCCCGGGATTTCCTCCACCACCGAGCGATTCGACGGTTACCTCGCAGCACTCGCGGATCGCGGTATCGTGGTCGACGCCGATTTGATCCTCGATGGCGACTCCAATATGGACGTGGCGAAACGTCAAGTCCGCGCATTGATGTCGGGCGACGACCGGCCCACCGCACTAGTGTCGATGAACAACGCCATGACTATCGGAACACTCAAAGCCATTCGTAGTCTTGGCTTGTCGGTTCCCGGTGACGTGGCGTTCGTCTGCTACGACGACTTCGAATGGTCGGATCTCTTCGAACCCAAGCTTACTGCGGCAGCGCAGGATGTCGAAACGATCGGCGCCACTGCGGTCCGATTGCTACTGGGCCGCGTTCAGGGACATGATGGGCCGCCGCAACATATTCAGGTCCCAACGACCTTCCATCACCGCAATTCGTGCGGATGCCCCTGACCCGCCCCGCGCCTTCGGCCCTGTTTGCTTCGGCGGTTGCGCCGAAAAAAGTTGTGCAGCTTTGGATCATGTTCTCACTAACGGAGCAGGGATGTCACAGGGACGAAACCACTGAAACAGGGAACGCTGTCACGACACACGGTTGCCGCCCGAGTTAACCACGCGAATCAGCTCGTACCGAAGGATGACACGACTATGAGACAGATCGGGGATGACATCACGTGAGACGACCTGCGTTGCTGCATCTCAACGCGTCTCAGTAGGACACGACGTATGAGAACCGACAGCGGCGTCTCGCTCGGCTATGTAGCGACCTGTACGTGGGCGCAACAAATTTCGCCATTTTAAGCGGTTTGGCAGTAGGGTAGCCGTCGTCCGCTGACTGTCCGAACCCTCTTGGACCACTCGGATGGACGATTCCGAGGTAATCCTGTTGACGTACATGATTGGTGACGGTTCATGCGTCAGACGACAGCCGATTCGATACGCATCAATTGACGAAGCCAATCTGATTGCTGTGACGGTTGCGGCCGCGCACTTCGGCGTCACAGCGATCCGCGATGATTACGCGGCTGCGCGCGTCACGACGTTGCGGTTACCAGCCCCGTTTCGGTTGACGCACGGAAAGCGCAACCCGATCGCGCAGTGGCTGGATGGTCTAGGCCTCTTTGGTTTGCGCAGCGCCGGACAGCTATGTGTCACCCGGCCGGGCTGACCACCGGCACTCACGCCTGCGGTCTTAGGACCCACCCACTGGGTGGACAAAGCTTGAGAAATTCCGGCGTGGACACGCCCTGAGAATGGCGCAGTAAGACTCACTCGAAGGATGTGCTGGTGGACATAGAAACTGAGAAGCCACACAAATGGAGCTGAGAGACGCCGCAAAGCCGTTGTCTATCATCACATTAGCGTTCAGGTGTCGCGTTTCCAGCCGACCTCATCGCATGTTATCGGCGATGTCCTAGGGTTCTATGGCGGAAGTCGCATCGATAACTGTCAACGGATTCACAGACCGCCCTGATGACGAATGGCACGGTAGCCGGCCGCCCTGCGTTGTCGGTAAAACAGCCGTATCCGGTGCCGGTGATGTTAAGGATGCCGGCGTTCTTCTGCGCTTCAGCCTCGCCGACACCGCCTCACCAAACGCTACCAGTGAAACGGTTCAGCCGACGGAACTTCACGTACTGCACTTCGGAGTCCTGCGCCTACGCCACCGTGGCGGTGAAGCCCGACGTGGCGTCAACAGTTTCAACAGTGAGCGCCGACGCGACCTGTGGCGCATCACAAAGTGCGGGTCTCCTATCGGCCTGTCGCCGATCACTGCCACGGCTGTATTCTGCAGACGTTCGGCATGTGTTCGTTTTGGTGGTTTACCGGCACATCCTGGGGCGAGCGCAATGAGCGCGAGACTCAAAGCGGCAGAGCCGCGCGTCCTCAAGTCAGAAATCAGGGTTTCACAGCTTCGAAACGAAAAACCTGCCCGCACCCCACTTTCGGACTGAGCTGCCGCAGCGGGGTGAGCCCGCCGTCGCGATCGGCAGCCCACTCGGGTTCCAAGGCACGGTGTCCGCCGGGGCGATTTCCGGGTGCACCGCGACGTTCCCGGTTCAGCACCGCAGCCTCCTTCGCTGGCGGACCTGACCCAGACCGCTGCGCCGATCAGTGCGGGGAACTCCGGCGGTGCCCTCCTCGATCATCAAGGCACGGTCGTCGGCATCAAGGAGGTCTAAATTCCCCCGGTGTCGGAGCGGTTTCCATTGGTTTCGCCATCCCCTCGGCAACAGTGCTCGAAGTGACTGCACAGCAGCCAGGCGTGTCCTGTCATTCTTCGTTGCGTCTCGACAGCAAATAGCAAGAACTGGGCACGGCGGTGGCCATCGTGGCGGTGCTGCGCCAATGAATGGCTGTACGGAACCCACTGCGGGACAGCGTGAGACGTATTGATGATTCGTCCGCGTCGGGACGAATCGGCGTAGGAACCCGTCTGTTGCACGACGGCGAGCGGCGCGACATCGTCGAAGCCCGTGCCGGTAAGAAGGAAATGGGCCATTGCTCAGCGGTGTTGCAGGTGTGATTTCTAGGATCGCTTGTGGCTCAGTATATTTTGTTCCGTAGCGGTGAGGTCGCTCGATAAGGTCATCGTCTAGCGGGGCTGAATCCGCCTGCACTGCAACCGGAGCGCCCTCATGCATGACGCGCAGTGCGCTGAACGTCCGATGCGCGGGTGTGGTGGCTTAGCAGAAGGAAGGCAATGACGGGCTCTTGGGAATCCCCATTTCCTGTTAGGAACTGGGTCGACTCGGCCTTCGACCGCACCACGAACAGGTGTGCTCTGAAGAATGAGACGAACCGCGGATGTCATCAGGTGAGGCTCGTTGTGCTGCCGCAGCTTACGGCCGAAATCTCGTAGTCCTATGACTCAGGCGACCGCGACCGGGCGAACCATCGACCCGGTGGCTCCCGCGATCTTGAGCGGAAGGCAGACCAGGGCGAACTCGTAGGCCTCATCCCGGGCCAGGTCTTCGAGGAAGGCGTTCTCCAGCAAGTGGACGCCGCGCTGACGCAGCGCGAAGTGGTGCACCGGGTGCGGGTTGGCCGGGTCGGCCGACGGGATCTGCTCGACGGTGGAGGTGTCGGAGCCCAGCACTGCGCAGCCAAGGTCGTCAATGAGCCAGCGGGCGCCGTCCAGGTCGATACCTGCCCCGTCGGTGGCCGCGTAGCGCTGCCGGTCCGGCCATACCGACATCAGGCCGGTACGCACCAGCACGCAACTCTTGGGCGGGATCTCGGTGCCCTGCGCCTTGGCCACTTCGGCCAGCACGTCGCGGCCGAGGCCGTAGCCCTGTGGTAGGTACGGCTCGCCGAGGTGCCCCGCGGCGTCGAGCAGGACGCCGCGGGTGATGATCGGCGGGATGGTGGCCGCGTCGGCCCGCACGGGGCCGAAGTCTCCGCAGCAGTCGGTTGCTGAGTATCCGCCGTACCACGTGTCGTCACCGTCCGTGATGTGGCAGAGGGCGTCAAGATGGGTGCCGGTGTGCATGCCGGTGATCATCAGCTCGGTGACCATCCCGAGGCCGGCCGCGTTGCGCTCCGGCGCGAAGAGGGGGACGTCGCCGCCCAGCCGGACGCCATGCGGCGTGCGATACGGCGTCAAGCTGAAGGTCGGGTGCCCGTCCCACTGCGGCATACCGACGAACCGGCCCGCATCGAGGTCGTAGACCCGGCCGGTCCTGGCCGCGCCGAGAGCGGCAAGCACGTCGGCGGGGCCGAGGTCACCGACGCGGCCGATCTCAGCCGGGTCAGGCTCGCGCAATCTTCTCTCCTCCGAGTCCGTCACCGACCGAGGCGGCCGACGCGGCCGACGCGGCCAGCGGGGAGTCGTCGTCTTCCTGGAAGTCGAGCCTACGGCCCTTGGTCTCGACGCCCGCGATGACCATCGGGATGGGGATGAGCGCCAGCAGGATCACCTGCAACAGCCAGAACAGGTTCCAATTGCCCGCGCTGACCAGGCTCGGCCCCCAGTAGGCGGAGGCGCCGTAGCCGAGCATCCACTCGGCAACCACGGCCAGGCCCATGCCGACGCCGCGGATGCGGGTGGGGAACAACACGACGAAGTAGGCGGCGGTGACACTCCAGCCGAGCTGGCGGAAGAAGCCGGCGATGAACAGGTAGGACGCCACCGGCAGCGCGCCCTGGTCGAACGGCGCCCGCCAGATGAGCAGGGTGAACGGCACCGCGATCCAGACGAACGGCAGCAGCCACTTGGCCGATACCTTGTCCATGAACCAGCCGCCGAACACCGTGGAGACCACCAGCGCGACCTCGTAGGCGTAGGTAATGGTGTCGCCGGACACCGATGGGATCGGCTGGCCGGTGATGCCGCCGTGGGCGTACCAGGCTGGATAGGAGAAGTCCCAGGCGCCCTGCGGTGCGCCGATGAGGAAGGCTACGGCCAGGGCGATGATCGTGTACCTGAGTTGCTTCTTGGTGAACAGCGCGCGGAGGCCCTGGGTGACCTCACCGGCCGCGCGGTCGCGCACGGAGGCGATCTTCGTCCAGGCCGGTGACTCGTGCAGTCGCAGCCGAACGAGATAGGACAGCGCGGCGAAGCCGAACGAGGCGAAGTAGGCCCAGCGCCAGCCGAGGGCCGTCGGCGAGGCAAATGTTTGGGCGAAGACGTTGGCCAGGCCGAAGCCGACACCGACGCCGGCTTGTGTCCCCGCCAACAGCAGCGAGCGGCGCTTGACCGGGGCGAACTCCGAGAGCATGGCCAGGCCCAGAGCCCACTCGCCGCCGGAGAACAGGCCGGCCAGAAACCGGACCACGAGCAGCTCGGGAATGTTGTGCACGAACCCGGTGAGCCCGGTCATGATGACGGTGCCGAGGATGCCGTAGAGGAAGGCCCGCTTGCGGCCGATGAAGACGTCGCTGAAGTAGCCGAGGACCAACGCCCCGAGGCCGAGGCCGACGGCATACAGGAAGAACGCATTGCCGATTGACCCCGTGCTCACGTGCAGCGACGCCGCCATGGGCTCCTGGACGAAGCTGACGATCTGCAGGTCGAGTGCCGTCACCGACCAGCCGAGGAAAACCGTCAGCCATACCAGGAACACGCTGCCCGACGACGACTTTGTGCTGTCGCTCACCCACACCTCCTGTGACTGGACCGCGTTCCACGGCGGCACTATTCTGTTGCGCAAATTGCGCATAAATTAGCAATATTGCGCGTTCTGAGCAATATCTAGGCCCTCGGAGAATCGCTGCGGCCGGCACGGCCGATATGCTCCATGTCAAGCGGCAGACGACCGCAGGCGCGTTCAGAGGGGAACCGGCGGCAGTGACGGCGGGTAAGGGAACCGGGCGGCTCAAGGCCAGTGCGCGCCGTGACCAGATCAAGCGGCTCACGTCGGCGCAGGGCCTGGTCAACGTGGAGCAGCTGGCGGAGTCCTTCGACGTGACGCCGTCCACCATCCGCCGTGACCTGTCGTTGCTCACCGAGCGGGGCGAGTTGGCCCGCACCTACGGCGGAGCCATCGCCACCAGCGCCGGCCGCGAAGCCACGCTGGGCCAGCGCGCCGCGATGGCCACTGCGCAGAAAGAGCAGATCGCCCGACTGGCCGCGACGTTCGTCGCCGACGGCGAGACGGTGATCCTCGACGCCGGCACCACCACTGGCCGGCTGGCACGCCGGCTGCGCGGACGCGACGCGCTCACCGTCATCACCAACGGGGTGACCACGCTCGGCGAGCTCGCCGACGCCCAAAGCGTGCACATGGTGTGCCTGGGCGGCGACCTGCGCCACATCAGCCAGGGGTTCGTCGGCCCGCTCGCGGAGCTGAGCCTGTCCCGGCTGACGGCGGACCGCGCGTTCCTCGGCGCGGACGCGCTGCACCCGAAGTTCGGCATCTGCGAGGCCAGCGCGGTGCAGACCCGGCTCAAGGAGCTGATGATGAACCGGGCCGACCACGTGTACGTGCTGGCTGACAGTTCCAAGCTCGGCCAGGCGCCGTTCGACGCGTGGGCGCCGATCGAGCGGCCGTGGACATTGATCACTGACGGCGACGCCAGCGCGGAGCAGTTGGCGCCGTTCCGCGCGCTCAGCGGGGCCACCGTGCTGGTGGCGGGCGACGGCGACGCCCTGCCCTGAGCGGCGGGCTGGCCGCTCCACCTCGCCCTACCCTGGGCTACGCCGGTGCGGCTGCGTCCCTGGCTGTGGCCAACTGAGCGGCCTGGCGCAGCGCCTCGATCAGGCTGAGGTGATCCGCCTTACCCGTCCCGGCGATGTCGAACGCCGTGCCATGGTCCACCGAGGTCCTGATGACCGGCAGGCCGACCGTGATGTTGACGCCCGCCTCCAGACCCATGACCTTGACCGGGCCATGACCCTGGTCGTGATACATCGCCACCACCAGGTCGAAGTCGCCCCGCCCGGCCCGGAAGAACACCGTGTCGGCGGGTAGCGGGCCCTGGGCGTCGATGCCCTCGGCGCGGGCCTGCGCGATGGCCGGCGCCACCTTCTGCTCCTCCTCACCGCGGCCGAACAGGCCGTTCTCGCCCGCATGCGGGTTGATGCCGCACACGGCAATCGTCGGGTTGGCGATGCCTGCCCGAACCAGGGCTTCGTGCCCGCGCTTGATCGTCCGGTAGACCAGGCCGGGCTCGATCTTGTCCACCATGTCGAGCAGGCCGATGTGCGTGGTGACGTGGATGACCCGCAGCTTCGGGCTGGTCAGCATCATCGACACCTCGGGCGTGCCGGTCAGCTCGGCCAGCATCTCGGTGTGCCCGGGGTAGACGTGTCCGGCCAGGTGCAACGCCTCCTTGTTCAGCGGCGCGGTGCAGATGGCATCGACCCTGCGCTCGACGGCGAGCGCAGCAGCAACGCGAATGGCCTGGTAGGCGGTTTCGCCGCCAACCGCCGACAGCTCGCCGAACGGCAGCTCGGCCGGGACCAGGTCCAGATCGATGACTTCGACGGTGTCGGGCTTGCCCTGCACGTCCTGTGGGCCGTCGACGTTGACGATCTTGCTGTTCAGGCCGCAGACGGCAGCCGCGCGGGCCAGTCGGTCCGCGTCGCCGATCACCACGGTCCTGCAAATGTCGGCCACCGCCGGGTCGGCCAGGGCCTTGACGATGATCTCCGGCCCGATGCCCGCCGGGTCGCCCATGGTGATGGCAACGAGCGGGCGAACGGCAGTGAGGTCAGATTCGGGCACGGAGGCCTTCCTTTCGGTGAGTCCAGCGCCTGGAGTCCGGCGTGGGTGGGCCTGCTAGCCGGCATCGCGGCCGTGCAGGAGGTCGAGGGATTGCGCGAGCACTCGTTCGCCGCCGAATGCGCCGGCCTTGGTCACCACCGGGCGGTCGTCGTGGCCGGCCAGGCAGACCGGCACGCCCGTCACCACCTCGCCGACCGGGCACAGCACGCTCACGCCGCAGGCGGCCAGCACGGCGAGCGCAGTGTCGCCCCCGGTAGCGGCGATGCCTCCCACCTGGTCGCGGAACCGGCCGGCCAGGGCGCCGAGCGCTGCGGAGACTACCCGGCTGATGACGGGGTCGAGCACTCGGCTACCGGGCGCGTCCTGCGCTACCAGGCCGATGGCGACGTCGCAGCCTGCGGCGATGGCTTCGCCGATGGCCTGCGCAGCGCTGGCCACATCGTGGCCGGCGCCGGCGCGGTCGTCGAGTATCGCGGCCGGGTGTACGCGGATTACTCGGACGCCCGGCCGGGTCTCCAGGTAGCGCAGCTGCGCCCCGGCGGCACCGGCGGCGCTGCCCACCACGACCAGGGCCGGCGCTTGCGCCCAGGCGTTCCCGGGTCCCGGCAGGGCGCAGGGCTTTGCGCGGGACTTGTCGCCGGTGTGTGCACCGGGCTGTTCGCCGAGAGTGGCGGCGAGGTGGGCGGCGAGGCCCGCGGAGCCGGCCCAGAGCAGGTGCAGGCCGGTGAGGGCGCCGGCGGCGGCTGTCGCGGCCAGGTCGTCTTCTGACTCGGCATCGCACACTATGACGTCGGCCGCCCCAGCGGCGGCGGACAGCCGCTCGGCAGCCAGTCCGGAGCGGATGTCGGCCAGCGGCAGGGCGGCAACGCGCAACCCGGCGGCGCGCATCATGGCGGGCAGGTCGGCCGGGCCGCGCATCCCCTGGGCCTGCCACGTCGAGGTGTCCTCGAGCGGCATACCGCCCAGGAAGCCGCGCCCGCCCGACACGGTGCGCCCGTGGGCGGGAAACGCCGGGGCGAGCACGGTCAGGTCCGGACGGACGCCCTGGATGGTCGCCGTCAGCTCCACACCGAGGTGGCCGCGCAGCGTTGAATCGATCTTCTTGTACCAGAGGGCGGGGCGGCGCCGGGCCAGGGCGGTCACCGCATCCGTCACGAGGGCGGAGGCTTCGTCGGCGCCCCGGTCGCGCGAGTCGGTCGGCAGCACGACGGCCTGCGCCCAGCCGGGCGGCTCCACAGCCGCGTCCAATTGGATGGCCACGTCGAGGCCGGCACGGGCGAAGCTGACCCCGGTATCCGCGCCCCCGGACAGGTCGTCCGCGATCACCGCAACCGCAAGTCCAGGTCGCTGCGCTGCACCAAGCTCTGTCACCGATGCCGTCACCTCCACCGCGCCGCCGACGTCGAGCCCAGGATAACAAAACTGCGCGTTGTGCGCGGTTCCCCCAGAAACCGCGCTAAACACGCAACAGCGCTGGTCGAAGTCTGTCGCCAACTAGCGCCGCCCAGACGCTTACCCCCGCGGAACCGCTCTGCGCTCGCAGGCGGTCAGGGCCAGCTGGATCGCGTCAAGCGCCGCTGGCACCGTATCCGCCAGCAAGGGCAGGTCGAGATCCTCCTGCCCCACGACGAGGGCCTCGCCGATCTCGGCGAGCAGCCTGCGCCACGGCTCGCCCAACAACACCAGCCCTGGCGCGCGCGGTTCGGTCTGCAGTGCAGCCCACGCGCCGGTGATCTCGGCGAGTGTGCCGATCCCTCCCGCTGCCGCGACGACCACATCCGCGCGCATCAGCTCGGCTACCCGCTCCGCGTAACTACCGCACCAACGCAACTCGGTGGCAAACGGCGTCGGGGTCAGTTCGGTCCAGCCGCGCATCGGCAGGCCGATGACTGCCGCACCCGCGCGTCCGGCACCCTCGCTGGCCGCGCCCATCAGACCGCCGTAGCCGCCGGTGAGCAGCGTCCAGCCGCGGGCGGCGATACCTGCGCCAAGCTCGAAGGCCTGCTGCCATCGCGGATCTGGAGCAATCAGCCGGGCCGAGCCGACCACCGCGACGACGGTCACAGTGTGCTCCCGACAAGCGCGGTGGCGCCGACCCGGCGGACCGACTCGGCCGCGATCGCGCACGCCGTTTTCACCGCCTGGCCCAGGCTGGCGCCGCGGGCCAGCCGACCGGCCAACGCGCCGCAAAACGTGTCGCCGGCTCCGGTCGGATCCACCGCTCGTACTCGAGGCGCGGCCACGATACGGTCGGCGAGCAGGGCGCCGCGGGCGCCGAGTTGGGCGCCCACGGCCGCCACCCCCGCCGCACGCAAGACCGCCAGCGACGCGGCCGGATCCTGACACCTACCGGACCTACCGCGATCGCCACCGGGTCGAGGCCACCGGCCGTATGCTTCGACGGCCACGTCACAATCGCGAACACTATGCAGGAAGTGCTGTCAGTCCGTACCCGCGGGTTCAGCGCGCGATGGGCGTGGGTTGATGAGCGTTATCCCCGCGGGGGATGCGTTGTCGAAGGTCGGCAGGAGTGCGGCGGCCTCTTCCAAGCCGATGATGTGCTCGATCAGGTCCTGGGGGCGCAGGTCACCGCTATCGATCATGGCGAGCATCTCTGGATAGTCGGCCGCCGCCATGCCGTGGCTGCCGAGGAGATCGAGCTCCCACGCGATGGCGCGAGCCATCGGAACCCGTGGATGACCGCTCACCGGGGGCAGCAGCCCCACCTGGACGTGGCGACCGCGGCGACGCAGGCTGAGGATCGAGTCCTCACACGTTTGCTCGAGGCCGACGGCGTCGACTGCCACGTGGCTGCCGCCGTCGGTGATCTCGTGCACCCGGGCGGGAACGTCCGAGCCCTCGGCGACCAGGATATGGTCGGCCCCAAGGGCTTTCGCAGCGTTCAGCGCGCCGGCGGTGCGGTCGACAGCAATGACGTTGGCGCCCAGCGCCTTGGCGATCATCACGGAGCTCAGGCCCACCCCGCCCACGCCGACCACGGCCACCCACTCGCCGGCGCGAAGGCGGGCGCGGGCGGTCAGGGCACGGTAGGCGGTGGCAAACCGACAGCCCAGGCTCGCAGCGGCCTCGAACGACACTGAGTCCGGAATGGCTACCAGGTTGGTGTCGGCGGCGTGCAGGGCGACGTACTCGGCGAACGACCCCCAGTGCGTGAAGCCAGGCTGCTCTTGGTCGGGGCACACCTGTGCGTTCCCGGATTCACACCATTGGCACCTTCCGCAGCCGCACACGAACGGCACCGTCACCCGGTCGCCCACCGCCCACTTCTGCACCCCGAGACCCACCGCCGAGACGACGCCGGCCAGTTCGTGTCCGGGCACATGCGGGAGCGCGATGTCGTCGTGGCCGGCCCAGGCGTGCCAGTCGCTGCGGCACAACCCAGTGAAGTACACGTCCACCACTACGCCGCCGTCGGGCGGCAGGGGGTCGGGCACCTGCCGAATGTCGAGGGCTTCGCCGACGCGGTCCATCATCATTGCGCGCATAGCGCCCATCTTTCCGATCAATGGCGCCAACCCGGCCAGCCGGAACGTTTCGTCGGTCAAATGACGCTGAAATATCGCGCCCCTCGCGTTGTAGGTGTTGAAGGACACATGACTGATTGACAGGTCGCGTAGATCACTGGTTGACTGGCTTATCCAATGATCCATTAGGTCACCGGCGACGCGGTGCCCCGTGCGACGCCAGAATCGAGAACCGCAGTGACGATCAGCCAGGACCCGACGCACGCAGTAAACGCTGACACCACCACCCGCGTAGATGATCCAGCACGGTTGACGAAAACGCAGCGCAGAGCGTTCTGGGGATCCTTCGGCGGCTGGGCGATGGATGGCTTCAACTGGACCGTGTTCGGTCTCGTGCTGGCCCCGACCATGGTGGCGTTGCTGCCGCGTGAGGGCATTGAGCCCACCGCCGCCAACATCGGGTGGTACGGCCAGATCAGCGCAGCGATCTTCCTGCTCGGCTGGGGCTGCTCCGCGATCTGGGGACCCATCGCCGACCGCTTCGGACGGATGCCGGCCATGACGGCCTCGATCCTGCTCTACGGCATCTTCACCGCACTGGCGGGCGCAGCGACCAACGTATGGGAGTGGAACGCGTTCCGGTTCATCGCCGCCATCGGCATCGGCGGTGAATGGGCCATGGCAGGCACCCTGCTGTCGGAGATCATGCCCGAGCGGGTGCGCGCCCGATTCGGCGGCGCGATGCACTCGGCCGCCTACTTCGGCGTCCTCGCCGTGTCCGCGCTCTACCTGGTGGCAGGCCCGCAACTCGGCTGGCGCGGCATGTTCCTCATTGGCGGCATCCCAGCGTTGGCGGTTTTCCTCATCCGCCGCGCCACACCCGAGCCGGAGCGTTGGCAGCAGCACTCCGGCGAAGTACGTCGGCAGTCCTTCTGGCAGCCCGTCGTCGACGTGCTCAGCCCGCCCTACCGAGGCCGCACCGTGGGCAATCTGCTGCTGCTCTCGGTGTGTGTGATCGGGTTGTGGGCCGGCTCGACCTATGTTCCGACCGCCATGACCGCGCTGGCCGAGCACGCCGGGTACGGCCACGACGGCACGGTGCGCCTCGCCGGGCTGTCGGCGATGACGGTCGCGGTCTTCACCATCGTCGGCTGCTTCCTCGTTCCGCCGCTGGCCGACCGGTTCGGACGGCGCCGCACACTCGCGGCGCTGTTCGGGCTGCTGGCGATCGGTGCGATCGGCACTTACGGGGTGGGCTATCCGCTGCAGTCGATCGGTCTGACCTTCGCGTTCCTGCCGGTCCTCGGCCTCGCAGGCGCCAACTTCGCGGTCTTCACCATCTGGCTGCCCGAGCAGTACCCCACCCGCATGCGCGCGACGGCGTTCGCCTTCACCACCACCCTGTCCCGGTGGGTCGCCGCCGTCGGCACCTTCCTCATCGGCTACGGCATCCACGCCACCGGAGGGCTGGCCATCCCGATCAGCCTCACGGCGGTGGTGTTCCTGCTCGGCATCGGCCTGGTCCGTTTGGCGCCGGAAACCAAGGGCCAGGTCCTGCCGGACTGACTCGAAATCGTCACCTACACAACGGCATTGCGCATCGAGACGACTGGCGCGGCGCGGGTGCCTGCCGCGGTGCGGGTGATTGACGCGGTGCCGGCGCCTGACGTGGCGCTTGACGCGGTGCCGGTGCCTGCCGTGGCGCGGGAACAGCCCGTGGTGCAGGCGCTTCGCGCGGCGCCTGACGTGGTGCGGGCGCTTCGCGCTCGGACGGCGCTTGTCGGGCGGGCCGATCCGGAACCTGCTCCCGCGGGGCGGGCGCTTGTTGCACGGGTGCCTTTTGCGCCGGCGCCTCGGGAGCCGGCGCGGCATGCTCTTGCCGATCCGGCGCCGCGGCGCGGTCGCGCGGTTCCGGTTGCGGCGCCTGCTGATCCGGGTTCGTCTGTGGTGCAGAGCGTTCCCGCGGGGGAGCCGCCTCGGGGTTGGGTTGGGGCCTGGCATCGCTAGGCACCCCGTCGTTCGGCGGGCCCGTCCTGCCGGGGGACCTCGCCTGATCCGGTGTGCGCACCGGCTGCCTGACCTTCGGCGGTGTGTAAGCGGGCACCGGCGACAGTTTGGGTGCACTGAATCCCTGTGACACCTTCGACGGCGGTGCGATCGGCGCGGATGCCGTCAAAGCCGGTGGCGCAAACGATGTTTGACGGTTCGCCCCTGGCGCTGCCGGTCGCTTTCCGAGCACCGACGTCGGGGCAGAGCCGATGGAGACCGTGGTCCGCGGGTTGAGTTCGCGGCTGAAGTCACGCACCGACTTGTCCCTGAGGTCCTTCATCAGTGACCCGGAGTTCCTCGTCGCCTTGTCCGTCGAGATGAACTGCGTCAGCGACGCTTTCAAATTCACCACCGGCGTGGACACGTGCGCGTTGACGGCCGTGGCGGCCAGCGGCGCCCAGTCCCGTTTGAGCGGATTGTGCCAATCCCGGTTCCTGTTCCAGTTCTGGTACTGATCAGGATTGAATCCCCGTGCGTGATCCCACTGCGTGCGGCGATACACCGGGTCGTTGTTCCGGAACTTCCACTGGTAGTACTGCTCGTACCGGTGGTGGCGGTTGTACCAGTCCTGATTACGCGGATCACCGGGGTGACCGCGGCGTTGGCCCCATTCGTTGCGGCCGTCGCGGTCCCAGCCATGGCGGTCATAGCCCGCCCAGTTGTAACCCACCCAGTTGTAGCCCCAGCGGTCATAGCCCCACCGGTCAAAACCCCAACGGTCGTAGCCCCACCGGTCGAAGCCCAAGAAGTCGTAGCCGTACTCGTTGTAGCCGCTGAGGTCGTAGTTGTACCAGTCGCCGGGGTCGTAGCCGTAGAGCTGTCCCCATGACGGGTCGTAATAACCCAGGTCTTCGAGGTCCGGTGTCAGCGGCGGATCGTACGGTTGCGGCCAGTCGGCCTCCGGCGCACCCGGAACGCCTGGCGGCGGTGCGGTCGCGGATTCGTCGGTGATCGGGTATCCCCAGGAGGGCGCCGCATCCGTCGAGTCCGGCGGCGGGTTGCCAGGGTCGGCAACCGGCGGCGCGTCAGGCGGCGGCGCAGGCAGGGGAGGCAGTTGCTGCACCGAGTCGGGCGTGTACTGCAGAAGTTGTTGTGTCAGTTGTAGATACAGGTTCTGCAGGCTTGTCCGCTCTGGCGATGGCGACAAGTAGTCCAGATCCTGCTTGGCCTGATTGAGCGACGTACGCGCACCGGTCAGCTCGTCAGGTGTGGGCTGTTGGCCGCTGCCGAGAATGTCCTGTGCCTTCTTCAGATCGCTGACCACCGCGGCCAGCGCCACATCCTGGGCGTGCTCGGGAAAGACCGCTTTCTCCGCACCCCACAACGCGCCTCCCGGCGAGGCCTCGTACGTTGCGCCCAGCACCCCTGCGACGAGGGCCACAACCAGTCCGGCGGCGACCGCGATCCTGCTCCGACGCGACCGCGGTATCAACCTGCGCCACCGTGACGGCGGCGCGGCCGACGGTATGTGGTCTTCGCGGGCGGGTGGGGGACTCAGAGTCGTCATACCAACCTCCTCAACGACCACCGGGTGGCGCGACTTCACGCACCACAACTACTAAGCACAACTAAAATTTACGTATTCCCGATACCCGGCCCCACCCTTCGGGCGGGACTCATCACCAAGCCACAGGTCACGCATAGACACCCACAGAAACAAACCGAAATCGCCTCCGCGACCGCCCCTTTGGCAGCCCGACGAATTGTTCGCTAACGCCGGACCCGCCACCGCCGATAACCCAGGCATGACCCCGTTCCGAGCCGTCGGCGTGTTCGCCGCGACGGTTGCTGCGCCATGGTGGTGGCTGCCGACGGCCCACGCTGAAGCGTTCGCTCAACTGGATCCGGTCCCGGTGCTGGCGTCCCCGACGTGCGCCGGCCATGTCAGCGCCGAGGCGCAGGTGACGCCAGTGCCGGTGGGCGATCGTGTCGAGAACGGCGTGCGCGTCGCGATCCACTACGACGCCGGCGTCTATGACGGTTCCTGCGCACTCACCGTGACCGCGGCCTGGACGAACCTCGACACGGGCGCCTCAGGCAGCAAAGACATCACCGCGGTATCGACGATCCACGGGCACTACGGTTTCATCGGCTACGCCAACACCACGTTCGACACCGGCAGCGGCACAGTCGTCGTCACGCTCAGCTCACACCCGGGCGCCGAACTCCGCATCACCCCGTGATTGCCGGAAAAGACGAACGTCAGCGTCATACATAACGATTCAAAACCTGTTGTGTTGCAGGTTGACCCGGCGGGCCATTCAGGCCCACCGCGGACACTATCTTCACCTGGTGCACCGGCGAACGGCTCTGAAGCTCCCGCTGTACCTCGCGGCAGCTGCGACATTGAGCAAAGTTCCGCTGGCTTCCGGTGACACGGGTCGTTGGCCGGCCGACCGCGCCAACGCCTGGTACGCGAAGCAGGGTTGGCTGCTTGGCGCCAACTACGTCACCTCGAACGCCGTCAATCAGTTCGAGATGTTCCAGCCGGACACCTACGACCCGCGCCGCATCGCAGGCGAACTCAGCGTCGCGCAGCGCATCGGGATGAACACCATGCGGGTGTTCCTGCATGACCAGCTGTGGGCCGCAGACCAGGCCGGCTTCAGCCGCCGCCTCAGCGACTTCGTCAGCATCGCGGCGAGCCGCAACATCAAGCCGCTGTTCGTCCTGTTCGACTCCTGCTGGGACCCGCTCCCGCGAGCGGGCCGCCAGCGCCCGCCGATCAAAGGCGTGCACAACTCCGGGTGGGTGCAGAGCCCGGGTGCCTACCGCCTGCAGGACCCGGCCTACACCCCCGTCCTGCAGAGCTACGTCACCGGCGTGGTGGGCCTGTTCCGCAACGATCCCCGCGTCCTCGGCTGGGACGTGTGGAATGAGCCGGACAATCCGTCCGCCGATTACCGCAAGGTCGAAGACCCGGACAAACAACAACTGGTCGCCGCGTTTCTGCCGCACGTGTTTCAGTGGGCACGCGCCGTCAACCCGATCCAGCCGCTGACAAGCGGTGTGTGGCAAGGGCATTGGCGGGACCCGGGCAGCCGCAGCGCGATCTGCAGTGTGCAACTCGAGCAGTCGGACATCATCAGCTTTCACAACTACGGAAATCCCGACGAATTCGAGGCCCGCATCGACGAACTCGCTCCGCTCGGCCGCCCGATCGTGTGCACCGAGTATCTGGCGCGCAGCCTCGGCAGCACTGTGGAGGGGATCCTGCCTGTCGCCAAGCGACGCAACGTCGGCGCATACAACTGGGGCTTCGTCGCGGGCCGGACGCAGACGTACTTGCCGTGGGATTCCTGGAAGCATCCCTACACCACGATGCCCAAGACATGGTTCAGCGATCTGATCCACCCCAGCGGACAGGCCCACGACGACAACGAGATTCGCCTCATCCAGAAGCTCGCCAGCCAACGCGCCTAGCGACGTCCGCATTTGAGGGGTTTCTGGCTGAAACAAGGCGGCGCGGCCCACCCCCGCGGCCGCAGCATTGATGGCATGTCCGAAGTAATCGCAGGGGTGGAGGTACCCGAAACGGCCGCGGTTGCCGAGTCGACCCGCATCGCCTCGGAGATGACCAGCCCGCTGCTCTACCACCATTCGCGCAGAGTGTTCCTCTTCGGCCGGCTACATGCCCGCCGGCTGGGTCTGACACCTGATCCCGAACTCCAATACGTCGCCGCGATGTTCCACGACACCGGTCTGGTGACACCGTTCTCAACCGCCGAACAGCGTTTCGAGGTCGACGGCGCCGACCACGGCCGCAAGTTCCTGCTCGACCGCGGCTTCTCGACCGCGGCGGCCGACACCGTCTGGGCGGCCATCGCGCTGCACACGACGCCCGGCATCCCGGATCGGATGGGCCCCGAAATCGCCACCACCTATCTCGGCGTGCTGACCGACGTGATCGGCTACGGCCTCGACGACCTCAACGCTGACGAGATCGACGAAATACTGGCCGTCCATCCGCGCGGTGACTTCAAAACCGCGTTCCTGCAAGCGTATTTCGACGGTTTCAAGCACCGCCCGGAAACCACGAACGGCACCGTCAACGCCGACGTGGTGGAGCACTTCATCCCCGACCACCGGCGAATCACCACTGTCGAGCGCATGCTCGGCGCACCCTGGCCGAGCTGACGAGAACAAGGAACCGATATGAAAGCCATCACGGTGCACGACCGTGACGCCGGTGTCGCCGGCCTGACGTTGACCGATATCCCTCACCCCCACGCCGCCGAGAACGACGTGATCGTGCGCGTTCACGCCGCTGGATTCACGCCGGGTGAATTGGACTGGCCCGCCACCTGGACCGACCGGGCGGGCCGCGACCGCACGCCATCTGTGCCCGGGCATGAACTGTCCGGAGTCGTCGTCGAATTGGGTTACGGCACTACAGGTCTCAGCATCGGCCAGCGCGTGTTCGGCTTCGCCGACTGGTGTCGCGACGGTTCGCTGGCCGAATACACCGCTGTGGAAGCGCGCAACCTCGCCCCGCTACCCGCCGACATCGGCTTCACAGAGGCTGCGGCACTGCCCATTTCAGGCTTGACGGCGTGGCAGGGCCTGTTCGTCCACGCCGACCTCACCGCCGGCCAGACCGTACTGATCCACGGCGCCGCGGGCGGAGTGGGGTCCGTCGCCGTACAGCTTGCCCTCGAAGTAGGCGCTCGGGTGATCGGCACCGGACGGACCAAGGACCACGACGTCGTCCTCGGCCTCGGCGCACACGCATTCCTGGACATGGAAGAAGACGCACTGGACAGTGTCGGGGAGGTCGACGTGGTCTTCGACGTCCTCGGCGGCGACGTCCTCGAGCGCTCCGCTGCATTGGTCCGGGCGGGCGGCACCCTGGTGAGCATCGCAATGCCGCCCACGGCGCGTCCCAAGGACGGCCGCGCCGTGTTCTTCGTCGTCGAACCGGACCGCGCTCAGCTTGTCGACCTCGCCCAGCGGGTGCGCGACGGACGGCTGCGGCTTCTCGTCGGCGACTTGCGACCGCTCGACGAGGCCGTCGACGTCTTCACCAGTGGCCGACGTTCGCCCGGCAAGACCATCATCGAGGTGGCGAAGTGAGCCGGAACCGACTCGCAGCGAGTCTGCTTGCCATCCCTATCGCGGGCGTGATCGCCGCCTGCGGCACCTCTGCCGCGCAGCCCGAGTCGGAACAGGAGAGCTTGGCGCTCTTGTTCACCCAGGCGTTGCCGAACGTGCCGGGCAAGACCTTCACCTCCGCAATCGTCACGTTTCCGCCGGGCGTCCATGCGGCGCCCCACCGGCACGGCGATGCTTTCGTCTACGCCTACGTGCTCGAAGGCGACGTGAGCAGCCAGGTCGAGGGCGAGCCCGCGCGGGTCTATCACCAAGGCGACAACTGGTCCGAGCAGCCCGGCGCGCACCACGTGGCAACTGAGAACACCAGCCAAACCCAGCCGGCCAAACTGTTCGTCGTCTTTGTCTCCGACACGGGCGCCCAGCTCAAGACCGACGACTAATCCTCGGCGGCGCGGCGAGCCGTGCTGAACCGGCGCTGATACGCCGCGGGGCTGATGCCCAGCTTCCTTGCGAACACCCGTCGCATGCTCTCGTAGCTCGGGAAGCCGGCCAGCTCCGCGGCTTGCGTCGCGTTGTGCCGTTGGTCGAGCAGTGCCCTGGCCATGTCGAAGCGGATGTCCTCCACATACCGCGCCGGCGTAGTGGACAGTTCATCGCTGAACAGCCGTGTCAGATGGCGGGTGCTCACGTTGAGATGCTTGGCGAGCGCACCCAGCGAGTGATCCCCGTGCGGGTCCGCCGTCACCAGGTCGGTGATGGACCGCAGCGCCGGAGACCGGGGCGGTGGCCCTTGCAGCGGCGCGGAGAACTGCGACTGGCCGCCCGAACGCTGCATGTACACCACCAGCGAGCGGGCGACGTCGCGAGTCAACTCGGGGCCGTGATCCTCTTCGAGAAGCGCGAGCGCCAAATCGATTCCGGCGGTCACACCCGCCGACGAGTACGTGTTGCCGTCGCGGACGTAGATCGCATCCGGTTCGACGCGGCACGTCGGGTAACGGGAGGCGAGTTGGTGAGCGACCTTCCAATGCGTGGTCGCGCGCTTACCGTTCAACAGGCCCGCGGCAGCCAGGATGAAGGCGCCCGTGCAGATCGACGCCACCCGACGCGCCCCGGCGGCCGGTAGCCGGGCAGCCTCGGCGAGCGCATCCGGCACAGGGGTCCGCGGAAAGCGGTCGGACCCCGGCACCAAGTAGGTGTCCGGTTCGGTGTCGTCGCAGACCGCGCCGTCGACGTCGACTTTGAAACCGAGATTCGATGCGACGGACTCGCCGGTCGACGACACCAGCGCGATCTGGTAGTCCGCCCCGAACCGGTTCGACTCCTTGAACACTTCCGCTGGCCCGGCGACATCCAACAGCGTCACGCCGTCGTAGACGAAGATCGCGACGCGACGCACCGGCATGCACTGATTATCGCCCGCCGGTTAGACGCCCTACCTACTAGAAGGTAGGCTACTGCGCATGGCCACGACAACGCCCGAAGCGATCCTGCGAACTGCGCGTACGTCGATCATCACGGGCGGTTACAACGGATTCAGCTATGCCGACATCGCTTCGGTGGTCGGCATTCGCAAGGCGAGCATCCACCACCATTTCCCCACCAAGTTCGACCTGGTGCGGACGCTGGTGAAGCAGTACCGCGAAGAGGCCGAGATGGGGCTCGCACTGATCGAACGTGACGTGCCGGATCCGCTGGGCCAGCTGCGCGGCTACACCGGGTATTGGGAGTCCTGCATCGGCGATCCCGAAACCAGCTACTGCCTGTGCGCGTTACTCGCCACGCAGATTCCCGTACTCCCAGACGAGATCGTGGTCGAAATCCGCGGATACTTCCAGGCGCTGTCGGCCTGGCTGACCGCGGTGCTCGAACGCGGTGTGCGGCAGGGCAGCATCGCGCTGACAAAAGACGCCCACGCGGAGGCCGAGGCGTTGATGGCGACGGTGCACGGCGCCATGTCGTCGGCGCGTGTGTACGGCGACCCGAAGTTGTTCGGCGCAATCGTGGGCGCGGTGATCGACCGGCTGATCGCCGAATAAGTAAGTCACACAAGAGCTTCCGAAGCCGCACGACGCGTCTTCGGTGGATCCCCTATGCGAACGGCAGGAATATGAGATGACGACGAAGACAACCGTACAAACGCCGAACACCGTCGAGGGCAACGCCTGGCTGAAGAACTACTATTTCACCCGAGCGGCGTTCTCCATCGTGTGGGTGGGCGCCGCCTTTGGCCTGGCCCACCGCACCCCTGTGGTGGCGGCGCTGCTGCTGATCTACCCGGCATGGGATGCCCTCGCCAATCTCGTTGACGCGCAACGCAGTCACGGTCTCCGGCAGAATCCGACGCAGTCGTTCAACTTCGCGGTCAGCGTGGTGACCACGATTGCCGTGGCGATCGCCCTGACGCAGAGCATGAACGCCGTGCTCGCCGTGTTCGGGGTGTGGGCCGCGCTCGCGGGCATTCTGCAGCTTGCCACCGGGGTGCGCCGCTGGAAGGGCTACGGGGCACAGTGGCCCATGATCATCAGCGGCATCCAGTCGGCGGCCGCGGGTGGCTCGTTCATCGTGAAGGCGAACGGAGTGGAGATCCCGCAGATCACCGCCATCGCCCCCTACGCCGCCTTCGGTGCGTTCTACTTCCTGCTGGCGGCGGTGTGGTTGACCGTCAGGAATGCGCGCTCGGCTCAACCGAACTCGAGCAGCGTGTAGGCACCGCGGTACTGCTTGGTCAGCTTCAGTTGCCAAAAGGCGGGAAAAACCGTGTTGAAGAAGAACCCCCGGCCCCGTGGCATGGGTAGATCGCGTACGGCGCGGATACCCGGCACGGTGTGCGCCAGTTCAGCCAGTTGGGCCTGCGACAGGCTGAACGGCATCGGGGGCACGCGGTAGTGACGCGTCGAGCGGATGCCTTTCGGCGCGAACTTCTTCACCAGCACCGGCGGCAGATCGAAGACCATCTGGCCGCCGGGAAACCGGTTGGCGCACGCGGCGATCAAGCCCATCGCTTCCTCGGGTTGCAGATACATCAGCAGCCCTTCGGCGGTGATGAACACGCCGCGATCAGTCTCGATCGCATCCATCCAGCTGAAATCCAGAGCGGATTGGGCAAGGTACTTGATCCGCGGAGACGCTGGCAGCAGCCGTTGCCGTAGCCGGATGATGGGTTCGAAGTCGATTGTGACCCAATTGAATTGGCTATCCGCAAGGGCGCTGTTCAGACGCCAGAAGCTGGTCTGGAAGCCCTCCGCAAGGGCGACCACGGTCGCCGAGGGGTGATCCGTCAGGTACTGAAGTGCGGCACGGTCGAAGGCCAGCGAGCGTAACGCCATCTCCTGGCCCTTGCGGCCGAACTTGTCGAAGTCGAAGTCGATCGATTCGACAAGCCGGATCGCCATCGGGTCCTCGATGATGGCGTCGCGCAGGCTTGCCTGATGTGCCCTGCCGTTGAGCGTCAGCAATGCCGTCTCGGAGACCCCGGTCAGCATGCTGGCGTCCGCCCTGTCCGGGTCGTCAGAGTGCATGTACCGAAGCTACCGAGCCGTGTCGACCTGGTGAGCCCAGCCGGCTGATTAGACATGGGCGGTGTCAGTTCATAGCCTGTCCGAGACATACCCAGACATATGTAGCCGGGCCACAGTCGGTCCCTGCAACGAAGGATCGTGACAATCCGAATGAGTCGGGCTCTTCGGCAGGCGGTGGGTGGTCTCGCTGCTGGGGCGCTGGTGCTCGCCATGTCGATGGCGGGCGACGTCAACGCGGACCCGGCGGCTGACGCGCTCGCCAAACTCAACGAGCTGTCCCGTCAGGCGCTGCAGACGCGCGAGGCGGTCACGGCTGCCCAGCGCGACGCCGACGCAAAACTGGCTGCGCAGACGGCCGCCGAAGACCGCCACCGCGCCGATCTGCGGCTGCTCGACGTGGCGAACGCCCAACTCGCGCCCATTCAAGTCGCTGCCGACCGGATTGCGGCGATGGAGTACATGAGTGGACGCACCGGTTCATCGGCAGCGGTGCTGACCGCCGCTTCCCCGCAACAGCTGATCGACCACCTGTCGCTGCAGCGGGCGGTGCTCACGCAGACGGCGGACCAGATGCGGGAGTTCAAAGCGGCAGGGGCGCGAGCCGCGGCCGCTGCCAGGGCCTCCGAGGTGTCGGCCGGCGACGCGAAAGCCGCGGCCGAGCAGTCTGCGACGGTGCGCGCGGATCTGCAGGGCAAATACCGCGATCTGCAGCGTCAGATCGCGGCGGCGGAGGCGCAGTACGCGGCGTTGACGCCGCAACAGCAGGCGGTGATCGACGCCGCGATCCCGCCTCCGATTGCGCCGGCCGACCCGCCGGTCCTCGCGATGCCAGGACCATTCAGTGACATCCCGGAGGCGTTGCCCGTCGGCGTCGCGAACGAGGCCGGGTTGCAGGCCAACACCGTGCTCGTCGCCCGCGCCGTCAGCGCGCGGTTCCCACAGATCGCGACCATCGACGGGGTGCGGCCGGACTCCAAGCCGTGGCACCCCAACGGCCTCGCCATCGACATCATGATTCCGAATCCCAGCAGCCCCGAGGGCATCGCGCTGGGAGACGAGATCAAGGCGTTCGTGATGGGCAACGCGGCGCGATTCGGTCTGCAGGATGTGATCTGGCGCGGCACGTACTACACGCCGGCAGGCCCGCAATCATCGGGATACGGCCACTTCGACCACGTGCACGTCACCACGACACCACGCCGCTGACCGGCCGGCGGCGTCAGCGGAAGCGCATCTGCATCGTCGCCAGGCCGAAGATCTTCTTGTCGTCGGACTTCGCGCCGACGATGACCACGCCGGTGCGCGTCGCCGGGTCCAACGACTTGATCCGGCCGCTGAACTCGATATCGGCGCCCTCGGCGGCAGACACGATCGCAGGCGCCGACAACCGCACCGCATAGCGGGTGACCGCGCCGGGGTCGCCCGACCACGCCGAAACGAACCCGGCTCCCAGACCCATCGTCAGCATGCCGTGGGCGATCACGTCGGGCAGCCCCGCCAACTTCGCGATGCCCTCGTCCCAGTGGATCGGGTTGGCGTCACCCGCCACTCCGGCGTAATTCACCAGATCGCCGCGGGACAGCCGCATATGGCGTGCGGGTACTTCGTCGCCCACCTGCACGTCGTCGAAGGACGGCGTGCCCGGCGTGCGGGCGGAGTCGTCGGCGATGCGGACCTCGCCCTCGGGACGGACGGTCTTCTGGTAGTCGGCTTCGCCGATCCCGAAGATGTCCACGTCGTGCATCATCGCGTTGTGCACGGCCGATTTGATCTCCGGATTGAGATCCTCGGCGGTCACGCCGACCACGGTGGTGTGCAGCGTGTGCACCCGTTCCCCCGCGGTGTCGGTGAAGGTGTTGGTCACGGTGATCAGGTCACGGCCCGCGAACCTGCGCACCGACGTCAGTTCCACATCGACGTGTAGTTCGTCGCCCGCGACGATCGGGCGGTGCTGTTCGAAGACCTCTTCGGTCTGCATGTAGGTGTCGTAGCCGACGACCACCTGCTCGAACATGTGCCGGTTGCACGTCATGCCGGGCGTCGAGGTGAAGGTCAGCGGCGCGACCAGGTCGGAATAGCCGAGTTCGGCGGCGGCGGCGACGTCCCAGTGCGCCGGGTGGTAGTCCTGCACGGCGCGCGCGTACTCGCGCAGCTTCTCGCGGCCGACGAGGTAGGTGCCGTCCATCTGGTAGTAGTGGCCGACCCGCTCCTCGAGCGCAGACGATTCTGTTGGTGCAGTCATGGATTTGCTCTACTTTTCCGTCGGCTTTTCGCTGGGGCCGACCGAAAGACAGTAACGCGAGCAGACTGCGCCGTTACCCGCGACTACCGGGTGGCGCGCCCGATCGCCAGCGGGTGGACGACCGCGGGCATCCCGCGCCACACCGCGTCGTCGGCCTCCACGCTGAACCCGCAACCGCGCATCAGGTCCAGGGTCGGGCGGTTGCACACGCATCCGCCTGCGAAGCCCCGCCAGGGGCGCATCAGCAGGTCCTGCCACGCCGCCAACAGCCGTGAGCCTGCGCGTACGTGTTCGATGAACAGCAGCTGGCCACCGGGACGAAGGACGCGAGCGATCTCGCGCAGCGCGCCTTGCGGATCGTCGACCGTGCAGAGCACGAGGGTCGAAACGACCGTGTCCACGCTCGCGTCCGGCACCGGCAGCCGTTCCGCAGGCGCGTCCACGACGCGTGCGGGCAGTGACAGGCGCTGCAGGCGCCGGGTGAGTTTGCGCTGCATACCCGGCTCTGGCTCGGTGAGGATGAGCTCGTCGACCGCGTCGGGGTAATGCGCGACGTTCAATCCGGTGCCTGCGCCGATCTCGACGACCAGCCCGCTGGCCGCGGCCACCAGCGCGCGCCGCCGCCGTCGCATCCCGGCGATCTCGCCGAGCCAGAGGAACGGGTCGTACAGCACGGCGAAGGCTCGCAGCCACGCCGAGCTTTTGGCGTCGATGGCGATATCGGTCATGGGAGATGAATCTATGAACAGCGCGGCTCCGCCAGCATCCCTCAGACGGGCCATCTCTCGGCGCTGGCCGGTTCCGGCCAGTTCACAACAGGCCGAGCCGGGCGGCCTCGGCGACCGCCGCCGTCCTGGACGTCCGCCCGAGCTTGCGGCGGATGTTCGCGACGTGGCGGTGCACGGTGTGCGGGCTCAACATCAGCTGTTCGGCGATCTCGCGGTCGCCGAGACCCCGGGCCACGCAGCCGAGGATCTCGCGTTCACGACCGGACAGCAGACCCTGAGCCTGTTCATCGACAGCGGAAGGGTGCTGCGGTGTCAGCGCCGCGCGGCACGCGCGTGCAACGCCGTCCACGTCGCCATGCCACGGGAAGTGCGAAACCCCTTGCAGCGGAACGAATGTCGAGCACGGGATGGCGGCAGCGACCTCACGGCCGAGCCGGTACGGCACCGCACGGTCATGGCGGCGATGCACGACCGTCGTCGGTTGACGCACCCGCGGCAGGTGTGTGCGCACATCGAGGCGATACACCAAACCCAGTACGGCGGCGGCGGTTTCGGCGCTGGCCGATTCGCGCTGCAATCGAGCGAAGGCGTCGTGATCTGCAGCGTCGGCGCCGCCGAGGAAGATGTCGCCGAGCATGCGTGATCCGAGGCCCCAGTGGGCGCGCACCGCTGCCACGATCGCGTCCCCGACGCCGGGCGGTGTCAGCGCCTCGCCGTGCGAATACGCCCCGTACAGCACGAGTCGCTCCACGCGTTCGGGAAACCTGGCCGCATAGGCCACTGCCGTGCAGGCTCCCGACGACCCCGCGATGACCGTCACGCGGTCGAGGTCGAGTTCGTCGACCAGCGCACGCAGCACGTCGACCTCACCGTCGAGGGTCAGATCCGTATCCCGCACGGTGCGGTCGGACATGCCGACACCGAACCGGTCGTAGCGGATCAGGGTGCGGTCCTGCGCGACGCCTTCCCAGAATCGCCGCACACCGGCGCTTTGCCAGTCGAGTTCGAGGTGACTGACCCACCACGCCGGGGCGATCAGCGGCGGGCCGTGTCCGCGCACCTCGTACGCCAACCGCCTGGCGCCGAGGTGGAGAAACCGAATCTCGGACCTCTCGGACATCCCCATGAGCGTACGACGGTCCAGAGCAAAGTCTCGGACTTCCCTGAGCAGGCTCTCAGTCCCGTCTCAGCCACCGCGGGCACTTTGTTGCTGAAGCCACTGGGCTGATTCACGAATCAAGAAGAACGGAAGACCATGACGAACCAGCCTCCGGGGCAGCCAAACCCGAATGGGCACACCTACATTCCCGCCAACATGCGGTACGACTACCGCTACAACCAGCCGCCGTACTACGGGTATCACGCTGCGCACGAACCGGTTACGGCGCCGATCCCGCGGATTCGGCCCAAGGGTTCCCGCCGCGGCGCCATCATTGCGGGCGCCGCGGTGGTCGCGGTAGTCGGTGGTGGACTCGGCGCGGCCGCGACCGGGGCCCTCACACTGGCCCACGAACCGACCGCGTCCCGGCCGCCGATCACCCAGCTGCCCGCGGCGCCGCAGACCGCCGCCAAGGCACCGGCAGGCAGCGTGGAGCAGGTCGCGGCCAAGGTGATGCCCAGCGTCGTCAAGCTGCAGATCGACATGGGCGACCAGGGCGACACCGGCTCCGGCATCGTGCTGAGCCCCGACGGGCTCATCCTGACCAACAACCACGTGGTGGCGCCCGCCGCCGGTGCCGATCAGGCCGCTCAGCCCGCGTCCTCCGACTCGACCGACGGTGCCGGAATCAAGAAGACCGTCACCTTCGCCAACGGTCAGACGGCGCCGTTCACCGTCGTCGGCACCGACCCGACCGGCGATCTGGCTGTCGTGAAAGCGCAGGGCGTGTCCGGGCTGACGCCGATCGCCATCGGATCGTCCAAGGACGTGAAGGTCGGCGAGCAGGTGGTGGCGATCGGCTCACCGCTCGGCCTGCAGGGCACGGTGACCAACGGCATCGTCAGCGCGCTCAACCGACCGGTTGCGGCCGGTGAAGGCGACGGCAACAACGTCTCGGTGATCGACGCCATCCAGACCGACGCGGCGATCAACCCCGGGAACTCCGGCGGCGCCCTGGTGAACATGAAGGGTGAGCTGATCGGCGTGAACTCGGCGATCGCGAGCATGGGCGGCGGCGACGGCTCCGGCGGCGGCCAGAGCGGATCGATCGGGCTGGGCTTCGCGATCCCGTCCGATGAGGCCAAGCGCATCGCCGACGAGCTGATCTCCACCGGCACCGCCAGCCACGGTTCGCTGGGTGTGCAGCTCAGCGACGACGGCACCAAGGGCGGCGGCGCGGCCATCGGCGAGGTCGTCGACGGCGGACCCGCCGCGGCCGCGGGGGTGCCCAGCGGGGCGGTGATCACCAAGCTCGACGACCAGGTGATCGACGGTCCCGAGGCGCTGGTGGCCGCGGTCCGGTCGAAGGCACCCGGGGACACGGTGTCGTTGAGCTATATGGACCAGTCCGGCGCGACGCAGACCACCCAGGTCACGCTCGGCAAGGCCTGACGGGCGACCCCGGGGATTGGCGCAAGCCGCTTCGACCCATTAATTTCCCCGGGGTGACGTCCACAGCTGCTCGCGCAGTCACGCGGTTGATCGCTCCCCTCCTCGCAACGGCGACCTGTCTTGGCCTCATCGCCGACGCGGTGTCGGTCGGTCCGGTACCTGCCGTGCGGTTGGCCGCCGACGACGGAAACCCGTTGGCCGGGATGCCGTTCTACGTCAACCCGACGTCGTCGGCGATGCGCGCCGCGCAGCAGGCCGACCCGCCGAGTCCCGAGTTGACCGCCATCGCCAACACGCCGCAGGCGTACTGGCTCGTTCCCGGTTCCTCGGCGTCCACCGTCCCCAAGTACGTCGGCGACGCGCAGGCCGCAGGGGCCCTGCCCGTGTTCGCGATCTACGGGATCCCGCACCGGGATTGCGGGAGCTTCGCCGCAGGCGGATTCGGCAGCGGGGCCGAGTACCGGCAGTGGATCGACGGCATCGCCGCAGGCATCGGGTCCGCGCCCGCGGCGGTGATCGTCGAACCCGACGCGCTGGCGATGGCCGACTGCCTGTCGGGGGATCAGCGCCAGGAACGCTACGACCTGATCCGGTACGCGGTCGATACGCTGACCCGCAATCCCGCCGCGGCGGTGTACATCGACGCGGGTCACCTGCGCTGGCACAGCGCCGACGACATGGCTGGCCGGCTCAACCAGGCCGGCATCGACCACGCGCGGGGCTTCAGTCTCAACACCGCGAACTTCTTCACGACGGAAGACGAAATCGGCTACGGCGAAGCCATTTCCGGCCTCACAAACGGTTCGCACTACGTGATCGACACGTCGCGCAACGGCGCCGGGCCTGCGGCCGCCGCCCCACTGGACTGGTGCAATCCGGACGGCCGGGCACTGGGCACTCCGCCGACCACGGCCACCGCAGGCCCGCACGCCGACGCGTATCTGTGGATCAAACGGCCCGGCGAGTCCGACGGGTCATGCAATCGCGGCGACCCGCCGGCAGGCAACTTCGTGAACTCGTTCGCGGTCGAACTGGCGCGCAACGCCGGTCGGTAGCGCTACTCCTGCGACGGCTTGTCGACTTCGTCGTCGGGTAGCGGTAGTGCCTCGGCGCCCGGCGTGCCGGGCGCCAACGCCTCCTCTTCAGCGGCGGGCTGCGGCTTTACATTTCCTTCTGATGTTGTCATGGCGGCCTGATACCCCAACTGCGCGGCAGGTAATCGGGTAGCAACCGGCACCCAAGTGGGGTAGTCGATTACTCCAGCCCACCGTGGCGGGGCGACTTAGTTTCGCGGGCATGAACATCGACAAACCTTTGCCTGGAGCGCGCCAGTTCGAGGCAGAGCCCCCGTTCTGGGGATCCAAAGTCGCCTCGATCACCACGCCGGCCTGGAAGCAGAGCCCGGGCAAGTCCTACCTGATCATGGTCATTGCAGTGCTGGCGTTCGCCGTCGTGCTCGGCGCCGCGTTCGTGGGCCTGCAGTCGATGTCTGCCGACAGCGCTAAATGGGTGCAGCAGGCTGTCGGGCACGGATTCCAATTCGGGCTGTTGGTTCTTCTCTTGGCTGGCGTCTACGGCTGGTACTGGTGGTCGCGGCGGCGGAAGTTGATCGTCTCGGTCACCGACGACGGCCTGACCGTGAGCACCCGTCCCGGCGAGGTGTACCCGTTCACCGGCGCGAAGCTGGGCACCTGGGGAGTGACCGGCGGCGCGACGATGGGTACAGCGCTGCATCTGTATTGCGGCACAAAGCGATTCATCCTCGGCGGACGGGACCGACGCGTATCGGCGAGGACACCGCTGCAAGCGCCGGACGCCGGGTACGGGCAAGCCATCGACGTCGATGCGTCGTTGCCCGCCAACGAGTTCGACGAGATCCTGACCATGGTCAGCCGACGGACCGGGCTTGACGTGCGGCGGCCGGGGCCCGACGAGCCGGTGCGTTGCCTGCTGTTCACGAACTCGCTGAAAGTTCAAGAGATCAGCTCGTTCTCGGTCCGCAAACAGCAACAGTTCATGGGGTCACTCGGCCAACCGCGGCTGGCCATCGAGGTGAGCCCGGACGTGATCCGCGTGCACGATGCGGTCACCAACAACCTGATCGCGTCGGTGTCGCCGGGACAGGTGACCGCGACGCCGGTGACCTTCCGCCCCATGCAGGGCTACCACTGGTTCCCCTCTGCGGGAAACCTGATGAGCGACGCCGCTACCAACTACTGGTCCACCTCACCCGGCATGCGGGTAGCCATTCCCGGCGTGCAGCCGTTGTCCGTCGGATGCCGTGACAGCGTGTCGGGCCTGGACTTCCGGTTCTCCTGGACCGGCGACATTCCCACCGAAGCGGCGCGGGCCGACTACGAGGTCTCAGGGACCGATTGGCTGACGCTCGCCGAGAGCTTCGGGTTGGTCTCCCGCCTCAACACCAAAGGTGAAAGGGCTCAATGATGAGCATGACGGTGCGCGGAATTGCCGGCTTGGCAACGACATTGGCGGTAATGGGGGCCGTTGCCGGTCTGGGTCTGGTCGCGGGCACCGCTGCGGCGGCGCCGCCCGGCGGACCGTACACCTGGTGCCCGGGCGACGATCCGGGTGGCGGCCCCGGCGGCCCGTTCAATTCCCCCGGCCCGCCGAACTGGGACTGGAACATCTGCCACACCTTCTACACCGTCAACTGGGGCCAGGGCAATGTCTCGCTGAGCATCTGGGATGGTGAGAATCCGCCACCGGACAACCGCGGTCCTGTCGGACCGTGCTCGCTGCTGGACACCAGAGGCTGTTAGGGCGCCTCCACGACGTGCACGCGCACACCGGCCGACGCGATCCGGTCCAGTTGATCCCTGTCAGCTGACGAATCGGTGACCAGATGATGAATCTCGTTGAGCGACACCATCTTCGCCAGCGTGATCTTGCCGATCTTTGAACCGTCGACGGCGACCACGACCCGTTGCGCGTTCGCGGCCATGGCGATCGCGGTGCGCGCCTCGGCTTCGTCGAAGGTCGTCGCCCCGACTTCGGCGGACATCCCGTCCGCACCCAGAACTGCGGTCCCGACTGTCACGACTTGAAAGGCGTGTTCGGACATCGGGCCGACGGCCTCGAGGGTGTTCGCCCGCACCAGGCCACCGGTCGCGATCACCTTCATGTGGGCGTCCACCGCGCAATCGGCGGCGATGGTCAACGAATTCGTCACGATCGTCATCTGAGGGCGGCCCTTCAACGACCGGGCCACCTCGGCCGTGGTGACACCGCCGGTGAGGGCAACCGCCTGCGCGCCGGGGGGAATCAGCGCCGCGGCATGTTGGGCGATGCGCCGCTTTATCGCCACGGTCCGATGGTCACGCAGCCGGACAGGAATCTCGCTTCCGCTCGGATCCAGCGCGCGGGCGCCGCCGTGGGTCCGCACCAGGAGGCCCTGTTCCTCGAGTTCACTGAGGTCCCGCCGTAACGTCGCCACCGACACCCCCAACTCATCGCACAGCAGCTGTGACGTCACCTCGCCGCGGGCGCGAAGCAGTGAGAGAACCTGACGGATGCGGTCCGTGCGCTTGATGGACATCGCGGACAACCTCTCGAGATGACGGAGACGCTCAGTTTTCCTGATCGTTTCGCGGCTTTGTATTGCGTGGTTTGAGCGAGCTTTCCATCATCGACGAATGTTCGACACCTTCCGACACCGGTCGGCAACGTGACTGTGGCAGCCACCGCCGACCTGGTCGCGTCGGCGGTGGACGCGCACGCCGCCGTGCTCGCTTTCAACGTCGTCACCCTCGAGCACGCGGAAGGCATCGCCGAAGGTGCCGAGCGCGCTGGCGTTCCCGCTCTGCTGCAGGTCAGCGAAAACACGGTGAAGTTCCACGGCGGTCGCATCGCGCCGCTGATCGCGGCCTGCGCCCACGTCGCCAGGTGCTCCTCGACGCCGCTGGCCGTGCACCTCGATCACTTTCGGGACGAGGCGCTCATCACCGAAGCGCTCGAGCAGGTCGACCTCGGCGTCACCTCGATCATGATCGACGCCGCCCACCTGCCATACCAGCGCAACATCGATCAGACTCGCTCATTCGCGCGCCAAGCCCGCGGCGCAGGACTGTGGGTCGAGGCGGAGTTGGGCGAGATCGGTGGCAAGGACCACGAACCGCTCTCAGCGCACGCGTCGGGAGCGCGCACCGATCCCGCCGAAGCGGTGGCATTCGTAGAGCAGACCGGTGTGGACGGGCTGGCAGTCGCGGTGGGCAGCGCCCACGCGATGACCACCCGTGATGCCGACCTCGATCTCGCGCTGATTCGCAAGCTCAGCGACAACATCGCGATTCCCCTTGTGCTGCACGGATCGTCAGGGGTGCCCGACGATCAGCTGAGGGAGGCGGTAGACGCCGGAATTCGCAAGATCAACATCGGCACCGCACTCAACGTCGCATACACGGGCGCCATCCGGTCAGCGTTCGGGGGCGACACCGCCAAGCCCGACCCCCGCGGTTACCTCGCGGCGGGGCGGCAGGCCATAGCCGACGCCGTGGCAGACCTGTGTCAGGCCGTCGCGCGATGAACAACAGCGAATCACGCACAGTCCTCGAAGATTGGCTCGCCCACACCATCCGACAGCACAAGGCAGGCAAGCCGGTGGGCGTCTACTCGGTGTGCTCGGCGCATCCGACGGTCATCGCGGCCGCCATCGCGCAAGCCGATGTCGACGGCGGCTGTGTGCTGATCGAAGCGACGTCGAATCAGGTCGACCAGTTCGGCGGGTACACCGGTCTGCGCCCGGCGGAGTTCCGCGACCTGGTTCTCCGCATCGCCGAGGAAAGCGGCTTCGCCGCTGAGCGTGTGGTGCTCGGCGGCGACCACCTCGGGCCGAACCGGTGGCAGCGCGAAAAGGCCAGCGTCGCAATGGATAACGCCGAAGTTCTGATTGCCGCCTACGTGGAAGCGGGTTACCGGAAGATCCACCTCGACTGCAGCATGGCGTGCGCAGATGATCCGGCGGTCCTGTCCGACGAGCTCGTCGCGACGCGCACCGCGCGCCTGCTCGAGGTCGCCGAAGACACCGCCAACCGCAGCGGTCTGGCAGGACCCGCCTACGTCATCGGCACCGAGGTGCCAGTGCCCGGCGGCGCGCACGAGACGCTGAGCCATTTGACCCCGACCTCGGCCGAGCGGGCTCGTCGGACCATCGCCGCGCACCGCAACGCCTTCGCCGAAGTCGGTCTCACGCATGTCTGGCCGCGGGTGATGGCTCTGGTGGTCCAGCCCGGTGTCGAATTCGACCACCTCAACGTCATCGACTACGACCGCGACGCGACCGTCGAGTTGCGCCGTGTGCTCGACGACGAGGACACCCTGGTGTTCGAAGCGCATTCCACCGACTACCAGCGACCCGCGCGACTGCGGGAACTGGTCGAGGACCACTGGGCTGTCCTCAAGGTCGGGCCGGCGCTGACCTTCGCGATGCGCGAGGCGCTGTTCGCGCTCAGCCTCATCGAAGCCGAGCTCGTGCCGCGACCGTCGCGGTCCAATCTGGTCGAGGTGATCGAGCGGCGCATGTTGGCCGAGCCGGACCACTGGCGTGGGTACTACGAGGGTGATCCCGTCACGCAGCGCACTTCCCGCCGATACAGCTACAGTGACCGGCTGCGCTACTACTGGGCCGACGAAAAGGTCGACGCGGCGCGGCGAACGCTGCTGACGAACCTCGACCGCACCGGCATACCGCTGCCACTGATCAGTCAATTCCTGCCCGGCCAGTACGAGCGGATTCGGGCAGGCGAACTGGAACCCATCGCGCAATCGCTGGTGATCGACCGAATCCGCGACGCGCTGCGGCCATACGCACAAGCGACAGGAGATGCCAATGCCTGATTCTTCCCACAACGACGGTGGCGCAACGATTCTCGAGATCGGGCAACAACCGGGTGCCTGGCGTGAGGTGGCCGCGCGGTCGGATGGCGACGTCGAGAGCTTCCTGCGTGACGTCTTGGGCCGACCGAATCTGCGGGTGATCCTGACAGGGGCGGGCAGTTCGGCCTTCGCGGGCGAGATCGCCGCGCCCGCGCTGCGGCGCCATCTCCATCGGCGCGTCGAGGCCATTTCCACCACCAGCATCGTCGCCAACCCGCTGGATCACCTCGAGCGCGAAACCCCGACGCTGATGGTGTCCTTCGGGCGATCCGGGAACAGTCCCGAGAGCCTGGCCACGACCGCGCTCGCCGACGAGATCGTCACCGACGTCTGGCATCTCGTCTACACATGCGACCGCGACGGTGAGTTGGGTCGCGCACACAGCGGTCGCGCGAACTCACGGATCGTCTTCATGCCGGAGCGCACCAACGACACGGGCTTCGCGATGACGTCGAGCCTCACGTCGATGTTGTTGTCCTGCTTGTTGATGCTCGGACCGGCCGACCGCGAAGATGCCGACGCGCTGGCCCGAGCGGCGGAACACGTCGCCGGGTTGCAGTCCGATATCCGCGCCCTCGCGCAAGCCAAGAAGCAGCGAATCGTGTACCTCGGCAGTGGTCCGCTCGAAGGGCTGGCGCGCGAGTCGGCGTTGAAGCTGCTGGAGTTGACCGCGGGCGAAGTCGTGACCTACTTCGATTCTCCGCTGGGTTTTCGACACGGGCCGAAGTCGGTCCTGGATGCCGACACCCATGTCGTCGTCTATGTCTCCACGGACCCGTACACGCGTCGCTACGACCTCGACATCATCGCCGAAATCCGCGCCCAACTCGGCGAGGACGCCCTGACGGTCATCAGCACCCAACCGATACCGCCATCACACGGCCCTGCCGTCGTGTTACCCGGGCTCGAGGGTCTCGACGACCCGCTCGTCGCGCTGAGCTATCTGGTGTTCGCGCAGTACCTCGCGCTGTTCACCGCACTGGAACACGGCAAGACACCGGATAATCCTTTCCCATCCGGCGAAGTCAGCCGTGTCGTGCGCGGCGTCACCATCTACCCCATGTCAACCGCGCAAACCCCGACGGGCCGGTGAGGAGATCATGGCGCGCTACCTAGGTGTCGACGGCGGCGGATCGAAAACCGCGCTCGCGCTGATCGACGACGGCGGACACGTGCTGGCTCGTGCGACGGCTCCGACGTCGTACTACTTCAACGACGGCTTCGACGTCGTCGAACGCGTGCTGAGCCAAGGCGTTTCCGAGATCTGCCGTCAGGCTGCCATCACGCCTGCCGAAATCGCCGCGGCGTTCTTCGGCATTCCCGGGTACGGCGAGGCGAGCGAGGACGTCGAACGACTCGATGCGGTTCCTGCCCGGGTGCTTGGCCATGATCGCTACAGCTGTAACAACGACATGGTCTGCGGGTGGGCGGGCTCACTTGCCTGCGAAGACGGCATCAACGTGATCAGCGGCACTGGCTCGATGACCTACGGCGAGCGCCAGGGCGTCGGCCATCGGGTAGGCGGCTGGGGTGAGCTGTTCGGCGACGAGGGCTCGGCGTACTGGGTGGCCACCGCGGGCCTGAACGCGTTCAGCCGGATGAGCGACGGCAGGCTGGCCCGGGGCCCGCTGTACTCGCTGCTCAAGGACCACCTGCAGTTGGCAGGAGACCTGGACGTCGTGAGCCTGGTGATCGAGAAGTGGGCAGGGAACCGCAGTTCCATTGCGGCACTGTCGACCACGGTGTGCAAAGCGGCACAAGCAGGCGACGCCGTGGCGGCGAAGATCCTGTCCGAGGCAGCAGACGAACTCGTGACACTCATCGAAACGACGCGAAAGCTGGTCGGATTCACCGACCAAGAGACGGTGCCGGTGTCCTATTCGGGTGGCATGTTCTCCGACGAGGGCTTCCTGACACGGTTCCTCGCCGCAGTGCAGCGGCAGCCGGCCAAGTACGACCTACAGCGCCCATTGCTCGACCCGGCGCTGGGTGCAGCGCTTTACGCGGCCAAACACAGCGGCCAGCCACTTAGCTCAAGCGCACTACACCAACTCAGCACCAGCCCAACCTGATTCGAAGGCGGACACCATGACAAACCGCAGCTGGATCTTCTATGCCGCACTCCTGATCCTGTTCTGGGGAATATGGGGAGCGTTCTCGGCATTGCCCGCGACGCGCTACGGCTACCCCGACCAGATGATCTACAGCATCTGGGCACTGACGATGATCATCCCAGCGGTCTTCGCTCTGCGCGGCCAACGCTTCGACCGGCGACCGCAAGCCACCATCTACGGTCTACTCATCGGCCTCACCGGCGCAGGCGGCCAACTGCTGTTGTTCCAGGCGCTGACCATGGGCCCTGCCTATTTGATCTTCCCGATCGTGTCGATCTCGCCCGCCATCACGGTGATCATGGCGATGGTTCTGCTGCGCGAACGGATCAGCACGCTGGCCTTCGTCGGGCTGATCGCCGCGCTGGCCGCCATCGTGCTGTTCAGCATCACCAGCGCCAGCTCCGAGGGTTCGTCGGGTCCGTGGTTGCCGTTGGCGATCCTGATCTGCGTAGCGTGGGGCGTACAGGCGTACTTCATGCGGAAGACAGCGACCATCGGCGTCAACGACGCGACCACTTTCGGCTGGATGGCCATCAGCGGGATTCTGCTGATCCCGGTCGCGCTGCTCTCGCTCGGCGGGTTACCCCTCGATTTCCCTTGGCAGGCACCGGCATTGACCGCCGCCACCCAGCTGCTGAACGCGGTCGGCGCGCTGTTCCTGGTGATGGCGCTCAGCCGCGGCAAGGCCACCATCGTCGCGCCAACGACGAACGCCCTCGCTCCAGCGCTGACCATCGTCGTCTCCTTGATCGCCTACCAGACCCTGCCGAGCCCGTACGGCGCCGTCGGCATCGTGCTGGCGCTCGTCGGTTCGACGCTGATGGTCTACAGCGACGAAAAGCGCGGTGACGCCCCGACACCGGCGGTGCCCACCAAGTCGAGGAGCCTCACGTGAAACCGACCGTCGTCATCATCGGCGCGGGCAGCGTCGAATTCACCCGCGAACTCCTCGGCGACATCCTGTCATTCCCCGAAC
The DNA here is from genome assembly GCF_900240945.1 of Mycobacterium sp. 3519A. Lineage (NCBI taxonomy): Bacteria > Bacillati > Actinomycetota > Actinomycetes > Mycobacteriales > Mycobacteriaceae > Mycobacterium > Mycobacterium sp. 3519A. Next base: position 872,465 of record NZ_OESG01000014.1, read on the forward strand.
TGGCCTCGATTCGGGTCGTGCTGCACGACATCGACGCGCAACGGCTGGAAACGGCCGAGGCGATCGCACGCGCCACCGCAAGGGCGGCAGGCGCGCAACCAGAGGTCGTTGCCACACTGGACCGGCGTCGAGCGCTCGACGGCGCCGACTACGTCATCAACGTCATCCAGGTCGGCATGCATCGAGCCACGGTGCGCGACTTCGACATCCCGGCCAAGTACGGCGTGCACCAGACCATCGGCGACACCATCGGCATCGGGGGAATCTTCCGTGGGCTCAGGACATTTCCCGTGCTGGCCGACATCGCCCGCGACATGCAGCAGGTGTGCCCGGATGCGTGGCTGCTGAACTACACCAACCCGATGGCCATGAACATCACCTACCTGCACCACGTCGCGCCTGACGTGAAAGTGCTCGGGCTGTGCCACTCCGTGTACTGGACGATGGTCGGCTTGTGCGAGCTCGTCGGCGTGCCATACGACGAGGTGTCCTACTGGTCGGCGGGTGTCAACCACCAGGCCTGGGTGCTGCAGTGGGAGCGCGCAGGCCAGGATCTGTACCCGTTGCTGGATCAGCGAATCCACGACGACCCCGAACTGCGCCGGCGCGTCCGGGTCGACATGTACCGACGGCTCGGCTACTACCCGACCGAGACCAGCGAGCACTCCAGCGAATACGTCCCCTGGTACGTCCACCACCCGGCCGAGGTCGAGCGGCTACGGATCAACATCGGCGAGTACGTCTCCATCAGCGAGCGCAACCTCGCCGAATACGACCGCGTACGAGCGGAATTGGCGCACACCGAGTCCCTTGCGGTGGACACCACCTCCACCGAGTACGCCCCCCAGGTGATCCATTCGCTGCAGACCGGTACGCCCCGGGTGATCTCCGCCAATGTCATCAACGCGGGTCTGATCACCAATCTGCCCGACGGTCTGGCCGTCGAAGTCCCCACCCTGCTCGATGCACTGGGCGCACATCCGATGCGGGTGGGCGACCTACCGCCGCAATGCGCCGCGCTCAACCGCAACTTCCTCGGCCCCGTCGAGTTGGCGGTGCGTGCCGCCGTTGACGCGGACCCGCGCCTGGTCCGCGCGGCCGCCATGGTGGACCCCAACACGGCGGCGACGCTGACCGTGGACCAGATCTGGCAGCTGTGTGACGAACTGACGGTCGCACACGGTGACCTGCTACCCGAGCCGCTGCGCTCACCGACAAAGGAGTGATTACCGTGATTCGACGCCGGCTGTGCCTCGCAGTGGTAGCTGTCCTCACGTTGGTGCTGGCCGCGTGCGGCGGAGGCGGCACCTCATCTTCGGGGCCGACCGAGATCGCCGTGTGGCACGGATACCAGGACACCGAAGGCGACGCCTTCAAGGGTCTGATCGACCAGTACAACAAGGCGCACCCGGACGTGAAGGTCACGGAACTGTATTCGAGCAATGACCTGGTGTTGCAGAAAGTTCTGACCGCGGTACGGGGAAACAGCGCACCCGACGTCGCCTACATGTTCGGGTCGTGGTCGCCGAACATCGCCAAGATCCCGCAACTGGTGAACATGAAGGACGTCGTCTCCGGGCCGGACTGGAAATGGGACGACTTCTACCCCGCAGAGCGGGAAGCGGCCACGGTGGGAGACAAAGTCGTCGGCGTCCCGGCGCTGGTCGACAACCTCGCGATCGTGTACAACAAGAAGCTCTTCGCCGACGCCGGGATCGCGCCGCCGTCACCGACATGGACGTGGGACGACTTCCGCGCAGCCGCCGCGAAGCTGACCGATCCGGCGAAGGGACAGTACGGCTGGCTGATTCCGGCCGACGGCAGCGAGGACACGGTCTGGCACTACATCCCGATGCTCTGGGAGGCGGGCGGCGACATCCTGTCACCCGACAATGCGCATGCCACGTTCAATTCGGAGGCGGGCGTGAAGGCGCTGACTACGCTGCAGCAGATGGCGGTCACTGACAAGTCGCTGTACCTGGATACCACCAACGACAACGGACCCAAGCTGATGAACAGCGGCAAGGTCGCGATGTTGGTCACCGGACCGTGGGATCTCAGCTCGCTGACCGACATCGAGTACGGCGTCCAGGTGATGCCGACGTTCGCTGGTGCCGGTGACTCGCACCAGACGATCTCGGGGCCTGACAACTGGGTGGTGTTCAACAACGGGGACAAGAAGAAGAAGGCGGCGCTCGACTTCGTCAAGTGGCTCACCGCACCCGAGCAGGTCAAGGAGTTCTCGCTGCAGACCGGGGACCTGCCTACCCGCGTCTCCGTCGGCAAGGATCAGGAACTTCTGGCCAAAATGAATGAAAAGCTGCCCGGCAGCACCACATTCGTGGAGAACCTGAACAATGTGAAGAAGGTCAGGCCCCAGGTCGAGCAGTATCCCGCTGTGTCCGAGGCGCTCGGTCAGGCGATCGTGGCGGTCATGCTCGGCAAGGATCAGCCTGCGACGGCCCTCAACGGCGCCGCGCAGGCCGCCGACACGGCACTGGCCGGTAAGTAGTCGGCAGATGCCCGCACTGCTGCGCCGCATCGGTCACTCGGAAAGCCTGTCGGGCTGGACACTGGTGAGCCCGGCGGCAGTGCTGATCGGGATATTCGGGCTGCTGCCGGTCGTCATGTCGCTGATGTTGTCCTTTCAGCACTCCGACCTGCTGACCCCTGAGACGCCGTGGGTGGGTCTCGACAACTACCGGAAGTTGGCCGAGGACCCGGTGTTCGTCGAGGCGATCAGGCACACCATCATCTACACCGCCCTGTTCGTTCCGGGAACGATGCTGGTGGGTCTGTTCGTCGCGGCGGCAATGAACCGCTCGGTGCGGTTCATCTCGGTGTACCGAACGACCGCGTACATCACGATGGCGGTCTCCACGATCTCCCAGGGCATCATCTTCCTGTGGCTGACTGACCGTGACTACGGCATCGTCAACGCGGCACTCAACGCCGTCGGGGTGCCGTCACAGCCGTTCCTGGCCTCCCCGTCGCAGGCGCTCTATGTCATCGTGGCCATGACGATCTGGGGGTGGACCGGTTTCTCGGTCATCGTGTATCTCGCTGCGCTGCAGGGTGTTCCAACCGAGTTGCACGAGGCAGCGGCGATCGACGGGGCGTCTGCCGCCACGCGGTTCCGCACCATCACGGTGCCGCTGCTCGGCCCGGCGAATCTGTTCCTCGTCGTCTGGCTGACGATCAATGCGCTGCAGCTGTTCGACGAGGTCTATGCGACCACACGTGGCGGACCGCTGCGCGCCACCACCGTCATCGTGTACTACCTGTGGGACCGCGCCTTCGTGCAGTTCGACGCCGGCTACGCCGCGGCGATGGCCTACGCGCTGTTCGTGGTGATCCTGCTGATCACCGCCGTCCAGTTCCGTATCGCCAGGAAGCATGTGCACACCTCATGAGCATCGATCTGCCGACGCGACCCCATACGGCCAAGGCACCCACCGAGCCTGAACCGACCTCCCGCATGCGACTGCCGTTCAGCCCGTGGCATCTGGTGCTGATCCCGCTGAGCTTCCTGCTGGTCGTCCCGTTGCTCTGGATGCTGGTCACCTCGCTGGAAACCGAAGGTGAGGCGAACCGATTCCCACCGGTGCTGATTCCGCAGCATCCGCGGTTCGAGAACTACTCCGAAGCGTGGGCGGCGGCACCGTTCGGCCACTTCTTCCTCAACAGCCTGACGGTCACGTTTGTCGTGCTGGTGAGCAATCTGGTGGTCTGCAGCCTGGCCGGCTACGCGTTCGCGCGGATCCGATTCCTCGGTCGCGGAGCGCTTTTCGTCACGCTGATGGCGACGCTGATGGTGCCGTTCCAAGTGACCATGATCCCGGTGTTCCTGATCGTCAAGTGGTTCGGGGACAATGTGGCCGAGGGTCTCGGGATCGACCACATCGGCGCACTGATGCTGCCCAATCTGGCGACGGCGTTCGGAATCTTCTTCCTGCGCCAGTTCTTTCAGACGGTGCCCGTCGAACTCGAGGAGGCCGCCCGCGTCGACGGCACGTCGCGGCTGGGTGTGCTGGTCAAGATCGTGCTGCCGTTGTCGCTGCCCGCGTTGTCCACTCTCGCCGCGCTGACGGTGCTGACCTCCTGGAACGACTTCCTGTGGCCGTTGATCGTGATCACGTCGCATGACCAGATGACGGTTCCGTTGGGGCTCAGCTACTTCCAGGGTGCGCACAGGGTGAAGTGGCCGTTGCTGATGGCGGCCAACGTGATGAGCCTGCTGCCGATGCTGTTGGTCTTCATCGGTGCGCAGCGCTACTTCGTCCAGTCGGTGGCCAATACCGGACTGAAGGGTTGATCCATGGCAGAGGTGGAGTTTTCCGGCGTCACCCGACGGTATGCCGGGGGAGTGACGGCGATCAACGGTCTGGACCTGACGGTCGCCGACGGCGAGTTCTTGATTCTCGTCGGCCCGTCCGGCTGCGGCAAGAGCACGGCGCTGCGCCTGCTGGCCGGTCTCGACAAACCGACCTCGGGCGAGATCAGGATCGGCGGCGAGGTCGTCAACAATCTGGCGCCCGGCGAGCGCGATATCGCGATGGTGTTCCAGAACTACGCGCTCTATCCGCACATGTCGGTGTACCGCAATCTCGCCTACGGGTTACGTCAGCGCCGGACGCCGCGCACCGAAGTCGAGCGGCGAGTCAAAGAGACCGCAGAATTGCTTCAGATCACCGAACTGCTCGACCGCAAGCCCGGCCAACTGTCCGGCGGTCAGCGACAACGCGTCGCGATGGGCCGGGCCCTTGTCCGGCGACCCCAGGCGTTCCTGCTGGACGAACCCCTGTCGAATCTGGATGCCAAGCTGCGCAACCAAGTTCGCGGCGACCTGAAGCGACTGCACCGGGAAGTCCCCGTGACATCGATCTACGTCACGCACGACCAGGTCGAGGCGATGACCCTCGGCGATCGGCTGTGTGTGATGGCAGGTGGCGAAGTACAGCAGATCGGCACCACCGACGACATCTACAACCGCCCCGCCAACACGTTCGTCGCCGCGTTCATGGGCAGTCCGCCGATGAACCTGATTCCGGGTGTCGTCCGTGCCGGGGTGCTGAACATCGGCGGCATCGGGGTGACCGCGGTCCCGGCGCCTGATGGTCCCGTGACCGTCGGGGCGCGGCCCGAACACCTGGTGCTGCACACCAGCCCTGTCGAAGGCACGGTTAAAGCCCGTGTCGACTTCGTCGAGCCTCTCGGCAGTCATGTCCTGGTGACAACGCAGGTCGACGTGCGCGGTGAAGGCGTGCTGGCGACGACGGATCAGGTGCAGGTGATCGTGTCCGCGCCTGCGGGAACCGAGTTGCCAAGCGGTGCGCAGATCGGGCTCGAGCTACCGCGGGAGCGTACCTACTTCTTCGATGCGGAAACCGGCGACGCAAAACAGGTAGTTGACTACGCAAGCCAAACAATCGGGGCACTGAGAAGCTAGCCACACGCTGACACAGTTGTATGCAAGGGGGGATCAGCGATGTGGATAGGATCGATCAGACTGGTTGTGGAAACCAAGGATTCGCTGGATGCGGGAACCGACAGCCTGGTCCAGGCCAGCGTGTTGCGCGACGGTAATTCGCTTCGCGTGCTGAACCTGGACTACCCGACAGAGGACGACCTCGAGCGTGGTGCCATCCGGAACTACGACTACATGGGCCCGACGAAGCTGCCGCGCAGAAACGACAAGACACCACAGCTGCCGCCGGGCGTTGGCCAAAACCCCATGCCCTATCCGGGATACGGGTTCGAATTCTCCAACGGGCTACACGGCCACCTGGTGCTGCAGTTGAGAATTCGTGGCGACGACATGTGGATCAAGGACGACGTCGACTTGTACGTCCGACCCATCCGCCAACGGGCGACCAGCTTCGACACGTTGGCGTGGGTGGAGGACTCGGACTGGACCTATATCGCCAGTTGGACTCGCGACGTGCCGATGAGCACCGACTCTGACGAAGGCTCGACCACCTGGAACCTGCGGCTGACCTGAGTCACCTGCCGAAGCCGGCCTTGCGCAGGGCCTCTGCCATCGAGCCTTGCGCTTGGCTGGGCTCACGACGCCCAGAGTCCTTGCCACGGCCGGGGTTTGGCCGCTTGCCGCGCTGCGGATCGGGCCGCTTTCCCCGGTTGGGCGCGGGGGTGTCGTTGAGCCGAAGCGTCAGCCCGATCCGCTGGCGCTCGACGTCGACATCGAGCACCTTGACGCGCACGACCTGTCCGGAGCGCACCACCTCGTGCGGGTCGGACACGAACCGGTCGGCCATCGCGGATACGTGCACGAGACCGTCCTGATGGACGCCGACATCGACGAACGCGCCGAACGCCGCGACGTTGGTGACCACGCCTTCCAGCACCATGCCGACCTTGAGGTCGGCCACCTTCTCCACACCGGCGGCAAAAGTGGCGGTGGTGAACGCGGGCCGCGGATCGCGTCCCGGCTTCTCGAGTTCGGCGAGAATGTCGGTCACCGTCGGGATGCCGAACCGGTCGTCGGCCAAGTCGGCGGGTCGAAGGGATTTCAACGTGCGCTCGTTGCCGATCAGTTCGGCGAGCGTGACGCCTGAGCGGTCGAGGATGCGCCGGACCACGGGATACGCCTCGGGATGCACACCGGACGCGTCGATGGGATCGTCGCCGCCGCGGATCCGCAGGAAGCCTGCGCACTGCTCGAATGCCTTCGGGCCGAGGCGAGGAACCTTCAGTAGGGCCTTCCGGTTCCGGAACGGCCCGGTCTGGTCGCGGTGGGCGACGATGGCCTCGGCCAACGATTCCGAGACGCCAGAGACGCGGGCCAGCAACGGGACCGACGCGGTGTTCAAGTCGACACCCACCGCGTTCACCGCGTCCTCGACGACGGCGTCCAGGCTGCGGGCCAGCGTGCCGGGCGTCACGTCGTGCTGGTACTGGCCGACACCGATCGACTTCGGCTCGATCTTCACCAGCTCGGCCAGCGGATCCTGCAGTCGTCGCGCTATCGACACCGCGCCGCGCAGGGTGACGTCGAGCGTCGGCAACTCGTGCGCCGCGTAGGCGGACGCTGAATACACCGAGGCGCCCGCCTCGCTCACCATCGCCTTCGCGGGTGCCTTACCGCCGGCGGCCCGGATGTCGGCGATCAGTTCGGTGGCCAGCGCGTCGGTTTCGCGTGACGCCGTGCCGTTGCCGACGGCGATCAACTCGACGCCGTGCCGCGCGACGAGCGCGCCCAGCACCGCCTTCGCTGAATCCCATTGCCGCTGAGGCTGATGCGGGAAGATCGCGCACGTGTCCACGACCTTGCCTGTGCCGTCGACGACGGCCACCTTGACGCCGGTGCGGTAGCCGGGGTCGAGGCCCAGCGTGGTGCGGTTGCCTGCGGGCGCCGCGAGCAGGAGGTCCTTGAGGTTCTTGGCGAACACCGCCACCGCCTCCTCCTCGGCGCGTTGCCGCAACCGGATGCGGGCGTCCACCCTGGCAGAGATCATCAGCTTGGTGCGCCAGGCCCAGTCGACGGTCGCGGCCAGCCACGGCGTCGCGGCCGCGTTGGCTGTCATGTCGATGCCGAGCGTCCTCGCGATCATGGCCTGGTATTCGGCGTCGTCACCGCCGTCGAACGTCAGCGCAAGCGCCTCTTCCTTCTCACCGCGCAGCACGGCGAGCACCCGGTGCGACGGCATGCTCTCCAACGCCTCGGCATACTCGAAGTAGTCGCGGAACTTCTGCGCCGCTTCGCTTTTCGCAGTATCCGCAGACCAGGGCGCCGTCTTGAGTGAACCGCTCGACCAGAACTTCTCGCGGACAGCGCCGACGAGTTCGGCGTCTTCGGCGGCGCGCTCGGCGAGGATGTGCCGCGCCCCGTCCAACGCCGCGGCGGCGTCGGCCACGTCGGCGCTGACGAAGTCCGCGGCCGCGTCCTCGGGCAGCAGATTCGGATCCGCCAACAGCCGGTCGGCGAGGGGTTCGAGGCCGGCCTCGCGGGCGATCTGCGCTTTGGTCCGCCGCTTCGGCTTGTAGGGCAGGTAGATGTCCTCGACGCGCGCCTTGGTGTCAGCGGCCAGCAGGGCGGCCTTCAACTCGTCGGTGAGTTTGCCCTGTTCTCCGATGGAGGCCAGCACCGCGGCCCGACGGTCGTCGAGTTCCCGCAGATACTGCAGGCGTTCGTCGAGCTGGCGCAATTGGCCGTCGTCGAGACTGCCGGTCGCCTCCTTGCGGTACCTGGCGATGAACGGGACGGTTGCACCCTCGTCGAGCAACCGCACAGCAGCGGCCACCTGACCTTCGCCGACGGCCAATTCCGCAGCGAGACGGGCATTTATCGACTTCACGGTTGAGCTTTCAGCCACGCGAAGACTCTACAGCGATGACTTCTGCGCCGAGCGGTGGTCTGATCATGGGCATGTCTACGACGAGGAGACAAAAACGTGGTGCAACTATTGAGAGTCCAGAACTTCAACGTGTCCAGCGACGGATTCGGGGCGGGGGAGAATCAGAGCCTGGATCACCCCTTCGGCGACGCCGACCCTGGCTCGATGTTTGCCTGGGCAGGTGCGACGGCGAGTTGGCCCAACCGTACCGACCCGGGCGGCAGCAGGGGTCTCGACGACTATTTCACGCGGGACTTCGCCAACAACATCGGTGCAGAAATCATGGGCCGCAACAAGTTCAGTCCCCCCCGCGGCCCGTGGCGCGACCACGACTGGCAGGGCTGGTGGGGTGACACCCCGCCGTTCCACACCCCGGTGTTCGTGCTGACGCATTACGAGCGGCCGTCGTTCACGTTGTCCGACACGACTTTTCACTTCGTCAACGCCGATCCGGCGACCGTACTCGCGACAGCCCGCGCGGCCGCCGACGGCAAGGACGTCCGCCTCGGCGGCGGCGCGAGCACCATCCGGGAGTTCCTGGACGCCGGCCTTGTCGACACGCTGCATGTGGCGGTGTCAGAGGTGGAGATCGGGTCGGGCTCGCGGTTGTGGCACTCACCGGACGAACTCGACGATGAATTCCACCATGACGTCGTGCCCAGCCCGAGCGGCGTGACCCACCATCTGTTCTGGCGCCGCTGAGCGGCGGTTTCAGTCGAATCCCAGCGGGCCGGGGCTAGCCTGAAACACGTGCAGATGAAAATCGGGATTTCCACGTTCGTCAACGACGACACCATCGACACCGCGTCGCTGGCCCGCGCCATCGAGGAGCGCGGATTTCACTCGTTTGTGATTGCCGAGCACACGCACATCCCGGCCAGCAGGGAGTCGGCCTATCCGCTCGGTGGCGAACTGCCGTCCATCTACTACCGGACCCTGGACCCGTTCGTGACGCTGGCCGCCGCCGCGGCCGTGACCTCGACGATCGAGTTGTTCACCGGGGTCGCGCTGCTCATCCAACGTGACCCGATCATCACCGCGAAAGAAGCCGCCAGCATCGACCTGATCTCCAACGGCAGATTCGTGTTCGGGGTGGGTGCGGGCTGGAACCTCGAGGAGATGCGCAATCACGGCACCGACCCGAAGACGCGCGGCAAGCTGCTCGACGAACGCATCGAAGCCATCAAGGCGCTGTGGACCACCGAACCCGCCGAGTACCACGGCAAATACGTGGACTTCGAGGCGTCGTACATGCGGCCCAAACCGGTACAGAAACCGCACCCGCCGATCTACATCGGCGGTGATTCCGACGCCACCGTCAAGCGGGTGATCCGCCACGACGCGGGCTGGATCTCAAACCCGCTGCCGGTCGAGCACCTGAAGCGACGCGTCGATCAAATGACCTCCGGGGCGGGTCACGCGGTGCCGCTCGCGCAGTTCGGTACCCCGGTCGACCAGGACTACTGGCGCGCCATGGAGGAACTCGGCTACGGCCAGATCGCGTTGCTGTTGCCGACGAAGCCGCGGGACGACTCACTGCGCCTGCTCGACCAGTACGCCGAAGAAGTGTCCCGGTATCGCGGCTGACTACAGTCACACCAGTTGCAGAGCGACGCTGCGCAATTCGCGGCGTGACGTGACGCCCAACTTGGCGTAGATGCGGCCGAGATGCCACTCGACGGTGCGCGCGCTGATGAACAACTGCGCGCCGATCTCGGAGTTCGTGTAGCCCTCACGAGCCAACCGGGTGATATGACGCTCCTGGGTGGTCAGCGGCGTCATGGTGCCCTGGCCGCGCTGGCGGACCTTCTCCCCGGCGGCCTGCAGTTCGCGGCGCGCACGGGCGGCGAAGCCCTCTGCGCCCATGGTGTCGAACATGTCATGCGCGGTGCGAAGTTGCGCCTGGGCATCCGCCCTGCGACTGACCCGCCGTAACCATTCGCCGTAGGCGAGATGCGTGCGGGCCCGGTACACGACAGCGGGGCTGCGCTGCAGATGATCGAGAGCCCGGCGGAACTCGACATCGGCGTCCGCGTCACCGGCGATCAGCGCTCGGCTGCGCGCTTCCAGCCCCAGTGCGGTGTCCGTTCCGCTGGCCTTGGCCCGCTGCGACAGTTCGTCGAGAACCTCGGAGGCCAACGGAGTCTCTCCACATCGGGCGGCCGCCTCGATGGTTTCAATCATCAGATAGTTGGCCATGCCCACGTCGTCGTACTCCAGGCCGTACAGGCTCGCGGAGAGAGCCTCGGGGTACTGCGCCAGTCCGATGTGCAGGATCGCTACCGCGTAGCGCGCCACGGTGACGTCGGTGCCCTCGCCGCGAACGGTCGACGCCTCGATGGTCGCTTCGGCGGATTCCAGGCATTCCTTCTGCCGGCCCCGGTACGCGGCCAGGTACGGGCCGATCACCCGGTGCGGCGGGGTGTCGGTCGCCGCGGCGATGAGGTCGAGTTCATCGAGCGCCGCCGCGGCCTTGCCGAACTCGCCGCCCGTCACACACAACCCGGCGTAGGTCGACAGCGGTGAGGCGATCTGCGTCAGTTTGCCTGCAGCGCGCAGCATCTCGAGCTGACTCTTGGTGAGCGCCGTGTAGTTGTCGAGGTCGAAGAGGTCAAGGCACACCCGCATGGTGATGTCGTGCCACCGCGGCTGGGCAGTTTTCGCCGCCGCCTCCCGCGCATATTCGGCGATGCCTGCTTTCAGCAGTGGTGCGCCGGCAACGTATCCGTCGGTGAGACGGATGACGAGCCCGTCCAGCAGCATGTCGACCGACCGCGACGACGCCCGTGCCGGCACTGCGGCGCGGGCCGCACGCGCGATGGTCGCGGGCGAACTGGTTTCATCGGCGGGTAGCCGACCCACGATGAGCGAGGACATCAACGCCTCGAGGTAGGTTTCGCGCGCCAAGCTCGCGTCCACCGTGTTCAGTCGCGTGGCGGCGGCCAGCAGCAGCGGCGGTCCGTCCCGGCCTCGATGTGCCGCGAACGCCACCTTCGCCCGCATCAACTCGACATGCGCGCCGATCCAGTCGTCGTCGGTCAACTCGGCGGCGAGGTCAAGCAGCCGGCCCGCCTTGTCCAAGGCCCCGGCGTCGAGATTGGTCTCCGCTGCAGCCAGGGCGCGCCGCGCCCGTCGGGTCCGATCCGGTGTCGCCGCGACGGCTTCGGACATGAACGCCGCAGCGCCCGCGACGCCGCCGCGCGCCCGCGCCTGTTCGGCAGCCGCCACCAGTTCCACGGCGATGTCTTCGTCGGGGACCTCGGCCGAGCGGGCGCGATGCCACGCCCGGTGATCGGCGGTGTTGCGTCCGGAGATGACGTGGGCGAGCGCATCGTGCACCCGGCGGCGGTCGGCCAGCGGCGCGTCGCCGTAGATGGCGGACCGCACCAGCGGGTGGCGGAACCGGACCCGGCCGTCGAATGTGACCAGCCGGGCCCGCTCGGCGGGTGCGGCCGCGTCCACGCCGATCCCGAGGCGTGCGGCGGCCGCCCACAGCCATGGCAGTTCGCCCGTCGGCTCGGCGGCGGCGATGAGCAGCAACAGGCGGGTCGGTTCGGGCAGGGCGTGGAACTGGCGCAGATACGTGTCCTCGATGCGGCCGGAGATGGACTTCGCCTCGGCAAGGCCGTATCCGCCTGCCAGCTCGACCGGGCTCAACGCACCGTGAAGTTCGCGCAGCGCCAACGGGTTTCCACCGGACTCGGCGAGAATGCTTTCCCGCGCACTGTCGCTCAGCCGTCCCGGCATCAGGGCCGACAACAGCGCCCGCGCATCCGAGTCGCTCAGGCCGCCGAGGACCAGCTCGGGCAATCCGCTCAATTGGTCGACGTGATGGCGGGCAGCGAAGAGCATCACGACCCGGTCGGCCAGCAGCCGGCGCGCCGCGAACGCCAGCGCCTGTACCGACGCGGCGTCGACCCAGTGTGCGTCGTCGATGACGCAGACCGTCGGCTGCTGGGATCCGGCTTCCGCGAGCAGCGTCAGCACGGCGAGGCCGACCAGAAGAGGGTCGGGTGCGGCGCCGCTTTCGGCCACCCCGAGGACCGTCTCCAACGCCGCGCGTTGTGGTTTGGGCAGCCGGTCCAACAGCTTCGTCAGGGGCGCGCAGACCTGTTGGACGCCGGCGTAGGCCAGTTCCATCTCCGACTCCGCGCCACTGCATCTGATGGCTCGGAACTCCACCGCCTGCCCGATGACGGCATCGATCAGGGCGGTCTTGCCGATACCGGCCTCGCCGCGCACGACGAGCACGCCGCTGTGGCCTTCACGCGCACCGCCGAGTAGTCCGGCGAGTAGCTGCTGCTCACGTCGGCGGCCCACAAAGGCCCCCGGGTGAGCGTCGGCACGCATGGCGAACATAGTTACACGAACAACCGTCCCTGGCAGCCGGTAAACCGGGGATTCTCCCGGGGTCGACGACGGCTCGCCGGTGCTTGACTCGTCGCCATGGCTTCGACGACCGGCGGTAAAACCGTCCATGAGGTGACCTATGAGCTCCTCCGAACTCTCGGCTTGACAACAATTTTCGGCAACCCCGGATCCACCGAACAATCTTTCCTTTGCAACTTTCCGGATGACTTCACCTACGTGCTGGCACTGCAGGAGGCCTCCGCGCTCGCGATGGCTGACGGCTTCGCGCAATCCACCGGGCGGCCTGCGCTGGTCAATCTCCACACCGCGGCCGGTACCGGAAATGCGATGGGCAGTTTGGTGGCCGCCTACCGCGCCAACACCCCGCTGATCGTCACGGCCGGTCAGCAGACCCGCGAAATGTTGTTGTGCGATCCGTATTTGGCGAACCGGGACGCGACCGTGCTGCCGCAACCCTGGGTCAAGTGGGCGTATGAACCGGCGCGCGCCGAAGACGTGCCCGCCGCGTTCATGCGGGCCTACGCGACCGCGATCCAACCGCCTGCGGGCCCCGTGTTCCTTTCCATCCCGCTCGACGACTGGGAGCAGCCTGCGCTCGGACCTGCCGTGGTACGCAACGTCACTGAACGGACCGCGCCCGATCTGGATCGACTGCGCAGTTTCGCCGAGCGCATCGGCAAGGCGACCCGGCCGCTGCTGGTGCTGGGCCCCGAAGTGGACCGTGCGGGAGCCTGGGACGCCGGTGTGGCTTTCGCCGACAAGCTGAAAGCCCCGGTGTACAACGGTGCGCTACCGGACCGGATCTCGTTCCCCGAAGATCATCCCTACTACGCGGGCACCTTGCCGATGACCATCGCCGGGGTCGAAGAAGTCGTACACGGGCACGACCTCGTGGTGGTGATCGGCGCACAGGTCTTCCGCTACTACCCGTACGTCGCGGGCGAATACCTCCCCGAAGGCACCGAATTGCTGCAGATCACCGCTGATCCACACCTCGCCGCGGTCGCGCCGGTCGGTGACAGCCTGATCGGTGACGTGGGCCTGGCCCTGCGGTATCTGACAGACACGGTGCAGGTTCCGGCGGACCGGCAGCCTCCGCCGCCGCGGGTCATCGAGCGCAAACCAGAGGCGCCGGCATCGGCGCCGATGACACCGAATGCGGTGTATGAGGTGTTGAGCGGCTTGAAACCGGCAGACTCGGCTCTGGTGATGGAGTCGACGTCGACCATCGCCGAACAGCAGACCTGGTTGCCGACCACCCGCAGCGCGGGCTTCTTCGCCACCGGCAGCGGCGGAATCGGCTGGGGTGTGCCCGCGGCGGTCGGTGTGGCGCTCGGAGATCGGGCGCGCGGAGTGCAGCGGACCGTCGTGGCGACCATCGGCGACGGCTCGTTCCAGTACTCCGTGCAGGCGATCTGGACCGCCGCCCAGCACAAGTTGCCGATCGTGTTCGTGGTGTTGCGCAACGGCGAATACGCGATTCTGAAATCCTTTGCGCTGCTGGAGAAGACGCCGGGAGTACCGGGGCTGCAGCTGCCGGGGCTCGACATCGCCGCGCTGGCAACGGGATTTGGCCTGCGGTCGGTGACCGTCGCAGACACCGACGAGCTGGCATCGGCGTTCGGAGCGGCACTGACCGCCGACGGGCCGACGGTGATCGTCGCGCCGACCCAGCCGCAACTGCCGTTCCTGGGCTGACGGCATGCCTGTCTACACCTGCACCGTCGCCGCGTCGACTGTGACTCCGGCCGTCAAGGCCGAACTCGCGGCTGAGATAACGCGGATCCACTCCCGGGTGAACCATGTGCCGAGCGCCTACATCAACGTGGTGTTCCACGAACTGCCCGCCGAGGACGTCTACACCGACGCCAAACCCGCGCAACCGCTGATCATCAACGGATGGGTGCGCACCGGCCATCCCGACGACGAGACCACCCGGTTGCTCACCGAGATCAACGAGGCCGCCACACGGGTGACCGGATTTCCCGCGGAGCGGGTGCTGGTGATCATCGGTAACAGTCCTGCGCGATTCGCCATGGAGGGCGGCCGAGTGTTGCCGGACCCAGGTGAAGAGCACAGGTGGCTGACGTCCGGGTGACGCAGCACCGGTGCACGCCATCGAGGTAGGACAGACCGGGGGACCAGAGGTCCTGCGCCTCGTGCAGAGGCCTATGCCGTCGCCCAACCGAGGGCAGGCATTGATCGCGTCGGAGTCGATCGGCGTGAACTTCATCGACACCTACTTCCGATCGGGTGCCTACCCGCACGATTTGCCGTATGTGCCGGGCAGCGAGGTCTGTGGCACGGTCGTCGCGGTCGGCGACGACGTCTCGACGGTGCAGACCGGCGACCGCGTCGTCTGCGCCGACGCAACGGGTGCGTACGCCGAATATTGTTTGGTGCCGGCATCTTTGGTGGCGCATGTGCCCGACGGGATCAGCGCGGACACCGCCGCCGCGGCGCTGCTCAAGGGGCTGATCGCGCACTGTCTGGTCAATTCGGTGTACCAGGTCAAACCCGGTGACGCCGTGTTGATACACGCGGGTGCCGGTGGCGTCGGGCTGATCCTCACGCAGTGGGCGGCCAGCCTCGGCGCCCGCGTGATCACGACGGCGTCGACGCCGCAGAAGGCCGACCTGTCGCGGTCGGCCGGTGCCGTGGAGGTGCTGGACTATCCCGACGATCCCCACGTGTTCGGCGCCGCTGTTCGCGAGTTGACACAAGGCCGCGGTGTCGCCGCGGCGTACGACGGCGTCGGCAGGACGACGTTCGACGCGAGCCTGGCGAGTCTGGCGATCCGCGGCACGCTGGTGTTGTACGGCGCGGCCAGTGGGCCGGTACCTCCGGTCGATCCGCAGCGACTCAATGCGGCCGGATCGGTGTACCTGACCAGGCCGCGCCGGAGCCACTTCAACCGAACGTACGACGAATTCTCCTGGCGCGCCGTCGAGGTGTTCGACGCCATCATCACCGGCACGCTGACCATCACCATCGGCGGGCGGTATGCGCTCGCCGACGCCGCACAGGCGCACGCCGACCTCGCGGCACGGAGGACGTACGGGTCGACGGTCCTCAGTCCGCCGCCACGCACCTGATCTTGAAGGTCGCCGAGACGATCTGCCCGAACGCGCCCGCGCCGCCGATGAACAGACGCTTGACGTCGTACCCTGCCACGTCCTTCATCGTCTCGCCGCCGAACCGGGCCGCTGACCCGTCGTCGACGAGGGCCACTTCGAGGCCGAGCAGACTGGTGCGAACCGCGTGCCGGTCGTGACCGTCGGCGGTGGCGATGAGGTCACCTACGGTGCGTGCGTCGGGGTCCTCGGGCACGGCGGCACACGTCATCCGGTTCTCGGCCAACCGTTGGGCGAGGTGGTTGAGGGTGACGTCGGCACCGACGACCAGGCTCAGATTGGCCGAGTTGATGTCGATCCGGGTATCACCCGACGCCTTCCCGCCGACGGCCGGACCGGGATCGCCGGCCCCTAGGCGGCGGTCCAGCGCCGCACGAACGGCTGTCGCGAAGGCTTCGACGGCTGGCTCGTCGTCTGCTGTATCGGGCAGCATCACACCCGGATTCAACAGCCCGGTCGGATCGAAGACGGTTTTGATCGCGCGTTGGGCGGCGATCTCGACGGCGGAGAAGCGTTTGCGCATGAACTGCCGCTTCTCTGTGCCGACGCCGTGCTCGCCGGTCAACGTACCGCCCATCCCCAGTGCGGCGTCGATGATCTCGTTGTTGGCAGCCTCAAGGGCGGCGGCCGCTTTCGGATTGGTGTGGTCGAAGAACGAAATGGGATGCAGATCGCCGTCGCCGGCGTGCCCCGCTACCGCGATGAACAGAAGACCGTCGCGGTGCCTGGTCGCGGCCGCCTGGATCGCCTCCTGCATATCGGGTATCCGGTTGCGCGGCACCGTGACATCGCCGATGAAGTAGTCGTGTCCGCTCGCCACGACGGCGTCGGGGGCGTGTAGCCGGCCGTACCAGAGCTTGTCTCGGGCAGCTTCGTCGGTCGCGACACGAACCTCGATAGCGTTGCGCCGCAACACTTTCTCCACCGTCGCCCTGTCGCGCTCGACTTCCGACGCGGTGCCGTCGACGTCGACGAGGACGATCGCGTCGACGTCGGTGGGATAGCCGGTGTCGGTGAAGGCTTGCAGGCCTGCGATGCCCGCGCGGTCCAGCCATTCCAGGGCGGCGGGCACCGTGCCGGTCCCGATGATCTCTGCGACGGCCTCGGCGGCAGCGTGGGCCGAGGCGAAACTGCCCATCAGACTGTGCGTGACGGGCGCGATCGGCCGCAACGCCACGGTCGCCTCGGTGACGATGCCGAGGGTGCCCTCGGACCCGATGATCAGGCCAAGCAGGTCGGGTCCGGCGTCGTCGGCGGACAGCGTGACAACGGCGCCGTCGGCGAGCACCAGTTCGACGGCGATCACGTGGTCATAGGTGACGCCGTACTTCAATGCGTGCGGACCACCGGCGTTTTCGATGATGTTGCCGCCGACCGTGGACAGCGGCGCCGACACCGGATCGGGCGAGAAGCACAGGCCGGTCGGCCGCAAATGCTCTTGCAGATCCGCATTGATGACGCCGGGCTCCACCCGGGCGGTGCGCGCTTCGGGGTCGACAGCGAGGACGCGGTTCATCGCCGACAGGTCGAGCATCACCCGGTCCGGGGCGGCCATCATGCCCGCGCTGCAATTCGACGCGCCGCCGCGGGTGACCACGGGGATGCCGCGCGCCGCGGCGATCTTCACCACGGCGACGACCTCGTCGCGAGACGTGGGCCGGACCGCGAGTCCTGGCACGCCGCCGAAGCCCCAGTAGTCACGGCCGCGTGCGGTCAAGGCGTCGACATCGGTGACGACGCTGTTCGAGACGGCGGCGGCGAATGCGGTCAGGGCGCTGCTGTCCATATCGGCCTCAGTTCTGTCGTGTTCGGCTTCACCCTGGCATTTGGACACGCCGGGCGACCCCGGGCTTTCCCCGGGACTTGACTCCGGGGCCATATGTCGAGAACCGACTGACGGCTCCGTCTATGGGGTAGGCGACCAACTAGGGTCGCCAGCGCGAAGGGAGAAAACCATGGCCAAGTACCTGATGTTGAAGCACTACCGCGGCGCTCCGGCAGCCGTGAACAACGTGCCGATGGACCAGTGGGCGCCCGCCGAGGTCGAGGCACATATCAAGTACATGAACGACTTCGCGGCCAAGCTGCAGGCCAGCGGCGAGTACGTCGACAGCCAGGCCCTCGCGCCGGACGGGGTGTGGGTCCGTCACGACGGCGAAGGCAAGCCGCCGGTCACCGACGGACCGTTCGCCGAAACCAAGGACCTCATCGCGGGCTGGATGATCATCGATGTCGACTCATACGAGCGCGCTGTCGAGTTGGCGGGCGAACTGTCCGCGGCGCCAGGCGCAGGCGGCAAACCGATCCACGAGTGGCTCGAGTTGCGGCCGTTTCTGACCCATCCGCCGACCGTCACCGAATGAACGAGGCCGAGCTGCGGGATCTGATCCCGAGTGTGCTCACTGCTCTGGTGCACCGCGGTGCGGACTTCGCAACCGCCGAGGACGCCGTGCAGGAGGCGCTGCTCAAAGCGATCGAGGTGTGGCCGGATCGGTGTCCGGACGACCCCAAGGGCTGGCTGATCACCACCGCGTGGCGGCGCCACATCGACCTGGTCCGCTCGGACGCCGCGCGGCGACAGCGCGAGAACCTGGTGTCCGAACAACCGCCGCAGGGTCCGACCGAGGTCGTCGACGACACACTGCAGCTCTACTTTCTGTGCGCGCACCCGAGCCTGAGCCCTGCGTCTGCGGTCGCGCTGACGCTGAGGGCGGTCGGCGGGCTCACCACCCGCCAGATCGCGCAGGCCTACTTCGTGCCGGAAATGACCATGGCGCAACGGATCAGCCGCGCCAAACGCACGGTTTCCGACGTCCGGCTCGACCAGCCCGGCGATCTGCGCACCGTGTTGAAGGTGCTGTATCTGGTCTTCAACGAGGGCTACAGCGGCGATGTCGACCTCGCGGCCGAGGCCATCCGGCTGGCCCGACAGCTGGCCGCGGCCACCGACGACCCGGAGGCGGCGGGGCTGCTGGCGTTGTTCCTCCTGCATCACGCCAGGCGCGCGGCCAGGACCCGCGCCGACGGCAGCCTCGTCCCGCTGGCCGATCAGGACAGGACTCTGTGGCGCCGCGACCTGATCGCCGAGGGCGTCGCGGTGTTGCAGGCCGCACTGGCCCGCGATCGCCTCGGCGAGTACCAGGCGCAGGCGGCGATCGCCGCACTGCACGCCGACGCGCAGACCGCCGACGAGACCGACTGGATACAGATCGTCGAGTGGTACGACGAACTCGTCCGGCTCACCGACAGTCCGATCGCGAAGCTCAACCGGGCGGTGGCGGTCGGACAGGCCGACGGCCCGCACGCAGGCCTCGCCGCGCTCGCCGAGGTCGATCCCGGGCTGCCGCGATACACCGCGTCGTCGGCCTACTTGCACGAGCAGGCAGGCGAATTGACCACGGCCGCAGAGCTTTACGCGAAGGCGGCCGAACAAGCGCAGAACGTCGCCGAACGCAACCACCTCACGCTGCGGGCGGCCACCCTCCGCCAGCAGGCCGGCAACGCAAAACAGCGGCCACGCCGTGATCGGGTGAATCCGCCGACCCGGAATCCAATTTCGGGTCATGCTGACCACAAAGGGGGAAAGTCGAATGACTGACCGAAACGCAGCGGCGCCCGACCGCATCATGCAACTGGGCTTCGGCTTCTGGGGTTCACGGGCGCTGCTGAGCGCCGTCGAACTCCGAATCTTCGGGTTGCTGGCCCAGACAGGACCACTGGACGCCGAGGAACTACGCGCCCGTCTCGGCTTGCATATGCGCGGCGCGCGCGACTTCTTCGACGCGCTCGTCGCGCTGGGCATGCTCGACCGCGAAGACGGCAGGTACTCGAACACGCCGGACACCGACCTCTTCCTCGACCCGGCCAAACCCACCTACCTGGGCGGCGTGCTGGAGATGGCCGCCGTTCGGCTGTACCCGTTCTGGGGGTCGTTGACCGAGGGGCTGCAGACGGGGCAGCCGCAAAGTGAGGCCAAGACCGGCGGGGACTTCTTCGCAACGCTCTACGCCGATCCCGAGAAACTCGCGGTGTTCACCGCGGCGATGACCGGCCTGAGCCGGGCCGCGGGAGACGCCATCGCGGCCAAGTTCGGATTCGGCGACTACCGCAGCGTGATCGACATCGGCTGCGCACAAGGGGCTGTGCCGGTCGCCATCGCCTCCGCGCACGACCATCTGACCGGCGGCGGATTCGATCTGGCGCCTGTCGGGCCGATCTTCAATTCCTATGTGGCACAACATGGTCTGACCGACCGGCTGCAGTTCGTCGGCGGCGATTTCTTCGCCGACCCGCTGCCCACCGCCGACGTGCTGGTGATGGGCCACATCCTGCACGACTGGGATCTCGACGAGAAGTTACTGCTGCTGCGCAAGGCATACGACGCGCTGCCCACCGGCGGGGCGTTGATCGTCTACGAGGCGCTCATCGACGACGACCGGCGGCAGAACGCGTTCGGCCTGCTGATGAGCCTCAACATGCTGATCGAGGGGCCCACCGGATTCGACTTCACCGGTGCCGACTGCCGCGGCTGGATGGCCGACACCGGCTTCAGCAACAGCTACGTCGAGCACCTCGCCGGCCCCGACTCGATGGTCGTCGGGATCAAATAACGCATCAACCCCGCGGGATGACTTCGCGGGCATCCGCCCGTTCTGGCCGTCAGGAAGGTCAGACAACGGAAGGATCGCCATGAAAATCGTCGTCATCGGGGGCACCGGTCTCATCGGCTCCAAACTGGTGGACAACTTGACCCGCCGCGGTCATGAGGCGGTCGCCGCGGCGCCGTCGACCGGGGTGAACACGCTCACGGGTGAAGGCCTGGCCGAGGTGCTGGCAGGGGCTTCGGTGGTGGTCGATGTGTCGAATTCGCCGACGCTCGACGATGCGGCCATCGAGTTCTTCCGCACCGCCACCACCAACCTGCTCACCGCCGAGAAGGACGCCGGGGTGGGCCACCACGTCGCGCTGTCGGTGGTGGGCACCGCACAGTTGGCCCCGCACAGCGGCTACTTCGAGGGCAAGCTGCTGCAGGAGAACCTGATTGCCGAGGGACCGGTTCCGTACACCCTGGTGCACGCGACGCAGTTCTTCGAGTTCGTCAACACGCTCGCCGACTCGGCGACCGTCGACGGCGTGGTGCGGATGCCACCGGCGTACTTCCAGCCGATGGCCGCCGCGGACGTCGCCGAGGGACTCGCCATCGCTGCCGTCAACGCGGCGGTCAAGGGCATCACTGAAATAGGTGGGCCGGAGGCGGTTCTGCTGCCCGACCTGATCAGGACCGCGCTGACCGCCCGCGGCGATACCCGCGAGGTCCTCGCCGACCCGAAGGCGCAGTACTGGGGCATCGACATCGGCGAGCGCACGCTGTGCCCGGCGCAGGGCGCGACCCTGTTCGACACCCGGTTCGAGGACTGGCTGCTGCAAGCCGCCGCAACGGCGTAGCTTGAAACCTCCTGGGCCGCAGGCGGATTGGTGATCAACGCCTGATCAAGATCAGGCCGCTTGCGGTTCAGGAACGGCTTACGGGTAAGGTCACCACTGCAAACAAACGCGGTGGTGTCTATGTCGAGTCAGGATGGGGGGCAACGTCTTCGCGGTCGCGACAGCGAATGCGAGACGCTGCGGGGTCTGTTGTCGACCGCCCGATCCGGCACCAGCCAGGTTATGGTGCTGCGCGGTGAGGCAGGCGTCGGAAAAACGGCGCTTCTGGACTTCGTATCCGATAACTCGTCGGAGTTCCGCTGTGTGCGTGTGGCGGGTGTCGAATCGGATATGGAACTCGCGTTCGCCGGGTTGCAGCAACTGTGCGCGCCGCTGCTGGAGCACCTCGACGAACTACCGGAGCCGCAACGCGAAGCGCTCAACGTCGCGTTCGGCCGCGGGGTTGGGGCGCCACCGGACCGCTTCCTGGTCGGGCTGGCGGTGCTGTCACTGATGGCCGCGGCCGCCACCACCCAGCCCCTGCTCTGCATCGTCGACGACGCGCAGTGGCTGGACGCGGTGTCGGTGCAGACGCTGGCGTTCGTGGCCCGCCGGCTGCTCGCCGAACCCGTCGCAGTGCTGTTCGCGGCGCGTGACCGCGGCGCCGCGGCATTGTCCGGGCTGCCTAAACTTCCGGTCACCGGACTGTCTGACGGCGACGCGCGGGAGTTGCTCGATTCGGTGATGGTGGGCAGTGTCGACCCACGAGTGCGGGACCGCATCGTGGCCGAGACCAGGGGAATCCCGCTTGCCCTCCTCGAGGTGCCGCGCAGCGTGTCGGCCACCGAGCTCGCGGGCGGCTTCTGGATCTCCGGCAAGCGCTCGTCGGCGGCGGCACTCGAGGACGGGTTCGTCAGCCGCATCCAGGCGCTGCCCGAACCCACCCAGCGGCTGCTGCTGCTCGCCGCCGCCGAACCGGTCGGGGACGCGGCGTTGTTCCTGCGTGCCGCCGCGCAACTGGGCATCCCGGTGGACGCGCTGGCGCCCGCCGAGGCCGACGGTTTGATCGAGTTCGGTCCGCGGATGCGTTTCCACCACCCGCTGATGCGGTCGGCCGCCTATCGCGCCGCCGATCTGATCGACCGCAGAACCATCCACCGGGCGTTGGCCGACGCCACCGATCCGCAGTCGGACCCGGACCGCCGCGCCTGGCACGCTGCCAACGCCGCGGCGGGACCCGACGACTGCGTGGCCGCGGAGTTGGAGGCGTCGGCAAGCCGCGCGCAGAGCCGAGGCGGTATCGCCGCGGCGGCGGCATTCCTCGAACGCGCCACCGCGCTGACGTCCGAGCCTGCGCTGCGCAGCGCCAGGGCGCTCGCGGCCGCCCGCGCCAAACGGGACGCCGCCGCGCCGGAGGCGGCATATGAGCTGCTCGCGATCGCCGAACTGGGGCAGTTGTCGAATCTGCAGAAAGCCGAGGTGGCGCGGCTGCGCGCACAGATGCAATTCGCCCGCAGTCGGGGAGGCCACGCCGGTGCCCCGAGCGTCTTCGCCACTGCGCGCGAATTACTCGATGCCGCAAAGCAACTCGAGAACCTCGACGACTACGCCGCCAGTGAAACGTACGCCGAATCGATCGCCGCCATCTTGTACGCCGGGCGTCTCGGTGAACCCGGGGCGCTGTCGGATGCGGCTGCGGCAGCGGGTGCCGTCATCGACCGGTCGTCCGCCGCGCCGCGGGGCATCGACTTGATGTTGAAGGGCATCGCCGAGCGGATCACCGGCGGGGTGAGCGCGGGCGCGGGCCCACTGCGCGCCGCGCTGGACGCGATGTGCGAACTGGCGCATTCGAATGATCTGCAGGTCCGGCGTTGGATGGTGCCTGCGTTTCCGATCCTGCAGGAATCGGCGGCTCACGACCTGTGGGACGAGTCGGCCATCGAGGAACTGTCCAGCGCGGTGGTGCGCCAGGCCCGAGACGCAGGCGCGCTGGACGTGCTGCCGCGCGCGCTGGTGTACCGGGCGGGCGCGCACTTGCTGGCAGGCGAATTCGCCGCGTCGGCGACGTTGATCGAAGAGGCGAATTCGATCTCTGCCTCGACCGACCACCTCTCGCCGGTCCGGTATCACTCGCTGCTGCTGTCGGCATGGCGGGGCGACGCGGCCGACGCGGTCAAGGCCATCGAGTCGGCGACCGCCGATGGAATCGCCCGGGGTGAAGGCCGGCTGTTGGGGCTCACCGGATACGCCACCGCGGTGCTCTACAACGGTCTCGGCAGATACGACGAGGCTGCCGCGGCCGCCGCGGAGGCCAGTCGTTACGAGGATCTCGGGTTCTACGGTTGGGGCCTGTTCGAATTGATCGAGGCCGCAACGCACAGTGGCGACGGCGAAACCGCCGCGGCGGCGGTAGCGCGGTTCGAGGCGCACGCCGGCGCGAGCGGAACGGATTGGCGACTGGGCGCACTTGCCAACGCCCAAGCCCTGGTCGCCGACGACGAGCACGCCGATGCGCTGTACACCGAGGCAATCGAACGCCTCGGCCGCACCCGCGTCGTGGTGCACCTGGCGCGGGCGCATCTGCACTACGGCGAATGGCTGCGCCGGGTGAACCGCAGGATCGACGCTCGACGCCAACTCACCGACGCCCACGAGCTGTTCACCAAGATGGGCGCCAACGCTTTCGCCGAGCGCGCCCGCCGGGAGTTGGTCGCGACGGGTGAGACGGTGCGCAACAAGCCGCACAGCTCAGGTGGTGAGCTGACCGCGCAGGAGGCGCAGATCGCGCGGCTGGCCGGGGACGGGCTGACCAATCAGGAAATCGGCGCGCAGCTGTTTATCAGCACCCACACCGTCGAATGGCATCTGCGCAAGGTCTTCGCCAAGCTCGGCATCAAGTCGCGCCGACAGCTGCGCACCGTCTCCTGGGCCAGCTAGTACGAGATGCCTTGGGAGACTGAGTTGTCGGAGTCAAAAGCTGTCTTGGTGGCGGTGAGCCTCAAGGCGTACTTCGGTTATGCCCAGGCCCGTGACTGGTTGGCCGGCGTCGCCGACCTGCTGACCGACCACCCGCTACCGGCCGCCGTCGAGTTGGCCGTCATGCCGCCGTTCCCGCTGCTGGAACGGGCGCTGGACACCCTCGGCCGGTTCGGGGTGCGGGTCGGCAGCCAGGACGTCAGCTGGGCCGAACCAGGCCCGGTGACCGGCGAAGTCACCGCCGCCTTGTTGGCCGAAATGGGTTGCCAGTACGCCGAAGTCGGCCACGCCGAGCGCCGCACCCTGTTCGGCGAGGACGACGTCGTGGTAAACCGCAAAGCCGCGGCCGCGGCGCGGCACCGGCTGGTGCCGTTGATCTGTGTCGGCGAGGCCGTCCACGACCCGGACACCGCCGCAGCCGAGGTGGTTCGGCAGGCCCGCCTGGTGACCGATCAACTGGCGGGCCAACCGGTGGTCATCGCGTACGAACCGCAGTGGGCGATCGGCGCCGACGCGCCGGCCGACACCGGCTACGTTCTACGTGTCGGCGAGGCGCTCAAGACCTCCGTGCCCGCGTTGGCCGGACCGGCGGGCCGGCTGATCTACGGCGGCACGGCGGGACCGGGCACACTGCGCGCGCTGCACCCCGGCTTCGACGGGGTGTTCCTTGGCCGACGCGCGCACCGGATCGACGGGCTGCGGCAGGTCCTCGACGAAGCGGTCGAGACCTTGACCGGCTAGCGCACCACGAACCACGGACCACTGACTACGGAAAACCAAGGGTTCGCTTCACCTCGATCCGCGCGAGTCTGGTCAACATGCCAGGACCCGATGCCGACCTCGCCGCGCGCTTCGCCCGCGAAACCGAACCGCTGTTCGACGTGCTGCTTCGCCGGGCCCGCCGGCTGACCCGCAACGAGGCCGACGCCGAAGACCTGTTGCAGGACGCACTCATGCACGCCTACGCGGGGTTTCACACGTTCCACGACGGCAGCAACCTCAAGGCGTGGCTGTTCCGGATCCTGCACAACCGGTGGATCAGCGCCTTCCGCGCCCGCCAGTGCCGCCCTTCGGAGGTCCCCGTCGACGTGATCACCGAGCACGACCTTGCCGACAGCGCCGCGCGGACGAACACTGCGCACCGGTCCGCCGAAGCCGAGGTGCTCGATGCGCTGCCCGACAACGTGATCAAGGCGGCGATGACCGCACTGCCCGACGGTTTCCGTTCGGTGGTGTTCTACGCCGACGTCCAGGGCTACACGTACGCGGAAACCGCCGCGATCCTCGGCATCCCACACGGAACCGTGATGTCACGCGCATCGCGGGGCAGGCAACGGCTGCGCATCGCGCTGGCCGACATCGAACCACAAGTCGCATAGGAGTCAGCAGTGGAATTGGCGTACAAGACAGCCCTGGTCACCGGAGGAACGGCAGGCATCGGCCTGGCAGCCGCGCGGCTGCTGACCCACGAAGGCGCGACGGTCGTCATCTCGGGACGCGACGCAGAGCGCGGGAAGGCGGCCGCAGCCGCGATCGACGGCAGCGTGCGCTTCGTCCAGGCCGACCTGTCGTACATCGAGTCGGTGAAATCGCTTGTGGCCCAGGCTGGGGACATCGACATCCTGGTGAACAACGCCGCGAGCTTTCCTGCCTCGCTCACCGTCGACCAGGACGTGACGTCGTTCGAGAAGACTTTCGACACCAACGTCCGCGCCAGCTACTTCCTCGCCGCCGGACTGGTACCGGGGATGGTCGAACGCGGACACGGCAGCATCATCAACGTCACCACGATGGTCGCGTCACGGGGAGTCCCCGGCGCTGGCGCGTACAGCGCATCGAAGGCGGCGCTGGAATCGCTGACCCGAACCTGGGCCGCTGAATTCGGCCCGCACGGCGTGCGGGTCAACAGTGTCGCACCCGGCCCGACGAAAACCGAAGGCGTCGAGGCGGAGTGGGGCGACACC
Source organism: Mycobacterium sp. 3519A (assembly GCF_900240945.1). NCBI lineage: Bacteria > Bacillati > Actinomycetota > Actinomycetes > Mycobacteriales > Mycobacteriaceae > Mycobacterium > Mycobacterium sp. 3519A. The sequence goes on from NZ_OESG01000014.1 coordinate 898,688, forward strand.
AACGAAGAGTTGGGTCGCGCGCTGCCGCTGGGCCGCACCGCCAAACCCGAGGAAATCGCCGAGGCGATCCTGTTCCTCGCCTCCCCGCGGTCGACGTTCATCACCGGGTCGACCTTGCACGTCGACGGCGGCGGCACGGCGGTCTGACGCAAAGCAAGGAGAGAAACTCGATGCCCAAGAAGTACGACCCCGACTGGGAAGGCGCGTTGTCGGTTGTGCAGGAGGTACAACCGCCGTTCATCCGCGAGGGGGCGCACGCCATGACCGTGGTGATCGACTACCCGCCCGGCAGCGCAGGCGCGCCCCCGCACAAGCATCCGAGCGGACCGGCCTTCGGTTTCATGCTGGAGGGCGAGATGCTCTTCGAACTCGAAGGCCAAGCACCGCGGGTGATTCGGGCAGGCGAGGCGTTCTGGGAACCCGGCGGCGACGTCATCCACTACTCGGACGCCAACAACCGCGACGACATCCGATGCCGCTTCACCGTCACCATGCTGTGCGTGCCGGGCCAGCCGATGCTGACCCTGGTCGACGACCAGGAACTGGCCGCCAGGGCGCATCTACGCGTCACTGCCGAAGTCGATTGGAACGGAGTTGATCCCGATGTCACGAATCCTCTTGCAAACCACGATTACTGAGAGTTCCGACGACTGGGACGTCGCCAGGTTCTCACTGCTCGCCGAGGAACTGCGCGCCGCAGGCCACGAGGTGGTGGCGCGTAACCGGGCCAAACGTGACGGAGACGATCCGGTGCTCAGCCACCTCGACGACCTCGGCTACGACCAACTGTGGCTGATGGCCGTCGACGTCGGCGACGGCTTGTCAGCCGCCGACGCGTACGCGATCCGCCGGTTCCGGGAGAACGGCGGAGGTGTGCTCACCGCCCGTGACCATCAGGACTTGGGTTGCTGCATAAGCAGACTCGGCTCGTTGGGCGTGGTCAACGAGTTCCACGACAAGAGCATCGACCCGGCCACGATGTGCGACGATCAGGACACCCCGACCATCTCGTGGCCGAACTACCACTCCGGCGCCAACGGCGACTATCAACCGGTGCTCGTCGACGGACCGGTGCACGAGTTGCTGCGCACCCACAGGACGGCCAGCGGACGGATCGAATGGTTCCCGGCCCACCCACACGAGGGCCTGGTATCGGCGACCGGACCATTCGCCACCGCGGTCGCGCGGGGCCGCAGCACCGCGACCGGTCGGCACTTCAACCTCGCCGTCGTGCTGGACGGTGAACGCTCACCCGACGGCCGCACCATCGGCCGGGCGATCGCCGAATCGACATTCCACCACTTCGCCGACTACAACTGGGATCTGGATTGCGGCGCGCCGACTTTCGTCACCGAGCTGCCTGGCACGCAGATCAAGGCCGACCCGTCCCGGCTGGACGTCTTCAAGGACTACGTCCGCAACATCGCGACCTGGCTGGCGCCCGCGACACGCCTGTCAATGGCGGGCTAGTCAGTCGAGCACCACGACCATCTTCCCGCCGGCCTCGCCTGACTCCATGACGCGGTGCGCCTCGTGGATCTGGTCGAACGGGAACACACGCGACGGGGCGGCCTCCAATCGGCCGTCGGCCACCTGTTGCGCGATGTCCTGCAACGGCACGTCCGACAGCGGGAAACCCGGTGTGCCGAACACGAAGCTGCCGAAGAAGTTCAAGTTCACCCCGCTGGCCATCCGCGCCAACGGGTTGAAGTCGCCGATCGGGTCGAGTCCGCCCAACCACCCCGCCAGGCATGCGCTGCCGCCGCGGCGCAGCATGTCGAGGGAGTCGAGAATGGTGCTGTTGCCGACCAGATCGAGCACCGCGTCCAGTTGTTTCGACTCGGCGATGCGGCCCGCCAGATCCCGCGCCTCGAGTTCGACGCGCGACACGCCGAGTTGTTCGAGCAGTCCGAACCGTTCGCGACTGCGGGTGGTGGCGATGACCCGCGCACCCGCGGCCACGCTCATCTTGACTGCGGCCTGTCCGAAAGACGAAGTGGCGCCGCGGATCAGGATGGTCTGCCCCGCAGCGAGTTCGAGGTTGCGGAACAGACATGTCCATGCCGTCGCGTACGTCTCCGGCAGCGCGGCGAGTTGCGACCACGGCAGGTCGGATTCGATGACGGCGACGTTCGCGGCGCGTACCCGGGTGTATTCGGCGTAACTGCCGTTGATGGTTCGCCCGAGACCGCCCATCAGCGCCGCCACTTTGGCGCCCACCGGAAACTCGCCGCCGGGGCAGGAATCGACGACGCCGACGCACTCGATGCCGCTGACCTCGGCGGCCTCGGCCCATTCGCCGCGCCGCATGTGCATCTCCGCGTGGTTGATGCCGAAGCCCTTGACCTCGATCACGACTTCGCCGTCCTTGGGCAGCGGCTTCGGGATTTCGGTGTAGACCAAACTGTCGAGCCCACCGAACTTGGTCAGGATGATCGCGCGCATGCTCCGATCACTGGACTGCTCACGTACGACGGCGAGTGCATTCGGCATGCCGGCCTCCAGACAAGATTGGGTTGAGCAACCCAGAATACGCGTAATCCCGGCGCGATGGCATCCTGGCGTCATGGGGCTGTTGTTGGTCCGACTCGTCGAGTTGTTGATCGTCGTCGTGCCGCTCATCGGTCTCGGGTTCGCCGGAGTGAAGGCCATCTCCGCTGCTCGCGACCGCCAGCAGCAGGACCGCGAGTCAGTGGGCGCCGCGGCGACGACGGCGACCAGTCGGGCCGCGCAGTGGCGCGCCATCACCCGGACGATCAAGGAGCACGACCGAACAGACACCCGCTGGCTGGACTACGAACTGGACATCGGCAAGCTGCTCGACTTCCCGCTGATGACCGATATGCGCAACCCGCTGACCGAGCGTTTCCACCGGGCCAAACTGCGGGCGGATCTGCTGCGGCCCGCTACCGCCGAGGATCTCCTCGACGACGGCGACGCCGCCCGCGAGTACCTGGACGCCGTCGAGAACTACGTGACGGCCTTCGACGTGGCGGAAAGCGAGGCGATACGCAAGCGGCGCAACGACTTCACCAAACCCGAGCAGCAGCGACTCACCCGCGCGCGCAGCGCCCTGCGGGTCGCGGTGGACGAGGGTGCGACGCGACAGGAGCGGGAGCAGGCCTATGCCGTCGCCGCGCGCGAACTCGACGGCCTGATCGTGCTGCCGGAGCGCTCCCGCGCCGCCATCGAGCGTGGGATTCTTGGTGAGCTCGACGGATGAACTTCGCCAAAGATGCGGGAGGTCGGCGTGGCTACGCGACAGCTCGATGCGGACCGAGTGCGCCTGTTCTCCGACGGCGTCTTCGCCGTGCTCATCACGGTGCTGGTACTGGAACTGAAGCCGCCGCACGCCGACGGGTTCAGTGACCTGCTGCCGCTGTGGCCGACGGGGTTGAGCTACGCGGTCAGCTACTTCTTCATCGCGATCGTCTGGGTGAACCACCATCACTTGTTCGGCTACGCCGAAGCGGCCACGTCGCGGCTGGTGTGGTTCAACTTCGCGCACCTGTTCTCGGTGTCGCTGATCCCGTTCACCACCGAGTGGATCGCCGACAGTCGATTGGCGTCGGCTCCGGTGGCGCTGTACGCGGGCGTCTTCGTCCTGGTCAACATCACTTACCTCGCGCTGTGCTGGGAAGCAGTCGATCGGCCGGCCCATGAAGACGTGTCGCAGCGGATGCGCCGACTGCTGCGGATGCGGTCATTCGTGACGATCGGAGTGTTCGTGGTGGCGGCGGTGCTGGCGCTGTGGTGGCCGGCGATCGCGATGGCGCTGATCTGTCTGTGCCTGATCGGCTATCTGCGCCCGGACGTCCCGGGCGCCCAAGCGTCCTGACTCACCACTTGCCTCGGTGCACGACCTCGTCGATCGGCCTGCGGTCGGGTTTGACGATCGGCTTCAGCGGGCGGTCGGCCGGATGGCCGACGCCGAGCAGGTAGGCCACGATGTGGTCGTCGGGCACGCCGAGAATCGCGCGGGCCTTCTCCTGGTCGCCGACCGAGGAGTGCCCGGTGCCGATGCCCAGGTCGGTCGCGGCGAGGGTCATCGCCAGCGTGGCCTGACCCAGGTCGTACTGGTCGACCAGCTTGCGTCGCTCGTCGGGCGGCACCGGCGCGACCAGAACGATGGCCGCTGGCGCCGCGGCGATGTGGCCGGCGCCTGGCCAGACGGTCGAAAGTTCCTGTAGTTGGCCGGGATCGGTGACGATGACGAAATCCCACGGCTGGCGGTTCTTCGCCGACGGGGCGCGCCAGCCCGCCTCGACGATCCGCTGCAGAGCGTCGTCGGGCACCGGATCGGGCCGATAAGTCCTGACGTTTCGACGGGCTCGGATCGCATCCCAGGTGTCCACGGGTTACTCAACGCCGGGGCGCCCGCAGATATTCGGTTCCTATGTTCTCGACCCGTTCGACGTGACGCGTTGGGCGGCGAAGTCAGCGGCTTGCTCCGTCATGCCGTTGACCGCGTACAGGTTGTGCGCGGCGTTGTCGGTCCCGGTCGTCGAGCAGATGTTGTCCTCGGGGATGCACAGGTCGATGGTCTTGCCCGTGTACAGCGCCCCGACCGTGATGGGCGGCGCCCCGGTGTAGATCATCTGCAGGAAACCGCTCGAGGGCTTGCCGAACAACGCCACCGCCGCGACGTGCTTGGCCACTTCCGGAGCCATCGGCCCGGTGATGCCCGCGGGAAGCGCGAAACCGTTCGGCACCGAATCGACGGTCGTGTACGCGACGACCGCCGCTCCTTGTGAGTAGCCGCCGAGCACGATCTTGGTGTCCGGGCAACTGTTCGCGACGTCGCGAACCTTGTTGCTCGCGTCGACCACACCGTCGGAGGCGGTCGCGAAGTCCAGCGACGCCGGATAGTTGACCGGGTAAACGTCGACCGACTTACCGGCGAGCCGACTGCTCAACGCATCGACGAACGCCTGCCCCGTCCCGCCGACACCCGCGGGCTCGAAAGTGCCTCTGGCGAATATCACTTCGACGTCGGGGCAGGGCGCCGCCGCCGCACCCGCACTACTGATGACACTGCCGCAGACCGTCGAAACCGCGATGGCGGCCGCACCGACAACCCGACCGATGACGCTCATTGGAGACTCCCGAACAACGTCGCTTCGCGAATGCCGCGGGTGAATACCCGGCCCGTTTGGACACCAAACGCCTACCCGAGATAGGCGTCGGCCCATGCGCCGATGATCCGCGCGGCGCGGCGCGCCTGCCCAGGACCGGTCAGCAGGTGTTCGGATCCTTCAAGGGAGACGAAGCTGCGCGGATGACGCGCGGTGCGGAAGATCTCGCTGGCGTTGGCGATGCCGACGGTGTTGTCGGTCGGGGAGTGCAGGATCAGCAGCGGCATCTTCAGGCCGCGGATCTTGTCGTGCAGCGCCGCCGCGCGGACGTCCTCAACGAACGCCCGCTTCAGGGTCAGGCAGCGCCCGCCGACCATCCACTGCGCGCTGCCCTCGGACAGCACCTGGTCGATCACCGCGTCATATTGCTGTTCGGCGTGGGAAGGGTCCATCGGCGCGCCGATGGTGGCCACCGCGGACACCCCGGGACACTGTCGCGCAGCGGCGATCACCGCGGCACCGCCGAAGGAATGGCCGACGAGAATGTCGGCGGGTGTGCCCTGTTCGGCCATGTACTCGCACGCCCGGATCACGTCGTTGACCTTCACGGTGAACGACCCGTCGCCCCAATCACCCTCCGAATCGCCGAGCCCAAGGGCGTCGAAGCGGAGCATGCCGATGCCGTCCTCGGCGAGCTGCTTGCAGATGCGCGCCGCTGCGGGCGAGTCCTTGCCGAGGGTGAATCCGTGCGAGAAGACGCCCCAGCCGCGCGGCTCGCCGGCGGGCCGGTCGATGGTGCCTGCCAGAGCGGGCCCCGTCGAGCTGAGGAAGGTGACACGCTCGGCCATGCCGGAGGTTTACCACCCCCCTTTGCCTTGCCGCCACCGTTAGGCCAGCATTGACGCATGTCTGAACAGGTCACCACCGATGCGCCGGACCCGGCCGACGTCGGTTCGCGTATCGATCCGGTTCTCGCGAGGAGCTGGCTGCTGGTGAACGGCGCGCAGGCTGACCGGTTCCAGGCCGCCGCTCACTCACGCGCCGACATCGTCGTACTGGACATCGAGGACGCGGTCGCGCCGAAGGACAAGACCGCCGCACGCGACAACGTCGTGCAGTGGCTCGCGGCAGGCAACTCCGACTGGGTGCGGATCAACGGGTTCGGCACGCCGTGGTGGGCCGACGATCTGAAGGCCCTCGCAGGCACCTCCGTCGGCGGCGTCATGCTGGCGATGGTCGAATCGGTCGACCACGTCACCGAGACGGCGAAGCGGCTGGCAGGCGTGCCGATCGTGGCGCTGGTCGAGACGGCCCGCGGGTTGGAGCGCATCACCGAGATCGCGGCGGCCAAGGGCACCTTCCGGCTCGCGTTCGGCATCGGCGACTTCCGTCGCGACACCGGCTTCGGGGACGACCCGGCCACGTTGGCCTACACGCGGTCCCGGTTCACGATCGCCGCCAAGGCCGCGCATCTGCCCAGCGCGATCGACGGGCCGACCATCGGCTCGAATCCACTGAAGCTCATCGAGGCGACTGCGGTGTCGGTGGAGTTCGGGATGACCGGCAAGATCTGCCTGAACCCCGACCAGTGCGCCGTCGTCAACGAGGGACTGTCCCCGTCGCAGGACGAAATAGCGTGGGCGAAGGAGTTTTTCGCGGACTTCGAGCGCGACGGCGGAGAGATCCGCAACGGGTCCGACCTGCCGCGCATCGCCAGGGCCACCAAGATCCTGGAGCTGGCCCGCTCGTACGGCATCGAGGTGTCGCATTTCGACGACGAGCCGGTGCACATGCCTGCGCCGTCCGACACCTACCACTACTAGGTTTCGCGACGTTCGCGCCTAGGTGCCGCAGAACGTCCGGTAGGACGACCCGAAGTCGTCGGGCGCCGGTTCGGCGTAGCGCTCGAGACCGGGCCGTTCGTCGTACGGCGCGGTGACGGCGTCGAGCAGCCGGCCCAGCGGATCGAGGTCGCCGGCGGTGGCCGCAGACAACGCCTCTTCGACCAGGTGATTGCGCGGGATGTACACCGGGTTGACGCGGTCCATCGACTCGGCGTCCGGGCCCAACGCCCGCCACCGCGCCAGCCAACCGTCGAACCGGGCGAGGTCGACGAACAGGCCACGCGCGGGCTCGGTGTCGCCGCGGGCCGCCCGTCCCAGGTGTCGGTAGAACGACGTGTGGTCGACGCGGCTCTGCTCGAGTTGGTCGAGCAGTTCGGTGAGCAGCGGGACGGCCACCTCGTCGTCGACGTCGCGCAGCCCGAGCTTCGCCAGCATGCCCGTCGTCATCGCCGCCGTGTACCGACTGCGGAACCCGTCGAGTGACTCCTGGGCAAGCGTGACCGCGTGGTCGGCGTCGTCGGCGAACAGCGGCAGCAGCGTCTCGGCGAACCGGGCGAGGTTCCACGCCGCGACCGCGGGCTGCTGCCCGTACGCGTAGCGGCCCCAGCTGTCGATCGAGCTGAACACCGTGGCCGGGTCGTAGGCCTCCATGAACGCGCACGGCCCGTAGTCGATGGTCTCGCCGGAGATGGTCATGTTGTCGGTGTTCATCACCCCGTGCACGAAGCCGACGCACATCCACTGCGCGACCAGCGACGCCTGCGCCGCGACCACCGCCTCGAACAGCGCGCGATACGGATTGGCCGCCTCCGCCGCGGCCGGATGATGCCTGGCGATGGCGTGCTCGGCCAACCGGCGCACCAGGTCGACATCCCCGGCGTTGGCGGCGTATTGAAAGCTGCCGACCCGCAGATGGCTGCTCGCCACCCGGACCAGCAGCGCGCCCGGCAACGGGGTCTCCCTGATCACGTCGCGACCGGTTCCGACGACCGCCAGCGACCGGGTGGTCGGGATCCCGAGCGCGTGCATCGCCTCGCTGATGAGGTACTCGCGCAGCATCGGGCCGACTGCCGCCAGGCCGTCGCCGGCCCTGGCGAACGGAGTGGCGCCCGACCCCTTGAGCGCGACATCGCGAAGCGCACCGTCGGGCCGCGCGATCTCGCCGAGCAGCAGTGCGCGTCCGTCACCAAGGCGCGGGACGTACCCGCCGAACTGATGGCCGGCGTACGCCTGCGCGACGGGGGTGGCGCCCTCGGGTACCGCGACGCCGGCCAGGAACCGCACGCCGTCAGGCGTCTGCAGCCATGCCGCGTCCAGACCCAGATCGGCGGCCAACTGGTCGTTGAGGATCAGCAGGCGGGGCTCGGGTGGCTCCTCGGCTTTCCAGGGCACCGTCATCTCGGGCAGTTCGCGGGCGAACCGGTCATCCAAAACGACGGTGGCATCCGAAGCAATGCTCACTTCACCCAGACTACGGATGTTGTCGCACCTAGACTGAGCCGATGCGACGGGTTGTGATCGCGGCGCTGTCCGCGTTGGCGTTGACAGCAGCGATGGCGTCCGCCGTCACCGCACCGCCCGCGGTCAACACCGCGTGCGCCGACGGCGAGACGGGCACCACCGACCATTGCGCGCCGTTCTGCCTGCCGGGCCGTTACTTCGACTACGCCAACACCGGATTGTGCCTGCCGGACCCGCCGCCGCCTCCGCCGGCGCCGAATAACGTTGTGATGCAGTAACTCTCAGCGGCGCGCTGAACCCGTCAGCGGTCCGCCACCGGCCGCCTGTAAAAGGCAGATGACCGTGCTGGGCATCGGGTTGTCCGACGTCCGGTCCTGGTTGGAGTCGATCAGGTACGTCATCGCCAGCGGCCCCGGCGCCTGCCCGGTGTACTGCTGCAGTCCCGCGCGGCACCGTTGATCCGCGACGTCGGCGATCGCGGCGTTGACCTCGACGTCGGTGCGCAGATAGACCTCCGCGGCGTGCGGCAGCGCGCAGTCGACGACGGGCACCGTGACGACGCTCGGATCGGTCGGCGGCGGGTCGGCCAGACACTGTCCGACCTGGAGGTCAATCCACTTCTCGGTGCGCTGCGGTGGCGCGGGCGGCGGTGCGGGGATGGATGTGGTCGCGGCGGCCACCGTCGTCGCGGTCGACGTCGTCTTGGGTGCGACCGAACCGTCCGTGCCGCAGGCGGTCAGCAGCGCCAGCAGGGCGACACACCCGGCCGGCAAGCGCCAGGAACATCTCGAGAGCACCATTGGATGCCCCAATTGTGCCTCACGCCATGCAAATCAAGGTCAGTTAGTGCTGTGCCCACACTCCGTATGGCACGTACGGGTCGACGCCGTACGGCGTGTACGGATTCGCGCCGCCGTACGCGGACTGCGGATACACCGGCGCGGGCGCCACGACATTCGAACCGCTGCCTGCGTCCGCCGCGGCCTGGCCCGCGAGTCCGACTGCCAACGCCACCAGCGCACCCGATACGGCGGTGGCAAAGGTGATCTTCTTCATTCGAAGCTCCTCGTTGGACAATCTCTTCGGATCGCCGGCGAACCCGGCATACCTATCTGACGAGTGAAACGCCCAGGTAGAACGCGGTCATCCCGCTGGCAGCATCTGTACCCGGCCTGGCAGGATTGCGCCGGGGATGCAATCACCGCCAGGGGCAGTGCAGGCGATGGCCGACGAGATGAGTAGAGCCGCTAATCTCGAAAAGCAGTAGATGAGGTCTGCTCCTCCCCGGCGGTCATCGTCGCCCTTCCGGACGGACAGACAATCGTGCAATGAGGAGCAACCTCTTGACCCTCAACACCGTCGCGTTCGAGCTGGTACCCCCGAACGCCGATCTCGGCCCCGAACAGGCCGTGGAGGAAGCGCGCAAGGTGGTGCGCTTCGCCAAGGAGACCGGCATCGACGACCGGATCGGACACGTGATGATCCCCGGGATGATCGAGGAGGACGAGGACCGTCCCATCGAGATGAAGCCCCGGATGGACGTGTTGGACTTCTGGAACGTCATCAAACCCGAACTGCCCGGCCTGAAGGGGTTGTGCACTCAGGTCACCGCCTTCATGGACGAGTCCGCGCTGCGGCACCGGTTGACGAACCTGCGCGACGCGGGCTTCGACGGCATCGCGTTCGTCGGGGTGCCGCGCACGATGAACGACGGTGAGGGCTCGGGCGTCGCACCCACCGACGCGCTGTCGATCTACACCGAACTCGTGCCCAACCGTGGCGCCATCCTGATTCCGACCCGCGATGGCGAACACGGCCGGTTCAACTTCAAATGCGATCAGGGCGCGACGTACGGCATGACGCAGTTGCTGTACTCCGACGCGATCGTCGGCTTCCTCACCGAATTCGCCAAGACCACCGACCACCGGCCAGAGATACTGCTGTCCTTCGGGTTCGTGCCCAAGGTCGAGGCGCGCGTCGGGTTGATCAACTGGCTGATCCAGGACCCCGGCAACGCCGCGGTCGCCGACGAGCAGGCGTTCGTCACGCAGTTGGCGGAGACCGACCCGGCCCAGAAGCGCAAGATGATGGTCGACTTGTACAAGCGCGTCGTCGACGGCGTCGGCGGTCTGGGCTTCCCACTGAGCATCCACCTCGAAGCGGCGTACGGCGCGTCGGCGCCCGCCTTCGAGACGTTCGCGGAGATGCTCGACTACTGGTCACCCGCCAACGGCTAACCTGGCCGGAGTGTCCGAGCCGTCTGTCTCCGAACTTCGAAAGCGCCTCGACGGCCTGACAATCCGCGACGCCGCAAGGCTCGGCCGTCGGATCAAGAATCTGCGCGGCAACGTCAGCCCCGAGAAGCTGTCGCAGATCGCCGAGCAGTTCACCGCCGCCGAGGCGCTCGTGGCCACTCGCCGTGCCGCCGTACCGACGATCACCTATCCCGATCTGCCGGTCAGCGACCGGCGCGACGAGATCGCCAAGGCCATCGCCGAACACCAGGTCGTCGTCGTCGCGGGCGAAACCGGGTCGGGGAAGACGACCCAGCTGCCGAAGATCTGCCTGGAGTTGGGCCGCGGCATCCGCGGCACCATCGGGCACACCCAGCCGCGCCGGCTCGCCGCCCGCACCGTGGGGCAACGCATCGCCGACGAACTGGGCACCCCGCTCGGCGACGCCGTCGGCTACACGGTGCGCTTCACCGACCAGGCGAGCGACCGCACGCTGGTGAAGCTGATGACCGACGGCATCCTGCTCGCCGAGATGCAGCGCGACCGGCGGCTGCTGCGCTACGACACGCTGATCCTCGACGAAGCCCACGAGCGCAGCCTGAACATCGACTTCCTGCTCGGTTATCTGCGTGAGCTGCTGCCGCGGCGGCCTGACCTGAAAGTGATCGTCACGTCGGCGACCATCGAGCCTGCGCGGTTCGCGGCACACTTCAACGACGCGCCGATCGTCGAGGTGTCCGGCCGCACCTATCCCGTCGAAATCCGTTATCGCCCTTTGGAAGTGGTCCTGCCCTCCGATGCCGACGATGACGATCCCGACGACCCCGACCACGAGATCGTGCGCACGCAGATGCGCGACCAGACCGAGGCGATCGTCGATGCGATCCACGAACTCGAATCCGAGCCGCCGGGCGACGTGCTGGTGTTCCTGTCCGGTGAACGCGAAATCCGCGACACCGCAGACGCATTGCGCGACCTGAAGAACACCGAGGTGCTGCCGCTGTACGCCCGGCTGCCGACCGCCGAGCAGCAGAAGGTGTTCGCGCCACACACCGGCCGCCGGGTGGTGCTGGCCACCAACGTCGCCGAGACGTCGCTGACCGTGCCGGGCATCCGCTACGTCGTCGACCCCGGCACCGCGCGCATCTCGCGATACAGCCGCCGGACCAAGGTGCAGCGGTTGCCGATCGAGCCGATCTCCCAGGCGTCCGCGGCGCAGCGCGCGGGCCGATCGGGCCGCGTGGCACCGGGCGTGTGCATCCGGCTGTACTCCGAAGAGGATTTCGAATCCCGGCCCCAATTCACCGATCCCGAGATTCTGCGGACCAACCTCGCCGCGGTGATCCTGCAGATGGCCGCGCTGCAACTCGGCGACATCGAGCAGTTCGGATTCCTCGATCCACCCGATAAGCGCAGCATCCGCGACGGGGTACTGCTGCTGCAGGAACTCGGCGCGTTCGACCGTGACGGCGCGATCACCGATGTCGGCAGGCGGCTGGCACGGCTACCCGTCGACCCGCGGATCGGACGGATGATTCTGCAGGCCGACACCGAAGGATGCGTGCGCGAGGTGTTGGTGCTCGCCGCGGCGCTGTCCATCCCCGACCCGCGGGAACGGCCCACCGACCGTGAGGAGGCGGCCCGCCAGAAACACGCCCGGTTCGCCGACGAGCGCTCCGACTTCATCTCCTACCTGAACCTGTGGCGCTACCTACGAGAGCAACGAAAAGAGCGCTCCGGCAACGCGTTCCGGCGGATGTGCCGCGAAGAGTTCCTGCATTACCTGAGGATCCGCGAGTGGCAGGACCTCGTCGGACAACTGCGCAGCATCGCCCGCGACATCGGCATCCGCGAAACCGACGACGACGCCGACCCTGCCAGCATCCACGCGGCGCTGACGGCCGGTCTGCTGTCGCACATCGGGCTGCGCGAAGGCGATGCGCGGGACTACACCGGCGCGCGCAACACCAAGTTCGTGCTGGCGCCAGGGTCGGTGCTGACCAGGCGGCCACCGCGCTGGGTGGTCGTTGCGGAACTGGTGGAAACGAGCAGGCTGTACGGCAGGATCGCGGCGCGCATCGAACCTGAGGGCATCGAGAAGATCGCCGACCACCTGGTGCAGCGCAGCTACAGCGAACCGCACTGGGAAGCCGAACGCGGCGCCGTGATGGCCTTCGAGCGGGTGACGCTGTACGGCCTGCCGCTGGTGCCGCGCCGCCGCGTCAACTACGCCCAGATCGAACCCGAACTGGCGCGCGAGCTCTTCATCCGGCATGCCCTGGTGGAGGGGGACTGGCGGACCAGGCACCACTTCTTCCGCGACAACGCCCGCCTGCGTGAGGAATTGGAGGAGATCGAGGAGCGGGCCCGTCGCCGCGACCTCATTGTCGGTGACGACGAGATCTACGCGTTCTACGACGCACGTATCCCCGCCGATGTGGTCTCCGCCCGCCACTTCGACGCGTGGTGGAAAAAGCAGCGGCACCGCACGCCGGATCTGCTGACGTTGGGCCGCGACGATCTGCTGCGCACCGAAGATGCCGCCGACGACCGGCCAGACGCATGGCAGGCCGGTGACCTGTCGCTGCCGGTGAGCTACAAGTTCGAGCCAGGCGCCGAGGACGACGGCATCACCGTGCACGTGCCGGTCGAGGTGCTGGCCCGACTCGGCGGCGACGAATTCGCCTGGCACGTGCCTGCGCTGCGCGAGGAACTCGTCACCGCGCTGATCCGATCGCTGCCGAAAGAATTGCGACGCAACTTCGTTCCCGCACCGGATACCGCCCGCGCCGTGCTAGCCAGTCTCGAACCGGGCACCGAACCGCTGCTGCAGTCGCTGCAGCGGGCGCTACAACGGCTGTCGGGGGTGCTGGTCCCGATCGGCGCGTTCGACCTCGACAAGCTGCCGTCGCACCTGCGCGTGACCTTCGCGGTCGAGTCGGCGGACGGCACAGAGGTTGCGCGCGGTAAGGATCTCGGTGCCCTGCAAGACCGACTGGCCGCGCCGACACGACAGGCGGTGGCGGCCGCGGTCGCCGACGGGCTGGAACGCACCGGCTTGCGAGGCTGGCCCGACGACCTCGACGAGTTGCCGCGCGTCATCGAACGCCACACCAGTGGCCACACTGTGCGCGGCTATCCGGCGTTCGTCGACGCAGGCAGGGCGGTGGACGTGCGGGTGTTCGCCACCCAAGCCGAACAGGATGCGGCGATGGGCCCAGGTGTGCGGCGACTGATCCGGCTGACGGTCGCGTCGCCGGTGAAGATGGTTGAGCGACGGCTGAATCCCCGCACCCGACTGTTGCTCGGCTCGAATCCGGACGGCTCGCTCGCCGCGCTGCTCGACGACTGCGCGGACGCCGCGGTCGCGGCGTTGGCACCGACCCCGGTGTCCAACCGCGCCGAGTTCACGGCGTTGGCGCAGCGGGTGGCGGGCGCACTGGCCTCGGCGACGGTGGACATCGTCGGGCGGGTCGAGAAGGTGCTCACCGCGGCCAACGAGGTGCAGGTGGCTATCCCAGCCCACCCGTCGCAGCCGCAAGCCGACGCGGTCGCCGACATCCGCGCGCAACTCGACCGGCTGCTGACCGACGGATTCGTCACCGCCACCGGTGCATCGCGACTCGGTGACCTCGCCCGCTACCTGGCCGCCATTGGTCGCAGGCTGGAGCGGTTGCCGCGGGACGCCGCGGGCGACCGCGACCGGATGCAGCGGGTGCACGCCGTCGAGGACGCGTATGACGAACTACGCCAAGCGCTTTCACCGGCGCGCGTGGCCGCCGAGGACGTCTGCGACATCGGCTGGATGATCGAGGAGCTACGGGTCAGCCTGTGGGCCCAACAACTGGGCACCGCGAGGCCGGTCAGCGAGCAGCGGATCTACCGCGCGATCGACGCGGTCACGCGGTGACTAGCCGAACCGCAGTGTGGCCGAATCGAGTCCACTGACGCCGCGGTGCGCGAACCCGGTCCAGTTGCGGCGCATCGACTCTGCCAGCAGACCGTCGACCCGACGACCGCCCAGCATCGGCGCGCCCTCCCACGCCGCCGCGTCGAACAGCAACGGCAGTTCTATGCAGTGGCACGCACCCATCGGTGACGGTGCCCAGTCGACCCGGAATGTCGCACTGCGGCCGCCGTTCTCGCGCCACAGGTCGGCGAGCCGATGCGCCGGCTTGCCGAACGCACGGCGCGTCATCACGGCCGAGGCGGCGCGTTCGGCGATACGGCCAATGGGGCCATAGCGTTTCAGCCGAGTGATGCGACGATCCATGGCGACGAACGGCATGCCGTCGTCGCGGGTGTAGCCGATGAGCAGTTCGATGCGCCGCGCCGCGTCGGCCAACCGCGCGTCGGTCTGCGCCTGAGGTGGCAGCGGATCGAGGCCCATGATCGGGGCGAACGGCATGCCGCTGACGAGTCCGAATCGTGCGGCGGCGGCCGCGGCCGCGGTCTGTGTATCGAGCACTTCGCCTGTGGTGACCGACGCGGCCGCCGAGCGCATCGCCGCCGTCATCGCCTCCCGGCCGGTGAGCACACCCAGCGGCGCGCTCTGCATGATCGCACGGTGGAACAGGCCGGCCGTGTGCTCACACAACATCAGCGAGTACACGGAGTCGGCGCCCGCTGACTGGCCGAAGACGGTCACGTTGTCGGGGTCGCCACCGAAGGCAGCGATGTTGTCGCGGACCCACTGCAGCGCCAGGATCTGGTCGCGCAGTCCGAGGTTGTCCACGCCGCTGGGGCTCAAGTAGCCCAGCACGCCGAGCCGGTAGCTGACCCGGACCACGACGACGCGGCCGTCGCGCGCGAGCACGTCGGCGTCGTACTTCGGCGCTTCACCGCTGCCGGATACGTATGCGCCGCCGTGGAACCAGACCATGACGGGCAGCCCGTCCGCATCGCTCGGCGCGGTTATCGACAGGACCTGGCAGTCCTCGCTCTGCGCGAGACCGTCGACGACCGGACCGGTCACCCACTCCAACCGGGACGACAGCTGCGGGCACGCCGGGCCGCGGGCGGTGGCGTCGATGACATCGGGCCACGGGGCGAGGGCCTGCGGTGCCGCGAACCGCGCGGCGCGCCCGTATCGGATCCCCCTGGCGTGCAGCAGAGTGCCGTCGTCGTCAGCAAGCAGCGGTCCCGCGGGTGGATCGAGGCGTCGCTGCTGCACACGTCCACCGTAGCCTCACAGATCCAGAACGAGATCGGTGTGCGGCGTCGTCGTGCACACCAGCACCGAGCCCTCGGGCGGCGCGTCGAGCGGCGGCTCGAGATAGTCGGCGGTGCCCTCGATCACCGCGGTCATGCAGGTGTGGCAGACGCCGCTGCGGCAGGAGTACCGGGTCGGCACGTCGCATGCCTCGGCCAGTTCGAGCAGGGTGCGGTGCGCGGGCGCCCAGTTGACGGTGAGCCCGCTGCGGGAGAACGTGATTCGCGGACCGGTGCCCGGCGCGCCGGCGGGTGGGTGTGGTCGGGTCGCAGGGGGCGCGCCCACGACGCCGGGATTGATCGGCGGCAACGCGCCGAACAGCTCGGTGTGGATGTGCGCGGGGTCGAGTCCCGCGGCCACGAGGGCGTCACGGATGTCGGCCATGAACGCGCCGGGGCCGCACAGATAGGCGGTCGCGTCGGTCGGCAGCCCCAGTGCCGCCACCGATTGCCGATCCAGCCGCGCGGGCCCGTCGGCCGCGCGGGTGTAAAACACGTGCGAGCGTGCGTCGGGCAGTGCTGCGAGCAGGGCCGCGACCTCGTCGGCGAACGCATAGGTCGCTTCGGCCTGCGTCGTGTGCAGCCACCAGGTCTGCCGGGTACTCCCCGCGGCCGCCAACGCGTGCGCCATCGCCATCACCGGTGTGACGCCGACACCCGCGGACACCAGGACCACAGGGCCGGTGCCTTCGACGAGGTAGAAGTCGCCTCGCGGCGCGGCGCAGTCCAACACGACGCCTGACTCGGCGTGGTCGTGCAGCCAGCGGCTGACCTGGCCGTGTTCCTCGCGTTTGACGCTGATTCGGTAATACCCCGCGCCCGGTGGCCCTGACAGCGAGTAGCTGCGGGTCGGCGCCGGATCGCCTGCATCGGGGACCTTCACCGTGAGGTACTGACCGGGCAGCGCAGCAGGCAGGCCGCCGCCGTCGGCCGCCTCCAACCTGATCGACAACACCGCGGGGCTCTCACGGTGCGTGGCCGCCACTCGCAGCGGCCGGAACCCCGGCCATCCGACTTGTCTTGACACGCTGGGATTTTCGGCCGATGTGAGCATGTCGCGGAACGACTGCTGCCAGCCCGGGCTGAGGGCAGGGACGTCGACGGCCTTGTCCAGCAGATCCTTGTCCCGACCGGACAGGTACAGCAGCGCGTCGACGTCGGCGACGCTGAGCTGGTGCCTGCCCCGACGCGTCAGCACGATATCGTCGCCCGTCTGCACGAAGCCTTCGGCGATGACCCTGAAGTAGAAACCTGGTCGACGGTGTGCGACAAGCAGATTCGGCATGTCAGGCTCGCCGATACGCATACCGACCCGGAAGCAAGTGACACGGGGCTGGGTGACCTCGAACTCG
Organism: Mycobacterium sp. 3519A; assembly: GCF_900240945.1. Lineage (NCBI taxonomy): Bacteria > Bacillati > Actinomycetota > Actinomycetes > Mycobacteriales > Mycobacteriaceae > Mycobacterium > Mycobacterium sp. 3519A. The sequence goes on from NZ_OESG01000014.1 coordinate 915,865, forward strand.
GCCTCGCCGATGCGGTAGCGGTCGCCGATGCAGACGTCGTGGTCGGCCATGCCGGTGACGGTGAAGTTCTCACCGAAGTTGCCGGGCACCAGGTCGTCGCGACCAAGGACGTCGCGCCAGTAGTCGTACGACTCGGTCTGATAGACCATCACGGCGCGTTGCTCGCCACCGTGACCGGCGAGGTCGCCCTGACCGTCCCCGTCGATGTTGAGCCTGCGCACCATCACTGGTCCGTCGACCGGGCTCTTCCAGATGCCGGTGCGCACCGTCTTTCCGTTCCACGACACGTCGTTCGGCATCCCGACGTTCACCGACATCAGCCTGGCAGTCATGCCGCCTCCTCACGTCAGCGGTCCCCGCCGTCGACGTCCAACGTAACACCGTGGGCGGGCGCAGAGTTCACAAAAATGGGCCAGCCGGCCCAAAGATACCGGGTCGGCGGTTAATCTGACGCCGTGGCCCGTGCCGATGACCGTCCGCTGACGGCTAAGGGGCGGGCTACTCGGGAGCGGATCGTGACGTCCGCCGCCGAGCTGATCGTCGCCCGCGGCCTGTCCTCGCTGAGCATGGCGAACGTGCGAAAGGCGGCGTCGGTGAGCGGCTCTCAGCTTGCTCATTACTTCGTGGACAAGCAGGCGTTGATTCGAGCCGTGATCAGCCGGCAGACGGACGTCGTGCTGGACTTTCACCGGCAGCCCAAACTCGGCGGCCTGCAGTCGTTCGACGACTTCGAGCGCTGGGCCGACCTCAACATGAAATACCTGAGGAAGATCGGTTATGAGGGCACGCCCACCTTTCACGCGTTGGCCGGACAACTGATGAAGTCCGACGCCGAAACACGCGCGACCCTCGCGGCCGGGTACGGGAAGTGGGTGGAACTGCTCGCGCAAGCCATTGCGGGAATGAAGGACCGCGGCGTTCTGGTCGCCGAGGCGGACCCGGAGCAGTTGGGGACCGTGATCGTCGCCGCTCACCAGGGCGGGGGCACCGTATCTTTCGCGTACCGGCAGGAGTGGCCGCATGCCGACGCGGTCCGGTACGCGGTCAACTACCTGAGGCTGTTCGCGAAGGACCCGGCGGAACGGACGCCCCGCCCGCCGCGCCGGCCACGTGGCCGCCGCCGGCAGAGGTAGGCTCGGCGCGCGAAGTAGTTGGTGGGGCCAAAGGTGGCGAGACCGTGTCCGACGACAACTCGAGGCGGTTCACCCGCAAGGGGCTTTCGGTGCGTCAGCGGATCGTCGACGCGACCGCGACGCTGATGTTCGAGCGCGGTGTGGAAGGCACCAGCCTCGAGGATGTACGCGCGGTCGCGGGCGTCAGCGGATCGCAGTTGACTCACTACTTCGACGACAAACGCGACTTGACCCGGCAGGTGATCGACGTCCGCCGCACAGACACCCTTCGGTTTCACACCCAACCGCGGCTGGGTCGGCTGGACAGCATCGAGGCGCTCCAGGCATGGGCGGACGCGTGCGTCGTCGACGCCGAAACGGTCTACCGGCGCGGAGGATGTTCCTTCGGCTCGCTGGTCGGCGAACTGCTGGAAAGTGACGACCAGATCCATGACGACTTCGCGGCGGGCTACGACCAGTGGATCGAACTGTTTCGGGCCGGACTCACGACGATGCGGGAGCGCGGCGATCTACGCGAGGACGCCGATCCGCGCCATCTCGCCGTCGCGCTGGTGATCGCCCATCAGGGCGGCGCGATGCTCACCTATGCAGCCAACAGCGTCGAACCGATGCAGGTGTCGGTCAACGCCGCGGTCGCCTATGTGCGTTCGTTCATGCCGCGGGGCAGATCCTGACAGCATCCCCCCAGCAAGGCAGCGCTGGACACCAGCGGCCCGAAGGGCGAGAATACTGGGTTACATAGCCCAGTTCGAGAGGATGCAGCCATGGGACTCGCCTGGCAACAAGGCCCGTTGTCCACCGCGACGGTCGGGCATTTCCTGACTTCCCAACCGATGCCTGAGCGGATCCTGTACGCGGAACCGCTGCGCCGCCGGATGCGCGTCAAGTTCGGCGACCAGTTCATCGTGGACAGCGACGACGTCGTGCTGCTGCACGAGCCAGGCCGCTATCCAGTCGCCTACTTTCCGAGAGCCGATATTCGGCCGGACGTACTGACCTCGGAAGATCGTGTTACGGCGCATCGAGACCTCGGCGAGACTCACTGGTTCACAGTTCGTGTCGAGGGACACGAGGCGAGCCACGCGGCCTGGGAGTTCGGCTCGCTGCCGGAGCATGCCGATGTGCTGGCCGATCGGGTGGCATTTGCATGGCGGGCAATGGATGCGTTCTACGAAGAAGACGAGCGCATCGTCGGACATGCGGCCGACCTCTACCACCGCATCGACATCCGTTCCACCTCACGCCATCTGGTGGTGCGAGACGGCGATCGGGTCATCGCCGACACCCATCGACCGCTGGCCCTCTACGAATCCGGCTTCGCGCCGCGGTGGTATGTACCGCGCGACGATGTGGACGAATCCGCGCTTGTCCTCGTCGAGGGTCAAACCTTCTGTCCCTACAAGGGACTGGCTAGTTATTACACCGTCGGCGCCGCCAAGCGTGCGGCATGGTCGTATATCGAGGCTTGGCCGGAAGTGGCGCGGGTGAGCAACCTGTTGTCCTTCGAACCCGACAAGATCGACGTCTACCTCGACGGCGAGCAATTGCACCTCGAACCGGGCCAGAACGTGGTGCCACATGGCATCGACCGCGGTCTCGACGTCGACGAGATCCTGCAAAAGGTCTGAGGCCGCGATGAAAGCATCGTTGGAAGTCGTCATCCTTCCCGTCGCCGATCCTGACCAGTCGCTGGCGTTCTACCGTGACCAGGTCGGCTTCGGCCTCGACGTCGACTACGCACCCGCACCGCACTTCCGCGTCATTCAGTTGACACCCGACGGGTCGGGTATCTCCATCCAATTCGGCGTCGGACTGACCGATGCGCCCGCAGGTTCGGTGCGCGGCCTCTACCTGGTGGTGTCCGACATCGTGGCAGCGAGGCGTGAACTCGGCGAGCGTGGCGTCGATGTCGGAGAACTCAGGCACAAGGACACTCGCGGTGGCCAGTGGCAAGGCGGGTACGTCGCCGGCGTCGATCCGGACAGGACCGACTACGCCACCTTCGCCGAGTTCCGCGATCCCGACGGCAACGGCTGGGTCATACAGGAAGTGGGACACCGATGACCGCGAAACCGTCGGTGGTGGTATTCGATGCCAACGAGGCCCTGATCCAACGCGATTCGCCGGCACCAGTTTTCGAGCAGATATTCGGTGACGGGCAGATGGTGCGGACGTAGTTCGGTCGGCCGAGAGCGCGGGCAACGCGCCGCAGCCAGCGTACGTGCCCGACGATCTGCCGGCGCTTGCCCGACAACTCGCTAAGGGTGCAGTCGCAGCCCCGCTGTGATCTTGTCGACGGTCTTGCGGTCGGCACGCAGCGCGATACCCGCCAGGTCCAGCTTCTCGCGGGGCACTGCCGCGACCGCGGTCCGGTTCGCGGTGTCGTTGGCCGTCAGAAACAGGTCGGTCGTGAACACCGTCGGCACGACCCCGCGTGACAGGGCGCGCTCGAGCGTGCGAGCGAGTCGGATCGCGGCGGCCTCGAACACCATGACGGGCTGGCCGAACATCGGCGCGTAGCGGGTGCCGTCCGCGTCGGAGTAGTCCTCGCCGATGGCGTCGGGCGCGCTGGCCGCAACGCCGCTGGACAGGAACGCGGTCATGTTCAACTTCTGCCAGATCGGGAGGTCGTCGCGGATGACGACGACGATTTTGGTATCGAACGTTTGCTCGCTCACAGCGATAAAAGGTATTTGAAGATAGGCTGTCGCGCCTCGGCCGTCGAATATAATTCGGCAAATCACTGTTGGGAGCGCCGTGGACGAACTTGATTCGGCGATTGTCGCCGCGTTGCAGAGCGACGGTCGGCGCAGCAATCGGGACCTCGCCCAGATGCTCGGTGTCGCTCCCTCGACCACGCTGGAAAGAGTCCGCGCGCTGCGTTCGCGTGGGGTGATCACCGGCATTCACGCCAGCACCGACATGGCCAAGATGGGCAGACCGGTCAAGGGCATGGTCACCGTCCGGCTTCGCCCGCAGTCCCGCGAGGTCGTGCAAGGCTTCCGCGATTTCGTGATCGGGCTACCGCCGACCCTGCAGGTGTTCGTCACGACCGGCCCCGAGGACCTGCTCATCCTGGTGGCTGTTGAGTCCACCGAGGCGCTGCGGGATTTCGTCCTCGACTCGCTGACCAAGCGACGAGAAGTCGCGGGTGTGCGGACCGAAGTGGTGTTCGACCACCTGCAGAATCACGTCGTCGGTTCCGCCTGAAACCGAAGATCGTGCCAATCGGCGACCGATCTCTGCCACGCCCGGATGTCAGGACAATCAGCTGAGCTCAGCGACGGACCACCCCCAGGTTGACCGCTCGACGAGTCCGCAGTAAGCGCGGTTCGCGCGACGCCGACGTGAGCGAGGAATCGCTCGTGGAGGTCAGCGCAATCGCCATCGTCGGCCGTGGAGGAAAGCACGGCCTCGCCGCCAGAACGGGATCGGCGGCAGGCTGGCTAAACGCCGGCGGTCGAGGCTGACGGCGGCTGCCCGGGTGTCGAGTTCGAAAATCCATGCGCCGCAGCGGTCCGGACGCAGTTGTTGTCAACCCACTGCTGCAAGCATTTGACGCCGCCGCCGAAGAGCTACCCTGACCGGCTCCCATCCGAGAATGCGCTCTCGTCCGAAGCCGAGCACGCGAAAACTGGTGTATGGATGGGCTATTCACAGAGGCGAGCAATGCGCTGGCCGAGTTCCGTGATCGGAGAGGAAAAAGGAGCTGGGCATCGACTGCGGCAGGCACAGTGGTGAATCTCGAATCGTTATGCCGACGGCCAGTAGTGAGATCGGCTATCCGCGTCTCGGTGAGTTGCGAAGTCCGCTGAAGCCGAGAGAAATACATGCCTGCAGTAGGCCGAGACGGTCAAAAGTACGCACATTCGTCGGCTTCTGCGTAGGCGTCTATCGGACCCGCGATTGTGATGTGTTTAGGGTGAGCCCATGTCGCTTTCGCAGAAGACCGTGTTCATCTCGGGCGCCAGCCGTGGTATCGGGTTGGCGATCGCCAAGCGCGCGGCCGCTGACGGCGCCAACATCGCGCTGATCGCCAAGACCGCCGAACCGCACCCGAAGCTGCCCGGCACGGTGTACACCGCGGCCAAGGAACTGGAGCAGGCCGGCGGCCAGGCGTTGCCGATCGTCGGCGACATCCGGGACGAGGAGTCGGTCGCGGCGGCGGTGGCGCAGACGGTCGAGCAGTTCGGCGGCATCGACATCTGTGTGAACAACGCCTCGGCGATCAACCTCGGTTCCATCAAAGAGGTGCCGCTCAAGCGCTTCGACCTGATGAACGGCATCCAGGTGCGCGGCACGTACACCGTTTCGCAGGCCTGCATCCCACACATGATCGGCCGCGACAACCCGCACATCCTGACGCTGTCGCCACCGGTCCGGCTCGAGCCCAAATGGCTCAAACCCACGGCGTACATGATGGCCAAGTACGGAATGTCGTTGTGCGCGTTGGCCATGGCCGAGGAACTGCGGGAGGACGGCATCGCCTCGAATACGCTGTGGCCGCGCACGCTGGTGGCCACCGCGGCGGTGCAGAACCTGCTCGGCGGCGACGAGGCGATGGGCCGCGCGCGCAAGCCCGACGTGTACGCCGACGCGGCCTACGTCATCCTCAACAAACCGGCCCGCGAGTACACCGGCAACGCGCTGCTGTGCGAGGACGTCCTGCTGGATTCCGGTGTCACCGACCTCTCGGTCTACGACTGCGTGCCCGGCGGCGAGTTGGGCGTCGACCTCTGGGTCGACACCCCCAACCCACCCGGATACCAAAAGCCTTCAACGTGAGATCCCCACGGAGGTGGTGAGTGCGTCAATTGACGTAGGGACGACACGTCAAAAGGCCCTGTGCGACACACCGCGGCGGGCTTAGCCTTGGACCCGGCAGATGTCGACAGCACCATGTGGCCATGTCACCAATGACGCAGGAAGGCGCAGCGATGCCGGTTGCCGAACGCAGTGCAGAAGCGCTCGCCGAGTTGATGTTCGGCGCGCCGGATCCTTTTCCGCTCTACGACGAGCTGCGCGAACTCGGAGGTGGTGTGCACCGCTTCGACCCGATCGACGCCTACTTCGTGTTCCGTTACGCTGACATCGAGCGCACAAACTCCGATCACGAGCACTTTTCCAGCGACATTTTCTGGCAGTCGCCATCGAGCCATCACAATCCGGACGACCCCGAGCACCGCCGCTTCGTCGCGTTCAATTCGCGCCTGATGGTGTTCAAGGATCCGCCCGCGCACACTCGGCTGCGTAACGCCGTGCGCGCGGGATTCACGCCGCGGGCTGTCGCGCGTTGGCGGGAGGCGGTGGAACAGACCACCGACGAATTGCTCGATCGCGTGAAGTCCGGCGAGGAAATCGATTTGGTCCGCGATTTCGCGTATGAGGTGCCCGTCGCGATAGTGGCCGCGATCCTCGGTGTACCAGCCGATGATCGGGCCAGCCTGCACAGGTGGTCGTTCAGCTTCGGATCCACTTTCGATTTCAACATCCAGGGCGAAGCGCGGGACGCGGCGATCCGAGACAGTCTTCTGCTCATCGACTACCTGTCCGACCTGGCCGAGGACCGACGCCGCCACCCCGGTGACGACCTCACCAGCATGATCGTCAACAGTGAAGCTCACGGGGAGGCTGTTGACCCGCAAGACCTTGTGGCACAGGTCTTCTTCTTGCTCAGCGCGGGAAACGAAACCACCGCCAATCTGGTGACCAACGGATTGACGCTGCTGCTGGACCATCCCGAGGCGTGCCGGCACCTGCGTGACAACCCCGGCCAGATGCCTTCGGCTATCGAGGAGATGCTGCGTTACGACCCGCCGCTGCACCTCACGTTTCGTCGCGCCACTCAGGACACGACCCTGGGCGACACGCATATTCCGGCAGACGCCATCGTCTACCAGGTGCTGCCGGCGGCCAACCGCGACCCACGACATTTCGTCAGGCCCAAGACCTTTGACATCGGGCGAGCGTCGAACAAACATCTGGCTTTCAACCACGGATTGCACTTCTGTGTCGGTGCGCCGCTGGCGCGGATGGAAAGCGACGTCATCTTCCGAAAGATGCTCAGTCGGTTCCCGGCCATCGAACCCGGTTCAACACCGCCGGTACGGCGAACGTCCAACGTGGCTCTCCGCGGCTGGCAATCACGCCCTGTCGTACTTCATGGCGCCTGACCGCGACGACCGGCCACTCAGTGCATAGCGATCTGCTCGAGCCCGACCACGAGGCCTTCCGGGAATCCGTTCGAGCGTTCGTGGCGCGTCACGTCGTTTCGAACATGCAGCGATGGGAGCGTCAGCGTTTTATCGACCGCGAATTGTGGCTGGCCGCTGGCGAATACGGAATGATCGGACTTGCCGTGCCCCAGGAGTACGGCGGTGGGGGCACGACCGACTACCGGTTCAGATTTGTTGTCCAGGAAGAGATCGCTCGCGCCGGCGCCAACTCTCTTCAGGCCAGCTTCGCCGCCAACGACGACATGGCGTTGAGCTACCTTCTGCGACACGCCGACGCCGATCAGAAAGCCCGGTGGCTGCCGGGGTTCGCGACGGGAAGCACCATCGCAGCCATCGCGCTGACCGAACCCGGTGCCGGCAGCGATCTCCGCGCAATGCGCACCACGGCGACGCAGGCCGGTGACGAATGGGTCCTCAACGGATGTAAGACCTTCATCTCGAATGGCAGTTCGTGCGACCTGGCAGTGGTTTTCGCCAAAACCGAAGCGGCGCCGGGCGTACGCGGTGGCTTCACCCTGTTCGTCGCCGAGAACGGTGTTCCCGGATTCACCAAAGGCCCAAAGCTGGACAAAGTCGGCTTGCACGCACAAGACACAGCCGAGCTGTTCTTCGACGACGTCAAGCTGCCGGCGACCTCGGTGCTCGGTGAAGTGGGATCCGGCCTGGACTACCTCAAGCAGAGTCTCCCGCTGGAAAGGCTCAGCATCGCGGTGACCGCACAGGTCTGCGCCGAGGCCGCGTTCGCCTCGACATTGAATTATGTGTCCGCACGGCAGGCCTTCGGTCGGCGCATCGGCGAATTCCAGTCAATAGGTTTCGAATTGGCACATCTCATCAGCTCAATCGAAGCCTCACGTGCCTACATCGACCGGTGCGTGCGAGAGCACAACGCTGCGCGCCTCAGCGCTGTCGATGCGGCCAAGGCGAAGTACTGGGCAACCGAGATGCAGGCGCGGGTAATCGACAGTGGTGTGCAAATGCACGGTGGCTACGGCTACATGCTCGACTATCCCATCGCGCGTGCTTTCATCGACTCACGCGCACAGCGGATCTACGGCGGGACAAACGAGATCATGAAAGAGATCATCCACCGCGATCTGCTATCCAAATGATGCTCCCAGCATGGCAGATGGCTGGCACCACGCTGCACGTTGCTACGTCATTTGGCTTAACGGGCGTCGGTCATTCGACCGGCGAGCGAGACGATGTCTACGTCTAGCGTCTCATGAATGGCCGATGAGTTCGTGAACGCCGTCCGATGGGATTCCGGCACGGTCTGCGCGGCTGCTTCCAGCGGCACAGTCGTCGTCGTCGGGGCCAGCGTCGCCGGCGTTGCCGCAGCTACAGCGCTACGCGACAACGGATTCCCCGGACGCGTCATCCTCGCCGACGCGAGCGCTGAACTCCCCCACGACAAGCCAGCCCTGTCGAAGGAGATCCTGACCGGTGAACTCGACGAGGACGACATCACGCTGCTCAGCGAGCATCGAGCGCGCGATCTGGACATCGAACTCGCCCTGGGACAACCAGCGCTGCGCTTGGACCCGAAATCCAGAACGATTCGCTTGCCCGCCGGGGGACTGGCGTACGACGCCGTCATCATCGCCACCGGTGCTGGCGCGCGCATGCCCCGGCCTTTGCGCCGACCTTCACACGTGTACACCCTGCGCGACGTCACCGATGCGCGCATGATCGGGAAGCGGATGCGCCGGGGACAGCCCAAACTCGCCGTCGTCGGGGGAGGATTCATCGGCTGTGAGGTCGCGGCCTCAGCCTGCCGGCTTGGGTTGCAGGTCACTGTCATCGACACCGTCGACCACCTGCTTGCCCGGGCGCTGCCGCAACAGCTGGCAGCCCCCATCGAGCAGCTTCACCGAAGCCACGGAGTCGAAATTCGCTGCGGGGCAGCAGTTGTCGGCCTTTCACCCTTGCGGAAGGGGCTGGCGCTGCGTCTGAGGGACACCACCATCATCGACGCGGACATGGTCGTCGTGGGGGTCGGCGCATCGCCGAACACCAAGTGGCTGGCCCATAGCGGAGTGGCGCTCGACGACGGTGTGCTCACCGACTCGGCGATGCGAACCACCGTGCCTGGCGTATACGCCGTCGGCGATGTCGCCCGGCGCCGGGATAACCACGGCGAACGCGGTGTGCGCACCGAGCACTGGACTGCCGCTCGTGACGCGGGCCGCTTGGTTGCCGCCAATCTGGCGGCGGGCAGCGACAAGCCCTACACAAAACACAGTTATGTATGGTCCGACCAATTCGGTCACCGGCTGCAGTTGGCGGGCGACACCTGCGTAGAGACCGAATTCCTCACCGGCGGCGGGATCAATGAACCCTACGTCGCGGTCTGCAGACGCGGGGACGAGATAGCAGGCGTAGTCGCGTTCGACGATGGGGCCGGTTTCCGGCGTGCGCAGCGCTTGATCGGCACTGACCCCGCGGCGAAGTCCCCGGTACTCACGGAGAAGCGATGCACACAGCCGTTGTTGCCCATGAGGAGAAAACGATGAAACTCGTGCGACTAAAGAACACTGAAGGCCAGCTCATTGTCGGCGCTCGTCGGCCAGATTGGTCCGTGGCCCCGTTCGCCGCATTGCCGGGCGTGGACGCGCCCCGCACCGTCGGGGAAGCCTTGGCACGCATATCCGATCTCCGCCCGGTCATGGAAGACCGTCTGGACGCCATCGCCGCAGACCCGGAGGACGCCATTGCCCGCGGATGGCTCATCCCCGCAGCACAAGTCGAGCTACACAGCCCCGTCGGTCAGCGCGAGATGATCGTCTGCGTGGGCGGCAACTACGCCGCACACGCTGCCGAGTTCGGTGCGGCACCACCCCCGGCCCCGCCGTCATTTGTCAAGAGCGCGTCGGCGGTGATCGGCCCGGGCGAGGCCATCGTGCTGCCGGCCGCCGCGCCAGACCACGTCGACTACGAAGGCGAGATCTGCGTCGTCTTCGGCCGCACCTGCCACGCCGTCGGTGCCGAGGACGCGATGTGCTACGTCGCCGGCTACACATTGCTCAACGACGTCTCCGCGCGCGACAAGCTCGCCGCAACCCTCAACAACGACGGCGACGGCCCGCAGTGGGCGATCGTAGAAATGTTGATGGGCAAGCAGTTTCCGACTTTTGCTCCCCTGGGACCTGAAGTCGTCACCGCCGACGAAATCGCCGACCCGGCCCGCATACATCTGAAAACCACCGTCAACGGGACCGTAATGCAGGACTCGTCAACGGCAGATCTCATCGTCGACATACCCGGGCTGATTGCCGCGATGTCGCAGTACTACCTGTTTCGCCCCGGTGACCTGCTGAGCACCGGCAGCCCCGCCGGAGTCGGTGCGGGCCAAGACCCGCCCGTCTTCCTCCGGCCCGGTGACGTCGTCTCCGTGTCGGCCGACTGTATCGGCGCCTTGACCAACACCGTGCGCGCAGCCGCCTAATGGAAGAGTCGAACCCGCTGGCGCGCCGGTACAGCGCTATCGAAGGAACTGTTCAGCTCACCGGAATCCAGGCACTCGTTCGGGTGCCGATCGACCAGCGCCGCAGCGACATTCATCGCCGCCGCTCCTCGGCAGCGTTCATCTCCGGGTATGAGGGCTCGCCGCTGGCCGGCTACGACCTGGAACTGGCGCGCCAGCAGCAGCTACTCGACGATCACGACATCGTCTTCGCCCCTGCGGTCAACGAAGAGCTCGCCGCCACCGCCGTCCAAGGAACCCAACTCGCGGCCCAACTTCCCGACTGCCGCGTCGATGGCATCGTCGGTTACTGGTATGGCAAGTCACCCGGACTGGATCGCGCCTCCGATGCCCTGCGGCACAACAATCTTGCCGGCACCCACCCCGATGGCGGCGCCGTGCTATTCGTCGGGGATGACCCCGGCGCCAAGTCCTCAACGGTCCCCGGCTCTTCTGAAGTGCTCTTAGCCGATCTGGGCGTGCCGACACTGTCGCCAGCCGATCCGCAGGATCTCTACAACCTCGGTCTGCACAGCGTGGCGATGTCACGGTCATGCGGCTTGTGGAGCGCGGTGAAGATCGCCACCGCGGTCGCAGACGGCGCCGGGCCCGTCACGATCTGCCCGCAGCATTTTTCACCACACCTGCCGCAGATCGACGGTCGGCCGTTTCGGCACAGCGTTACGGGTAAGTTGCTGCAGCCCAGGCTCGCTGAGCTTGAACACAGTCGCAACAGCACCCGACTGGACCTTGCCAGACGCTACGCACAACTCAACGGGCTCAACCGGATAACAGACCGCGGCCCCAGCGACCGGATCGGCATCGTCGCCGCCGGCAAAACCTATCTCGACGTCCGCCAAGCGTTGCTCGCGCTGAATATCGACGACGCCGAGTTGACGCGCCGCGGAATCCGACTGTTGCGCCTGGGCATGATTTACCCGCTCGAACCGACGATTCTCCGCGGATTCGCCGCCGGCTTGAGCGAGCTGATCATCGTCGAGGAGAAACGCGCCTTCATCGAAATGGCAGTCAAGGACTGCCTATACGGAGTCAGCAGCGACCTTCGCATCACTGGCAAACGCAATCTCGACGGCTCAGTACTTCTCCGTGACGACGGAGAACTGACTGTCGACCTCGTCCGCGACGCCCTGTCCAAACGGTTCGCCGATTACACCGGCCTGGCCGAACTCGCGGTCACCTCCAGCCCGCAATCACGTCGCCGCGTCGAGCTTCCCCTCGCCACGCGAAGTCCCTACTTCTGCTCAGGGTGTCCGCACAACACGTCGACCAAGACGCCCCCCGGGTCCTTGGTGGGTGCCGGGATCGGTTGCCACGGCCTGATCGTCGGGATGCGGCCTCACATGGTCGGCGACGTCACCGGTTTGACGCAGATGGGCGGGGAGGGCGCGCAATGGCTGGGCATGCAGCCGTTCCTCGAACGCCAGCACATTCTGCAGAATCTTGGCGACGGCACGTTTCACCACTCTGCGAGCCTGGCCGTACGCGCGGCCATCGCCGCGCGCGCCAACATCACCTACAAGCTGCTCTACAACTCGACGGTCGCGATGACCGGCGGCCAGGACGCCGTCGGCCAGATGAGCATTCCCCGCATCTGTCGGGCGTTGACTGCGGAGGGTGTTGCCAAAATCATCGTCACAACGGAGGATGCCAAGGCATACCGTCGCCGCCTGCCCCGCAATGTGCAGGTGTGGTCTCGTGACCGAATCGTCGAAGCCCAACAGCATTTGGCGACGATTCGGGGCGTCACGTTCCTCATCCACGACCAGGAATGCGCCACCGAATTGCGCCGCAAACGTAAGCGCGGTACCGCCCCCGAGCCACCGATGCGCATCGCGATCAACCAACGCGTCTGCGAAGGCTGCGGCGACTGCGGGGTCCAATCAAACTGCCTGTCCGTACATCCCGTCGACACGGAATTCGGCCGCAAAACCACAATCGACCAGTCGTCGTGCAACAAAGATTACTCATGCCTTGCCGGAGACTGCCCATCGTTCGTCAGCGTAGTCCCAGCCGGCGGCGAACAGCCCAATCGCACAGCATTGGAAGCGCTTTCGGCCGACGCTTATTGCGAACCGGCGCGGCAGTTCTTTCAGACCAGTCACACCACCCGAGTCCTGGGCGTCGGCGGTTCGGGCGTGGTGACCCTTTCCCAGATTCTGGGGACCGCGGCCGCGGCCGCGCAGCTGCACGTGGTGTCGCTCGACCAGACCGGCATCGCCCAGAAGGGTGGGGCGGTGGTTTCCGATATCAAGGTGACCCGCTCCCCAATGGAGCTCGCGTCCCGCGCCGCCGACGGCGAGGTGGACCTATACCTCGGTGCCGACCTACTGGTCGCCGCCGAGCCGAAGAATCTGCGCGCCGCCGACCCAGCCAGGACGGTCGCGGTGATCTCGACCAGCAAGGTGCCCACCGGCGACATGGTCACCGACACATCGGCGTCCTATCCGCAGATCGCGGAGCTCACCGACGCAATCTCACAGGGAACTCGGGCCGCCGCGATGGTGCAGCTCGATGCGCGAGCCCACGCCGAAACGCTTTTCGGCTCAGACCAGTTCGCCACCTTGTTGTTGGCGGGTGCGGCCTACCAGACCGGAGCGCTACCGATACCAGCTGCCCAGATCGAATACGCCATCGGCCTCAACGGCGTGGCCGTCGAGGACAACATCCAGGCGTTTCGCCGCGGGCGGCAGTTCGTCGCCGACCCTCACGGCTTCACCGAGGCGGTACGACGGCGCGCAGCGCACACCGTCACCCCGGCGGTCTCGTCGCAAGCCGCCGAGCTTATCGCGTCAGTGGGCGCGGCACCGGCCTCTGAGTTGCACAAGTCGCTCACCATCCGGGTGCCCGACCTGATCGCCTATCAGAACGTCGGATATGCAAGGCGCTACGTGGAAGTGGTGAGCCAGATCGCGCGCGTCGAGGGCCAGGTGCTCCCTGGTGACTCAGCCATCAGCGAAGCTGTGGCACGCAACCTGTACAAGCTGATGGCCTATAAGGACGAATACGAGGTGGCCCGACTGTCTCTCGATCCTGCGTTCACGCAGTCGATACAGGCAGCGTTCGGCGCCGGCGCTCGTGTCTCCTACCGACTGCACCCACCGCTGCTGCGGATGCTCGGCATGCGGCACAAGATCAGCTTGGGTCCCTGGTTCCGATATGTCTATGCGGCGCTGGTGTGGATGCGCCCTCTGCGGGGTACTCCGCTGGATCCCTTTGGCTGGACGGGCCTGCGGCGATTGGAACGTCGGCTCATCGACGAATACATCGACTATATGAGCGATCTCGCCGCAGATCTGACGCCACGCAACGCCGCCATGGTCGCAGAGGCCGCGGCCCTGCCCGACTTGATCCGCGGCTACGAGCAGATAAAGGTTGATAACGTTGTCACCTACCGTGAGCGCATGACGCTGCTTGTCGATGCCGTACGTGCGCAGGCTAGACCGGCCACCGGCTAGGGATCCACTCCGGGTGATGTCACAGCCAGTGCGGCGCCGCGGGCGGACGCGCTGCGTGAAGGGACTCGGCGCCACGACCAGTCATCCAGCGCAGCACCGCATCTGAGGCGCCGCTGACCGTCGTCGCGTCGACGTGCGGACCGTGCAGCGATACGGTGACATTGCCCGCGGACTGCGCGTTCACCTCGACCGACCATCCCTGCGCGCGCCACCCGGTGGCGATCTCGGCGATGAGGCTGCTCTGTACCGCATCGGGCACCGCGGCGAAGGTGGCGCCGTTGGCCAGGTCCACCGCGTGGATCCAGACCTCGCGTGCACGCATCCAGATGGTCTCCGAGGCCGGCACAGTCCGGCCCTTCGCCGTTTTCACGTGCGCCGACCATGCGGCATCGGGCATACCGACCCACTTGCGATCCAGCGCGACGATCTCCTGGTCGAGGGTCTCACGCAGGATCTTGGGATCGAGGTCGGCGCCTCGCTCGATCTCCTCGCCGCGCTGCCGAGCCGACTCGTACATCGGCGTCTGGACACCGGTGACCGCCCAGTCCAGCAACCGTGCCAGCGCGGCAGCGTTGTACGCCAGATGGGCGATGACGTGACGGCGGTTCCAGCCCGGCAGCAGCGTCGCAGCATCGAACTCGCTGTCGTCGAGTTGCAGCACATGGTCCATGCAGTGTGCGGTTCCGCTGCGGACATTTTCGATCCGTTCGGCGAGCGTCATAGCGTGGAACTTCATCGACCTTCGGGTCCAATCAGCGTGGTGTTACATAAAGTGCCCAGGCCGTCGATGCGGACCGCGACGGTTTGGCCGTGACCGATGTAGCGCTTCGGGGACCGGGCGTGCCCCACCCCACTTGGCGTGCCCGTGGCGATCACATCGCCGGGCTGCAAGCTCACGATGTGTGAGATGTATTCGATCAGTGCCGCAGGCCCGAACACCAAGTCATCGGTAGATGCGCTTTGCATCACCTCGCCGTCCAGACGTGTCTCGATGGTGCCGCCCAGCTGGAACTCGGTGTCCAGAAAGGGGCCGAAACCGCTGGTTTTCTCAAATGTCTTGCCCTGGTCCCACTGTGGAGTCCGATATTGAAAATCACGCATCGTGTAGTCGTTGAGAATCGAATAGCCGGCGATGCGGTCCTCGGCCTCGGCGGCGCTCACCCGGAATGCGGGTGCGCCGATGATCACCGCGAGCTCGGCTTCCCAGTCAAGCTCGGCTGCGGCGTAACCGGGAACGTGAACATCGTCGTACGGACCCGTCAACGCCTCTTTGAACTTGGCGAAAAGTGTGGGATATTGCGGAATCTCGCGCCCCATCTCGATGATATGGCTGGCGTAATTGAGGCCTACGCAGATGATCTTGCCGGGGCTGGGTACCACCGGAG
Organism: Mycobacterium sp. 3519A; assembly: GCF_900240945.1. Classification (NCBI taxonomy): domain Bacteria; kingdom Bacillati; phylum Actinomycetota; class Actinomycetes; order Mycobacteriales; family Mycobacteriaceae; genus Mycobacterium; species Mycobacterium sp. 3519A. Next base: position 931,561 of record NZ_OESG01000014.1, read on the forward strand.
CGTACTCCGCCGTCGCGAGATCGACCTGAGCTCCGTCGGCCGCTGCGGCGATCGTGCGCCACTTCGGCTCGGCCAGTAAGCCCGACAGGTCGGCGAAGCCCGGAATGAGTGTGGCTGCGGTGTCTGAATCGGCGCGCACTGCTGCAGTCGATCCGCCGAGACGTATGGTGGCAAGTCTCATATGTCAGGCCTCACCGCAGAATTCAGTGCGGTACAACCGCAGTGCTTCCATGATCGGAATGTCGGAGAAGGCGAAGAGGTCGAGTTCCTCGATCGCCTGGATCGACCATGCCGCCCAGGACGGAACCGCGATGAGGTCGCCGTGGCAGACTGCGGTGTCGACACCGTTGAGCGTGAACACGCCGTTGCCGCTGAAGACTTGGTAGATCGTCGAGCCGACCTCCCGAACGCAACGGGTGCGTGCTCCGGCGCGCAGACGGTGGAATTCGGCCCGAATGGTGGGCAATATGTCCCCGCCGGTGGACGGGTTGGTATACCGCACACCGGCGTGGCCAGGCTCCAGTGTGCCGGGGTAGCCGTCGTCCTCGAGTTCAAGCTGCGCACGCAGTGCCGCGTCGGTGAACGACCATCGGTAGGCCGACATCGGTGTGCTTGCCGTGTCCTGCACGCACCGCAGCGGACGCAGACCCGGATAGGCCCACAGCCTCTCAGACCGCGATGTAGAGGGGGTTGAGTCGTCGGTCAGCCCGTCGAGGCCGAACTCGAAGAACCCGGTGTCGCTGTAGCCGGCGAACGGAATGTCGAGCCCGTCGATCCATGTCATCGGTCGATCAGCGGTGTTCTGGTGGCCGTGAAAACACCATCCCGGTGTGACCAGCAGATCGCCTCGGCTCATGGCGACCGGGTCTCCGTCGACCACCGTCCACACGCCTTGGCCCTCGAGTACGAACCGGAATGCATGCTGGCTGTGGCGGTGTTCAGGTGCGGTCTCCATACCGCCGAGGTACTGGATGGCTGCCCACAAGGTCGGCGTGGCGTGAGGCAGCCCGCCCAGACCGGGATTCGCCAAAGCGATGGCCCGCCGCTCCCCGCCGCGGCCGACCGGCACCAAAGCCCCGGCGCGGGCGGCGATGGGGGACAAGTCATCCCACCGCCACACATACGGAATCGCCTTGGGGGTAGGCGTCATCGGCATCAGGTCGCCGACCTGAGTCCACAACGGGTTCAGGTGAGTGGCCCGCATATCGGCGTACAGTTTTTCGGGCGTGTCCGCGGCGTGCTGTGCTGTCAATTCGGTACTCCTCGGCGGTGCGGGCAGTGGGATCGGGCGCTCAGGTGAAACTCAGGCCGCCGTCGACGATGACGGTCTGGCCGGTGATGAACCGGCTCGCCGGTGAACATAGGAAGCTCACCGCCCCGCACAGGTCCGCGGGCGTCATGTTCCGCGGGATCGCCCGCGCGCCGGCGACCGCCGGCAGATACGCCGATTCGTTGAGCAGCGCTGATGATTCGTTGTCAACTAGCCCCGGCGCGACTGCATTGACCGTGATGCCTTCGCGGCCCACCTCTTTGGCGATCGATCGGGTGAGCGCGATGACGGCACCTTTCGACGCGGTGTAGTGGGCGAAGAAGGGCACTCCGGCATGGACTGTCGCTGAGGCAACATTGACCACCGCGCCTTGGTGGCGGGCCTTCATCGCAGGAAAGACGGCGGCAGTCATCAGCCAGGCCCCCTTGGTGTTGACGGCCATCACCCGGTCCCACTCCTCGGTGGAGATGTCAGTGAAATGCTTCTTGCCGCCGATACCGGCGTAGATGGCGGCGTTGTTGATGAGCGCGTCGATGCGCCCGTAGCGGGCCAGCACTGCGGCCGCCAACGCCCGCGTCGAGGAGGGGCACGCGACGTCGGTGTGCTCGAAGTCCACGCTGTGCCCTTCTGCTTGCGACCTCTCAGCCAGCGCCGCGCTCTCAGTGTCGAGCACGTCTGCGATCACCACGCGGATACCCAGCGCCGCCAAGTGCCCCACCAGTGCGGCGCCGATCCCGCGGCCCCCTCCGGTGACGACGATGACGTCGTCGCGAGCCGGCACACACGGCGCCCCGGCGGTACTCACGTCGTGCCGCCGCGGAGGCCGGCGATGTCTTTGTAGCGCTGCGAGATCGACGCGATCTCGTCGTCGGTGATGATGTCGGCCAGTCTGTCGAAGGGCCGATCCCCGCTGCGCTCCCACACCTCGCGAAGAATGGCATCCGGCGGTGCGGTGCGATTGGCCAGGACCACTGCCTGCGTCTGTGGCCGGCGCTCGTGCTCGTATGCGCGCAGGGCGGTCCGCGGATCATCGTGGTTCTGCAGATGGCTGCGCAGGCTACGCGCATCGAGAATCGCCTGCCCGGCGCCGTTGGAGCCGCGCGGCACCATCGGGTGAGCAGCATCCCCCAGCAGCGTCACACCACCGAAAGTCCATCGCGGCAACGGTTCCTGGTCGACCATCGGGTACTCGAGAACCGCGTCGGCGCGCAGGATCAGCTCATGGACGTCCAGCCAGTCGAAACGCCAGTCGGCGAACGCCGGCAGGAAGTCATCGAACCGGCCGGGTCGACCCCAGTCGCGGTCCCCGCAATAGGGGCGCTCGATCTCGGCCACCCAGTTGATCAATTGGTGACCGGCCGCGTCGACGTGGTCGCGGATCGGATAGATGACCATCTTGCCTGTGGCCAGCCAACCGGCCCGGACCATGCTTGCTCCGCTGAGGAAGGCCGGATGGACGCTGGTTCCCCGCCACATCAACACACCGGAGTACCGCGGTGAGCCCTCGTCGGGAAACAACTGCTTGCGAATCGCGGAATGGACTCCGTCGCAGGCAATCACCACACCTGAGGCGACCGACGGCAAGGCTCGATCGGTGCTGGTGGATCTGAACCGGGTTGTCGTGACTGCGCCGTCGTCGGTGACGCCGACGCAGGTGTGATCGAGCACGATCGCCTCTGCGCCCATGCGGTCCACCACCGCCTCGGCCAACGCCAGTTGAAGATCGCCCCGGTGTATAGACAACTGCGGATACGGGTAACCGGCGAAACGGCCTGCCGGCTCGGTGTAGATGAGTTGGCCGAAGCGGTTGAAGAACACCGACTCCCGGGTGGTGACTGCGATAGCGGCCAACTGATCGAGGACCCCGACTTCGGCGAGCACTGCGCATGCATGCGGCAGGATGTTGATCCCCACCCCCAGCGGGGCGAGTGCCGGAGCGGCTTCATAGATGCGGCACGGGATCCCCGCCGAGTGCAGTTCGAGTGCGAGGACGAGGCCGCCAATCCCTGCGCCGACGATCGTGACAGGCGATGGAGAGCTCATGTGAGTCCTTCACTACTGAGGCCCGGTTCGCGATGCCGGGAAGCCTGCGGCCGGTAGCGCATGTCGTTGCGCTGGGCGAGGATCTGAAGTTCGCTGGCTTCTTCCAGCGCCTGCACGCCGTGACCCCTGCCGATCCCGCTCTGCTTGAAGCCACCGAATGGCATCGTGACGTCAGAAGCACCGACACGGTGGACGTTGATGAAGACCGAGCCGGCCTGGATCCTGCGGCCGACAGCCAGCGCGTGGTCGATGTCGGCTGACCACACCGACGCCGCCAGACCGAACTCGGTGGCGTTGGCACGCGCAACCGCCTGTTCGTCGTCGGCGAAGGAAAGGATCGGCACGACCGGACCGAACTGTTCCTGGGTCACCAGAGCAGCATCCTCCGAAAGGCCCGTGACGATGGTCGGGCGCACGAAATATCCGCGGCTACTTGCCGATTCGTGTATCTGCCCGACCTGAACCACGTCGGCGCCGTCGTCGCGCGACGACTCGATGAGCTGACTGAGGCGCTGGAACTGCCGCTGGTTGCACACCGGCCCCATCGTGACAGCACGGTGCAATCCGTTGCCGAGAACGAGTTTCGCGGCATGCGCTGTGAATGCCTCGACGAAGTCGGAGAACAGCCGCTGGTGGACATACAGTCGCTTCGGTGCGTAGCAGACCTGGCCCGACGCGGTGAAGCAGCCCGTGGCTAACTGGTCGATGAGGTCTTCGTCGAGGTGGGCGTCGGCGAGGAGGACTGCAGGGTCATTGCCGCCCAGTTCCAGACTCAGATTCTTCAGGGTGACGCTGGCGTCACGCATGATGGTTCGGCCGGTTTCCGTGCTGCCGGTGAAACTGATCTTGCGGACCAACGGGTGCCGAGTCAGGGCCATACCCACGTCAGGCCCTGTGCCGCTGAGGACGTTGAGCACGCCGACGGGCAGTGAGCCGGCCAATCGGTGCAGTGCGGAAGACAACGCCAGCGGTGCATAGTCGGGCAGTTTGACCACGGCTGTGTTTCCCGCGACCAGCACCGGCGCCAGCATGAGCATGGCCAACAGCACCGGAAAGTTCCAGGGCACGATCACCGCGGCCACACCCATGGGCACGCGGCGCTCGATGATTTTCCCGCGATGATCGACGTTGACCTTCTCGACCGACCACGCTGCGGCTAGTCCGGCGTAATAGCGCAGTGTCGCGGTCGCATTGGCGATCTCAGCGGTGGCTTCGCCGAGTACCTTGCCGTGCTCCTGGGTCAGCAGCGTGGCCAACGCCAGGGAATCGCTGTCGATGGCCTGCGCGCCGAACACCAGACGTTCGGCGCGCGCCGCCGGCGGGTGGGTACTCCAAGCCGGGAAGGCCGCGTGGGCGCACATCACAGCTGCGTGTGCGTCATCAGGGTTGCCGAGGCAGTGGGTGCCGACGACCTGCAGCGGGTCGGCTGGGTTGACGATCTCGACGTGCGGACCGTGTAGTTGCTGGCCGCCGATGACGGTGGTGGCGGTCGGCTTTGGTGGTGCCGGCGGTGGTTTCACAGGTGTCCTCGCGTCGTAGTCGCGTCAACGGATGTCGATCGAGATCGCCGGCCGGGCCGTTGAGCGTTGCGCGTCGCCCTGCGTCACGTGTGGCGCGGCGACCACACGCGAAACGCATGCGCATAATCTGCGATTGCTCAGCTGCTGGTCGCGGCTGTAGAAGACGTCACGATGCTCGACAGCGCCCTGCACGGCCAGTACGTCGACCGCGCAGAGCCCGCACTCGCCCTTCAGACAGTCCGACATCACGTCGACGCCGATCCCGGTCAGTGCCTCCAACATCGTCTGCTCGGGCGACACGACGGTTTCACGGCCCAGCCGCGGAACCCGTACGAGGAACGGCGCGGTGGCCGCACCCGCACCGAATGTTTCAAAACGCAGATTCGCCTCGGGTAGGCGGCGCTGCGACCAGGCCAGCCGGATGGCTTGCATCAGGTCGGCGGGTCCGCACATGTAGAGCTCGGTGGCCGCGTCGACCGAGCACAGCAGATCATCGATGTCCATCACCCCGCTGTCCTCGGAGACATGCACGGTCAGTCGCTCGCCGTGCATTCTGTGCACGTCATCCAGATAGGGCATCCGCGATCGGTTGCGGCCCAGGTAGACCAGGCGGTAGTCCGCACCCGCCCGCCGCAGCGCCGCAGCCATGCCGATTAGCGCGGTGATCCCAATTCCTCCCGCTACCAACAGGTATCGCGATGCGCCGACGGTCAGCGCAAAGTTCTGCACGGGCCCGCGTAACCGGATCGGCTGACCGGCGCACAGTCGGTGCATCTGCGTTGACCCGCCGCGCGAAGACTCCGTCTGCAGCACACTGATCGCCAAACGACGCCCGTCTGCGGACACGTCGACGATCGAGTACGAGCGAATCAGCTGCGTGCCGTTGGCAGAAATGGCGACGTCGATGTGTGAGCCCGGCGGTGCGCTCACCGGGTCGGGCATCTCGACCTCGATGCGCCGTACCCGCGCGGCAATGGGTGTGGAGCTGATGACGATGGCGTCTCGCCAGACCCGATGAGCGACAGCCGCGGTCATGATCCACGTCCGGCGGGTTCGCGCTGTCGAAGATGACGCCCCAATATGCGGCGTATCCACATGCCGCCGGCGTCGATGTTGAGGTTGTAGAAAGCGAACCCGGGGTTCGCGCTGATGGCTTGCTGTTGGGCATGCAGCATTGCCGTGTCTTCTTTGAAGACGTTGCGGATGCCGTCACGGATCTGGGTGGTCAACAGTTGACTTCGCAACTCGTAGTTGCGCATCCAGGCCCAGTGGTATCGGCAACTCGTTGTCGTCTCCGGAGTGATGGTATTCATCACGTAGCCGTTGATCCCCTGCGAGCGGTCACCGTCGGGGGCGCCGGTGCCGGTCTTGGCCACCCCGACGTCGATGCAGATGGTGGAGGGATACTGGTAGTGGATGATCTGCCAGCGGTCGACATTGCCCGCGAATGCGGGGAACCTAGTGCGCAGCTGAGCGCCCATGAACGGGACCGGCTCGATGTCGATCATCCAGCGAGAGAGGGTGACTGAGTCTCCCTCGGAGCTGACGACGAACTCCGAGGAACTGATGTCGCGGCCACCGATGCTGCTGGTGTGGATGAATTCTTCGTGGGTGAGGTCCATCAGGTTGTCGAGCACCAGCGCGAAATTACATCTCAATTCGATAGATTCGCCGTCGCCGGCCCACCCCGGATCGTCCATTTGATGCATGTCAGGGATCAGGTCAGGGTTGGCGCAGAAGGGGTCCCCCAGCCACACCCAGATGAATCTGTGGCGTTGCACCGCAGGAAAAGAACGCACCATCGCGCTCGGATTGATTGTCTCCTGCGCCGGCATGCCGACGCATCGTCCGTTCGCGTTGTAGACGATCCCGTGATAGGGGCAGCGAATACTTTCCTCGCCGATGAGCGCGCCCATCGACAACGGCGCCAGTCGATGCCAGCACGCGTCCGCTAGAGCCACCGGACGGCCGTCTCGGGTGCGATAGAGCACCACTGGTTCGTCGGCCACTCGGCGCGCGAGAGGCTCGCGCCCGACTTCCCGGTCCCAGGCAGCTGCATACCAGCCGTCCAGCGGAGCCGCTGGTGTCATCACCATTGCCGGTTGCGGCATTTCCACGTGGTCGATCCCTTCGTCGATGAGCTCGCCGGCCGGGACGGCGCACACGAGTGAACACGTCAGCTGAACAGGGCCAGGTCGTCGGCGAGAAAGTCGTCGAATGTGCGGGCAGGGCGGCCCACCAGAGTCGCTGTGACGTCGCTGATCGGATTCAGTTCGCCGGTGTCATACATCGCGAATAGCGCCACCAAGGCGTCAGCGAGCCATTCGGGGAACCCGCCGGCGGTGAACAGATCGTGTGCTGTCTGCGGGGCGACCCGGACGTAGTCCACGTGTCGCCCCAGCGACCGCGACAGCTTGCGCGCGCAGTCGGCGTAGGTCAGCGGTTCAGGTCCGGTGATCAAGTATTCCCGGCCATGATGGGCATCGCTGCAGAGCACGGCGGCAGCCACGTGGGCGACATCGCGCACGTCGACCATGCTGATGGCCTTATCAGGTCCGACTGCGGCCTGTATGACGCCGGTGTCGCGGACGGCGCGCGCGAACTGCAGAGCGATGCTCTGCATGAACGTGTGCGGATACAGGATGCTCCACGCCAGCCCACTGGCTTTGAGGTATTCGTCGTTGGCCCAGTGCCATCGGCTCAACGAGCACGGAGAATCCTCCGCGGCGGTGTAGACAGACAGTTTGACGACGGCCGCGACGCCGGCCTGTTTAGCCGAGTCGACGAGTCGGTTCTGGATGCGGAGCTGATCGGGGCTGCCGGGCGTCAGAAGAAACATTCGGGACACATCAGCCATATGCGGAGCGACCGTCTCAGGGTGGGCGAGGTCACCGGTGACGGGCTGGCCGCCGGCTTCGCGTACCCGCGCCGCAGCGGCCGCGGTGCGCACGACCGCCCGAAACGGTGTTCCCCGACGCCCGAGTTCCGCGATGACGTGGGTTCCGACCTGACCTGTCGGACCCAGAATCAGGAGCATGTCATCTCTTTCGTCTTGCGGCGAGGATTAGCCCTGACGTTAAGTCGGCCCGCCCTGGCCCACACAGCGCCAATTGACCTGTTTTCGCTGCGTCAAATGACGTATCTGCTGTTGGCGAGGTCAGAAACCGGCGTGGCCCGAGCCGCACCCGGCGTACATTCCCACCATGGCGGAGCAGCTGGCCGATGGGGCCTCCGCGGCGGACCGGCGGCATGACCGGATGATCTCGGCTTTCGCGCGGGCGGCTTCGAGCATCGCCTGGCAGGGCCCCCTGCAAATCGTTTTAGACCAGCTGGCCGATGAGGCGCGCACCGTCAGCGGTGCCGACATGTGCACTGTCAGCCTGCGCTCGCGTTTCGGTGACACCTTCGAAATGGTCGGTGCGGCAGGCTGTCCCGGCGATTACCGCGACGGCCTGGAACAGGCGCGCTCGCTGGGAGCGCCGCTGCTGACCGTCGAGACATTCCGTACCGGCGATCGACTCGTCGCCGACATCGACGCAGAGTTCGCCTCTGATGAGCGTTTCGCCCCGCTGGTCAAATTGGCCGAAGAGGTCGGATGGAGCAAGTTGGTCGCCGTTCCGCTGACGGTGCGCGAAGAGACAGTCGGAGCGATGACGGCCTTCTACGCCCGCGGCAATGAACCCAACGCCTCAGACCTGTCGTTTCTCACCGCCATGGCCGACCATGGGGCGCTGGCCGTGCACACCGCCCATCTGCTCGCCCAGGCCAGGGAGAAGGCCGCGCTCGAGGAACGAGCTCACATGGCCCGGGACCTGCACGACGCGGTATCCCAGTTGCTCTTCTCGATGCAGCTGCGTACCCGCGCACTTGAACTCGAAGCTGATCGTCTCCTTGGCGATGCCGGGCCGCTGCAAACCGGGCTGAGGGAGCTGAACGGTCTGATCACCGCAGCGGTCGACGAGATGCGAACTCTTGTCCTGCATCTGCGCCCCACCGAGCTGCGCGAACATGCCCTCGCACCGGCGTTGCGCCGTCTGGCCGAGGCCGTCGGCAGCCGGACAGGAGCCAACGTCTTCGTCGATGCCGCCGACGACATCCCGGCCCTTGCTCGGCCCTACGACGAACACGTCTACCGGATCGTGCAGGAGGCGATCGGTAACGCCATCAACCACGCTGCGGCCCGGCGCATCTCGGTGACGCTGAGGACCGAAAGCGACTGCGCGGGGGAGCTGATGGTCGTTCGGATCCAAGACGACGGACCCGGTTTCGACCCGGAAGCGGCCAAACCCGGTCACCTCGGATTGGATAACATGCGCGGCCGCTGTAAGGAACTCGGCGGCCGGCTGAGGATCGAGAGCTCGGCGAACGGAACCATGATTGAAATCCGGATACCGCTCGATCAGGTCCACCTATGACGCACCAACGCCGCGTCATACGGGTTCTCCTCGCCGATGACCATGCCGTCGTCCGGCAGGGGATGCGAGCGTTCTTCGCGATGCACGAGGACATCGACGTGGTCGCCGAAGCCCACGACGGCCAGGACGCGTTGAACGCCCTTGCCCGCCTGACGGCATTCGGCCAGCTTCCCGACGTCGCCGTCGTGGATCTGCAGATGCCGGGATTGAGTGGGACTCAAACTATCTCGCACATCACCGCCAACTATCCGCAGATTCGGACCTTGGTCTTGACCAGTTTCGGCGACGCCGCCCGGGCCCGCCACGCGCTGGCCGCCGGAGCCAACGGCTACCTGCTCAAGGACACCGGTCCCGACGAACTGGTAGCGGCGCTGCGCGCGGTGTATGCCGGCGAGATGCCCGTGGATCCGGCGGTGACCAGCGCATTGAGCAGGGCGTGGAGGGCGACCGACAAACCCGTGGCCCTCATCACCCCACGCGAGCGAGTGATCGCGGCGCTGGTTGCCAAGGGGCTGTCCAATCGCGAGATCGGCAAGCACCTGACGATCACCGAACGCACAGCGCGCACGCACGTCAGCAATGTGCTGGCCAAGCTGGGGCTGGCTTCGCGCACCCAGATTGCGTTATGGGCGTTAGACGTTGGGCTCACCGAGTCCGAATCCGAGAGCTGCTAAGCCGCGCGCTCTACGTCGTTTGACGTAGGAAACGTCGGTCATTCGACCGTGTCGTCAACGCCACGGAGGGCATAGCGTTTCTGCCGTGAGTATCGCGCAGTGGCCTGCCGGAAAGCCACAGGGGGAGTCGGCATGCCGGTAGTGAAAGTGACTGACCGCCAGGGTGATATCCACGATCTGGAGCCGGTCGAGGGCACCGTGCTGATGGTTCAATTGCGCAAGCTCAAAGTCGGCATCGTCGGGCTGTGCGGCGGGAACATGGCCTGCGGAACATGCCACGTCTTCGTCGGACAGGGTTGGGCGGATCGTCTCAGCGAGCCTGACGAATTCGAAGAGGAACTTCTTGCTGAACTCGACAACCGACAGCCCAATTCGCGGTTGGCATGCCAGATTTCCTATCACGCCGGCCTCGATGGTCTCGAAGTCACTGTCGCCACCCACTACTGAGCATTCCAGGAACGGACCAGCAATGCAGATTACGACGAGTTGCAAGACTGACAAGCCTTTGATCCCCACGGTGATGATCTCCCATGGCACGCTCAACTCCCTCGACCTGCAGGCCTCGCGCCGCTTCTATGAAGAGGTGCTCGGGTTCGAAGTCATGCAGGTGAGTCCGGTGTCGATGCAGATCCGCAAGGGCACCCACCACACCTACGTGGTCGTGGAGACCCGTGAGCCGGGGCGGATGGGACTGCTCGATCACAACGGCATCGATGTCGCCAGCCGCGAGGACGTCGACGCCGCATACCGGGTGCTGGTCGCCGTCAAAGACGCCTACGGGATCCAGCGGATCAACCGCCCCCAGGAGCAGCATGGAGCTTATTCATTCTATTTCGCTGACCCTGACGGCAACTGGTGGGAGATCCTCAACGGCCGCCCCGGTGGCTACAGCTCGCTCTACGACGATCCCTCGCGTGATCTGACCGGCAGAACCGATATCGCGCTAGAAGACCTCAACCACTCCTACGATGACGGATACGCCGACACGTTGCGCGAATCGGGCGCCGAATGAAATCCGCCGCAGGGATACCGGCTGATTCAGCGGACCCCTCGCCTGCACTCCACGCAGTTGGTGAATCGCGCAAGCCCGTTACTAGAAAGAGGATTTCACCGACTCCTGACGCCAGGCGGCGACACTGGTCGTGGCGACCCCCTCGGGACAGTCGAAACGCTGCGGACCACTACGTCATTTGACTGAGCGCGGCTACGTCAATAGACCGTGTGCGGTGGCCCGCCGTGACAATACCGTCGGTGGTGATCGACTCGGCAGGTCAGCCTTCGCGGACTGCTCGGTCGATGAAATATGTTGCCGCAGAGAACTACACACGGTCTTCTGAAGACGAGACGGAGAACAACTTGCCGAATGCGAACAGCCGTCAGAGCTGCCGGCGACCGCGTGTGCCCCGGGGAGGCCGGGCATGACGGCAGCGGGTGTGGTGGCCAAACCGCTGCGCGCAGCCGGTGGCTTCTTCGCCATGGCAGCAGACACACTGTTGACCTTCCCGCGTCGGCCGTTTGCCTGGCAGGAATTTCTCGACCAGTCGTGGTTCGTGGCCAGAGTGTCAGTTCTGCCCACGATCTTCTTGGCGATACCGTTTTCCGTGCTGACCGTCTTCACCTTCAACCTCGTGCTGCTGGAGTTCGGCGCTGCCGACTTCTCCGGCACCAACGCGGCATACGCGATGGTCAGCCAACTGGGCCCCATTGTGACGGTGCTGGTCGTCGCAGGAGCGGGAGCGACAGCGATGTGCGCAGACCTAGGGGCACGCACGATCAGGGAAGAACTCGACGCACTGCGGGTGATGGGATTGAACCCGACTCAGACGCTGGTCGTGCCACGGGTCGCCGCTGCCACGTTCGTCTCGGTGATGTTGTCATCCGTCGTTGTGCTCGTCGGAATCGTTGGCGCCTTTCTGTTTTCAGTTTTCGTTCAGCATGTCACGGCCGGGGCATTCGTCGGCAGCATGAACCTGATCACCCATACCGTCGACGTGCTCACTTGCCTGATCAAGGCGGCGTTGTTCGGTCTGAGCGCGGGCCTCATCGCCTGCTACAAAGGAACCACGGTCAAAGGTGGGCCGGCCGGTGTCGGCAATGCCGTCAACGAAACGGTCGTCTACACATTTGTGGCGCTGTTCATCATCAATCTGCTGGCCTCAAGTGTGGCAGTGAAACTGACCGTTCGATGACGGCGCCGACGTGACCTCCGTTCCTTCCCGGTCCAGGATCGGGCGCTACACGGCGCGATGCGCCGACGAGCTGGATCGCCTCGGCCTGCAGACCAAGTTTTACGGTCACACACTTCGCGCGGTCGGTGACGTCGCGGTCAACTACAAGGCCGAGGCGCTGCGACTGATCGCCGAAATGGGTTTGGGCGTCGGTGCCCTGGCCGTCGTTGGCGGCACCGTCGTCATCGTCGCTGTGCTCAATCTTTCTGTCGGTGCGCTGGTCGCTGTCCTTGGCTACAACCAGCTTGCCAACATCGGGATCGAGGCCCTTGTCGGCTTTGCCTCGGCCTACTTCAATGTTCGACTCACGGCACCGCTCATCGCCGGCATCGCCTTGGCGGCGACGATCGGAGCCGGCACGACGGCTCAACTGGGTGCGATGCGCATCAACGAGGAAATCGACGCACTGGAGGTGATGGGCATCAGGTCCATCGCCTATCTGGCATCGACGCGGGTTGTCGCGGGCCTCATCGTGGTGATCCCGCTGTACTGCGTGGCTCTGGTGTCAGCGTTCGTGGCCGCACAAGTTGGCACAACGGCCATCTACGGCCAGTCCAGCGGTGTCTACAACCACTACTTCCACACCTTCCTCAACCCCGACAACGTGGTCGTGTCGTTCCTGCAGGCAATCGCCATGGGCATTGTCATCATGCTGATCCACACTTACTACGGTTACAACGCCTCAGGCGGGCCCGCCGGCGTCGGTGAAGCCGTCGGACGGGCCGTGCGGCTCTCCTTGATCGTCGCGACGTTCATCACCATGTTCGTCTCGCTGGCCATCTACGGGCAATCCGGCGACTTCAACTACACCGGCTGATGGTGGTTCACTTCGGGTACAAACCCGCCCACCGTCGCCCAAGGCGGCGGCCGGTACGGCCGGCGTGGTGGACGCTGGCGTTGGCGCTCGCCATCGCCGGCATCGTCGCGGTGTGCTCGGCACTGTTTGCCGGCGTCTTCGACTCCGATGTCCCCGTGACGCTGACCACCGGCCGCGCCGGTCTCATGATGGAGCCCGGTGCGAAGGTCAAGATGCGCGGAGTGCAGGTCGGCGTCGTGGTCGGTGTCGAGCTGGACCGCACCGAGGCACGCCTGCAGTTGAGGCTGTCCCGCGACGACATGCGGTTCATCCCGTCCAACGTCGCTGCGCAGATCCGCTCCACCACACTGTTCGGCAGCAAGTACGTCGACCTGCAGTATCCGGCACAACCCAGCGGCACCGCACTCACCGCCGGCTCAATCATCGAATCCCGGCACGTCACAAGTGAACTCAACACCGTCTTCCAGAATCTGACCGACCTGCTCAGCCACGTCGATCCCGCAAAACTGAACTCCGTGCTGACTGCGTTGGCCGACGGGCTGCGCGGGAAAGGGGCCACCATCGGAGAAGCGATCACCAGCGCCAGCCACGTACTGCGGACCCTCAACCCACTCATGGACGAGGCGCGTGCCGACCTGCGCTCGCTGAAAGCGGCCACCGACGCCTATAGCGTTGCCGCGCCCGACATTCTGGCCGCCCTCGATCACCTCAACGTAACCAGCTCGACCATCAAAGGCCAGCGCGGCCAGCTTGACGCGCTGCTGCTCAGTGCCGTCGGCTTCTCGAACGCAGGTATCGAACTGTTGGGGCCCAACCAAACCAACCTCGTTGAATCGCTGAACATTCTGCGACCCACCACCGACCTGTTGATGAAATACAATCCCATCTACACCTGCCTTCTGCTGGGCGCGAAATGGTTCCTCGACAACGGCGGCTACGCCTCCACCGGCGGGAACGGATACTCCGCGATCCTGGATGGTTCAGCGCTTTTCGGAAGTGACCCCTATCGCTACCCCGATAACCTCCCGAGGGTGGCCGCCAAAGGCGGGCCCGGCGGTAAACCCGGCTGCGGCTCACTGCCCGATGCGTCCAAGAACTTTCCTGTGCGCCAGCTGATCACCGACACGGGATTCGGCACAGGACTGGATTTTCGGCCCAACCCGGGTATCGGGCACCCCTGGTACGTCAACTTCTTCCCGACCACCCGCGCAGCGCCCGAACCGCCCAGCATCCGTTCTGCAGGACCACCCGCGATCGGGCCGGTGCCCTATCCTGGTGCACCCGCCTACGGCGCGCCGCCCTACGACCCTGGCGGGGCACCGCCGCAACCCCCGGTGACGGACACCCCACCCACACCAGCGCAGCCGGTCGCACCGTGATCGGTGCGGACGGCAAAAGGACACGACGGTGAGACAAAGCCTGCGAGGCACGATCATTCGGCTGGCGGTGTTCAGCTGCGTCTGCGCACTCGGAACGTTTGCACTGTTGATGGTGTTCGCGCAGTTGCGCTTCGAATCGCGCACCGTCTACCGCGCCGAATTCACCAGCGTCAGCGGGCTCGCCAGCGGACAATTCGTCCGGATCGCAGGCGTTGAGGTCGGCAAGGTCAAGCAGATCACCGTTACGCCAACCGCCACCGCCATCGTCGAATTCAGCGCCGACGACTCGGTGGTCCTCACCCAAGGCACGCGTGCGCTCATCCGATACGACAACCTCATCGGCGACCGTTACGTGGAACTTCAAGAGGGCCCGGGTAATCCGGCCGCGATGAAAGCCGGCGACACCATCCCGCTGCAACGCACAGCACCGGCGCTGGACCTCGACGCACTCATCGGTGGGTTTCGGCCGCTGTTCCGGGCGCTTGACCCCGACAAGCTCAACACGCTCAGTGCTCAACTCGTGCAGGCATTTCAAGGTCAAGGAGGAGCGATCAACACGTTCCTCGCCCAAGCGGCGTCGCTGACCAGCACGCTGGCCGACCGCGACGAGCTGATCGGGCAAGTCGTCACCAACCTGAACACGCTGCTCGGATCGTTGGGCGACCAAAGCGGTCAATTCGATAAAGCCGTCACCTCCCTTTCGGATCTCGTCGCCGGCCTGTCGGCACGTAAGACCGACATCGGTGACGCGGTCGCGGCCACCGACGCGGCCGCCGGATCGGTGACCGAGCTACTGCGCCAGTCACGGCAGCCGATCGCGGCGGCAGTCACACAGGCAGATCGCACCGCGAGCATCGCTGTAGCAGACCACGAGTACCTCGATACCCTTCTGCAAACTCTTCCCGATGCCTACCAAAGACTCGGGCGCCAAGGCCTGTACGGCGACTTCTTCGCTTTCTACCTGTGCGACGTGGTCCTCAAAGTCAACGGCAAAGGCGGACAACCCGTCTACGTCAAGCTAGCCGGTCAGAGTTCAGGACGGTGCACGCCCAAATGAAGCCCGTATCGGAACGCAATCTCGGAGTCGTCGGCGCAGTCGGCGTCGGAGTCACCGTCGGTGTGATAGCGGCGGCGCTGCAGTTCGACAAGCTGCCCATCTGGAACTCCAAAGCCACCTATTCGGCCTACTTCGCCGAGGCGGGTGGCTTACAGACCGGCGAGGACGTCCAAATCGCGGGATACAAAGTCGGCAAGGTGTCCGACATCGACCTGCAGGGAGCACGCGTGCTTGTCACCTTCGACGTCACCAAGGACATCCATCTCGGCGACCGCACAGAAGCCGCGGTCAAGACCAAAAGCCTTCTCGGGGTGAAGGTCCTGGAGATCACCCCGCGCGGCACTAACACGCTGCAGCAGACCATCCCGCTCGAGCGCACCACACCCGCCTACGAACTGACCGACGCGCTGCAGTCACTGTCGAACACCGTCGATGCCGTGAACAGTGACGCACTCAATGCGTCACTGTCGACGCTGGCCAACGAGTTCGCCCAGACCCCACCGCAACTGCGACTGGCCGTCGACGGTGTCTCGCGCTTCTCCAAGACGCTGGCCGAACGCGACGAGTCCCTGCGTCAATTGCTCACCAACGCGCGCCGATCCATCGGCGTCCTCGCCGAGCGCAGCGACCATGTGGTCCGGCTGATCGCTGACTCCAACGCGCTGCTGCACCAACTGCAGCTTGAATCCGCCGCACTCGACCGGATCTCAGCAGACATCTCCGCTTTCGCCGAGCAGCTGCGCGGCTTCATCCAGGACAACCACCAGCAGCTGCCAGCGGCCCTTGACAAGGTCAACGCTGTCCTGGCGATCGTGGACGGCCGCAAAGACAAAGTGCAGGAGGCGATCAAGAAGGTCGCGCCCTACATGCTGGCGCTGGGGGAGGCGGTCTCGGCGGGTCCCTTCTTCAAGCCGTACCTGGCCAACCTGCTGCCTGGTCAATTCATTCAGCCCTTCGTCGACGCCGCATTCTCCGACCTTGGACTCGACCCCAACGTACTGGCGCCCTCGCAGCTCACCGATCCTCAGACGGGGCAGCCGGGCACACCGGCGCTGCCGGTGCCCTATCCGCGCACCGGACAGGGCGGGGAGCCGAACCTCACCTTGCCCGACGCGATCACGGGACATCCGGGCGACCCGAGATATCCGTACAGACCGCCGCTGCCGGCTCCGCCCCCGGGTGGCCCCCCGCCGGGCGCGCCGGGACCCGGGGTCGCGTCGTCACCACCGACATCCCCCGAGACGGGCGCCGCGCTCACCCCTTCGCCGGCGCCGCCCGACGCACAGGCCGGACAGTGAGATGACACGGTCCCCTACCCGACGTGTCCTCTGCGTCGTCTTCGCAGTCCTGCTGGCAGGCGGACTTGTCGCGGCGACGCGAGCGCAACCGGTCAATTCGCGCACCCGAATCACCGCCTATTTCAGCAACAGCAACGGCATCTATCCCGGTGACGAGGTGCTGATCCTGGGCGTGAAGGTCGGCCAGATCGACACCATCGAGCCGCAGCCCACCCGAGCCAAGATCACTTTTTGGGTCGATGCCAAATACAAAGTGCCGGCCGACGCCGGCGCCGTGATCATCTCCCCGCAGCTGGTGACCGCGCGAGCGATTCAGCTTGTGCCCGCTTATACGACCGGCCCCGCACTCGGCGACAACGCCGTCATCGCCCAGGACCGCACCGCCGTGCCGGTCGAATTCGACGACGTTCGCAAGCAGCTACAAAAGCTCTCCGACGCCCTCGCGCCGACACAGCCCGACGGCACCAGCCCGCTCGGCAGCCTCCTCAACACCGCAGCTGACAATCTGCGTGGGCAAGGCAACAGCATCCACCAGGCAGTGCTAGAGCTCTCACGCGCGCTATCAGCACTGGGCGGCCACAGCAACGACATCTTCAGCAGCGCCAAAGATTTGGCCCTCCTGGTTTCTGCGCTGCAGTCAAGCGCGGAGTTGATGCGCCAACTCAACGCGAACTTCGCCTCGGTAACCGCCGCGCTGGCGGACGACCCCGACGAGGTGGGCAAGGCCGTCGCCGACATCGACTCCTCGACTGCCGATCTCGCGGCGTTCATCAGCGCCAACAAAGAGGCGTTGGGCAGCACCTCGGACAAACTGACGTCAGTGAGCAGCGCGCTGGTGGCCAGTCTCGACGACGTCAAACAAATCCTGCATGTCGCGCCCAACGTGCTGCAGAATCTCAGCAACGTCTACTCCCCGGCACACGATTCCCTGACCGGCGTCTTGGCCGCCAACAACTTCGCCAACCCGATCGACTTCATCTGCGGTGCGGTACAAGCCGCCTCGCGGCTGGGGGCCGAGCAGTCAGCCAAACTGTGCACACAGTATCTGGCCCCTATCGTGAAGAACCGCCAGTACAACTTTCCGCCTCTGGGACTCAACCCGTTCGTCGGTGTGATGGCGCGGCCCAACGAGTTGACCTACAGCGAGGACTGGCTGCGACCCGACTACCAGCCGGCTCCGCTGGCCGCCGAGGCGCCGATGCCCAACCCGCCCCTGATGACCGATCCGGCAGACGGCCTGCCGGGAATCATGGTGGCGCCCACCGGAAGTGGGTCATAGCCGTGACCAAACGTCGATTTCGCGCTGCGGTGACAGTCGCCGGACTCGTCGCGCTCAGCGCCAGCGGCTGCGGCTGGCGTGGACTGAACTCGCTACCGATGCCCGGCACCCACGGCTGGGGTAAGGGGTCATACGAGGTTCTGGTGCAGCTGCCCGATGTCACTAATCTGCAGCCGAACTCCCGCGTACGCGTCGACGATGTCAACGTCGGAACCGTGAGTAGCATCGCCCGGCAGGGATGGCATGCGCTGGTCACTGTCCGGTTGGACGGCGACGTCGACCTGCCCGCCAACAGCACCGCGAAGTTGGCCCAGACAAGTCTGTTCGGGTCGTTGCACATCGAGCTGAGCCCACCCACCGACGCGCCGCCACAGGGGCGATTGCACAACGGCTCGGTGGTCACACTGTCCAACGCCGCCACCTACCCCAGCACCGAACAAACGCTTGCCGCACTGTCGTTGGTGCTCAATGGGGGCGGACTCGGCCAGGTGCAGGACATCACCGCCGCGTTGAGCACGGCCTTCGCCGGGCGGGAAGGCGACATGCGCGGACTCATCGATCAGCTCAACGAGTTCAGCGGCCGCCTCGACGACCAGAAAGACGACATCATCGCGGCAAGTGAGAGCCTCAACCGGCTGGCAGGACAGTTCGCGTCGCAGAAACCACTGCTCGACAGGGCAATTCAATTGATCCCCGACGCGTTGCAGGTGTTATCCGAGCGTCGTGACGAGCTTGCCGACGCCGCCGCCAAATTCGGCCAGGTCAGTGCCATCACCGCAGACACAGTCGATAAGACGAGAGACGACCTCGTGGCCGAGACCGCCACCCTGGGGCCGGTGTTGAGTTCACTGGCTGACGCCGGCCCCGCGTTGACCCGGTCGCTGAGCCTGTTCTCCACCTTCCCCTGGCCCAAAGAGAATATCGACAAGTGGTATCGCGGCGACTACGCGAACATGACGCTGATCCTCGACCTCACCCTGAGCCGACTCGATCGCAACCTGTTCACCGGCACCCGCTTCGAGGGCGATCTCACCGAGCTGGAAATGCAGTGGGGACGCACCATCGGTCAGGCGCCTAGCCCGGCTGCGAACGGCAACCCGCTCACCGTGCCGTATCGCTTCGACCAAGGACCCTAGGATGTATCTGACGGCGAAGATCAAGGTCAAACTGGCGGCGTTCGCCGCGGTGTCCGTGGCGTTTCTGGCTGTCCTCGCGTTCGGCTACGCCGACCTGCCGGCCCACTGGTTCGGAATAGGGCGCTACGAGGTGACTTTGGACCTCGGTCAGTCAGCCGGACTCTATTCAGGCAGTGTGGTGAATTATCGGGGATCGCAGGTGGGCCGTGTCACCGACGTGTCACTGACCTCCGCCGGCGTCCAAGCCAAACTGTCGTTGACCTCCGGGATCCCCATTCCCGTTGACTTGCGTGCCGAGGTGCACAGTGTCACCGCTCTCGGCGAGCAGTACGTCGAACTGCTGCCGGGCAGCGATGACCCGGTATCGCTGAAAGACGGTGATGTCATCGCCGTGGACCAGACGAGCGTCCCCGCCGACATCAACACACTGTTGGAGTCCACCAACCGCGGACTAGAGGCGATACCCGAAGACAATCTGTCGACCGTCATCGACGAGAGTTATGCGGCGGTCGGTGGACTCGGTCCAGAGCTGTCGCGAATCGTCGACGGATCGACGAAACTGGCGATCGACGCGAGCAGAAACCTGGATCCGCTGGTGACGCTGATCGAGCAGGCGAAGCCAATTCTTGACTCTCAGGCCGACTCGTCCGACGACATCGCCGCATGGGCCAACCACCTTGCCGACGTCAGCGGTCAACTCGCCGAGCACGACGCTTCTGTCTCCGCTGTTCTCGACCATGCTCCGGGTGCCCTTGACGAGGGCCGCGCGCTGTTCGGACGTGTGCAGCCCACCATCGAAACCCTTCTGGCCAACCTCGTCAGCGTCGGCCAGGTTGCGGTGGACTATCACTCTTCTCTGGAGCAGTCGTTGGTTCTGCTGCCGCAGAACGTCGCCGAACTGCAGGGGATTCTGCTTCCCAACCTGAACACCAAACAGGCGTACAAAGGTGTCTATCTCGACCTCGGGCTGAACCTGAACTTGCCGCCAGTGTGCTCGACGGGTTTTCTGCCGCCACAGCAGCGGCGCTCCTCGGCGATGGTTGACAGCCCGGACCGGCCGGCCGGTGATCTGTACTGCCGAGTTCCGCAGGACTCGCCGTTCAATGTGCGCGGCGCCCGCAACTACCCCTGCCAGACCCGGCCCGGCAAGCGTGCCCCGACGGTGAAGCTGTGCGAAAGCGATGAAAGCTACGTGCCGCTCAACGACGGCTACAACTGGAAGGGTGACCCCAACGCCACGCTGTCGGGCCAGGACGTACCTCAGCGTGCCCCCGGAGCCTTACCTGAAGGGCCTGACGCTCAACAGGGTTCGAATCCGGCACCGACGGCCGCCGACATCGATCCCGGCGCTACTGACTACGTGGCCCCCGACGGCACCGTCCACAGCCGGTCCGACATGCCCGGAACCGCCAAGAGCGGACAGACCTGGCAGCAGATGTTGCTGCCGCCCACAGGTTGAGTCCGGGGGTCGCGTCCCGCTCGACGCCGCATGGCGACACACCACGGGCGCAGCAGAGGTACAACATTTTCCGGACCCTAAATACCTCAAATGACGTGGTACCAGGATGCGCCTCGTGCGTTATCGTCGGTCTGCGGGGCTTCTCCTGGCGGGCTCGGCGCCACACCGGCCATCCGGGCGCCAAACCTCGTCACGTCACCGCGGGATGCGGCGCAATGAATACCACCGCCTGCGTGATGCCGTCTGCAGAATAGAGGCCTCACCCGTCGGTAACCTCACGACCAGGCAGCACATCTCCCGACGTATCCAACATTGAAAGGGCGAAACGCATGCGCCCCAATGGAGTTGACCACGATGTGGTGATCGGCGGTGCGGGCGCGTCTTCTTCACTAGAGCACCACCATCGGCACGAATGCTCCGAGCCGCACTGCATCGATCTTGCGCGTCGCGTTGGAAAGGATCGACGGGCGTTGGCTGATATTCGGATTCGGCCCGATCTGACGATGACCGGGATGGGCGTACGCGAACACCGCCAGGGCAGGACGCATGACTCGACCATTGCCGACCGACAGAGGTTCGGCGGAGCGGACTTCGCGGTTGAAACAATCCGGACGAGACCCTCGCTAGCCGACACGGAACGCCAACGTGGGTGGGGGCGAAAGTACGGGCCGACCGCAGAAGGGATAGATGGTTGATGACAGATCACGGCGAGCGGGTAGATGCGATCTTCGGCGCGTTCGCCGCCGCCGATTTCGACCGGATTCGAGAGCAGTTCTCTGCCGACTTCACAATCTGGCACAACAACGGGTCGGGCGAGCAGGACCTCGAGGAGACCATCGCCAGCCTGCGGACACTGCATTCTCTGTTCGAACAATTCACCTTCGTGGTGCGGCATCGGATGGTCGTCCGCGACGAGGTTTTTCAGATACATGCATTGGAGGGGACACTGGTCGACGGCGTGCGCTTTACTCTCGATGCCGCCGTGTACCTGCGGTTCGTCGACGGTCAACTGATTCGGATGGAGGAGTTCTACGACCCGGCGGTCGTGGACGGTCTGTTGGAACGCCGGCCATCCTGAAAATGCATGGCATTGCGCCGAAGCCTGGTGACGGACGCTGGACCGGCCCGCAGGTGTTCGCCATAGTAGCGGGCGCCAATTCTGTTGTGACACAGTCATACCGACGCGCATAACCGTCCCGCGACGCTGTCAGCAGGGCATCGTGGTCAAGCGCAGTCGGCGCACATCTCTCGGTCACAGGCACGGCCCGCACAGTCAGTTCCACCTCAGACAGGTCTGCGTCGGGCAATTCGAACGACTCATCGGCGTCATCGACATCGAGAACCGACGTCGTAGGTCAGATGAGCGCCGGCGGGCGGCGCATGCCACCGCAGCTTATGGGTCACATAGGCGATTCTCATGCCACAGATGGACTGTGTGCCTTTGCGTAGGCGTCGTTGCCTGTCGAGACTGCGTGATTGCGGCCTGCACAACGAGGCGCGAGAAGGACCCCAACATGACCCGAACTGAGCACGACAGCTGGGATCTCCGATCGAGTGTCGGAACGGCCGCTACCATGGTCGCCGCCGCGCGCGCCATCGCGAGTCGACAACCGCAATCCATCATCAACGACCCGTGGGCAGCACCGCTCGTCGAAGCGGTCGGCATCACGCCGCTGACTCGGATGGTCGAACTCGGCATGCCCCCGGCCGATGACACACTCGCCCCCGAAAAGCGACTCCAACCGATGATCGACTCGTTCGCGGTGCGGACCCGCTTCTTCGACGAGTTCTTCGTCGGTGCCACGGGCGCCGGAATCCGCCAGGTCGTGATACTGGCGGCCGGACTGGATGCGCGTGCCTACCGACTGTGGTGGCCGCCAAAGACGGTCATCTACGAAGTGGATCTGCCCAGTGTGTTGTCGCTGAAGGCGGACGTGTTCTCCCGACTCGGCGTGAAACCGGCTGTTGAGCATCGGAGGGTCTCGTGTGACCTGCGCGAGGATTGGGCAAAAGTGTTGTGCCAATCCGGATTCGACCGATCAGAGCCGACCGCCTGGAGCGCTGAGGAACTTCTGGTGCACCGACCGACCGAGTGGCAGGAGCGCCTTTTCGACAGCATCACGGACCTGAGTGCGGTGGGATCGCGCCTGTGCACCGAGTACCACGCGGAAAGCTCCGGAGAAGACGTCAGGCGAACGAGAATCAGTGCGCGGTGGAAGGCCCACGGCGTGGACGAGGACACGGCAGCGTTGATCGACGGTAGTCACCGCACCGCCGTGCGCAGCTATCTGACGGCTAAGCGGTGGAGTGTATTGGAGCGGACCTCTCTGAGCCTGTTCAAGACATACGGGCTTCCCACTCCGCAACGTGACTCCGAGCTACACGGCGTCGTGGCCGTCACCGCACATCTCGACTAGGTCATCGGCGTTGACTCCCGAAACACGCAAACAATGCGCGCCGGTGAGGCTGATCGATGCCAGTGGCAAGGGCCGCGCCACCGCCCAAATCTGCTCACAAGCACACGATCCGGTGCCCTCACCTCAAGTCGGCGCCGTCCGGCGGTGGCGCGTGACACCGGCCGCCGAACGTGGCGACGATCACACCGTCCTTCCGAAATTAATGGTTCGAGGCCATAGTTACCATTAGTAGGTCAACACGGAAGATCACCGGGGCGACTACCGCGTCACGACGACGCCGGTCAAAAACGACAAAGGAGATCGGTCATGAAGAAGTTCGGATTCGCCTCGCTGATCGCAGCTGCAGCTACCGCAGGCATCCTCGGGTTCGCCGCGCCGGCGCAGGCCGATCTGGGCCACCACTTGTGGGTGAACACGATCACGTCCAACAACACCTACGTGCCGCACGTCGACACCAGCCCGCATCACTAGACCGCCGCTCGATACAGGAAAGGGCCCCCGACGTGGGGCCCTTTCCTGTATCTGGCGAGCAAGCAGGACGCCGGCGGTGAGACCACCCTCGCCGCCCACCGGCGTCCGACGCCCGCTCAGAGCGGAGCGCCGCCGAGACCCCAGACGGCCCGGGTGACGTCCGCCTCGGCAGCCGCCCACTGGGCGGTGCAACCCACCTTTCGGTAATCAGCGATGGGCCTGTCACGGACACGCCGGCCGGCGGTCGCCGACATCCGCCGCCTGTTGTCTGGGCTGCTCTGCCCATTTCAGTGCGCCGACAGGGTATCGTTGGTTAACAAGATGACCACCGCGGATGCCCCCAACGAGCGGGGTTTCACAGCCAGAGGGCTTGCGACCAAAGAGAGAATTCTGCGGTGTGCGGCAGATGTCCTGATGCAAGGTGGATTGGCCGCGTTCAACCACGAGAAGGTTCGCCAAGCGGCCTCCGTGAGTGGTTCTCAACTCAATCACTATTTCGAGGACCGGCAGGACCTGATCCGTGCCGTCGTTGCGCGCCAGATCGACACCGTTCTCGACTTCCATCGGCAACCCAAACTGGGCGGACTGGACACCTTCGCCGATTGGGAGAACTGGGCCGACCTCAACGTCCGCTATCTTCGGAAAATTGGGTTCCGCGGGACGGCGACCTATCACGCGCTGGCCGGTCAGCTAGCCAAGTCCGACGAAGACACGCGGCTGATATTCGCCGACGGTTACCGGCGGTGGATCACCCTGCTGGAAGACTCTTTCGCACGGATGAGAAGTCGCGGTCTGCTCGTGAAGACGGCCGATCCGCGCCGCCTCGCGACCGTCGTGGTCAGCCTGCATCAAGGCGCGGGGATTCTGGCGTTCGCCTACCGTCAGGAATGGCCCCTAATCGAGGTCACCCGGTTCGTCGTCGCCTACCTACGCGGGTTCGCCAAGGATCCCGCAGAACGCGCTCCGCGACGACATCGTCGCAGCCGCCGGCCGACTCCCATTCACGCTGAACCGCTGCCGGATCCGGGTTTTACCCGCAAAGGCATGGCCACGAGGCAGCGGATCGTCGAGGGAGCCGCCGAATTGATCCTGCAGCGCGGGGTCAGCGGCACCAGCCTGGAGGATGTCCGACTCGCGCTCGGCGTCAGTGGATCGCAACTGTCGCACTATTTCGGTGACAAACGGGATCTGATCCGCCAAGTCATCGCTGCGCGCACGGATTTCGTCATTGACTTCCACCGTCAGCCCCAGATGGCGGGTCTGGACACATTGCGGTCGCTGCACCGATGGGCGGATATGTGCTGGGCACAAGCCGGAGAGAACTACATTGAAAACGGCTGCGTGTACGGGTCGCTGACGGCGGAACTTCTCGAAGCTGATGATGTCGTCCTGGACGATCTCGCCACGGGATACGACCGATGGCTCACCCTGTTCCGCGACGGTCTGTCACGGATGGCGCAACACGAGGACGTCGTGGCTGAGTTCGACCCCCGCCATCTCGCGGCGATCCTGGTCGCCGCGCATCAGGGCAGCACGATGCTGACCCACATCACCCAAACCGCCGAACCGTTCAAGTTTGCGATCGACGCGGCCTTGGCCTATGTCGAGTCGTTCACGAAGTCCGGTCCCGGGAAGTCAGGTCCCCGAAACCTCGGCGCGCGCATCGCGTCTTGACCTTGCGACGCGCACTATCACCACCGACTCGACATGGGTGTGAACGCTCGGAGCTTCTGCAGACAAGGTTGCCGCGAGCGATGACGGCACCGACGATGGGGCCAAGCGCATGCAAACCTGGGGGGAACGCGCAGTGCCTGTCTGTCCTCAACGCATCCGGTAGCGGATCGGCAGATGCTTGAGTCCACCGACGAAAAGCGTTGACGAGTAACAGGGTTCGCCGGCCAGCTCGATGCGGTTGAGGCGCGGAATGAGCTCCTCGAAGAATATCGAGATCTCCATCCGTGCCAGCGCGGCTCCGAGGCAGAAGTGGACACCGGCGCCAAAACCCAAGTGCTTGTTGTCGACCCGGCCGACGTCGAATCGGTTCGGCTCGTGAAAGACACCGGGGTCGCGGTTGGCGGCCGGGTAGATCATGGCGACAGTGCTGCCCGCGGCCAGCGGGATGCCGTGCACGACCGTGTCGGCGCTGGCTGTGCGCAGGAAGGACTTCACGGGCGTGGTCCACCGGATCATCTCGTCGACGCCGGTGGCCAGCAGTCCTAGATCGGCACGCAGTCGACGGTGCTGGTCGGGGTGCTCGATGATGGCCAGCAGACCGCCGGCGATGCAGGCCTTGGTGGTGTCGTGACCGGCAGACGCGATGAGGCGGTAGTACGACGACGCCTCTTCCTCGGAGAGCAATTGGCCGTCGATGCGTGCGTTGGCTATCGCAGAGGCAAGGTCATCGGCGGGGGCTGCGCGCCGATACGCCGTCACCTCATTGAAATAGGCCGTGAAGTCCGCCAGGACCCGCACCATGTCCGCGCTGGTGTCCCCGCGGCGGGTGTCTTCGTCATTGTGCCCGAACAGTTCTCGCGTCCAGCGCTGCAGCATCGGGTAGTCGGCCTCAGGTAGGCCCAGCAAAGACATGATGACGTAACCGGGGAAGGCGACGGCAACCTCGTGGACGAATTCACATTCTGCGCTGTCGGCCATCAGGTCGACGTAGCGTTTGGCAAGGGCGCGGATCGTGCTCTGAAGTTCACGCATGACTTTCGGGCGGAACCATTCGGCACCGACGGCCCTCATCGATCGGTGGTAGGCGCCATCGAGGTGCACGAGGTTGCGGGTTCCCTTGCCCGCAAGGCGCATTTCGCGCAGCTTCAGCCCCACTTCTGCGGCTTCCAGAATGGTGCGGGGGGCGTTGGTGAAGAGATCGTGATCGCGCTCGATACGCAGGACGTCGGCATGGCTGGTGATCGCCCAGAACGGCTGGTATCGCGGGTCGTGATCGACGCGGACGACGGGCGCATGGTCACGCAACAGCGTCATGCCTTCGTGGAATGCATCTTCGTCCGCGTAAAACGCGGGCTCAATCAGCCGGCGGGAGACGTCCTCGACGGTGATCGTTGGCATGCCTACCTCCACTCGAAGTGAGCAGTCGCCGTCGGGTCGATGCGTTTCCGCGGGCTGTGACCGCACTGGCGATGGTGCGCGGACTGCAGTCGCGATGTCGACAAACGGCGTCGAAGGCGGTGTTTCGAAATTGTCATGTGCCAGTAGGGTTACCGCCTCCGGCTCCGTGCCCGTCATGTCGGTCAACTGAGCGTGCACAGTGATCGGTGTGGTCGCGACCTATGAATTCGTGCTGCCTGTCGATGCGGGAGCAAGCAGTTGGCCGGCTTTGATGCGCGGCGTGATCGGATCTGCTTCTTGCGGCGAAGCTCAGTCCAGTTCGATCGTCGGCGCGAGCGCGACAGCTCGGCGTGTCATGGGACTCCGTTGATGCCAGGATGCTGTCCGGGCGGGACATTCGGTGCCGGTGTAGCGAGCACCGGAGGTGTGAAACGGTTTCCCCCGTGGGGATCCAGGCTCTTCTCGGTGGGCAACGCCGGTGCCGCCGTGGTCGGGGTTGTCGTCGTTGTCGGACTGGTCGACGGCGCCGACGGAGGAGTGCGATTGTCGCCGCAAGCTCCCAGGGCCATGGTGAATGCCGCTACGCCAGCAACGATACCCAACCTCCGTCGTCGGGCTGGGGTTGTCTTCATGCTGTCAGCCCTCCTGAAATCTGTTGGAAGCTGGTCTTATCGGACGGTTCGGGACTGGTTGCGGTGAGAAAGGCGCAGCGGCACGTCACACTCTGATTGGATTGAGCTCGGTGTTCTCCGTCGGCCCGAGCAGCACGGTTCGTGCATGCATTTCACATTATTGGGTTGTGAAACCCACAATAGCGGTGTCAGCGGATTTGTACAGGAACCAAGGGGCGGGCAGACATCACTGGTTCGCCGTGAACACGAGAGCCCGTGAGTGATGGACCACTGAGTGGGAACCTGCGCGGGTGATGCGGTGGCTAGCCTGTTTCTTCCTCGCCGACGGTGTCGACCTCAGCGCCCACGCGGGCCAACTCGGCGCGGGATTTGATGCCCAATTTGGCGAAAGCGTTGCGGACGTGGGCTTTGACGGTGTGCAGCGACAGGTGCAATTGCTCGGCGGCTTCGCGGTTGGTGGCGCCGTCGCGGATGACGCTGATGACGCGCAGCTCGGCGTCGGTCAGGCTATCCCAGCCGGTGCGGCTGCGGGGTCGGGTGACAATGCGTCGCTGGACGCCGAGGGTGCGCAAAACCCGCCCGACACGGCGGGCGTCAGCGACGGCTTCGCATCGGGTGAAGGTTTCGAAGGCGGCGTTGAGGTGCTCGATCGCTTCGGGATGCCGGCCACCGCTGATCAGGGCGCAGCCGGCGTCCGCCGCGGCGCCGGCGTAGAGCAGCGGGCGACGGGTGTGCAGCGCGGCTGCCGCGTCGGTCAAGAGGTCGGGGTCGCCGCTGAGGAGCCCGCGAGCGTGAACCGCAGCGGCGTCCAGCAGCGGCGTCGCAGGTCGTTCACAGGTGAGCAGGCCGATGCTGTCTTCAACGCGGGCACGTAGGCAGGCGTCGTCGGCTGCGGCCGCCACCCGAGCCGCCAGCACGAGCTGGTCGATGACGTTGAGCCACAGCGGGGTGATCAAGCCGGCCGACTCATGGGCGAACCGCCGCAGCGCTTCGGCAACGTCGCCGCGGTGCCAGGCAGCCTGCGCGATGACATACGAGGCTCCTCCTGCTACCAGCGGAGACGCGCTGCAACACAGTGCCCGGGCGTCTTCAATGACGTGCTGTAGCAGGTTGCGATCGTCGGTTCTCACTGCCACCTCGGCGAGCACCAGCATGCGCATCATGTTGTTCTCGGTGACATTTCCCCACTCGCTGTTCGGCAGCGCTTCGATGGCCGCGCGGGCGGCGGCCAGCCTGCCCGCGGCGGCGTTGGTCATGCCGTCCAGGACCGCCCACGGCATGAGCGCCATCGAGTATTGGTTGCGCCGAGCGCGTCCTATGCCTCCGGCGACCTCTTCGCGCGCCTTCTCAAGGCAGCCGAATGTGACGACCAGGCGCACCCGGTGGATGTCTGCGATGACGTGCCCGAGCGTGGTGTCCGCCGAATGGGCCAGCACCGCAAGGGATTCCATGCGCTGACAGGCCTGACTCACTCGCCCCCCGTGGAGTTCGACCATACCAAGAGCAGTACCGCTCACGATCTGCGCTTCCAGGTCCGCGCAAGCGTTGGCGGTGGCCCACGCCTGATCAGCGGTGTGGGCGTCAGCCTGCATGCCGTTGACCGCCTCGAAGTAAGCCAGCCACGCCAGGTGCCTGGCGCGTGTCACGTCGTTGACCGTGACCAACTCGAGGGCTTTGCGGTTTTCGGCGATGCGCTCTTCGGGAGCCTCGGTGCCCGAGGCGATGCGCAGCCGGATTTCGGCTTCGCCCTCCTGCGATGCGCTCGACAGCAATACGGTGCCCGCGAGCTGCTGCGCCTCCCGATAGCGGTTCGCCCGGTTGAGCAGCGCGACGGCCTCGGCAACGAGCGGTTCGCGGGCGGGATCATCCCGAGCGAGCAGCTCCAACGCGCGCTGGGCGAGATCGGCTGCAGCGCCGGGGTCGCTTCGTCCTACCGACGTCGCGGCCTGGCGCAGGGCGGTGACGGCGGCCTGATCGCCGGGCTCAGCGCTGCGCGCAAGCTGGGTGGCAACCATTTCGGGGGCAGCGCCGAGCTCGAGCAACGTGGCCGCCGACTGGCGTTCGATGGCCCGGCACAACGACCTGGGCATTGAGGCCCGGGTCGCATAGCGCAGCAGATCGTGCCGGAAGGTGAGGTTGTCACCGCGTTCGGCGAGCAAATCGGCTCGCACCGCTTCCTGCACCGCGGCCATCAGAGCCGCTGGAGGGCGCTGCAAGATCGCGGCCAGCAAGGTGACGGTGAAGCGGTCAGGCAGTGTCGCGGCAACCCGTACGATCTCAGCCGCCTCGTCGGACAGTTCGTCGAGTCGTTGCTCCATGCCGATGGCGAGCCGACGCGGCAGCCCCTCACCGGCAGCACTGGCGCATCCGGCCCGGACATGCAGGCGGCCCTCTTCTTCGAGGCCGCGCAGCAGTTCGATGAGCAAAAACGGGCTGCCGTGGGCCTTGGCTGCCAGGCTCAGCAGTGACGAGTCGGCGCTCGCACGCACCGAGTCCTGCACGACCTCGACAACATCGTCCGGCGATAGTGGGCGCACCTGAACGAATGTCGCTCCGCCGCGGCGCAATTCGGCCATGGTCTGGCGAGCCGCGGCGTCGCCGGAATGCTGTCGGGCGGCCAGGATCCACAGCACCGGCGCGGATTTCTGCAGAGCCAGCACACGCAATGCGAGCAGGGTGGCGTTGTCGGCCCAATGGATATCGTCGAGCAGAATCGCAATCGGCTGTTGGGTGGCGGCTGCGTTGATGGCCGCGCGCAGATCATGAATCACCCAGTACCGCAGGTCTGCGGTGTCGCCGAGGCGGCGCAGTGCGGCCGCGTCGCCGACCGGCGGGTCCGCATGCAGCGTGGCGGAGAACAACGGATAGAAGGGGGCGGACTGCCGGTATTCGAATCCTTGTCCGCGCAGCGTCCGTACGCCGCGCTGCTCGGCGCGCATCTGCGCTTCGGCCAGCAAGTGGCTTTTACCGATTCCGGGCGGCCCTTCGAGGACGACTACGCCGGCGCGCCCGTCGAGGAGGGCGCTGATGGCCGTGTCGAGCACAGTCAGTTCCGCGGAACGTCCGCGGGTGGGTGACCCGCAGTGTGGTGAAGAGGTCACGATTGCGGCGCCCGGTTCGACGGGGTCGTCTATGGCTGACACCTCTAGTCCTACCGCGCGGCCCGCGTGACGGTGACGCGGGGCGAAAAATCATCGAGGATGCTGGCAGGTGACGGTGCCGACCTGAGTGGACCGACGCAAAGAAACACGGGACCATGCGCGCAGTGCGGCGCCGTGCGTGCTGAAGGCCGGACGTCCGAACTGTCGTCCACGGCCACGGCGGCCCTCCCAGGCTGAGATGTCCCACTTCGCACAACCGGTGGGGCGCCGCGTCTTCGGCACCCCCATTATGGGACAAGCAACCCATTATGGCACAGCGTGGCTCCGCAGCGCCATAGCCAGTCCACGGCCCTGTGTTGCCACGTGTCGTCTGCGTCAGGCCGCTTCGAACGCTCCGATCAGGTGGGCCACGTCGCGTCGTCGTGAAACGGCCGGCCACACCGCCCAGGTATTTCGCGCCACGCAATCACCGCGTAGAGGGAGCCAGGTGATCGAGGCGGGAAGGCAGTGCGCGCAGGGCGCCGGGGTGAGTGCGAAGGCGTTCTCCGAGGTTAGAAGTGCCGCCATCAACGCGGGTGCCCGACGGTTCTCGAGGTCGTCATTCGCCGCGCTCACGCCGACGCCGCGCACCTTGAGAACTGCGACGATCTCCTCATACCACGCCGGGCTATCGGCGCGAGGGAATGCGAGCCACTGCAATCCGGCCAGGGCGTGCAGGCGAACGCCGTGATCGGCGGATAGCCGGTGGGCGCGCCATTTCGGCAGCAGGACGCCCAGTTCCTCACGGTCGACTCGGAGGGTGTCCAGGTCACGTCCGGCTGGGACCTCGAGCATGAAACTCACGTCGAGGTCACCGGTGCGCAAGCCGGCGACCTGCTCGTCGGCGGTGAGGTAGCGCGGTTGTACCGGGATGTCGGGGTGCGCTTCGCTGAACCCGGCGATAGCGGCGTAAATGTTCGGGGCCGGGTCGGGCGGAATCCCCACGCGCAGAGCGGTGTCGGCGTCGCCGCCGCGGTTTCCGACGATGGCCGGCATCAGTTGGTCCAACCGGGACAGGATGGCCCTGGCCTCGTCGAGCAGGGCCTGGCCCGCCTCGGTTCGCACCACACCCGACGCGCTGCGCAGGAACAGTTCGACGCCGATGCGGCGCTCCAGGGCGTTGATGGTCTGCGATACCGCTGGCTGGCTGACATGCAGCCGACGAGCCGCCGCCGAGATGCTGCCCTCTTCGACGACGGCGACGAACGCCTCCAGTTTGGCCGGGGTGATGAAGTCGCGGCCAGCGGGCGGCGACCCGGTCAAGGGCGACGCTGCGCCGACGCCAGTGGTGGCAGTCTCACCAGCGGCACAGACGCCTTGGTCGAGCGCAACCGCGTGTACGGGCGTCATCGCGTTCGCGCCACCCGCGCGCGGCGCTGTACGCCTGCGTTGTCCACGGCGCCGGATTTACACCGCTCAATCACACAACCATGATGGTGGCTGCGACCGATCGTGCGCCATCGTCCGCGGGCTGATGTTCAAGGGTGGAAGGGATTAGCGGTAACGCGCCGCAGCCCCTGTCCAGGACCGGTTTCCGTAGTACGGGTCGTGGACATAAGCGTTGCCTATGCCGCTCAAAGGAGGTGCTATCCGGCGGCCCTTGTTGCGTTGGCGTCGCGCGTCTAATTGTTGATAGACCCACCGTCGCCCGTGGCCGCGCCCGGAGAGTAAAGGAACCACCATGACCCGCACGGTGCTCGTCAGTGAGGCGTGCGAAGGCATCGGCCGTGCGCTGGTCGAACTCCTGGCCGCGCGTGGCGAACACGTCGTGGGTCTGTCGAAGGCGCGCGATCCGAGTTTCCCGGGAGACCTGTGCACCGTGGATCTCGCCGACCGGGCAGCCACATCCGCGGTCCTCGACGACATCGTTTCGCGGCTGCATATCGATGCCGTGGTCAACAATGCTGAACTGGTGCGGCCACAGTCACTGCAAGATGTGGCGTTAGACGATCTCGATCAGGTGCTGGACCTCAATGTGCGTACTGCGGTCCAGGTGACCCAAGCAGTAGTGCCTGCGATGCGTCGCGGCCACTGGGGACGAATCGTCAACATCACCGACATGGCGGCCATCGGCGCCCCGCGACGCACCTCGTACGCCGCGGCAAAGGCTGCCTTGATCAGCTGCACCCGCGGGTGGGCATTGGAGTTGGCCGCGATGGGGATCACGGTGAACGCTGTGGTCCCCGGGCCGACCGAATCGCAGCTGGTGCGCGACATCGACGCCAGGGTGAGCGACGACGCATCGCGCTACCTGTCCTCGGTGCCGATGCAGCGGTTCGGTCGGGATGCCGAAGTTGCTGCCGTCATCGCTTTCCTGTTGTCCGACGATGCGTCTTTCGTCACGGGTCAAACGGTGTTCGCAGACGGCGGCGCGTCGATCGGGCGGGTCGCGGTGTAGCGGTCGGCCGCCCGAAGATCGGCTCGGTCACCCTGCGCATACGGCAGCCTGAGACGCGCTACGCCTACCTCCATGTGGCGTTAAAAATAGTTCGCCGCTCGATGGTTCGGACGGGCGGCTACTGCCATCCTGGATGGCGTATAGGCCTGAATTCGTGTCGCCGCCCCCAGCCTGGAGTGGACGGTACGAAGGGAGAACACGATGAGGATCCCCATGCCGTGTGGCACTGTGCACCAGCGTCGCTGGCCATCGTTGCGGGATCGGCGTGCCGGCAAGGGGCGCCCGGCCCGCTGTCAGGCTGGCCAGGGTTGTACGCGTGCCGCGGACGCGCAGTTCGAAAACAGGGAGCGCACATGGCGATTCATGGTCTGACCACCGATTTGCGTCGCGAGTACCAGGCGTGGGTGACGAGCGTGCTGGACACCCGCGACGCCGTACAGTGCGCCTACAGCGGCGGGACCCACAGCCATCGTCTGCTCGACTGCGTCTCTGGCCGGTTGCTGCTTGATATGTTGCAGCAGCCCAACACCTTTCGGGTGGACGGCCGGAGCTACTCTGAGCGCATGGTCGCGGCGGCGGGCCTGTTATTGAGCGAAGAAACTCCGCAGCTGTCGGCGGGCCCGGCCAGCATCTGGAACATTATCGAACGGTGGCTGCGCGATTGCCCCGACAGGCTGCAACCGGCGGTGCTGAGCGCTTTCGTGTACGGGGAGACGGTCCCGCGCACAGCAGAACGGATGGGGTGCAGTCTCGCGCAGACACGCCAGCTTCGTGTGGCCGCCGCGCAATACCTGCAAAAAATCGTCGATGACGTCTGGACTGTCAGCGCCGCGCCTGGCAACGCGGGCCAGGACCTGCGTGAGCTTGCCGCGGAGAACCGTCTGGAATTCTGGGCTGAGCAGGCGCGCGAACTGCTGTGGGACAACGACTTCACCAAAGTCATCGACTGGACGAGCCCGCCTTTCGCGAGATGGTTCGTCGGCGGCAGAATCAATGTCGCGATCAACTGCGTTGATCGTCACGTCGACGCGGGCCACGGCGAACGCATCGCGTTTCATTGTGTAGGCGAGTATGGCCACAGGCGCGACATCACCTACCGCCAGCTGCAGCGCGAGGTCGCCAAGGCAGCCAACTGCTTCACAGACAGCGGTCTGCGGCCCGGTGACCGGGTTGCCATCTGCATGCCGGCGATTCCACAAGCCATCGTCGCGATGCTCGCCTGCGCGCGAATCGGCGCCGTGCACGTCGTTCTTCGTGCCGATTCCGCTGCCGACGCGCTCGGCGCGCAGATCAGCGACTGTCAGCCCAAAGCGGTGATCACCTCCGACGGCCGGTATCACCGCGAGACGGTGGCCGCGGTGAAACCGGTCGTCGATGCCGCGTTGGCCGCCGCCGGCTCGGGTGTGCAAACCGTGTTCGTGGTGCGCCACACGCAGTCAGCCGCGGACGTACCCTGGGTTGACGGTCGCGATGTCTGGTGGCATGACACAGTGGAGCGGGCAGGCGAACACCATGAAGCGCCATCGTATGACGCCGAGCATCCGCTCTTCCTGCTCTACGATGCTGACGAACACGCGCAAGCGCGCGGCATCGTCCACTCCAGCGGCGGATACCTGACGCACGCGCGCTTCAGCTTTCATCATGTCTTCGACCACGGACAGGACCGCGATGTGTTCTGGGCCGACGCGCCGATTGAAAGCGGCGTCGGACACCATCTGATATATGGGGCGCTGGCTGACGGCGCCACGTCGGTGATCTACGAGGGATCGGCGGCGACTTCTCATCCGCGCAGGGCTTTGGACATCATCGAGCGCTACCGCGTCACCATCTATTGCGCGGCGCCGCAGGTGATCACGGCATCGAGGAAGTGGGAGCCCGCGATGCCTGGCGGCCCCGATCTGTCCTCACTGCGGCTGCTCGTTGTGATGAGCGACAGCAGCGACCCGCAGTCCTGGCAGTGGTATCGCGACATGGTCGGCGGCCCACGCTGTCCCGTTGTGGACGTCTGGTGGCAGCGCGAGACCGGCGCGGTGATGATCGCCCCTGTACCGGGTCTGACCGCGGCGATACCCGGCTCGCCCGTGGCACCGTTGCCGGGAATCAGCGCGCACATCGTCGACCGACATGGCGATCTCGTGTCGACAGGCGAACGAGGTCAGCTCGTCATCGACCGCCCCTGGCCATCGATGCCGCGCGGAATCTGGGGCAACGACAGCCTTTTCCGCGAAGCGTACTGGTCGCATTTCCCCCACCGGACGTGGTTCGCCACCGGCGTGGAGGCCTACTACGACGACGCGGACACCATCTGGATTCTCAGCGAGGACACCGCCTCGATCGGAGTCGTAGCCTGCCACCGTCGCTCCGATGACGTCCACGCCGCGTTGGCCGGTTGAGCGTCTTGAAATCAAATCGGATCGCTGCGACGAAGCCAGGTCAGCTGCCAGCTCACACGGCAACGGCGTGAATCAACGAGAACTGCGTCGTGGTAGCCGCAATAGCGGTCACTTTGAAACCGTTGCGCGACAATAACTCTCCGAACTCGCTCCTGGTTCGCTCGCGACCGCCGCAAAGAACGAGCATGGTTAGATCCAATGCGATTTCAAATCGTGTGATGGCCTCATCGTCGAGAACGGCTTCTGCGATGACCAGGCGGGTGCCCGGTACTGCGGCGGCGCGGATCCGCGCGAGTATCTCGTCACACTTGTCGTCCGGCCAATCGTGCAAGACCTGCTTGAGTAGGTAGAGATCAGCCGTGGGCACTGCGGCGAAGAAGTCGCCGACGATGAAGTCGAACCGGTCGGTCAGACCCTGCTCCTCGGCGAGGCGACGAGCGTCGGCTTCGACGTGCGCAAGATCGAGCACCGCGCCGGTGAGAGTGGGGTTGGCCGCCATCAGCGCTGCGACCATAGAGCCGTTGGCGCCTCCGACGTCAATGGCATACCTCACTCCATCCGTACTGACCAACTCCGCGACTTGACTGCAAAGTTCGGCGTTGAATCCGGACAGAAAGCTGTTGAACGCCGTCGCCTCGGCCGCGCCCTCGGTACTGGCGTAATACTCGAATATTTCTTGGCCGCACACGCTACCAAGTTGTGGCCGTCCAGTGCGGACCGCTTCACTTAGCCGACCCCAGCTGACCCAGTGGGCGTAGCCGAGCTGGGCCAACACGGCGTCGCGCAGCGCGTGCGGTTCGCCGCTTCGCAACGTGTCCAGCATCGGGGTGGTGCTGTAGCCCCCCTGCCCGTCGGCGATGACAAGGCCGAAGGACTCGCATGCGCGCAGCAGTCGTGCCGTGGCGCCAGGGTCGAGCTGCTCCTCGCGAGCGATGTGCTCCGCGCTACGCGGCCCCTCGGCCAGATGATCGGCGAGTCGTAATGATGCCGCGCTGTGCAAAAGGGCTGCCCGGCTTCGTGTGTCGAAGAGCAGCGTCCACATCGCCTCGAATGGATCGGACGGGTCGTTGGCGATCATCTATGGTCCTCTCGTATTCGACGGCAATAGATTCTGTTCGTTCATCACACTTTGAGCCGCCGGGCTTCTCAGAGCAGCCCCAGCAGCTGCAAGTCGGTCGCGCACTTGACGACAATCGGCGCCGAAAGATGCGGGATGTCCTTGTCAAGCCCGATCTTCGCTTCCTGCACCGCTTCTCGGAAGCGATCGGCGGGCGCCAGCGAGCCGTTGACGGGACGCTGGGGTTCGCGGTAACTGTGCAGCAGCGGCAGCAGAGACGCGTGGCGCTGCTGCTCGGGTAGGCTGCGCAGCCCGGTTTCGAACCGTGCCAGCCAGTCGGAGTAACCGGAAACCCGGCTGATGGAGTATCCGGCATCGACGAGCCAGTCGACAAACGTGTCCATCGAGACACCGTCGTCGTGGGGATTCATCACGTGATACGTCTGGTAGCCGTCCTGGACGGCGGCGCCCAGTGTGCAGACTGCTTCAGCGATGAATTCGACAGGCAGACCGTCGAAGTGTGCCCGCTGCCTGGCACCGCCGGCGTCGAGTTCGTAGAACGATTCGGGTGCGATACCGGTGGCGATGAGGCTGAGAACCGCTCTGGTGAACATGTCCGGAACATTCAGCTGTCCGGTGTACGTGGTGCTGGCCATGATCAGGTCACACCGGAACACCGAGACCGGAAGCCCCGCCAGGTCATGAGCCTGGCGCAGCAGGACCTCGCCGGCCCACTTGCTGTTGGCGTAGCCGTTGGCATAGCTGTCGTCGACCGCGCGAGTGGTGCTCATCTGTCGCACGTCGACTTCCTCGACGAACGTGCCGGCCGGGATGCCCTCACCGACACCGATTGTCGAAACATACACGAACGGTTTGACTGTCGCCGTCAGCGCCAGGCGGATGAGTTCAGCGGTGCCAACGACGTTGGGGCCGAAGAGTTCAGCGTAGGGCAGCACGTGGTTAACCAGGGCGGCCGGGTCCACGATCAGGTCAACGTCGTTGGCCAGCCGCTGCCAGGCGACATGGTCGAGTCCGAGATGGGCGACTCCCTTGTCACCCGCGATCACCTCGAGGTGATCAGCGGCCAGCGCGTGGTACTGCGCCAACAACGTCGCATCACCCGAGTCGAATGTCGCATCGAGGCGTGCGCGCGCGTCGTCATCAGACTTGGCGCGCACGAGCGCGATGACCTTTCCGTCCACCAGGTTCATCCGTTCCAGCCATTCCAGCACCAGAAAGCGCCCGAGGAATCCCGTGCCTCCGGTCAACAGCACCGTGCGAATCTTGTTGTTCGCATGGGGCAGTGCGGGCGCGGCGGCCAGAGTCGCGTTGTCGACGAATTTGTCGAGTGTGAGGTCGGCGGCGCGGATTTCGGTCACGCCGGGACCATGCACGGCGGCGGAGGTTGGTGTGCTGAGCGCGCCGCTGCGTTGAGCGTCGATGTAGGCGGCGACGGCCTGGAGATCATTGGCCGGACTGACGATAATCCCGACGGGCACGTCGACCTCGAAGAGCTCGGCGAGCAGGTTTCCGAAGGTCAATGCCGAAAGGGAGTCGCCGCCCAAGTCGGTGAAATGGGCGTCCGCCCGCAAGTCGGACTGTGCCGCGCCGAGCAGAGCAGCGGCAGCGCGGATGACGGTATGGAGCACCGGGGCGTCCTTCGCGCCGCTGTGCAGGGCACGCAGTTCGTTGTCCTGACTGTCGGCCAGCTCGCTGTACAGGTGCTCGAGGGCGGCGCCGTACTGTTTCTTCAGCAGGGGCCGGGCTAATTTCCGGATCCCGGTCAGCAGACCGTTTTCCACGGTGAACGGCGTTGTCTCGACGATGAAGTCGCGTGGCACCTCGTAGGACTGCAGCCTGTTCTGCGCGGCCACGGTTTGCAAAGCTTGACTGAGAACAGGTTTGAGCGTGTCGATGCTGCTAGCGGTGAGGGTGTCCTCGGTCGGCACGATGACAGCAAGCAGATAGGAACGGGCGCTGTTGCCGTAGACGTAGATCTGGCGAATGGCGGGGTGTCCGCTGTAAGCGGCCTCGAGCGTGGAGACGGTGACGAATTCTCCCTGGGACAGCTTGATGACGTTGTTGCGGCGGTCGACGTAGCGCAGCTGGTCGGGTCCGAGCTCGGCCATCACATCGCCCGTGTGGTACCAGCCGTCGGCGTCGAAGACCTCGGCGGTCACCTCAGGTCGCTGGTAGTAACCGGGGATCACGTCGGTCGATTTGATCAGCAGCTCACCGCGCGGGTGTGGGCGGTCGGTGAGGAAATACCCGAGTTCGGGAACGTCGATCAACTTGTAGTCGATCACCGGAGGCCGTCGGATGACCCCATCGATGAGCACGACGCCGTCCTCAGTGGATCCGTAGCCGTCGATGAGCGGGACGTCGAGGAGACGCTCGACCCAGTCGCGCAGTTCGGGCGCGAGCGGCGCCGAGCCGTTGAGCGCCGAGAACTGCCGGCCGCCGAACAGCGTGCCGCGCTGTTCGGCCATCACCAGAGCCTCCAGCGCCTGCCGGTCGCTGGTGCCGTCGGCGCGGCGGTTCACTTCGCTTTGCACGTGCTGGTAAAGCATCTCCCATATGCGGGGGACCAGGAGGAGCTGAGTCGGTCGGACGAGGGCGAAGTCTTCGAGAAGCGTTGACAGATCGGCCCGCCCGGTGAAGTATGCGGTTCCGCCGACGCCCAGCGTGGCGTACAGCGTGATCCGACCCATGACGTGGCTCAAAGGCATGAAGTTGAGCGTGATCGCGGGCAGTCTGTTCTCGGTGTCCCACGCGGGGGGAAACCAACTGCGCCAACTGTTGGCCACCAAGCGGTCGGTGTACATCGCGCCTTTCGGTGTCCCGGTCGACCCCGAGGTGTAGATCAGCAGGCGAAGATCGTCGGGGTTGGCGCTTGGGCGGGTGGGTACGTCGCAGCGCGAGGCGCCGCGGGAGATCGCGAGATGGAGAGGCTCAACGGTGACACCGAGCGCGGCAAGATGGTCCGCGGCCCGCCGGACCGCCTCGCGCTCGTCGTCAGCGCGGTGGTGGTAGTTGAAGACGATGAGTCGTTCTGGCGCATGGCCGGTTTCGGCCAGTGTGATCGCCTCGTCGAGGAAGTCGACGCTGGCGAACATGGCCACGGGTGCGGTTTCGACGATGATCGGGTGCAGAGTTGTCGCCGACGCGCCGGTCTGCAGCGGTACCGAAACGGCGCCCACGAGGCCGAGCGCCATGTCGATTACGGCATAGTCGGCGCTGGCGAATCCGAGAATGGTTGCCCGGTCTCCGGGTTGGACAGGGTCGCCGGCGATGGCTGCGGCGAGATCATGCACAAGCCCCCACATTGTGGCGTAGGTGAGGGTGTCGAAATGCGGCTGAAGTTCGGTGACGGTGCGACCGCCGGCGTCGGTCACGTACTTCACGGCATGCTGGCCGAGCGCGGGCCTGTCGGCGTATGCGGCGACGGCCGCACTCATCACTTCGACGAGGGTCGGGGCTGCTTCGAGCGTGGCCGTGACGGCCGGATCAGGGCGGGCCGCGATGAGCTGCGGGTCGGTGGCCATCAGGGTCTCGAAGCGGCGTTCACTCCGCAATTCACGATCGTCAGCGGGCGTAGGCATAAATGTAATCATCCGAATTGCGTTGAGGGAGAAAGAAAGATGCGCATCGACGCGGGTCGATGAAATCCACAGTACCGGCGGCGAAATTCGCTCCGTGAATGGCGGTCATGGGATTACGTGCATGTGCGCTGCGGGCGGCCCAGTTCAGTGGCACATCGTGGACTCGAAGGCGTGGCGGTCCAGAGTCGGCGACCATTTCGCGACCGCGTGTTATAAGCGCGGCGAATACTCGACGGGACGTGGTGATGCACCGGCCGCGTCCTTCACCGGACCGTCGAAGCCGACTCCCAAACTGTCTGCAGCACTCGGGACTGTCATCGATTGCAGTTCGCTTCCCTCTCGCTGCCGCAGCATGGCATTACCATGCCCGAGTGGTGGCGGCACCGTAGCGCAACTCTTGTCATTTCTTGCAGCACAACGATTTCGGCACCTGTTTGATCGCCAAGCTGCACAGGGTTTGGGTTAGAGTCATACAACTTCTCACCTACGACAGTCCCAGGGGTTGCTACGGCAATGAAATTGCAGACGTGTTTGGCGGTCG
Organism: Mycobacterium sp. 3519A; assembly: GCF_900240945.1. Taxonomy (NCBI): domain Bacteria; kingdom Bacillati; phylum Actinomycetota; class Actinomycetes; order Mycobacteriales; family Mycobacteriaceae; genus Mycobacterium; species Mycobacterium sp. 3519A. Next base: position 971,859 of record NZ_OESG01000014.1, read on the forward strand.
CGATCGTTTGCGCCGGCTCGGTGACCGTGGCCGGTATCGCCGGGGCTGAAAATCTGCCCAACCTTGACGTGCAGCGTGGGCTGGCCGCGGTCAGCTCCCTCAACACCACGGCGGCTGGCCGTGCGGCGCTGACAAGCAATCTTGCGGTGACCGGAGCGATCCAGAACGGGACGCACGGGCAGCCGACTTTGTTGCCGTTCGACGAGCAGCAGCAACTGGCGCTGCGTGATGCCTTCATCACCGACGGCAACGCCTATGAGTTGGCTGACGGCTTGGGCACCAGCCTCGGTGAGGCCTACCAGAAGTTGACGTCATATACCCGTCGCCCCGATGGCAAGACCGACTACACCAACGTGTCGCCGGCAGTGGCCGACTTGATTGCTTTCACCTCGGCCACCACCAAAGCTGACGCCAATTCAGGCAAGTTCCTTTTTGCCAACGCGACGACGGATGGGAAAACGTCGGCCCCCGCGGAGGTGGCGGCCGTGCTGTCCGAGGCGGGCGGCGTCACAGACGTTTTCGGCAAGGCCTATGACCTGCCGGCCGGCAGCGTAAAGGGCGATGCCTACGGCAATCCCCGTCCGTTCCAAACCCTCCCGCATCTGCTCACCTACAGCGGCAAGGACTTCTTCGGCGCGGATTCTGAAAGTCTTGCCTGGCTGCGTGGCCCGTCGCAGAACCTGATCGACAGCCCGTCTTATCCCAGTGGTCACACGACCCACGGCTACACCGAGTCGCTGCTGTTGGCGCTGCTGATACCCGAACGGTATCCGCAGATGATGGCGCGGGCCGCCGAATACGGCAACGACCGCATCATCCTTGGTGCGCACTACGCCATGGATGTGCTCGGCGGCCGTACGCTGGCCATCTACGACCTGGCACACCTTCTGGCGAATTCGACAGGGTATGTCGGTGTGCAGCGTGGCGACGTACGCATTGACGATTTCCGTCAGGCATTGGCTCAGGCGCGATCAGATGTCGACGAGGCGCTGTCGAGTGCATGTGGCCACACTGTGGTGGCGTGCGCGAGCGACGATCACGGCCGCTTCGCCGATCCGGGCGCCGACGAGAAGTTTGTCGCCACTACCCAAACATATGATCTGCCAGCGGTATACACCCACACTGCTGACGCTGATTCCGACGTTGGCAAGCTGGCGCCGGAGGCCGGGTATCTGCTGACGGCCGCCTATCCTTATCTTTCCTTGGACCAGGCCGACGCCATCCTGACGTCGACGCTCGGGCCGGGCGGTGGTTTCCTTGACAACGGCGGTGCTTTCGGGATCTATTCGCGCCTGGATCTGTATCGCGCGGCCAGCGAAGCCATCGCGCAGGCACCAGGCCTGGACGCCGCCGCGACTGTCCCATCGGCGTAGTGGCCTCCGCACATCCGGCCGCCACGACTAGCATTCCCCAATTGAGCGGTGAGGCTGCGGCTTTGATGTGTATTCGATCCCGCACAATGGCAATAGCGATCGGTGACGTGGCACTAATCGAGCCGCTCACGCTACGCACCGTGTTGACTCGAGGGTAGTCTGCTGGGTCGTAACTCCGGAGCCGGTTCGCGGTGTGGTCACTCCCTCGATTCGGCTCCGTGCACCGGTAGGCACGCCGTGATCCTGGTGTCGCCTGGACCGGAGACGGCACCGAGTGTCCCGCGATGTTTCCCGACGATGACACGCCATGCCAGATCTAAACCCATACCCACGCCTTGGCCGACCGGCTTGGTGCTGAAGAATGGCAGGAAGATCCTGTCGCGGACTTCCGGCAGAATGCCGATTCCATTGTCGCAAATCTGAACCCTGATCACTCCGCGGCGGGTTTGAGAGGTTTTGATCGTGACGACTCCCTGTTTGGCATCAGTTGCCCGAATCGCGTCGACGGCATTGTGGACGATGTTGGTCCATGCCTGATTGAGCTCAGCCGCGTAACACATTAGAACGGGCAAGTTGCGCGCGTAGTCTCGCTTCACCGCAATACCCTCACCGATGACGGCAGACATCACGGTGAGGGTGCTGTCCAGCAACTCATGCACATCGGCTTGTACCAGCGGCGTGCTGTCCAGCTGTGAGTACTGTTGCGCGGACTCCACCAGTGCGGTCACTTCGCGACTTGCGCTGGCGAGTTCATCGACCAACAGCAGCCTCTCCACCTCCACCGCGACCGCCGTGACGACAGTTCCTATTTCGGCGGATGCGTCCCCCTGCTCAAGGGCCTGCGCTGCATCGTTAAGCACCCCGATGTCCAGCCCCGCCGTTGCCAGGATCGGTGCGACGTCCCAGGCCTGCTCCACCCGCCGACACGAGAGCCAGTCGCCGATCTGATCTTCGTCGTCGGCCATCTGCAGCGAAGAGCGTGGCTGCGCGGCCTGTAGCCGAACTCTCGACTCGTGACGAAGTCGATCCAGCACCTTCTTGGCTTTTGGTGACAGGGCGCCGTTCGTATGGTCCAGGTCCGCAGTCTCGTGACTGGTCCGCAGTTGTGCGGCGATGCGGCGGATCGCGCCGGCGGGATTGTTCAACCCATGCATCAGACCAGCTGTCAGCGTCGCCGCCGCCTGCATGCGGTGCTGTTGACCAAGTATCTGATGGACGCCTTCGTGATCGACGATCATGCCTTGGAGCAGATGTACGGCCATCGGGTACTGTGCGCGCACGAAGCGACCGAAGAAATCGGCATCGATACGTAACAGGCTGGTTTGTTGGCTGGCTCGAACCGAGAAGGTGTAGCGCTCCGGCGGATTGTCGATGAACGATGCCGTCGCGCCGCAGTATGCTCCGCGGTGGGCCGTTCTGCTCGTCTCGACATCGTGCTCGCCGGCACGCTTGCTGAGCACAAGCTCGCCGGCGACCAGCACATAGAAGTAACACGCCGGATCCCCCTCGGCGAATATCAGGCCCGGCGCATAGTCAATGACGACGCTGTTGGCCGCCACCAAACGCAAATGTTCCGTGGGCAACGCCTCGAACAGGAACAGAGATTGCAGCAATTGCGGATCCACGGCTGATGCCGCTGTGCTGGGTGGGAGTATCACGCGCTTTGACCTCTCATTGGGTTGTGCCGCCCAATTCAGACCTTAGCCCGCAGCGCGGCACCTGGCCAGCGTCACTGGTGTTGGGCGTCCATAGCTCTCCGCCGTCGAGTCAAGATAGGACGGCAGTCCGGAGCGCTTGAGCCCGGCGCTCTGCTCTGCCCGGAAGCGATTGAAGACGCTATGCGCCCGCCTGCGTTGCACTTCCACATTGGGTGTTTCACGTGCTGCGTCTGCGTTGATATCGGGTGAAGAATCACGTTTCAAACGATTGCGGTTCGTTTAATGCGGCAAATCGAGTCCACGTGGCACAAATCTGCCGCCGTGGGCAGAATGGGTTGTATGGCCCATATCGCCACACATTCCAGACGGTTGTCAAAAGTCTGCGCGCTGTCCGGATCGCGGTGTTGTGCAATGTGCTTGTCATCTGATGCGGCGAGCGATGCACGCCAATTCTCGAATCGGCTGTGCTCGGCCGGGTGCTCCGAGACGAAGCCGGTCCGATATTGGACAGGTATGGCAGTTCTTCCACTCTTACTCGTGGTGACGGCCGATTGGAGCGCGCATCGTGGACCTGCGTGAATTGAGAACCTTCGTCGCGGTCGTGGAGGAGGGCCGTTTCGCAGGCGCAGCGCAACGGTTGAATCTCAGTCAGCCGGCAGTGTCGCATACGATACGCGGACTCGAAAAGCAATGCGGATCAGTGCTTCTCGAGCGTACGAATGCCGGTGTGGTGATGACACCGGCAGGCAAGGTGTTGTTGTCGGAAGCGCGGGCGGTGCTAGCGCGATACGACCAGACTGTCGAAGTGATGTCGCGTGGCTGGGCCGAAGACACCCTTCTTCGCATCGGCGTGCCGGTCGGGATGCCAATGGGAATGCCGAGCAGCGCCTTGGCCGCTCTTGCCCGCGCGTATCCATCGGTGGCCGTCGATGTGCGCAGCCTTTGCACTGCCCGTCAGCTGGACCTGCTGACGGCGGGGGAGTTGGACCTCGGGTTGCTTCGCCATCGACCGCCCGAACCGCATCTCGATGCCACGTTGGTTGCCGACGAGTCCTTAGGGATCATCGTCAGCGTCTCGCAAGCCGAGCGGTTGGGCCCCCCGTCTGAACCGGTGGGATTGGAAGCCCTCGTTGGGCTGGACTGGCAGGGATTCTCCCGTGAAAGCAGTCCGATCTGGTACGACGAATTGACATGCACCTTGCGCAGTTATGGACTACACATCGAACCATTGTCGTCGTATACCGAACGGCTCATGCCTGAAGTTGTCCACGCCGCTGTGAGCCTCGGTCGATCATTTGCGCTCGCCCCACCAGGTTGCCAAGATACGTTGCCAGCGCCACTGACGTGGAGACCGCTGTTGGGCAATCCCCTTCGCCGACGCACGTGGGCGGCATGGTCAGCGTCGTCGCGTCGGCGCGATCTCGGGCACCTGGTCGCGTTGTTAGAGGACCAATCCACATACGGCGGCGAGATTGCCTGCGCCAGTTGATCCCTCTCCGGCGGTGGCGCTTGAGGAACTCTCGACCTCGTCAGGAGCCAGACGCGACGAACGACATCCATCACGGGCGCCTCGCAGTCGGACGCCTTTATGAACGGATGCCTGGCCCCGTTGATGTGAGTCGTGAACTGGTGACGCGGCGTGCACCGGCCAAGTCAGTTGCAGCCTGATCTCTTCAAGCGGGCGGGAGAAGAGCCAGAGGTGAACGACGATCGCAACCTTGCTACGAACGAATTCGGCACATCGAGCCCGCCATAACAAAGCCGTGCGGATCGCGCCTGAGTGGTCATTCGACGAAAGGCGTATATGACATGAAATTCGCTGTCAGGCAGCGAATACCGGAAGTATGTCGGATGATTCGATTCGAAATGCTCCGCGCTGTACCACTGCGACACGAGATCCGTCCCCTTGTTACGCTCATCGGTGCCGATGTGACCGCTGTTGAGCCACCACGGACATAATTGCGCCTAGCCAATACGTTTCACAACGCGAAGAGGAGTACTCCGACTGTGTCGACGTCATCAGCCCGTGTAAGTCGCGCACTAGCAACAGTTCTGGTTATAGCCCCGCTTGTCGTGGCCGGCGCAACCTGCGCAACCGCGGGAGCCGATCAGATTGGGCCATTGATCAAGCTTGTCGACGACGCAGCGTTGCGGCTGCAAACCGCCGATCCGGTGGCCGCTTCGAAGTACCGCACCGGCGGAGCAGTCGACGATCCTGTTCGAGAAGGCCAGGTGATCGACGCCGTCACAGCGGCCGCTGCCGACCGACACATCGACACCGAGTTCGTGCGCCGCGTTTTCCGGGACCAGATCGACGCGACGGATTCACTGGAGCACAGCCGTTTCGCACAATGGAAGATCGATCCCGCCTCAGCCCCCAAGACGGCGCCCGACCTGACGTCCTCTCGTGATGTGATCAATCGCCTCAACACCGAGATCGTTCAAGACATCGCCGACCAGCAGGATGCCTTGCGCGGGCTCTCGTGCCCCGCCGATCTGCAGGACGCGAAGAATGCTGCGATTGCCAAGGAGCACCTTGACGAGCTCTACCAGCGGGCCCTGGATTATGCCGTTCACGACTACTGCCACTGAATTCTGACGCGGGCGGGTGGCGACGAGTTCTTGGAGGCGGCTCAAGCAAACGCTGAAGTGACACGCGGGTGACGTCCCGCGCATGAGTGGCTCAGCGACCAGACGAAACACGGGAATTTCGCGCGCAGGTCTAGACAAGATGGGTTGCATAGCCCAGAATAATGGGTGTAGCGCCCCAGTTTACGCGTGTCGTCACCGCTTGGACGCGCGGACAGGCGGACCGAAAGTAACTGCATGCGGCGGAGCGCGGCACGTAGCCGCGCTGTCTTGCAAAACGCACGATCAAGAGGTGGGTGGTGATCGATGGGATTGGCATGGCAGCCGGGGCCTTTGGTGGCGAAAGCTGCCGGTCACTTCCTCACCCCCGATCCGTTGCCGCGGCTGCTTTACAACGGGCCCCGACGGCGTCGCATGCGTGTGCGTTTCGGAGACCGGTGGATAGCCAATAGCCAACATGTGGTGCGGCTCCACGAGCCTGGGCGCTATCCGGTCGCCCATTTCCCTGCCAGCGGTGTCGCGGATGGCACCGTCGTCCAGGAGGGACGCATCACCCCATACACCGATCTTGGTTCCACTAGCGGTGGCCGGCTTGTATCGGCGAGATGGACGAGATCCGGGGCAAAGACGCCAACGGCGGGTGGCGTGGATCCTTTCGCGCGGGGTGCGACCCCGGTCGAACCGACTATGCGAGTTTTCATCGGCTTCGCCGATCCTCACGCCCGTCGGTGGGTCTTTCAGGAGCGCGGGACATTCACCATCCCGGTGTCGGGTTGGACCTGACATTCGCGAACCAATCCGCTACAGAAAGGTATTCATATGAGTAATGCAGAATTGAGCCCAACGACGGACAGCCAAGGTGTGGACACCTATGACGTCATCGTTCTCGGCGCAGGGCCTGTTGGCATCACCGTCGCCGACCGGGCTCATGCCGAAGGGCTCTCAGTTGCACTACTGGAGCGCGAACTCGTTGGCGGCGAATGCAACTACTGGGGATGCGTGCCGAGCAAGGCGATGCTACGTCCTGTGCTTGCACTCGCAGACGCGCGTCGCGTCGAGGGTGCCCGCGCCGCGGTCAGCGGCTCGCCGGAGCCGAAGGGAGTGTTCGCCCGTCGCGACCGCTACGTGACCGATTGGGACGATACGCCGGTAGCGGAGGCGGTCGCGGGGATGGGTCCTGCGCTGTTTCGTGGTCACGCGCGTATGGACGGCGTTCGGCGCGTCGTGCTCACGACAGCTGATGACGGCGTCCGGGTCTTGCAGGCCCGCCATGCCGTGGTGGTATGCACGGGCAGCACTGCGGTAGTGCCCGACATTCCCGGCGTTGCAGAAGCCAAGCCGTGGACGAACCGCAGGGCCACCGACAGCAGCGCGATACCCGGGCGATTGGCCGTCGTCGGAGCTGGAGGGGTCGGCGTCGAAATGGCCACAGCCTGGCGGGGTCTCGGTTCGGAGGTGACGCTGCTGGCGCGAACGGGCAACCTGCTGCCGAGGATGGAACGGTTCGTCGGCGAATTCGTCGAGCGCGGACTCAAGGATGCGGGAGTCGAAGTGCGCACCGGCGTGTCGGTCGTCGAGCTGCGCCGTCCCGGCGGAACCGGGCCGGTGCAGGTCATCCTCGATTCCGGCGACGAACTCGAAGTCGATGAGATCCTGTTCGCGACCGGACGTACTCCGAACACTACGGACATCGGTCTCGAATCCGTCGGCCTGCAGCCGGGAAGCTGGCTGGACGTCGACGATACGTGTTTGGCACGCGACGTCGAAGGCGAATGGCTTTACGCGCTTGGCGACGTCAATCACAAGGCGTTGCTCACACATCAGGGCAAATACCAAGCACGTATTGCCGGGGCGGCAATCGGCGCGCGTGCCAATCAGCGCCGGGTAGACACTTCGCCGTGGAGTTCACATGTCACGACCGCGGACGAATTCGCCGTGCCACAAGCTTTCTTCACCGACCCCGAGGCCGGTTCGGTGGGGTTGACCAGCACGCAGGCTGCACAGCGCGGTTATCGCGTCCGGATAGTTGACGTCGACATGGGTGCGGCCGTTCCCGGGGCGAACTTCTATGCCGACGGCTACAGCGGGCGGGCTCGAATGGTCGTTGACGAGGACCACGAATACCTTCTGGGCGTGACGTTCGTCGGACCTGGTGTGGCCGAAATGCTTCACTCAGCCACCATCGCGGTCGCAGGCCGGGTTCCGATATCTCGACTGTGGCACGCTGTCCCATGCTTTCCCACCGTGAGCGAGATCTGGTTGAAATTGCTGGAGGCCTACCGCGACGGCACGAGGCCGTCACCTGCCTAGCGGTCTTGGCGGCGCGTCTGCGCGCCGACGTAACCGTTGCAGATGCGGGGTGCCCACTGCCGCGCAGCGCGCTCATGTTCGGCAGTGGCTCCGCTGCCAATGTCGGCCCGATTGCGATGAAGGCCGGGTGCTAATCGTCCGCACGGGACCCTTCGTGGTTGCACAGTGAACGCCGCCGCCAGCACCACAGCATATGAGTGTGGCAGCCGCCCGATTGCAAAACTAATCGGTCTCATCAATGCACAGAACGGATTTGGCGAATCGTCGGAAAGTTCCGTTGCCACCTCCGCCCTAGGATCGCGATATGAACGAAACGACAGTCGACGAGGCAGCCGAGCTCTTGGCCAACCCGAAGGCCTATCTCGACGAAGAATCCCTGAACAACGGATTTGCCCGACTTCGCCAGCACGCTCCCGTAGTGAGGGTGGAGCGTGCTCCATATCGAACGTTCTGGGGGGTCACCAAACATGCCGATATCGTCGCGATCGAACAGAATCCTGCGCTATGGATCAACGGTTCGCGGCCGATGTTGTGCCCGGCTGAACTTGACGATGAGTTGGCGGAGTTGCGCAAAAGTGGTGAGGGCATCCGCAATCTCGTGCATATGGACGGTGATGAGCACCGTGCCATGCGTGCCATCGGGACGGCTTGGTTTGGTCCTAAAGCCCTTCGAGTCCTCGATGCCCGCGTCAGCGAGCTCGCGGCCCGCTACGTTGACCTTATGGCCCAGTCAGGCCCCGAGTTGGACTTCGTCGATGATGTGGCCACGGCCTATGCCGGCCATGTCATCCTGTCACTTCTCGGCCTGCCGGAAAGCGACTTCCCACTTCTGATCTCCTGGACCCAAGAGATCTTCGGGCTTGACGACGATGAGCGCCGACGTGGGCAAAACGCCAGTGACGCACTCGATGTCGTCAACGACTTCATCGAATACTTTCGCGATGTGACCGCGGACCGGCGTGCACATCCCACCGATGACCTGGCTTCGGCGATCGCCAATGCGCAAATCGACGGACGACTGCTCCCGGACATGGAGACGATTTCTTATTACGGGGTGATCGCGAGTGCGGGTCATGACTCCACTAAAGCGGCGATAGCCGGTGGCCTTCTCGCCCTGATTGAGAACCCCGTCGAGATGCAGCGTCTACGTGCTGATCCGACGATGATGCCGACCGCGGTTGAAGAGATGCTGCGGTGGACTACACCTGTCAAGGCGTTCATGCGCACCGCCAAAGCCGATACATCGGTGCGGGATGTACCGATTGCTAGGGGCGAGTCGGTGTATCTGGCCTACCAGTCCGGCAATCGGGATGAAGACGCATTTGACAACCCGATGCGCTTCGATGTGGGGCGACGGCCAAACAAACACCTGGGCCTCGGTGTCGGGGTCCATTACTGTCTCGGGGCGGCGCTGGCGCGGACAGAAATCGCCCACTTCTTCACCCAATTGATTCCGCGGATCCGCAAAGTCGAATTGGCTGGCGATTATCGCTATGTACCGACAACATTTGTCGGTGGACTCTCGCGGCTGCCGATCCGATATGAGATGTGTTGACAGCATGAGCCGTAGGGACTTCTGACAGTCCGGATGATGCTGGGACTGCCATCCTGGAGTCTCCCTGAATGATTTCTAGAAGAGTATCGCGGGCAGTTCAAAAGATTCTTGGGCGCGGCCATGACAGCCACGTATTCTTCCGGACTGATGGTTGACCAAGTACACAGTGCCGCAGGGAATCTGACGTCGCGAGGACGTGCAACCCGCGAGCGCATTGTCCGGTCTGCCGCCGACGTGATACTCACCGAAGGTCTACAAGGACTGAGCATGGAACGGGTGCGCACCGCTGCGCACGTGAGCGGCTCACAAATCAGTCACTACTTCGACGACAAGCAATCGTTGCTGCGTGCGGTTCTGGAGCACCAGATCGAGTCAATCATGGCAAACCATCAACTGCCTGAAGTCAGTGACCTTGGCTCATGGGACCATTGGGAGAACTGGATCGAATTGAATCTGCGCCATCTGCGGAACTTTGGCTACAGCGCTCGGCCTACCTATCACGGTCTGGCCGGTCAATTGGTGAAGTCTGACCAGAGTATGCGCGAAACAGTGGCCAACGGATATCAGCGGTGGATCGAGTTCTTCGAGAACCGCTTAGATCGTATGAAAGCGCAGGGTGTACTCATCCCAGCTGCAGACCCGCACCTACTGGCGCTGATTGTCACCGGTGGCCACCAGGGTGGCTGCCTGCTCAGTTTCACTTACCGTCAGGCGTGGCCACTGGCCAGCGCTCTCCGTTTCATCGTCAACCACCTACGCGGGTTCGCGTCGGATCCCACCGAACGCGTGGCCCGCACGCCGCGCCTGCGATGGGCACGTACAGATTTCAGCGCTCGTGTCGCGACCAATGAAGTCGGGTTCCTTCCGACGACCAAAGGTATGGCAACACGGGAGCGAATCGTCAACGGTGCCGCGGATTTGATGTTCCTGAAGGGTGTTCGCCGCACCAGCCTCGAGGACGTTCGAAGCGCTGCGCGAGTGAGCGGTTCTCAGCTCGGCCACTACTTCGACGACAAGTCTGACTTGACCCGCAGGGTGATAGAAGCCCGCGCCAGCGCCATGGACGCCTTTCTCGCGCAACCGCGGCTTGGTGGGTTGGCGAGCCTTGACGCGCTGAAGGCCTGGGCAAACGCGTGCATCGAGGACAGCGAACCTGTTCACCTACGCGGCGGGTGTCCGTACGGCTCATTGGTAAGTGAGGTGTTGGAGTACGACAGAAACCTAGCCGACGATCTCGCTCGCGGTTACGACGCTGTATTAGAGCGATTCCGCGCGGGCCTGGAGGGCGCCAAACTCGCAGGCGACATCGGCCCGAACTCCGATGTCGACCATCTGGCGGCAGTACTGCTCGCCGCTCACCAGGGCGGCACCATGCTCACATTCACGACCGGTTCGGTCCAGCCGTGTAGTGAACTCATCCGAGCCGCCATCGACTACGTTGCTGCCCAGCGCTAGCTGCGGGGCCCTGAAATCGCGCTGTGCTCTCGCGAGTGGCACCTCGAACAAGACGAGCGTCGAGTCCGTACGATCGAGGTGTCGGTCACTACCGCCCTGCGAACACGGGTGTGAATGCCCAACGCTTCAACGTATTTGCCCGAGTCGGCCAGCGAAGAAGCCGCGTTTAGCCCACGGAGCCATCCTCGGTTCACCCAGCCGATGGTCCGTGAAAAAGGTGACCGGAGCTCGAACCTTGTTGTCTCAGAGGGATCCAGCGTCTGTGACACGCGCCGCAAGTCACACGTAGAGTCGACCAAATGGCCGTCCTACCCATTCGAATTCTCGGAGATCCCGTCCTACACCGGGCTACCCGTGCAGTACCCGTATCAGCCGATGGTGGGCTGCCCGACTGGATGCCCGATCTCGTCACCAATCTCTACGACACGCTCGCAGCCTCTAAGGGAGTCGGGCTGTCGGCTAACCAGATTGGTGTCGATGTGAGGGTATTCGTCTATGACTGCCCCGAGGTGCGGGGTCAACCTGAACGACATCGTGGTTGTGTAGTCAACCCGGTACTTGAGATTTCCGACCTCCCGGCAGGAGACCCCGATCCGACCGCCGACGAGGAAGGCTGCCTTTCCGCACCGGGGGAGAAGTTCCCAATCCGTCGCGCGACCTGGGCGCGTGTCACAGGCCTGGAAGCCGACGGCTCGCCGACTTCCGTCGAGGGACGCGGACTCATCGCGCGGATGCTGCAGCACGAGACCGCGCACCTCGACGGACGCCTGTATATCGATGATTTGGTGCCGCCCTACGCGTCTCAAGCTGCGGAGGCGATCATCGGTCGCGGCTGGGCGGTGCCCGGGCTGGCTTGGACACCCGGAGTGGATCGCAATCCTTTCTCGGAGCGTGATGACCTACAGGATTGAGGCATTCGGCTCAGCCCCGCAGCCCGCGCATTACCGCCGGTACGCGCGCACTCTTCGGCCACTACAACTGACCCGTGTCGGTCAGAGCACGGCGCCGGGATTGAGAATGTCCTGCGGGTCCAGGGCCTTCTTGATGCGACGAGTCAAATCCATCACGTCGGGACCGACCTGATCTGGCAGCCACGCCTTCTTGAGTCGGCCGACCCCATGCTCGCCGGTTATCGTCCCGCCGAGTTCAATCGCCAACTGCATGATCTCCCCGAATGCGGCGTAGGCGCGCTTGCTCTGGTCGGCATCAGCCGGATCGTGCACGATTAGTGGATGGGTGTTGCCGTCGCCGGCATGAGCGATGACGGCACAGACGATGTTCCGGCGGGTCGAGATCGCCTCGATACCCTCGATGAGTGCTGGGAGTGCAGGCAATGGCACGCCCACATCTTCGAGCAGGAGATCGCCAAGCCGTTCGACAGCCGGTATGGCGAATCGTCGTGCCGCCGTGAACGCGTCGCCCTCTGCGGGCTCATCAGTCGCGAATACGTCAGTGGCTTTGCACTTTTGGAAGACTTCGCTCATGAAGGCGGTTTCACGGTCTCGGTCTGCTGAGTCCGACTGCGCGATCAACATCGCTTTCGCATCGAGGTCAAGCCCCATCCTCATGCTTCCCTCGACCGCGGCAATCGTGGTCTGGTCCATGAATTCGAGCATCGCCGGCCTCATCGATCGCGTAATGCCGAGAACGGCGTCTGCCGCATCGCGCACTGAGGAGAACGAGGCAACCACCGTACTGGCCAGAGGCTGGGCGGGTAACAGCCGGACAATCAATTCGGTAATGATGCCCAACGTTCCCTCGCTGCCGATGAACAGTTTGGTCAGGGACAACCCTGCCGAATCTTTGAGGCGAGCGCCGCCAAGGCGGACGGCAGTTCCATCGGCGAGCACGACTTCGAGGCCCAAGATATAGTCCGTTGTCACACCATATTTCACACAGCACAGTCCGCCGGCGTTGGTGGCCGCATTACCACCGATCGAGCACATCTCAAAGGATGAGGGGTCTGGCGGGTACCACAGCCCATGCTCGGCGACTGCTCGCTTCACGTCGGCGTTGATCATGCCGGGCTGGACCACAGCGGTGCGGGTAACGGGGTCGACTTCAATCGAACGCATCAACTCCGTCGTCAATACGATGCCGCCGTTGACCGCGGTAGCTCCCCCGGACAAGCCTGAACCAGCTCCGCGCGGGACTACCGGAACGTTGGCAGCGGTGGCCCACCGCATCACGGTTTGGACATCTGCGGTGGACGTAGCACGCACGACGGCAAGAGGATACCCGGCATCGGGATCCCTGGCCCAGTCTCGCCGATACTGCTCGGTGATGTCGGTGTCGGTAATGACTTGTGACTGCGGGATGCGAGAGACAAGGTCGTTGATGCGTTCATCTACAGCGGTCATGGCGAGTTTCTCTCCTTGAGGGCGGGCAATTCTGCGAAGTCCACGAGGGGTAGTGCAAGAAATTGTGCCGACGGATGTGCAGCGTGACGATCACGTCGTGTCGTTGATATGTTGGCGTCAAGCATTTTTCATGATATTTGGCGGATGTTGATCCCGGATCTGCGAAACAATGCGGTCTGCACTTCCCGTGTCGCGGCGTGGTGAGCTACACATGTGAAAATCGTTCGTAACTCTCTTGGTAGCGACTGCGGATCAACATTCAGCGATCGCTGGATACTTGGTCCAGAAGTCGGTACTGCGCTGATAGGCATCCGCAGCCCTCAGGACAGTGGTCTCGTCAAAGGGTTTCCCGATAATTTGAAGACCGATAGGTAAGCCGTGTGAATCGAATCCGCACGGTACAGATGCCGCCGGAAGACCGGCGAGATTGAACGGTACGCAGAATCGCGCAGACATCTCGAACACCGACTCCTCACGCGCGCCGATCCGTGACAGCGACTGTCCGACCTTCATCGCGGTCGCTGGCTGTGTGGGCGTGACCAGGAGGTCGACTTCGCGCAGCGCTTCTGCAATGTGGGATTGAATCACCGCCCTTGCTCTCTGTGCGTTGATGTAGGTTGAGGCAGGCATTGCCGAGCCCGCCTCCAGCAGAAGACGCGTCTCGTCGCCGAACAGGTCGGGACATTCGCGCAGAGCTCGCTGGTGGAACACTGCGGCTTCGGCCGTCGCGATCGCGACCATGCAGTCCAGCGCCCCTGAAATATCGTCGATGCGGACCCGCACGATTTCAGCACCGAGAGATGCGAAATGCTCGATCGCGGCTTCGACCGCCTCGGTCACCGCCGGCTGCACGTCGTCGGTGAAATAATTCAACGGAACGCCGATTCGCATACCCGCTACGTCGCCGGTCAGTCCCGCCGTATAGGGGGGAACGTCGACGTCTTTGGTGTGCGGATCCGAAGCATCATGTCCAGCCATGACGTCTAGCAGGACTGCGAGATCGCGTACGGAACGGGCCATCGGCCCTGTGTGGTCAAGAGACCAGGAAAGTACAGTGACGCCAGCTTTGCTGACCCGGCCGTAGGTTGGCTTGATTCCGACAATGCCGTTGGCCGCCGCGGGCGCTCGAATCGAGCCGCCGGTGTCGCTGCCGGTTGCAGCGAAGCACAGACCGGCCGCTATGGCGGCCGCAGATCCGCCACTCGAGCCAGAGGGGATATGGTCCAGGTTCCAGGCGTTTTTGGTGGGCGCCGAATCGAACCCGAACGCGAATTCATGTGTGGTCACCTTGCCGAGGACGATGGCGCCAGCTTCCTTGAGCTTTCTTACCGTCGTTGCATCTGCGGTCGGAACGTGATGTTCGCGCACCTTGGAACATGATGTGGTTCGAATTCCGGCTGTGTCATAGATGTCTTTGATGGCGATCGGAATGCCGTGCAATGGACCTCGATTCCGGCCCGCTGCGATCTCATCGGCTGCGACTGTTGCATCATTGAGGGCTTGTTCGCCGAGCACTGTCACATAGGACTGCAGCGCAGGGTCGATCTTGGCGATGCGACCCAGCATCATGGTGGTCAAGTCAACGGGCGACACGGACTGACTGGCAATCAGGGCAGCCACGGTCGAGATGTCTAGTTTCCACGCGCTGGTGATGTCGTCCATCAAGCACCCCCGCCGCCCCGCGCGTCGAAGCAGACCGCGAGGCGTGCGTCTTGATCGATAACCGCAACTTGTCTCATCACGGTGTGGTGAATCGCAGTGAGCATTTCCGCCACCGCCGCAGCGCTCTCCGGTCGAATCTGAATGCCGGTAGCGTTGGCCATGGCCGTGACATCGTCGGACGACAAAGGTCTTTCCTTCATCATGTGACCCTCCTTAATAGGCAACTGCGCATTCTGCGCTTCTAGCGCTAGGGCGCTTCGCGTTACGGTGAACTGCCCGAAGCGCTTTCGATCCTTGCCGAGGCAGACGATGCGTTCGGCTTGCCGTCGCCGTCCTCGTGCGGCCGCTCGTCGGACGGGACCACAACCGGATTCAGCAGCTTGTTCTCAGCGATGACAGAGATCGCGCCGCTGGCCTCGAAGACTGCCAGCTGGACGCCTCCGGCATTCTGATAGCCGTGCTGGCGCAACGCGGATTCGAGGTCAGCAGTGATGAGTCCGCACTTCTTGATGGCCTCAGGCAGCATCTGACCGTCACGAACAATGATTCGTGGAGGTGGGTCGACGAGCCGGTGCAGGTCCGCGATGAAACGCAACCGAGTCAACGCTCGATGGACAATCAGTAAGCCAATGAGGGCGGCAGTGGCGGCCAGCCAGGAGATGTCGCTCGCGGTCGCGGATCGACCGACAATTGCGCCAGCGGCTACAGCTGCGATCCAGTCGAAAGGGCTTAAACCGGAAAGCGCCCGTCTGGCGAAGAAGCGGAACAGTAGCGCCGCAGTGAGAAAAAGCGCTGCAGTTTTCGCGACCGCATCAATGGCAGTGGACAGATCGCCGATCATGGCATGCACGAATGGTGTCATGTCTGACCCTCGGTGCGGTGTCTCAGGCCTGCGGGTCGCGTGCGCGTTACGGAACGGAACTTCCCGTTACATGGCCGATACGCCGTCTTCATGCCTAACCCTTTCTAGCTATTTTGGAGGTTACAGCAGTTCGCGGGATGATAGAAGCTGTTTCGCCATATTCGTGTGAAGCTATTTGGGCTACAAGACCCAAATTGGCCCGAAACCCGACACGATGTTGGCCACTGAGCTGCCGTCCCCCGACCACGCTGCCTGTGCCCGGCAATACCGCTGCTGGTCACGACGTCACATCTTGCACCATGCGCTTCTCCTACGTCCCAGCAGCGACTTTGCCACATGAGCACCAGCGGGATCAGCCTCGCCGGGTGCTGCAATGCGCGGTTGCGTGCGTGCGGCGACTGACCTCTCACTGGGTCACCTAGCCCAATAAAGAGTGTAGACCGGCAGGTGGCGGCGATGACAGTGTTCGCCGAAAACAAGCTCCCGCCTGGCGGCCCCCTAGCGGCAACACGGCCGGTCTCAGCCGAAGCGCGGATGATTGCTCAGGACCTAGTTGGCACTACTTCGCCATTGCTCCACCATGAAAACTCTTGATGGACTGATGAAATATGTGAAAAATTCCGACGGACGCGGTCCGCGCGCGTGTTCGTTATCTATTCATTGCCGGCAAAGGTTGGTCTCGCGGTCGCAGCCGAGCCGGGCAGAAGATCACCTCGAGCATCGAAACAACGCGGCGCGCGATGAGGACCTCCTCGGAACTGTTCTCAGGAGTCGATGCTCGATCCGATGTCGTGCCACGAGTCGACGACACTGTGTGGAAGGGCGTTGTCTGATGTTTAGTGGTAGAGCCTGGAGGGCGGAGGCTTTCGGTGATCCGCGCGCAGTCCTGCAAGTCGAGCAGCTCAGCTGGCCGTCGCCATCATCGGGGCGGTTGTTGGTGGAAGTGCGCGCCTGTGCGGTTGGACTGGCGGACCTGCTGATGGTCACCGGTGATTATCCGCTGACGACGACGCCGCCGGTGGCCCCCGGACAAGAAGTAGCCGGAGTCGTTGTCGCCGTGGCTGATGGCTCGGCATTCGCACCCGGCGACCGGGTTATGGGATCGACTGCCTTTCTTCAGGGGTGGGGTGGTTTCTCTGACTACACCTACATTCGAGAACCGACGGCGCAGAAGATTCCTGCACCACTGACAGACGAGGAGGCTGCGGGATCAGTCATCGGATTCCGCACCGCTTATGCAGGATTGGTGCAGAGGGCCGCAGTCACGCCAGGCGAGGTGCTAGTGGTCCTCGGGGCGGCCGGGAACACGGGCGCGGCGGCAGTGCAATTGGGTAAAGCATTGGGTGCGAGGGTGATCGCTGTTGTGGGTAGCGACGAGAAGGCCGAATTCTGCTCGCGGCTGGGCGCCGATCACACAGTGAACTATCACAGGACAGATCTGGTCGACGTGGTCATGACAGTTAGTTGCGGCCGAGGCGCCGACGTCATCTTCGATCCGGTGGGTGGCGAGCTCGCCGCGCGTGCCGTCTCGGCGATCTCACGGTTGGGCAGGGTCGCGGTCGTCGGCTATGCCAGCGGTCGCTTCGTCGTCCTGGATCCTGTCGACATGGTGTTGCGAAACTACTCGGGGATCGGAGTGTTCGCAGGGGGAACACCAGAAGAGGACGAACACGCGTATAGCCGGCTGGCCAAGTTGGTCACCATACGCGCGATCAAGACTTCGGTGGCGGCTGTCGCCGCGTTTGGTGACGTACCCGAGGTCATCGCCGGGATCCGTAGCGCCCCTGCCGGTAGGTCGGTTATCCGACTTCGTTGACGAACAGGTTCCGGCGTAGCGCGCGCCGACAAATTGACGGCGCTTCCGACGTAAGTGAGTGACTCATCGCCTGGGTGTCGAAATCGGTGCTCGCCAAGGCGCCCCCATTCCGAACGTACCGAACCCTTCGGCAACCGCATCAGTAGCCGTCATTCAGCTGAGTCATGGCACCTATAACAAAAGGTTGGTAAGAGCGGAAAAGTACATGGCGCCGCCATGTCCGGAAAAGGTGGGCTCCACATGTACTTTCGGTGGACGCCAGCCGTACCCTAGCTCGTCGGAGCCGGACCGCGTCCTCATACTCGCCGACTAAGTTTGCCGAGAAGATCTCGAAACCATCGTGTACTTATGGCACGGATTTGGAGCCGTAACAATGGACTTGCGTGAACTGCGGACGTTTGTCGCGGTGGTGGAGGAGGGGCGGTTCGCAGGCGCAGCGCTCCGGTTGAATCTCAGCCAACCCGCGATATCTCACACCATCCGCGGCCTTGAAAAGCAGTGCGGAGTGGCTTTACTCAAGCGCACAAGCGCTGGCGTGATCACCACGCCGGCAGGGAAGCTGCTGTTGAGTGAGGCTCGAGCGATACTCGCTCGCTATGATCAGGCGCTGGCTTTGATGTCGGCTCGCGACGATCGAGATTCGTCGCTCAATATCGGCATACCCTTCGGTCTGCCGCCGGGTCTGCTGGGTAATCCATTGGCGGCGTTCGCAGAACAGTTCCCATCGAGAACCGTAGCCATAAGGCAAGTATGCACCGCCCGCCAGATAGCCATGATCACCGCCGGTGAGCTCGATCTTGGTCTGCTTCGTCACCGACCGCCCAAGGCGGACCTTGATGCAACCCTTGTCGCTGACGAATCACTGGGAGCCATCGTGAGTGAGTCTCAGGCCGAGCGCTTGGGCCAGTCAGAAGACATCGGCCTGGATTCACTCGTCGGCCTCGACTGGCATGGTTTCCCCAGAGAGAGCAGTCCAGTGTGGTACGACGAGCTCACAGCGACCTTACGCAGTTACGGGTTACACATCGAAACCTCGAGTCTTTACCAAGACGAATTGGTGTCCGAGGTCATTTACGCGAGTGTCAGTCTGGGCCGGTCATTTGCCCTCGCGCCGTCAACCTGCCGTGACGACCTCCCGCCACCTCTGAGATGGCGAAAGCTGACCGGAGATCCCCTTCGCCGCAGGACATGGGCGGCGTGGTCTGCCGCATCGCGCCGCCGCGACTTGGCTTTCCTCGTCGGCCTACTGGAAACCGTTCCCACTAACTCGACATTCGTCCGACGCGATCCCGAAAGGTGAGTCGGAGGCGGTCAGATCGTTATTGCCATGCCGCTTCCGGTCGACGTCATGTGGTCGCCGACGGACAGCCGCACAAGAGAAAGTCTTCGGCTCGCGATTTCGCGAATGGGTCGCATGCATGAAATGCGCTCGCCTACAGTCCCCTTCAGGCCGGGCGTGCTTTACCTTGTCTTGAAGACCACGGCGTGATCTGCCACAGCCGCCTAGGATGTCACAGCGGCTAAGGCCCCATCGCCGACCCGATCAGAGGACAGAGTATGTCTGCAGAATTTCGCGGCTCGCCCGACGACCTGCGAAGGGTGTCCCAGCACCTCGCGGACTCCAAGGCCCATATGGAAGCGATTTTGGCGTTCATGTCGGCGAATTTGCCCGACGACAATTCCGCCCCCTGGGGCAACGACGACATCGGCAAGAACTTCGCCGACGGAGACTCGGGTTACCTGGCGCAGTGGCACTGGGTAGAGGACTCGATCAGAGCGAAAGCCAAACTCTTGGGCGATTACTCCAACTCGCTGAGGACGGCGGCAGATACTTTCGAGCAGCAGGACAGCGACGTCTGATCTGTCCAGTCGCTTCGAGTGGCGTAACGGGGTAACTCCCGCGTCGATTCGAAATGATGAAGGCCCACCATAATCCCGCGCATGCGATGAATAGTCCGATGGTGGGGCTGTGTCTGTAGCCTTTGGGTGAAGTTGCCGGCGATGTGAGAGTGGTTCTGCGGGAACGTGTTAGCGGCTGCCGAGCTGGCAGTTTTCAGCCCGTTGTCCATTTCTCGCCAGCCCTTGCACCGACTGGTGCGTGGGTTTATTTGCGCGCGGCGCCAAGGAGTGCGTGAGGTGGGATCCGACTGAAGGAGGTCGCGTCGTGACGCGGCAGGGGTTCGTTCGACGGCTGCGTATGGCGCCTCCGCGAATGCCGGGCGGCGAAGTCAATCTCCAATCTCCGCCCGAAGTTCCCCGTGTCGTGCCGGCCAATATGTTGGCCAGACTCATGCCGCTCGTCATGATCGTCGCGGTCGTCGGCATGATCGCGTTGATGGTGACGGTCGGTGGTCGCGACTTGACCAGGAATCCGACGTTCCTCATCTTCCCGATGATGATGGTGATGTCCGTTGCTGGAATGTTCATGGGTGGTGCGGGCCGACCGGGCAAAGCGGCAGCCGAGCTGAACGAGGAACGCAAAGACTACTTTAGTTACCTCGCGGACTTGCGCCGGGATGCTGATGAGACCAGCAACAGCCAACGGAGCGCGCTGGAATGGAGCCATCCAGATCCCCGGGCACTCATCGATCTTGTCGGTACGCGGCGAATGTGGGAGCGCCAACCGACCGACAGCGACTTCTGCCACGTTCGGGTCGGAGTCGGAACGCACCGGTTAGCAACGAGATTGATCGCGCCGGAAACCGGTCCACCGGAAGATCTCGAGCCAGTGTCCACAATCGCTCTGCGGCGCTTCGTGAGTACCCACTCCGTTGTTCACGCCCTGCCGACTGCGGTGTCGCTGCGGAGCTTCTCCGCCGTGCGTTTTGACGGTGATCGCGACTTGGCTCGCCAGATGGTGCGCTCGATGTTGCTGGAACTCTGCGTGTTTCACGGCCCTGATCATCTCCAGATTGCCATTGTCACCGCAGATCCGGACGCTGCGACCTGGAGTTGGGTGAAGTGGCTGCCGCACGCTCAGCATCGATCGGCACGAGACGGATGCGGCACCATGCGGCTGTTGTTCCCATCTCTGGCTCTGTTGGAGGCCTCATTGGCCACCGATCTGGCCGAGCGCACCCGGTTTGCCCGTAACTCGGCGCTGCCCGAGGGGATGTCTCAGTTGGTCGTTGTCATTGATGACGGGTACACGTCCGGCGATGAACGGTTGATCACCGAGTCGGGTGTGGACAGCGTCACGGTGCTCGACCTAAACGGGCCGGGCGAGTCATCTGGGACGCGCCGGGCACTGCAGTTGTTTGTCGAGGGGCAAGATGTCGCCGCGCGAACCGGCGCGGCGATGGAGCGATTCGCGACCCCGGACCAGCTCAGCCTCGCAGAGGCGGACGCTGTCGCCCGCGCTTTGAGTCGCTACCGAACGGGCGGTGCAGCCCATATCGCCAATCTCGGATCAGAAGCACGCGCATCTGATCCCGGTCTGATGGCGTTGCTCGGAATTCCCGATGCCGCCGACATCGTGCCCGCGGACGTGTGGCGCAAACGCACGCCGCGCGAACGGCTCCGGGTGCCGGTGGGCTACACAGCGAGCGGTCAACCGCTGGAACTCGATATCAAGGAGTCAGCCGAGGGAGGCATGGGTCCGCACGGTCTGTGCATTGGGGCGACTGGTTCTGGCAAGTCGGAGTTTCTGCGGACTCTCGTGCTGGCCATGATCACATCCCACTCACCCGACGTCTTGAACCTGATCTTGGTCGACTTCAAGGGTGGAGCGACCTTCCTTGGTCTGGAGGGCGTCGCACACATCGCGGCAATCATCACCAATCTCGAAGACGAATTGACGATGGTGGACCGCATGCGCGATGCCCTTGCGGGCGAAATGAACCGGCGTCAGGAGCTGTTGCGGTCGGCAGGAAACTTCGCCAACGTCACGGAGTACGAACGGGCCAGAGTCAACGGCGCCGACCTCGACCCTCTACCGGCATTGTTCATCGTTGTCGATGAGTTCTCCGAATTGCTCTCTCAACGACCCGATTTCGCCGAACTATTCGTGATGATCGGCCGACTCGGCCGATCATTGCACATCCACCTGCTGCTCGCTTCTCAACGCCTTGAGGAGGGCAAGCTCCGGGGACTGGACTCTCACCTGTCGTACCGCATCGGGCTCAAGACCTTCTCGGCCGGCGAGTCGCGCAGTGTGCTCGGCGTGCCAGACGCATACCACCTCCCCAGCGTCCCGGGCTCTGCGTTTCTCAAGTGCGACGCTGACCAACCCGTCCGCTTCAATGCGTCCTATGTGTCGGGTGAGTATGTGCGACCCCGCAGGAACCCCAAAACCGGACGGCCATCTCGCCTCGGCCCCCGCGCACTGAAGGTGTTCACGGCCACGCCGGTGGAACGGGATCCGGCCCCGACGACAGCTGAGGACGGTTCGCTGGCCGTCGCTGACCCATCGTCGGAGCCGACGAGGGCCAGTCTGCTTGACGTTGTCGTATCCAGACTGCGCGGCCACGGGCGACCTGCGCACGAAGTCTGGCTTCCGCCGCTGGAAGAGAGCCCGGCCGTCGATACGCTGCTGCCCGTCTCGCCATGGTCTGATCCCCGCAACGTCAACGGGCGATTGCTGTTGCCGGTCGGCGTAGTGGACCGACCCTACGATCAACAGCGCGATGTACTGGTGCTCGACCTGTCCGGTGCACGGGGCAACGTGGCCGTTGTCGGCGGTCCGCAGTCGGGTAAGTCGACGACGCTTCGCACGCTCATCACGTCCGCGGCGGCCACACACACACCTGAACAGCTCCAATTCTTCTGTCTGGACTTCGGCGGCGGCACTCTCGGCAGCCTGACCAGTCTCCCCCACGTCGGTGGCGTCGCTGGACGGATGGACGGTGACCGTGTTCGCCGGACTGTCGCTGAGGTCGTCGGGGTCCTGAGGGAACGTGAGTCCAGATTTCGTGAACTCGGAATCGAATCGATGCGCGATTTCCGCCAGCGGAAGGCGAAGTTGGCCGGGATGCCGACCGATCAAGCGGCCCGGGATCCGTTGGCGGCCGACAAATTCGGCGACGTCGTGCTCGTTGTGGACGGCTGGGCCTCCATCCGTAGTGACTTCGAATCTCTTGAACCTGCGCTGCAGGCCATCGCAATCGGCGGCCTGTCGTACGGAATCCACCTCGCGATCAGCGCCAGTCGCTGGATGGAAATTCGACCCGCAGTCAAAGACATGCTCGGAACCCGCGTCGAGCTTCGGATGGGCGACCCGATGGACAGTGAAATCGGACGGCGGTGGGCCGAATTGGTACCGGTCGGCAGACCGGGACGGGGGATGAGCTCTGAGAAACTGCACATCTTGATCGGACTGCCGCGACTGGATGGTTCCTCGGACGTGGAGAGCCTGCCGGCCGGTGTGAATGAGGCATGCGTCGCCGTCCGCCAATTCTATGGCCGGCGCGAGGCGCCGAGGGTTCGGATGCTTCCACACGACATTGAACGAAGCGAGGTCGTCGCCGTCGCCGCGCGCGCTGGTGCGTTGGGCAAATCTCGAGTTGCCATCGGTGTCAATGAGTCTGAGTTGTCGGTCGTGACGATCGATTTCGAGACACAACCGCACATGGTCGTGATCGGGGACAGCGAATGCGGCAAGACCGAACTTCTACGCAATATCGCCCACGGTCTGATGGAGAATGCTTCTCCAGAGCAGTGCAAGATCATTCTGGTCGACTTCCGTCGTACGTTGCTCGGCGTTGTCGACAACGATTACCTGGCGGGTTACGCGACAGCGGCGCAGTCGTGTGCTGAATTGATGACCGCGCTCGGCGAAACGTTGAAGAACCGGCTGCCCCCCAGCGATATCACCCCGCAGCAACTCAAAGACCGCGCCTGGTGGAATGGCCCTGAGATCTTCGTCCTCATCGACGACTACGACCTGATTCCCGGCGGGACCCTCAATCACCCACTCGGACCTCTCGTCGAGTACCTCCCACAGGCCCGCGACATCGGTCTGCGCGTGGTTGTCGCGCGAAGGATTGGCGGAGCCGGACGCGCGATGATGGATCCGATCATCGGTCGGCTCAAGGATCTTTCCTGCAATGGCCTGGTGATGAGCGGAACGAAAGAAGAGGGTGCCCTATTCGGCGTCAAGGCTGCGCCGATGCCACCTGGTCGCGGCATGCTGATCTCCCGCACACTCAAAAGCGATGTGATCCAACTGGCGCGGAGTCCGCAGTCATGACCGACCTCAGCGCACCGAACCAATCCACACCTCTGACTCCTGAGCGTATCCGGTTGTCGTTGAGAGGAATTCGCGCGCAGGTCGACGTATCACTGCCGTTGGACGTCCCGGTGGCCGGGTTGATTCCTATCCTGACGGTCCTGTTCCGGCCCGACGGCGAGGCGCAGTCCGACGCAACTGCCGAGGCCAGCGCCGGTGAGTCCACATCGGAAGTATGGGTATTACGCCGCGACGACGTCGACACCCCGTTGGCGTCGGACACGACCCTTCGGGCCGCCGGACTGGTGGATGGCGGCACACTTCGGCTGACGTCCACCCCCGCATTGAGCGGGCCGATGCTGTACGACGACGTCGTCGATGCCACGGCAACGCTGAACAAGACCGTGCACGCCGGATGGGACGCTTCAGCGGCACGCGCGATGGCGTTCGCGGGCATCGCGGCGGTGTCCGCGACATGGGCCTACCTTGTTCTGGCTCACCAGTTTTCCCAAAACCGTTCCGCGTTGGCCGGCATGGCGCTGCTGTGGGCTCTCGCTCTCGTCGGCGGCGCCTGTTTGGCGGTACGCGCGTTCGAAGAAGCCGAGATCGGTGTCGCGCTCGGCTCGGCGGCACTGCCGATCACCGGTGCGGTGGTGTGGGAGGCGGCCTCCGGCCTGGCGGCGTATCGCCCGCTGACGTTCTGCGGGCTGATGATGGTCTTGGTCTACCTGCTCATGCGCGTCATCCGGAAGCGGTACTGGGCACACCTTGCTGCCGGCGTAGTCCTGGCCTTGGCCATGGTCGCGGTTTCGGTGTCCCTCGCAGGCGTTCGTCGTGACCTGGTCGGAATCGGCCTGTCGGTGACCGCCGTCGCGACATGCGCTGCGCTGGGCCGCATGTCGACCACTTTCAGATGGTTCACGTTCGCGCGACGGGCGGAGAAGCGGTCCCCCGCCGCCGACCGTCCAGACGATCCAGCGCAGTTAGCACAGGCGGTCTGGGAACGACGACAGTCGGCCAAGGTAGCCCGGTGGGGTTTGCGCGTCGGTTTAGCAGTAAGCACCGCGCTGGGCGCGGTCTGGCTCCTGTGGCCGACACTGCCCGTGCGGTGGTCTGACCTGGCATTCGCCGCGTTGTGTACCGCGATACTGACGTCGCATGCACAAGGAGTCTCGGCGCGACCAGAGCGAATCAGCCTGAACCTGGTCGCCGCGGCACTCGGTGTCTTCACCTGCTGGCGTGCCCATGACGGGACGGCGGTCATGCGGTTGACGGCTTTCGGTGTCGCGCTGACCGCCTCGGCATTGATTGTCCTCATCACGGCTCGAGACCGCAGCGACGAGAGGTTGGACTGGATCGGCCAGATTCTCCCGCACAGTATGTATTTCAGTGTCGCCTTGCTGATCCCGTCCGTCGCCTGGGTAGTAAGGACGCATGGCGGCGTGATCATATGACGATCCGATGCGTGTCGGTGGTGTCGGTGGTGTTGTACACGGCCAGCGCGACCCTGGCCCCGGCAGCGGCTTTCGCGGTCGATCCGCCGATCATCGCGCCTGGGCTGCCGCCCACAGGACCCGTCGCCCCTCTTGGCCCGACCGAGCAGAAGGCCGTGTGCGGAACCGGAGCCGTTGTTCCCGGTAGTCGATTCCGGTCCCGGTCCGCCGCGGACGAAATGCTCGATTTCACCGCGGCGTGGCGCTTTTCACGCGGCGCCGGACAACGCGTTGCAGTTATCGATACCGGCGTGGCGCCTGATCTTCGGCTCCCTGCTCTCGTACCTGGCGGAGACTATGTTTCCACCTCTGACGGCCTTTCAGATTGCGACGTCCATGGCACCTTGGTCGCCGGTCTCATCGCGGCGGCGCCCAGCCCCAACGACGGATTCGCGGGAGTGGCACCGGACGCGACCATCATCTCGATCCGCCAGAACAGCGCGTCCTTCTCGGCACAGGGCAACGGGACGTCGCAGACCGACCCGAATGCTCTTTCATCGGGATACGGCAACACCTTCACACTCGCGCTGGCGGTCGCCCACGCGGTGGATATAGGGGCGACCGTCATCAACTTATCTGAAGTGGCGTGCGCGCCGACGGCATCGGGCTTGGATGACGCCGCGCTTGGACAGTCGGTCCGGTATGCCTTCGAGCACAACGTGGTGGTGGTGGCGGCCGCTGGCAACGTGAACGCGAACGGTCTCTGCAGGACTCAAAATGGCGAACACGATCCGAATCTCTCGATAGAAGACGCGTGGAAGTCGGTTTCCACGGTCGCTAGCCCGGCCTGGTTCGACGATTACGTCCTGACCGTCGGGTCTGTAGCTCCAGACGGCCACCCGAGCGACTTCTCGCTGCACGGCCCGTGGATAGACGTCGCCGCACCCGGCGAAAATGTAACTTCCCTCGGTCCCAACGGAATCGGGCTCATCAACGCGATACCCAACGCACAGGGTGGTTTGGCCGAGATCAACGGGACCAGCTTCGCGGCCGCATTGGTCTCCGGTGAGGTCGCCCTGGTGCGGTCCCGGTTCCCGCAGCTCTCGGCCGCCGAAGTGATGGACAGGGTCAAGCGCACCGCTCACACTCCCGAACAAGGTCCCAATACCGCAACCGGATACGGTGTCGTGGATCCGGTTGCGGCCGTGACCGATGACATCCTGCCCTCTACCGGCGTACCCGATTCTGCCCTGGCCCATCCGATAGCGGCGCCGCCGCGCCCCTCGGTGGATCACCGAATGCTGCACATCGTGCTCAGCGTGCTTGGCGCGTGCCTGGCTGTAGCACTCATCGCCACCCTGTTGATCGGGAAGCCGCAGGAACGTTGACGTGAGTCAGGAGATTCCAGCGACACAGCCGCATTCGGATGTCAACGCGGTGAATCCGCGGCGTTGCGGTGCTTCCAGTAGCGCCCGTCATCACGTTGTCCCCACCCACCCAGAATTCCGTACTGAGGGCCTGCGCCCGGAACCGAGGTTCGTCTTTGGCCGCGACTGAATACCCCGATGAATGGAACGCCGACGAAACGCGTCCCCATTTCGAACCGCACGATGGCATCGAAACATTCGGCCACACCGGTGAACACGAACCGCACTGGCCCGTGCCCCCGGGCGACGCGGACTTCGATGAAGTGGAAGAAAGAGCAGCAGAACTGCTGGCCCAGATGGCTCATCGCCGCCCGGCATTGGGCAGCGCTTTCCCTGCAGTCGTCGAGCCGGACCCGCCGTTAGACAACGATGACGCCTACCCCAGCGAGATGATCCTTCCTGACCCGGAGTCGACCTCTCAGCTTCGATTCGAGCCTGACGAGGATGCAGCCACCGAACCGCAAGCGGCACATCTTGATAGCGCTGATGTATCGCCTGACGTGCCTACCCAATCGCCCGTCGGTGGTGACCGTCACCCCGCTCGGCACATCACGCCACCGCCGTGGCAGACGTCCGTTCCGCCAGTCCGGGGCGATGACCGATCCGACGATGGGGGGAGCTCACTGCTGTCCCGCCACGACGGGTCATCCGATCTGGACGGGCCGCCGCCGGCGCCATCACCTCCCCGGCAGCCACCAGGGGCTGTTCCGGACTGGCGACAGATGATGCCGGAACCCGCACCAGGATGGCCACCTCCTCCGCCCGGCTGGCCGTACGGGCCGCCGCCGCTCCCACCGCCGGGATGGCGACGCGTTCGCCCCGTGGACCGGCCGGTCTCTGTGGCGCCGCCGCTCGACCCCGCCTCATCGCGGAGCCTGGCGACGCCGCCGTCGCTGGACGAGGTCGAGATCATCAAACATGCGCGCCAGGCGCCGACGTCGGGGTGGCAACGAATGGTGTATCTGCTTTCAGGTGGCCTGATCACCCCGCGGCCGTCGCGCAGGGAGCGCGAACGCGAGGAACTTCTCGAACGGATCCGGCGGCCATTTGTCGGCGACTTCCGTATTGCAGTGATGTCCATCAAGGGCGGCGTCGGCAAGACCACCACCACACTGGGCTTGGGTTCGGCGTTGGCCACGGTGCGCACCGACCGCGTGATCGCCGTTGACGCCAACCCTGATTGTGGGACGCTTGCCGACCGCGTCCTGGACGCCTCGACGTCATCCACCGTGCGAGACCTGCTGCGCGATCACAGCATCCGGCGATACGCCGACGTGCGCAGCCA
Organism: Mycobacterium sp. 3519A; assembly: GCF_900240945.1. Lineage (NCBI taxonomy): Bacteria > Bacillati > Actinomycetota > Actinomycetes > Mycobacteriales > Mycobacteriaceae > Mycobacterium > Mycobacterium sp. 3519A. Next base: position 999,810 of record NZ_OESG01000014.1, read on the forward strand.
CACCCGGATGGCGACAAGTCGCCTAGAAGTACTTGCCAGCGAGCAGGATCCTGCTGTGGCAGAAGTGTTTGGAGAGGCTGATTACCGCCGGACCATGGAAATTCTGGGTGACTACTACAATCTGATCCTCACTGACTGTGGCACCGGCATCATGCATTCGGCGATGGTTGGAGTGCTCGATCTGGCTGACACCATCGTGTTGGTCAGTTCACCCGCGATCGATGCCACACGAAGTGCCGCAGCAGCTTTGGATTGGCTGGTAGAACATGGTCGCGCGGACCTGGTCCGCGAGGCACAAGTAGTACTCAGCGCGTCACGGCCGGGCTCGGCATCGCTGCGTGTGGACAAGGTGTGTGAATACTTCGAAGCACGTTGTGGTTCGGTACACGTGATCCCCTTTGAACCGCATCTGGCCGAGGGTGCCGACTTCGACTTCGGACTCCTCAGAGCGGAGACTGCGCAGGCCTATCTCGAACTGGCGGGTGCGGTGTCGGATAAGTTCGCGTCCTCGCGTCCTTTGTCTCGAACCCGTCGACGTCCCGGGCCGTGAGGACTTGGTAAGGAAAGGCAGGTGACTGGTGAGCTTGCCGCACCCGTCTTCTGAGCCAGATGCCGGCGGCGAGGAGGAGTTCAGTCGGATCACCGTACTGGTGGGCCGTCAGCTCATCGACGTCGGTGTCGACGCTGGACTCGGTGTTTCTGTGGTGGCGAACGACGTCATCGAACTCGCTGAGCTGCAGCCGTCTGTCCCAACGGATCCGATGATCGAGTATGGGAGTGGCGACGACAAGTGGACGCTCGCCCGACTGACCGGAGCCATGATCGATCCCGACCAGTCGCTGGCAGAGGCCGACGTGCGCGACGGCGAGATCTTGATGATCCAGCCGACGGACGCACCCGAATCGTCGATCCTGGTCGACAGCATCGCAGACAACGCCGAAATGCGAGATGCCGGCCGTTCACTAGCCCGGGGCGCTCACGCGACAACGGCATGGTTGTTGTTCGGCGGTCTGGTCTCGCTGTTGCCGACGCTGACTTTGTCAGCAGCTAGCAGACCATCATCGATCGTCACATTCCCGGTGGCTGTCGTCTTAGCATTCGTGGTGGGGATCGCTTGTGTAGCAAGCGGATGGATTTTGGCCTACCGACCGAAGCGCCGACGCCTATCCGCGGGGCTGTGCGGCCTGGGACTGCCGCTGATCCTTGCCGCCGGATTCCTGGCGCTACCGGGCAGTGGACAACTAGCCGCCTTGTCCATGGCCCTGGCGATCGTCGGAGCGGTTGCTGTGCTGCAGCTTCTGATCACCGACTTGGCCCGAGCGGCCCACACTGCCATCATCTGTCTTGCTGCCGTGGGCGCACCCGCCATGGCAGCACAGATGGCGTGGGGTGGTGATCCTGCTGTGGCCGGGTCCATTATCGCCGCCGGTGGCGTGCTGACCGTCTACCTCGCACCAAGAGTGACGATCCTGCTGTCAAGACTTCCGATACCCCGGGTTCCTACCGCTGGTGAGCCGCTCGACGAGATCGAAACCGAAGGTGGCACCAACGTGGAGGGCGTCAATGCGTTGGGGAAGCAGGTGATTCCCACTGAGGAGGGAATGGCACAACGTGTCGGTCGAGCTACGGAGCATTTGACCGGAATTGTGGCGGCCACCACCATTCTGGTTATCGCGGGTTGTTTCCTCACGCTTGATCCCCATGGTGGGCTCTCTTGGCAGAAAGAGGTTTTCGTCGCAGCCGCCGCTACCGCTCTGTGCCTACGCGGCCGCAGCCATCACAATGTCGTCCAGTCGGCTTTGTTGATCGCCGGAGGTCTTGCGATCGCGTTGATATCCATCATCAGAATGGCAAGTTCCGAGCAGCGGTGGCAGGTTGCCTGCGGAATCGCTCTCGTGGTCTTGGCATCGATAGTTGCGGTCTGCGGGCTGGTCGCGCCACGTCTGGACTTCTCCCCGGTGATGCGCCGGTGGGTCGAGATCGGTGAATATCTGTCGATCGGTCTACTGTTTCCACTGCTGTGTTCGGTCACGAACCTGTACGGCGTGTTTCGCGGGCTACGGCTTTGACATCAGCTCTTCGGCACCGTGACACTTGCGCTGACGCGGTCGGCGACCATCCCGTCGTGGGCGAGTAGCGCTGCGCGCTGGGATAGTTCGGGACCCGGCGGAAGCAACGACAGTATCGCCCATGGAGCAGGCTGAGGGGTGTCTTGTGTCCCACCGGTTACCGGGACGCCGACCAGACCGAGTGCGGCCGCTGCCGAAGCATCAGCCACGTGATAGCGCACTCCGAGGTCGCTGACATAGAACAGCGCGCCTGCCGCTTGGCTATCGCGCGCAGAACCGATCTCCTGAACATATTCGCCAGTGCCGGGACGCACATAGACGCTGTCGAGCCCCGGGCCGTCGCCGTCAGCGGTCGCCAGCGCGACCGGCCGCGCGGCGGCGCTCAGGGGAAGGTGACTGCCCACCAGAAGCCGGGTGTCAGCTGTGGTGGCGGCCGACCCACGCTGCCACGACATACACACCACCGGACTGGAGCTAGCCGGAATGAAAACCGGTGCAACGGAGGGATAGTGATCGATTGGCAAGTTGTGGACCACGGGCGCCCGGCTGATCAGCGCGGCTGCCAACGGCTGGGCTGCCGTTGGCAATTGCGGATTTCCGTAACGGATGATGTCGGCGGCGGGAGCTGAAATCGGCTGCAGCCCCTCACGCGTCGCTACGTAGAGTTGGCTGCCGCGAGAATCGGCACTCTGCAGGATGGCGCCCACCTGATATCCCGGCGGCAGATAGGCGGTTTGTTCACCCGCGCCATTGATTGTGATCGGTGAAATCGGATCGACCAGTGGAAATGACTCCAAAAGGCCCCGGGACACTTCGCGCGCGTCGTCGGGTCCTAATCGCAAGGCGGCGCGGATGATCGGGTTCGCCGGATCGATCGACGCTCGCACCCCTTGGTAAATCAGGTAGGTTGCGCCGTCTGTGACCGCGAGGATCGATTGCTCTGCCGATGCGGCATGGATCGCCCCGTCCAGATCGGGATCGTTGGCCAACACGGACGTCGTGACCGTTGGGATGCCGTCCGGAGCTTGCGTGGAGTCGCAAACCGTCCACGACGACATCGTCATGTCGTCCCCGCCGGCGATGCTCGTTGGAGCCCCGATGATTCCGACGGCCGGTCCGAGCGGAACCGAGTTGATGAACTTGTCGTCAACCTGGATCGGGGGGTCGTTCCGTCCGGCGATGAGCCGCGCCGATGCGAGATTGAGGGCAGGGTGCAACCGATCGCCGATGCGCACGAGCAGTTGACCATTGCCCTTACCAATCATGATCGAAGAGTTGCCGAAGTTGGGAGCCGGCTTCATGAAAGCCAACACAGCCCCAGTCCCACAGAGGAGGACAGCGATGACGATGCCCACCGACATCGCGCGCATCTGACCGCGCATGGGATCGTGGATCATGCGTGAATCAGCGCGGATCAGCGCGTGTTCGAGGCGCCTGATCAGAAACCGATACCCGTTGACTTGTGCGCGGGTGGTGACTTGAGCTGGCATACCGACCCCTAATAGCGTCAATGGATTTCCGGCGCAAACCGAATTCTACGGACCGGACGGGTACTGGCGCCGACGGCCATCAGCGTGGCTTAAGCCACGGTGTCGAAATATTGATGGCGCACCGAAGGTGCCGCGCGATAACGTCATCGTCGGGAGGGACCAGGCGATCGGCAATACGAGTGACCGTTAGACGTCCGGAGGAGTCGGTCTGGCGTCGTGAGACATCTGAGGATGGAACAAGGTCCCGTCGTGCCGAGCCAAAGCTGATTGTTGGAGTGCGGATAACTCTTGGGTGAACCGGTCGAGCAAGTGTTGATGACGCTCGGTCGCCAACTTCGCGGCCGCGTAGGCAGTTTGGACAATTTGCGTCGCCAGGAGGTCTGCCCCGTTGCTGCAGGCCGCGGGACCGAGCCAGAGTCCCGTCATGGCGGCATAGCCGTCGACTTCGACGCTGACGGTCCGGTCTCGATTGGTGACCCGAACCCTGATCGATTGACACTGATCGTGCATAGCGTGAATGAGATCGCGCTGCTTGTAGACCCGAGCAACGACCGAATGCGCGAGGCCATCAGTCATCGCGCTGCGTTCCAGTCAGGCGCAAGGTATCCGGGCTCTCCCTCGTCGTTGAAGTATTCGGACTCGGCAACATCGAGTTGGGCCTCGGTACACAAATGCAACACGCGAATGACGGACTCGCTCAAACCCCGCGACAAGAGTTCACGCCGAAGATCGACTTGTGCTCGCTTGGCCGACAGCTGGCACAATGTCAGGATTTCATGGGCGAGTTGCTCGGGGGCTGCTCTCAGCTCTCGGCGTTCGAGCTTCACCGCCGTCGGCAGACCCCGATCGGTGGTGTGCACGACGATGCCACCACTTTTTGACCGCATCGATTGCGTCATACTGTCCTCACCTTTCAAGTACTCGAAATCAATTGTGCGCGTGCTTTGTACGATGATATTCAATCGAACAGTCGATGAGTATCGCTCACGAGATGTCATGTTGATCGATGCAAACAGGATCGCGCATACAGCTTGATGAATTGGAGTTGAGCCACCGAATGAGTAGTGCTGGTATGAGTGCGCAGCGAGTCTTCGACGCCGGTGTCCTCTCACTGGGGATCTCCATTGACGGCATGCAGGTGGCGCGCGATGTCGCATACGCGGCCAAAGCATTCCAGCGCGCGACCGACTACGACCAGGACATGTGCGACGCCTGGATGGGCCGGGCGGCGACCGGTGAGTCAACTCCAGAAGTGATTCATCACCTTTACAGAACCCGCGCAGCGCTCGGCCGTGAGCAGCGACGCCTCGGCTTGCCGCCGCGGACTCTGGGCGGCCGGTTCGAAACTGGTCTGTACCTCGATTACAGTATGAGCTCATTGGCAGAGATCGAGCTGGCCTACGCGGCCAGTCTGATCCAGGGCATGGATTATCAAGAGGCCGAGCATCTACTCGCCGAGCTTGGGCAGAGGCGCGCGTTCGAAGCTGACGGCTATGCGAGCCTCGAGATATACGCCTACATTCGGGGCGTCTTGTACTTCACGACTCAGCGGTGGCCCGACGTGTTGACGGCGCTCGCCGAATCCGCCTCGTTCACAGATGCATACATCGCTGCGGGCGCCCATCTCATGGTGGGCTCGGCATGCGCGCAAATGGGCCTGTTCGGCGAGGGCATACGCCGCCTCGACCAAGCCATCCATGGACCGATTCCTGCCGCTCAACGCGCAGCCGAATTCTGCAAGGGCCTCACGTTACGTGAGATGGGCGATGAGGTCGAGGCGCGGAAGATCTTCGAACGGATCTACAGCGAGGAGCCGGACTTCGAGGCAAATTACGCAGCTTTGCGCGATCCGAACTTCCGCCTCGTCGTGACGACGAAGGAGGCCATCGAATCTCGGCGGGATAAATGGGATCCCAGCAGTGCACCGAAGGCGTCGGATCTCGCTGCCGAGGACATCACCGAGCGCAACAATGAACATCTGCGGGCTGCGCAGGAGCAACTGGACCGACAGGTCGGTTTGGGCGATGTGAAGATGCAGGTCGCCAAGCTGCGGTCGTCGGTGCGTCTGGCCAAGCTCCGCGAAGACAAAGGACTGGGAACTGCCTCGCGCAGCCTGCACCTCGCCTTCACCGGTCCGCCCGGCACAGGTAAGACCACGATCGCGAGGGTGGTTGCACAAACCTACTGCGGTTTAGGGCTTTTGGAGAGGCTTACGGTCGTCGAGGCTAAGCGGCAGGACTTCGTCGGGCAACATCTCGGGAGCACGGCGATAAAGACCGACGCTCTTATCGACAGCGCCATCGGCGGCGTCTTGTTCATCGATGAGGCCTACACGTTGATCCAGACCGGGCTCTCTGGCGGCGACGCTTTCGGTCGGGAAGCAGTGGACACCCTGCTGGCACGGATGGAGAACGACCGTGACCGCCTTGTCGTCATCATCGCCGGATACGACGCCGAAATCGACCGGTTCCTCGATTCGAACGAGGGCCTGGCATCACGATTCACCAAACGAATCCGTTTCCCGTCCTACAACGCCCAGGAACTCGGCGACATCGGCCAACTGATCGCGAAGTCGAGGGAATCGGAACTCACGTCGGCGGCCTACGACGAACTCGTCGCGGTCTGCGGCCAATTGTGTTCTGAAACCTCCGTCGACCGCGCGGGCAATGTCCGACCGAACATCGATCTGGCAGGAAATGGCCGGTTCGTTCGCAATGTCATCGAGGCTGCAGAAGAAGAACGTGCATTCCGGCTCACCGAGGACTACAGCTCCGACCTCGGCAGCCTCGACGAGGACGTTCTCACCCGAATCGAAGTCGCCGATATCAAGGCGGCACTGCACAGCATCATGCAAACCCTCAATCTCGTTTGACATCCGCGTAAAGGAACAGAGCGTGTCCAAGCACAGCGACACCGGCCACGACGGTCACCCGGACAGGGGTCCGGCCGAGATCGACCACGATACGCCGCCCCCGCCATCTGGTGTCCCCATTGCACCGGCCCTCACCGACTTCACCGGCGAACAACCTAGCCACTACTTGCAGTACGGTCGCCGCACACCAGCGGCAGCTGAACTCGGCCTTGTTCGATCGACAACAGCAGCTCCGCGCCGCGGCTGGCGAAAAGCGTTGCATCGTTTGACGGCTGGCACGCTGAATGTCGGTGAATCGACGGCGCAGGCCGCCGAGCAGGTGCTGATCGAGCGGATCAACCGACCAGTGCGCGGTTCTTTCAGCATCGCTGTGCTCTCCTTGAAGGGCGGCGTCGGGAAGACCACGACAACAGTAGGTCTCGGCACCGCATTCTCGTCCCTGCGCGGTGATCGAGTGATCGCCATCGATGCCAACCCGGACTTCGGGACTCTCGCTCAACGCGGTCCCAATCAGACTCGCTCGACCGTCCGGGACTTACTGGCCGACGGACATCTCGTCCGCTACTCCGACGTTCGGCGGCATACCTCGCAGGGTGCCAGCCGGTTGGAATTTGTTGCTTCAGAGCGCGATCCAGCGGTTTCGGAGGCCTTCTCCGAAGAGGACTATCGAGCTGTCCACAAAATTCTCGATCGGTTCTACAACATCATTCTCATCGATTGTGGAACGGGGCTGACGCACTCGGCGATGCGCGGTGTGCTGGATACGGCAGACGCTTTGGTCATCGTGGCCTCGCCGGCGATCGACGCGGCGCGAAGTGCCCTTGCGACACTGGACTGGCTGGAGCACCACGGCTACGCCGACCTAGTTCCTAAGGCGACGGTCGTCCTGAGTTCGGGGCGAACGGGCGGTGTCCCAATCGATCTCGACCAGATGAGCGGCCACTTCACGGCGCGAGTGGGCGGCGTGTTCGTCATTCCCTACGACGAGCATCTCGCGGAGGGGGGCGAAATCACCGCTTCGCTGATGAACCGAAAGACGCGCTGGCAGTTCATGGAGGTCGCGGCAGCGGTGGCGGACGCTTTCGCTGACTAGCCGTCCGCGGTTAGGCGCCAGGCGGTTGATGGCCGTACTGATGTGCGGTCGGCACGGAACTGTACCCGTGAACACGATCGTGCGCCGACGGCCGCCCCCGCGATGCCCAGTGCGCAGGCTCGGCGCTCGAGAGCCCAGGAGAACCTGACGTTGAGGCGGCAGTCGGGTCCGACACTGGGCCGCTTCGCGCATCCGACGGCACGACACCATGCCGCGCATACCTGGCCTGTAACTGCTCAAACGTTTCCTGTTGCATACCTTTCGCGGGCACTTCAGCCTCAGCAGAGGCAGTCGCCTGAGCCCTGTCCTGCACTGCAGCGCCTGTCCAGGCCTGCGGCTGCGCACACTGGGCGGCATACGCTTGATATGCCAGTGCCATATTCGCGTAGTCCCAGTAGGCAGACCTATCACGAAAATCCGACAGCTCGGCGGTCTGCCGCTGGTTGAGCAAGAGACCTACGGCCGCGACGAGTTGCATGCCGTTGAGCACCGTGACGGTAGGCGGCGACCAGTCGACATCCCGAGTGCTGACTACCGAAGCTAACGCATCCAGGAAAGCCGTCGACGAGAGTGCTGTGACGAACCAACCGTGCGCACTTTCGGTCGGCAACAAGCCAACTGCGGCGACCGCAGCCGCCAGCACCGCCGCGCGCACCGGAAAGCTGTGCAAGACAGACGCGTTGAGACCGACGACATAGATGGCCACCCCGAGGACCACCACCGCGCCGGCGAGAACTACACGTCGTCGCCGTTCCCGTGGCGCACCGGGCGAAACGATTTCAGGGCGCCGCCGATTGCGACGTCGGGGCCAGGTATGACGACGTGCACGCTCGGATGCTGTACTCATGAGCTTCCTCCAATCAGGCGGCCGGGCCCAGTCAGCCGGTCATCTCGAATGCCGCACCGATGTAGCGCATTTCATCGGAGGTCGCCACCATGGTGACGTCTGTTGACCCCGCTGACGTTTGCACTCGCACGATGTCACGGCCATGGTCAAGCAGCTGCAGCATTACGTCGGCATGATCGGCGGGTAGCGCATGAGACGGTTTTATTATCATGGCCGTCGCAGCACTGGGCCCTGACTTTTCCTCGACGGGTATACCGTCGAAAACCTCGACGCTATACCCGTCCCTACTGGAGGGTGATAACTCGTGTTGTTCGTCGTCGCACAGGACTTCAGGATCGCCGACCTCGGCGATCAGGTCTTGCCAGGCAAGCGCTCTGGCACTATGGATCCGGATCCGAGCGCCCAACGCAACCGAGCGCAGCACCACCTGCTGGGCAAGATGAAGGGTTCCGCAGAGCTCTACCCGCGCGATCCCAGGTCCGAACAGTGACAGGGCGACAGCGCGTCCCTGCATGTCTGCCCCGATGATTTGCCCACAGCCCGATACCGGTAGCAAGAGGCCGCATCCGGCGTCCGCAGTTTTGCCGCGAACCCAGTAGCCCAGGCGCCGGCGAGGTGCCGGCGCAGGCAGGGTGCAGCGCAATGCGGGAAGCTGTTCGCCGGGAAGCGATCTGAGACCACCCAGCTCGATGCGGCGCCGGCCGGTCTCGCCGAATCGGGCCAAACCGCGTACCCGGATAAGCGGCGTGCCTCGGTCGCGGCGCACAGTAAGGCATACAGTCGTCGACAGGCTGGGCACAGTCCACAACCGGTCAAGCCGAGAGCTGTCATACATCGTCGGATCGAATGCGAAGCTGCGCCAACGGGCCGGGCTGGAAAGGCACGTCGACCAGGTCTCGTCGATGTGGTCCACGTTGTGGCCGTCGATGAGGTCTGTCGTCGCCTGAACCGCATCGCTTGCGGACAGGATCTCAGGGCGCAAACCCTCATCGGCGAGGCGGTTGACCACACGGCGCGTCGCCGTCGATGCGGTGCGCACCACGCCGTCCCAGTCGCCGCCGCGTCTTGAGACGGCGGCGGGGCATCGGCGTGGGTCGAACCTGATCGCCAGGCACACTTCGCGATGAGCGATCGCGGGCAACGGCCCCAGTACCGCGTCATACGTGGCTGCAGTTCGCCCCCGACCGCGTGAACGTACGCCGTGATTCAACAAAGTGATGGAGTCCAACGGGGTGTCGAATTGATCGAGGCATTCAGCAAGCAGGCCGACTGAGATCCACTGCGCTGAGATCGTCGAATTTGGCTCCATGATCGTCAATATCCGCGGATCACCCTGCAGGCGCACCACAGAGAGCAGGGACTCTCCATCCCGTAGGAATCCGATCGCTGATCCGTCGGGTAGGTTCGCGTCGAAGTGACGGTCGGGTGCTTCGGCAGAGTTCCGGAACAGTTGGCCGTGCCAGAAGTTGAGTCGCGTGATGATTCGTTGCAGCATCGATCGCTTCTTCGTGGGGCAGAGCGCGATCGCCGACGCGACCAGGCCCGTGACCGCGCCGTACCACCCGGGCTGGTGCAGAATCGATACCCCCATGAAGCCAGCGGCGGTCAAACATTGAGCGATCACCACATGCGGCAGTGGAAAAATCCGGTGCAGCGGTATTCCGACGGTAGACGCGAAGTCCGTTGACGTTTTCGATCGTCTTGTAGCTCTGGCCATGGATGTTCTCGGGCTCCTCTCAGCTCACCGAACCCACGCAGTTGCTGCACCGCATCGTCAGACCGAAGAATGTTGTCGCTCAACGAGTTGTCGCATTCCACCATGGCACAGCAGCTAATGACCGAGCCATTGACCGGTGCGCTTGACGGGTCGACACCGACGGGTTGGAGCGGAGCCTAGCGGGGCAACGATGAACTATGGGGCAGGCCCGGAAGAATTCTTGGTGGTGCATAACAAATGTCGATGCGGGCGGTCGGGATTATTCATGGATCGGGAATCGCCGGCGACCCTTTGCCCACCTAGCATCGAGCGCACCGACCACGTGTTAGGGAGACAGGATTGCCCAACTTCGACAACAGCCGCCGAGTTTCGGGCATCGGCGTGCAGCTACAGCGGCAATGCTCTGCTGTATCCGGTATTAGACCCTGATGGCAGATCTCGTGTCACCGGACGGACTTCACCCGCCCGTTGTTGCGCATTCCATACAGTCTGTGCCGCACATCGATCCGGGCACGATCATCGACGCTCACGAAACCAATCTGGCGGACTATCTGAACCAGCCGATCGGTGACATCCTCAAGCGGCTTGGTCTGCCGCCGATAACGCCAGGGCTGCCGCCCGACCACGCACCCAACGCCGATGGTGCCGCTAGTCCCGCGCCGCCCCCCGCCGCACCTCCGCTGGGAGGGGGCGGCAGTCCTTTCGACCCAACCCAACTCATCCAGCCGGTCACCGACGCCCTTGGCACACTCGGTTCCGGTCAGTTCGGCAATTTCGATCCGACCCAGATCTTCAGCGGGATCTCGCAAGCCGTCGAATCGGCAGGCGAGTCCGTGGCACCGGCGTTGTCCCAACTGGCTCAAGCGTGGCAGGGGTCGTCCGCGTCGGCAGCCGGGCAGAAGACCGCGGCGGCGTTGAAAGACGGCTCGGCCATCAGCCAACAAGCCGACGGTCTCAAGCAGAGCGCAACGGTCGCAGCGGCCGCGGTCCAACAGGCTCGAGCACGATTGATGACTGTCATCTCCGAATTCGCGGCCAAGATCGAGGCGATCGGACCCAACATCATTTTCCCGTGGGGAATGGCCGCCGCGATCGAGGCGGCCAACGAGGCGGTCACTGAAACCGGCGAAGTGATGACAGAGACGCAAAACACCCTCGGGGCCCAAACCACGGAAGTCGATGGCGTCGGCAAGCCGGTACCGCTGACGTCCATGGAGCAAGGCCTGAGTCACGTCGGCGCCACGGGCGAGCGCTCTGCGCTCGGCGGATCTCTCGGTGGGCTCGGTGGCGCATCGCTGGGTCAAGCCATCGGCCCGATGATGCAGTTGGCGACGAGTATGGCTTCGCCGGTGATGGAGGGCGTTGGGGCCGTGACTGGCGCAGTTCAACAAGGTACCGCGCAACAACACGGCCAAACCGATGGCCCGCCAGACACCACGCCACTCCCGCCGCCGGGTAGGACCGGCGGGCCGGGAGCAGGAAGTGGCGCGGTACCAGGGCCAGTGAAGGTCGGCGGCCTGACTGGACCGGCGCGTTCGGTGACGTCGTTGGCCGCACCGCAGACCCATTCAGCCTCACCAAATGCCTTGGGCTCGCCGATCGAATCGGCGGGGATGGGTGCGCCGCCCATGATGGGCGGCATGCCGATGGGCCAACGGGGCGCGGGAAACAACGGCAAGAACCATAATGCCGCGGCTTTCTTGCACACCGCAGACCAGGGCGACGAGATCGTCGGTGACCCCGGCGAGGCCGGCACCGCAGTAATCGGCGAAGTTGACCCACGGGTTCGTCCCGACATCGGATTACGTCTCTGACAACACGCGAAAGGAAAAATGATGAGCGAGAACGACTTTCAGATGCAGCCAGCCGAAGTCGTCGATATCACACGACGATTGGACGATCTGGCGACGCGAGTCCAGGCGTTGATAGACACCGAGCGACCCAACCTCAGCCCGGCCGCTGCCGGACACGACGAGGTATCGGGGCGGGTCGCCCAGACGCTCGGCGCGGTCTCGGTCGCTTTCGGTAAGTCGACCGATCAGGGTCTCACTGAGCTGCGTGAGGTCGCCGCGACGCTGCGCTCGCACACAGATCACGTCGTCGATGCCGAAAGCGATTTCGTCCTCTGAGCATCAGACCCGTCGGTTTGCGCTGTCTACGGTGAGGAGGTTGGGAACATGGGCTTTACGAACATAGCCTGGGAATCGCGGAGCGCGGCGGCCTTGGCCGGAAACCTGACCGACGGGCCGGGGCCGACGCCTGTCGGCCAGGCGGGCGCCGCCTGGGTACGGATCGCAGACGAACTGGCCGACGTCGCCAACGATTACAACCGCACAGTGGACAAGCTGAAGGGCGCACTGGTCTCCCAGAGCGGTGATGCCGCCGCACGCAGATTGGACGATCTCGGGCGCTGGCTAGCGGCGGTGAGTCTCAGTGCTGCTGGAAACGGGAACCGTGCCGAGCAGGCGGCGGCCGCTTACACCGCTGCTGTTCTGGCCATGCCCAGTGTGTCAGAAGCAGTGCAAGCCAGAGCAACCCGAGACATGATGGCATCCCTTGCTGCCTACAACGGGGCTGTGCTCAACGGGCAGTTCGCTGAGTTCGACGAGCTCGTCTCGCTTGGCGATGCCAGTGCCGCCGAGGCGATGTATCGATACGAGGACGCGTGCAACGCGCTCGCCGAGCCGTGGGACCAACCCGGGCCGCCCGACGTCTGTTCTGGTGCCGCCCTCGCTGCTGAGCAGGCTAAGCAAATGCAGACAGGCCGAAGAGCAGGACGGCATGACATGGCTTCGCTACCACGGATGCCTCTGCCCCTCACGCCGTTTCAGCCCAGCGAACTGATCTCGGGGAGCAACGTCAAGTCGGCATCGGTGAAGGCAGCGGCCGCTGAGCCAAGCGGCCCCGCCTTGGGTGGTGGTGGCTACGGTCCCATGGCGGCCCTTGCCCGTGGGGGCGGTGCGAACCGCGAACACCAGTCGTCCATTCTGGGCGAAACGCTCGACGGCGGAGGTGAACCGGGCGCGGCGCTCTCGTCATCCGACGTGTCCTGGATGCCGGCGACCCACGCCACTGGTGAGCCATTCACGATCTCCGAAGTCAGCTGGCGTTCCGATGCTGCGTCCTTCGACGCGCCTATGGTCCCTGATGAAACCGAAATAGCCGGCTACCAGGATCAGCCTGCTGGGGCCCTGGAGCAAGTGTCCGACCGATGGGTGTCCACACCGGTCATCGGTGTGGACAAAAAGCTGACACTGTGACGGCCGCAGTGAACGGACCTGTGAGGCTGACCGTCGATCAACTGCGTGCGGTCGCGGTATCTGCGAGGCTAGCCGCACTCCCTACCGTTCTCGGACTGGGTGCGCTGTATCCGTCCACCGGGCGGCACGCTGACGGCGTTCGTCCTCGGCCGCAGGAGAAACTGGACGAGGCGAACCTAACCACCGCCGGACAACGTTATCCCGGAATCGACGCGGCGATATCGGCCCTCGGCCGCCCCGAACGCGAGCTGGCTATGAGATTGGTGACGCCGGACGGCATTGGGCGGTTCAGCGCCGTGCGCCGTGAGAACTCGTCACTGTTGGCCGGACGGGTGGGCGAGGTGATCACAATAGATGACATTGATCCGCACAGCGGTTTGCCCGGCGTCGTCACGGAGCTGCTGGCAGTACTGCCGAGCAGCCGTCCGGCGGAGGTGCTCGCGGTGACGGCGCCACTCGACGATTTCACCGAATGCCTGCGTGACAGCCACGATTCGCGAGAGCTGGCTGATCGTATTCGCACCCTCGGTGTGGAGACGCGCACCGCGATGGCGCTGGGCGCAGCGCTCGGATCGCGCCAGGCGTTCGCCGAAATTGTGTACTACACATTCGTCCCCGGCGAGGGCAGGGTCTCACGCTCAAGCGGTGCGGTGGCCGTCTTCTACACCAAACGCGGCCGAATAGTGTCGGCTCCGAGCGTCTCACCAAGTGGCGAGCCGTGGATTACATTGAAGGCTGGCTCCGATCACGTTGTGCGCCAAGCCATCAATCAGCTCGTTTCGTTATCCGATATTGATTGGGCTACGCCCGTTCGACATCGCGGAGCGAGACCAGGCCGACAACCGCGGTCTAACGAAATCACTAACTAGAGAGGAATCGATGCGACATGACCGTCTCACTTACCCCGGCTGAGGCCGATGCGAAGATCTCACAGATCAACGACGCCCGCGACCAAGCCGTGGCCAAGCTCAAGCAGATCGAGGACACACAGCAGAACATGCTGGCTTCGGCGTGGCACGGCGGCAGTGCCACCAACTACAGCAAGACCTCGGCGCAACAACAGGAGGACTTCAACCAGATCATCAACACCCTCAATGACATTGTTGAAAAGGGCGCCCAGCATATCCGTTCGGTCGCCAACCAAGACAACGGCTAGAAAGGTACATCGAAGCCATGAGTGAAATCCTCTACAACTTCGCCGCGAACAATGCATCGCTCGGCGACATTTCGGGCAACATCCAGGCGATTCAAGAGGTTCGGGCCGATATCGACAACATCTTCAACGCGCTGTCGACGGTCTACGAAGGTGAAGGCGCCATGGCGCTCAACCAGGCCCACATGAAGGTCAGTGCGATGCTCGACGACGCGCTCAACGATGCCTCGAACACCCAAAAGTTCGCTCAAGATCAGCAGGATGCCATGCAGTCCCTTGACCGGGCCAACGCCGCGGCTTTCTGATCGTCAGCCGCTCGGCCCGCGGTCGTCGGGCCGAGCGGCTACCTCATCGTCTGGGTCGGATGTGCCGTCACGCGCCAGCATTGCCGAATTCAACTGGCTGAATGGCAGCTCAACGTATTTGAGCAAGTAGTCACTTTGATGGGCATTTTCCGGACGCCTCTCTGGAGACTGCGCCGTCTCTGCGATCGGATCATGCGCGAAAGATTCGATAACACCCCAGTGAGTCCCATTAAAAAACTACATGGTCACCACAAGAAAGATCATCGACCGAAACGACGCCGAATCGGTGTTCGCCGGTACTTTGGGTTTCAGGTAATCGCGATTGCGCCGGCCAAGCCTGGGTTCGCGCGCCGATTGAACCGCCGTGCGCAACGGTGTCAGCGAATCATCTCTCAACGAGAAAGGTCAGAGCTGTGGTTTTCTCAGTCATACCTGCCGGAGTGGAAGCGTTCTCGTCCGCCAACAATGTTGCTGCGAGCGGACTTTCGACTGCGGGCTCCGCGGACAGCGGTGCGATGCTGGCAGCGGTCGCCTCGGCATTAGGCCCTATCGGGGCGGGCTACTTGGCTGCCTACGCACCGGCCCAGACGAACAATCTGACCAGCACGGTCACTCTCGCTCAGGTGCACGCGGCGATTAGCGCGTCGACTCAAGCATCCCTGGCTTCGTTTGTCGCGACAGACGCCCCCTAGCAGCTGACCTCGATGCAGCGCCCCGCGTGGCGAAGACGGCTCGCATCCACGTTATCGGCCAAAACGCACACAGGTTAGGAGGATCGATGGATATCGAGTCGACGCGGCATATTGCGACAGAGGTGACCGCTCTGGTGCAGGAGCAGATGCAAGACCTCAAGAAGGTGACTGAACGACGGGCCGCACTGACGGCCAAAGGCGCGGCGGCAGACGGAATGGTGTCGGTAACCCTCGATGCCAACCACACGATCATCGAGACTGTCATCGACGAAGACTATTTGTCCGACCACGAACTCACCGACCTCGGTGCGCATGTCACTGCTGCCGCACGGCAGGCTGCCGAACAGCTCAACGAAGCAGCGGCGGCGCTACTGGCACCGATGGTTGAGCGGCGAACGGCGATGTCGGCGGCTGCCAGAATGATCGGCTTGTCCGATATCGAAGAGATGATGTCGCAAATGGGTCTTGACCTTCCGACGCGAGGCGGTGTCGGCCCTTCAGCCGACGAAGACGATGGGCAGCACAAGAATTCCTATCCCGTCGTGCGCGGCTGAGTCGGACACGTCCTGCAGTGTGGTGTGCCGAAACGCAAACGACATCGCCTCATTCACTTCACCGGTGGTCGCTGACGGTGCATCGTGAATGTTCGCGACGAACTATGGATAGGAAACCGCGTTCAACCTGCGCTGCGCGCATATGTTGTTCGATCATGCTGATCGGTGATCCCTCGGATGGCGGTATCTGATTCGTGAGTTCACTGTCACATCGGTATTCCCATGCTGCGACAGCCAATATCGCTGGTGTCGGTGACGGCATGCGACGCATTCACTTCGCCCATTTCGCGGCGCTAGTGGAGGGGTGTGGCGATGGGCATTGAGATGCCACCCGAGCTGCAGTGGCTGTCGTATCTTGCGGGTAGTTCCTGGCCGCAGGGCGATGAGACGCAGTTGTTTTCGATGTCGGAGGTGTTCAAAACCGCGGCCGACGAGCTGCGCGACTTAGTGCCGGAGTTGAGTAAGGTCCGGCGCGAGACGTTGTCAGTGTTGGTGGGGGATACCGCGGATGCGGCGGACAAGCAGTTTCGGATGTTGTTCGACGGCGATTATTCAGTCGAAAAACTGGCCGACGCGGTCGACGAATTGGGGGGCTTGTCGTACAAGACGGGCGGAGAGCAGATTGAGTACAACAAGCTCGTTGTGATCTCGACCCTGGCAGTTACGGCCTTCTTTATTTTCCTTTACATCGCCGAGGCATCGATAACGGATGGGTTTTCGCTGACCTGGATCCCACCGCTGGAGCAGTTGACGGCGGCGAGTTTGCGGAAGGCGCTGGAGGAGGCCTTGGCGCGGTTGTGGGCGTCATTGGTGGAAGCGACGACGAAGACCGGAGTTCGCAAACTGGCGCGTGAGGTCAGTGAGGAGGTGGTTGAAGAGACGGTCACAGAGCTGGTGCAAGAGTTCGCGATTGAGAAATATCAGGCGGGCAAGGGGCATCGGCACGGGGTGGATTGGGGGGCCGTCGGCAAGAACGCATTTTCGGGTGCGGCAGGTGGTGCCGGCGGTGCCGCGGCGCATAGACCGGTTTCGGAAGTTGTGGGTCACCATGAGTCGTTGGTGGGGAAAGTCGTCAAAGGTGGTGTGACGCAATTCTCCACCGGTGTGGTCGGCAATGTGACGGGGTCGTTGGCTGGCGGCGGTGGATTGTCGGCGTTGTCGATTTTGGGCGGGTCGTCCTCCTCGGCGTTGGAGGGCACGTTCCACGCGGTGTCGCAGGCAACGAGACCGGTGGGGGCGGCGCGGGCAACTCCGAGCCTGTTACCAGGACGGGCAACGGTAACGGCAGCGCAACCGGCTCCGGCATCCGTCGCGGCAGCGGTGCTGCTGGTACCGGCCACGCGCTTAGCGGTACCGGATCGGGCACCCGCTCGGGTTCTCTCACCGGCGCCGGCACGAATCGACGTGTGGGTGCTGATTCGGGCAGTAATCGTGATGCCGGTAATCACACAGCCGATGGTGGCGTAGCGGCTGGCAGCAATAGCGGTGCCGCTCGCAGTGTCGACGGCACTGGACAGGTCGTGAGTGGTGCGAGTTCGCAACCGAGTACCCGTGTTGCCGGTGATGGCAGTCGCGCCGAGGGATCGGTGATCGATGGCGGGCTGACCGTCAGAGGCGAGTCGGGTACTGGCAGCACCGGCGGTGGGTTCGATGTGGTTGGACACGTCGACGGTGGTCAGCAACTCGAATTCACGGGTCCGGCCAGTGGGGCCGGTGAACGGCTATTGGGTGGGGTCGGCGCTGACGTTTCTGGCGGGCCGTCGCCGCGCGGTGCGGTGCCCAATGCCGTTGGCGGCGTGAGGAACCCGGCGTTCTCCGGTGATGGGACGCCTTCGACCGCGGTGGACTCGGCAGGTGGCGCGCCGGCTGCAGCTTCAGATCGTGCCGGGTCGGTGTCTTCGGGGTCGGCCGCAGACCGGTGGACTTCTGATAGCGGTGCAGCGGTGCAGCCATCTTCGCGAGTCAGCGACGCCGATCAAGGTGTGGCAGTGCCGCGGGCGCAGGTTGTCTCCGGCGAGGCGTCGCCAAACCTAGGGGCGACGACCTCCCCCAAGCCAATGGAACACGTTGTGGGCCTGGGCGATACCTCGTCTACCCAAGCGCATGTCGGCCCGTCTGAATTGCCTGCCAGTACGACCGCGGGTGAAGCAGTCATTACCCAACGCGCATATCGGGACGCCGTTGTTGCCTCGGTCCAGAAGTCGCTGGCGACATCTGGCTTAGATGATGCGGCGGGTCGGGTGCAGACGGCCCTGAGCGAGTTGGCTGCGGCGGGACGGCTCCGAGAGGCGAAAAACACCCCGCAGCTGCAGGACATGTTGCGCAACCAGGTGCTGGCACACGACCCCCGTGTGCCCCTGCGTGGTGGTGGTGGGTTGTTGGAGTCTTCGGGTGATGACGCGGTGGTGCCGGGTGTGGGTGTTGCTGGCACGTCGCGTCTTGGCGGTGTGGCTAATGCGGTGTCGCATGGCGGATCTGTTGAACGGCGTGATGATCCGGTGTTGGGTGTTGATGCGGCTGGTTATCCGCCTGAGCCGTATCTGCCGGTGTCTGAAGAAGTGGGGTCGGTCAGCGAGGGTGTGGACGCCGGCACCGATGATGGTGAGCGGGTCGGGGACGTCGGTGTTGAGGCCGACGGTGTGGTTGATCAACAACCGTCCGGTGACGCGTTTGCCGCGCACGACGGTGCTAGGGGTGTGTCCTGGTTGGACAGGTCCGAGGGTCGGCCCGGTTTCGCTGAGGTCAATCCTGGGTTTTCGGGTTTCGCGGGTGGGGATGTCGTAGCGCTGTTGGGCGGCGGTTGGGATGTTCGGTCGGGGTTGGCCAGGATGCTGCAGCGCGCCGGGGATGGTAGCGCTGGGGTGCGTGGTGATGTCGAGTTCGTGTTGAGTTCGTTGCGGACTTCAGACAATGTCGACGCGTTGCGCTCAGCGGTCGATGATGCGGTGCAGGTGCTGAGCGATCGCGGGATCGGGACCCGCGAGCAGTTGGTGGATGTGTTGGCCGATGCGAGTTGGTATGACTTCTACACCCGTCTGTGGCATGGGTTGGCCAGTGGGTTGCCGTTTGCGGCGTCTTCGGCGTGGGTGGATGCTCATCTGGGGTCCGCGGTCGCTGACGCCATCGCCAGAGTGCACCCGGAGTGGGCCGATTGGCGCGTGCAACTGGTCGCCGGCATTGGGTTGTCGGCGTTTCAGTCGGTGGGCAACGTTGCTGCTGGCGGGTCGCGGGAGGCCTCGTTTGCCGACGCGTACCTGACCCGGCCACCGGTGGGGCTGCTTCCCGAGGAATTGCGCGGTATCAACACCGATGAGGCGTGGTCGGCTTCTAAGGCCGCTGCCTGGGATGTGGTGTACAGCTATGGAATTGAGTCCGATGTTGGCGTGCGGTTGTTGCCGGCGCTGGTGTTGGAGGGGTTGGGGCGTCATCAGCAACGCGTGTTGGTCGACAAGATCACCGACGCCAGCGGGGCGTTGATCGCCGGGGGACTGCGGGGATTGGTCTACAGTCACCGTCGCGACGTCACCGATGGCCGGGCTGGGCTGCAATTCTTCTTGGCCCGTTCAGATTTGGGTGAGCAGATTGATTTCCTGCGCGGGTCGCGGTGGGAGAAGTTCTCCAGCGGATTGAACCGGGCGGGTCTGTATGTCTCCAACCACATTCCCTCGCGCCGTGAGGTGCAGGCGCCCGCACCCCGCTGGGTGCCGCGGCCGCTGCGGCCCGCGTTGCAAGCGGTGCGTCCCTACGTGCCGTTAGGTGTCGAACGCGCGTTTTTCACCACTCCGGGCTGGGTGTCACACACCAGTCTGGGGCTGGGAGTGGCGCCGGTGTCGTATGTGAATCCGACCATCACACCGCCGTTGTTGACGCCCTATGTCGGGGAGCGGGCGGCCAACACCATTTCGTTGGTGGCCAAATACATTGGGCTTGCCGTGGTGTTCTGGGGATGGGGCGCCGCGGTGACGTACACCTCGCTGAGGTCGCTGGCGTCGTTGACACCGTTTCGCACGTTCTTCTCCAGTGGACCCTCACGACTAGAAGCCGGCCTGGACCAACCACCTGCGACCCTGATCCCACTGGCCCCAGCCAGCACCACCCCCGCCCCACATCAGCACCGCCTGCGGATCACGATGGTTTAGCACGGTCGAGCGATGCGAATTCCTCAGCCAATGGCGTTGTTGCGGTTGCGGGTCGCCAGGGCCAGAACGCGCGCCTCGATGGGGCCACCCATCCTTCAGCCCCGCATCGGTCGACGCTGGTCGGGAACGCCGCGACACCAAATCCATTCGGGCGCACAGGTTCCGACGATGCCACGGCGCAACAACAGCTCGACGATCGTGAGGATGGCTCACAATCGGGTCGCGGCGATGACGCCGAATCCACAGACCAGTCCTACGACGAATTGATCGCCTACAACCTCGGTGTCCGTAAGTGGCTGGAAGGACTAACAGAGCACACCTTTCGCGACGTCGCGCGAGAGACACCGGTCACGCTCAGCGAGGTGCTGCCCCAACAGCACTGGTGGCGGCTATTCATCGACGCCAAGGATCACCAAGACGCCCTCGCCCACTTCCCAGACGACCCTGGCTCGCTCTATGACAATGACGAATCGCGCGGCTTCCGCGACGACATGCAACACGCATACACCGTGCTACTCAACGACCGCGCCGTACTGCGGCGGCGGCTGGACTGGTCGGAATATCAAAGTATGCATGCGCTGGCCACCGCCAACGCCCGGCGCGGCAGGGAGTTTGATTTCGGCCGCAGCGGCGCGCTTTTCACCTTGCACGGCACGGCCCATGCGCCCGGCACCGACCGGTTAGCGACAGACCTCCTCGAGGAAGAACTCGCTGGCCGCCCCCTAATCACCCAAAGTGACCCGTCATCTTTGTCGCGGGAAGCGGCCCGCGACGCCATCGTCACCGCCTTCCCCGACGAGGACGGGTACGTGGCGATCACAACGGTGTATCCGGCCGACCGGCAGCCTGACTTGGTGAATGCGGTGTTCAACCGCTATTACCAGGACATCGATAACGCGTCCAGCGAGGATGATCAGTTGCGGGCCGTCGCGCGGGCGGTGCGCACCCTGCACGTCATGCACTCCTTCCGGGATGGCAACGGGCGCCTCAATGTCTACCTGCTGCTGCCACGGTTACTGCAGTCCAACGGTTTTCGTCCCGTCATCACCCCGGCGATGGAGTCGCTGTTCTCCGGCGGCTTCTCGGTGGATCAGATCGCGACAGCTTTGCGATGGAGCCAGGACCGCGATCTGACCATCGGCCTCGACGACGTGAATGCGCGCAGCTCCTCACTCGATGATGAGCACATCGCCGAAAACCGGAATCTAGGGCCGGTGGACTTGGCCGGCAGCCAGCGGGAAGACGACACTGGGGTTTCACCGGTCGATCACCCGCACCGGCCACGGCCCACCGGTGCGGATTCGGGCGCGTCGGCCATTCGTGGCGATGGCGCTGTTCAGGGGCGGCTGCAGGTGCCCGCCGACGGTTGGTGCTTGTTGTACTCCGTCTTGGTGAGCACACCGCCGCAGCTGTGGCCGCCGGAGGTGTCTTCGGATGCGGGCGCTGCGCATACGGCGATCCTCGAGCAACTCCCCCCGCCGACACGCCTCGATGCCCGAGCCGTCCAGGCGCCGCCGCAAGCTTCGGCGCCGCTGCGTGGGGCCGCCGCGGCACTGCGGAATCTGGTGCGGCAGTGGGTGGCCGCACGCGATCCCGCTGCATTGCCCCGCGATGTCGTCGAGCAGTTCCGCCGCAGCGACTCGCAGATGGCTCAGGTGAATAGGTTCTCGCGCAACGCAGATCGTGATGCGCTGCGGACGCGGCTGACCGAAGCCGGAGTGACCACGGTGCGGGAACCGCACTGGCTGCCCGAACCGCTGATCGCCGCGCTCTACACGAGCGTGCAGGGCGGGCCACCCGCCGAGAACGGTGAGCCCGAGGCCGGCACTGCTCCAAGCACGCGTCAGCAATTCGAGTATCTGCAACACCGCGGGCTCTTGCCGGCATTGGCCGATCTCGACATCGACGACCTGCGCACTGCCGTCCAGGACACTCATGCCCAGCGGCCACTCACCAGCGAAGAGCATCAATCGCTGATCAACGCCATCGACAACTGGCAGTCAGCCAGAGCCGGCTGGAACACCGCCTACGGGGAAATGTTTCCCGGGCTGGTGGCCCACGCCTTGGGCGTACAGCTACACAATGTTGAGCTCGGTGGGATGCGGATCGCCGGCCCCGAGGACGGCCATGTGATTGCGGTGTCCTACAACGGGCGCGATCACTACGACGGCACCGGTGCGTTGGCTTCCCCTGACTCACGGCCCGATTCCGCGACTCCTTCGACCGAGGACGGCGATCGGCGTGACGAACCTGCCGCCGGCGACGGCGCCGGGTCACTCAACACACCGCGCCGCGATCAAGCCAGCAGCGACGACCGAAGTGCCGCAGAAGATTTCGATCCGGCTACTGGGCGCCGCGGATCTCGCGTCGACGAAGCTTCAGGGCTGTCCCGACCTCTCGATACCTCCAGCGGTGAGCCAGCGGAGCAGGCCGGGCCGATGCCGCACCCCGCTCCGGCCGCGTCCCCGCACCGGTCGACCTCGCCCGAGCCCGTCATGCCTGGCGCCTATCCGGACCCCGACACCGATGTGGAGGCCCATGCGCAGGAGCCGGAGTCGATCGCCCGGTTCCCATCCGATTTGGCCGGAATGGCCGAGGTGGCCAGGGTGTCGCGTGAGCGCGTCATCGACGTCGGCACCGTCGCCGCGCTGATCAACAAGCGCCGTTACGGACCGCGCGCCGAGCTTTCCGGCCAGGTGGCCGGCAGCCACGCCGAGGTGGCCGAGGCGTTCACCGACGACGACCTCAATGCCTTCATGCACGCTGCCGGGCTCAGTCAACACGACATCGACAAAATCAAGTCAACGACTTACAAGTCCGGTCTGGTCTACCCGGGGGCAACATTTCCGGGCACCGTTCTGCAATACGTCATGGCCCCTTACATCAGCCTGACCCGCGGGTCGTTCGCGGGGCTGGGGGCCAGCGCGGCGGCAGTATTGACCTCGATCGGCACCGCCGCGATGGCCCAGCCGGCGGTGATCACCCTGTCCGAACAGCTCGCCAAAGGCAACGGCCCGTTCATCGAGGTCGACAAGACCAAGATCAACTATCAGACGCGGTTGTCGCAGGCCTCTGAGGAAGCCAATGCGGCCAGCCAGCACTACGCGGCCACCGCGACAGAGTTCAAGAATTACGCCGACCGTTTTGCGGACATGTCTGCTGATCAACTCCGAGAACGGTTGTTGGCGTTGCCAACTACGGAGCGCGAGCTTCTGCGGCAGCTCAGCACCGCCGTCGTCGAGGCCAGAGCTCGGCTACACGCCAAACAGGAACAGCTCTTCTCCGCGCAGGGCGGACTGCAGCGACAAAAGGAAGGCACCACTCAGCAGCTGCCGGTGCGGGTGCTGCGATCCCCGCTGTCCACGTTATGGGGCCTCTTGTCAGGCGTGTCGCCGCAAGTGGCCGCGGCCACCGGAGCACGCGCCCAGCTTCTGACGTCGACTCAGTTGTATGGATTCGCTGTCCTGCTCAATCTGGCACTTCAGGGGTATGGACACCACTCCGCAGGCGGCGACGAGTACAGCAAGGTCAAGTTCAAGGTCCAGCTCAACATCATGTACGCCGATTTGCTCAACGACATCGGCCACGGGCAGTGGGAGCGAGGGGACGAGATCACCGCCGACGGCATCGACGCCGCCAAGGTCCGCAAATTGTTCTCCTCACCACCCGAAGCGATCGGCAAGGTGGTCCACAAGCTCTACAAACCCCAACTCGACACTGTGGCCGATGCGCAGAAAGACGCCTTACAAACCCAACTCGACCTGCTCGACCATGATCAGTTCGACCAGTTGGACCCCACCCATCCGATCGCCCAGGCGATGCTCGACGCCAGTAGTCCGCGACGATGGCTGGGCCTGGTCGGACGCGAGGCATGGAGCAAATACACAGGACCGGAATTACAAGCCCAGCACGTGCAGCGCTTCAGCCAAACCTTTCACGGCGGGGTGTTCGGGTCAGCAGGATCGGTTCTGCTGCCACGCGGGATAACCGCCCACTTCGGCGGTTCCTCTCACACCCCCAGATACGTGACCGGGATCCTGGCTGGTGTCTCGGCATTCTTCGCCTACATCGGCGCGGCCACCCAATACAAGAGCGCCGTACAGAAGAACAACAACAAAGAAGTCAAGCCGCCCTACAGCGTGCCCCGACAACTGAGCGAAGGCATGCGCGCCGGCGTGCTGCTCATCGAGGAAGACACCGTAGCCAAACGCGTGGGCGAGCTCAGCGCACAAGCCCTCACCGAACACCAGCCCACGGCCCAGCACGCCCGAACCCTGCGCGACGCACTCGACGCCACCGGCCGGCCGGCAGAGCAACCTGGCGTGACCGACCAACCCACGGACCCACAAGCCGCGCAGGACAGCGCTGCTGACGTACCCTCGCGACCTCACTCCGGTCCGCCCGACCCGCGCGCCGGCCTCTCATTTACCCGCCACACCACCGAGGATGGCCTGTCGCCATTGGCGGCCGACGCCCCGCTGACATCCGAGGTGGTGAGCCGCGATGAGTCGATGGTGGGCGGTGAGTCGTCGTCGGTGGCGTCGCTGTCCGGACAGGATCGGTGGGATGCTGCGCCTGAGTGGTTGCAGTGGGGGGCGATCGCGGCGCAGTGGGCAACGGCTGACTCGCCGGGTGAGCTGACGGGGCGTGGCGCGGTCGATCCTGTTGACGGGGCGGGAGCGGAGTCGGGAGGGGTTGCGCCCGTTGCGGATTCCTCGGGATCGTTCAGTGACGATGAGGGCGACGGTATATCCCACCAGCCCGGGGAATCGCTGATAGCTCAATGGCCGGCCGAAGGCGCCTTCCACACTGTGTATAACCACAACATCGACGTGTGGCGTCGGGGTGTCGTCCGGCCTGCGAAAAAGCCTTATTTGAGTGTGGATTTCGAGCCGCGGCAGCGTGTACTGGAAGAAGCGACACCTGAACTGCGGACGATGGCGGGGGATCTGCGCTATGTCATCGACGGTGGTGAGTTTGAAAACGTCGAGGTGCACTTTGAGGGCGGGGGTGCTCGCTGGGGAAGTAGCGCGGGGCGCGATCGCGCGGCCTCAGTGCGCGCGCACCTCATCGCGTTGGTCGATGAAGCCGCCGGGATCACCTGGCATCCTGCGACCAGCCGCGGCACCGGCCGCACGGCTTCGCCTGTGGCTGAAGGTTACTACGGTCCTCAGCAGGTCCTTGTCTGGTGGACGGCCACCCCGAAAGCCCCGACCAACGGCGACAACGCCCCGCAGGTGAGTTTGGCCGTCGAGCAGCCAAATTCAAGTGTCGATGGAGAACAGCTGGACTGGTACGAACTCGACGTTGCTTACCGCACGCTTGCGCACGGCCTGAGCGATTACGTCGAACGGGCACCGGCCGCCGAGGTGTCAGATCGACGGCGCTGGCACCTCACGGTTCATCCCCGCAACGAGCGAGACGAGCTGAGCGGTGAAGCCGTGGAAGAACTGGTGGACGAATACTCTTCCATCGAATTCACTAAGTGGTGGGACATCGTGACGGGTCACGATACGGGCGTCGTTGCCGAGGGCGTCGACGATCACACGCTGCGCCGACTCTTGCAGCCCGCCCAGCGTGACGCCTATCCGGAGATCGACACCTATCTCAACCGCAACGACAAGTCCATTCACGCCGACGTCAACGCCTACCCCATGAAAGAGCCGGTGAGGCACGCCGGCGTCTATCTGGAGTTCTACTCCTCAGCGACTGACGCCTCGGCACCGCGGCGCCGCGAACTCGTGCTGAACACGCTCGCCGCACTGGACGCCGCCGGATATGAGTTACCCCCGAAGCTCGAGGTGGCCCTGTGGCAGTACCACCGCCGAGTCACCGTCACAACGAGGGTCAACGCCAACGGCGAGACGGCACTCGACATTCGGGCGAATGCGGTGGGCGACCGAGTCGGCAGATTCGATCACGCAGTGTTCACGGCGCCCGGACTCCTGGCTGTGACGCCCCTCGTGTTCGGCGGGAGACCGTCGCAGATCGACGGGGTCGCGGCTCGGATCGACACGCGCCCAATCGATTCGATGGTGCACGAGTTGATGCGCTGGCTGCACTATCACCATCGACCCGAGATATACGCCGACCTGTATTCAACAAGGTTCCTTCCTGACGTCAGAGCGACTGTGGGCGCGGTAAGCCGCTACGCCGCCGCGGATCCCTTCGCGTTCGTTGCCGAGTACGGCGCCGCGCGGTACCTCGGACGGACGTTCGAACCGGAGGTCGCCACCCAACTCGACGCGATCTATCAGCGCTTGGGCGGCCCGATGCCGAGCGGCGCGCGTCCCGCACGTCCACAGGTGACATCGGAGGCGAGCCACCACGATGATGATCAGAGTTGGACGAGCGACGGCACGCTCGTGTTGGCAACCGACGACGCCGAACCAGCCGCACACACTTCACCAGATCGGGTCACGCCGTCGGCTCCGCGGACGGACATCGCGGCTGAGTCGCCGATTGAGCTGAGTGGGCGTGGCGATGGTGTCGATGGTGTCGACGCGTTGTCGGGACATGGTGCGCCCGTGGTCGATTCGTCTGAATCGGTGGGGTCTTCGGGTGTGGTGCTTACTGGTGTCGAGTCGCCGTTTGACGCCTGGAATAGTTTTGCCGCCGCCGATCGTGAACGTGCTGAGGATGTGTTGGATCGCGCGTCGCGCCGGTTGGCCGAGGCCGGTGTTGGTGCGCCAGCAGATCAACAAGATTGGGTCAAGCGGGCTTTCGCCGAACTGAGTGCAGATGAGCGTGCTCGCAACGCGGTCGATGTGGCGGTGCTGCTGTCGAACCGGGTGTTGACTGGGCAGTCCTACCCGGGCGGTCACGGGGGTGCTCGGGGCGGGGACCTCGGCGTCGGAACCTCGCGCGACGTCGAAGCGTCCCAGCAATCCGCGCGCGTCGCCACCGAGCTCGCTGGACCGTCCACCGCGATCGAGCAGAGCACCCGAAACCCCGTTGTTCTGCCCGTATCCCACGACGGTGCCGAATCTTCTGCCGACATTTCGGAACCGCGTTCGGCGCACTCAGGTGCCCCGCAGCACGAGACCACCGACGCCCCATCTCCGCCACAGATCATCGTCTTCCCGCCCACGCCCACCGGATCGCCACGGGGCTCGCAGTCCCGCTCGCTGGCTGAAGCGTCGACCGGATCGAGATCGTCGCACGCGACACAAGCCACCACCGTCATCGGACGTGAGGGCCGGCCAGTGCCGGTCTATGAATCCGGCAGACTGGACGACATCGACGAGACGGCCCGTTTTGTCGGCATCCCGCGGGCCGGGCTGCCGCACATGCCGCAGCTGATCGAAACGCTCGAGCACCAATTGGCCAGTCGAGGCCGATCGATGTCGGAGGTGGAAAAAGACCGACTCGTCCAGCGAGTGCTCAGCGACTTTCCCGCGACGCTCGGCCGAACCACAAATGACGCCGAGAGCGGACTGCTGCTGTCGTTCGGCTCGGTCGAGGTACTGATCACCCTCGACCCGACCGAGCCCTACGAGATCGTCGACAATCCCGCCGGCTCGTATCGGGCGAATTCGAATCTGCCGGCTTCAGACGGGTTGTTCGGTGTCATCGAACACATCAACTCCTCGAACCGCACCGGCGCCCACGTCGAGACACGCGGCGGCCAGACCACCGCAACTCGAGGGGCGGTGTCGGCCGGCGTCGGAATCGGTGTAGCACCGCAGGCCCTTCAGGTCGCGCGGGTGGGGGCGGGCATCTCGGGCGTTGCGAACCAATCCAGTCGCGGGTTGTCGCACATCGCCGACGTCGAGCGCGCCAAAGTCGAAGACACCAGAATCGGCGCGCACCTCATCGCCTACCGCAAGACGAATATCGCGGTGAAGGTCCGCGAGCCCGGTCCTCAAGGCGAACCCGCCCCGCGGTGGCGCGACATCGCAGCGACCCGAGTCCCCGAGACAGGAAGCGACGAGCTGCTTCTCTGGCTGCCCTTCCCCTACGTGCAGGCACCGCCGCGAACAACAGTGACCGCGGCCGGTCCAGAGGTCGACCGCAACAAAGCCAAGCTGCCGCGTCATCACCACGCCTCAGGCCTGGGCAACTTGCCGGCACTGTTCGACGAGGTCGTGAGCACCCTGCACGATAAGGGCATCGCGCTCCCCGTCGGGAGTGCGACCCGGCGGGAACTCGCCCAGAAGATCTGGAACCTGCGCACCAACTTGGACGAAGCCGTCAACACACGAAACGGCTACCGGTTCACACTGCATGATCACCTCGGCAATCCGATCGCGTCGATCACAGTGCACAGCACCCGGTTGCACGCGCGAAACGAAATCCAAGTCGGAGCGACGAGCGACAACGTCCACCTCGAAGACGTCCGAACCGCCGTCGATGCCATCAGCGGCAGTCACGGCATCGTCAACTCCACCACGCTGACCGTGCCCAGCCTCGACTTCGGCTTCGCCCCCACGGCGGGCCTCCCGGGGTTCGGGGTGGGTCTCAGCGCCTCCGCTTCTCGCACCACAACCAACACTGACTCGATCTCGGCGGGCCGAGGAGGAGTCGCGGTGTCCGTACCGCGGTTCTCGGGCCTGACCGCTGCTTACAAGATGGAGTTCGACCATCACGCCACCGTCAGCGTGCGCGGTGACCTCGGACCTCAGCGCCGGACCGCAACGGTGCGGGGTGGCGCCCTGGTGCGGATGCCCGTGAAGGAAGCGCTCGCCCACGGATTCGCGGTGGACGAGGGCGCGCTGTCAGAGCGGCCGGCGAGCCATCGTGTCGCCTACCGCACCGACTTGGTGAAGGGTTCCGGGCGGCGCCCCCAGGATCCGGTCGACAAACCCGTACCCGTTCATCTCACCGAGGGCAGGGGAATCGGCACCGGTCTGGTGCGGGTCGCCGACGATACGGTCGAGACGATTCGTTCCGCAATCGAGGCCGAGGTCGCCAAACACGGCTTCATCCCGGCCAATCCCGAGCAGCCGTTCGCCGGACACCACTGGTACAGCCACGGCAACCTGGCGCGCAGTCAACTCGACAACCGCGATCTGCTGGACAAGTTCGTCTCGGCACCAGGGATTGAGGCACACTACGACCAGATACATCAGGACGGGTTGTCGTTCACCCTCCGCCGGCGGCGTGGTATCGCCGGCGCCGACCTCGACGTCGATTCGGCACGGATAACGATCCGCGCCAGCGGCTCGCGCTCGACTCCGCCGCGTTATCGACGGACCACCGACGAATACCACTCGGTGAACCTGTCCATCGCCAGCGACTCAGCCGGCGAAGCGACTGGCCATTCACGCAGTCTCGCAATTGGTTTCGCGTTCCGCGGCTTGCGCGACATCGTGCGGGCCGCAGCAACGGGAGCGACACTGCGCCGGACGGTCGGTGCCGCCGACGCGGTGACGTTCGTCAACAATCGAACCGATCTGCACGAATACCTCGGCGACGTCGACGAATGGGAAGTGACAAGCGACTACGAGATTCGGATCGAATACCAGCACTCGGGGTGGCGCGGCCGGCTAGCGGCCGGGGCACGAGACCCGCAGCCGATCGCGCTGCGGGGACAGACGGCGATCGCACATCTGCTGCCGCTGGGCACCGAGAACGGCCCTACCATCAACGGTCCCGCGCCAGCAGGGCTGTTCGACCAAGCAACCGTCTACTATCTCGACACCAGCGGTCTGCGCGCGGCAGCCGGCGAGATGCTGGCCGACCTGACCGGCCCGTCGGGGGCCGCGGACCAACACATCACCACGTTCACCAACGCCATCGAAGTCCGCGCCCATCTGCGTGAAATCACCGTGGCATCGCACAACCCGAATGGTCGCGGCACCGCAGCGGCTCCCACGGACAGCGGCGAGTACACCACCGACCAGTTCTTCGAGACCGGCTTCCTGCGTGACACCCTGGCCGCCTTGAACATCACCGGCGAACTGCACGACGTCACGTTCGCCGGTGCCACCTCCCAACGGTTCATCACCGGCGATTTCAAGCAGTTTCAATCACAAAGCGTATTGACCGACACCAACACCGTCGGCCTGACCTGGAATCAACTCGACGTGTCCGCGGGCGATGCGGTCGACGACGTCGCACTCACGGGCGAATCCAGTCTCACCCGCAGCTGGGCACGCAACGCGTCCAACTCGAGCGGACGGATCGGCAGCAAGCAGCTGATCCAGCTCGACCTGGGCAACACCTATTCGTTCTCCGGCTCCATGCACTTCGACGTACGCGCCCGACAAGAGCTACGAGGAAAGCTCCTGCCGACCTCCAGTACGCACGGCCACGTCGAGGTCAAAGGGCGAAAAGTGCTCTTCCTGCTCGGAGAACCTGAAGCCCTGCAAAGATATTCGCGCGCGCAGGTGCCGATTTCGGATACACAGCTCGCTGATGCCATGACCCGGTGGCACCAAGGCGGACTGACATTGACCGATGACGTGGTCATAGACGTCCTGGTTCGGTGGAATAACGACCTGCTGGCCCGCGGGGGACAGCAGCAATACATCGACATCGTCAAACGCCTCACCAGCACCCTGCTCGCAGAGCGCCACCCGGACCTGCAGGAGGATCGACGACTCAGCCTGATCGGCACCCTGCCCACCGCCGGCCGGGTAGCACCCCAACGTGACCCTGAGGGCCGATTCGACATTCCGCGAGATCTGTTCCGATACGCCTACGGCACGGACACCGACTACCTGCTCAGCAATGAGCGGCTCGCCGAGGCAATGACGAGCTGGAACAGCGGTGCGCTGCGGCTGAGCGGTGACGTGGTCGCGGCGATCCTGTTCCGTTGGACCAATGAGACGCGCGACCTGCCCGAACATCTCGGAGTCGATCGCAGCGCGTTGGCCGACGTGCTCTACGACCTGCATTCCAGCGGGGCACTGCCCATCCAGCAGCTCGAACAGTGGCAGAACTTCAACGCCAGATTCGGCAGGAACGCGCCAGCCGAACCCGATTCGCTGACCGACGATTTGATCGACTATGCCGACGGGAAGATCGCTCTCAGCAACGCGCAGCTGTCGGAGCTGCTGACTCAATGGCGCAACCACGAACGCGCCTTCCCGCGGGACGTTGTCACCAAAGCGGTGAACCGTTGGCGCGCCGAGGTTCCCGAGCTGCCGCCCGGGTTCGAACTAGATCGCGAACACGTAGCCGCCCTGGCGAGCCGTCGGCCCCTGCCGGCGCCGAGAACGCCGTCAGTGCAGAGGGAGTTGCCCGAGTACTTCACCCGCCGGGACCCCGGAGGGCGCATCCTCGGGCAGAGCGGCATCCGAAGCTACAGCCACGACAGCGGTAGATCCACCTACGACATCGTCAGAACCCAGATCGACAAAGTGGCACCGGGAATGCTCACGGCCACTACGCAATTCTGGTCCAGCGACGGCGACGTCATCGGCCGCGTCCAAGGCGGAGTCGACGGGTTAGAAGCGCTGTTCGCCAAGGGTCGAGCACTGGCGATGTACGAAGACTTGTTGTCCCCCAATGGTTTCGAGTTCTATCTCGTCAATCCGGTCGGCTGGCTGCTCACAGACGTCGTCAAAGTACATCTGTCCGCGGTGTTGACCTCGGCCCCCCGCATCGGTGAGTTCGTGCCCAACACCGGCCGCGAGATCTTCGGGCACGCCATTTACTCCGACGAGACCGCCCGCTCGCGAGACGCAGCACAGACGGCCACTCTGGGTAGGTTCACCGTCGGCGGTCAGTCCAGCTTGACGGCATCAGGCGCGGTCGGGGCACGCAGCGGGGAGGGGCACCATCGCGGCACCACGCACGCGGATTCCGGCTTCAGTTCCCAAGCAGTGTATGACTTCTCAGGACATTACCCAGTCGAGTTCAGCGACGAGCTCACCGTCGAGGTGAAGCGCCTGAAAATGGCGGGTCGGCCACTCAACAACCTGCTGCTCGAGTCATTCAGCGATTCCAGCGGCCACGCCAGGACCGCACTTGCCATCGAACCCGGCACCTTGCAGTTGCAGGTGCCGCGTGCCATCGCCGAAGCCGGTCAGCTGCGCGGGCCCTCCGCGCGAACGGATTTCGTTGCGTTGCCCAAACTGCCCGGCGACAGCTACATCGCGGGGACACTCCTCGACGACACGCTGCCGATCGCACGCAAGTTGCTGTCCCAGATGTTCGCCCCGAGGCTCGTTGACCGGTTGTTCGGCGAGACGGTTGCCGACCCGCATACGCGCTCGAGTCTGTCCCTGCCGGTACTGCTGTCCCGCACCCACCTCAGCGCGCATCTGCCCACCGCCACCGGTGGCGGTAGATATCAACTGGCCAAGGGCGCCATCATCCCCGGCGATTCCAGCCGACGCGCCGACATCTACCTGGAAGGCGATCTGCACGACATCGAGGTGATCGCCGCGATGAAGGAGGGCACGGGCACCGGCCGCCTCAACA
This sequence comes from Mycobacterium sp. 3519A, assembly GCF_900240945.1. NCBI lineage: Bacteria > Bacillati > Actinomycetota > Actinomycetes > Mycobacteriales > Mycobacteriaceae > Mycobacterium > Mycobacterium sp. 3519A. Next base: position 1,032,373 of record NZ_OESG01000014.1, read on the forward strand.
GGCACCAGAACGCCACCACCACGTTCTCTGCCACCGACGCGATCCGACTGGCCGGTGACGTCGCCGCCGACACCTCGATGACCTTCGGTAGCCACCTTCCTGCGAACGCCTGGGACGTTGCGCCATCTGCAAGCCGGCTCACCACAGCGCGTCAGACCGGCTCCGTCGGCGAAAACCACCGCCGAGATCAACACGTCAAGAAACAGGGCCCGGTACATCTCGTAAGGCTGAGCTTCCGCGGGTGGCTGGTGGGCGAGAGGTTCGACCATGGGATGTTCCGCGCGCCGCGGTCAACGGGCCGCTTCCGCAGCGATCCCATCACCGGCGACGTCTACGCAGAACTTTTCGAAGCTGAGATCGCCGAGCTGCGAGCCGAGCTTGACCGAGCGCCAGCGCCATCAGGGCCAGGATTGACCGCCGACTCGTGGCCGGCGATGGGCAGCGCCGCGCAGTTCGATCTGACCGCGATGCTTCTCGAAGCGGCCCGCGAGCAGTTCGACCCCATGCGAGCTCACCAGAGCGTGCGCCGCCAGATCGCCGCGCGGCTGGGCGCCGATCGGCGCGTCGTCATCACCGTCGACGAAGCCCCTCTGGCCCAAACACTGCACAGCACGGTGGCGCGCTGGGCCGAACAGACCATGCGTGCCGACCTAGTGGCCTTACGCGAATCCGATCCGAACACGTCGACCCCTGCGGCGCTGCGTCGGCTCGGGGAGCGACTCGACTTCGGATTGCAAACCAGTTTGGAGTCGGTCCAGAGCGACATCACCGACCTCATCCGTGATGTCAACGCCATTCACGCACAGCGTCCGGACAACCTGCACGGCGCTCCCGCGCAGTTGCCCGACCTGGTGCCGATGTTGTCGACCGATCCGATCGCCATCGGCCGGGAAGTCGCCCACGGGCTGGACACGTTCGTGCGCATCGACATCCGACAACTCGACGGCACGCTGAGGCAGACTTGGATTGATTCGGCAGGAAGAGTCCACGCCTTCGACCCGACCGCGCTGTGGGACGACCCCGCCGACGGACGCTTGCACGTCTTGGTCAATGGCCGCCACGGGCCGGTAGACGGCGCGTTCACCGCGGATGTAGCCCACCGCAGGGGGCTGTTGACCGACCAGCAACGCGACGACGTCGAACGTTTTGGTGTGGCCGATGCCGAGCTGGGACAGCTCTACCGAGAATCCACAGCATCCGGCGAGGCGTTCGACAACGCAGTGGCCAACAGAATCGCGGTGCTTGGTCGCGAAGCAGAAGTCTTACAGCAGAGGGTGTCTGATGACGCCGACGATGCCGGTAGACCAGATGTCGCTGAGAACGACGACGAACTCAGGCAGCTGTCGCAGCTCAGTGAATCGGTGGTTGGGGATGACTCGTCGTCGGTGGCCTCGTTGCCTGGGCAGGATCGGTGGGATGCCGCGCCCGAGTGGCTGCGGTGGGGGGCGATCGCGGCTCAGTGGGCGGCGGCTGAGTCGCCGGTTGAGCTGAGTGGGCGTGGCGATGGTGTCGATGGTGTCGACGCGTTGTCGGGACATGGTGCGCCGGTTGTGGATTCGTCTGAATCGGTGGGGTCTTCGGGTGTGGTGCTTACTGGTGTGGAGTCGCCGTTTGACGCCTGGAATGGGTTTGCCGCCGCCGATCGTGAGCGTGCTGAGGATGTGTTGGATCGCGCGTCGCGCCGGTTGGCCGAGGCCGGTGTTGGTGCGCCAGCAGATCAACGGGATTGGGTCAAGCGGGCTTTCGCCGAACTCAGTGCAGATGAGCGTGCTCGCAACGCGGTCGATGTGGCGGTGCTGCTGTCTAACCGGGTGTTGACTGGGCAGTCCTACCCGGGCGGTCACGGGGGTGCTCCGAGCGGTGTCGATCAGTCGCCGTCGAATGCCGATGGAGGTCGGTTGGGGCGGTTGGCGCCCGGCGGGGATGAGCAGTGGGCGCGTTGGCTGGATGCCGCCGGCGAGGGTCGGTCGGAGAATTCTTCGGGCAAGTCGCGGGAAGGGGCGCCGGCCGATCGCCGACAGGCCTGGGCCAACTACGTCGAGGCCTTCAACGCCCGCCAGGACGCCATCAGCGACCGATCGTCGGCGACCCGGGTGGCGGCCGCTGACCATCGGTTGACCGTCGCCCACGACGATCTCGTGCGGCGGGGACTCAACCCACCAGAACTGGTGGCCGAATACCGGCGCCGGCTCGACACCGAGGACCACACCACCGAAGGCTCGACCTCGGCCCGGCGTGATCCCGCGCGCCCGTTGCTGCCCAGCGGGCACACCGCGCAATCGCTGGCCGCTCGGTATCCGGCGTTGACCGTGATGGATTCCGCTGTCGACGAGGAGCACTCGGAACGCGAGGTCCGCGTGCCGGAAACCAACCCGGTGAAAGCTGCGATCGCGTTCGTGTTATCTCAGCGGGAGGAGCGGCGGTTCGCGGCGCCGTCGAGTCCCGACTTGCCGGGCTCCGACCTGCTGAACCTCCATCGGCAGTTGTTGGGATTGGGTGAGTTCGAGAGTTGGGGCGTGGTCATTCCCGACTTCGACGCGGCGGCTACGTCGTTGGCAGCGACGGGTCCCGGTGCGATGGCGCTGATTGTGACGCGTGGTGACGCAGATGAGATCAACCACGTGTTCGTCGGTTTGGTCGACGAATACGGCGTGAGTTTTGTGGACCCCGAGCGGGGGCAGTTGGCCGTTGACCCTGTCGATGTGACTGCGGCAGTGATGTTGCCGATGACCCCGCATATGCGGATGCCCGAGACAGGACGGTGGTTGACTGCCGAAGAGACCCGCGTTGCCACCTACCCGCGTACCGACGCGACCGTCAGCGATGTCGCCGGCTGGCTCGAGGATCTCCGATCGGTTCAGACGCCGAACTCACTGGCGAACGAAGCCGGGGATGCGGTGGATTCGTGGCGCGGGGCGCCGCTGACGGTGGCGCTCTTCAACCGCCTGTCGGGCATCCCCGACGCCGGCCTTCGGGGACCTGCCAACGTGCCCGGGGAATCGGAGCGCTCTATCGAGTTCGACTTGGTTGCAATTGATTCCGCGGACGCGGTGGCACGCGCTCTCGAGGAAGAGGGAGCGGGTGCTCATGCGGTCGTGTTGACGCGCCACGCTGACGGCACCGAGCAGGTGTTCAATGCATTCAACGATGGTCACAGCGTGTATGCGGTCAACGGGCAAACGGCCGATCTGATGCCCTGGTCGACGATCGCGTCGGCCAGCAAGCCAGAACAGCTTTGGAAGATCGGCACTCCGGATCCGGATGCCCGACCGCCCATTGGGCGGTTCGTCGTACGCGAGGAGATCGACGAGGACGATTCTCGGTGGGACTTCCTGACGCGGTACACGCGCGGCGTCGACGGGCTGGTCTCGGATGAGGCAGTGCTGGCATACCTCAAAGAGGCCTACTCGAGCTGGGAATCGATACGTCATGCCTGGCACACCGGCGCCGGGGTGGACGTGGTCGACGCCCTCGACGAGGGGGAGATGCGCCTGTTGGTGGATCGGTACCCCGAAGTGAGAACCTATCTCAGCCAGCGAGAAGCCGGGGCGGGGTCGGACTACGCCCGCGATCACCAAGTCCAGGTCGATAGGCTCGTGCACGAGTCGGGCGCGCACCTGCGGATCCACTCCTCGGCGCGCGATCCGCTGGCCGCTGAACGGCTGGAACTGGTGTCGCTCGCCTTGAACCGGTTGGCGCAGGCCGACTATGACGTTCGCGGCGAACTCATCGTGGATCTGCCTCGCTATCACCGCCAGCTGTTAGTAGGTCGGGGGAGGGACGGGGGCAGTGCCGACGTCCTTGCAAGACCGTTGGCCTTCGGCCGCCTCGAGCGGCATCCGATCCAGTTCATCCCCCCGAATATCCTCATCGTCACGCCCGGCAGCCTCGTGCCGCGCGCGGATACCGGGGATGGGGATCGGAATCCACTGAGCGACGTCGTGCGCGAACTGCTTCAGTGGTTGCATTACTCTGCTCAGCCGCGGCGTTATCTCGATCTCGAATCGGCCCACATTCGACCCGAGCTTCGGGATGCGGTGTTGCGGGTCAACCATGCGGCAGGCGAGAGTGCCCGCTCGTTCATATCGGAGTATGGGCTTGCGCGGCTGGTGGGCCGCGTCTTCGATGATGAGCTCAACCACGTACTCGACGGACTTTTCTGGGTGTTCGGTGGCCCGGAGCCGCGCAGGCACCTACATGGTCCGAGGCCGCCGGAGCTGATTGCTGCCGAGCGGGACGCCGCGGTGCAGGCAATAAGTGGGATCCCGTTCTGGTCGGGCGTCGGCTCAGCGGAAACCGCAGACGTCGCAGCCGAACTGCACCAGATCAACCGGTGGCGCCCGACCATGACCGATCGTATTGACGCCATCATCAGACGGTTCGAGGAAGGTGATGAGGCACTTTACGATGCGCGGAAATATCTGGTTCGCAGAGGCGAGAAAGCCGGTATCGACGCCCTGATCTCCGATCCTTCGGCGAGCGCGGCTTTTCCGCTTCGTCATGCCGACGGGACGCTCTCAGACGCGGCGTTGGCCCGGGCGGTCCAGGAGGATCAACAAACTTTCAATGCCTGGCTCGAGCGAATCAGAACGGAGGCGGGTGTTGACGCAGATGTCGGGGACGCCGCCATCTGGTGGTCATTGGAACGCGATCGAGTCCTCGGATGGGGTTACCCGGAGCTGTGGTCCTATGTGCGGCGATCCACCCAGCCCAACGCCGTCACGGTGTTCAGCGACCGCAACGCCGCTGCCCCCGATGAGGTGATCGAAGAGTTCAGAGGCGTGCGAATGCGCGTTCTGGCCTGGTCGCCGGATGGGATCTCAGCTGAGCGGCTGCGCCTGGTCAGGCAGGCGTTGGATGTCGTGGCTGACGCGGGGTACCGACTTCCGAGCGATCTGGAGATACATCTGCCCAAGTACGACCGACACGTGCAGGTGACGCCCACAGAGGGCACACCGGAATTCAATGCGTCCGAGATCCCGCGGCCCAGCCATGCCCCGACCATTCACCATGGGGAGTCGAGTGCCTTCGCGATGCCGCAATCGCTGATGGTCTCCCCTTCCCATGCACGCGGCAATACGAACCCGCTGCGGGACGTTCTGCACCAGCTCATCCACTGGCTGCACTTCGCGCAGCAGCCGCATCGATTCGTGGAACTTCTCACGACGAAGTTCACCAAGGCGGGGGACGAGGTGGCGAAGCTACTCCATGCTGACGCGGCGAGTAGCCCGGTGGAATTCGTGGCCGCCTACGGGGTCGCTCGACTACTGAGGCGGGTCGACGCTTCGCCGCACACCGAACCCGCGCGGATGTATCGCGCACTGGCAGGTCCAGTTCCCGGGCGCCCCGTCGTCGCGGTGAGCGCTGCGCCTGCCGCCGGCGGCGCACGTGACGAAGACGCTTCGGGCGTCGACGATCGGCGGGATGGACAGGCTGGACACGCTGTTCAATACGGTGCTCAAGGCGAGATTGCCGACCATGACGACGCGGTGACGAAACCCCGATTCCGCACCGACCGGACCTGGAACGTGGCGCGTGCCGGGATCACCCGCGATGGCGCGGACTTCACGCCGGGCCGTGTGGAGACGGCGCCACGCACATCTGAACCCGCCACCAGCCGGCAAGCCAGGGACAACGCCGATTCGGGCACACCGGCCCCGGTGAGGCAGGACCCGCTCGGCTCGCCACAGCGCAGAAGCCCAGACGAGCAGCCCATCGTCGCCGACCGCGGCGAACCCGACACGGCGGCGGCAGCGGTTGATCCCGTCGAAGAGTCGCCCGCCCACGCCGACAACCGGGGTGTTGCCGAAGGCCTCGCATCGACGTCGGGTTCGGATCCTGCCGTGTCCGTCGCGCAGGATCTGCCCCGAACCGAGCACACCGTGGACCAGATCAGAACGTGGCTGGCCGACATCAACGGTGTTTTCGGCGCGGACCCCGAGCCCGATCATCTTGCAGCTCGTGCCGTCAATTGCGGGCAAACGTCATTGGCGGTCTTCGATCGACTGGACGACCGCCCGAGTTTCGCTCGTGCGGGACTGGATTCGATGAGCGCGGCGCAGTTGGGCCAAGCGGTGGGTATGGCCCGGGCGAGTCTGTCACCACGAGCCATCGAGCAGCTGGTGCGCGGACAGGGCCCTGGGGCGCACACGGTGGTGGCTGCCGTGCTCACCGGCGGTGACGATCACTCACCGAGGGTCGGCCACAGCTTCAACATGATGTTCGACGGAGTCCGGTTGTGGGCCCTCGACGGCCAGACAGGGTACGTCGGGCCGTGGCGCTCAGAGCGGCCTGCCGAACATCTCGGCCCACGGTTCGACGTCGATGGCGTCGACTGGCAGGTGTACGCCCCGACACCGCTGCTGTCGGCCAACGAAGTGGCGGCCGTCGCCGACGATGTGCCCTTGGCTGCCAGTCATAACCTCGTACCGATGCCTCCGTCCTCGGAGCCCGTCACCGAAGACATCCCAAGGGAGAGCACCTCGTTCGGCTTCGAAGAGGCGAACCGCACTACTGAGTCGGTCACGCCAGCTGTGGTCGAGGGTGAGCCTCACCGCGACATCGTCGAAGACCAGGCTCTCACCGGCGTCCACGCCGACGAGGCCACACACCTGCACGGTTTGCAATTCGATATCGCGCCCATCCCAGCCATTACCGTCACCGCATCAGACGAGCGCCCACCGCACGTGCGGTCAGACGTTGTCACAACAGTCGACCCGACCGCCGTAGGAGCGGCACTCGGCCACGGCCGTCTCCAGCTAGATGAGCAGGCGTCGCACGTGGGGCTTGTTCGCGGCGAGCGAGACGACGTTTTCGACCCCGTTACTTCGGTGGATTTGAGGTCAGATGCCACACCGCATCCCGACGATCAAATCCCAGCCGCGGAAGAGCATTCGCCGTCCGGACGTGTCGAGCACCGTCCGCGACAGGGAACAGAAGGCGTCGACGATGCCCGCCAATCGCATCTCGATCCCCAGAGTGATCGAGCCGACCCGATCCTGCTCCGCGAACGGTTGGAAGACCGCTTGGCCGCGGTCATCCCGCCAGGCCGAGCAAGTGCGTTGGACTGCGTGGTACGTCTGGACATGCTTCGCGGGGCGTTGTACGGGGCAGCGGACACACATGATGGCCCGTGGCTGCTCGGGGCGGGGGGAGCAGTTGTGCGTGACGATTTTTCTCTGGGTGGCCGACGCGAGCAGGACGCTCTCGCAGCGGCTCTCGGGGGCGCTTGGCAGCCGGTACACCACAGCTTCGTCACGGTTACCAAAAAACTCAGAGACCTCGGCGACGGATCGACTGCGTTCATCTTGACGTCGCCAGGCACTGACGCGCGACGGCGCCACGCTCTGGCGCTGCGCAACGAGGAAGGTGCGCTCTTCTGGATCGAGACGCAGAACGACCGGGGCGAGAGAGTGCGTCCTCAGCACGAGGTCCCACTGCTGCATACCACCGATGCCCGGGTTATCGTCACCGACCACACAGGGGTGTCGGTTGCGTTGGACGACAACATGGCGGCGCCGAGTAGCGGGATCAACGCAGTGCTGGACCCAGCGCGCAGACTTCGCTATGAGCGCGGCGGTCTCGAGATCGAAACCGGCTTCGTAATCGAGGATCTCGCACCTTTGACCGCAGCGGAAGTCGGTAACCGCCCTATTGTCACGGGTCCGCATTTCAAGCTTGTCCTCGACCGCGCCGTGGTCGCCGGCGAACGACGTTCCATCTTGGAATTGGTTTCAGTTCCCGCTGCGATGCGTGTCACCGAGACAGTCAGCACACCGGCCGGTTCCCGACCCAGAACAGTCGCGATCGATGAGGTCTTCGGCGACTTGAAATGGGCTCTGCGACAACTGGAAGAGGCGCACGACGGGGCCACACTCGACGAGATATTCTCCCCATCCGCAGAGTCCAAGCAGTTGACGGTCAACCCCAACTTCGCGCATTGGAAGGTGTCCAACCTCAGCCCCCGCCTGAGGAGCACCCACTACACGGCAGGTGTGCCGATGGCCGGGATGTATGAATTCTTGCAGTTCGTCGCAAAGCGTTCGTGGCTTCCCGCCGCGTCCCCAGCCTTGCGTCATCTGCGAAGCGCCCTGCGTTTTGGTGATCAGGTGACCGCGGCCTATGCCGGCCTGCCCGAATCCACGATCGACGGGATCGCGCGCCACGACCTCGAAATCGCGCAGCTGCGCGGGTTCTCGGCTGCCGTTTACACCCAGCTAGCCGCTTTCCTGAACTTCTACGCCGTCAGACCATCAGGGCAGTTGTCGAAGAATTTCACCGTGATCGCCTTACGCACCTCACTCGCGGGCCTGAATGGATCACTTGCCCGCGCGGCAATCAAGTGGCTCCATGAGCGATCCGATGTCGTCGAGGAGCTGATGACGACACGGTTCACCGAAGACAACCCCCACATAGCAGCGGCGGCGTCCGCCAAATTCGCAACCCTGCTCGACGTGGCCGACGCCGGAAAGTACAACGCACGCGATTACCTGCATACCGCCATCAAGCTCGATCCGCGCGTCTTCGTGACCCAGTTCACGGCGCTTGGAATAGGGACCGATTTCATCACAATGGACGGTGATCTCGCCGTAGCCGAGTTACGCGGCCACGGCAAGAAAAACACGCCGACAATGGACGACATAGAAGGTTATTACGCCGAGATCACAGACACTGTCCGCGAAATCGACACAGACCTGGAGCGCAGGAAAGATCTGTACGGACAGCGAAGTGGATTGGTCGATGAACGCCTGCGCCTGACGTTCTGGACCGACTTCGACACGGTCAGTGAAGTCCACACCGCCCTACTCACCGGATACGCCTCCTATGTCGGCGAACAGGCAGCTCGTCATCTCGCAGGTGGCGGCCGCGGCATCGTGGTACACAGCCGAGGTTCCGCTGGATACGGCTCGCAGGATTCGCCGTTGGGGGCCGTCGCGGACCGCACCCGCGAAGCTCTTTCCGTCGTGCAGCGCGAAACGAGTCGACAACTCCGCGAACGCGGCTTGCCCGAGGATGCAGTGACCTTCGCCGATCCCGAGCCCAACGATGATGCGCATCGGCATGACGACGTCGACGCCACCCACCAGGTTGGTGCGGAGACTGTGGCGCTGCCTGAATCGCGGGACGAAAACTGGGGGCCACAGCCCGCAGTCGAGATGTGGATCGATCGAATCGCTTCACTTCAGGCCGCTACGGTCGCCGCTCCATCGCCGGAAAATGCGCTGGGGCACCGAGTCGGCCCGGGCAGGCGGCTGGCACGGGCAGTGCGTCGGCGGTGGGCGTTAGCACGGACCCGGTTCGGTGCCGCGGAGCTCGAACCAGTCGGGAACGTGTTGCCCAGCGCACACAATGCGGACTCTCTGGCGGCCCGATACCCGTGGCTATCCGAGGTCAACCCGCATCGGAATTCTGTTGCCGCGGCGACCAATTGCGTCATTTGTGCGATTTCATTCGTCATCTCCGAGCGTGAAGGACGGTCTTTCGAGGCGCCACACACCGAGCAGCTTCCGGGGTTGCATCTCCTGAACTTTCATCGTCAGTCGTTGGGTCTGGGCGAAGACGAGCACCGAGTGTGGCTGATTCCGGACTTCGAGTCCGCAGGGCGGGCAATGACTGCTGCCGGCCCCGGAGCGATGGCGATGATCGCGATCGGCCGGCTAGGCGATGAGGACGCTGAGGACGTGGCGCTGAGCCACGTCTATGTCGTGGTTGTTGATGAGCACGGGGTCAGCTTTTTAGACCCGCAACGAGGCGCGCTGGCGGTTGACCCGATCGATGCGAGCGCTCTGGCGATGCTGCCCTTGACCGCGAACATCACCATGCCTCCGAGCGCGCAGTTGCTCAGCATCGACGATGTCCTAGAGGGCGAGATTGCCGACCATGACGACGCGGCGACGAAACCCCGATTCCGCACCGACCGGACCTGGAACGTGGCGCGTGCCGGGATCACCCGCGATGGCGCGGACTTCACGCCGGGCCGTGTGGAGACGGCGCCACGCACATCCGAACCCGCCACCAGCCGGCAAGCCAGGGACAACGCCGATCCGGGCACACCAGCGTCGGTGAGGCAGGACCCGCTCGGCTCGCCACAGCGCATAAGCCCAGACGAGCAGCCCATCGTCGCCGACCGCGGCGAACCCGACACGGCGGCGGCAGCGGTTGATCCCGTCGAAGAGTCGCCCGCCCACGCCGACAACCGGGGTGTTGCCGAAGGCCTCGCATCGACGTCGGGTTCGGATCCTGCCGTGTCCGTCGCGCAGGATCTGCCCCGAACCGAGCACACCGTGGACCAGATCAGAACGTGGCTGGCCGACATCAACGGTGTTTTCGGCGCGGACCCCGAGCCCGATCATCTTGCAGCTCGTGCCATCAATTGCGGGCAAACGTCATTGGCGGTCTTCGATCGACTGGACGACCGCCCGAGTTTCGCTCGTGCGGGACTGGATTCGATGAGCGCGGCGCAGTTGGGCCAAGCGGTGGGTATGGCCCGGGCGAGTCTGTCACCACGAGCCATCGAGCAGCTGGTGCGCGGACAGGGCCCTGGGGCGCACACGGTGGTGGCTGCCGTGCTCACCGGCGGTGACGATCACTCACCGAGGGTCGGCCACAGCTTCAACATGATGTTCGACGGAGTCCGGTTGTGGGCCCTCGACGGCCAGACAGGGTACGTCGGGCCGTGGCGCTCAGAGCGGCCTGCCGAACATCTCGGCCCACGGTTCGACGTCGATGGCGTCGACTGGCAGGTGTACGCCCCGACACCGCTGCTGTCGGCCAACGAAGTGGCGGCCGTCGCCGACGATGTGCCCTTGGCTGCCAGCTCCAAGCCGTCACCCCTGATGCCTCTGTCGCGCAGCGATGCCGGTCAGTATCGGCGCCCGCCCGACACGGAGAGCCTCACCAACGAGGCCGTGGAAGGTAGCAGTCCGTTCACATTCGCCGAGAAACGGCACGATCTGGCCGATAGCCATCGACGGCAAGTCGAGGATTTGGCCAAGCATCTTCGAGCCCTGGTGCATGCTGGGCACCCGATCACGATGACCATCGAGGGCGGAGGCCGCCGTGCTCACAGTATTGCGGGCCTGAGAAGGGCCAACGCGGTGCGACAGGCTCTGCGTGCGGCACTCGATGACTTCATCGATGACCAGATCGACTATGCGGTACTCAACCGCCGAAACGGGACAAGCGCCTCACCGTTCTCCAACCGCGCCGAAGGCACCCGCGACGTCTACGTGTGGTACAGGGTGGCGCCGGTGCCATCGGCGGCGGCGGCGCGTCGGCATGCCTACGCGGTGGTCAGCCCACAGTTCACCGACGTCGTGGTGCGGCGTGACTTGTCGGCGCGTGAACTGGCAGATGAGAGGTTCGGCTTTCTCACCGACATTGCCCGCGACGAGGACGGCACCCTAGCCGATCGCGCGGTTGACCGCCTGCTGACGACCCTGCGGGAAGAGTTTGCCGGCAACGCGCGCCAAGCCTTCCTCACCGCTGGAGTGCAGCTCCAGGACGGTCTGACGGTCGAGGACTTCAAGGCCCGCTATGACCGGGCTCCGCAGCGCTATCGAGCCGCTTACCCCGAATTGCTGTCCTACCGCGCAACAGGCAAGCCCGACAACGATGCGGGGGCGGGTGACTGGCAACGCGAAGCCACAGAGGACGTCGCCGGAGTGCGGGTCAAGTTCGCGTTCTCAGCCAACGATCCGTTGGCTATTCCTCGTAAAAACCTCGTCACACAGGCCGTCACGATGCTGCGCGACGGCGGATACCGGCTTCCCAGCCAGCTGCAGGTCTTGCTCTGGCCGTACACGCGTCGGCTCCTCGTCGCTCCCACGACAGACGAGTTCGGACAAGCCGCGCTCACGATCACCGCCAACAGCATCAATGGCGACTTCGCCAAAGGCAAGATTGGGTCATTCGCCGCCCCGGGAACGCTCGTCTTCTCTTCATTGATCCTGTCTCCGTATCCGTTCGGCCCTAGTACTCAGTCGGACTCCAGCGTGGTCTCGATGATGGAGCAACCCGGTCTCGGGGTGGTGCTCGGCGAGCTGCTCCAGTGGGCGCATTTTCATCGTTCGCGAAAAACGTACGCAGACCTGCTTTTCACAGAGTTCACGGATGAAGTCAGGCCGACAGTGCGACAAGTCAGTCGCGATGCCGTGATCAATCCGCACAAGTTCGTCGTCGAATATCGTCTAGGCCGACTGCTGGGCCGTACCATGGACGACCCAGCAGTGACCGCCCAGCTCGACGAACTGGACAAGCGCCTCGGCGGAGCATCCGGCCGGAGATCGATCGCAGCACCGGAGCCCAACATCACCGAGCTCGCCCATATGATCAGGCGGTACCCGGTGACGCGGAACGTCAGCGACGACGAAGTGAAGCAGATCGCCGATAGCCTTACGCCTTTCGATCGGTGGCGAGATCGCCGGCATCAGGTGAGGTTGATCGCGACCCGGCTGACAGCTCGCCGGGAACTGTCACCGACATCAGCGCCGCGGACCGACAGCATCGAGCAACCCGTCGCTGTCCCAGGAGTTCACCGCGGCCCTCGCGTCACCCCCGTGATCGACGCGCCCGCCGGCCCGTTGCCCGATGCCGTCCGCCACAAGCATGCAGCCGCGGATGAGCGTTTGGCACGGCATTCGGCTTCCGCACAACTCGATGAGCACGGCCAGGGTACGTCGGTCACGCTCGGCCCTGACCATCAGCCAGCGACGGGTGCCCACGAAGTACCCGCTGATCGCCAACACGAGCCGGCGGGCGGTGTCGACCGACGCCCGTTGCCTCTTCCGCCGTCCGATAGGCCGGTGCTGGCCGCCATACCGCACACCAGTGCCGGTATCGAGGATATCGGTGGGTGGCTCGGTGAAATCAACCGCGACGCCCGCGATGCCGAGGACGGAGCCGGCCTGATCAATTGTGGCCCTGCGACATTGGCGGTTTTCCGACGGTTGGTGGGTTCGGCCGATGCCGAGCGGGCGGGGCGCGAACAACTGAGTCCTGACGAGGTTGGCCTGGCCACCGGGCTGCCTTTGGTGCCCAACACCCCTGACGGCATCGCCGACTACCTGATCAGTCAAGGTTCGGGCGCACACACTGTGGTGGCGATCCGCTTCCAGGACGGCCACGCTCACACGTTCAACGCCGTCTACGACGGCAATGTCGTGTATGCCGTTGACGGGCAGCACAACACCATCGATGTGTGGCCGCCACGGTTGGACCGCGCGGACAATCGTGTGCAGGCGTGGTTTGTCGGTACCGCGTTTCACGGCGACGGGTCGGTTTTCGCCACACCCAATGCGGCCAATGTTCCGACGGCACAAACCGTTTCCCGCCCGGATCCCTCGACGCTGACCGGGAGCACGGGTTCGTCGCGAGATATCGCGGCTGCGCGCCAGCAATCAGCATCGGTGTCATACCCGCCACGAACCGTCTTGCACGGGCTACCCCCGGAAGGTCCGACTTCGGCCGACCCTGCGGTGCAGCAACCGTCCGATCCGGGTCACATCGCATCCACGGCCGTGACACCTGAGCTAGCGGACTGGCCGTTGACCATCCCAGTCTCCGACGCCGAGGACCGGTCTTCTGGGGGCTTGTGGGCCAACGCAAATATTTTGTTCGAGAAAGCCAACGTCACAGTGGACAAGGTCGCCGGCCTCAAACCGGTGACGGCCTACGAACGCATCGACTACGACATCTCCGGCCGGGTGGAACGCGCGAAGCTACCGGCGCAATCGGCATATGACGATCCCTCGATGCGCCACCTCACGGGTTTTGACCGTCGCGGCGACGGTCGGCTCAGCGACGCGGCGGTGCTGGACTACTTGAATGTCCGTAGGGCCGAGTTGAACAGGGTATTGGCCCAAGCTCGCGCCGACGCCGGAGTGTTCGTCGAGGGTATCGATGACGCGGCGCTGCGACAGCTGCTGGAACGCGATCCCGACCGCGCCGACGAGTTCCCGGAGCTTCAGACCTACTTGAGCCGACCCGAACGGATCGAATCCGCCGACCGAAACCCGCAGCTGCCATGGAACATCGAGGAGCGCGAGCTCTCCGGAGTGACAGTGCGGTTCCACTCGATGCCCGGCGATGACACCGCGCCTGCACGGGCCGTGCTCGTCGAGGACGCGCTACATCTTCTGCAGAGCGCCGGGTACCGCCTGCCCGAGCGCCTCAACGTCCACGTCTTGCGTTACCACCGCGCCTTGACCGTCGAATACAACGACGACGGGTCGGCACTGAGGACTGAGGCGATGGGAGTAGTCACCAGCTGGGCCGGCGTGGACTTCCACCCTCCGCACGATCTCGTGATGACCGCAGCGGCGATGCGGCGCCCACCGGTGCAACCGACTGCCTGGAAGTCACCCGACACCCGCATACGGGTCGACGTCGATCTGTGGGGCTTGGCCGCCACCGTGCACGAGCTGATGAGCTGGCTGTACTTCCAGCAGCGGCCACGCACGTTTGCCGACCTGGAGAGTGCGCAGTTCGTCGACGCCGCCGATCGAGAAGCCGCAGGCACGGTCAGCGAGTTCGCTGCGCAGGACCCGGCGAAGTTCGTGGCGGAGTACGCCACGGCGCAGCTCATGGAGCGCCATTTCTCCGCGGCCACGACTAAGCAGCTCGATCGGCTCTACCAGGCGCTGGGCGGACCACCCACCGGTCGGGCCACGTCGGTGGGAGTAAGCCGGACGCGATCCCATGACAACGTGGGGGTCGCCGAGCTCACCGAAGCGCAACGGCAGGTGACGGCACTCATCGGGCGGCAGGGTCAGCCGGGCGAGGTCAGGGTGCCGCAGCCGGTGCTGGAGACCCTGGATCGACTGCAGCGCGGCGTCCCCGGCGACGGCCGCCAGGTCGGGCGTCTACTGGCCGGCGTCGAAGAACTCACCGGTCGACCAGTGGTCGTGCCGCAAGGACAGCGCCTGCTGTTCCGCCCGTCGACGACAGAAGACAACACCCCGACGCAGGCCTGGGGTTGGAGATGGTTTGACACGGTGACTGCGTCGGAACCGACGGGCTACGAAGGGGTAGCACCCGACCTGGAGGACACCGTCCAGCGGCTAGCGGTATCCGAGCGCGAACGTCCGCCGCGCCATCTCGCCGCATTCACCCGTCGCCGCGACGGTCGGCTCCCTGATGAGGCGGTACTCGCTTACCTGCACGACGAGCAGGCTCTCTTGCATCGCCTACTGGCCGACGTGCGGTCCAAGGGCAGGGTGGCGGCCGCCGGAATCGGGGACGCGACGATTCGCGAAGGGCTCACCTCGACCACGCGACGCAGTTACCCCGAGCTGGAAACCTATCTGAGCCGGGCCGACCTGCAGGCCACCGTGGATCACAATCCTCAGCTGCCGTGGCACGTCGACGTTCAGGCGCTGTCCGGCGTCGAGGTCCACATCTATTCAATGCCGGGCGATGACACCGCGGGTCCGCGCCAACGCCTCGTCGAGCGCGCCTTGGGCACGCTGCGCCAAAGCGGATACGTCCTACCTGAGCGCCTCAATGTGCACTTGCCGCGCTATCACAGGGTGCTCGACATCGGCGTCGGCCGGGGCGGGGAACTCGAGGTCAGACCCACCAGCGTCACTGATGTGGTTGACCACAGCAGCATGGGCGGCTTCTTCGCACCGAACGACTTGGTCCTGACCTCGTTGACCGGCGCGCGGGACCTGACCGGCTACGCCACGGCGTCACTGCTGGAGGACTCGGGTTTCGCCGCTACGCTGCACGAGTTGCTGCACTGGTTGCACTATCAAGGCCGGCCCCGCACGTTCACCGATCTTGACCGGACGGCTCTGCAGCCACCCCAGCAGTCCGTGACGCGGGCGCTGGGCGGCGACCCCATCGTCAACCCGGTCCTTTTCGTCGCCGAATACGGTCTGAGCCGGCTGCTGCAGCGACCATTCGCCCCCGAATCCGCGCAGGCGCTCGAGCAACTCCACCACCAGCTGGGTGGAGCGATCCCCCGACCGACGGCATCCGCACCTGCGGCGACGCTGACCGTTACACAGTTCAACGATTTGACCGAAAGGGTTCACCGTACGCGGGGCTGGGCATCGGCAAGCCCGCAGCAGATTCAAATGGCTTACGACCAGATGGCGCTGTTCGACCAGCTGCGCGAACCGCAGGCGCGCGCCGATGTGCTCACGTCGTTACTCAGTGAACAGCTGATCAGGCTTTTCGATGCGGTGCACAACCATCCGGGGCTTCAATCGCTGACGTTTGACGAGGTCGCCGAGGCGTGGGCGGCGCTACCTGCGCCGACGCAGGGCTCGGCCGACACCTTTGAGAGCCTCGAGCAGCGCCTCATCGATGCGCTCGCCTCCCGACCTCCTGCCGCAGCGGTGGCCGACTGGTCCGCCACCCAGCGCGCGGAGCTGCTGACCCTGGTGCGGGCGCAACCCGGGCTGGGCGACGTCACACGCGACGAGGTCCTCGATGCCGACAGTAGGCTCGCCCCTCCCGTGCGCCGGACGATCCTGACCGCGCGAGCTCAGCCGTTGATCGCCACCCTGCGCCGGTGGGCGCCTGCCGGACGCGTGGCCGACTGGCCGGCCGATCGGCGCGCCGAGCTGCTGGCCATGGTCCGTGCGGAGCCCGGTTTGGGCGACGTCACCGAGCACGAACTGATCGACGTCGATGCGGGGCTGCCCGTCGCAGGTCGTCGGGTTCCCCTCTCGGCGCGCGCGCAGCCGTTGATCGCCACCATTCGCGGGGAAGCGTTGGGCGAATGGAGCGCCCTGGCGCTGCGCGATCCCGCTAGCAGCGCGTCGATCGAAGCTACGGTGGGCGCCGAGCTGCGGGGCACATACCCCGACGTCGAGGAACTTGGCGACCTCATCAGAGTGGCCTACGGCCGCCTCGTCCGAGCCGGCATCGGCGAATCAGAAACGTTGCCGGCGGATCTCATCCGCCATCTCGACAGCAGCGACGCACCGTCGGGACAACAAGACCTCGCGCTCCGTCAGTCCGTCGTCGACACAGCCCGGGCACACAGTCGGGTCTCGGACACGGCAACTCGTCCGGACCAGCCGTCATCTCGTCCCGAACGGTCGGTGCAATCGGTGACGGATGCGTGGGACCGGTTGAGGACTGCAAATCCTGGCCTGGCACGGGATGTGGTGTCCGTTGTCGGCGCGCGGTTGCGAAGAGCCGGTGTCGAGAAGGGGCCCGTCGAGGAGGTGATCGCGCGGGCATATGGGGAGCTCGAGCAACGGGATGATTCACGGACGACTGATGCGCACGGCGAGGAACTCTCGGGTGCGCTGTTCACGCTGATCGCTTACGGGCTGGACCGGGTGCGGATGCGGGGTGGCGCGCCCCGCGGTAGCGCGGAAGATGCGCCGAGTCGTTCGGGTACGGCGTCGGGATCTCAGTCTCGACAGCCGGCTACCGACCGCGACCCTGTGGCAGTTGCCGAAGGGCTGGAGCCCGTCGAGGTTCCCGCCAATGGGTGGTGCCTGCTGTATTCGGTGTTGGGAAGTACCCCGCGACACTTGTGGCCGGCTCAGATCGTGGAGGCCATACCCCGACACCGACACCGTGGAGAGTCCGCCCTCCATGCCGCCGCCACGGCGCTGAGAAATATGGTCCTCAACGACGTGTTGCGAAGAGGCCGTCAGGGCCTACCGGTGGATGCGCTGCGTCAGTACCGTTCTGCTGCGTACAGCGTGATTCATTCGGACCTGTCCGAGGTCGTCGAGGACGTGCTGGTCGCGCGGCTACGGCAGCTGGGCGCGCGGGACGAAGATGTGCAACGGATAGCCGGCGGTGAACCGGACCGGCGTCGTGAGCGCATGCTGGACGCGGCGGCTGGGCTGGCACTCCAGCGTGAGTTGCCATCACAGCACTATCAGCGTCTGCTCAGCGCGCTCGCGCGTTGGGTTCCAGAAGCGGATGCCTGGAATGCCGACGTAGGGGAGATGTTCCCATCGTTGGTGGCTCACACGCTCGGGGTGCGGCTGCGGATCGTGGTGCCCCAACAAGGGTCGCGGCGGGTTGAACCGGTTGAGTACGCCGTGGTGGGACCGGCAGATGGACCGGTTGTGACCGTGTTCTACAACGGCATCGATCATTACAACGCCAGCAGTGCCGAACGCATAGCGCCCCAAGGGGTCACACCACCTGTGCCGATGGCACCTGCCCCGCACGCGGGGGACGGGCACCACGCGCACCCGCGCAGAAGTGGCCGCCTGCACAGCGCCGGGAGGGGCGCGGTCCAGGAGGGCCTGCCGGTCGCTCGGCTGACGGATGTCGTCGCGTCGAGAACGAACAACACAGCCGCCGGAGGGACAGCCATCCACGCCGAAGCCGATGCGGCTCCCACGCAACGTGCTCCGAAACGACCTGGACCCGCCAGTAAAGCCGACTCCGCGCCGAAACGCCCCAAGAATCAGCCCGACGAGGCGGCGACGGAACCCGAACCGTTCCTTGACCTGACTGCTGAGCAGGTCAAGAGAATGCTTCTCGCCCTGGAGCAGAGGCAAATACAGCTCAGACAGCCATTAAGACCGGGCGCCCGTGACTCGATCGCTAAGGACCTCGTCGGGACCGAGGCCGCGGCTGTGTGGCTGTCACCGAGGTCCTGGTACACCCTCGGGTTGGCGAGACACCTCGGGGCCATGCCGGATTATCTCCAGCACCGGCAGGAGATCTGGGAAGTTCAGCAACGGCTCCACCCCGGGGAGGTTGCCAGCACCACACGGCGCATCACTCCTGGGTGGGGGCTCACTATCTCGCCAGGATGGCAATCCAAGCGGATCGTCTTCCCCTCAAGATGGAAAGTCACGGAGGTCACAGCGCACTACAGCGCCGATGGGCTCATCACCGTTTCAGCCGGTAACAGGATTCTCGGCCAATTCCAGGACGAACCCGGTCGCGACGTCTGGAAGGTCGGCGACATCGATCCGTTCGGCAAGTCGACAAGAACGATCAGCAGTAACGGTAATTTGCGGTACGCCGTCAACGGCCAGGAACGAATCTTTCACTTTCCTCCGAAGCGGAGGGGCTCCCTGGTGAGCGTGACATTTGCCGGCGACGAGGTGTCGGTCCAGCACGACGACGGCCAGGTGACTCGCTACACGGTGGTGCCGGGCGTGACCTATTACCCGTATCCGCGTGAGGCGCAGCCGCCCGACGGTGCCGAATCGGCCGGGCCTTCGTTCTCGTCGCTGCCCGCCAAGCGGGAGCCATCGCCGCTGGGGCCGGTTTCGCGGCCACCCAACACGCTGAGCCTCGATGCGCCCGTCGATCAGGCGCGCTCGGCATTCGTCGAGCAGCGGCCTCGGGTCTTCGACGTTGACGCCGACAGGTGGGAGTGGGAGCCGGTCGTTGACGCTGCGGGCCAACTCCATTCGATGATTGTTCGACATCGCATGGAGCCAGTCGCGGAACACGACCTGATATTCCCGCTGCGCGATCCGGACGATCCGCTGCGGCGGGTGCATCCGCACTTCGCCGATGAGCGCGGCAACATTTCTGCCAACGTGCGTGTCGAACAGGTGAAGGCGCGTTTCGTCCCGACGAGTCTGGGGCTCAGCCGTAGCCGTGTAACTTCCAGCCTGCAAGCCGAAGTGCAGGAAGAATTGCGGCGCCAGATCAGCAATTCACGTGCAGGCGCGTCACCGGAGCCTACTTTCCTGTCGACGCGCACCATGACACGAAAGCTGACAGATGCCGACGAGTTGCTCGAGCACGAACGGGTGCTGATCGGCCAGCACGGCCTGTTCGTGCGTGCCGACCTACAACCCGATCAGGTGACCGGACGCGACGGTCACATTCTGGGCATCTACATGGGGGCGTTGTTACGCAGCGTCGACGACGAGCGACGGGTTCAAGCCGTTCATCCCAGCTTCGGGGACTACTTGATCGATTCGACCACCAGTCGGTCTCGGCCCGCGGCCTATTCCGGCTTGGGCGCCACCAACGGCGTGGCTTTTGCCAACACGCCATTACGTCCGGACGCGGGGGGCTACGACGAGAGCAGGATCAATTCCGTGTTCGTCGCTTTCGACGTCAAAATGACTGACAACCGAGGTGTGACGCGCACGGAGTCCGTTGTAGCCCTGATCGGGCTGCCCAATCTTCGTCCCGGCGACCAGATCCTGGTCAGTTACGGCAAGGCGTATCTGCCCTCGTTCCGTAAGGCTGCGACCGCCGTAAAGCCAGAACCATCGGAATAACGGACACACTTTCAGGATAGAAACGCACTGGGCCGCAAGCGGTCTGGCCGCGGATCGCAGACACTGCGGCAGCCCTACCGCCCAATCCTCAACTGAGGCAACCTGGTCCGTGGAGGCCAGTCAGCGCCCACCGGCCGTCGTGGTGTTATGCGACGCGTGTGGACGCCGCGCGACGAGACCCTCCGAGGACAGTGTCGTGAACCTGGCTGCGCAAGAGCCTCCGATTGGGGTGCGCGCGGCGACCAAGCGGATGGCTGCCGCAGGCGAGCGACCTCGCCGTATTGATCGGATCAAAGATCGCCATCCAAAGTTCGCACGGGCGCCGCGATACCCGCATCACGGCACGCCCATACACTGACTGCGTGGGTCGGCTCCAGCACCCAACCAGGGTGTTCATCGACTTGCAACGTCCAACCCCTCACTGCGCCAGCGGGTTTCGCTGCCACATGCGGATCCCGTGATTTCAGACAGTCAGTCGAGCCTGAAGGAGGCGACGGTGCGGCCTTCTCGGCGAGCCGATTATGCGATATGCGAAAGGTGCTGGCACTGATGCGAGGATCTCGAGCGTGATCGCCGGTCGGCCGGCCACCAGGGTCTCGCCGCCAGCGCGTCGCGGCGTGTCGCTCATTGGCCGTACGTTGGCTCAGTCAGCTCGGCGGCCACAACCTCCTCACCGATTGGATACGCATGGCATCTGACGATTCACCCCCTTCGCCCACCCCACCACCGACACCGTCGATCGCCGATCTCACCAAGGAGATACAGGACCTGCAAAAGCACGCTGACCTCGTCTTGGATGCGGATACGGCGAAAAAATATCTGGGCTACATCGACGATTTCAAGGAGGTTCTCCAGAATGCGGGCGGCCTCATGTATTTGGTAACCGGAATGGGCAATCCGGGCACCTTGGCGTCGGCGCAGGAAACGAAGCGCCACCTCTTACTCGATATTTCCGGCAATGACGGCATCATGATGTTGCATGCAAATTACTATAAATTTCTTGATGAGTTCCAAACACTCGTACATAAGTCCACAAAAGGACTCATCGACAACGGCTAGCAAGAAGGTTCGTGTGCCATGGGGCTGACGCCAGAACAAATCGCCAACGCCGATCCGCCGATCCCTGATGGCGTCAACAATCCCGACCTCTCGCCGCTTGGCGACGGCACCTACATCCTCAACAACGCTCACGACCTCGCGGATTGGAAGATCCCTTTCCTCGGTCAAGACCGTATTGTCAGTCTGTCGAAAGACGACATCGACAAATACGCGAGTGACTTTCGGCCCGACCAAATCGGTGAATTCACAGATAAACAGATCAGTGGTCTCAGCAGCGGTACGCTGAACAAGTTGGATCTGAGCGGCCTCACCGAACAGCAAGTCCAGAAGCTGTCTCCCGATCAGATCAACGGTTTGCCTTGGGAGTGGCGCGCCAAATTCACCTCCAACGGGTGGATACCCGACACGACATCGAAAAGTGACTGGACGCATTTCGTTCCCGGTTGGTGGGACGACAGTGATCTGCAAAACGAATCCGAAGTCGATCTGAACAATCTCGACCCGCTGAATGCGAAAAAATCTCCCTCGGGCGTGGTTGCAGAAAATCCCGGCAGCCTCAGTTACTGGGATCTGCATCAGGCCTTCAAAGACGCCGACGGCAACCTCGGCCACGACTACCCGACGCTGTGGAACACCATCGCACAGACTGTTTCGGACGGCTTGACCACATTCAAGGAAAATCTCGAGAGCGTGCACGCGTCCGGGAAGTGGAAAGGCGACACCGCCGATGCCGCGTGGGCCAATATCAATAGTTCATTCAACATCCCCACCGCCATATATTCCGGTGCGGCGGCGATGAGCCATCTGGTTTTCGCGCTCGACAAAACGGTCTTCCAGATGAAGTGGTACATCGAGGGGCCCGATGGCCAGCAGCCGAACCACTATCAAGACGCGCTCAACTATTACCAAGCTCACGCCGACGAAATCAACCAGGTCTACAACCACTTTGCGGCATCGCTGATGGCGAAGGTCTACGTGCCGGCGATCAACGGAATCGCGAAAAGTACCCCGGACTTCCCCATCCCGCCCGCCACGACCAACGGCAACGGCAGCGGCGACGGCAACGGTGACGGCAACGGAGGCAAGAACACTCCAACTCCGCCACCCCTACCGAACCTCGGTGGTGGCGACGGCAACAACAACAACAAGACGCCGTCTCCCGATGACATTCCGCCGCCCAACCTCGGAGGTGGTGACAACAACGGGATCAAAACGCCGTCTCCCGATGACATTCCGCCGCCCAACCTCGGTGGAGGCGACGGCAGTGGTAACAATCTGTCAGCCTCCGGCGACGTTCCCCCACCAAACCTTGGCGATGGCGGTCTTGGTGGTGGCGGGAATGGGCAGATACCGTCGCCCGGCGACATCCCCCTGCCAAACCTCGGTGGCGGTCTTGGTGGTGGCGGGAATGGTCAGGTACCGTCGCCCGGCGACATCCCCGTGCCAAACCTCGGTGGCGGCGGGAACATACCTACGAATCTTGACCTTCAGAACGGGCCCCCGCCGAATATTGGTGAGGGAACCGGCATTCCGGGCGATGGATCGCAGTTGCCCGGCCCCAACACCCCGCCGATCGGCGATGGGGCCGACGGCAGCAATCCCGGGTCGCCCGATGGCAACGTTCCGTCGCCCACCGACTTGAGTCAACTGCTGCAGAACCTCGGCGGCGGGCCATCCGGCAACGGTCAGGATGGTTCCGGTAACTTCCCGTCTGGCCTCGGTGGTCTCGGCAACATCGGATCTGGCCTCAGCGGTCTCAGCAACCTGAGTTCCGGCCTCGGCGGACCCGGCAAGGGGGGATCTGGCCTCGGCGGTCTGTACAACTTGGGTTCTGGCCTCGGCCCAACCGGCAATGGTGGGTCCGGCCTGGGCGGTGTGAACAACCTTGGGTCTGATCCCGGCGGGACCAGCGGTCTGCCCGACCCCAATGCGCCCGGAAGCAATCCGCTCCAAAACACCTCAGCGCCAGGGCAAAACGGCCTGACGGGCCCCTTGGACGCCGGCGGTCAGGCGCTGCAACAAGCACTGGGTTCGGCCGGCAAGGGAGGCCTCGGCGGAGCCGGCCTCGGACCCCAGAATCTTGACGCCCTACCCAAGGGCTTGACCTCCATGCCAGACGGAGGGGGGTCGGCTGCGCGGATCGGGGCCGGCGGTAGCGGTCTGTCGGGGCCTGCGGGCGCACCGATTGCCGGCACAAGCCGACTGCCAGAACTCGACCACTCCGGCCTCAACCCGGCTGGCATGGGAGGGACGCCGGGTGCGCCGAACTCGGCTCAGCAATCGGCAGGCGGCGGCGTGCCCGGCGGCGGCGGAGGCGGCGGGCAACGCGGAGCAGAAGGCAAAGGTAAAGAGCACAAGGCAGCGAAAGCGTTGCGGAGCAAGAGGAACGGCGAGCTTGCCATGGGCGAGGTCAACGCCGTTGTTCCCGTCATCGGTGACGACGGTTCTGATCCCGAACCACCCGCCGTTCCGGTGGCGCCCGCCACGCCGGTGGCACCTCCGTCGCGGTGGACGGGGCCTGCGCAGCGCCCGAGCCCAATCACGAGCGAGCAGCGGGCTCAAGCATGACGCCGGCTGCTCTCAGCACCGCCACACGATCGGGTCCACGCCAGCGGGACAGACGTGAGTATCCGAAACTGCTGGCGTCCATCAATTCCCAACGAAACACCGGCGGGCCGCCGGATCAAGAGCGCAGTTCACCGGGTTTTTATTGGTTCGGTGATCAGACAGGAGTGAGAGTCGCGTGGGTGGCGTTCTGATCAGTCAGGTGGGGTCCCTCGACCTGCTGGATCTAGAGTGCATCGGGCGGCTTCACGGTCGCCAGTTCTTGCCGTTCCCGTTCATGGCTAGCGGCCCGTCGCGATTTGCAACGGTTGATGAGGCCGACTCGTACGCAAGGACGATTCCGGACCGGTTCAACTACGGTGATCTGAGCAATCTGCAGCGATGCTTGGTCGCCTACCGCGACGCCGATATCCGAGTGGTTTGTCATGTTCAGTACATTCCCAACGACACGCCCAGCGTGCGGGCCATCGGATTTCGCGCCGCAGAACAGGGCTTCTTCGCTGAGCAGCGACCTGACGCCGATGTCGTTGACTTCTACACGGTTTCGCCGTACGACCTGGGTGCGGCTATCTCCGATGCGGTCCGGCTCGGCGAGCCTGGCCGACATGAGCGGGTGGTGGGCCCCGAGTACCTGCGCCCGCGCTCGGCTCAGTTCGACGCCGGCAGTGTCCACGTCGCCGATCAACGGCGGTCGACCTACGACACCATCATCGGCGAAGACCAGGTGACGGCCTACGGCAGGGTGCAAAGCGACTGGCGCACCGCGTGGAAGTGGAGCTACGCCTATGACAAACCCATCGGTCAGTTCATCCGGGTTGTCGATGATGGCGAGTACCTCTACGACCTGGAGGGCTGCGGTGCCAAGCCGCTGACAAAACCGCTTCTCAGCAAGCGAATCGACGAACTCATTGCAGAGGATGTCGCCGTCCTGCGGGAGATGAGGGCGGCGAGCGGCCTTTAGCCGTGCGACCGTCCTGGCGTCAGGTGGACTGGATGAGCTCGGCCGCGCGCTCGGCGATCGCAACGACGGTGGCGTTGGTGTTGACGCCGACGATTTCGGGCATCACCGAGGCATCGACCACGCGCAGGCCCTGCACACCGTGCAGCCTCAGTTCACCATCCACGACGGCCATCTCGTCGGTGCCCATTCGGCACGTTCCGACCGGGTGGAACGAGGAACCGGTCGATTGTCGCAGGTACCGATGAATTTCACTGGCACTGTTGACGTTCGGGCCCGGCAGCACCTCCTGTAGCCGCCACGGCGCGAATGCCTCGGTCTCCCCGATGCGGCGGGTGATTGCCAAAAACTCGGCCATGGCCACCAGATCGGCGGTGTTGGTGTAGAAGCACGGATCGACCAGCGGCGCCGTATCGTGGTGGCGGTCTGCGAGCCGTACCGACCCGCGGCTGGCGGGCGGCGCCTGATGGGAGAACGCGAGGGTGTACCCCAGATCGGGCATCCGGGGAGCCAGCGCCGTCTCCGTGGAGACCGGCCCCACCGGGAAGTCGAGCATCATCACGAACACGTCCGGGGCGGGATCGGCGAAATGGCCGCTTCGCAAAAGCGCCGCGGTGCGACAGACGCCGTTGCTCGACGACTGCATCGGCTTGCTCGAGGAGTACACCACCCGACTCTGGATGTGGTCCTGAAGGTTCTCTCCGACACCCGGCAGGTCAACTACGGGTTCGATCCCGACGTCGTGAAGATGCGCCGCCGGGCCGATGCCCGACAGAAGCAGCACTTTCGGTGATCCGATCGCCCCGCATGCCAGGATCACCTCGCGCTCGACGCTGACGGACTCGTGTCGGCCATCAACGGTGAATTCCACTGCTACGCAACGATCACCCCGGATTACCAGCCTGCTGACGAAGGCCCCGCCCACGATGTCCAGATTGGCTCTATGTCGTTGCGGAGCAAGATAAGCATCAGCGGCGCTCTGCCGGCGGCCCTCGACGATGTTCATGTCGAATTGGAACGCGCCCACCTGGACATGTCCATTGATGTCGGCGGTGACGGGGAATCCGGCTTCCACAACGCCGGCGTGGAAAGCCGGTGCTCCGTCGGTACCCGAGTCGACGGGCCCCACACGCAGCGGCCCCCGCAAGCCGCGAAGGTCCCCGTCGCCTGAAGTCGCTGTCTCGCTGCGCTTGAAGTGGGGCAACAGATCGTCATAACTCCAGCCCGTCAGACCGTAGTCGGCCCAGCGGTCGTAGTTGGCGCGGTGTCCACGAATATGTGCCATGGCGTTGATGGAGCTGGATCCACCCAGCACACGGCCGGCCGACACGAAATGTTCGGTGTCACCGGTGCCCGACTGGGGAACGGTCCGGTAGCACCAGTCGAGTTGTGAGCCCATCAGTTGCAGCGGAAAGGCATCCGGCGACGAGACCACGTCCGGTGGCTCGACGGGGCCGGCCTCCAGAAGCAACACACTGGCGCCGCTGGGCGCGAGGCGTCCGCCCACCACGCACCCTCCGGTTCCGCCTCCGATGATGACGTAGTCATACGACGACAACAACACGGTTCCTTTCAGCTGCACCCCGTGGGGCGACTGCACACGTCATCCTTGCGCTTGGACCGTGACAGGCTCCCACTCCTCCCAGATCTGCAGCCGCTGTTCATAAGCCGACCGCACGAGGCGCAGGATCGCCGGGCCGAATATGACACGCAGCGGTGGCGCCTCCGCGTCGACGATCCGCAGGATGGCGTCCCGGGTGGCAGTCGGATCACCTGGCTCCCCGAGGAACTCGGCGACCATACGGGTCGCCTCGCGGCGCACATTGTCATAGGCGGGCAGTGGGTCGGCATGGATGACCGAATCCTTGAATTCGGTCGAGTACAGGCCCGGCTCGACCAGGGTCACGCGGATGCCGAACGGTTCGACCTCTGCCGCGAGCGCCTCAGAGAATGCCTCCAGCGCATGTTTGGAAGCGCTGTAGAGGCCGACGCCGGGAGCGGCCGTCACACCCGCGCCGGAGGACACCTGTAAAAGGTGCCCGGACCGCTGCGCGCGCAAGATGGGCAAGACTGCCTGGGTAACCCACAGCGCGCCAAACACATTCACGTCCATCTGCTCGCGCGCCTGCTGCTCCGTCACCTCCTCGACGAACCCGTATTGGCCGTACCCCGCGTTGTTGACGACGATGTCAAGGCCCCCGAAATGCTCGTGGGCCCTTCGCACCGCGTCGAACACGGCGCAGCGGTTCGTCACGTCGAGTTCAATCGGCAGGAGCGACTCGGGATGCCGGGCTTTGAGCTCGTCGAGTCTTGAAGCGTTGCGCGCGGTTGCCGCGACGCGGTCCCCCCGCTGCAACGCTGCCACCGTCCACTCCTGACCGAAGCCGCGGGCCGCGCCGGTGATGAACCACGTTTTCGACACAATGCGTTCCTTTCCTCGCCACCCACACTGACGCTGAACGGCGCTGCCCGCTATTGATGGTGTCGAGCCGGACGATAAGACCGGACATCTGCGCGACTGGTATAAGCCGAGCGCCCTCCGGTGACCGCGCGGCTGACCGCACTATCGAAGGCCGAGCGGGCCGATAACCTTGGGGGACAGAGGCTCTGACAGCACGCCGAGGCCGTCAACGCCAGGGCGAACGGGACGGGGTTCGAGCTCAATTTCGCTGATGACCCTCATTCGCGATACGAATCATGCACCTGCGCAACCCAAACCAAGCGCCGTTGATGTGGTCAACTTTACAAGGTCGTGCACACAGGATGGCGGGGAATCGATAGCTCGACCCCTTCCATCGATACAGCACCCCTGCGACGCACGCGAAGTGACCGGGCGTCCAGTACGTCAACACGCGAACCGTTAGGAGACACTGGTGTCAGTCAGGTTTATCTGTCGCCCGCGGGCAGCAGGATTCGCCAGCTCGCTGCCTAGGCACGCATCCCACACGCGAACGGTGTGAACAGCGT
This sequence comes from Mycobacterium sp. 3519A, assembly GCF_900240945.1. NCBI lineage: Bacteria > Bacillati > Actinomycetota > Actinomycetes > Mycobacteriales > Mycobacteriaceae > Mycobacterium > Mycobacterium sp. 3519A. Next base: position 1,060,102 of record NZ_OESG01000014.1, read on the forward strand.
GCACATCTTCAATACGTCTTCGGCCGGCATCTTCCGGCGCAAGCCAGTCGACGATGTCGAACCGGAGGATGCAGGCCAGGGCGCAGGCCTGCAGCGAGTACTCGGGCTATGGCAGCTCACCGCTCTGGGAATCGGTGGGATCATCGGCGCGGGAGTGTTCTCGCTGGCCGGTGCGGTGGCCAAAGAGTCCGCGGGCCCGTCGGTTGTGCTGTCTTTCGTCGTCGCCTGCATCGCCAGCGCCTGCGCTGCGCTGTCCTACGCCGAGTTCGCCGGGATGATTCCCAAGGCGGGCTCCGCCTACACCTACGGCTATGCCGTGCTGGGCGAAGGGGTGGGATGGCTCATCGGCTGGGATCTGCTGTTGGAATACACCGCCATCGTGGCCGTGGTCGGCATCGGCATATCCGGATATTTCGGGTTCCTGGTCGAACAAGTCGGAATCAGGCTGCCGCAGTGGATGCTTGGAGCACCCGGCAGCGACCCCACTCAGCCGGGCCGGGTCGTCGACCTGTTTGCCGTATTGCTGTGTCTGCTTATCGCATTCGTCCTGACTCGTGGAATGCGCAGCGCCGCGCGGATCGAGAGCATCCTCGTCTGGCTGAAGGTCGCCGTGGTCGTCCTCATCATCGTCGTCGGAGTGTTCTACGTGAAGACAGGCAACTACACCCCGTTTTTCCCCTTTGGCTGGAGCGGCGTCTTCACTGGTGCATCAGTCGTTTTCTTCGCTGTATTCGGGTATGACGCGATGAGCGCGGCCGCCGAGGAATCTGCGCAGGCACGAAAAGTATTGCCGAAGGCCATCCTCTTGTCGCTTGCAGTGTCGATGATGCTCTACGTGCTGGTCTGCCTCGTGCTCACCGGGATGGTCAAATACAGCAGCATCGACGCCGAATCGCCGTTCGCGCAGGCATTCGCCGATGTCGGTCTGCCCGGCATCGCGACGTTGATTTCGGTCGGCGCCATCCTGGGGATCGCCACCGTCATGTTCACCTTCATGTTCGCGGTCACGCGAGTCTGGTTCTCCATGGCCCGCGATGGTCTGTTGCCGAAATGGTTTGCCGCCGTGGACGACAAGCGGCGAGTGCCGGTGCGGGTCACCTGGATCGTGGGGATTGGGTCGGCGTTGATCGCCGGATTCACCCCGATTGCACAAGCTGCTGAGCTGACCAATATCGGTATCCTGCTTGCCTTTGCCATCGTGTGCACGGCAGTCGTCGTGTTGCGTTACCGCTCACCTGAGATTGAGCGCGGCTTCCGCACGCCGGGCATGCCGGTGGTGCCGGTGATCGGGGTGGTCTCTTCTCTGTGGCTGACCACGTATTTGACGTCGCTCACATGGGTCCGGTTCGTGGTGTGGCTGGTGATCGGACTGGTCATCTATGCGACTTACGGATACCGGCATTCGATGCTCAACACCAGGGTGCCGATCAACGACTGACCAAAGTGCCCAAACGCGAGATGTCACGGGCTTGTGAGTGCCGAGAGGTGTTGCCCGCGAACGCCCATCACCGAACGCACGCATTATTGAGAGGAAGAATGACGTGATGCGAGTACCACCGTCGGCCTCAGGGACTGCTGTGGTAACCGGTGCCTCCTCCGGAATCGGAGCTGAGATCGCCCGGGCCTTGGCCGACCGCGGTCACAATCTCACGCTGGTCGCGCGCAGGGAGGACCGCTTGCAGCTACTGCCGCCGAATTGGCCGAGCGGGTGCGTGTTGACGTGCTGCCCTGCGACCTTGCCGACTCCGATCAGCGTGAACGCCTCTTCGGTGCCATCACCGACCGAGGGCTGACGGTAGAGATTTTGGTCAACAATGCTGGCATCGGAACGATTGGCCCCGCCGCCAACACATCGGTGGAACGGCACCTCGCCATGGTGCGCGTCAACGTCGAAGCTGTCATCGACCTGACCACTCGCGCGGTGGGTCCGATGGTCGCCGCTGGCCGGGGAGCCATCCTCAACATCGGGTCGGCGGGCGGATTCGTCCCGACGCCGGGAATGGCCGGATATGCCGGTACCAAGGCCTTCGTCTACCTTTACGGTGAAGCGCTGCGTGGTGAACTCCAAGGCAGCGGAGTGAGTGTGACGACGATATGTCCCGGCCCGGTACGAACCGAATTCGTGATCGCGACAGGTGCCAATCCAGACGCGCTCAGCTATCCCGAGTTTCTCTACACCCCCGCCAGCGATGTCGCGCGGGTCGCGGTCGAGGCACTCGACGAGAGAGGTGGGGCGGTCATCGTCGGGTGGCCGACGCGCTTGGTGACCGGCCTGATGCGGATGCTGCCCAACGACCTCACCATGCGGATGCTGGCGCACATGGGATAGCTGCCGGACGAAGCCAAACAGGCTGAAAACCTAGCGCTTCCGGCGGATAAGCTCGCCGGCCAGCTCGGGGATGTTCTCTGCTATCAGGTCGGCCACGGGGATGCCGGCTGCGACGATCGGGGCGGTACCGCGCCGCGTGATGAGCGCGCCCTGCATGCCTGCTCCCTGGGCGCCGATGATGTCCCACGTGTGGGCCGCGATCATCATACAATCCGACACCTCAACGCCGACTTCTGCAGCGACACGTCGATACAGATGCGTCGACGGTTTGAACAGTTTGGTGCTATCGACGGTGAATTGCTTCTCGAAGTAGTCACTCAACCCTGCGTTGTCCAATGGTGAGGCAGTGTCGGGTCGGTGCGGGGAGTTGGTCAGCGTGATAAGGCGATAACCCTCTGACCGCAGTTGTTCGAGTCCCGCCTCGACATCGGGATGCGCCGGCATCGTGCGCATGGCCTGTTCGAGCAGATCCGGATCGTCGTGGGCCAGCGAGACGTTACGACTGGACGCCAGCAGCTGAAGTACGGCTCTGCCTAGCGTGAAAAAGTCGGCGTAGTAGCCCGATAACGTGAGCGTCATCGAGTGCAGAACGAGTTTGTCGAACCAGGTGTGTAATACCGACGCATCACCGAACAAGCGCTCGAACAGCGGGCCCAGTGAGCCGAGGTCCAGCAAGGTCTCGTTGACGTCGAACACCAGCACGCCCGGTGTGTCGACCGCGTCGCGGGTTGTGGCGTTGGTCATCGGTCTCCTTCGGAAGCAAGATGGCGCAGAACGCGTTGTGGGCACTTCTGCATCCTCGACGGTACCGCCCCAGTGGGTGTGGAGCGCATCACCTGTTTGGGTTACGCCACCCACTAGTGTCACACCGGACCGCTGATCTCATGCGAACACCATCGCAGACAGCGCACCAGCGACCTGAGTTTGGGCGCTGGTACCCGTGACCGGGCATCGGCATCACGGTGCCCCACTCACTTTCGAGAATGTGGGTCAGACGACCCAGTGGCTACTTCGACCACTCCGTCCCGGCCACGTAAGAATGGCCCATAGACCGAGTCGCTCAGGACGATGTCAGATCAGGTCCACCGTGCCGGTGTCGAGACTGTAGTAGCCGCCGACCATTTTGAACTTGCCCTGCTTCTCCATCGGTCCCAAAAGAGGCGACTGACGAAGCTGGGCGAGGGTAAGTGCCACGTTGGCGTGAACAGCATTGGTCACCCGGTCGCCGGGCTGACCCAAAACCTGCTGTACGGCGGGAGCGAGTGCGCCGGTGAGGAATCCGAGGTCGTCCTGGCCGGTTGTCTTCTTGTCGAACGCATCGACAGCAGCGGTCAGCGCCCCGCACCGCTGATGACCAAGCACCATCAGCAGAGGCGTATTCAGCTCGGCGACACCGAATTCCAGGCTGCCGATCACAGATCGATCCAGCACCTCCCCAGCGGAGCGGATGACGACCAGGTCGCCGAGACCGCGGTCGAAAACAATTTCCGGCGGAACGCGCGAGTCGACACAGCTCAAGATTGTCGCGAAGGGTTTTTGACCGGTCCTGACGACCGTGCGCCGATCCAGGTTGTCGTCGACGTGTTGTTCTTTGTTGGCGGCAAAGCGCTGATTGCCTTGAGTCAGCAGTGCCAACGCCTGGTCAGCGTTTGCCGCCAGCGGTTGCGGGCTCTGGTTGTTGGCCGCTGAAGTCATAGGATTAGTCGTTGACTGCACTGATGAGCTCGAAGCGCCGTTGGCGGTGCGAGCGCCCGAAGGCGAACATGAGCTGACAGACAAAGCGCCCACACCGCCGACGACGGCGGTCATGGTCGTGGCGAGAAAGTCGCGGCGTGAACGCCCGCGATAAAAGTTCATGGAAAGAGTCCGTCCGGTCAGTTTGATTGGTACGCATCAGCGTAACGCGATGCCAGAAATATTTGATCTCGGCGTACAGCCCATTCGGTGCTTGGCGGGGTGGTCTCATGAACCACCATTGCTTGTCCGCATCGACATTTCCGGATGCGAATACGCTGTGCACCAGAACGCACGCGCGGCTCTCGGCCGGCGTGCTCCTCACTTCGGGCGGCCAGATGACAGCAGGCGCTAGGTGCAGGGCACTGACAGGAATGAGCTGTCTCTCGACCGCGCGGGGATCAGCCGAATACCGTTCCCGCAGTGGTGATGAACCCACCGGTGCCGGCGGAGAAGAGCCACGTTCGACGAAGCGTTGGCGGGCAGATATGCCCGCGACTGCGCCTCGACGACTTTTTGAGGTTCGGTGAGGCCACCAGGGCCAGCCTGAGTCGATGATCGAAATCCGGACGCCCCGTCACCGTTTCGCGGAACGCCGGTGAGCCGCTGCCGACCAGATGGCCTCATTCACATCACGAGCGCCAGGCGACCTCGTTATCCCAGTGATTGTTCGGTCCCACCGGCACGACCCATTTGGGGCGCCGTCATGCGGTAATGCCACACTCTCTCATTCCAGCTCAATGGAATCACCGGCACGAAGAATTCCGGGCTCAAGGATCTCCAAGTAACAGCCTGCGCACGGAAGTACGCCGAAATCAAAAGCCGGCACGCGGTTCTCGGCGACGGGTGTCCGAAGCGCCTGGGGAGCGCCAGGCAGGCTGCCGTGTTCGAGCGTCGGGATGACGCAGCGCGGCGTAGGCCCCATCACGGCCAGCTTTACCGAGCCGATGCGCAGAGTGTGTCCGGTCCAGTCGTTTTCAGCATAGGCGGGGAATCCGGGCGGAGTCGCGATGATCAGGTTGGGCCGGTAACGCGCCCCCTCGACGCCGACGTGGTTCAGAGTCGCGGTGGTGATCGCGTGCAGCGGAGCGAAATCGGTGAATGATTCACCTGAGGTCGCCTGCGCTAGTTCCAGTAGCGGCGCGTCGACCTCGGCATCCACGCCGCGCTCGAGAACCTGTTCGGGGTCCGCGCGCTCGACCGACGCACCGGCCGGTCGCCGATCGATCAATTGCACCGCGCGCCCGAGGTATTGGGACAACCGCTCGTCGATCGAGCTGTCATCGACCGCGAAAGTCCCGTCCGGCGTTTCTATTTGTACACCAGCTGCTCCTACGGTTGCGCTGCACTGCAGCAGCCCCCGCCATAGCCGCGCCTGTTTTGCGCTTGCCACCCGACCGGTGTCACGGTCGATCAAAGCCAGTGACCGATCCCCATGCGCCCCGCACGAGTTCACGGACAATTCGTCGACACATTGGCCAAGCATCGACTTGACCGGGTAGCGATGCAGTGTCTGCACGCTTAGCTGCCCTGCGGGAACAATGTTCATTCGCCGACTGTAGTCTCGTCGTTCGCGCTCGGCCAGCCCCACATAGTCCGGTCACGACCGAAGATGCTCTGGGTGCGAGGAAATACCCGGCTGCTGCGTCCGTATTCCTGCAGCAGGTGCCTACGGCGGCAGGGTTTCGCGACATTGCCTACACCGCCGGGAATCTCGGCCCGCCGCCGCAGAACGCGCAACGACTGGCCGAGATCCGGTGAGGGCGGCCTGCGGGGTCCCCCTCGCTGGAAAACCTAGACCGGCGTCGCCCACTCCTCGCATCAGAACTTCGATGAGGGCCATCAATATTGTTTATGCCCACCGCTGGTGACGGGGCCGTCTACCGTCGTGGCGAAACACGTTATTGTCCGACGTCGGATCACCCGAAAGGCCGAGCACAATCGCGGGCGCCGCGGCCACGTGGGTCGTTCTGAGCGCACCGGATGGCTCCGAGAATAGTGGCGAACTTTCACCAGTGATCTAGGCGAGCGGGTTTCACGATCTGAATACCCGGCGATGTCACCGTGACCGCCGTAGTAGGTAGCGTTGCACATGGTTTGACGTACGGGACGCCAAGGCTGGCCATCGACGACCGCCATGCGCGACTCAGGCTGACAAGACAACGGGCGAGATCGCCACACTTACTGTGCCATAGAGATGAGGAGGCTAAGTGACTGAATCTCATCAGCGCTCACGTGCGGCCGACGCAGCCAGCAATCCGGCAGGTCACGTGTATACGATGAAAATCAGGGCCGTGGCCGAGCTTTCGCTGGCCGACCATCACACGGACCGTCCGGACACGGCGGCAAACGGTGAACGGCAGTTCGGTGCCCGCACTGAATACGCGCATATGCTCCCCGGCAGAGACAGCGGCATTTCTCACGCTGGTACGACGCGTGGGGTGTCCTCATTCAAGTCTTTACGGGGTCGGACACACGAGCGCGCCGCGACTGCCCGGCGCCCTCGCGAGGTGGGGTCACGAACCGATGCCAGCGACACGGCGTCAGTGGTATCAACCACAGTCCAGCGTGCCCTACAGGACAGAGCGCTGCGCTGTTGTGAGGTATGTGGGCAACGCGGCGCGACCAACGTCCACCACCGAGTGAGTGTGGGCCAACGTGGACGAGGCACGCTCGGCAACCTGTTGCTGGTGTGCGGCTCGGACGTGACAGGCTGCCAGGATCGGATCATCGCCAACCCCTTGTGGGCCAGGCAGTTTGGCTACTCGGTGCCGGCGACCTTCGAGCCAGCCGACGTAGCCCTCATGCGGTGGTCGAGGTGGACGGGCGGTCCCGAGACGGTGCTCATCAACGACCGTGGGGAGGTCAACCCGACGGATCGATCTCCCGGCCTGCCCTGAGAGCGGTTTGTGCACGTTTCGGAGCGGTGAGCGCTCCTAGACGCGCACAAATCGCTGATTAAGCGGTTTCGGTGATCGGGCGGTCGACCCAGCTCATCAGGTCGCGCAGCTTCTTGCCGGTCACCTCGATCGGATGCTCGGCGTTCTGCTTGCGCAGCGCCTCGAGTTCCTTATTGCCACCCTCGACGTTGGCGACCAGCCGCTTGACGAAGCTGCCGTCCTGGATGTCCTTCAAAATGGCGCGCATCCGGTCCTTGGTGGCGTCGTCGATGACACGCGGACCGGAGAGGTAGCCGCCGAACTCCGCGGTGTCAGAAATCGAATAGTTCATCCTGGCCAGGCCGCCCTCATACATCAGGTCCACGATCAGCTTGAGCTCGTGCAGCACCTCGAAGTACGCCATCTCAGGTGCATAGCCGGCCTCCACCATGATGTCGAAGCCCGCCTTGACCAATTCCTCGGTGCCGCCACACAGCACAGCCTGCTCACCGAACAGGTCGGTCTCGGTCTCTTCCTTGAAATCGGTCTTGATCACACCCGCGCGGGTGCCGCCGATGGCCTTGGCATACGACAGCGCCAGCGCCTCGCCCTCACCCCTGGGGTCCTGATCCACAGCGATCAAGCAGGGCACGCCCTTACCGTCGACGAACTGGCGGCGCACCAAATGCCCTGGGCCCTTCGGCGCGACCATGCCGATCGTGACGTTGGCCGGCGGCTTGATCAAGTTGAAGTGGATGTTCAGACCGTGGCCGAAAAACAGCGCATTGCCGTCCTCCAGATTCGGCTCGATGTCGTTTTTGAAGATCTCAGCCTGCGCGGTGTCAGGCGCGAGCAGCATGATCACATCGGCCCACTTGGCCACCTCGGCGGGCGTATCCACCTCCAAGCCCTGCTCGGTCACCTTGTCCCGCGACTTCGACCCCTCCCTGAGGCCAACTTTCACCTGTACACCCGAGTCACGCAGCGAAAGCGAATGCGCATGGCCCTGACTGCCATAACCGATGACACCGACCTTACGTCCCGCAATGATCGACAGATCCGCATCGTCGTCATAAAACATCTCTAGGCTTGTTGAAGACACTTGATATTTCCTCATCGGTTGTCCGGGTGAAACGGTCCTGCGGCATACCGTGCGGTGCGAAAGACACCACAATCCGGTCGCCGCCAGCGGTCGGTCAAGACTACTGAATGCTTGACCGGCGTTTGTCGCGTTATTCCTTACATGTCGATCCGACTGGCCCGCACGCAGCCCCCGGGCTCCAGCCACGCTGTAGGTCATGGTGTTACGGCGGTGCCGCGAGACGCTATGAGTTTAGCACCCGAAGCTGTGTCATCAGATGAAAGACGCTGTACGCCAGGCGTTCTAGGCGTCAATGCCAGACCGCGCGGCGGGCGCTGCTGAGCCTGCACCTCGCTTACCGCTGATGAGCAGCCGGTAGAGTCACACTGTCGTCGCTTGTCTGGCCGAGGTATGACCAGTGTGTCAAAGTCACCGCGGCCAACCTAGGCTGACCTTGGCAGCACCCGACAATACTTGCGGGTGGCATAGGCCAGAGAGGCCTGCAACGTTGAGTCGAGTTGGCGGCTCTTTATCACGATCGCCTTGGCGTCTTCGAGTTCCGTCCGATACGTGGGCGACTTCAAAAGGGTCCAGCGTCTAGCGATTTCGTCCACCGCCGCCCGGCTAATGGCATCGATGATGCGGCGGCACGCCAACAAGTTCGGCGCGCCGGTAGGCACACTGCCCGGATCGAGCTTCCATCGAGCGAAACGTCCGTGCTGCAAAGCAACTGTGGCATCGATCAAGTCGCGGAAGACATCGCGAACGTAGCCAGGCTCGACATCGTTGGCGATGGCTCGCTGTGCGGCGGCATCGATGACCTCCTGCTCGCGTCTGGAGTCGGTGATGTTCTCAGCCGCCTGAAACTTCCAAACTGCCAGGCCTTCGGCAGTCTGCAGTCGCTGTGCCGCAAGGTCGACGAGCGCGATGAGCGGATTGGGAAAGCTATACCAAATCCGCGATCTCAAGCCATCACGGCGTTTGACGAGACTGGTCGCGCGCAGCCAGTCTGCCTTGAGAAGATCGACTTCCATCTCGCTGACCGCCTTTCCTACTGGTGACTGCATGGCCGCGTTACCATGGCGCCTCACCCGGCGCCCGAAGGCTGCGTTGAATAGATCTGCAACATTGTTCCCGCAGAACGGTATCCGAAGGACACCTTGTCGAAGGTACGTCATCAGCAGATGTGAAGGCGTGGATGTGGTAAGGCCCAGCCAGTTCGTATCCCGACACCACACATAACTGTCCAGAATGCCTACTGCCGAGCATCGGATGGCCCGGGCTCAGGAATGTCGCGTCGTCGAGGCGTGGCCATAGGTAGAGATTCTCCTGGCGGCGGCCAGCGGGCCAGCGAAACCCGTGATGTGAAGGGGAGTTCACGAAGTACCCGTCTCGGGGGCGATCTTTGCCCCGCAGGAGCGGCCGTTGATGCGTGCGCTTCTCACGACGCCAAGGCTTCGGCGCACACATCCCTGGTCAACTCGACGTACACCCCATTGGCGTGGCCGGTAGGCGAATCGTTCGCACTGTCTTCGAGCAGAGAGACGAGATTACCTAGGTCGCGGCGACGTGACGTCGCAGACCACGCGGCCCATGTGCGCACTCGCAGTGGATCACCCGTCAGCCGGCGCCACGTGAGAGGCGATGGAAGAGCGCGTTGGCAGCTCGGTGGCGCCAGCGCAAAGGACCGACCGAGGCTAAGGCAGGCGTACGTCACATCGGGCGCCGGATCCTCGGTGTAGGTGGCCGACGGTTCGATATGTAAACCATAGCCACGCAAAGTGGCTGTCAGTTCGTCGAACCAGACCGGGCTACTCTCCCGTGGAAATCCATGCCATTGCAGACCCAGATCCATCAGCGCCTCCAAGGGCACTTCGTCTGACGGGCCGAGTCGCTCACATTGGCAATTGCTGATGATTACGCCCAATGGCTCATCAGAGAGCAGCACGGCATCGAGTTCAGAATACGCCGGGCGATGCCGAACCAGCCCGAGGTCAAGCTCACTCGTCTTGAGCGCATCGATTTGATTAATGGTCGAGAGCTGGCGAACAGATATCGCCGTTGACGGCCATCTCGCGGCCAGTGCCGACAACGCGCTGCTCAGCCCCGGGGGCAAAGCGAAGGGCATGCCGATGCGAAGCAATGCTTCTTCACCGCTGCCCTGCTGCATCCTGGCGACTGCCAGGTCGTAGCGAGCCAGTACCTCTCGTGCTTCAGTCACCAGCAATTTGCCTGCCGCAGTCGTCACGACACCAGCATTGGTTCGCTCAAGTAGGATGACGCCACAGTGCTTTTCGAGCCCGCGGATCGTATGCGAAATAGCTGGCTGGCTGAGGTTCAATCGCTGGGCCGCTCCGGCGAAACGTCCCTCTTCGACCACGGCGACGAAGGTCCTCAATTCGCGCAGGTCCATGATCACCGCCCGTATTGGCTGTGTCGGTGGCCCCCGAAGATGACTCGCCGGCCGCGGCGCTCGTAGAAGCGCCCGGCTGTGACCCGCTGGCCAACCTGCCGGCTCGGCCTTGGATTGCGCGCATGTCCTACCGAGCGCGCACAGCGACGGGCACAGGAGCCCTCGAGCGCAACGCGTAGACACTTCTGGGCCATACGACCCATTCTGCACCAGGAACTAGTAGCTGTCGACACTCTGGGCTGTTGATAACCGACACCCGCCTACGATTCGACGCAGGAGGACCCGCTAGTCGAGTCCAGCGATCGGTGCAGTCCGTTTGCTGAATGCCGAGGCGATCGCCCAGTCGCCGCCGACGGTGGCGGTGACCCTGTCCAGTCTGACGTGCAGTAAGTGGCTCTTGCCGGACCCTCAGAACGCTCTCTTCGCGGGTTGATCGAGCAATAGCCAAACCTCCTTCTCGCGGCACCACCATCCGTCCGGGCGTATCGAACGTTTCAATCGCGAACCGCACGGGACAGCGAGCCCCCTGCGCGCGGCGTTGCAACAACCATAGTCATAATTGGGATTGGTGACCCAAAATACGGATCAGAAGGGTGCTCGAGGCCAGGTCCTTTGCGATGTCGATGACACCGATAAGTACACGCGCACCCTGCGCCGGCGTCGCGGTCGTAGCCTGATAACGGTTCGTCGATAGCGTTCCGAGGTCTTGTTCGACGTTGGTACGTGAAATGCACCAACACGAGCGCACGACGACGTCCGTCGAGGATCGGCACAGACGTTGACTGTAACCGCGCCTCAAGGGGCACGGATGCGCCCCGACGTCCGATCCGACGGTCTTCAACTTCGAAAGGACCTTGCTAGTAATGAATTCCGACGTATTGAGCCTGATCACCATCGCAGGTGCGATCGTGATCGGGGCGATCAGTCCGGGTCCCAGCTTCGTGATGGTGGCTCAAACGTCGCTGTCAAAGACGCCACGCAGCGGCCGAATTGCAGCGCTCGGGATCGCGGCGGGCGGACTGGTGTTCGCAGTGGCAGCGACGGTGGGGCTGGGAGCCACGCTCGCCTACGCCGGCCCAGTCTTTCTCGCGATCAAGATCGCCGGAGGCGCCTATCTGGTCTATCTCGGCATTCGCTTGTGGCTGTCGACCAGAGGGCAACGATCAGCCGCGGAACCGATCGCCGTGCCCACCAGTAGGACGTTCGCGACTGCGCTGCTCACCCAGTTGAGCAATCCAAAGGCGATCATCGTCTATGGCAGCGTCTTTGCGTCGGCGCTTCCGCTGCACCCTTCGCACTGGCTTCTCATCACCCTTCCGGTAGCCGTGACGTGCATCGAGGGCTGCTGGTACCTCATTGTGGCTACAGTGATGTCGCGGCCTGGCCCAAGAGGCGTCTACGCCCACGCGGGAAAGCTTCTCGATCGCACTGCCGGCACGGTGATGGGTGGTCTGGGTACAGCCTTTGCCGTTGACGGTCTGCGCGCCGCTCTGCGCTGAGCCGGCGGGGGCGCTGCGGAGTAAGAATGCGGTCCAAAGGCCCTGTGCAGCTTGCGACGTCGTGTCCCGCGAGACTAGATCATGACGGTCACGGTCTCGGTGATGCCCAGCAGCGCCCGGCCGTATGCCTCGTCGGCGATCGCCGGGTTACTTGAGGCATGATGGCTGGCTGTCTCACAGTCACGCCATATACGTTGCAATGGTTGACCTTCGGCAAACGTTCTACTGCCGTGCACCGCGACTAATCGACGGACTGCTTCACGTGCGTGCACGACCGCACGCGTTGCGTGCATCTTGATGCGGGCTCGTTCGAGCAGACTGGGAACGGCCCCAACGATCCCTGCCTGGTCAACCTGCATCACGGCGCTGTGCGCGAGCATTCCCGCGACGTCGATGTGGTAGGCGGCCTCTGCGATGACCGCCCGCGTGGTGGGGGAGTCGGTGGCAGTCACATAAGTGGTGCCGGCGATACCCCGCTCCTCGAGGCAGGATAAAACAAGATCCCGCGCTGCACAGGCCATGCCGAGATGTGGCCCGAGCAGGTCGGTCGACGCTGCAGCCGCGAATGGGACCCGGTAGAGCGGACTGCGATGCGGATTAACAGCATGCTCGTCAGACAGAAGTTTACTGAGGGGGACGAATCGGTGCGAGGGCACCGAGACATCATGCGCGATAACGGTGTTGGATCCAGTGCCCCGCATCCCCGCCACGTGCCACGTGTCCTCAATTGTCAGCTCCGAAGCGCGAACGAAGACCAGACCTAACCGGTCCTCATCCAAATCTCGATCAGACACTTCGGCGCCCAGCATCATCCACTGCGCATGCAAGGCTCCGGAGCAGTAGGGCCATCGGCCGGAGAGCCGGAACCCTGCCCCGACACGATCGAGCGAACCCTCGGTGGAGATGACCGCTGCCACGAGCGCGTCACGGTCCGCACCCCAGATGTCCTCTTGAATGTCATCGCCACACATGGAGGCGAAACAGGCGTTACCCGTCATCAGGCTGGCCACCCACGCCGTAGCGCCGTCTCCGCGGCCGAGTTCGCGCATCAGCGCGAGCTTGGTGGCGAAGCTGACTTCGAAACCGTCAAACCGCCGCGGTTGCATCAGCCGCAACAGTCCAGCCTCGCGCAAGGCGTGAAGGTTCTCCTCCGGCAGTCGCCGCTCGGCATCGCCGCGAGATGCGTTGCTGCTCAGCAGTGGAACGAGATCAGCGGCCGCTGCCAGCAGGGCGTCGGCGTCGGCATCGTCGGCCGGTGCCTCGTCAATTACCGAAACCATGTTGCCGTCTTTCGGTTCGTCGCGCCCAATCAAACTCCCCTTAGGGATTGTCGCCGATCGGCAGCCGCCGCGAGAACCGGTCTTGTTATGCCAGGCATGTCGCGAGTAACTCACCGCGCTGGTAGGAGCCACGCAGCGCATCGCCACCGGTGCATGCGGCGCCCGATCGTCATCTCTACTCCTGGCCCGCGGCGTGAAAGCCGTCTGCGGTGGCCAGGTAGGCTGCGTATCGTACGCCCGAGCCCGCAGCGCATGCCCCTGATCAAGGCCCTAAGACTAGTCGACCGATCAAACCTCCTGTGCAACAGAGAAGTTCGCATAAACCCGGAGCATCCGATGAAGTCCACTCGAGGTGCGACACCTGCAGACACAGCCCTGCCACAGGATCGGGACCGTCGGCCGGCGTGCGGGTCGCGCCGAACAGCTCGCGCGATTGTTGGTGGTTTGCGGTGACGAGCTGACCAGGTGATCGACACATTGGACACAGTGCAGGAGTGATGATGGAAGCCCCCGATGCCGCGGTATACGAGAAGTTCGCCCGCCAGCTGAACTACTCGATGTTCATCATCACAACCAGCGCGGGCGCTGGCCTGGCCGGTTGTCTCGTCGGATTCGCCAGCGAGATCAGCATTCACCCGCCACGCTTCATGGCAGGACTGTCCGTACGCAATTACACCTTCGAGGTGGCCCAACGGGCGCGCCATTTGGCCGTACACACGGTCGCCCGCAGCCAGCGAGGCCTCGTCGAGCTCTTCGGAGGCCTGACCGGCGACGAGGTGAACAAGTTCCAGCGATGCTCCTGGCATGAGGGCCCTCATGGCATGCCGATACTCGATGATGCCGCGGGCTGGTTCGTTGGCCAAATAGTCCGCAGAATTGTCCTCGGAGACCACGTCGGCTACGTACTGACACCCGTGGCAGGTCAGGTTGATAACGCGTGCGAAGAGCTGGTCACGTTGGCCGACGTTCGCGATCTCACGCCTGGGCACGAGGCCTGACTTCGCACCTCACACTCGGCGGAGACACCTGCGGCCAGCATGCCTGTGACATCCGGATCGGCAATCAAAAGCCCAGCAAGGCAACGGCTGTCGGTATAGCGAATTGCCGATGCCATAGAGCCTGGTTAATGGGCCCGTTCGAATCCGTTGAGGGAAACTGGAAGCCGCCGCTGATAACCTTGCCGGTCATGCCAGTAGAGCTGCCTAGTGACCTGTCTCTTCTCATTCGCACCGACTTCACCGACGACAACGCGTGGCGCGCGGTGTGTAAGGCGGCCTGCGCACCGGATCCAGAGCACGGTTTTCGGGCCTTTCTCACCTGCATCGACGATCCGGAACTCGACGGAGCCACGGTCGAGAGCCTGATCCCTCTCGTGCGCAATTATTTCTTCGTAGTAGACAACCACACCATCACCGATCCTGAGCACCCGATCTTGGCGGTCGCCGGCGACCCCGACGACGACCTCGATCCCGGCACCAGTTTTCGTGTCATCCCCTCGGCGATGTGGAGTCCGGAGAACAACCTCTCGCTGGGTAACATGCTGTTCGAGGACTTTGTCGACGCTGCCGGCGACGGTGTGTTCCGCGGCTTTGCGTAGTTTACGGGCACTCCCCGGTTAAAGAACAGCCGCGGTCAACTGTTGATCAGCCACGTGGGCGCACTCCGATTGCGGCACTTTCTTTTCCGTCAGCGACCGCTAGCCTCTCAACGCCCATGTTGCACCAGCCCGGCAAAGCACAAAGGCGACCGTGCCGCTACGGCCGCAGTGTTTTCGTCTGATTCGAGCTGCACAGGAGGGCGTCGGCTTCACCTTTGAAGTTGGGAGCTTCCAAGGGGGCTGTGTCACGGAACCTATGAGTAGGCGGAATTGGTTGAGCAGGCGCGAAAGCAGGTTGAGCCAATCGATGAGCCGGTTGAGTTCGCCTTTAGTTTTTGGCAGGTTTCCATCGATGACCGGCGGGACCTATCCGTGATTCGACCGCTGCTCCCTAGTCGTGCAGACTCCGAGTTACGTCGGTTCAGTCGAGGCTGCAGCCGAGCGGATACAGCACTATCATGGCTCTCTTGGCATCGATTTCTTCACCCCGCACAAGTCAGTGGCTTGCACGTGGAACATGTTGCAGCGCATAGCTGCCGCAGTTAGATGATCCGTTGAATGTGTGGAGAGATGCAGAGAAGTGGCCGAAGCGATCCTGGCTAGGAACCCCGCAGTCCACACATTGACAAACTGAACGATGTCGAGAGGTGGCATCAGATTTGCGGGTCGCCAACGGCGCTCAGTGACGACAGCCATGCGGCGACGAGACGTGCGAACGTGAATGATGCCCTGTACTTCGCGATCATTGTAGTGGGTTGGCGTTCTCTATCCATTTGGTGATCCGTGCAGCAAATCGCGGTTCACCCACTGCCCAGATTGATTCACGGCAATCGAAACCGGCGACTACACCGATGGACAAAGCAGTGCGCGCACGCATCGTCCTGCCAGGCTTTGCTGCACCGTGAAGAGTGCATTTCTGTTCTGCGTCAACGGGATAGACGCAGCAACGTACAGAAGCTAGACATAAAGGCCCTGTCCGCCCTGTTCGCATCGACAATGAATGCGGTGGCAATTGTGATGCTATGGTGGTGCCGCGGGGTTCCACTCAAAGGATGTGATTATGGCCGAGCGCATGGTGCGCCAACTTGTAGACGATCTCGACGGGACGGCCATTGACGATGGCAGCGGTGAGCGCGTGGTGTTTAGCGTGCGCGGCGCGACATACCAGATCGATCTGTCGTCGGCGAATGCCCGGAAATTGGACAAGGCGCTAAAGCCCTTCATCGATGCCGCATTGCCGATCAGACGTGACACGGCGCGGACGGAGCAGACAGCGGAGCTCTCCAGCACGCCGAGGCAGAACTCCGCATCGAAAGCTGATCGCAACCCAGCCCGCAGCGCAGCGCGCAATGGCAAGGCGGAGAAGCAGTCCGGCACGGCAGGGCAGAATGCCGGTGCGAATGGTGATCACAGAAAGCGCGTGAGGAAGACGTCGGCACGCGCCAGAACCGCGCAGGCTCAGCCGAGCGTGATACGTGAATGGGCCCGCCAGAACGGCTACAAAATGATGGAGCGCGGCCGCATCAGCTCTGAGATCGTCGAAGCGTTCAAGGCGGCCAACTAGAGACTGCCCGCGCCTGGCGACCTGCCCGGCGCGGAATAGCTTCTTTGGCCAGGCGACCGAGCACTCCCATGCGCTCAATCCGGGCCGCGGGGCGCGCCACCCCGAAAATTGCTGCTTGCGAGGCTGATCGGGGGTGACTGACGGAGGCAGCGGATTTGTCACGGTGACGAAGCGAGTTGACGCCGGCTTCGGCTCAGTGTCGCAGCGGAGTAGGCAGGATGACAAGGTCGAGGTTCCCGTCGGCGTCGCGGGCCTCCTAGCGGCATTCGTGTTTGAAATCGAAGTGTGTTGAGCCACAGGCCGTGGCGCCGAACGGCGTCCGTTCAGCGCCACGGCCTGCTCCTGCGCTAGCGGCACCAACTCGACCGCGCCTGCGCTCGGGCCTATTTACTCAGCGGGTGTCACCGGCGTCATGGTGAGCGGCGAGCTGGTCGGCTTCGTTGTCACACGAAGTGGCGCACCGCGGCTCCGATGCCCGCCAGGCCGGCTACTTCTTGTGCGAGGACTTCGCGTCCTTCGGCGACGACTTCGCAGTGGTGGCTTTCTTCTTGGTGGCAGAGGTTGTCTTTGAGCCGCTGTCTGTTTTTGCCGTTTTCGCCGGAAGAGTGGTGGAGTCCATACCCTTTGCGCCAGAAGCGCCATCGGTAGCCGCGGTCTCTGTACCGGTGTGGCCGTCACCGGTCCGGCGGGCCGTAGGCGCCCCGTTCGTTGTGGGCGCCGCGAGGGTGGCGCCGCGGTGGGCTGCGCGGCCACGGGCGTTGGCAGCGTTTCGGTCGGTGTCCGCTTTTTCCGTGCTTGCGGTTGACGATCGTGTCGCCTTATCGGTGGCTGGCCGTGGGACGTCGAGGGTGACGACTTGAGCGGCTTTCGTCTTGATCGCTGCGACATGACCGGTTGGCGAGGATGTAGTTGCTGCGGCAGTCGGCGTGATGGCGGCGACGATCGCGTCGCGAATTTTGACCAATGTGCTCAGGGTGCCCCCCGGCGAGAGCAGTCCGGGTAGGCCGACGCCTGCGCCGTTGAGAAAGCCATTGATCATGGTCGCGGGTGCGTCGATGACAGCGGCGACCACCTGCGCGATATTGCCAGTGCCCCCCGCGTCCGCGACAGCCTGGATGGCCGCCCCTGTGGACGCAATGAGCGCCAACGGTGGCGAGGCCACCGCCGAGGCGCCAGCGAACACCACGGTGGGCAGGAGATCGACAACCTTGGTCACGTTGACCAACGGCACCGCCAACGGTGCGGCGAACGGCGCCGTTACCTTCGTGGCCCCCGTGGCGATTGTGTTGGCCGCCTGCTCGAAGTGACCCGCGGCTATTTGGCTTAACGCAAGCTGTAATTGCGCTGGGACACTACTGGGATTACTAATTTGCAGCGATTGCTGGAGCGCCTCCCCCAAGCCCTGAATCAGATTTTCCTGATTTTTGAGAACCTGCGAAAGAAGTGGTGCAACCCCGTTCTGAAAAGTCTGGTTCGTGAGTAGTCCGATGTTTTGCAGCGTGGTGTTCACGAGCTGCCCGTAGTCCTCCAGCGGACTCGTCGCCGCCGCCAGAGATGCCTCTGCGTGAGCAGTCGGTAGGGCGAGATGTGTTGGTGCAGGGGTTGATACGGAGGCGACCGCGATGACGCCTGCGCCTACCAAAGCAACCCCCGCGTTGACGTAAGGGCGAATAACGGCAGTGTGCATTAATACTCCTCAGAATACATGGATAGCCGCTGACGAACTTAACTCGTAAAAGGTTCAAAAGCCAATGGCCAGGGCAATACTTCGACCGTCTCGATCATTTACAGTCGAATTGATGATAGCTGCGGTACCGCAATAGGTGCACGGCACATTCTTTGGCAAAGCCATTTCGGAAGCCACATCGTACTCATGCTGTTGTCGCAGCTGACTGCGATCTCGCGGAACGCGGTTCGCTATGGTGGAACCGCGGTGCGACAAGGGCGTTGAATCGGTATTGCTCGATGGGAGCACCGCATTGCCCTAATCGTCTCGCGGCCGCAGAAGTGGCCTGGGCACGCGCCCGAACGGCGGACAGGGTGGCAACGAGTAGCGGGGTACCACCGCGGGGTGGCTCGACGTGGCCGTGCTCGGCGCGCAGTGAGCCGACCTAATACTGAGCAGTGACAGTGAACCCGCCGCTGTGCTTCACCCGACTTGCGCGGTTTCGCGATCACCACGCAACAGCGTCTTGGGCAATGCTCGGAACTGGAGGGGATTTGCGTAAGCCGAGATAGCGTCAAGACCTGTGGATGGGTTTGTTTGTAACGGGTCCCATATCGGTTGATCGGCTGGGCTCGGCGGGTGTGATATCGACGGGTCCTTCGGAAGCTTGGTGCTGAGATGCGGACCAGGCGACCGGGTGTGGTGCGGTGACAGCGCGTCGTCGCGCTTGAGCGGCGATGAGTCTGTAGGGCATAGCAATTGCGGCTGCGCGTGATCGGGGTTCCTTCGTTGCCCTGGTCGGCAATCGCACGGTCGCGAATCGATTTTGACGGCCTTGATCGCGCCTTCGGCATGGTCGGTGTCGTGGCGTTGTAGGTCTTCTCATCGCCCCGGTCGGACCATGATGTGCCGACTGAGGCCGAATCGGCCCGGTCGTTGTCGCTGCGGCCCGTCTTGTTCGATCCGGTTAGACGGCGGGGCCGAAGTGTTGAGAGCCCGTCAAGATCGGGTAGGTGCGCGTGTGGAAATCGTCAGGACTGATTCTTCACAGGCCCGGTCCTGCTGTGCTGGTGCCCCCGGTTGTCGACACGTGCAAGGAGATCATCGGTGCCCAGCTCATCAGGGGATGCCGTCCCGCCCGGATCGGAAGTTCCGGGCCCGGTCGGGGGCTATCGCAACGCCCCGGTCAGCGCCCCGGGGTTCACCTCGACGGTGCCGAATCTCCCCGGGGGGCCGCCGGGACTGTCGGGTGTGTTTGTCGACACCGACGCGTTGAACCGAGCAGCTGCGGTGGCTGCTGACGCCGCGAGCGAGGCGGGCAGTGACGCACAACGGCTCGACAGTGCCGTGAACCGCTCCGGACCGGCGCCGTGGGGCGATGATCCAGGACTCGGGCAGAGTTTCGGGTCGGTGTTTGCCGACCCCCGCCACTCCCTGGTGCAGGCCATCGACGCACTGCCCGAGGTGCTTGGCGACCTGGCCGATACGCTGCGCCAGACCAGCGCGACGTTCGCCGAGGCCGATGGCGACGCGATGTGATCGACGCGCATCACGTGCCGCCGGAGCTGCAGAACCTGCTGATGATCCTGGTTGGTAACAAGTGGCCGACCGGGGATGAGACCGCTCTGCGCGCCGAAGCCGATGCCTGGCGTGCGGCCGCAGCCGCGGTCGGCGCCCGCGTCGAGCAGGTGCTCACCGTGAAGCGTCTGGTGGATCAGGGGTTGGAGGGTGGGACCCGGCAAGCCTTCGACGGCTATGTGACGGGGCTGGTCGGGACCGGACCCGATGACCAGTCGGCTATTCTGCCGATGCTGGCCAGCTGTTGTGACTCAGCGGCCGACTCGCTGGATGAGTTGGCCAACCAGATCGAGACACTACGGGTCACGATCATCGGCTGCCTGGCGGTGTTGGCGACCCAGTTAGCGATCGACGCGGCGCTGTGGTTGTTCGGTGGTGAAGAGTTGGCCGCTGTCGAGGTCGCTGCCACACGCGCCGTGCTGCTGCTGGCCTTGCGCCGCGCGATCATCACCGCGGTCACCCGGGTTGCCGAATCGGTGCTCGCACAGGTCGGGTTCACTCTGCTGGCGCAACTGATCGAACTCGCTCAGGGGCATCGCCGCTCGCTGGATGGATCTCAGTTGCGAACCGCCGCGATCAACGGGGCGGTGGGCGGCGCGGTTGGCGTCGGCGCGGGGTTCATCGGCGGGATGCTGCGTTCGGGTGCGGGCAAAGTGGTCGGTTCGGGCGCACGGCTTCCCGGCAGCGGGCGCCTTCCACCGGCGGTGGGCAAGGCGGCTGCGAACCTGGCCTGGGACGCCGGATACGGGGCGGTCGCGGGCATGGCCGAAGGTGCTGCGCAGGACGCCGCGTTCGGTCTGTCCGGCGACTGGGTTTCCGGGGCCGCTAACGGCGGCTTCAACGGTGCCTGGGGTCGGGGTCACAAAGCACTGAACCCCGGCAACAAACTGTCGATATCGCCCGCCGACCACATCGAAGCCAAGCTCCACCATCACCTCGACCACACCGAACCGCCGCCGCGACCGGTCACCCCCGACAGCAGCGACGACGGGGATGGTCCGCCAGTCCTGCAAACGCCGCCACCTGAGGATTGGAATGCCTGGTCTGAAGGGCTGCTGAACACTGTCGACGAACGCTGGCAGCAGACCGAATAGGCCACACCAGCACGTGCGGCGGGTGGTTCGGTTTCGGGCGATTCTCCGGGCTCAGCGGGTGTGATGTCGACGGGTCTTTCAAGCAGTTTGCCTTTGTGGAAACCTGCGCCGGCGCGGACCAAGGCGACCAGGTGGGGTGCGTTGACCGGGCGCCAGCGGGCCTGTGCGGCGTCGATCAGCTTGTAAGCCATCGCAATCCCCGCGGCCCGGGAGCCGGGTCCTTTGGTGACCTTGGTGCCTAACCGCACGGTGGCAAGCGTCGACTCGAGGGGGTTTTGGCGACCGCTTTGGCATACTTCGCCCCGAAGTCGAGCGCGAAGGCCTTGACCGCGACTTGGGCCTTGTCGATGTCCTCGGCGTTGTAGATGTCCGTCATCGCGGCCAGCGCCGACGGGTGCGCCGACTTCGGTAGCGCAGCAAGCACATTGGCCTGCTTGTGAAACCAGCAGCGCTGCTCACGGGTGGCCGGGAACACCTCGCGGACGGCATTCCAGAACCCACAGCTTCTACTGGTCCAGGCGGACCTATCGCAGCCGAGTAGTGAGTAGCTTGGCGACGCCGTGGTCCTCAATCGCCGCGTTGGCGCGCATGGTCGCTGCCAAGCCGATTTCGATCGGCTGCCACTTTGACCCCATCCCTGCTGTGACGACCGCAGCGATCCACGCGGACACCAGGTGCAGCTGGTATTGACCCCACGCCTCGTCGAGGTCGACTTCGGCACCGCGTTCCTGCAGTCCTCTGCAGTAGCGGGCGATGAGATGACGTTCCTGTGCGCGTCGCAGTTGGGTTGGCACCGAGTTGCCGAGGAAATAGGCGACGTCACGCAGGCCGGGCGCGCAACCAACCATGGCCCAGTCGAGGAATCCGGGCTCGGTGCCGTCGATGAACATGTTGCCGAGGTGTGCATCGCCGTGGACCAAGGTTCGAGTGCCTTCGGCAATTAGCCCCGGCACTTTCTCGGCGCGGGGCACATACACTTCGGCCAGCTCGTGCGACGCCGCGGGCAGGCGTTCTCCGAGTTCTTCAACGGCGAAGCGCACCAACGCTGCTGCCGATCCGTAGCTCTGTGAGCTCGATGCACCGCGAACCCAGGCCAAGTCCCCGTCGGGGGAGAAGCGTGGGCTGTCCCAGAACGCGGCGTGCATTGCGGCAAAGGCATCAATCGTGTGTTCGACGAACGAGGCCAAGTCGGCGTCGCTATGTCCTGGATAGCGTGCGCCGACCGCGTGTAGGTCTTCGAGCACCATGACGTAGCGGCCAGCGTCATCGTGTGCCGCGTAGAAGGGTTGCGGGTGGCGCACTGGCACATCCGTCGCGAGCTCGGCATAGAAGCGCGCCTCGGCAATGCCCATGCCTTGCTGGTCGACGAACATGCGCTGCTCGGCGTCGAACGGCGCCAACTTCACGAACACCGAGCCTGGCAGGTTAGGGTCGTCGTGTGCCAGCAAGACGCGCGCTCGGCCCGTCGTTCCGGAGTGTGCCTCGACGACGTCGATTGAGCGCAACCTCGCGCCCGGTGCGTAAGCCTGCAGCACGCCCTCAAGCCACGTGGACGTGACGTCCGCGACGTCGGTCGGGATGGGTGCTGACACGTTCGCAGGCTAGCGCAGAACCACTCCCAAACCCGCGCGTTGGGGAGTGAAGTAGCTCTGAACAAACTGTGAATCGCCTTGAACCGTTAGTGAAAGGCTGCACGCGACCACCACTTGGCGATTTGGCGCAGCCGATTACAGTCCCCGAGCCAGCTATGGAACACATGTTGATTGCATATCTGCACACCGAACACGTTGCGACTATTGGCGCTTCATTCTTCTGTCGAGCACAGCACACGACACACACGTAGATGCCATACGCGGTCCAACGACACTGTACGGATCTGCCCAACGGAGGGACTGCCCCCAAAGCTCAACGACGACAACGTCTCTGCCACACCTGAGAAACTGTGCACCCGGTCCGTCCATTCTCATACACAAATGCGACGACTCCTGCGCCCCACCCCCCAAAAAACTCCTTCACGCCCGACATCAGGCGCCGCGAACCGCGCGTACACCTCACCCATGCTGCCGGAGCTCAATAGCCGTACCACGGTGTATCGAGCAAACTTGTGCATCATTGCTCGAACAAGGCCGATCGGATGAAAACGGATTAGACAATCGACAGATCTGCTAGCCAGATCACTACTTCCGCGCACATCGACGCCGGCGAACGCTGTCGTGTGTTTCGTTCCAGCCGATACCTGAGTCAATCACCCATCGCCAACTGCTACCGGGTCTTCGATTCTGTCGATGGGCGGGTAAGCCAGCGAGAATGTGGTGTCGCGATGGGTGCAGGCGCGCAGTCGCGTAATCGAGCATTTTCTGGCGGCAGGCACTTGTAACCATCACGAACGCAGCACATTTCGACGAGAAGTTGGGCCTCTCATTCCTTTCAAGACTTCGGCTCAGTAGCTTGGGCTTGAGTCAGCATCGGCCGACGCGGCCGCGCGGTGATGGCGTGCCAATTAATGTCATGTTCATTACCGCGACGGCGTAGCGCGGCGTGAAGCGTTTATTTGTGGGACACAATCTCGGGTGTGAGCGATCAACACCCCAGCAGGGCAGCGCAATTGCTGCAGTCGATTCGTAAGCAGGCACCAGAGGCGCTCGAGAATGATCACAGTCACAGCGACACCGACGTCGCAGCCATGTTGCGAGAATTGGGAATCGCGTTGGTGGAGTGCGAGCAGCCGACGCACCTGATCGCGGCTCGGCTGCTGGCGATCGCCCCTCGATACACCCGCGAAACAGTCCGAGTGGTTGTGCTACCGACCGCGCTCGTAGTCCAAGTCGGCACTGTTGCTTACGAGATCGAAATGGTCGCCAAGCCGACGACTCAGTTGAACCTCGCCGGACGCATCGATGCGATCGTCGACCTTGCCGAGGTGGGCGCCATAACGCCAGCCGACGCGACCCGCGAAGCCACCGCCGCGCGGTCGACACCACCGCGATTCGGACCCGTTATGACCGTTACCGGATACACCATCACCACACTGGGTTTCGGCATGATCATTAACCCGACGTGGGCGTCGCTGTGGGGATATGTCTTTTTGGGCGCGGTGGTCGGCTTAATCACCGTGTTCGGCAGATTGCTGCCCACAATGCAGGCGGTTTTGCCCACGTTTGCCGCCGCGGTTGTCACGGTGCTGGCTAGCGCGTTCGTCGCCGACGCCGCCAACGATGGGCTGTTGCGGGTGATCAGCCCGCCGTTGGTGGCGGTCTTGCCGGGTCTGGCGCTGACGGTCGCCGCGATGGAACTGGCCAGCGGTCAGGTGATCAGCGGCGCCACCCGATTGATTTACGGCGTGGCCCAATTGGGGCTGCTCGTCTTCGGCGTTGGGCTGGGCTTGCATGTCGGGACCGACCTCAACCCGCAGCAGCCGTCGGCGCAGATGGGATGGTGGTCTCTGTATATCGCCGTGGTAGTCATTTCGATCGGGCTCTACATCTACCTGTCCGCACCGAAAGGGTCCCTGGTGTGGCTGATGTTGGCTATCGGCACGGCTTTGGTGGGGCAGAAAATCGGCGGACTGTTTCTGTCGCCGACGCACTCGGGTGCCGTTGGCGCCTTTCTAGCAATGCCATTCGCGATGCTCGCCGCACGGATCAGAACCTCTCCGCCCGCAATTGTCATGATGCTTGCGGCCTTCTAGGCGCTCGTTCCCGGCGCGTTGAGCTTCGAATCGCTGAGTAACGCTGCAGCGGGCGAAGGTGATATCGCGACCTTGGGCACCGCTGTCACCGCAGTCTTCTCGATTGCCCTGGGCGCACTGATCGGCTTCAGCGTCTACAACACCGTCCACAACTGGCACGGCCGCCGAGCCTCAACCTTCTGACCGACTTACCGGTGGCCGGAATAGGCTCAACCCTTTGTCCCCTCGATCCGTTGCGTCCCAGACGACCGGCACCGTCGAACCACGGCGCAGCGCAGCCTCTACTCGGATTCGGGGCCTTGCAGCTCCCTTGTCGCAGCCACTGCTTTCGCGATTGCGGCGTCCACCTCAGCTGCACTGGGTGCGCTGTCCGGTCCGTGGCGGCTGACCGAGAGTGCGGCGGCGACATTGGCGCGGTAGATGGCGCGTATCGGATCGAGTCCCGCCGCCAGCGCGGCAATCATTGCGCCGGTGTGGATGTCGCCTGCGCCGTTGGTGTCGACGACTTCCGTGGCGGGCAAGCCCAAGATTTCCACAGGTGCGCTGCCAGGGGTTGCAAGTACCGCCCCGGCCGCACCCGCCCGAACGACGACGCCGCGCCGGCCGGTCCGCTCACTCAAGAGGACCGCCGCCGCGGCGGCGGAGCGACCGGTGAGCAGGCGGGCCTCGCGGTCGTTACATGTCCACCAATCCGCCCGGCCGAGGGCGGCCGCCAGCACGGATTCCTCGATCTCGGCTACCAGTGGCCCAGGGTCGACGACCACCGTGGCGGACGACGGAAGGGTCGGCAGCCAATCGCGGAGGGACGGGCCGTTGCACGCGAAAGCCAGGCTGTAACCGGAGACATAGACGATGTCACCTTGCCGCAGATCGATTCGATCGAGATCGGCCGAGCTGAGGTGCGCTTCCGCGCCGGCGCTCGTGGCGAAAGTGCGTTCGCCCCCCGGCTCGACCATTGCGACGGAGAAACCCGTATCGGCTCGGTCGAATTGGTGCTGCGCAATCTCGATCCCGAGCTCGGTCATTCTGCGCCGGGCCAGCTCTCCGAAGGGCCCGACGCCGTGCATGCCGGCGTATGTCACCGGCAGTCCTTGACGAACAGCGCTCAGCATCGAGTTCAGGCCACCGCCCACCGCCATCCGGCTGCCGGTCGCAAGGACGTCGCCGCCGCGCTCGGGCAACGCGGGCAGATACATCACCACATCGATCAAGACATTTCCGGTGTGCACGAGCCGACCCGCGGACGGCCTCACGGTCGGATCTGCCGTGGTTGATGCTCGGTCGCGACGTCCACCCGCGCGATGTCTGCGTCTCCCGCGTCCGGTCGGGCCTCGGTAAGACGTCTTGGCCGCCTGACCGCGGTGATCAACCCATAGAGACCGCCGCTCACAACGAACGCAATGACCCAACCGAGACCGTTGCGGCCCAGCCATGAGTCGGCGAGCGGGCCGCTGAACCACACGTCATCAGCCGAGGTCGAGGCCGTCGTGAAGAGAAGTCCGGCGACGATGCCGGCCAGCCATGCCGACACCGCAACCCATTGGATTCCGCCGCGGTACCAGTAGATGCCGGTGCGCGAGGTATCCATCAATCCTTTCGGATCGTAGTGATCACGGAGGGGCATATCGGCGAGGAAGACCGCTACCCACGCGGTGATCGGCACGGCCAGCAGGGAGATGAACGTGATGAACGGACCGTAGAAGTCATCCGCGATCAGCATGAAATAGATGCCGCCGGCCAGCGTCAACACGATGTCGAGACCGACCGCCACCACCCGGCGGGTACGCACGCCGAGCGTGATCATCGTCAGACCGGCCGAGTAGACCGAGAGGTTGTTCGACAGCAGCAGCCCGCCGAACGCGGCAACCAGGTAGGGCACCGCCATCCAGGAGGGCAGCAGCGTCTGGATCGCCGCAACGGGATCGCTTGCGGAGGCCAAGCTGTCGTCACCGGCGGAAAGTAGCGCGCCCAGACCGATCAGCAAGAACAACGGCACACCGGCTCCGACGGACGCGGCCGCGACGACGCGGCTCCCTGCAACCTGCTGACGTTGGTAACGCGCCATGTCGGCTCCTGCGTTGGCCCAGCCGATCCCGGTGCCGGCCGCGACCACACCCATGCCGGCGACCATGACGCTCAGCGGTGCCGCCGGGGCGTGCGCGACCGCCGCCCAGTCGACCCTGCCGACGAGAAAGAGGCCGACGACGACGTTCAGAGCTGCGAATACGTATGCAGCCCAACGCTGTATCCAGATCAAAGTGGCGTGCCCGAGGCCCGAGACCACCAAAGTGAGCACCACGAAGAGCAGCAGGCTCATGACGGTCAACGGAGGATTCGGTTTGATACCGAACGCGATACCCATTAAGGCCAGGAGGGCGTAGGCGGCGGTCGTCGTGTTGACAGTCTCCCAGCCGACCCGCGAGAGCCAGGACACCACGGTGGGCCCGTGGTTTCCGCGGGCGCCGAAGACCGCGCGCGACAACGTCATGCTCGGGGCGCCACCGCGTTTGCCGGCGACACTGATCAGGCCGACAAGCGCGAAGGAACCGAAGGAACCAACCGCGGCGGCGAACAACGCCTGCCAGATGTTGAGACCGCGCAGTCCGACGAGGGTCGCGCCCAGCGGCAGTCCGAGGATCGAGATGTTGGCGGCGAACCACACCCAGAACAGTTGGCGGGGCTCACCGGTGCGCTCATCGGCTGGCACCGGTTCGATACCTCGAGACTCAATGGCGCCGACCCGGTTCGCTTCCTTCGGCACCTCTTGCTCCGGTTTGACTTCGGACATCGTCGTCCCGCCTTTCCGTTGACTGGTCAGCCGCCGTGGCGAAGGGCGAGCAAGCCCTGCGCCAACTCTGACAATGGGATTCGGTTCACCGCGTCGATGGTCTGCAGTGCCGTGTCGGGGAAAGCCTCCGAGCCGCGGGTGGCACCAGCGATCGCACCGACCATCGCGGCGATGGTGTCGCAATCACCGCCCAGAGAGCCGGCGAACAGGCACGCGCGCCACGGGTCGTCGGGGTAGACGGCAAGCGCCGCGAAGGCGGCGGGTACCGATTCCTGCGTCGCCACGCTGGTGCCCACCAGGCGGTAGATGGTGTCCGCTGCCACTTCCGGTGCCTGCCCGCTGACCAATTCAGTGGCCCATCGGATACGAGCTGCAACGTCGGCGGCCGCAACCCAGTGTCCCCGGTCGCCGGCCTGGTCTGCGGCATGCACTGCCGCGGCCGTCGCTGCGATGGTGTCGGCTCCAGCGATGCCCGAGCTCACCGCTGCGGCCACCGCGGCGGCTCCGGCGAGGGCGACTCCGGTGTTGTGGGTGACCCAGCTGGCCTCCACCACTCGGTCGACGAGGCGGGGCAGGTCGTCGGCGGGGACGGCGATACCCACCGGGGTAATCCGCATGGCAGCGCCGTTGGTCGTGCCGTGGCGGCCGGCGTCTTCGATGGCGGTGCCCGCGGCCACCGCGGCTACCGCGGCGCGCGTCGACGGCCCCAGCAGGTCCAGCGAGCCCCTGCGACGCATTTCGGTTTCCCAGGCGAGTAGTTCCTGGGCGAGGACGTGCGCGTCGACATGACCGTTGCCGGCGATCAACACCCGACCCAGCAGCACGGCCTGCTCGGTGTCGTCGGTGACGGATCCGGCCCGCATACCTGGAGCGATGGGTTGGTCGGGAGGTCCTGGTTCGAAGCCGTTCAACCACCCATACCGATGCGCGATCAAATCGCGGGGTAATGATTGTGTGGGCATCCCCAGTGCGTCACCGATGGCGAGTCCATACAGAGCGGCGACCGCGCGCGGATGCGCGTCCGCTGCTGTGTCTTCGCTTGCGATCATGCTGAGTCGTCACCGAAGCGCAGGTGTAGCTGAAAGCGCCGAGGATCCAACCAGCTCTCGACGTATTCGACGAAGCGCCCGTGCCGGTCTCGACTCAACTTGCGGGTATGCAAATACAACTCGCCCGCCGAACAACCGAACAGCTGTGCGTCGCCGTCCTCGATCGGTGCCACCTCGGCCCACTCCTCGCCACGAGCGGGCACCAGCCCTTCGTCGAAGAGCATCTCGTACAGCGACGTGTCAAGGCCTCGCTGAGGTAGGGAGCGAAGAGTCCCGACCGCCGGTACCCGGCTTCTCTCGATCGAGACCACCGGCCCGTCGGTGAGGCGTCGGCACCGGTCGACTGCAACGAATTCGCTCGCCACCGGCAACCCATATCGGTGGATCAGGTCGGGTTCATCGACGACCTCCAGACGGAGGACCTCGACACTGCTGTCGATTCCCTGCGCTGCCAGCGCGCGAGTCCACCCGAGGCGATCGTCGAGTTCACGGCGATCGAACGTGACAAACGACCCCTTACCCGAATGCGTGGCTATCAGGTCACGCCGCGACAGCTCGCTCAGCGCTTGCCGGACCGTGTTGCGACTGACTTTGAAGCGTGCGGCGAGCGTGTGCTCTCCGGGCAAGAGGGCACCGTCGCGCAAACGCCCGTCGCGAATGTCTCGAGCCAGTTCATCGGCGATGCGCTGGTGCTTCAAGGACGGTACCTGTCCAGACATGTCCAGTACCTTACCAGCGGCGCCGTTCTGCTCGCTGACGCCGCAGACCGCGTGGCCTACGTCAGGACGGACGACCTCACGGCGGACAGTCTGCGGGCCACATCGCCGTGCACTCCGAGAGCCATCCGGCTGCCTCGATCTGGCGCCTGGTCGACGTGGAACACGATGGTGCACATTCCCGTACACAGCCGAGCTGCTGGACGGATTCACGGCGATGGTCGCGGCAGTGCTCATGCCTCGACGAAATGGCACGGCCATTGGCCTCCACCCGCTGCCCGTGACCCTGCTCGACGTGGCGGTCCACG
The DNA here is from genome assembly GCF_900240945.1 of Mycobacterium sp. 3519A. Lineage (NCBI taxonomy): Bacteria > Bacillati > Actinomycetota > Actinomycetes > Mycobacteriales > Mycobacteriaceae > Mycobacterium > Mycobacterium sp. 3519A. The sequence continues at coordinate 1,089,365 of NZ_OESG01000014.1, forward strand.
CAGTTGTTAGGCGACATTGAGTGTGCCGTCTGCGAACCATCGGGCATACGGCGCATCCGACCAGACCAAAATCTGGTCGAGCGGCTGGTGCCAGCTGAGCCGGCGATCGTCGATGGCTCCTAACTCGTTGTCAGAGAACAGGAATGACGACGACATTGGCCGCCGACATGCTCGCCGTCAACGTCATCGGTGTCGTGCCTGTCGGCCGCTCGCGCAGAAGACACTGCGCCGCTGGTGCGATCAGGTGATCGCGGATGGCCCGCCGCAGCGCGCGCGCCCCGTAGACCGGATCAAACCCGGCGTCGTGCAGAAAGTCCAGCACCGCGGGATCCACCTGCAGGTCTACCGATTCGCGGGCCAAGCGGCGCACGACCAGGTCGACCTCGCGTGCTGTCACACGCCGGGCTGTTGCGGGCTCGAACGACTCCATCACGACGACCTCGTCGATGCGGTTGAAGAACTCCGGATCAAAGAAGGCTTCAACGGCGCTGGTGAGAACGTCGCGGGCGCCCTCGGTGGTGGCCTGCTGACGGGTGAGCGACCACCATCTACGCCGCCGGTGGGCCTGGCGGCGTTGTGCGCGGGCGAGATCTTTGGAGCCGAGGTTGGAGGTGATGAAGATATGGCAGTTGCGAAACGAGATCTTCTCGCGACCGTTGGCTAGGCGCAGTTCACCGCAGTCGAGGACGTGCAGCAATGCCCGAATGACGGTCGCATCGGCTTTCTCGATCTCGTCGAACAGCACGACACCCGGCGTGAACGGATCGCCCTCGATCTTGTCCTTGTCGAATAACGTGAACGATTCTTTGCTGCCCGCATACCCGGGAGGGGCGCCTGAAAACGACGCGGCGTAGTGCTCCTGCGCCAGCGCCGCCATGTCGATCCGGCAGAGATCGTCCGGCCCGGAACGTAATTCAGCGGCGACCTGCCGGACGAGTTCGGTCTTGCCGACTCCGGTCGGCCCCACGAGGAGAATGCTCGCCAGGGGCCGACCGGGATCGGCCACACCGGCATGTGCAATCGACACCGCCCGGGCCACCGCGCGCAGCGCTGCCGGCTGACCCAGAATCCGGCTGCCGAGCCGATCAAGGAACGCATCGTGGTCGAAGGCCGTCGGCGAGGACGTGACGGCGCTGTTTCTGGCACGATCGAACGTCGCGTTTTGATCGTGGTACATGTCGGTGAGGTATGGCATCGGGTACCGCTACGCCTCAGCTGCCAGTTCAACGGGCAGGGTGCCGACACGGCAGTCGGCGACGCCGACGGTGTCGCGGGTAATCGACTCCACGATTTCCTGCGCCTTCTGGGCGTCGGTCGCCCAGAGCTTGTAGAACTCGAACGGGCAGTCCGCCACGCCCTTGTCACCGTCGCCGGCGGCGTGAACGCCCGAGTATCCGCGGTGCAGAAGCTTGAAGAGATGGTTCTGGGACTGATCGTTGTGCCGGGCGTCTCGGATCGCAGAAAGCGACAGCTGGGCGAACTGGATCCCGTACTCCTCCTCGCCCGTCTCGCCCAGCGTGCGGCCGTCGAACCCGATGACGGCCGAGTGTCCGAAATAGGAGTACACGCCGTCGAATCCGGCAGCATTGGCTACCGCGACATAGCAGTTGTTGGCCCACGCCATCGCCTTGGCCATGAGAACTTGTTGGTCCTTGGCCGGATACATATATCCCTGGCACCGCACGATCAGCTCCGCACCCTTCATGGCGCAGTCTCGCCAGATCTCGGGATAGTTTCCGTCATCGCAGATGATCAACGAGATCTTCATTCCCTTGGGGCCGCGCGAGACATAGGTGCTATCACCGGGATACCAGCCCTCAATCGGGCACCAGGGCAGAATCTTTCGGTACTTCTGCACGATCTCCCCGGTGTCGTCGATCAGGACCAGCGTGTTGTACGGCGGCTTGTTGGGGTGGTCTTCGTGGCGTTCTCCAGTGATCGAGAAAACGCCCCAGGTTTTGGCCTTGCGGCAGGCCGCCGCGAAAATATCGGTCTCATCGCCCGGGATCGTCGCCGCGGTCGCATACATCTCGTCGGGGTCGTACATGATGCCCTGCGTCGAATACTCGGGAAAGACAACGAGATCCATGCCAGGCAAGCCGGTCTTCATCCCGACCACCATGTCCGCGATCTTACGAGCGTTGTCGAGAACCTCCTGCTTGGTGTGCAGCCGCGGCATCTTGTAGTTGACGACGGCTACGCCGACAGTGTCCGGGCTTGACGAGATGTCACCGTGACGCATGGAACTACTCCTTCATGTGATGGTTGAAATATCTTGTGAAGCAACGATTGTCGAAGCGTTCAGTTGTAGACGGCCTGGACGGCGGCGTGGGAGCGCTCCCTGGTGGTTGGCAAGAATCTTGCCGCGACAAGGAGCCCGCCCAGTGCGACTGCCCACGCCAGCGCGATAAGTCCCGATGTCCGGTAATTGCCTGTCAACGCGAGAAAGGCGGGCACCGCGCAGGTCGGCAGGCTCAGCAGTGTCACGGCCCAGCCGGTGAACGTGCTCAGCTGGGTGCGGCCGACGCCGAGGACCAGGAAGAACAGGAACCACAGCACCGCCCACGCAAGCCAGATGACGCCGAACACCGGATCGCCGGAGACGGTGAACGACAGCGCCGAATAGACGACCGCAGCGGCCGATACGAACAGGCAGAACCATCCGAGCCCTTCGGGTTCCAGACCCGCGAGGTTGACCACACCGACGTAGAGATAGGTGAATCCGAACAGGTACAGGCCCGAGGCGGCGAGAGTAGTCGCCGCGTCGCCATGCGCCTGGGCGAGCATGACAGTGGGCACGACGCACTGCAGCGCGCCGACGAACAAGTTGAGCACGGCTGCCGACCGGGCGGGCACCCGACCGAGCAACATCAGGCCGTTGACGAAGAGAACGGCCCCCACATAGAGCAATCCGACACTGTTCATACGCCGCCCCGATCGCGTTCAGATGGAATATCTTCAAATGAAAATAAGTGACGGGCGGCACACTGTCAAGCACGCAGTTGCGTGCCACACACTGCCTAGCGGCGGTTCAGCGTGGTCAAGACATCGAAGTCGAAGCCGTCGGCGACGGCCAAATGGACGGGTTGTTCGGTGACATCCGCGCTGAATTGCACTGTGCCGCGCGGAGTCTCGTAAGCGACGCACTCCGAAGTGGCGATCTCGGTCAACCGGCCCGCCCGATGGATGAGCTGCGCCAGGAGTTGCGGTCCCTCGTAGCACGATTCGGCGATGCCGCTCAGCGGTGGCGCCGTGGGACCGTGCAGGTGCAGGTAGCGTCCCAGCAGCTCCATCGAGCCGGCGCCGACCATGGACCGGAAGTACGACGCGGCCACGAATAGTCCGTGTGTGCCCTCATCACCGCTGGCTAGCAGCATGCTTTCATCCATCAGCGGGCTGAACCTCACGAATGCTTCATCGGCGCCCACCTCGGCGCACACCCGATTGAACTCGATCGCGTCCTGGCCGACGAGCAACATCATTACTGCGTCGCACCCCGATTCCAGCGCGTCTTTCACCACCCCGGTCATATCGACGCATCCGAGATCGACGAAGCGACGGCCCACGATCTGCAGATCCAGATCCTTGGCATAACGGCGGACCGCCGCCATCGACGAGCGCGGCCATATGTAGTCGTCTCCGACGATGAACCACCGCCGGACGCCGACGTTGTCGCGTAACCATCGCAGCGCGGGCCCGATCTGGCCGTCGGGTGTTTCGCCGCAACAATAAATGTCGCGACGCTTCTCGCCGCCTTCGTATAACGCCGGGTAGGCGTAAGGGATGCGGCCCGCGACGATTGGTGCCAGCGCGTTGCGAACCGACGAGATGTGCCAGCCGCTGACGGCGTCGATCCGCTCCTCGCTGACGAGCCGGTCGACGGTGTGTGCCACGAGTGCGGGATCCGCGCCCCCGTCGACGATCTCGACGTGCACCTCGCGGCCGAGTACGCCGCCCGCCGCGTTCAGGTCTGCAGCGGCGAGTCGGCTGACCGCTTCGCACGCCGGCCCGAACACCCCGCCGGGCCCCTGCAGCGGCACCACCATCGCCAGCCGCCATGTCTCAGCGCGGCTGCGCGTCGATCCGGGACCCGTCATGGTTCGTCCTCACCTGCGCCGTCGACGAATCGGCTGGTACCATTTTCACCTGGAAGTATTGCGCGTACCAAGCGCTGCGGGCAAGGGCGAAGGAGAGGTCGACATGTCGTCTGCGCTGCCTGACGGGCTGACAGCGACATCGGTCGCCACGTCGGTGCTGCGCGCGGCACGCAAGCTGACCCTCGGGTTGGAAGCCGCACTGGCTAGCGAGAAGCTTGGCGTGGACCATTGGCTGGCCCTCGACGCTCTCGCCGCCTCGGACGGTCTGACAATGGCAGAGTTGCAATCGCTTACCCTCACGGCGGGCCCGACGCAGACGCGCGTGGTGGATAAGCTGGTCTCACAGTCACTGTCCTATCGCGAGGTCGATGCGGTGGACCGCCGTAAGGTGCGCGTCTACCTCAGCGAGCGCGGAATCACGTTGCACCGCAGGCTCGTCGATGTCGTCGGAGCCGTCGAGGCGCAGTGGCTGGCCAGCGAAGGGCTCCCGGCGAAGTAGCCTGGGCCAGCGGCACATAACTCGCCTGCCGCGTCCGGCGGGCGGTGTCAGATCGCCTGGGCCGTGATGACCATTTGCGGCTCACGGGTGGGCCGTATTGACGTCCTCTTCAGGCCGGCCTCTGCCAGTAGGAGATCAAACTCTTCGACACGGCGTTCCCGACCAGTGAGCATCGCCATCATCGACATGTCGGATATCGCGATCTGGGGGTCTGGCCGCTCATCGTCCCAGACGAACTCGATGATTGCGACCCTGCCGTCCGGCAGCATCTCCTCACGACAGCGGGACAGGATCTGCACGCAGTGCTCATCCTCCCAGTCGTGCAATATGAACTTGAGCAGATACAGATCTGCCTTGACCGCGTCGGTGAGAAAGTCACCCGCCACGAATTCGGTTCGGTCAGGATAGCCGTGTTGGAGGGTGTCGGCTCGAGCATGCTCAAGAACCTCGGCTCTGTCCAAGATCACACCCTGCAGACGCGGGTTGGCATCCTGCAGCAGTCGCAGCAGAGAACCGGACGCTCCGCCGACGTCTACTGCACGTTGGACGCCGTGAGTATCGATGACGCCTGCGATGTTGTCGCTCCACAATGTCGTGGCACTGCTCATCGCGGAACTGAAAGCGGCGGCCTGCTGCGGGTTTTCACGCAGGTATGCAAAGAAGTCGGCGCCCAGCAGAGCGCCGGTCCGGTTGGCGCCGCTGCGAATGGTCGGACTTAGTCCCGTCCACGCAGACCACGCGCCAGGGTCGGTCATCGACATCGCCATGGGTCGCAACGAGCGAGGCGCATTCCGGGCCAGGGTGGCGATCAAAGGCGTCGATTCATACTTGCCACCCTTGGTGCGGGTCACCAGGCCCAAAGCCGTCCCTGCACGCAACAGACGCGCTGTCAGCGCAGGCGATGACTTCGCGCGCGCGGCGATTTCGTCGGAGGTCAGTCCGCCGGCATGCAGATGATCGGCGATGTCCAGATCTGCGAAGGCGCGCACTGTCTGACTCACCGCGTGACCGTGAATCATGAAGAACATCCGGGTATGCGCCGATAAATCTGTTGCGACCTCGCCATCTACACCGGTCACAGTCGGCGGTTGGGAACTCATCGGTAATCCTTCTGGCGGGCAACAACTTTGGACCGGTGTGGTGCGGTGCCATTGACAAAAACGATCGGGCACGGCACACGTGCCCACTATCGGCGATACAACACCATGTGGTCGCATCTGCGCCATCACAACCCATGCGCATTTCAAATGACTGCCATCGGCTCGGCGCACCTTCCTGCCTGCCGTCGGGACGCACACTGCTGATTTCACCTGCGACAACTGCGCGGCAAAAGGATGAACGGACTGTCGGGTCGATTGATCGCGCACCCGGTCGTGCCTCGCGCATGGTGACACTGCAGTGGAAAGTTGTTCACGCCGAACGTTATCGCGCCGCCTGCAGGAAACGCAGTGAAGTAATGGTCGATCTGAGAGCCGCTTGCCGGAGCTGGGGTCATTCGCGGCGGCAGTTTCGTGACGCCGCCTCCGAGCAGTGCCGTGGTCGCGACACCTAACCGTCAGCCTCGCTCATCTTTGGCTGCTGCGCCGACGACGGAACGTCGGGGCGTGTATAGCCGATCAGGCACAAACAGATCAGCGCCATCGCCAACGACGGCGACGCGATGGCCAGCACGGCCGCCGTGACGAACACCGCGATGGTGATGAACGACCGCATCTTCAGCATCCTGCGCATCAGTTGGGGAACATTCTCGTTCGCGGGGCGATCGACCACTTCCCAACACAGCGCGAGATAAGTGGCGTTGACGAAGACGAACAGCGCAGCGTAGAGCGCGACCGGCGCACCGGCCAGTCGCGTTTCGGCGATCCACTCCGTCGTGAACGGAATCAGCGACACCGCGAACAGGTGCAGGAAATTCGACCACACCAGGCGCGGCGTCGCGTCGTCGGCGAATCCGAACAGATGGTGATGGTTGATCCACACGATGGCGATGAACAGGAAGCTCACCGCATAACTCAAGCCGGTCGGCCACAGCGGCAACAGGGCAGCGAAGCTGGCCTCTTCAGGCGGTTTGAGTTCGAGCACCAAAATGGTGATGAGCACAGCGAACACACCATCGGAAAACAGACTTACCCGTTCAAGCCGAGGCGAGCGCACGACCATCTGAGCATGACCTCCGTCGTCGATGTCCTCGGCGAGCGATCCAAGTCCGCCGTGCGGTGAACCGCTCCGGCGCGCGTCACTGTGCACGACCGGGGTGCGCCTCAACGGGTCGGTATGGGCTAGACATCCCATTTTATTCCATCATGTCACGAGAGGCGACGGCATCTTCCAGCACGATCGAGGGCGGACATGAGCACTGAGGGTGCGCCGCCTGGTCACCGGCGGCGGACCACCATCAATGGCATCGATGCTTCTCATTCGCCGCGGTTATCGCACGGGGACGTTCACAGCGCCGCTGATTCACGGTCGCGTCGTCGACGTCACTAATTGTTCAGGCGAAGATTATCATTAGCGCGTACAGTTGGTGGTCAGCATGTAGCGCGGACGCTGGAGGGCAATGTCACCGTCGTTACCGTCGTCGGCCACTCGTGCGCCAGACGAACCGTTACCCATCCGGCTCATGAACACGCTGTCAGTCGATCGCCACGGCAACCTGCGCGACGCATTCGATGATCTGGACATGGTCCGCAGTTGGGTCGACATTGTCGGCGCGACCTGCGGCCTGTTTCCGTCGCGGCCAACCCACGACCTCGCCAGCCGCGAGGAGGCCGACCGGCTCATCGCCCTGCGCAATGCGATTCGGCGTCTTGCCGCAGATCACACCGACGACCCCCGCACCGTCGGGCAGTCGCCGATCCGACGCGCGTCGGCCGCACGCAAAATCGTCAACGACACGTCGGCGATGGCTCACGTGTGGCCCGAATTGGGCACCAGAGCAGGGGTCGCGCGCAGCAGAGACATGTGGGCGGAGACCTCCTTCACCGACGCGCTGGCCAGCCTTTCGGCGCGTCGGACGATAGAGCTCATCACCAGCCCGCAATGGGACGACCTGCAACCGTGTTTGGCGCCGAGTTGCGCCTACTTCTTCTTGCGGGATGCTGTCCGCAGGCAGTGGTGTGCCCCTGCCTGCGGGAACCGCGCTCGTGTGGCCCGCCACGCGCAACGCCACCGCGCCGATGCCCTGGCGTCTGGCGCCTAGCAACAGCCATTCTCTCGAAGCCCCCGGCGCCAGGCGAGATGTCGCAGTTGACACCTGCCACGGCCGGGCAGCGAACCGGCCCGCCGAGTCGGCGGTCCGCCGCGCTCTGTTGCGGAGGACGTCCCGCTCAATCCCGGGAATGTCGCCGACGTCAGCGCAGCCATTCATTCGGTGCGGTGCGCGCGTCAGCAGATTCGCGAGACCGATCGGGTCCGCTCATCAGGCTGATGGCGCAGGCGCACCGTGCGGTCCACGGCTCGCTAGCCTCATCAACATCGACAACGTAAACGATTCCGGGCCAGCTTCTTTGAAGGGAAATAATCGATGGGCGTCTCGCAGATAGCTCATACGCCGAGGATTTCATGGAATGCCACGACGTCGGAGCATCCCGCCCGCGTTGCCTCGTGGCGGGCGCTGGACGCCATCACCCGCGGCGACAAGAGCGGCTACGTCTCGCTCTACGCGCCCGACGGGGTGATCCACGACCCTATCGGCAAGACCGCCATCGACCCGACAGGGTCAGGCCACCGCGGCGCTGACGCACTCGAGAAATTCTGGGATCAAAACATCGCCACAGCGGGCGCATTGAGCTTCGTCGTGCACACCTCACTGGCATGTGACAACCACGTCGCCAACTCGTTCACGATCAACATCGAAGGGCCCGACGGCGCCGTTGCGCTCATGGACTGCATCTTCGTCTATCAGGTGGACGAGCTCGGTCTGCTCGTCCATGTCGCCGGGTACTGGGAACCGCCGACGATGGACGAGCTTCCGTCGGTGTCGTGAGTTCCCAGCGTCCGCACCGAGGAGAAACGGCGCTCTCGTCGACGCAGTGGCGTTGGTGTGAAAAGCCTTGCCGCCGAGAGCTCACCCTTGAAGCGACCGGTGGGGTGGCCGGCATCGGGTACCAGGGCTGCGCGCCCCGATGCCGTCCGCGACCCAAGTTGCTAACGATATAGCGGGATTAAACCATTAGTTAGGGATTGTTACAGGCGGTGACGGGCAGTTCCCGCCCGCCCGACCATCTAGCACCGAAAGGCAACATGATGTCTCACTTCGCCCCCGTAGAACCCGACGCCGCCACGGGCACGACCGCAGAACTGTTTGTGCAAGTGAAGAAGTCGCTGGGCGCCGTTCCGAACATGGCCAAGGCGATGGTAAACAGCCCCACACTGGTCAAGAGTTGGCTCGCGCTGGCAGACGCTGTCGGCTCCGGGACTCTCGATCCCGCCGTCCGTGAGCGGCTGGCGATCGCCTCCGCACAACAGAACGGCTGCCAGTACTGCCTATCGGCACACACCTACATCGGCGCCAACGTGGCGAAGATCGAGCCGGCTGAACTCGATGCCGCCCGACGCAGCCAATCTGAAAACACGCACACCGCAGCGCTTCTCGAACTGGCGAGCACCATCGCCCAGAATGCCGGTGATGTCGACGACGCCGATATAAAAGCCGCCCGCGATGCCGGGGTGACCGAAGAGGAGATCGGTGAGCTGGTCGCCAACATCGCACTGAATGTCCTGACCAACTACTTCAACGTGCTGGCGCGCACCGAGAACGAGTGGCCGCTGGTAACGCTCTGAGGGAGCGAGCGGCCGCCGTTACCGGCCAGACTCCGGTACCGAAAGCAGAGCCGCCAGCGCGGTAACCCCTGGGCTGACCGCGCTGGCGGCTGCTTCACGCGGCACCCCGAACGGTCTGCGGGCGCCCCGGGGTCGGGGTGCACTCTGGCCCCGGCTGGCGATCCACCGCGATGCACGCCCGGGTGTAGACATTTTGGGGTGCGCAACCCATACTTGGTACTCGACACCTAGACTAGGCCACTACGCGCCGATGGTGCGCCGCAGCGTCACGGAGGAAAGAGCCCGCAATGAGCGCACATCCCGTCGGATCGCCCTCCGATGGCAGCGTCCGCACCCTGATCTTCGACGTCAACGAAACGCTGCTCGACATTGAGTCGCTCATACCGCACTTCGAGCGGGTCTTCGGTGACGGCGCATCGATGCGCACCTGGTTCGGCGAACTCGTGATGTATTCGATGACAATCACCCTGTCGGGGTACTATGTCGATTTCTTCAACCTGGGGCGGGCGGTGCTGCAGATGATGGCCACCATTCGCGGGACAGAGCTGCGCGACACCGACCTGCGCGCACTTGAGGACGCCATGCGAACGATGCCGGCCCACCCAGATGTCGCGCCCGCCCTCGAACGGCTGCGCGACGAGGGTTATCACCTTGTCACGCTGACCAATTCGCCACACCGGGACGCGCAACCCTCACCACTGGACAACTCGGGTCTGGGCACTTTCTTCGAACAGCAGTACACCGTCGACAGCACCCACCAATTCAAACCGTCGACGCTGCTCTACCGGCGCGTAGCCGCCGACCTCGGTGTGACACCGGCGCAGTGCATGATGGTGGCCGCCCACACCTGGGACGTCATCGGCGGCCTCGGCGCCGGGATGCGCAGCGCCCTGATCACCCGGCCCGGTAACGCGCCTCTGCTGGCACCTGGGCTGCCGCAGCCCGATCTCGTCAGCGCCGACCTTGGCGAGCTGGCGCAGCAGTTGGCCACGACGCGCCTGTGACAACCCCACCGCTGCGCGCGACATCCATGCCGCCGAACCCGATGCGCACGACGGCACCGACGCAATAACGAAAGGGAAAGCCATTTCTCAGACACCCCCGGCCGACCTCGCAAGCGCCGACGCCGACGCACGCCCGGCAGGCCCGACGATCGTCCGCGACCCCGACAGCGACGAAACCATGCGAGCCATCGTGCTCGACGGATTTGGCGGCTTGGACGCACTGGTGCACACCGAGATTCCCAAACCGACGCCCCGCGAGGGTGAAGTGGTCATCGCCGTGAAGGCGTTCGGAATCAATCACGCCGAGATGCACATGCGGCGAGGCGAATGGGCAGAGGCAGCAGAGGTCAGCGGCATCGAGTGCGTAGGAACCGTCGACTCATGCCCCGACGGCACGTTCCCGGTCGGCGCACCTGTGGCCGCGCTGATGGGCGGGCTCGGCCGCACCATCAACGGGAGCTACGCGCAGTACACCCGTGTCCGCACCGCCAACGTCGCGCACATCGCCGATGACTTGCCCTGGGCCCAACTGGCGGCCCTGCCTGAGACCTATGCGACGGCATGGACATGTCTGTTTCGCAGCTTGCAACTCGAGCAGGGCCAATTGCTACTGGTTCGGGGCGCCACGTCGTCGCTCGGCCAGGCGGCTGTCAAGCTCGCAGTCGCTGCCGGCGCCCGCGTGATCGGAACTTCGCGCAACCCAGACCATTTCGACTCACTCAAGGCGTTGGGCGTCAAGCGCGCCGAACTGGAGGGACCCGCACTGGCTGAACGCCTTCCCGAAGCCAAAGGGGTGGACGCGGTTCTCGACCTCGTCGGCAACAGCACCATCTTGGACTCCCTTGACTTGTTGCGTCGAGGAGGGCGCGCCTGCCTGGCCGGCTGGCTGGGCGGTTTGGCTCCGATCGCCGACTTCAACCCGCTGGCACGTATGGCCAGCGGTGTGTATCTGACATTTTTCGGAAGCTTCGTCTTCGGCACACCGGGTTTCCCGTTGTCAGATGTACCTCTTGTCGAGATCGCCGCCCAGGTCCGTGACGGCTCCCTTGACGCCAGTCCTGCGCACGTCTTCTCCTTCGACGAGATCAAGCGAGCCCACGAGCTGATGGAGAACGGGGAAGCCAACGGCAAGATGGTCGTGGTCCTCGACTGACTCCCGGCGATCGGGATTGCCGCGTCGGCGCATCGTCGTCGCGGACTGCAACAGCCGCCACCGCATCTCGTACTCGCGGCATCGCGCGTAGTGCCCTCGCGCGGGCAGATCACTGTGCGCTGAGTCTGACGCCAATCAACGTGGGTCGATACCGGTATGGCGGTTTGATTGCCAATGTCTATGATCGCTCCCGCGAATGTGAGACGGTCGCCGGGCTTGGTTCTCCGCTGAGGAAAATGTGTCGTCGGCGATCATGCGGTCGGGCGTCGCGTTCCCTTCGGCAGTCACTTCCGCCCATCGGCGCCATGCGCGGTGGTCATCTCGCATACCAAGGTACCTGCAGCGATACCTTGGTATGCGAGACCTAGTCCCGCTCGAACGCGGGACGCCTCGACGTGACGACGATGAGCGAGGGGGAGAACAGCCGTCAAGAGCGTCGAGGAGTCTTTGGGGTGCCTCAGCTCCTCTCCAGAGAGCTGGGCAGGAACTTCAGGATGAGTGTGGCCACCTCATCGAGCGCAGACTCGAGCAGGAAATGCCCCCCGTCGATCACATGAATCTCGGCATCGGGCAGGTCGGTGGCAAACGCGTGCGCGCCGGCCGGCCCGAAGATCTCGTCGCCACGACCCCAGACCGCGAGAAGCGGAACGCGGAACTGACGGAAGTACTCGTGCACTCTGGGATACAGCGGCGGATTGGTCGCGTAATCGGCGAACAGCGCCAATTGAATGGCGTCATTGCCCGGCCGTGACAGCAGCGCATAGTCGTGTATCCAGGCATCGGGGTCGACGACGGTCTCATCGGCAACCCCCGTGACGTATTGCCACCGGGTGGCCTCCAATGTCAGAAATGCTCGCACGGCCGCTTCGGTTTCCGGGGTCTGCTGCGCGTGGAAAGCCCAGATCGTCTTCCAGAAATCGTCGACAAATCCCGCTTCGTAGGCGTTGCCGTTCTGGCTGATGATCGCCGTGATCGCCCTCGGGTTGCCCAACGCCAGTCGCCAGCCGACCGGAGCGCCGTAGTCCTGCACATAGATCGCGTAGCGCACGATGCCCAGCGTTTGCAGAAGCCCCGCAGTGAGTTCTGTCAACGCGTCGAAGGTGTAGGTGAAGTGATCGACCGATGGCGCATCCGAAAGACCGAACCCCAGAAGGTCAGGTGCGATCACATGGTACTGGTCCGCCAAGGCCGGAATGAGATGACGGAACATGTGTGAGCTGCTAGGGAAGCCATGCAGCAGCACAACCGTCGGCGCGTCGGTTGCCCCGGCTTCGCGGTAGAACAGCCGCTGACCGTCAACAGTGACGAAGCGGTGATGGACCACGGTCATGCTCGGCTCCTTCGCTGGGTCAGGCGCTGTAGGGCGATGGAACCTGACGGTCCGTCAGCCCGACACGCAACTGGGTTGCTCCACCCATTATGTGCACATCGGGACCGCAATGCGCTAGGGGTATGACTATTTTTCAACCCGAATCGTGCCGAACACGGGTCCGCACGAGACGAACCTGCAGCGTATATTGGGTCCGACCTCCCAAACTTTTGTCGGATGCGACTGCGCCGCACTGTCCGGCGCGGAATATGGAAGCGAGCGAACATGACCGGCTCTCTGCGGCATCAGCGCGTGCTCGTCGTCGGAAGAAGTAGTGGCATTGCCCACGCAGTCGCGCTGTCGGCCCGCGCCCAAGGAGCCGACGTCGTCGTTGCCGGTCGGAACACGGACGCCTTGGCCGCAGCGTACGACGATCCCGGCATCACCGCAGAAGCAGTTGACCTCACCGACGACGCGTCGATCGCCGCGCTGGCGAAACGCCTGGGCAGTCTCGACCATGTGGTGACCACCGCCTCGGCGCGCGCACGAGGCGCACTCGCCGATCTGGAACGCAACGCTTTGCGCCTTTCCCTCGACACAAAGGTCCTCGGACCGGTGATGCTCGCCAAACACCTATCACCGCAGATGAATCCGGGCGGATCCGTCGTACTCTTCTCGGGCGTCAGCGCTTTCAAGGCGACCGCCGGCTTCCTCGGTGTCGCGATCACCAATGGCGCCGTGGATTACCTCACCCGCTCTCTTGCAGTCGAACTGGCCCCGATCCGGGTGAACGCCATCTCCCCCGGCGTCATCGACACCGGCGCCTGGGACGCAATGGGAGTCGACCGCAAAAAGGAATTCTTCGAGCAGGTCGGGGACACCAACCCCAGCGGGCGGATCGGCACCGTCGATGACATCGCGCACGCCGTGCTCTTCGCGATGACGAGCACCTTCATGACCGGCATGACACTGAAGATCGACGGCGGCGAACCGCTGGTGTAGGCAGCGATGTCGTTTCGCCGCGGCCTGTGTCACGGCGAATCCCGGGGGCCGTCGATAGGCCGGTTGTGCGACCGTGGAGCAGTCACACGGTGATGCCCCTGACCAACGGCGTCGAAGCTAAAAAACTGAGTTCGGCACCACCCGCACCGTACGGCCCCGCCGTGACGGAGATGGTGAAACGCCAGGTGCGGCTAACTGAAGTCACATCCGGGATTCGGCACGCTATCGGACGTCGGTGATCCCGCGGGATCGACATAGGTCACCTCGAGGACAACGGGCACCGGACCAAGGTTGCGCGCCATATGGACATGGTCAGACCCGGTTGGATCGGTGATCGGATCGCCGCTCTGGTACACACCGTCCTGTTGGCAGTCAGCTGAATAGTGGGTCAGCGTTCCCGCCTTAACCACACCGTAAATCACGCCCTGGTGGGTGTGCCAACCGGTGCTGCCTCCTGGCGCGAGGGTGATATCGGAGACGATGTAGTCCTTTCCGCCGACCGACTGTTTCGACAACACCACCGATGAGGCGCCCGAGGGCGGTGTTGCCTGCGCGATCGGGGCCCCCGCCATCGTGAACACAGCCGCTAGCCCCAATACTGTTGCCCGACGTCGCATCCCGGTCATGAGTGTCCCTTCGTTGTGGGCCTGGCTGATGCTGCCGGCCCTTGTGAATGCTCGGCTACGGTGTCAAAAATCCGGTAACCAGAAGTGCCCTAGCACAATACGGTTTACTGCACGACGACGCATTTTCAGTGCGCCCGACGGAGTCGGGTGATCGCGTCGAGCCGTCGCACTCGCGATAGCACTGCCGCCAGACGACCGCCGCGCGCCGAGCGTCGGCGCGGCGACGTCCTGCCCAGCGATGCGTCCCTCCTGCTGCGCGCGCCGGCTGCTGACCCAGCGGTGAGAGGTCGGCGCACGTCGCGATCGCCGCCGAGAGTTGGTCGAGTTGCCTGCGGGAGCGCCGCTCGACAAGCACCGCGACGTAGTCCGGTATTCGGCAGTAGGCGGGTCACGAGCCCGTCACTGGGATTGCGACATACCCCGATTGTCATCTCTAAGAGGTTGGCATTGCTTCGCTTTGGCCGTCAACACCAACGACGTTCCGGCGAATACCGATCATGCACGCGGTCGCGTAGGCAGCGCCGACCACCGCATTGCGGCCCTACACGGTTGCCCCACTCCGCACTGAGCGCCCGTGCACGGCCGCGTGATGTCGCCCATCCACGCAATGAATAGTGCTCGCTTGGATTCGTTTTCACGCCTGGCTACGGTCGCGTGGTGACGATCAGAATGGGTTTGCAGATTCCTAATTTCTCCTATGGCACCGGTGTCGAAAAGCTGTTCCCGTCGGTGATCGCCCAAGCGCAGGAGGCCGAAGCGGCCGGATTTGACGCCGTGTTGTTGATGGATCACTTTTACCAACTTCCGATGTTGGGCGCGTTGAGCGAGCCGATGCTCGAGGCCTACACCGCACTGGGCGCGCTGGCCAACGCTACCCAGAAGGTTCGACTGGGCACCCTGGTCACTGGCGTCACTTATCGCAATCCAGCGCTGCTGGCAAAGATCATCACCACTTTGGACGTCGTGAGTGCCGGCCGGGCCATCCTCGGCATCGGCGCCGGCTGGTTCGACGTCGAACACGACCAATACGGCTTCGAGTTCGGGACTTTCGGCGACCGGTTCGAACGGTTGGAAGAGGCACTGACCATCATCGCGCCGATGCTCCGCGGAGAACATGCCACCTTAAAAGGCAAGTGGTATCAGACGGATTCGGCGTTCACGGCGCCACGATTCCGTGGCGACGTCCCCATCATGCTGGGTGGCGGCGGCGAGAAGAAGACCTTCCGGCTGGCCGCCCGCTTCGCCGAACACCTCAGCATCTCGGCTCCGATCAGCCAGTTGCGCGCGAAGCTCGATGTGCTGGCCATGCGCTGTGAGGAGGTCGGCCGCGACCCGGCATCGCTGGAGACCAGCACGATGGTCGTGGTCCAGGTCGAGGAAGGCGCCAGCCCGCCCCCCGGCCTGGAAGACGTGGCCATCGTCGGCAGCCCGCAGCGCATCGCCGAACAACTGCAAACCAAAGTCTTCGGCGCCGGCATCAACTCGGTCATCATCAACCTTCCCGGGCACGGTCACACTCCCGGACTTATCACCGACGTCGGTCACGCGATCAGCGCAGTCCTGCCGGAAATCGAATCACCCCAGTGGACGCGGGCATAGGCAGTCGAGCTTGAGAGACAGATCTCAGTACTCGATGAAACGAGTGACGTACGGTGTCATTCCGGCGGTCCGCACCGCCGACACGTGGACATCGGAACCGGTGTAAGGAGCCTCGAGCATCATGCCCTGGCCCAGATACAAGGCCTCGTGCTGGCTGGCATTGGGGCCGTAGAAGATGACGTCGCCGCGGCGCATGAGCGCGACCGGTACTTTGCGGCCAGCGTTGTATTGGTCACCGGAATAGTGGGGCAGCTTGATTCCCACACCGGCGAAGGCGAAGAGAACGATTCCGGAGCAGTCGAATCCTACTGTCCCCGAACCGGAATCGATCCCTCGCGATGGCCCCGCGGCACTGCCGCCGCCCCACGAATAGGGCACTCCGATCTGTGACATCGCGCGGCGAATCACATACTCGGACGCTTGCTGTCCGTGCACCCTCGGTATCACACCGTTGGTGAGCCCGCCTTGTCGACCGGTGATACTGGCCGGCACCAGCCCCAGACTGGCCAGGAAGGATCTGCCCATATCGGCGGTCACGCTGGCCGACGTGGTCGCAACTCCCAGGATCGAGTTCACGATCGCAAGCGGATCCCGTGCGACGTTGGCACTCGGCACCATCGGCAACGTGGGGTCCCACTGTTGAGACCCGTCGGGGACACCCAACCGGTCCAACGCGAGACCGCCGGTGCGCGTGGTGAATCCCGCGGGTGTGACGATCCGCAGCGATGATTTTTGCTGTTGCGCGACGCGATCGGAGCGCAGCCGCGGTCTGATGAACGCGCCGTGCACGAGGCTGCGTTGGCCGCCGGACTGATCGCGGTCGACCTCGGTTATCGCTGTCTTGGCATGCCCGCGCGGATGCGATGCGGCATCCGCAGCCGCGACCAACTCGCGCTGGTAGTTGTCCTGCGGGGTCCTGGGTGTCCAGCTGTGCTGCACGCTAACCAGAGTGAGGAGCAGCAACGCGGTCGCTGCCCCGACGATGCCACGACTAAGGCTCCAGTCGCGCGGCAACGTTCGCCGACCGTGCCGCGCACGCAGCGCAGAACCGCGGCGCATGACTTGGCTCTGTCCACCGTTGCACGGCATGTCGCTCCTTTTCGTTTTCGGGTGTCCTCGTGGGTCAAACCCTCAATGTCTACTAATGGTAGAGGCGCAGGCAGAACATTAGCAGGCGGTAAGCCGCGGAGGAAGGGGCGAATTTTTCCAATGGTGATTACGTCGCGATCCAGCACGGCCCGTGACGGGGTAATCACCGGCGCACACGAAGAATGTGAAATCGCTCAGCGTGATCGCGCGTCGGGAGATGGGCGCCAGGTGTCGGCGATCGGCGCTCCCTCAGAACCGTTGCCACAGAAGGACGCGACATAATCCACGACGGCACCGATGAGGACTTGACATGGCCGCGGCGAACCGGTGATGTAGGTCAGCATCGTGGCACCTTGATGGGCGGCAACGAGACTTACGGCTAAATGCTCGATATCGGCGGCCGCCGCAAGCTCGCCGGTCCTGCTCATGGCCTGCAGACCGTCGCGGAAACGTCCCAGCAGGCGGTCATATGCTTCTGCCATATCGCCGATGAGCGTCGGCTCAGCTTCCAATAGCTCACTGACCAGTGAACCGAACGGACACCCGCCACGCACGTGCACCGGCCCGACATCGGCCAAGCACGCGACCGCCCAGGCCCGTAAAGCGGCTAGGCTTGCCAGCCCGCCGAATTGGGGCTGAGACAGAAAGGCATCGAAGTCATCTGCGCAGGCCATCAGCACCCTGCGGGTCAGCTCCGTCCTGCCGGTGAAGTAATGCGCCAGTTGAGAACCGCTGACTCCCACGGCACTTCGCACGTCGTGAAGACTCGTACCGCGCACCCCGTGGTCGAACATCAGCTCGGCCGCACCGGCAACGATGCGCCGACGCGTAGCCAGCCCTTTGTCTGTCAACCGGGCCTCCGCCCAAGCGGAATCCACTGACGGTGCAGGCCAGCGGTATCCGCGTGGCATTGGGCGCGGCGAGCGCTCGGCCACGTCGGCCGCGAACATCCGCAGGTGGTTGACGACGAAACGCAGCGCGCTGTGTAGCGGCCAGGCGTGGCGATAGGTGAAGCTCAGCAGACAGCCGCCCTGGTGTCCGCCGACGACGACGTTGGCCAGTAGATGCGGATCAGCCGTCGGCGTGAGCACACCGTCACGCTTCATGTGCTCGAATCGTGCCTCAAAGAAGGCGACCCAACGACGATAGCCGCTGGCCACCGCCTCCCGCGTGTCCGCGTCCGCCTTGGCCAACTGACCAGCCAGCCCGTGATAGGTCGGTCGGCCGCTGTAGCCGAACTTGCCGAGATGGCGAATATTGAGCGCGACCCAGTTCTCCCACTGCGTCCACGAGGTCAGCTCGCCCACGGCAGGGTCGCGATGTATCGCCATGATCAACTCGATCTGACGTTCGAGAACCGCGCGAACCAGCGACTGCTTGTCCGCAAAGTAATGGTTGATCTGAGATCCACTGACCCCGGCGGCCACTCGCACCCGATCGAGACTCAAGCCCTCAAGGCCATCGACGAGTATCACGTCGGCCGCACACTGCAAGATCCGCTGACGAGTCGCGTGTCCTCTGGCGGTGAGACCTCGTGTAGCAAAGGGCGGTTCGCCGATCATGAGACTGTAAACGATACTCCCCGAATACCAAACGGCCGAGTCGGACGCGGAACAGAACACGTCAGTTCATGGTGCGTTCGATCGACACAAGTAATGGGACAGAACACCCAAAAACGGTAAGCTAGACCGTTTGAACTTCTCCGGTCGCTGCAGACCGGTTCGCATGCGAAATCCCAGTCTCCCTATGCCGCAGCCACATCACACTTTGCCACATACCACCGGCCAGCACGCATATGTCGGAATCTGCGTTCCGTTAAGCCGGATCGTCGAACAATGTTGGGTGTGATGACCCAGAAATTGTCCGCGGCACAGCTCGGCGCGTCATCTCGATGCCGACCGGGCCTCGATGCGCTACGGCGTCGGACATGTCGGCCTCTACCTGAGTTGTTCAGCCGCAGTGACGTTATTCGCCCATGTCCGTCGCCGATGAACCCGAAGATTTTGACGTGTAACGCTTTAGGGCGTCCATGCCCAGTTGTGGCGCAGGTACATCGGTTGCAGACCCGAGCGCAACATGTTGTCGAGCGACGGGTTGGTCGCGCCGGGGGCGGGGCGGCCTGTTTCCGCAACAAGCCATCGACAGCCTGCGGACGCCGCCTCGCTGGCACGAACAGCGAGCATGGCCGACTGAGCGCCGCGGTTGCGATGACTAGGCAACGTCGCGTCCGCGTTGAATGAACCGACAGCACCATGGATGTACAGGTTCGCGGCGGCGACCATCGTGTCGTCGTCCCATGCAGCATATGGGCGGAAGTTTGGATGTTGCGCGCTCGCCACGAACATGTCCAACAGTTGCTCTTCGGGCATTTCGAATCCTTGCAGGGTCACCGACGCCCATTGAGCAGCATCACTGTCAGAGACCGGCGTCACCCTCAATTCACTTGTTCCCGGACGGAACTGATTCACGTCGCAGGCCAGCTTGAACCACGACGACCTCAACGTGAACCCATGGCGTGCACAGATCTCATCCCAGTCGGCGGGAATCGCGTGGGGCGCGATCTGGATGACGGCGCCGGAACTCTGTTCGCCACGATAGAAGTCAACGATCTCGTCGATCAATTCTGCCGATACCGGCTCAGTGATTCCAAAACCCAGAGCTTTGGACCAGTATTTGGTCACGTCATGACGCATCGACACCGCAACCCCGCCGCCGATTCTTGTGGTGGATATACCTAGTCGGGCCTTTGTCTCCGCTGACGCCATCGCGAGGTATTGATACATGAACTCGGCCTCGGCCTGCTCAGCGAGCATGCCGAGAGTCTCAATTGTCATCGTGAATCCTCACTTCCGTTGGGGCTCAACATGAGAAGGTCCTCTCCTGCCGCTACGGTCCGCCTGCGTTGCGTCATTCACATACAGGCTGCCTTGCATGATAAGCACCCGACTTCGCGAGTCACCCGCCGCCGGGCTCGAACGAAGATGTCAGCTAGATCGTCACCGCAGCCGACACGGTGATGATTGCGGACATGTGCGTAAACGACGGTCGTGATATCGAGACCGGATACGTCTAGCCGCAAGTCGTACAAGGCTTTTCGTACTCTGAGGAATATGAGAGGGGTTTCGCATCGATCAGGAGAATGAGTGTAACGATCGTTCGACGCCAGAACTGCCGGCTGCCCACTGCCGTCCGATCTAATTTCGCCGCTCACTTGTCGAACGCGTATCGCAGCGGCCGACGGGAGACGATCCCATGGCGTCGCGTTCACAGACCGCGGCGTCGGCTATCCGGCAGCACCTGTGTCAGCCGACGATCACACCGTCGCGCTCACGGGCGCACGCCGCAGATGGCGATGGCTTCGGACCATGCGCCGCCTGGACGCGAAACGACGTGCCGCCGCGACGGGCTGAGGGATCACATGGCCACGCCATGCCTGGTGACAGCAAGGCATCAGTTCAAATGATGCTATGCTTTCATCGTGCGGACCACGGTTACGCTCGATGACGACACCTTGGCCGTCGTCCGTCGGCGCATGCGTGAGCGGGGCGTCTCGTTTAAGGAGGCGCTCAACGGCGCCATCCGTGACGGGGCCCAAGGCCGCGCTTCCCCTGCAGCCTTCGTCACCCGTACCGCGGACCTCGGCGTGCCGTCGGTGAACCTCGACCGCGCGCTGCAACTCGCCGCCGAGCTGGAAGACGAGGAGCTGCTGCGCCGGCAGCGCCGTGGCGCTTGAAGATCGTCGACGCCAACGTGCTTCTTTATGCGGTGAATTCGGCTGCCGAGCACCATGACACCAGCAGGCGCTGGCTCGATCACGCCCTCTCGGGCGCCGATACCGTCGGCTTGGCATGGGTGCCGATGCTGGCTTTCGTACGGCTGACCACCAAGGTCGGACTGTTTCCCGCCCCGCTGCGCACGCAGGACGCGATGCGACAGGTCGACGACTGGTGCAGCGCCCCAGGGGCGGTCGTCGTCGGCCCGACCGCGCGCCACCCGGAGTTACTCAGCACCCTGCTCTCGCAAGTAGGAACCGGCGGCAATCTCGTCAACGATGCCCACCTGGCCGCCCTGGCGCTGGAACACAGAGCCGGAATCGTCAGTTACGACAGCGACTTCGGCCGCTTCGGTGGGGTGCGTTGGGATACCCCCGACGCGCTCCTAGACCGCTGACCAACAAATCTTCAAGAGGGGCATCCCGTAGCGGGTGCCCCTCTTTCTATGTCAGCGTGTCGGGATGGAAAAGCGTCGAGTGGTGATCGCCGGCCTTGGCGACAGCGGCGTTCTCACCGC
This sequence comes from Mycobacterium sp. 3519A, assembly GCF_900240945.1. Taxonomy (NCBI): domain Bacteria; kingdom Bacillati; phylum Actinomycetota; class Actinomycetes; order Mycobacteriales; family Mycobacteriaceae; genus Mycobacterium; species Mycobacterium sp. 3519A. The sequence goes on from NZ_OESG01000014.1 coordinate 1,110,815, forward strand.
AATCCGGTTGGCTCGACACGCCGATGTGGTCGGAATCTCGGCCAAACCGGCCTTGGTCAGCGGGCAGGAACTCGGCTGGCGACTGTCGCGGCCCCAGGAGTGGGCGCGCGCCAATTGGGTTGCGTTCGACAAGTTCCGCGGGCTCGACCGGGTCCGCACCGTGCACGGCACCCTGTCCGGACTCGACCTGGCGGCGCGCAAAGTCCTTGTGCGCCACGACGACGGGTCGACGTCCGCCGAGGCGTACGACGCGTTGGTCATTTCGACCGGGGTGAGCAACGGGTTCTGGCGCAGACCAGACTTCCAATCCGCCGACGAGATCGCGGCGGAACTTTGTGCCGCGCACGACCGGCTCGCCAAGGCCGAGTCGGTGATCGTGGTCGGCGGCGGAGCCGCCGCCATCAGCAGCGCCGTCAACGTCGCCAGGACGTGGCCCGGTAAGCGGGTCGACCTTTACTTCCCGAACGATCGAGCCCTCGTCGAGCACCACCCGCGCGCATGGGAACGCGTCCAGCGCAGGCTCGACGAGGCCGGCGTGCGGCTGCACCCGCGGCATCGCGCGGTGGTCCCCGACGGCTTCGCCTGCGACCGGATCACCAGCGATCCGGTGCAGTGGAGCACCGGGCAGTCGCAGTCGTCCGCCGACGCGGTGCTGTGGGCGATCGGACGGGTCCGGCCCAACACCGGCTGGCTGCCCACCGAACTGCTGGACGACGGCGGCTTCGTGCGGGTCACCCCACAGCTCCAGGTGCCGGGACACCCGGATGTGTTCGCGGTGGGCGACGTCGCCGCGACGGACCCGTTGCGCAGTTCGGCCCGAAACAGGGCCGATGGGCTGCTCGCGCACAACGTCCGCGCCTCATTCGTTGGCGGACCGATGCGCGATTACCGCCCGCCGAAGCGGCGGTGGGGTTCAGTCGTCGGCATCCAGCCCGACGGGCTCGAAGTGTTCGCCCCGAACGGCCGCGCGTTCACGTTCCCGGCGTGGTCGTTCGATCGGGTGCTGATGCCGCTCATCGTCCGCTGGGGCATTTATCGGGGTGTGCGGGAAAACCGGCCGCTGGCTTGAAACGGCTCGATTCCTGCCAACCGCCGATCAATTACTGCCATCGGAATTAAAGCCTTGACCTGTGTGTTTAAGCAGTCAGACCGGTTGAAAACAAAGAAGGCACACACAGAAGAGGGCACCACAATGAAGAAGTTCGGATTTGCCACAGTCATCGCCAGCGGACTGACCGCCGCGGTCCTCGGCTTCGCAGGAGCCGCCCAGGCGGACGTCGCTCACCACGAGTGGGTGCATGACATCCAGCAGAAGGCCACGGTCGGTTCGGTGACACCGAGCTTCGGCAACGGCCGCTGACCAAGACCCCCCCAAAAAAGCAAGAGGGGCGCCCCCACCGGGCGCCCCTCTTGTCATGTTCTGGGGCTCAATCGCGGACGATCACCGTGATGTAGCCGATCGGGATGCCGGTGTGTGCGGCGATGTACTTACGGGCGGCCACCTCGACGGCGACCCGGTGACTGGCACGAGTCACGCCGCCGATCTCGGGGATGCGGATGACCCAGCCGGTGACTTCGGGGCTGACCTCGATTTCGAAGCACTGACCTGCGGTCATTCCGGGGACCCTGCGAATGGAACGGCCACTGCGGAAGGGCTGTGCGGAAACGGTCCGTGAGGCGAACTGCGTGGGCATGCTCTCTCCTGGGCGACGGGGAACCGCGGGACAGCGTACTGCGAAAGGGCGCTCGCGCATAATCTGTGAGCGTCGGATGATCCGTCCGGGCCGACTCTGTATGGTCGGGGAGTTCACTGAAGAAGGGTCAGCGCGGCCGGGGTGACGTTACGTAAAAGGACGTGATAACCGATGCGCGCCCCGCACTACCCGCAGGACACTCCCGCCGCCACTCGTGTGCCCGGCATCGGCCGACTCTCGGTGCTGCTGGTTGAGGACGACCGGGCCGATGCCCTCCTGGTGGAGGAACTGATCGCCGACGCCGCCGTCGACATCGACTTCGCCTGGGCGCCTTCGATTTCGGAAGCCGAGCGGTTGTTGGTGCGCCGCCGCCCGGACTGTGTGCTGCTGGACCTGAACCTGCCCGACGCCACCGGCATCAACGCGCTTGAGCGCGTCAGCAAGGGTGATCCGACCATCCCGATCGTGGTGCTGACCGGGCTGAACGACGAGCACTTCGGCGTCTCCGCCGTCGCCTCGGGCGCGCAGGACTACCTGGTCAAAGGCCGGGTGGATCCGGAAACCCTGCGTCGCTCGCTGCTATATGCGATAGAGCGCAAACGTGCCGAGCTGACCGCGGTCGAACTGCATGCCAGCCAGTTGCGGGCCGGCGAGAACGCCCGCCTCGAGCGCGGGCTGCAACCTTCGCCGCTGCTGCTCGACGACCCGGGCGTCGACATCGTCGCCCGGTACCGCGCGAGCCGGGCGTATGCGCTGCTCGGGGGCGACTTCTACGACGTCGTCCAGACACCGGACCGGACGGTGCACGTGATGGTCGGCGACGTGGCCGGGCACGGACCGGACGAAGCGGCCCTTGGCGTGGCATTGCGCATCGGCTGGCGCGCCCTGACCTTCGCCGGGCTGCGCGGCAATGAGCGAATGCATCAACTGGAGCGGATCCTGCTCACCGAACGCCCGTCGAAGGGCATCTTCGCCACGCTGTTGAGCTTGGCGTTCGCCCCCGACAGCCGACGATTCGATGCCGTGCGCGCTGGGCATCCCGGCATGTTGATGCATGGAAAAGACGACGTGCAATGGATCGAACCGCCCGCAGGGCCCGCGCTGGGCCTCGGCGCACGCGAATGGCCGGTCAACGAACTCGAACTGCCGGACGGCCACGGCCTGCTGTTGCTCACCGACGGCCTGTTCGAGGGCCACTCGGGCCGAGGCAACGAACGTCTCGGCGAGGACGGCCTGCTCGACCTGGCCCGCTCACTGGCCCCGCTGCCCGGCGCCGCGTTCGTGGACGCACTGATCGGCGAGGTGGAGGCGCGGGCGCGGACGCACGGCGGGCACACCGACGACATCGCGGTGGTGCGTGTCGAGCGGGCGCCGCGATGACGGCACCCACGGAATCGCGCCGGTTGACCGTCCAAGGCTGGCAGAACCTGCTGTTGTCGGTGATGGGCGTGGTGGTGCTCGCAGGTGCCGTCGCGGGCGGCGTCCTGCTGTATCGCACCGACCGCGTGTCCAGCGAGTTGGTCGACAGTATCCAGCCCGCGCGGGTAGCCGCTTACCAGCTACAGGCGGCGCTGCGCGATCAGGAGACAGCGCTGCGCGGATACGCGATCGCGGCCGACCGGCAGTTCCTCGAACCGTATTTCGCCGGACAGCGCACCGAACAGGCGGCGGCCGACGAGATCCGCGCCCGCATGGGTTATGACCGTGAAGCGGTCGACGACCTCGAGGCCATCGAGCAGGCCGCCGCCCAATGGCGATCCAACTACGCCGACCCGCTGATCGCCGCCGTCACGCCGGGCAGGCCGTCGGTGGTGGACAGCGCCACCGCCGAACGCGGCAAGGCCGAATTCGACCGTCTGCGAACGCTGTTCGACGTGCAGAACCAGAACCTGGGTGCGGCGCGACAGGCAGGCGTCGACGACTTGCAGGCGGCGCGGAACTGGCGCAACGCGGTGCTGATCGGCGTGATCGGCACGTTCTTCGCAATGACGGTGTTGCTTGCCGTGCTGGTGCGGAACGTGGTCACCAGGCCGTTGGCGGCCCTGGCCGCGTCGTGCAGGCGGATCACCGAAGGGAACTTCGGCGAACGCATTGCGATGAGCGGTCCCAGGGACATTCGCGGCATCGCGGCCGACGTCGAAGACATGCGGCAGCGCATCGTCGACGAACTCGAAGCGTCGAAGTCGGCCAGCGCGGCACTCGACGAGCAGACCATGGAATTGCGGCGCTCGAACGCGGAACTCGAGCAGTTCGCCTACGTCGCATCCCACGACCTTCAGGAACCGCTGCGCAAGGTGGCCTCCTTCTGCCAGTTGCTCGAAAAGCGCTACGGCGACAAACTCGACGAGCGCGGCATCGAGTACATCGGCTTCGCTGTCGACGGTGCCAAGCGCATGCAGGTGTTGATCAACGATCTGCTCACCTTTTCCAGGGTGGGGCGGCTCAACGCCACGTACACCGACGTCGACCTGAACGCCACACTGAACGCCGCCCTCGGCAACCTGTCGACGGCAATCGAGGAGTCCGGCGCCGAAATCGTCACGCCGGCAACGGGTTTGCCGCACGTCGACGGGGACCCCACGTTACTGGCGATGGTGTGGCAGAACCTCATCGGCAACGCGGTCAAGTTCCGCCGAGATGGGGTGGCGCCCAAGATCGTCGTCGAGTGTGAGCAGCGGGTCCGCGACGACGAAGTCGACTGGATCTTCACGGTGTCGGACAACGGCATCGGGATCCCGCAGGAATTCGCCGACAAGGTCTTCGTGATCTTCCAACGCCTGCACGGCCGCGACGCGTACAGCGGCACGGGCATCGGACTCGCGTTGTGCAAGAAGATCGTCGAACACCACGGCGGCAACATCTGGATTGACTCCTCGTACACCGCGGGTACCCGGTTTCAATTCACCCTGCCCGTTCAATCGACGGCCGAACCGGAGCCGCAGCCGGCGGCCATGCTGGAAGGAAGTACTGAATGACGTCACAAGCCGGGGAAGGCCGGGCGATCGACGTGCTGCTCGTCGAGGACGACCCGGGTGACGAGCTGATCACTCGGGAAGCGTTCGAACACAACAAGATCAAGAACACGTTGCACGTCGCGCACGACGGCCAGGAGGGGCTGGACTTCCTCTACCAGCGTGGTGCATACGCCGACGCGCCGCGCCCGGATCTGATTCTGCTTGACCTGAACCTGCCGAAATACGACGGGCGCCAGTTGCTCGAGAAGATCAAGTCCGATCCCGACCTGTGCCACATTCCGGTCGTGGTGCTCACCACGTCCTCGGCGGAGGAAGACATTCTGCGCAGTTACAAGTTGCACGCCAACGCTTACGTGACAAAGCCGGTCGACCTCGACCAGTTCATGAGCGCCGTGCGGCAGATCGACGAATTCTTCGTCCAAGTCGTGCGGCTGCCACAGTTCTAACGGGCCGCGTCGACCCCGGTCCATTCCAGGCTGACGCGGGTGCCGCTCGGCGACGTGTCGACGGTGGCCTGATCGGCCAGCGCCTGCATGAGCGGGATTCCCCGGCCTCGCTTGAGTTCCCGGGTCCCCGGATCGGTGTTCCGCCAGGCGCCCTGGTCCTCGATGGTCACCGTCAGTGTGGCCGCGTTCACGTCGTATTGCGCCTGGACCTGCATCACGCCGGGTTGGTCGGCGGTCGCGTAGGCGTACTCCGCGGCGTTGGCCATCGCCTCGTTGACGGCGAGCACCACATCGCACGCCTTCGCCGCGTCGAGCGCGAAGTGGTGGTGCAACCACTCCGAGAACTCACGCCGGATGGCAGAGGCGGTCGCTGGGTCAGCGGTGGCGTCGATGCGCGCGAACTGTGGGCTGTTGCAAAGCGTTTCAAAGGATGACATCTCGGCCTGCTGGCTACCCCGTCCGCGGCCTAGTTATGCCGCTAACGCGGCAAGTGCTTCGTCGAGTGTGGCATGCAGGCCGACGACGTCGGCGATCCCGACGAGCTTGAGTGGGCGGCTGGTAGCCGGACCCTCGGCGACGACCGCGAACCGCATGTCCGCGGGCAACTCTTCGCGAGCGGCGACCAAAATGCCCATCCCTGCCGAGGCGAGGAAGTCGACGGCGGAAAGATCGACGACAACCCCACGCGGTCCGTCCTTGGCCGCGGTGGCGATCGCCTCCTCGAGTTGTGAAGCGGTGAGCATGTCGACCACACCCGCTACGGATAGCACCTCGATGTCATCGACGCGCCTGCGCTCGATGGTGCACTGACTGGCTGCGGACTGGCCCGACACGTTCTACCTCCAACATGACTGAAACCGTCGGCCATTGCGCGTGGTCCGGCGGGTACCTCGCCTGTTCCCAATCGGCCGATTCTTAAACATTGGCTGGTGTCCGGGCAAACTCGGCGGTGATCCGGTCGAGCAGCGCCGGGTAGCGGTTCGCCTCGCGGTGCCTGCCCGGTTTGCCGCTGCTGATCAGGCCGGCCGCCAGCCCGCGTTGCGGGTCGGCCCACACGGCGATGTTCACCAGCCCGGTGTGCCCGAACGCGGCGGGTGCGTTGCGTCCGAACGGGCCGAACCGGTTCGAGCCGAGCATGTATCCGGTGCCCCAGCGCAGCGGCATCAGCCCGGTCGCGATGTCAGGGCGCAGCCTGCGGCACTCCTTCGTCGCGGCCCGCAGGGTGTCCGCGGACATGATCCGCACTCCGTCGAGTTCGCCTCCGCGGCGCAGTATTTCGGCGAAGCGCGACAATTCGTCGGCGGTTGACACCGTATTGGACGACGGCACCACGCCGGTGAGGAACTGCCGGGTGTTCGAATACGGGATGATCTGGTGCATCGTGCCGCCGACCGCGGTGCGGAATGCGGCCGCGATGGGCGGCGGCAGCGGCCTGCCGGTCGGGTAACTCGGGGCGACCAGTGGCACATCGGCATCGGCGACGCCATAGTTCGTCCACCGGAAGCCGAGCGGATCGAGGATCTCGGTTGCCAGCACCTCGCGAATGTTCTTGCCGGTGGCCGCCGATACGATCTCTCGGACCAACGGGCCCCAGGTCAGCGCGTGATAGATGTGCACAAGGCCGGGGCGGTAGATCGGCTTCAGGTTGCCGAGCATCTCGCGGGCGTATGCGCTGTCGTCCATCCGCTTGAGGTCCGGTCGCGGTCCGGTCGCGAACGGCACGCCCGCGCTGTGCGTCATCACGTGCCGGATCGTGGTGCGGTCCTTGCCGTGGCTGGTGTAGCTCGGCAGGTAGTTGCACACCCGGTCGTCGAGCGACAACACGCCGCGCTCGGCCAGCATGTGCACGACGGTGCTGGTGATCGCCTTGGCGGCGGAATACACGCAAAACGGCGTTTGCGTTGTGACAGTTGTCTTTTCGGCATCGGGCGGATCGTCGGGTCCGTTGCCCCAGCCGTGGCCGATCGCGCGGTTGAGCACGACCCTGCCGTTGTGCCGCAGGCAGAGTTGGATCGCAGGGTGCATGCCAGCCCGATACCAGTGCCGGGCGGCCTGCCAGATGCGTTCGACGGACGCCGGGTCGATCGCGCAGTGGTCCTCCGCGCCGATGTCCGTGACGGCGTCGAGGTCGGCGGGGACGCGGATCCTGCCGTCGCTCATCCGGCGTTCCTCCGCAGTGTCGCGGCCAAGTGATGTTGCAAAGGCAGGCCGACCGCGCCCATCCGCAACGTGTAAGTCAGCTGGTCGCTGTCGACGCGGATCGACCGGCTCAGCGCGGTGACTTCTTTGGCCGACGAGGTACGGCCGATCGCCGTCGCGGTCAGCTCCAACTCCATGGTGGCGCCGGCCGTCGTCAGCGTGCCCTCACCAATCTCGGTGATGCCGGTGGGATGGGCCAGCACGAGTTCCACGCGATCCGCCGACGGCATCCGCAGGTATCCGGTTTCGGCGTGCAAGGGACGGCCGTCGTCGGCGGCCCTGGTGCGCTGGCCGTAGACGAGGAACGGCTTGCCGACGTGACCGAACGTCACTTCCTCCAGATAGCCGAACGGTTCGATCGTCGGGTACTCGCCGTCGCCGCGGCCCGACCAGGTGCCGATCAAAGGCGCGAGGGCGGCAATGCCGGGATGCAGATCGGCCACGTCGCCAGGGTACGGAATAGCGGAGGAGCGATCGTGAGTTGCCGGTTGACATGACCGCCATCACATTCGACCCCCACACGCTGATCGCCGAGAGCAGGCTCGGCGTGCTGGCCACCATCAAGAGCAACGGCCTGCCGCAACTGTCGCCGGTGACCCCGTACTACGACCGGGACGCGGGCGTCATCTACGTGTCGATGACTGAGGGCCGCGCCAAGACCGCGAACCTGCGCCGCGATCCCCGTGCGGCGCTCGAGGTCACCAGTTCCGACGGTTGGGCGTGGGGGACGGCCGAGGGCACGGTCACGTTGACCGGTCCGGGCACCGACCCGCACGGTCCCGAGGTCGAAGCGCTCGTCGACTACTACCGAGCTGCCGCAGGTGAACACCCGGACTGGGACGAGTACCGCGCGGTGATGGTGTCCGACCGCCGCGTGCTGATGGCGATGACGGTCGAGCGGGTGTACGGCGAAAAGATCCGCTAGCCGCCGGGGTTGGCGGGCGGGGGAGTGCCCGGATTGCGGGCGATGATCTGGCCCAACTGGCCGAGCGCACCGATCAGGTCACCGGGGCCGCTCTGGGGCACGGGCTGATCGGTCAACTGCCAGGTCTGGCATTCGTTGGTGGTGAACGACGTGTCGGTGGGCTCGATCTGCACGATCTGCGCCTTTTTCGACAGCGCGTTGTCGACGATGTCGGTGCCGTTGGTGCGCTTCCAGTAGCAGGCGCCGTCGCCGACGGGACCTGCCGAGGCGTAGGTGCCGGGCTGGATGTCCTTGCCGACCGCGAAGGTGCCGTCGCCGTCGATGGTGGTCTTCGGGCCTGGCGGCGGTGGTGCGGGCGTGGGATCGGCGGACGCGCCCGCCGGGGATCCCGCACAGCCAACCAAGACGAGCGCTGCCGCGACGGCGGCTCTTGTCGGCTTCATGCCCACAGAGTAGTCGCTAAGCCGTGCTAACGAAAACCGCCCGCCACAGCGAGGGGCTGCGGCGGGCGGTGGTCGAGCGATGGGCTAGCCGGCCATGAACTCGCTGTAGGCCGACGCCAGCTCCGGCGGCAACACCGACACGTTGCACTGACGCTGGGTGTCACCGATCGGCGCCAGGATGCCCTTCAGGTCGTAGTACTCCTGCGGGTTGGCGGTGAAGTAACCGCGCAGCGTCGCCGACGCCTGGTCGCGCGGTTGGCTGAACGCCGCGCCGACGGCCTGGTTGGCAGCCGGATGGCTGTTCAGGTAACCGCGGGCCGAGCCCAGCGTCGAGCTGACCGTGTTGGACACGCCGGCCGCCGAGCAGTCCGGCGCCGCGACCGCATTGGGCGCGGCGATGGTTGCTGCAGCTACGCCCCCGAGCAGACAGCCCGCAGCGACACCGGCGACGCGCCGGCGCGCAGTGATACCACTGAATTTCATGATCAATTTCTTCCTTCGAATTGCGATTCGTCGCTGTTTCCCCCGTCCCCGAAAACCAAGGTAGCCGAACGCAAAAGTGCCTAAACCGGGTCGGCGTAGCGACTGACGGAGGGGCGAAAAGCGTTACAGCTCAACGGCGTGAAATACGCCTCAAAATCGCCTGAATTCGGTAAGCGAGCCACCAGATCGAAGCGGAGATCTTGAAAACTCTCAAGATTTGCCCGCAGCTCTTAATTGATCGTGATTCGTATAGTGACCGAATTGTTATTCGCCGGGCGGTAGCGTGCCTCGGTGTGACGCGGTACCGAGTCATTCAGTGGGGCACGGGCGCGGTCGGCGCCGAAATGATCACCGCGATTCTCGACCACCGAACCGACCTCGATCTGGTCGGCGCGAAGGTCTACACCGACGCCAAGGACGGCGCGGATGTCGGCGCGATCCTCGGACGCGAACCGGTGGGTGTGGTAGCGACAGCCGACGCGGCGGCGGCGTTGGCCATCGAGGCCGACTGCGTGCTGTACACCCCGCGCACCGCCGACCTCGACGAGGTGTGTGCGATTTTGGCCGCGGGCAAGAACGTCGTCACGACGGCCTTTCTGTTTCATCCCCGCCGCCTGCCCGCCGCCGACCGGGACCGCGTGCTGGCCGCATGTGAACAGAGCGGCACCAGCGTGCACGGCAGCGGACTGAACCCCGGGAATCTGTCGGGTGCGCTGCCGTTGGCGCTGTCGGGGATGAGCAGGCGCATCGACGCGATCACGCTGCAGGAGCGGGCCGACTGGTCGGTGTACGAGAGCACCGGCATCACGTTCGACAACATGGCGTTCGGTCAACCGGTGGAGGCGATCAGCACGGCCACCAACGACTTCCTGGCGTTCAACAGCGGCATCTTCACCGAGCAGGTGTGGTTCCTCGCCGATGCGCTCAACGCGGGCATCGACGAGGTGACCGCGACCGTGGACGCCGTCGCGGCCCGCGAGGACCATCAGATCTTCGACAGACTGCTGCGGGCGGGGACAACGGCGGGGCAGCGGTGGAACTGGGTGGGCAGGCGCAACGGCGAACCGCTGATCGAGATCGAGACGCTGTGGACCGTCGGCGGCGAGGACCCCGACCATTGGCCGCGCCCGAAGGACGGGTGGACATTGACCATCGAGGGCGATCCGTCGATGCGGACACATTTCATCTCGCTTGCGAGTTTCACCCGGTCTGCTGGCATCGCCGAACACGTGCGGTCGGCCAACGTGGCGACGGCGATGCAGGTGCTCAACGCGGTGCCGGCGGTGTGCGAGGCCGCACCGGGCTTCGCGACGACGGCGACCCTGCCACTGGTGCGCAGTCACACCGGCTTCGGCCACGGTTAGCCTCACATGGTCGGCAGCTCGGCGACCACCGCGGCCAACCGTGGATCGGATACTTCGATCCTTCCGAACAGGGCCAGCAGCAACTCGTCGGGCTTAGCGTCGACCGGCTCGTCTCCGCCGGGCAAATGCCCTGTGATTGCGGCCAATTCGACCGTGTCGTCGTTTCCAAGACGCACCAGGAGCCGGGTCGAGGTCGGGCTCTCGAGCAGCCGGTTCATCGACTCAGCGGGGCCACGAATGGCGATGGATGCCTCCGCGGCCGGTATCTCCCATTCGTCTCCGCTTGCGGCGGCGATGTCGTAGCCGTGGACGAGCAGCTCGCACAAGATCCAGCGGGCCCCTCCGCCGGCCGAGATCGTCGATCCACCGTGGAACGGATACTGGCGGTCGAAGTCGACCTTGGGATAGACGCGGTCGATCACCGTGCGCAGGCTTGTCTCGAGTCGGTCGGCGACATCGTTGATCTCCCGGTCGGTGTACTCCGAGAGGCAGGTCGCATTCAGCTCGGCAACCTCCTGGTTCGTGGCGCCGCGTCGACGATCGCCAAGAAGCCTGCCGAGCACGGTCACCACATGCGCGGCAGTCTCCGCGGCCGTCCAGGCGAGCCCGGGTACCGGTCGCGCGGCGCGAGTCGGATCGAGCCCGCGGACCATCGAGACCAACCGCCGCCCGCTGTCGTCCAGCGCTGCGAGGATGTCGGGTTTGGCTGCCTCTTCCACCCGATGAGCGTACGGCGGGTGCCAATTCGTGCCTGCCGGACGTATCGTCGACAGTGAGCCCTGCACCTCGAGGGGGCAAAGATGATGTTGAAGAAAATTGCAGCCGCAGTTGCCGTCGCCGCTTCGCTGGGCGTCGGCGCCGTCGGACTCGGCGCTGGTGCCGCCCAGGCTGATCCGGGCTGGGGCCCGAACATTCCGTGGATTCCCGGGCCGGGAGACTGGGTGCCGGACGTCGACGTATGGCCGGGACCCGGGGACGTCGCGAAGTTCTGTCCGTGGCACTCGCCGCCCGGTCACTGGATCGGCGGACCGCACGGCATCCCCTGCACCTAGCGCCGCCAGGGACGGTCCTCGGCCATAGGTAGTCTCGTGGCCGTGCGCTTCGACCTGCTCTCGCCCGCGATCGAGGTCGGCCTCGTGACGACGAACCTGGACGCGATGGTCGCTTTCTACGAGGGCTTCCTCGGGCTGGAGTGCCAGGGCGACGTCGAGTTCCCCGGCGGGTCGCAACGCCGGTATTCGCTCGGCAAGAACGTGGTCAAGCTCGTGACCTACGACCCGCCGCCACCGCAACCGGCCACACCGGGCGGCGGCCGCGCCCGGGCCGGCGTCAGATACTTCACCATCGGGGTGGCGAACCTGCACGCGGTGGCCGAGGCGTTCGCCGCCTCCGACTACGAGATCGTCGAACCGGTGACGGAGTTCGCGCCGGTGCCGGGCATGGGCTGGATGTTCGTCGCCGACCCCGACGGCAACTGGATCGAACTGTTCGGCACGCTGTGACCTATCCGCCCCCGCCGCAGGCGCCGCCGACCTGCTACCGACATCCCGACCGCGTCACCTATGTCAGCTGCACGCGTTGCCACCGACCCATCTGCCCGGAGTGCATGCGTAACGCCGCCGTAGGCCACCAGTGCGCCGAGTGCGTCAACGCGGGCGCGCAATCGGTGCGTCAGCCGCAGACGGTGGCCGGTGCCCGGCAGGGCGCCCGCACGCCCGTCGTCACCTACACGCTGATCGCCGTCAACGTGCTGCTGTTCGTGTTGGAAGCGGTGACACCGGGCCTGCAGCGCCAACTCGTGCTGTTCGCGCCCGCCGTCGCCGACGGCGACTACTACCGGCTGGTGACGTCGGCCTTCATGCACTATGGCATCGCGCATCTGCTGTTCAACATGTACGCGCTCTACGTGATCGGCGCCCCGCTCGAAAATTGGCTTGGCAGAATGCGTTTCACCGCCCTGTACGCGTTGAGCGCATTGGGCGGTTCGGTCCTGGTGTATCTCCTCTCGCCGCTGGGGGCCGCGACGGCAGGCGCGTCGGGCGCGGTGTTCGGGTTGTTCGGCGCCTACTTCGTGGTGAGTAAGCGGCTCAACCTGAACGTCGGCTGGGTGGTCGGGCTGATCGTGCTGAACCTGGCGTTCACGTTCGTGATCCCGGCGCTGGGCGGACAGCAGATCAGTTGGCAGGGCCACATCGGCGGACTGGTCACCGGCGCGGTGGTCGCCGCGGCCTACGCCTACGCCCCTCGCGAGCGGCGCATCCTGATCCAGGTGTCGACGTCGGTTGCGCTGCTGGTGCTCTTCGTCGCGTTGATCGGCTGGCGGACAACCGATCTGCTCACCCGGTTCGGCATCACCTGACGTTTGCCCGCCGCTCAGCCGCCGGCCACCTGGGAATGCCAACGTGGCAACATGAGCGTGGCGCCGACCTTGCTGGTCTTCGTTGTGCTCAACAGCTTCACCTTCGGCGTAGACCTGGCGCTCCTGAGCGTGCTGCACGGCGGGCTGCGGATGCCTCTGGCGGTCGCCGTCACGGTGGCTTACGCGTGCGCATTCACGCTGAGCTACTTCCTGAACCGCACGTTCAACTTCCGCTCACACAGCGCAGTGGGTCCGCAATTCGCGGTCTACGTGATGGTGGTCGCGGTGAACTACCTCGCGTTCATCCTCGGTGTCACCAGTGGGCTGGTGGCATTGGGCATCGAGTATCGCGCCGCGCGGATTGCGGCGGGCGCGTGCGAGGCGGTCTACATGTACAGCGCGATGCGCTGGGTCGTGTTCCGGCGCTGAGGGGCCTAACGCATCGACGGAAGCCCGAACACGCCGAACAGGTTCGGGTCGAGAAACACTGTGATGGCCGATATTCCGTCCCGGCCCGCGGTTAGCACATGGATCGCGTGCGCCTGCAGCGCACCCGCGGCGTCGCGGCGGTAATCAGCGACCGCCGGTTGCCCGTTCGCGGAGGTGGGCACCATCAGCACAGCGCCCGCTTCGGCGAACGCCCGCGCAGACAGGAACCGCGTCACCGCATCCCGGCCCGTGAACCAGGCTGCGAACGGCGGCATTTCGAGTTTGACGTCATCCTGCAGCAGCGCCGTCAACGCGGCCATGTCACCGTTCTCGAAGGCCGCGCAATAGCGTTCGACCAACGCGAGCAACTCGCGGTCCTCCGGTTCCATGATGTCGTCGTCATTCGGTGCGACCTCGGCCAGGTGGGCGCGCGCTCGCTGCAACGCGCTGTTCACCGCCGCGGGTGTGGTCTCGAGCAGTTCGGCCACTTCGGCGGCGCTGAACTGCACCACGTCCCGCAGGATCAACACCGCGCGCTGCCGTGCAGGAAGCTCCTGCAGCGCGGTGACGATCGCCAGTCGGATGCTCTGCCGCGTCGCGACCGCGACCTCAGGGGTGAAGGTGTCTGGAATCGGTTCGAGCCATGGATATCCGGCCTTGCTCGCATCGATGTCGACGTCCGGGTCCACCGAGCCCGCGCCGAGTCCGGCGGGCAACACCCGGCGGGCGCGATGCTGTAGCGCCCGCAGACACGCCATGGTCGCGATGCGATACAGCCATGTCCGCAACGCCGCCCGACCTTCGAAATCTTCGTACCCCCGCCAGCCGCGCAGGTACGTCTCCTGGACCAGGTCCTCGGCGTCCTGCACCGAGCCGAGCATCCGATAGCAGTGCGCGATCAACTCGGCCCGATAAGGCGCCGCCTGGTCGATGAATTCCTGCTGGGCGGGCACGGCGTCCTCCTTTAACATGCTTCCCCAATACAGATCCCTGCCGCGGCCCGAATTCATCGGCCGGGCCCAGATGAATTCGCGCGGTCCGGTGTCTCTGAATCGGTATGAACCAACACAGCATCGCCCTTGCCGGTTCGACCGTGATCGTCACCGGCGCCAGCAGAGGATTCGGCCGAGGCATCGCCGAGGCATTCACCGCCGCGGGAGCACACGTCGTGGGTGTTGCGCGCAGTGGCGGCACAGTCACCGCCGATGCCGCCGACCCGGCCACCGCTCACCGGCTCATCGACCAGTTCGCGCCGCGTACCGTGGTGCTGTGCGCAGGCGCCGCACCGCAGATGAGTCCACTGCAGCAGCAGACGTGGGAATCGTTCAGCCTGAATTGGAATGTCGATGTGGCCCAGGCCTTTCACTGGATCCGCGAAGCACTGTTGCGGCCGTTGGCGCCCGGCAGCACGGTGATCGCAATGTCCAGCGGCGCAGCGATCAACGGGTCGCCGCTCAGCGGCGGCTACGCAGGCGCGAAGGCCACCGTCAGGATGATCACCGGGTACGCGGCGCTGGAGTCGGAGCGGGCCGGCCTCGGCATCGACTTCGTCTCGGTGCTGCCGTCGTTGACGCCTGCCACTGAACTCGGCGCGAAAGCGGTGGCGGCCTACGCGGCGCGGCAGGGCGTCGACGTCGAACAGTTCGCTCAGTCGCTACAACCCGCGCTCACCGCCGAGCAGGTCGGCAAGTCCATCCTCGAGATCGCCGCCGCGGGACCGCGCGGAGACCGGGCCTACATGCTCGGCCCGGCGGGCTTGTCACCGTTGGGCTGAGTTGAGGCGAATGTGGGTATCCGGACGTATGGCGTTCAAACTCACATACATCGACGGACAAGAAGACACCTACGACGACGACACCAAGTGGGAAATCGACGACGGTGTCCTCAAGCTGGGCCGCGGTGACGGCGACTGGTCGGTGCTGGTGTCGCCGGGGCACTGGGCCACGATCGAATTGGGCCAAACCGGCAAAAAGAAGGATGAAAAGGACGAGAAGGCCGAAAAAGGTGAGGACTCCTAGACCTCGATGCGCGACCCGATGATCACCGTGCGGTCCCACGGCAAGTTGAAGAACGCGGCGGCGTCAGCGGTGATGTGCGACGTCGCGATGAACAAGCGTTTGCGCCACGGCGCCATCGAGGGTTCGTCTCCGCTAACCAGTTCGAGCTTGGACAAGAAGTACGACGCGGTTTCGACGTCGATGTGACCTTCGGTGTGAGCCGGGTCGAGCAGTGTCAGCGCGTGTGGAACATTCGGTCGCTCCAGGTAGCCGTAGCACGCCCTGACGTGGATGATGCCGTCACGCCGGTAGCCCAGTTCGTCGATGGTGATCCGCTGGTCGTCGGACAGTCGGGGCACCGGAACCGTCTCGATAGAC
Source organism: Mycobacterium sp. 3519A (assembly GCF_900240945.1). NCBI lineage: Bacteria > Bacillati > Actinomycetota > Actinomycetes > Mycobacteriales > Mycobacteriaceae > Mycobacterium > Mycobacterium sp. 3519A. The sequence continues at coordinate 1,126,507 of NZ_OESG01000014.1, forward strand.
ATGATCACCACATGCCGGTGCAGCACCCGGTTGTGTTCGACGTTGGCCCGCATCGCCAGGGGCGCAGTCTCTTTCCCTCTGTTGAGGAACACCGCGGTGCCCTTGACCCGCACCAGCGGCGGCTTGCAGTGCCGCAGCCCCTCGACGAACTCACGCAGCGGACCTTCCGCCTTTTCCCTTGCCTTCGTGACGATCTCGCGGCCCTTCTGCCACGTGGTCATCACGGTGAACGTGACCGCGGCGATGAGCAGCGGCAGCCAGGCGCCGTGCATCAGCTTGGTCATGTTCGCGGCGAGGAACATGCCGTCGACGGCCAGCAGGAACCCGCCGCCGATCAGCACCGCCCACAGCGGCCACGCCCACCGCGTTCTGGCGTAGTAGAAGAACAGCGCGGTGACGATGCTGATGGTGCCCGTCACCGCCATGCCGTACGCGTAACCCAATGCGGCCGAACTGCGGAACGCGAAGACCAGGATCAGCACCATCACCAACAGCACACCGTTGATCCACGGTACATAGATCTGCCCGATGGTCGACGCCGACGTGTGTTCGATGCGCAGTCGCGGTAGGTAACCGAGTCGAGCGGCCTGCGACGCGACCGAGAACGCGCCGGTGATCACCGCCTGCGACGCGATCACCGTCGCCGCAGTCGCCAGCAGCACCATCGGGATTCGCGCCCATTCCGGGGTGAGCAGGAAGAACGGCGCCCTCACCTTCGCCTCGTCGGCAAGCACCAGCGCGCCCTGGCCGAAGTAGTTCAGCGTGCAGGCGGGCAGCACCAAACCGAGCCAGCCCACTGTGATCGCTTTGCGGCCGAAGTGCCCCATATCGGCGTACAGCGCCTCGGCGCCGGTGACGGACAGCACGATCGCCGCAAGCGAGAAGAACGCAATGTGGAAGTGGCTCAACAGGAATGTGGCCGCGTAGGTCGGCGACAACGCCCTCAGGATCTCCGGGTTGTCGACGATCCCGTGGACCCCGCACGCGCCGATCGCGACGAACCAGGCGATCATCACCGGCCCGAAGAACCTCCCGACCACCGCCGTACCGTGGCGCTGAACGGCGAACAGTCCCATGATGATCAGCGCCGTGATCGGCACGACGAAGTCTCTGAAGTCAGGCTCGATCACCTTGAGACCCTCGACAGCGGACAGCACCGAAATAGCGGGCGTGATCATGCTGTCGCCGAAGAACAACGCGGCCCCGAACACGCCGAGTACGGCCAGCACCATGGCTGTGCGCCGCCCCGGCTGTCCTGTCCATCTGCGCAGCAGCGTGATCAGCGCCATGATCCCGCCCTCGCCGTTGTTGTCGGCGCGCATCACCAGCGTGACGTAGGTCAGCGTGACGATGATCATCACCGACCAGAAGATCGTCGACACGACGCCATACACATTGGCGGTCGAGATCGGTACCGGGTGGGGGTCACCGGGATTGAACACGGTCTGCAGCGTGTAGATGGGGCTGGTGCCGATGTCGCCGAACACCACGCCCAACGCGCCGATCACGATCGCGGGGCGAAGACCTCGCCGACTGTCCACAGATGACATCGTTACATCCAACGCTGTGCGCCAAGATGAATCGTGCCTGTTGTGATCATCGTCGCCGCCCTGCTGGTGGTGCCGACCGCGGTGGCCGTGCTGGGCACCTACCTCTATCGCGTGCCCTACCTCGGGTTGGCGACCGCCTTCGTGCCCTGGTATCTGCCGTGGCTGACGGTCGCCGCGGTCGCAGGCGGGGTGCTCGCGCTGATCCACTGGCGGGTGCGTCGGGGTCGCATCGGCGCCGCACTGGCCGTCGTTGCCGCCCTTACCGTCGCGGGCGCAGCGGTGATCGACGCCAGGATGATCGCGGCGGTCGAACAAGCCGGCGCCGACATCCGATTGACCGACACGTTCGGCATCGGCGTGCCCAGATACGCGGCGCCGGACGACGTGGCAACCTACGGCACCTACGACGGCGCGCCGCTGCGTCTGGCGGTCTTTCGTCCACGTGAAACCAGCTCGCACGCACCGGTTTTCGTTTACATTCACGGCGGCGGCTGGGTCGCAGGCGACCTGACATCCCGCAGCGCAGACCTGCGATGGTTCGCCGAGCGGGGCTGGCTGGTGGTCAGCGTCGACTACACGCTGTCATCGGCCGACCGGCACCTGTGGAACGTCACCCAGGACCAGATCGGCTGCGCGCTGGGCTGGGTAGTCGCGAACGCACACAAATACGGCGGTGACCCGGCGCGGCTGTCGGTGTCAGGGCACTCGGCGGGCGGAAACCTCGCCATCAACACCGCTTACCTCGCCGCCGCGGGGCAACTGCGTTCGTCCTGCGGCGGCATCATGCCGAAGGTGGCGGCGGTGTCTGCGATCTATCCCGTCGTCGACCCCGTCGGCTTTTACGACAACCCCGATCCCGCATTGGGTGGGCGTTCCCGTGCCATGGTCGGCGCGTACACCGGCGGCTCACCGCGCCAGTTCCCTGACCGCTACGCAGCCATTGCATCCAACAGCCACCTGACCGCGACCGCGCCGCCCACGTTGATCGTCGTCGGCGAGGCCGACCACCTGGTGCCGGTGGCGGGCACCTACCGGTTCGTCGACCTGGCTAAGGCGGCCGGGGTTGACGTGGAACTGGTGGCGGTGCCGTACGCCGACCACGTCTACGACGGCCGTCGCGGCAGCGTCGGCGAGCAGGCCTACCGACAGATCACTGCGCGCTGGTTGCGCGAGGTCGGACAGGGGCCGTGAGCCGGGCCGGTCCCTATCATGACGGGATGGCCGACGAGCTCGACCAGTTGTACGAGGCCAAGCCCGACGAGTTCACCGCGCTGCGCACCAAGCTGGCCGCAGCGGCCAAGAAGCGCGGGGACGCCGACGCGGCCAAGGCGATCTCCGCCGCGCGTAAACCGACGACGGCGGCGTGGGTGGTCAACCGGCTGGCGGTCCGCGAACCCGACACCAGGACCCGCCTGGCCGATCTCGGTGAACGGTTGAAGGACGCCCACTCGTCGATGGCGGGCGACCGCATCCGCGAGCTGTCCCGCGAACAACGCCGCCTCGTCGACGACCTGGCACGAGCCGCATTCGAGGAGGCCGAGTTGGCCAACCCCACCGCCGCGGTACGCGACGACGTGACCGGCACGCTGCAGGCCGCCATCGCCGACCCCGACGTCGCTGCCCGCCTCGGCAGGCTGACCAAGGCCGAACAGTGGTCGGGGTTCGGCGAATTCGGCGACAGTGCAATGGTTTTCACGCCCACCCGCAAGCCGCGTAGTGAGCAGCCCGCCGCAGCGCCCAAGCCCGAACCCGACGATGACGAGACCAAACAGCGGAAGGAGGCGCGGGCCGCCATCGCCGCCGCGGAACGCGCCAAGGCCGACGCGGATGCGGCGCTGACCGAATTGCAATCCGACGTCGCCACCGCGCGGCTGCGCCGCGACGACGCCCGCAGGCGACTCGAGGATGCCGAGAACGCGTTGGCCGCCGCCGACGACGCCTACGACAAGGGCAAGCAGGCCAGCCGCGACGCCGCGGCCGCGGTCAAAGAGGCGAAAGCGCGGCTGAAGTCTAAGTGACTGCGCGGCAGCTGATCTCCATGCTGTCGTCGCCCTCACGAACCGGGAAGTTGACGCTGACATAGCCGTTACCGGGGTCGCGGACGTGGTCCAGGTACGGCTTGGCGTCGTCCATCGAGGTGTTGTCGGCGACGATCAGCGCCCCGGCCGACAGCTTGGGCTCGAGCAGCTTGGTCACCGGAAGGTACAACTCCTTCCAACCGTCGAGCAGCACGAACTCGACTGGACCGTCGACCCCGTCGAGGGTCGTCAGCGCGTCGCCTTCGAGCACGGTGATCAGATCGTCGAGGCCCGTCGCGGCGAACGTCTGTTTGGCGGTCGCGACCTTCGCCGCGCTGAGTTCGGTGGTGACGACCCGGCCGGAGCCGTTGTCGCGCACCGCGGACGCCAGGTGGATGGCCGAGATGCCCAGCGACATGCCGAACTCGACGACGGTGCTCGGTCGGGATGCGCGCACCAGCGCGTACAGCAGGCGGCCCGCCTCCGGGGTCACCGGCAAATAGAAATCGCTGAAGGCGTCGGCGCGTTCCTGCGCACTGGCCTTGGCAAGCCGCTCGAAGTCGCCCGACCGCTCCCGCAGCTGGGCGAACTGTTCGGTGGATTCGGCATACATCCGGTCGAGGGCGGACGCGACTCGGGCGTCCTGCAGCGTGCTGGTCACAGCGCCAAAGATAGCCCCCGAAACGTGCGCTGCGGGGGTCCACCTACGGGCAGGATGGAGACGGTATGGAGAAGCCGACGGCGCGAGTGGTCGCGGTGATCCTGCTGCTGTTCGTCACAGCGTGGGCACTGCGGGGCTACCTGCCGGGCAGTGCCAAGGCTGTCGACCGTGAGCGGTCGTCGGGAAGTCCGGTGGCGCTGATCGTCGACATCGCCTTGCTGTGCATCTCGGTGGCGATCATCGGCGTCGCGGTCGTGGTGCGTCTACGCAGTGGGCAGGCGCGGAGACCGGGACCGGGCACGCTGCCGCTCAGCGGTGCCACCATGGGCCGCCCGACGTGGCGGTTGTCGTTGGTCGCGTTGGCGGTGATCATCGCCTGGCTGCTGCTGGTGATGATGTTGATGCGACTGGACCTCGGCGGGCCTGCGGGCCAGCTGCCGTCCGGCACCCCGTCGGCCGCGGATCCCGGAACTGCGCCGCCGACGACCAATCCGACTGCTCCGCAACCAGGTTCGCCCGGCGGCCAGGGTCACGACGTGATCGGCTACCTGGTCCCGCCGATGGTGATCCTGATGGCGCTGATCGTCGTCGGGTCCGTCGTCGTCTCGCGGCGGCAGCGCAGGCTACCGTCGCCGACGCCCTCGTCCGGTCCCGGCCAGGACATCCCCGGACAGCCGGGCGCCGCCGAATCGCTCGCGCGCGCAGCCGAAGTCGGCCTCGCCGAGATCGGCGACCTCAGCCGCGAGCCCCGCGAAGCGATCATCGCGTGTTACGCCGCAATGGAACGTGAACTCACCCGGGTACCCGGCGCCGCCCCGTTGGACTGCGACACCCCGTCGGAGGTATTGGCCAGGGCAGTCGGGCGGCACGCGCTCAACGCCGACAGTGCGACGCGACTCGTCGAGTTGTTCGAGGAAGCCCGGTTCTCCCCGCACGTGATGAACGAGGGCCACCGCGACGACGCGGTCGACGCGCTGCGCCTGGTGCTCACCGACCTGCGGAGCATGGCATGAAAAAGCTTGTGGCCGCGGGCCTGTTCGTCGTGGTACTCGCCGAGGTGATGGCGGTCGCGGTGCTCGACAGGGAGTGGGTGCTTGGCGTCGTCGGCATGATGGTCGCCCTGGTGCTTCTCGCCCTGCGGTTCTACCTGGTGCGTGAACCGAGCTACCACGATTCGGCGACCACGAACGACGCCGCGGAGTCGTTGCGCCGCTGGCTTTCTCGGACCGAGACATTGGTCGGCAGGTCGGAGTCGACCCGCAGGGCCTGGGACCGGCACCTGCGCCCGATGCTGGCACGGCAGTTCGAGCTGGCCACCGGGCAACGACAAGCCAGGAACCGCAACGCCTTTCACGCCACCGGCACCATGCTGTTCGGGGTGGAACTGTGGGCGTGGGTCGACCCGCAGAACGTCTCGCGCACCGGCGACAGCGAACCCGGGCCGGGTCGGGCAGCGCTCGACGAGATCCTGCGACGGTTGGAGCAAGTATGACGGGGCTGCCCGCGGCCACCACCACCGCGCACTGTGAATCGGTGCTCGACGAGATCGGTCAGGCGGTGGTCGGCAAACGCGGTGCGCTGGCCCTGATCCTGACCACGGTGCTCGCGGGCGGCCATGTGCTGATCGAGGATCTGCCCGGCCTCGGCAAGACGCTGATCGCCAGGTCCTTCGCGGCGGCGTTGGGTCTGGAGTTCACCCGCGTCCAGTTCACCCCGGATCTGCTGCCCGCCGACCTGCTCGGCTCCACGGTCTACGACATGCAGTCGGGGCGTTTCGAATTCCGAAGGGGGCCGATCTTCACCAACCTGCTCCTTGCCGACGAGATCAACCGGACACCGCCGAAGACGCAGGCCGCGCTGCTGGAGGCGATGGCGGAGGGTCAGGTCAGCATCGACGGCGTCACCCACCGACTGCCCGCCCCGTTCATCGTGCTGGCCACCGACAACCCGATCGAGTACGAGGGCACCTACCCGCTGCCAGAGGCGCAACTCGACCGCTTCGCGATCCGCCTCGAACTGCGGTACCTGTCCGAACAGGAGGAGGCGTCCATGTTGCGGCGCCGCCTCGACCGCGGGTCCGCGCAACCGACCGTGCAACAGGTGGTCGACGCCCACGATCTGCTCGCCATGCGCGAATCGGTGGAACAGGTCACCGTGCATGACGACGTGCTGCGCTATGTGGTGTCGCTGGCGACCGCGACGCGTCAGCATCCTCAGGTGGCGGTCGGCGCCAGCCCACGCGCGGAACTCGACCTGGTGCAACTGTCCCGTGCGCGGGCGCTGCTGCTCGGACGGGACTACGTGATACCCGAGGACGTGAAATCGCTGGCCGTGCCCACCATGGCGCACCGGATCAGTCTGCGACCGGAGATGTGGGTGCGCCGCGTGCACGGCTCCGACGTCGTCGAGGAACTGCTGCGCCGGCTGCCGGTGCCGAGGACCAAGGGATGAGCGAGACCCGCACCGTCGACGTGGAATTACGCTGGCGGCCTTCGGCTTTGACGCGCTCGCTGGTGACGTGCGCTGCGGCCGCCCTCGCGGTCGCGGTGATCGGCGCCTACTGGCAGCTTGTCGCGTTCGCGGCACCGCTGGTCGGTGTGCTGATGTCCATCGGATGGCAACGCGAGGTCCCGACGGTGCACGTGCACGCCGAGCCGTCGGCCCAGCGGTGCTTTGAATCCGAAGAGACCAGGGTCGAGGTGTGGTCCACGAGTGAAAACGCCGAGGCGGCGATTCCTCTGACGCTGGAGGCGGTGGACGGGATGCGGTTGCACACCGTCGAATCCGCGCACCGTCATATCGTGACCGCCACGGCCGACAGGTGGGGCCGCTACCCCGTCGTCGCGCGCGTGAATGTCCTTGCGCGCGGCGGACTTCTGCACGGCACGGGCGTGGCCGACGCCGCGCACGTGTTCGTGTTCCCGTTGGCGCCCCCGCAGTCCACCGCGTTGCCGCGCACCGAACTGCTCGACCGCCTCGGCACCCACCTGACCCGGCACATCGGCCCCGGCGTCGAATACGCCGACGTCCGGCGGTACGTGCCTGGCGACCAGTTGCGCACCGTCAACTGGCCCGTCAGCGCGCGTAGGGGCAGCCTGCACGTGACGCAGCGCCTGACCGACCGCGCCGCCGACGTGGTGGTGATGATCGACGGCTACCCGCAACCGCCGGGTCCGGCCACCGCCGCAACCGACCGCATCGCGCGCGGCGCCGTGCAAGTGGTGCAGAGCGCGCTGCGTAGCGGTGACCGCGCAGGTGTGGTCGTGCTCGGCGACCGCCACCCGCGATGGTTGGGCGCCGACATCGGACGCAGGCAGTTCTACCGAATTCTGGACGCCATGCTGACCGCCGGCGACGGATTCGAGGACACGCCAGGCACTCTCGCGCCGCAGGCGGCGGTCCCGCCCGGCGCGATCGTCGTCGCGTTCTCCACTCTGCTCGACACCGAATTCGCGCTCGCGCTCATCGACTTGCGTAAACGCGGCCACACCGTGGTGGCCGTCGACGTGCTCGAAGGGGCCCCGTTCGAGGAAGACAAGGACGGCTTGGTGGCCCGGATGTGGTCGCTGCAGCGGTCATTCATGTACCGCGATATGCGGACCATCGGGGTCGACGTGGTCGCGTGGCACGGCGACGCCACCCTCGATCAGGCGATGCAGTTGGTGCCGGACCGGCGCCGCTCGGTGCGCCGGAGGGCGGCGTTGACATGACGCTGCAGGCGCGCGCGGTCTCGGCTTCGTTCGGGCTGTTGATGGTCGCGTCGGCGGCGGTGCAGGCCGACAGGACGGCGCTGTTGGTCGCCGTCTTCGCCGCCGTCGCGGTGTTGGCGGGCAGCGTTTTTCGTCCCGCCGCCGCGCTTGCAGTGCTGGCGACTGTCGCGGTGCTCGTGCTCGCCGATGCCCCGCCGGTGCTGACCGCGACGTCCGGGCTGTGCGCGGCGGCGTATCTGGTGCTGCGGCACACCGCGGCGGTGGCGGCACCGAGTGTGCTCGGCGCCGCAGGCTTCACCGCAGCGGGCCTTTTCGCGGTGTCGCTTCCGTTCCAGCTGCCGTGGGTGCCGCTGCTGGCGCCGCTGGCGGTGCTTGTGCTCTTCGTCCTGATGACTCGGCCCTATTGGACGACCTGAGCCGGTTATCTTGTCAGGGAGGCGACCTGCGCTCCCGTAAGCGAATTGCTCAGCGGGACGCTTACTTTCGGGAGATTCTTCGTGCCACAGGATGTTCGCAAGGCGGTGTCCGGCGCATCGATCGGCAACGCCGTGGAGTGGTTCGACTTCGCCATCTACGGGTTCCTGGCCACCTTCATCGCGGCGAACTTCTTTCCGTCCGGAAACGAAACCGCGGCGCTGCTGAACACGTTCGCCATCTTCGCGGCGGCGTTCTTCATGCGTCCTCTCGGCGGATTCGTGTTCGGGCCGCTCGGTGACCGGATCGGCAGACAGCGAGTGCTTGCGCTCGTCATCCTGCTGATGGCGACCGCGACACTGGCGATCGGCCTGCTGCCCACCTACGCGACCATCGGGGTCGCGGCACCGCTGCTGCTGTTGTTCCTCCGGTGTCTGCAGGGCTTCTCGGCGGGCGGTGAGTACGGCGGCGGCGCGGTGTATCTGGCCGAGTTCGCCTCGGACCGACGCCGCGGCCTGACGGTCACGTTCATGGTGTGGTCAGGGGTGCTCGGATTCCTGATCGGCTCGGTGACCGTGACGCTGCTGGCGGCGCTGCTGCCCGCCGCGGCGATGGAGAGCTACGGCTGGCGCATCCCGTTCCTGCTCGCGGGCCCGCTCGGGCTCGTCGGCCTGTACATCCGGCTGCGACTGGACGACACCCCGCAATTCGCCGAACTCAGCAAGGCCAAGCAGGTCGCCAAGTCACCGCTGAAGGAGGCGGTCGGCACCGCGTGGCGCCCGATCCTTCAGGTGATCGGGCTGATGATCATCTTCAACATCGGCTACTACGTCGTGTTCACGTTCCTGCCGACCTACTTCATCAAGACGCTGCACTTCTCCAAGACCACCGCCTTCGTCTCGATCACCCTGGCCAGTCTGGTGGCGCTGGTGCTGATCCTTCCGCTGGCCGCGCTGTCGGATCGGATCGGCCGACGGCCCATGCTGATCGCGGGCTCCGTGGCCTTCGCAGTGCTCGGCTATCCGCTGTTCGGACTCCTCAATTCCGGTTCGGTGGCGGCGGCGATCGCCGCGCACTGCGGGTTGGCGGTGATCGAGGCGGTGTACGTGTCGACGGCCGTCGCTGCGGGCGTCGAACTGTTCGCCACCCGGGTCCGCTACAGCGGCTTCTCGATCGGCTACAACGTCTGTGTCGCCGCGTTCGGCGGCACCACGCCCTATGTCGTCACCTGGCTGACCGCTGAGACGGGGGACGCCGTCGCACCCGCGTACTACGTCGTGGTGGCCGCGATCGTGTCGCTGGCGACGATCCTGACCATCAGGGAAACCGCGGGGCGTCCGCTCCCGCAAGCGATATCGGACCAAACGTTCCAATCCGCGGGGTTACAGTGAGTAGGTGCCGCCGACGGATCCTGCAACGCGGCCGAAGCTGACAGCACGCGGCGCGGCCACCCGCAACCGAATCGTCCTGGCGGCCGCGGAGTTGATGCATGTGCAGGGCGTCGCAGCCACCACCATCGACGACGTGCTGGCGGCAAGCGCGACGAGCAAATCCCAGTTCTACCAACACTTCGAGGACAAATCGGAGTTGGTGTACGAGGTCATCACGATGCGCGCCGACGAGATCCTGTCGTGGCAGCGGCTTCGGTTGGAGAAGGTCGATTCCTTCCGCGGGCTCTACACCTGGCGCGACGCGATGGTGCAGAGATGTGCGCTTCGTCGCGGGCTGTGGGGATGCGAACTCGGTTCGCTGGCCGCCGAACTGTCCGATACCGACGACAAGGCAAGGGCTTCGCTCGCCGACTACTTCGCGCAATGGCGCGACCTGCTGGGCGCAGCGCTGGAGCGGATGCGTGAGGCCGGCGCGCTGGTCGCCGACGTCGACGTGAAATCCCTTGCGACAGGGCTACTTGCGGCGGTCGAGGGCGGCTATCTGCTGTCGCAGACCGGCCGCGACCCGCGGCTGATGCAGTCGGCGTTGAACATGGCCATCGGCCATGTGGCGGCGTACGCGACCGCCGGCACCGCAGTGCGCTGACAGTGCCGGCGTCGCGAACTGGACGAGATCGACCTAACCGGTGTTCTCTTTGTTGCCCGGGATGGCCGTCGGCGCGGCAGGCGCCTTGACCGAGGGCGAGAACAGGTTGCCGCCCGTCGGGTTGATCGACTTCTCCGTCGGCGCAGGCGCGGGCGCGGGGGCCGACGTCGTTTCGCTGGTGGTCGTCGTGGTGGTGGGGGTGGTGGTCTCGGGTGCCTTTTCGCCCTCACCGCAGGCGGTCAGCGCGCCCATTCCGATGATGGCGCCCATGGCCGCGGTTGCGGCGAGGCGGCGAGCCGTACGGCCAGACATCATGCTGTGTCCTATCTGTGTAGAGAACTGAACTATATCGTCCAAAAAAGCAGGTAGTCAACGCGTAAGTCGCTGGTCGGTTAGACCTGGCGGTCCAAATCGGGCGTCAAGGGTGACGCCGAATTGGCAGGAGATTGCATATTGTTTACCAGCGTCCTGCCAGCCGGTGACTCTAACGTCCTGTCCACCAGACACCCAGTGTCTCGGAAGGACAACCACAGGTACATCACACGGAGGACGTCACATGAGGAAGTTCGGCGTTTACGGGATCGCCGTTGTCGGTGCGGCGGCGACGTCGCTGGCGTTCTTCGGGTCCGGGGTTGCGGCCGCCGACGACTACAGCGGCCAGACCTACAGCGACGCTTCGAAGGCGATCAGCGATGCGGGCAAGAAGGCAGTCATCGCGAGCCGGGCCGGGGACACGCTCTCCGACGACGACTGCATCGTCAGCCACTCCCAGTCGGCGCCGTGGATCAAGGGCGACGACTTCAGCCCCGTCACCGACACGGTATTGGTCTACCTGAACTGCAACGCCACCGTCGCGACCGCGAAGGAGCCCGGCAATTCGGCGGGCAGTCCCGAGGGCAGGGCCGCGATCCAGAAGGCGCAGGAGGACAAGGAGAGCGCCGACAGCGGCGACTCCGGCTCCTAGCCTCCCGGCCTGCGATGCCCAGTAGTCTGAGGCCAGGCATCCACGAAGGGGAGGCGCGAATGAGGCTTCAGGTGTTGCCGTATGTCACCGTCGAGATCGACGACCGGTTGCGCCGTCGGGTGCGCCGGGCGGGTGAGCGGTTGCGGGTCAACGTGAGGGCCTACCTACTCAGTGCGGCGGACGACGTGGACGCCGCGGGCGAGAAGGTGCGCGACTTCTGCGACCGAGCCGTCAACCGGGTGGACTCTGTGGCCGAGCGGGTCAACGACCGCCTCGCCCCCGAGGAGCCGCGTCAGCCGCACCTGCGTCTGGTCGGCGGCCGCGAGGCCAGCTAGGGAGTTCGGGCGCCCGTCCGGCCGCCGACGAAGAACGAACCGGCAATCACCAGCAGGCCGACGACGGCCACCGGAATCGTCCATGAGCGCCTGCTGGAAACCGCCGACGAGCACTCGGCCGCGTAGTTGGTGTGCGGGACGACCTGATTGATGATCGGCAGGTTGGCCGGGTTCTGGTTGTCGGCCTGCTGCGCGGCTGACGAATCCTGAGCCAACGCATTGCCGCACCCGATGTCACCACCGTCGGGTCCCGGCACCGATACGGGCATCAGCAGTCCGATCACTCCGACGACCAACACGACCGCACCTACGAGCAAAATCAACCGTCGCACGTTCATGTGCAGTTCTATGCCCCGGCCAGGCAAGTTCAAAACCCATCTCGAGATCGCCTCGCGCTTGGGCGGCCCCGACGAATATGTTGGTCTTGTTCATGTGGTGGCCGTGGCCTGAAAGGAACTCGACGCTTGGTAGGCCATGGTCTGACGGTGCTGTTCGCCTTGCTCGCCGCCGTCTTTCTGGCAATCGGCATTGTGGTGCGTCAGCGCGCCACCGTCGACGTGCCCCAGGAGCACGGCGTGAGTTCGGTGATGTTCCTGACACTATTGCGCAGGCCGCTGTGGTGGGCGGGCACCGCTGCCGCCGTGGCCGGCTACGGCTTCCAGGCGCTGGCCCTTGCGAAGGGCTCACTGCTTCTGGTGCAGCCGATCCTGGTGTCCGCGCTGCTGTTCGCGTTGCCGTTGAGCGCACGAATGGCCCGCAGGCGTGTCACGCGCGGCGAATGGGTGTGGGCGGTGGTATTGACCCTGGCGCTCGCGGTGTTCGTGGTGTTGGCCAAGACCAGGCCCGGTGACTACGAGGCGTCATTGCCGCTGTCGGCGTTGGTCGCGGTGATCTGCACGGCCGCCGTCGGCGCCTGCGTCATCGTCGCGACCCGCACGATGGGATGGAAGCGGGCGGTGCTGCTCGCGCTCGCGGTCGGGGTGTTGTTCGGTGTCGTCGCCGTGCTGACCAAATTGCTGATGCACGTGCTGATCTACGAAGGCGTACATGCACTGCTCATCACGCCGGTGCCGTATCTGCTTGTGCTGATCGCCGTGTTCGCAACGTTCTTGCAGCAGTCCGCTTTTCACGCGGGATCGCTGCAGACGTCGGTGCCGACGATGTTGGTGCTCGAGCCGCTGATCGCAGTGCTTCTCGGAGCGGTGGTGCTCGGCGAGCACCTCGACGTCAGTCAACTCGACGCGGTGCTGATCACGATCAGCACCATCGCGATGGCCGCGGCCACCATCGCGCTCGGTCGCGACGAGGGCGCCTACGAAGAACAGCTCGAGGCGGCGGTGGCGCGCCGAGGGGCCTAGTGCCGCCCTGGTTCGGTCGGTTCCGATTCCGTGTCCGAAATCTTGACCGGGCGCAGTAGCGCCCAGCCGATGAACACGACGGACACGCCGATCAGCACCAGGCCCACCCACCAGTTGGCATCGGTGCCGACGTAGAGGTCGACGGGATTGTCGGTGGCGGCGCTGTGGTGGTCACCGAGCAGACCGGGGGCGAAGCCGGCGATGGTCAACACGATGCCGTAGATGCCGAGCAGCGCACCGATGATGTTGCGAACGTCGAACAGGTGTCGCATCTGGGTTTCCTCGAATCAGTGGAATCCGTCTTAGTGGAAAACAATGTTGAGCACGATGACAAGGGCAAGGGAGAGCCCGGCCAGCGGAACGGGCTTGTAGTACCAGGCTTTTCCGGCGCTCTCCGGATCGGAGAAGACGTCCTTCGACGTCTCCGAGTACACCAGCCCGACCAACTCGCTGGCCGGCTTCGGAGTGGTGACCATGGTGACCGCCACGCTGACCAGAATGTCGACGACGAAGGCCACCGACGCCGCGACGAAAGGCACACCCTGGCCGGGCAGGCTGATCACACCGACCTTGGAGAGGATGAAAACGAAGATGGCGGAAAGGGTTCCGGACACCAGGCCGGCCCAGCCCGCGGTCGAGGTCATCCGCTTCCAGAACATACCGAGGATGAACGTCGCGAACAGCGGAGCGTTGAAGAACCCGAACAGCGTCTGCAGGTAGTCCATCAGGTTGGAGTAGCCCGCCGCGATCAACGCGGTGAAGATGGCCAGGATCGTCGCGGCGATGGTGGCGATCCGGCCGACCGCGATGTAGTAGCTGTCCGGTCGGTCCTTGACGACGTAGTCCTGCCAGATGTCGTAGCTGAACACGGTGTTGAACGCCGAGATGTTGGCGGCCATACCGGCCATGAACGAGGCGAGCAGGCCCGCGATCGCGACGCCGAGCAAGCCGTTGGGCAGGATGTCGCGGATCATCAGCAGCATCGCGTCGTTGTACGTGATGTCGCCTTCGCCAGTGGTTTTCAGTCGGATCATGTCGCCGATCGAGGCCGCGGCGATCATGCCGGGCACGATGATCACGAACGGTATGAACATCTTCGGGAACGATCCGATGATCGGCGAGCGCCGCGCCGCCGAGATGGAATTCGACGCCATCGCGCGCTGCACCTCGACGAAGTTGGTGGTCCAGTAACCGAACGACAGCACGAACCCGAGGCCGAACACGATGCCGATCACCGACCACACCGGACTGGAGAATCCGGACAGCGCCGTGCCTGGCCATGTGGTCAGCTGTTCGCTTGTCGTGGCGGTCACCTTGCCGTCGGTCATCGTGTCGATGACCTTGTCCTTCAAGCCATTCCAGCCGCCGATCTTGATCAGCCCGAAGACGGTCAGCGGCACCAGCGCCGCCACGATCACGAAGAACTGCAACACCTCGTTGTAGATCGCCGCCGAGAGGCCGCCCAGCGTGATGTAGCTGAGCACCACCAGCGCCGCGACGATCAGCGACAGCCATCGCGGCCAACCGAGTAGTGCGTTGATCACCGTCGCCAACAGGAACAGGTTGACGCCGGCGATCAGCACCTGAGCGGTGGCGAAGCTGATCGCGTTGACCAGGTGCGCGCCAGGGCCGAAGCGCCGCCGCATGAACTCTGGCACGCTTCGTACCTTCGAGCCGTAGTAGAACGGCATCATCACCACGCCGAGGAACAGCATGGCCGGGATCGCGCCGATCCAGTAGTAGTGCATGGTCGACAACCCGACCTGGGCACCGTTGGCGGACATGCCCATGATCTCGACCGCGCCGAGGTTCGCCGAGATGAATGCCAGGCCGGTGACCCAGGCGGGCAGCCTGCGGCCGGACAGGAAGAAGTCCAGGCTGGTCGAGATCTGACTACGAGCGATGAAGCCGATGCCGAGCACGAAGACGAAATAGATGGCCACGAGCATGTAGTCGAGCCAGCCGAGGTTGAGGCGCAGCACGTTCTCGGTCATCTGCGGTAATCAACTCCTTTGAGTCGGAGTAAGCACACGTTCAGTCACAAACAACCAGAAACTAACAGCACTAACCAGGCAAACTGAACCAAATCGGGAAATTGTGTTTGATATTGTGCGGTCCCATGCTCGCCGCCGAACGCCGATACGCGATCCTGCGGGCCTTGAACGCCGACGGGGCGGTCCGGGTCGCCGACCTGGCCGCCGAACTCGACGTGTCGGAGATGACCGTCCGGCGTGACCTCGACGCGCTCGATGCGCAGAACCTGCTGCGCAAGGTGCACGGCGGCGCGGTGGCCAGACACAACCGCGGTGAGGAACCCTGGTCGTCGGTCAAGGCCGGCCAACAGCGCGCGGAAAAGGCGGCCATCGCGGCGGTGGCCGCCGACACCGTCGAGGACGGCATGACGATCGCGATCAGCGCGGGCACCACCACCACTGAACTCGCCCGCAGGCTGCGGCACCGGTCGTCGATCACGGTGGTGACGAACTCGCTGAGCGTGTTCGAGGTGCTCACCGATCCCGGCGGCGATGCCGCCGACGCCCCGCAGGTGTACCTGTCAGGCGGAGTCCGCACCCCGTCGGATGCGTTGGTCGGCCCGGTCGCCGATGCGGCGATCGGGTCGTTCCGGGTGGACGGCACGTATCTCGGAGTGCACGGGTTTGATCCGGAGGCGGGTTTGACGACGCCGAATATGGCTGAGGCACAGACGAATCGGACATTGATCGGCATCGGCGCGCAGCTCACCGTGCTGGCCGATCACACCAAGTACCGCGAAGTGGGGACCAACGTGTTCGCCAGGATGCGCCGTGTCGACAACCTGATCGTCGACGACGGGCTGTCCGTCGCCGACCGTGGCATCATCGAACAACACGTCGGGCGGCTCACGATCGCGACGGTGCTGCCATGACCGACCCGGCCAGGTGGCCGCTCGCCGACGGCCGCGAACTGTTGTTGTTCGCGCTACCCGGCCACACACCGGCGCCGGTGCCGGACCGCCGTCCGCTACCGCAGCGCGGTGAACAGCAGTCGGAGTTGCGGTTCGACCGCCAGACCGGCCAATGGGTGATCATCGCCGCCCTGCGGCAGGACCGGACCTACAAACCGCCTGCCGACCAATGCCCGCTGTGCCCGGGACCGACCGGGCTGACCAGTGAGATCCCCGCGGCCGACTACGACGTCGCGGTCTTCGAGAACCGCTTCCCGAGCCTGTCCGGCGCAGGCACCGCCCCCTTCACGCTGCCGACGCCCAACGGCGATCTGCTCCAATCGGCTGTGGGACATGGCCGTTGCGAAGTGATCTGCTTCTCCAGCGACCACACCGGTTCGTTCAGCGGGCTGACCCACCAGCATGCCCGCCTGGTCGTCGACGCATGGCGGCACCGCACCGCCGACCTGATGGGCCGACCCGGCATCGCATACGTGTTCTGCTTCGAGAATCGCGGTGAGGAGATCGGTGTCACGCTGACACACCCGCACGGTCAGATCTACGGCTACCCGTATCTGCCGCCGCGCGCGGCCGAGATGATGCGCGAGGCCCGTGCCTACGCGGACCGCAACGGCGGCAACCTCTTCACCGACATTCTGGCCCGTGAAATCGCCGACGGCAGCCGGGTCATCGCCAGGACCGACTCGTTCACCGCCTTCGTCCCGTTCGCGGCCAGGTGGCCGGTGGAGGTACACATCTACCCGAACCGCTTCGTGCACAACCTCGTCGACCTCACCGACGGCGAACTCGACGGCTTCGCACACATCTACCTCGACGTGCTCGCCCGCTTCGACCGCATGTATCCGACTGCGCTGCCGTACATTTCGGCGCTGCACCAGTACACCGGATCCGCCGATCAGCGGGAGGGTTACTTCCACGTCGAGCTGATGTCGGTGCGGCGCAGTGCCACCAAGCTGAAGTTCCTCGCAGGTTCCGAATCGGCGATGGACGCGTTCATCAGTGACGTCACCCCGGAAAGCGTCGCCGAGCGACTGCGGGACCTGGCGTGAGGGGCCCGATCCGGTATGCGGCGCCGGGGCGGATCAACCTGATCGGCGAACACACCGACTACAACCTGGGTTTCGCATTGCCGATCGCCCTACCCGAACGCACAGTCGTCGCTTATCTACCCGACGAGGGCGCCGAACTGACAGTGCAAAGCGATCAAGGGGACGGCACCGTTTCGATCCCGCTCGACACCGCACCCGGTGACGTCGGCGGATGGGCGGGCTATGTCGCGGGGGTGGTCTGGGCGCTGGCGCAGGCGGGCCACCGCATCCGGGGCGGCAGCATGTCGATCGTCAGCGACGTCGAAATGGGTTCGGGCGTCTCGTCTTCGGCTGCATTGGAATGCGCGGTCCTCGGCGCCTTGACCACCGCGGCAGGCGTCGAGCTCGACCGGATCGAGCTTGCCCGGCTCGCCCAGCGGGCCGAGAACGACTATGTGGGCGCACCCACCGGCATGATGGACCAGCTGGCGTCGTTGTGCGGTGCGCCGCAGAAGGCGTTGCTGATCGACTTCCGCGAACCGGCGGTGCGCCCCGTGGTGTTCGATCCGGATGCCGTCGACGTCACCCTGCTGCTGGTCAATTCGCGCGCACCGCATCAACACGCCGGCGGCGAGTACGCGTCGCGCCGGGTGTCTTGCGAACGGGCGGCGGCGGACCTGGGCGTGTCGTCGCTGCGGGAGGTGCAGGACCGAGGCGTGGCGGCGCTGGCCGCGGTCGCCGATCCCGTCGATGCGCGGCGCGCCCGCCATATCCTCACCGACAATCGGCGTGTGCTGGAAGTCGTTGCGGCCCTTGAGCACTCCGACTATGCGGCGATCGGCCGGCTGTTCACCACGTCGCAGGCGTCGATGCGCGACGATTTCGAGATCACCACAGACCACATCGATCTGATCGCCGACACCGCCGTCGCGGCGGGCGCGCTCGGCGCCAGGATGACGGGCGGGGGATTCGGGGGCTGCGTGATTGCGCTGGCCCCGGTCAGGAAGGCTGCCGACATCGCCGACGCGATCCGCGAAGCGGTCCACGACGCGGGTTACAACGCGCCGACCATCGCGCGTACCAGGGCGAGTCAGGGCGCGGAACTACTCGGATGACGGTGTCTCCGACAATGCCGCCCACATCAGCCGGGCCGCCTCGCGGGTGCGCTCGTCGGGGGTGATCGGCGTTCCGGTGTCGGGTTGTTCGGCGGGTGCACCGCTGATGTGTTCGACGAGTGCCACCGCCAATTCACGCAGCTTGACGTTGAACTCCTGGCTGGCGCGACGCAGCATCCGCCAGGCATGTTCGGCGTCACACCGCACCAAGCCCATCAACGCGCCCTTGGCCTGTTCGATCGCACCGCGTGACTGGAGCACGGTGATGATATCCGCTATGGCCGAGGCGTTTTCGGCGGCCGATGTGATCAGCGCCGCCGACACCAGTTGCTCGTAGGTGATCAGGCTGGTCACCGTGGCGGCGCTGGCGGGTTGCTTGAGCACACAGCAGACCACAACCGTCGCGTCCTCGGCCCATACGCCCGGCACGGCCGCGACGCCGCGGCACTCGGCCCAACAGAATTCCTGTTGTGGTGCAAGCGAGTTCATGGCAGCCGAGGTGAGCTGGGGCCAGCGGTCATCGGTCCAGAGGTCGATGCTGAGCACCGGCACCTGGTAGGCCAGCGCATCGGGCACGGGTCCTCCGACGGCTCCCAGTTGGGCGGTGGCGAAGTCCGCGCCGACGCCGACCGACGCGAGCACGGACGGCGGTTCGTCGTGGCGCTTGTCGTGGATGACGATCGCGAACCCGAGTGCATCGAGCAGATCAGCCTGCATCCGTTCGAGGATGCGATGCATCAACGCCACCAGTTGGGGATGTGACTGGGGGCGAAAGTCAGCGGGGGCCATCGGGAGTCGCGGGGATCAGTCGCGGGTCGTCACTGTCGCGACACGGTCCAGGCCCGAGATGCTCAGCAGCGTCATGATCGTCCCCGACGCGGGCACGATGAGGTTGAGCTTGGTGGTCGCGGCGACGGAGAACAGCGCCCGCACCGCCGCGCTGTCGCAGTACGTCACCTCGGACAAGTCGACGGTGATCGCGTCGCTGCCCGCCGCGGCGGCAGTCAGCACGTCGGAGAACTCGTTGACGTTGGCCAGGTCGATATCCCCGCGGGCGGTGACGACCGGCGGTTGCTCGGCCTCCGCTGCGGACATTCGAAACTGACTGGTTGTCATCGATGGAGCTCCTTGTGCAATTCCACCGTGGTTCCCTGTGGAGACGGTGTGATCGTCACCTTGTCAACGAGTGCCTTCATCAACTTGCTGCCGTGCCCGCGATGGTCCGTCGAACTCGGCGGCGCGTGCCAGCGCCCGTTGTCCTTGACCGTCAACGCTAGTCCGGTTTCGGTGGCCCGGCCCGTCACCTCCAACATGACGGTGCGGGGCGCGCCGCGCACCGCATGTTCGACGACGTTCGTCGCGGCCTCTCCGACGGCGAGCAGCACGTCGGCGGCCGCGGCCGCGGTCACGGCGGTGGTCGGCAGCCAACCACGCAGGCGATCGCGCACGACGGCGAGGCTGGCGGGAACCGCGGGCAGCCGGATACTCAGCGGGGCTGGTCGGCGCGCGCCGGCGCCGGAAACGCTGGTCACCCTGCACCTCCGACGCTCGAGCGCATACTGCCTGAACCTATCCGACCGCGAACCGCATGCCTACGGTTGTGCCGTGCGAGGTGCCGTCGACGTCGACCTGTTCGCTCAGCGACCGCATCAACAGAATGCCCCTGCCGCGGGTTCCGGGATCCGCAGGCGGCGTCTTCCACGACCCTGAGTCCGACACCTGGATGTGGATGTGATGGGCGTCGCGCGTGGCCTCGACACGCATCGGGCCCACCTGCTGGCCCCGGTACGCGTGCTCCGCGCTGTTGCTACACGCCTCGTTGACCACCAACACGACGTCGCCGGCCAACGTCTCCGACACGCCTGCGGAGTGCAGCCACGCAAGGAGCTGATGCCGGATATCGGTCAATCGCGCTGGCGTTGCGTCGATTTCGATCACGAGCGTCGATCCGGGATGGCGGTACAGCACGATCGCGACATCGTCGTCGTAGCCCGAGTCGGGGGCCAGTCTTACGAGTATCACGTCGGCGGCCGTGTCGACCGGCAGCTGCATCGTCTGCGACATCACCTCGGCGACGCGCTCGATCCCCTTGTCGATCGACTCGTGGCGACGCTCGACGAGCCCGTCGGTGTAGAGCAGCAGCGTCGATCCACCGGTCAGCGCGGCGGTGGCCTGCGGCCGCGGCTCGTCTCTGTGCACGGCCAGCGGCACCGATCTGGCGTCGGTCAGCATCAGCGGCGCCGCGTCCGGTGCGGTGAGCACCGCGGGAACATGGCCCGCGCTGCTGTACGTCAGCGTCTCGGAGCGGGTGTCGAGCATCGCCACGAACACGGTGGTGCAGAACGCGTCGGGGATGAACCCGGCTACCGCATCGAGTTGCTCGAGCAGTGTCGACGGCGACGCACCGGTCAGCAGCAGCGCGCGGCCGGAGCTGCGCAACTGACCCATCACCGCGGCGGCGGCCAACCCGCGACCGACGCAGTCGCCGACGATGATGCCGATGCGGTCGTCGCCCACCGGCAACACGTCGTACCAATCGCCGCCGATCTCCAGCGGCGACACGGCGGGCTCGTAGCGCACCGCGAAGCCAGGGGGCAGCTCGGTCGGTGCGAGCATCGAGCGTTGCAGCGTCAACGACGTGTCGCGCGCCAGTTCGAACTGCCGGACGTGCTGCATGGCCAGGCTCAGATGCCCGACCAGGGCGGTCACCAGCTGGGTGTCCTCGGCCGCGACAACGCGCGGACTGTCGAACTCCAGCCACAGCGCGGCGTCCCGCGACAGAGTGGCCACCATGCCGTGCGCGACATCGGAACCGGTTGTCCAGCCGACGGATTCGACGGTGAGCGGCAGCCAGGTGCGCGCCGTGTCGAGACATTCGCGCAACCGCGGGTCGAGGTCGCGCCAGTGCAGCACCGGGGGGTCACCCGATTGGTGCACGGTCGGATCATGCTCGTCGGTCGACCACATGACCGCCGCGACGCGCGCTGTCTGAAGCGCGGTGCGGCACTCGTCGAGCGTGCTGGACAGCACCTCGCCGACGCTCTTGGCGACACTCACCGCGGTGGCCAGTCGGGCCACCGCCCGGTCCCGAACGGTCGCCGCCCGCGCGGCGGTGATGTCCCGGATGGTGCCGACGAAGGTGCCGTGTTCGGTGTTCGGCGACGCGACGGCGTTGACGCTCATCGCCACCCAGATGAGGCGCCCGTCGCGGTGCCGCACCGGCGCTTCGGCTTCGAGGGCGCCGTACGCGAGTAACTGCGCCAACTGGTCGCGTGTCGCGGTGCCGTCGCTCATCCACGGCGGCGGCCACGCGTACGGCAGACCATCGGGCCCGTAGCCGGTGATGTCGGCGAAGGCTTCGTTGATCTCGGTGACGGCCCCCGTGGCGTCGGCGACGAAGAAGCCCTCCTGCAGCGAGTTGACCAACGCGGTGCGGAACTCGTCGCGGTCGGCCAGATCCTCGGCGCGGGCCCGCTGTTGTTCGTATTTCCTTGTGCCGTCGATGAATCCGCGCGTCGCGACGTCCAGCGCCGCAAGGGTCTGCAGCAAGAACTGCAGCGCCACGGACGCGTCGGCCTTCGCGTCGGCGCGCTCGACGAGGCGGGAGTGGTTCTCGATGATCTCGAGCATGCTGATCTGCTCGGTCAATGCGCGCCGGCCCAACTCGTGGCCGACGGCAAGGGTGTCCTCGCCCTTGGCGGCGAGGTAGGCGCTCAGCGCGGCCGCATATTGGGCATGAAAGTCGGCGTTCGTCGTCGGGCCGGTCATGACAAGGTGCCCCGGTGACGCGCGGTCAGCACCAGCGCGTCGTCGGACTCCCTGCTGTACGCGTCGAGGATGTGGTCGGCGATCGCGGTCGCGGGTGCGGCGAAGTCGATGTCCCGGACGTGGTCTTCGAGAATGCCGTCGGTGGCGATGACCAGCAGGTCACCTGGCGAGATGGGCACCTGATGGGTGGTCAGCGCGTGCGGGATGCGGTAGCCGACGATGCCGCCTGCCAGCAGCGCGGACGCCCGGATCTGCGCGCCACCCGGGCGCTTGGCCACCAGATCGGCCGTCACGTTGCCGATGCCGATCCAGCTCAGCGTGCGCAGCCCGAAGTCGATGCGCGCCAAAGTGACTGCGGCGCCGCGGGTGTCGCTGAGGCTGCGATGACACAGCTGCAGCAGGACGTCGAGAGGTTCACTGCGACAACGGTTCACCACTTCCTCCGCACGCAGCGCCGCGGTCTCGGCGGCCGCGCCATGGCCCAGCCCGTCGGCCACCCCGAACAGCGCCGCGCCGCCAGGGACGTCGACCGCGATCGGGTAGTCGCCGCAGACCGTCTCGCCGGGCAGCGGGCGGCGCGCCGTTGCCCATTCGATGGGTCCGATCTGACCTTGTCTACGCATTTGCTGGGATCCACTTCCACATCTCGACGACGGTGCCGCGGCCGGGCTTCGAGTCGATGATCAAGTGGTCCATCAGGCGTCGCGCACCGGGCAGCCCGAGGCCAAGCCCCCTGCCGGTCGAATAGCCGTCCTCCAGCGCCCGCTCGATGTCGGCGATGCCAGGTCCTTCGTCCTCGGCGCGCACCACCAGCGCCGTGCGGCCGTCGCGCTCCTCAACGGCAACCCGAATCGCACCGGAGCCGGCGTAACTCGTGATGTTGCGGGCGATTTCGGAGATCGCGGTGGCGATCATCGTGACATCGGTCAGCGAGAACCCGAGGTCGCGCGCCAGCTGATGTCCCGCTTGGCGCGCCGCGACGATATCGTCGGAATTCTTGACGTCGATCACCTCGTCTCTCGGAGTCATTCCGGCGTCAATCGGCACCGTCGCGTCCGATCGTCGGCTGGCGCGACTCGAGTTGCCGGTTGAGGAACGCGAGCCCCTCTTCGAGATCCAGCGCCGTGTACATGTCGTCGAAGACGAGGCCGAGTTGCACCATCGCGAACGCCACTTCGGGTTGCAGGCCGACGATCACCGTGTCCGCTCCGCGCAGCCTTGTCATGTGCGCGATGGTGCGCAGCGACCTGGCGGCGAAAGAATCCATCACGTCGATGGCGGTCACGTCGACGATGATGCCGTGCGCGCGGTAGCGGCTCACCCGCTCCATCAGGTCGTGGCGCAACCGGTCGGCGTCGGAGTCGGTGAGGGCAGCCTGTACCGAAGCGATCAGGATCGCGCCTTGTTTCAGAATGGGGACAGGCATGAGGGGGCAGCGGTAGCGCTGGTCATCCGTTCTGGTCGCCGGTGCGGGTCACCTCGTAGCCGAGGAGCCGCTCGGCCTCTTCGATACCACCCTGCAGGTCGCCGACCGCGTTCATCTTCGACAGATCCAGCCCGATCGTCACCAGGGTCAGGGCGATGTCGGACGACAGGCCGGTGATGATCACGCTGGCACCCATCAGACCCGACGCGTCGACGGTCTGCACGAGGTGGTTGGCGACGGTGGAGTCGATGGTCGGCACACCGGTGATGTCGATGACGACCACCTTCGCGCGGTTGGCGCGGATCGCCCGCAGCAACTGCTCGGTGACCTGGCGGGCGCGCTGGCTGTCGAGCACACCGATGATCGGCAGGATGAGCAACTGTTCGCGCACCTGCAGCACCGGGGTGGACAGCTCGCGGATGGCTTCCTGCTGCTGGCGGATGATGCGCTCGCGTTCCTGCACGAAGCCGACGGCCACGGTGTTCGCGATGCGGTTGGCTGCCGGTTCGTAGGCGTCCAGAACGCGGTTGAGCAGGTCGAAATCGGTCTGGTACTTCTCGAACAGCGAGCGGGCCAGCACGTCGCGAAGCAACAGCACGATGCCGACCACCTCGTCGGTTTCCACGCCTCGCGGGATGATGCGTTCCGACAGGTCGCGCGCATAGTCCTGGAGCGCTTCGACGCTGCCGGTCTCCAGCACCTCGACGTAGCTGTCGTACACGGTGGTCGCCTCGGAGAAGATCTCCTCCGGCGACATCGCGGTGAGCAGTTCGGCCTCGGTGATGCGGCGCGCCCATTCCTCGCGCAGGGCGGTGCGATTTTGACGCAGGTGCTGGACGAGTTGCGGCAGTAGATCCTCGCCGACGAGCTTGGTGGGGACAGCGGGGAAATCTGTGGTCGATTCAGACATTCAGCCTCCCAACTCCGCTCGCACACGGTCGAAGTGCACGAGTCACTCAGCCGACATTAGCCTCCGCGCCGGGCAGGTAAGCGGCGAAGTCGCCAATCGTCAACCGCGATTGCCTACTAGGCTTTCCCCATGCCCGCCGACGAAGCGATCGCCACCGCGCTCGCGTACCAGAACGGGATCGCGGTGCTGCGAGTCGACGGCGATATCGACTTGGCCACGGTCCCCACGCTGGAAGCCGCCATCGAGAACGCGCTGACATCGAAGCCGACAGGACTCGTCATCGACCTGACCGACGTCGGATTCCTGGCGTCGGCCGGTCTTCAGGCGTTGGTGGCGACCCACAACACCGTCAGCGAGTCCGCGCGGTTCGCGGTGGTCGCCAACAGCGCGGCCACCAGTCGACCGATTCAGCTCACCGGCCTCGACCAGATCTTCGATCTGTTCCCGACGCTCGACGAGGCGCTGACCGCCGTCCAGGCATCGTAAAACTGCTTGGCCCACAGCCGGTTTGAGTCAGGGCACCATCCACGCCAGGACCGACGCCTGCAGCGCCGAGAGCACGCACATCGCCGCCAGGAAGACCAGGCTCCACACCACGACGCGACGGAAGATGTCGCCTTCCTTGCCGTTCATGCCGACCGCGGCCGCGGCGATCGCCAGGTTCTGCGGCGAGATCATCTTGCCCAGTACGCCGCCCGAACTGTTCGACGCGGCCATCAGCACGTCCGAGAGCCCGGCCTGATTGGCCGCCGTCACCTGCAAGGCCCCGAACAGCGAGTTCGCCGACGTGTCCGAACCGGTCACGGCGGTGCCGAGCCAGCCGAGCACGGGTGACAGCAACGCGAAGGCGCCGCCCGCCCCCGCCATCCACGTGCCGAGGGTGATGGTCTGACCCGACAGGTTCATCACGAACGCAAGGGCCAACACCAACATCACGGTGACGATCGCGAAGCGCAACTGGAACAGCGTGCTGCCGTACGCCTTGACCGCGCGGGGCACCGACAGCTTGAGGACGGCCATCGTGATCACCCCCGCGATCAGCATCTGGGTGCCGGGAGTGGTCAGCAGGTTCAGCGTGAACTGGTTGAGCGACACCGGCTTTCCCGTCGTGCTGACGACATGTATGCCGGGCCAGTCGAATTTCAAAGTCGCCTTGTCGAGCAAATTCTTCACCGCGGTGATCTGACAGATCACGAACACGATGATGACGATGACGTAGGGCGCGTAGGCCTTCATCACCTCGGCGCGATCGTCAGGGTTCTCGACGCGGTGCGCGAATTCGGGCGTCGGTTCGTCGGCCGCGCCACCCGCGATCACCGCGGGCGCATGCTCGGTGCGCGGGCGCCAGATCCGGACCATGGCGACCACCGCGGCCGCCGACAGCAGTGAGGCGACCACGTCGGCCAGTGGCACCGAGAGGAAGTTCGACGTGGCGTACTGCCCGATCCCGAACACGATGCCGCAGACCAGGGCCACCGGCCAGGTCTCCCGCAGCCCGCGCCAACCGTCGACGATCGCCACCAGCACCAGCGGCACGAACAGTGCGAGGATCGGTGTCTGCCTGCCCACCATCGCGCCCAAGGTGTCGCTGGGCAGACCTGTCACCTTGCCGAGCGTCAGAATCGGGGTGGCCATCGCACCGAACGCGACAGGCGCGGTGTTGGCGGTCAGCGAAAGCGCCGCCGCCTTGAGCGGCCGGAACCCCAGCGCCATCAACATCACCGACGTCACCGCGACCGGGGTGCCGAACCCTGCCAGCGCCTCCAGCAATGCGCCGAACGAGAACGCGATGATGACGGCCTGCACCCGCTGGTCGTCACTGACCTGTGCGAACGACCGCCGCAGCACATCGAAATGCCCTGTCTCGACGGTCATTTGGTAAACCCAAATCGCGTTGATCACGATCCACAGGATGGGGAAGAACCCGAACGCCGCGCCTTCCGTGCCTGCCAGCAGTGTCTGGCCCAACGGCATGCCGTAGACGAAAATCGCAAGCGCGATCGCCAGCACCAGGGACACCAGCGACGCCACCCAGGCAGTCACCCTCAATGCACCCAACATGACGAACAACAGCAGCAGCGGCAGCGCCGCGATCAAAGAGCTCCACGCCAGAGAATGCGCAACCGGATCGAGAATCTGTTGGTACACGGCGACCACCATTTCGTAGGGGCACGGCTACACGAAACGACAAACGGTAATACCCTTGCGCCGCTAGATTCAACCCTCCGGGCTTGGCACCCGCTGCGCAATCGCTGTGCACCTGCTGCCACAACTGGGTAGAGTTTCGTCAGCCAGTTTGATCTTCAAAACCGCTGGCAAAGGTCGGGAAGGACGAAATCATGGGTCGGATGGGTCGCCGTATCGCGGCGGTTGCCGGTGGCGCCGCGATTGTCACGATGGTCGGCTTGACCGCTTCGTGCGCGAAGGAAGAGGAAAAGGCGCCGGAAACGACGACCACCACCACGACCACGACGACGACCACGCCTGCCGAGACGCCGGCCCCGCCGCCGCCCGCGCCGACGGAGAAGTCGATCAACCCGACCGGTGGAAACCTGTTCACGCCGCCGGTGAAGGCCCCGCCTGCGCCGACCGCCATTCCCGGCGATAACTAGAACACCCTCTGGCCAGCCCGGACGTACGCTGGCTCTTGTGGTTGCCCGGCATTTCACGACGCTGGCGCTTGTCGCTGTCGGGGTGTTCGCACTCGTTTCCGATCTACGGCCCGCGGTGTCCGGCACCTCGGGACTGATCAGCGGGCCGTACGCCTATCTATTGGCCAGTTCCACTGACCTGGGGCCGTCGCACCGCGCGGATACCCAGTTGACCGCCGCGCTGAGCGACACCAGTCGGCCGGATGCGCTCTACGGGTGGGCCGGCGACAACGGTCTGGACGTGCGCTGGCGGCCAGGCGACGAGTGGGCCGTGGTCGAGGGCGCCGCCGAGCGGGTGGCGAAGGCGTTCGACGTCGAGGTGCACGACTACCGCGGGCAACGCGGCCAGGTGTTCTATGCGTCGCCGCAGCAGCCGTCGATCCCCCAACCGCTTCGCGGCGAGGTCACCGAGTTCGGGCGGATTCTCGGCTACACGCCGCACCACACGTCGCGGCCGTCGATCCTGCCGCTCGACGTGCCCGACAGGGGGCTGACGCCCGCGCGGTTGCTGACCACCTACAACGCCGACAAGTTGGCCGCACAGGGCTACACCGGTAAGGGCACCACGATCGTCTTCTTCGCGTTCGACGGCTTCGAGCAGTCCGACCTCGACACGTTCGCCACCACGTACAACCTGCCGAAGTTCACGCCGGTCGTGATCGGCGGCAAGCCGAAGGAAGCGCGCGGTGAGACCACCATGGACCTCGAGGTCGCCCACGCCGTCGCGCCGGATGCGCGCAAGGTCGTGTGGAACGCCCGATCCACTGTGGAGGGCGACGGCGGCTACGAGAAGATCGGCCGGATGCTCGAGGATGCCGATCGGCAGTTCCCGGGAGCGGTTTGGAGCTTCTCGATCGGCTGGGGTTGCGACAAGCTGATCACCGCGGCCGATATGGCGCCCGCCCGGTCGGCGTTGC
Organism: Mycobacterium sp. 3519A; assembly: GCF_900240945.1. Taxonomy (NCBI): domain Bacteria; kingdom Bacillati; phylum Actinomycetota; class Actinomycetes; order Mycobacteriales; family Mycobacteriaceae; genus Mycobacterium; species Mycobacterium sp. 3519A. The sequence goes on from NZ_OESG01000014.1 coordinate 1,154,313, forward strand.
GGACCGCGCATTCGCACGGCACGACGGCGTTCAACGCCAGCGGCGACCTCGCGGGTTTGGAATGCAAGGGCGGTGACGACTGGTCGTCGCCACCGGGAGCCAGCGATGTGGGTCTGGATTCGGTGGCGTCGCTGCCGGAGATGGTCGACGTCGGCGGCACCACGTTGTCGACGGACGCGAACGGCGTGTGGCAGGCCGAGCAGGCCTGGTTCGACGTACCGTTGTCGCAAGGCACCGGCGGCGGGGTGTCGTCGTTGTTCGACCGGCCGGAGTGGCAGAAAGGCGTACTGGCCGACAAGGATCAGGGCCGCAGGCTGACGCCGGACGTCGCCGCTGTCGCCGACCCGTTCACCGGCGTGCGGATCGTGTTCGACCAACAGGAACTCGTCGGTGGCGGCACGTCGCAGTCGGCGCCGATCTGGGCGGGGCTGGCCGCCGTGATGAATCAGTACCTGCTCGCCAACGGCGGCCGCGAACTCGGCGACCTCAACCCGCTGCTGTATCGGACCGCGGCCGGTGCGCCGCTGCCCGGCTTCCGTGACGTCACGCTCGGTGGCAATGCCGTCGACACCGCGACCCCCGGCTACGACCTGGTCACCGGACTGGGCACCCCGGACATCGACAACCTGGTGCGCAACCTGCTCGTCGTGCAGAGGGTGAGCCAATGAGCAGCCCCGAAGAACAAGTGCCCACCGAGGAATGCCGGATCTGCAAGGTCGACGTCCCGGCAGGCGAATACTGCGGGCTGTGCGGCTGTCACCTGACACCACGGCCGGGCGAAGGGCCGGATTGGTTGCGTATCCGCGACTTTGGCGCCGCGCCAGGGGAGCACCTGCTGCAGCCGTCGCTGGCGAGTTCGTTGTTCCCGCACCTTCCGCCACGGTCCCGCAACGTGTTTCGGGTCGGGCTCGCGCTGGTGTTGGTGGCGTTGGTCGTATTCGCGGTGCTGCGGATGCCCGGCGCGCTGGTCGCCGTCTCGGCACTGGGTTTCCCGTTGCTGTTCGTGTTGTATCTGCACGAGTCCGACGGATTCGACGACCTGCCCGCCCGCAGCTGGGTGCTGGCGGCCGCGCTTGGGATCGCGCTGGGCGTCGGCTGGGTGCTGTTGACCGGGATGATGGTGGCCCGGTCGCTTCAAGTCGGGTTGGGCGTAGGCGTCGCCGGGACCCGGATGTTGAGCACCGGTATCGGAATTCCGCTGGGCGGTGTGCTGCTGATGTTGGCGCCCGTGGTGATCGTCCGACTGCTGGGTCCACCGACGCGGGAAGCGTTGGACGGCTTCATGCTTGGAGCGCTCGGCGCGCTGTCCTTCACCGCGGCCGCGACGCTGACCAGACTGGCCCCGCAGTTCGGCACCGGCGTGGTGACCAGGCGGCCGATGGACAGCCTGCTCGTCGAGGCGGGCATCCGGGGTGTGGCGGTGCCGTTGACCGCGGCGGCGGCAGGCGGGTTGATCGGCGCGGCATTGTGGTTCAAGCGTCCGCCGACCAAGGAGAAGCAACATCCCGGCGTGGTGCGTGCGCTGCTGGTGTGCTTCGCGGCGGCGGTGCTCGCGGTCTACGTCGGCCTCGGGTTGATCGACGTCTCACATTTCCCGCAGATGCTGATGCTGGTCATCTATCTGGCGTTGGCGGCGGTGGCGCTGTTCCTGCTGCGCCTTGGCCTTCACCTCGCGTTGTTGCATGAGGCACACGACGAGATCCAGTCCGACGCGCCGCTGCTGTGCCCGCATTGCGGGCACGTCGTTCCGGATATGGCGTTCTGCCCGGCGTGCGGCGTCGCGACGCGGGCGTCGTCGCGGTCGTCGCGGTCGGCCCGGCGTGACCAGCGACCCGTGCGCACCGACGAGGAGACCGGCGCGTCATGAGCGAGCCGAAGTTCTTTCCCGGCTACGCCGTTCCGTCGGGTACCTACGCCGCCGCGCCGGTACGGCACAGTTCGCATGCCCGTGTGCTGTTGATCTGGTTCAGCGCGATCGCGGTCATCGCCGTGGCATTGGTCGGGGTGACGATGTTGAGAAGCAAACCGCCGGCCCGCTACATGTGCCCGCCCAGTTGTGGGCACCCGCCGACGGGCACACCCGTCGAAACCAATCCCCGGTTCACCGCACCCGACGGCGCGTTCTCGGTGTCGTATCCCGCCGAGGGCACGGCGTACAAGGTGAGCACCGATGCGAACGGGGTGACTGCCGACTTGCAGGCAGGCGACGGCGGCACGCTGCAATTGATCAGCGAGCCTGCGGCCAACCGGTCACCGGAGCAGATCGCCAAAAGCCTTATCAGCCGTACGTTTCCGGACGCCCGCACCGCATACAAGATCCCCAACGCGATGGTGGGTTACCAGCCCGGCTACGGTGAGGCCGCCGACTGCTGGCCGCAGGGCGCAAACAGCAGCTATCTGAAGATGCGGGTGCTGGTGATGGTGGCGGTCAAGAACGACTTGGCGTTGATCGCGGCCGCGGTCGGACCGTTCCGTCAGTTCGGTCCGGACTTCGGCAGCGGCAAACCCTCGGGCGCCAACCTCCAAATCGCCTTGGACATGGGCAAGTACGTCAACAGCTTCGCGTGGCGGGGCGACCCGCCGCGCTGATCACGCGACGTCGGTGAGGCCGTAGCCGCGGTCTCGTGCGACGTGGGCCAACTGCGTGCGAAGCCGGTGCCTGCCGCGGTGCAGTCGTGACATCACGGTGCCGATCGGGGCGCCGGTCAACTCGGCGATCTCCTTGAACCGCCTGCCCTCGATGTCGGCGTAATACACGGCCGTGCGCAGCTTTTCGGGTAGCTGGCGCATCGCTTCGCGAACATCGGTGTCGCCCATCAGATCCAGCACCTGGTCTTCGGCGGAGCGTAGGCCTGTCGAGGTGTGCCTGGCCTCGGCCAGCAGTTGGCCGTCGGTGATCTCGTCGGTCAGCCACTGGGTCGGCCTGCGCTGTTGTTTGCGGTACCCGCTGATGTGGGTGTTGAGCAGGATGCGGTACAGCCACCCACCGAGGTTGGTGCCGTCGCGGAATCCGTGAAAGCCAGCAAATGCCTTGGCTGCCGTCTCCTGAAGCAGATCCTCTGCTTCAGTGCGGTTGCGGGTCATCTTCATGGCCTGCGGATAGAAGGAGTCCAGCAGGGGGACAGCGTCGCGTTCGAATCTCGCGGCCAGTGTCTCGTCGCGAACGGCCTCGGACTCGGGTGTTGCGGTGCTACTGTGCATTCGGCACTCCTGACGGCAACGTAACTCGTTGTTCGCTCACAACTCTCGTGTGAAGTCGGGGCGTTGTCTGCATGGCTGCCCCCCTAACGCCGCTACCGGTTATCCGGCATTGCGCATACCTGCTAGCCCCCATAGCGGGGCCGGTGAAAAAGACTTGCCAGGTGACTGCCACCGCCGCTGCGACGAGGATCGCGGTGGCGACGACATGGCCGACCAGACGTGCGCCGGTGCTGGTGTCCATGTCATTAGACGATGGCGGATTGTGCTGGGTGTGTCGTCCGCGCTGGCGGCCATTCGGGTTTACCGCTAGCGCCACTTGACACCCAATTCAGTTGTCCCACAGCCTATTCACAGGCAGTTGGCAGCGCGCCGAGTTATGCAGAGGGAGTGTCCACGCGCGGGCCCGGCGGCCACCTGCTCTCATTGCTGGTGCGCCCGACTGCGCCACCGATGTGGGTGGGCTTGGTGGTTGCCGCTGCGGCGACGGCGGCCGAGACGCTTCTGGTCGTCGTACTCAGGAGCCTGGCGCCGATGGACACCTTCGGCGTGGTGTATCTGCTGGGCGCACTGGTGGTGGCGATCGGGTGGGGGACCGGACTGGCCGCGGTGACTTCGGTGGTGAGCGCATTCGGGTTCGGCTATTTCCGCGACTGGCCGGACGACACTTTCGACGCAACGGACCTGCGTAACTGGGTGGTGATCGGTGTCTTTCTGGTCATCACCTTGACCGCGAACTCGTTGGCCGGTGTTGCGCGGGCCAGGGCCGCGGAGGCCGAACGCACGGCCGAACGGCAGGCGGCGCTGCGCCGGGTCGCGACCGCCGTGGCGGAAGGCCTGCCGCCAGGTGAAGTGTTCGCAACGGTGACAAAGGAATTGGCGTATGCGCTGCGCGCGCAGCAGGTGGCGTTGTTCCGATACGAACTCGACGGAAGCGCGGTGCTGGTGGCGGCGCACGACGATTCGGGTGGTGACGTGGCTTCGACGGTGCTGGTCGGCGGCAGAACAGCGCCGATCATCGTCGACGGGCAAAAGTGGGGCGTTGCGGTGGTGAGTTCGTCTCGCGCGCAACCATCTCCGGCTGAGACGGAAGCGCGGTTGGCGGATTTCGCGAAGTACGTCGCGATGGCGATCGCGAATGCGCAGGCGCGGGCGGACCTGACCGCATCGCGGATGAGGATCGTGGCGGCGGCCGACGATGCGCGTAAGCGGTTGGAGCGCGATCTGCACGACGGGGCCCAGCAGCGACTGGTGTCGCTGGCGTTGAAGACCCGGGTGACGGAGCAGTCACTGCCAATGGATCAGTGTGAACTGCGCACAGAGTTGAACGAGATCGTGCGGGGGCTCAGCGATGTGTCTGAGGAGTTGCGCGCGATCTCGCGCGGCATTCACCCGGCCATCCTGTCCAAAGGCGGTCTGGCGCCAGCACTTCGGTCGCTGGCGTGCCGGTCGACGGTGCCGGTGGAACTCGACGTGGACGTGCCGTCCCGGTTGCCGGACCGGGTCGAGGTCGCTGCGTATTACGTTGTGGCTGAGGCGCTTACGAACACCGTCCGGCATGCGCACGCCGACGAGGTGAAGGTGACGGTGAAGGCGTCAGACGGCAACCTCGACCTGGTCATCGAGGACGACGGCACCGGCGGCGCCGATCCGTCGAACGGGTCGGGTCTGATCGGGTTGGTCGACAGGGTCGAGGCGGTCGGCGGACACCTCTGGGTCAACAGCCCGATCGGTGTCGGCACCTCGCTGGCGGCGAGTATCCCCTGCGCGGCCTAGCACTGTGGTGTGACATTTCCGGATATTTATCCCCAGGTGCGTGTTCATCCACAGCTGGCGGGTTGTGGGCTGTGGTGGGTCGGTGGGGGGTGGATAGCGTTGGGTCATGGGCGAATTCACGAGTGGGGAGGCGGCGCGGCAGCGGTTTGACGCGTTGGCTGATCAGGTGGATGCCGCCTATGCCCAGATGCGGGTGTTGTGCTCGGAGCAGGTGGGCAATGAGTTTCGGGCAACCTTTAGTGAACGGTTGGAGACCCAGGAGCGGGTTAATCGGGGGTTGATGTATCGGTTCTTCGGTCAGATCGCTGATCCGCCCGATGAACCGAGGATGGCCCCGCGGATGGTCAACAGTCTGGCCGCGCGGTTGCGGATCACCCCCGGTGAGGTCAAAGCCCGGATGAAAACCGCCGCCAAACTCACGCCGCGCCGCCAACTGTCCGGGCCGCCGTTGGCGCCGGTGCTGCCGTATGTGGCCGCCGCATTGACCGGCGGGCAGATCGGTGTCGATCACGTCAAGGCCATCGCCAAAGCCATCAAGGGTTTACCGGCCAACGTTTCGGCCACCGATCGTGACGAGGTGGAAGCCTCGCTGGTGGGTGAGGCGATCAAAACCGACGCCGAGATCGTCAAGAAACTGGCCAAACGCATCGATGAGATCTTCAACCCCGACGGCGACTTCACCGAGGGCGACCGGGCGCGCAAGCGCGCGCTGGTGCTGGGCCCGCAGNTCTTACCTCTACTATCTCCATATTACTTATTCTTCTTCCAGTAAAAGCACGAGCCTCACGTACACACCCACGCGTAGGCTCGCAGGCAGCGTCAGATTTGTATAAGAGCCCGACACCAACCACGCCCACCACCCCGAAGAACTCCTCCACGGCAACACCGACCCGCCGCAGAAGAGCGACGAGTGATGTTGCGGCTCAGGGAGTTATGCGTTCACCAGCGCCAGGGGTGCCAACCCCATCCGTGCCCCCAGTGGTAACCAGGCCACCCGCCGCGGAAGCCGCCGTACCCGCGCCCGTACCCGTGCCCCCATCCATGGCCGTGGTCGTAACCGCGCCAGTCGACGGGCTGCACCACCGCGGTGCCTGAATGGGCGCTGTCGGTGCTGGCGTTGGCGACTCCCGCACCGATGCCGAGGCTGGACACACCGATGGCGCCGGCGATCGCCACACTGCCGATAACCCGTTTGAAATTCATAAGAACTCCTCGAAAATGCCTATCAATAGGGAAGATTGCGCTCTTCCGATTTCCAGGTTTCTCCGCGGGCGGGCAGGCGTCGTCCCGGTTGGCGCCCAAAACAGACCCCCTGCTACCCGGTAATGTCCGACGCGATTCGCTTGGCGGCCGCGGGCCAGTCCGGCACATGAACCACCCAGTCGGGAATTTCACTGTCCTGCGGTCCGAACAGATACAGGTGCGGAACGACGTCGCGAATCGCCGCGTGCACGTCGAGCCGGTCGTCGATCATGTGCGTGACACCCAGTTCGCGGCAATGCGTGGCCTTGTCCGCGCGTTCGCGGCAGAACCGCACATTGCTGCGCGGCAACCCCGTGCGCCGGTAGAAGTCGTGGTGGTCCAGCCAGGCCACCGTTTTGAGTTGCGTCTCGACACCGCATTTCGAGATGATCCACGCCCTGCCGCCGAACATGTCGACCAGTCGCGGGAGCACCTCGAACACGCCGGGGGTGGCAGGCGACGCCATCGCGTCTTCCAACGTGGAACCGAGGAAGCTGGTGTCGGCGGCTTCGTCCGCGCCAAGGCCGCCCTCGATCACACGGCCGAAGTCGATGCCGAGAACTGGTTCAGGCAGACGCTTTCACCTTGGCTGCCGCCGACTCGGGCATCGGCTCGTAGCGCGCAAACGACCGCGTGAACGATCCGGATCCGTGCGACAGAGACCTCAAATCGATTGCATAGCGCGTCAATTCGACCTCGGGTATCTCCGCCTTGATCATCGTGCGGTCCTCGCCGACCTTCTCTGTGCCCAGCACCCGACCCCGCCGCCCGGCCAGATCGCCCATCACAGCGCCGACCATGTCGTCGGGCACCAACACCGACACCACGTCGACCGGTTCGAGCAGGTTCACCCGCGTCGCCGCCGCCGCCTCGCGCAGCGCCAGCCCGCCTGCCATCTGGAACGCGAAGTCCGACGAGTCCACGCTGTGCGCCTTACCGTCGAACAGCGTCACCCGGATGTCGACGACCGGATACCCGGCGCCGACGCCCTTCTCCATTTGTGCGCGCACACCCTTCTCCACGCTCGGGATGAAGTTGCGGGGCACCGCGCCGCCGACCACCTTGTCGACGAACTCGAAACCCGACCCTTCCGGCAGTGGCTCAACCTCGATGTCGCACACCGCGTACTGGCCGTGCCCGCCGGACTGTTTGACATGCCTGCCGTGTCCTTTGGCGTTGCCGCCGAACGTCTCTCGCAGCGGCACCCGCAACGAGACGGTGTCGACAGCCACCCCGTAGCGACGGGCCAGCGCATCGAGCACCACGCCGGCGTGCGCCTCACCCATGCACCACAGCACGATCTGATGGGTCTCCGGGTTCTGCTCGATGCGCAGCGTCGGATCCTCGGCGGCAAGCCGCTGCAATCCCACTGACAGCTTGTCCTCGTCGGTCTTCGCCCGCGGTTGCACCGCGACCGGCAGCAGTGGATCCGGCATGGTCCACGGCTTGAGCACCAGCGGATCAGATTTGTCGGACAGCGTGTCGCCGGTCTCGGCGCGGGACAGCTTGCCGATCGCGCAGATGTCGCCTGCCACCACCGACGGCGCGGGCCGCTGCTGCTTGCCAAGCGGGAACGACAGCGTGCCGATCCGCTCGTCTTCGTCGTGGTCCGCATGCGCGGCCATCGCGCCCGTATCGGTATGTGAGGAAAGGAATCCGCCGGAGTCGACGAACTGCGAGAGATGGCCGGACACATGCACAGTCGCGTCCGGCCGGATGGTCCCGGAGAACACCCGGACCAGGCTGACTCTGCCGACGTACGGGTCCGACGTGGTCTTGACCACCTCGGCCAACAGCGGACCGTCCGGGGCGCAGGTCAACCCGTTGCGGGCTTTGCCCTGCGGGGTGAACACCTCCGGCAACGTGTGCTCGGGCGGCGACGGGAATCCGCTGGTGATGATCTCGAGCAATTCCAGGGTGCCGACGCCGGTGCCGCTGCACGCCGGAATCACCGGGAAGAACGACGCCCGCGCGACGGCCTTCTCCAGGTCGTCGATCAGCACCGCCTGGTCGATCTCTTCACCACCGAGGTAACGCTCCATCAGCGTCTCGTCCTCGGACTCCTCGATGATTCCCTCGATCAGCGAGCCGCGCATCTCCTCGATCGCATCGGCATACGACGCGTCGGGTGCATGCATCCCGCTTCGCTTGCCGTTGGCGTACTCGTAGTGCGTCTGTGACAGCAGCCCGATCAGGCCTGTGCACGGGGTGTCGGCGGCCAGATACAGCGGAAGCACCTTGTCCCCGAACGCTTCCTGCGCCGCGGCCAGTGCGCTCTCGTAGTTGGCCCTGGCGTGGTCGAGTTTGGTGATCACCACGGCGCGCGGCATGCCGACCTGTGCGCATTCCAGCCACAGCGACTTGGTCGGATCGTCGACGCCTTCGTTGGCGGCGATCACGAACAGCGCGCAGTCCGCGGCCCGCAACCCGGCCCGCAACTCGCCGACGAAGTCGGCGTAGCCGGGGGTGTCGATCAGGTTGACCTTGACGCCGTCGTGTTCCAGCGACGCGAGTGCCAGGCCGACCGACCGTTGCTGTGCGATCTCCGCCTCGTCGCTGTCGCACACGGTGGTGCCGTCGACCACCGAGCCTTGTCTGGTGAGCACCCCGGAGGCTACGAGCAGCGCCTCGACGAGTGTGGTCTTGCCGCCACCCGATGGTCCCACCAGCACCACGTTGCGGATGGCGGCCGGACTGTCCGCGGTCGGGGCGGCTCCGGCGCCCTGGGAAGTTGTCGCTTTCTCAGCCATGACATGTCCTCCTGACGGCAGCAGCATCGCTGCCGGGGCGTGTGGTAAACCACAATTCCCCCAATCGACACCGAGCACAAGCGATTCGGCGAGTTTCGTCGCAGCTACCCCGCAGGTAATCGACACCTGATCGCACCGCCGCCAGGCTTACGCCCATGATCAACTTCGACGAACTCGCACAGCGCTACATCGACACCTGGAATCAGACCGACCCGGACGTCCGTCGCACCGCGGTCGCCCAGCTTTACACCGCCGACGCCAGCTACACCGACCCGCTCGCGGCCGCCGAAGGGCACGACGGCATCGCCGCGATGATCGGTGCCGTGCAGGACCAGTTCCCCGGCTTCACATTCCGGTTGGCCGGGCCGGTCGACGGCCACCACAACCAGGCCCGCTTCGGTTGGGAGCTGGGTCCGGCGGGCGCCGAGGCGCCGATCGTCGGATTCGACGTGGCCGTCATCGACGACTCCGGCCGAATCGAGACCGTGCTGGGGTTCCTGGACAAGGTGCCCGCAGCGGCCTAGCGGGCTACGCCTGCCAGGAGGCCCACCGCCGCACCTCGACCGTGACCACCGGTCCGTCGAGCGCAACGCGTTGATATTGAACATATTTCGCGCGCAGCAGGGCGTAGCCGGCGGCCATTTCCTCACCGCTGTAATGGACCGCCGCTACGCCGTCCGCGCGCACCCACCACAACTGGGACCAGTCGTCGTCGTAATGGTCGACGAGCATGCTGACCGCCGGGTTGGCCTCGATGTTGGCCAACCGGCGAAGCCGTTGCGTGGATTTACGTTTGGCGTCGACGGCGGTGTACACGACGCCGTCGTGCACCGCGAAGACAACCGGCACCACATGCGGTTTCGCGTCGGCGCCCGCCGTGGCGAGCATCGCCACCGGTGAGGCCGCGAACATGGCCTGCGCCTCGTTGTCGGCCATCAGTCCAGAGTATTCCGCGCCGCTTCGGTACACGACACGCCTGATGCAGCGCGCGCCAGCAGGTCGTACAACGTCTGCTGCTCCTCCGGCGTGAGCGCCTCGAGCACGCGCTGCTCGACACCGGTCAGCAGCGCCTCGACGTCCTTCAACCGCGCCTGCCCCGCATCGGTCAGCGAGACGGTATGGCGCCGCCGATCCTGCGGCGACCGCCTGCGCTGCACCAGGTCGTCGCTTTCCAACTCGTTGAGCAGCGCGACGACATTCGTCGGATCCATGCCGAGCGTCCCCGCCAGATCGGACTGGCTCTGCTCGCCGTGATCGCGCAACAGCGTGAGCACGATGACGTGCCTGGCGCGCAGCCCCAACACCTCGAGTTCGGCCTCCGCCTCGGTCTGCATCCGACGAGCCAGGTGGACAAGCAGCGGTGTGGACAGGTGCTCCGCGGGGCGAACTATCGGCAGGTCATCCACCTGACCAGGCTACTGGAATAAACCAACACTCGGCCTGGTATAGATAGTTTGTATTACACCAACGATCTATGGAGGACTACAGATGGCCCACCTGCTGCACATCGACTCGTCCGTACAGGGCGACCGGTCCGTCAGTCGTCGGCTGACCGCCCGCGCCGCCGACCGCTGGCGTGCGACGCACCCCGGCGGCACCGTCACCTATCGCGACCTCGCGGCGGACCCGATTCCTCACTTGGATCCTGCGACCGCGGCCACACTCAGCGCCACGCTGGTCGACGAGATCAAGCAAGCCGACACCGTGCTGCTCGGCCTGCCGCTGTACAACTTCGGCGCGCCGAGCACCGTGCACGCCTGGGTCGACCACATCGTCGCGCCGGGCCTGTCGATCGATCCCGAAACCCAGCAGGGTCTGCTCGGGGACACCGATTTCGTCGTATTGGCCAGTCGTGGTGGCGGATACGGTCCGGGTACGGCCCGCGAAGGCTGGGACCACGCGCAGACCTGGCTGACCCACGGCGTGTCGATGACAGGCCTGCAGCCGCGATTCATCACCGCCGAACTGACGATGGCCGACGTCAATCCGGCGATGGCCGACTTGCGGCCGCTGGCCGCCGACAGCCTCAACCGGGCGCTGGCCGCCGTCGACCTGTTATGGACTGCAGACGAAAGCGCCGCGTAACCTCACGAAGCCATGGAGTTCCGTGAACTCGCCGCATTCGTCGCGATCGTCGAGGAGGGCGGTCTTTCGGCGGCGTCGCGGCGCCTTCACATCAGCCAGCCCGCGCTGTCCCAGACAGTGAACAACCTCGAGCGCGAACTGGCCGTCAAGCTGTTGGTGCGCAGTAGCACCGGCGTGCAACCGACGGCAGCCGGGAGCACGCTGTTGTCCGAGGCACGCGCGGTGCTCGCGCGTCGCGACCAGGCGTTGGCGACAATGGCCGAACTGACCGCCGACGGCGTCAGCGTCATCAGGCTCGGCGTCCCGCTGGAGTTGGACCCCGACGTGCTGCGGCCGACGCTGGCGCGCTTCTCCGAGAAATCTCCCAACGCACGGGTTGTCCCGCGCCAGTTGTCGACTGCGGCGCAGTTCGCAGCGCTGCGCGACGACACCCTCGATGTCGGCCTGGTGCGTGAACGCCCGGCCGGTCCGGAGTTCGACGCGATGCTGGTATCGCGCGAGAACCTCGGGGTGCTGATCGCATCCGAGTTGGCCGATGAACTCGTCGGGCCCGACGGCGTGCAGTTGGCCGCCTTGCAGAGGCTGGGGTGGGTCGGCTTCCCGCGCGCGGGCAGTCCGGCCTGGTTCGACGAACTGACCTCGATCCTGCGTCGCCACGGCATCGACGTGGGCCCTCCGGTGCCGGACGGTCTGGAGCTGATCGCGGCGATGAAGTTCGCGGCGGTCAGCTCGGGCCAGGCGTTTGCGCTTGCCCCGTCGCGGTTGGTCGATCAGATGCCGGATACGGTCACTTGGGCGCCGCTGGCAGACAATCCGCTGGTCCGCAGGACCTGGGCGGTGTGGCTGGCCAGCCTGCGCAGGCGCGACGTCGGACAATTCATCACCGAGTTCGACACCGCCGACGACAGCTGACGCCACAGAAGCGTTGCAGCGCGGGCGATTGCGTCGGGTTCGGCCACCCGCCGCACTGATCAGCGATGCTTGGCGGGTTATGACGGCTATCGACGACGGATATCGTCCGCGGCAATAGCCGCGGTCCCGCGCCGCGTTGTGACCACCATGACCAACCACATCCGCGTCGGTGTCCAGCTGTGGCCCGGCGGCACGCCCGATTACCAGAGCTGGCGCGAGGCAGTGCGCACCGCCGACGATCTCGGCGCCGACGCGATCTTCGGCTACGACCACTTCCACAAGCCGTTCGTCGTCGTCTCCGGCGATGGCCCGGAGCTGCTGCCCGACCAGCTCGACGTCAACAACTTCGAGGGCTGGACCGCGCTGGCGTCGTGGGCGGAGATCACCAGCCACGCCGAAATCGGACTGTTGGTTACCGGGATCGGCTACCGCAACCCCGACCTGCTCGCCGACATGGCCCGCACCGTCGACCACATCAGCGGTGGCCGGCTCGTCCTGGGGCTGGGCTCAGGCTGGTACGAGAAGGACTACACCGTCTACGGATACGAGTACGGCACCGTCAAGTCCCGGATGGATCTGTTCGAAGACGGCCTGGCGCGCATCGAGAGCCGGTTGGACCAGCTGGTGCCGCCGCCAGTGCGCAGAATCCCGATCCTGGTCGGCGGTGTCGGCGTGAAGCGGACGCTGCCCATCGTGGCCACGCACGCCGACATCTGGCACACCTTCGCCAGCGTGCCGGAGTTCCGACGCAAGAACGCGATCCTGAAAGATCTTGCCGGCCAGGCGGGCCGCGCCGAGGAGCAGATCGAGCGTTCCGTGCACTGGACCGGGCGCGAGGAGGCCGACGCGTTCCTGGCGGAGGGCGTCACGCTGTTCACTACGGAGATCCACCCGACCGACGACGGCTACCACTTCGGCGAGCTGAAGGACATGCTGGCCTGGCGTGACCGCCAGCGCTAGCGGCGGCCGCCGCGGGGTTGCGGCGCGACGCTCATCGGTGACCGGGTGACATTGATCTCCGGGCGCTTGGTCTGCCGCGGCTGCACTCGCGGAGCCTCGTATCGCGGGGCCTGATTCACTGGCGACGCGGTCTCCGGCGGCGGGGCAGGGGGCGGCGGCGCGGCAGGTGGCGGCGCCTCGCTGCTGGCCACTTGTAAGGGCGCGACACTGGTCGGTGCGGTCGGCGTGACGGACGACGTCACCTCCGTCGTGGTGCTGCTCTCACCGCGGAACACCAGCAGCACGCCCGACACCACGATCGCGGCCATCGCCGCGGACGCCGCGACGATCGCCGTCATCGCCTGCTTGGTGCGGTACCAGGGGATGGGCGCAGGCTTGAAGCTCCATGTGGTGTCGTTGAACGCGTCGAACCGGTCGTCGTCGTCGACCACACCGGGCTGGTTATCCCAGAAGTTGTCGTCCGGCTCGTCCCACTGATCGTCGACCGGACCCTTCAGAAGATCGTCGGGCGTCTCGGCCGGATCCTGCTCAAACACCAGGTCATCACCGGTCGACTCGGCCGCGTCGGCCTGGTCGTCCCAGAGGTAGTCGAAGTCCCCCGAGGCTTCGCGTTCAACCACACAGCGATGCTATCGCCCGGACCAGGGCAAATGGGCGGGCAGCCGAAATCCGATCGGAGTACAGAGAACGCACAGCGATATCAACGCCGCCAGGATAAGGTTCGGTCGCCCCGGTTGGATTCATTCACCACCGTGACTCGGCGTCGTCACCGCCGGGTCACCGCGCGGTCTCCCGCTCATCGGAAGGTTTCGCCAATGAACAAGTCGCTCCTGGCGGTCACCGCCGCATCCGCACTCGTCTTCGCCGGCCTGATCGGCTGTGCTCCACCGCAGAAGGACAATTCGGGCGGCGAGACGGAGTCCGGCGTGAAGGTCAGTGAGGCGAAGTCGGCGGCCGACTTCGGTGGCATGGATGCGCTGGTCGCCGCGGCCAAGAAGGAAGGCGAGCTCAATGTGATTGCGCTGCCGCCGGATTGGGCCAACTACGGTGCCATCATCAAGGCCTTCTCCGACAAGTACGGCATCAAGGTCAACTCGGCCCAGCCTGACGCCGCCAGTCAGGACGAGATCAACGCCGCCAATCAGCAGAAGGGTAAGAGCTCCGCGCCCGACGTCTTCGACCTGGGTCAGTCGGTGGCGCTGGCCAACACGGCGATGTTCGCGCCGTACAAGGTGGCCACGTTCGACGACATTCCGGCGGCGTACAAGGACGCCAACGGCGCCTGGGTCAACGACTACGGCGGCTACATGTCGATCGGATTCGACACCAGCAAGGTGCCGCCGATCGGCAACGTCAACGACCTCCTCAAGCCCGAATACAAGGGCAAGGTCGCGCTGAACGGCGACCCGACACAGGCCGGCGCCGCGTTCTCCGGCGTGCTGATGATCGCACTGTCCCAAGGCGGTTCGGCCGACGACATCGCGCCGGGCGTCGAGTTCTTCCGCAAGCTCAAGCAGGCGGGCAACTTCCTGCCCGTCGATCCGACGCCCGCGACCATCGAATCGGGCCAGACGCCGGTCGTCCTCGACTGGAACTACCTGAACGCCGCCACCACCGCGAAGCTGCCGAGCTGGCAGGTGTTCGTTCCGCAGAACGCACTGGTTGCCGGCTACTACTACCAAGCCATCAACAAGGACGCCCCGCACCCGGCGGCGGCACGGCTGTGGCAGGAGTTCCTGTACAGCGACGAGGGCCAGAACCTCTATGCCGCAGGCGGAGTGCGCCCGGTGCGTGCCGACCAGATGCTGGCGGCAGGCACCATCGACAAGGCGTCGGTCAGCAAGATCCCGGTCATCGACGGACCCGTCACGGTGCCCAGCCCGGATCAGACCGACAAGGCCACCAAGTACCTGTCGGAAAACTGGGCCAAGGCGATCGGCTGACGGTGGTACGCAAGCTGCGCGACGCGCTGCCGCTGCTGCCGTTCCTCGCCGTCGTGGTGATCTTCCTGATCATCCCGACGGTGACGGTGATCGTCAGCGCGTTCTTCGCTGACGGCACGTTCTCGTTGGCGAAGATCCAGGCGTTGTTCTCCGACACCGCGTTGAGCGCGTTGTGGAAGAGCGTGCTGCTATCGGGCAGCACCGCGCTGATCGGGGCGGTGCTCGGCGCGGTGCTGGCGTGGTTGATCGTCAGCAGCCCGCCGACCTCGATGGTGCGGCGCGCGGTGATCTCGCTGTGCAGTGTGCTGGCCCAATTCGGCGGCGTGGCACTGGCATTCGCGTTCCTCGCGACGATCGGCTTGAACGGGGTGCTGACGTTGTGGGTGCAGCAGATCTTCGGCTTCAACCTCGCGGGCTCGGGCTGGCTCTACGGGCTGTCCGGGCTGATCCTGGTGTACACCTACTTCCAGATCCCGCTGATGGTGATCGTGTTCGTCCCAGCGCTGGAGGGACTGCGCGAGCAGTGGCGGGAGGCGGCGGTCAGCCTCGGTGCCTCGACGTGGCGCTACTGGCGTGAGGTGGCGGTTCCGCTGCTGACGCCGGCATTCCTTGGCTCGGCGCTGCTGTTGTTCGCCAACGCTTTTGCCGCCTATGCCACCGCGGCCGCGTTGGTCAGCCAGGGCAGCCCCATCGTGCCGCTACTGATCCGCGCCGCGCTGACCAGTGAAGTGGTGCTCGGCCAGTCCGGCTTCGCGTACGCGCTGGCGCTCGAGATGATCGTGGTGGTGGCCCTGGTGATGATGGCCTACAACGCCATGGTCCGGCGCACGGCGAGGTGGCTGCGATGACCCGCGTCGTTCGTGCCGTGTTGTGGATCGCCTTCGGCCTCTTCTTCTTGTTCCCGCTCTACGCGATGGCGGACTTCTCCACCCGCAACCTGATCGCGGGCGGCCGCACGGGGCAGGCATGGCAGAACCTGATCGCCGACCAGGCTCTCTACGAATCGATCGTGATCTCCTTGCTGCTCGCGGTTTTCACCGTGATCGCGATGCTGCTGGTGCTGGTACCGACGATGATCTGGGTGCGATTGCGCACACCGTGGGCCAAGGGCATGGTGGAGTTTCTGTGCCTGCTGCCGCTGACCATCCCGGCGCTGGTGATCGTGGTGGGGTTGCGCAACGTCTATCTGTGGGTGACCTATTTCCTCGGGGAATCGGCGTTGACGCTGACGTTCGTCTACGTCGTGCTGGTGCTGCCGTTCGCGTACCGGGCCATCGACGGCGCACTGGCGTCCATTGACCTCAAGACGCTCGCCGAGGCGGCCCGCTCGCTGGGCGCAGGCTGGCCGACGACGATGCTGCGGGTTGTCGTGCCCAACATCTGGTCCGGAATACTTTCGGCTGCTTTCATTTCCATCGCGGTGGTGCTCGGTGAGTACACCATCGCGTCGCTGTCCGGCTATCAGACCCTGCAGGTGCAGATCGTGCAGATCGGCAAGACCGACGGCCCGACGTCGGTGGCCGCATCGCTGGCCGTGCTGATCTTCGGCTTCCTGCTTCTGCTCATCCTGTCGCTGGTCACCCGCGGCCGCCGCAGGGCCACCGTCGAGAACGTCGTCCAACCTGGAGCAGCCGCATGACCACCAACGGAGTCGCCGTCGAACTCAACGACCTGACAAGGGTTTACGGCAGCGTCAAGGCGCTCGACGGGCTCACCCTGCACATGGAGCCGGGTGAACTGGTCGCACTGCTGGGCCCCTCGGGCTGCGGTAAGACCACCGCGCTGCGCATCCTGGCGGGCCTCGACGAAGCCACCTCGGGCAGCGTCTCGGTCGGCGGCCAGGACGTCAGCAACGTGCCCGCCAACAAACGCGATATGGGCATGGTGTTCCAGGCCTACAGCCTGTTCCCGCATCTGACCGTCCTGGACAATGTCGCGTTCGGCTTGAAGATGCGCGGAAAACCGAAGGGCGAACGCACTTCTCGGGCCGCCGACATGCTGGATCTGGTCGGCCTCTCGGCGCACAAACACAAGTACGCCAGTGAACTCTCCGGCGGTCAGCAACAACGGGTGGCGTTGGCCCGCGCGCTCGCGATCCAACCGCGGGTGCTGCTTCTCGACGAACCGCTGTCGGCATTGGACGCCAAAGTGCGCACCCAACTGCGCGACGAGATCCGCCGCGTGCAACTGGAAGTCGGCACGACCACGCTGTTCGTCACGCACGACCAGGAGGAGGCGCTGGCGGTCGCCGACCGTGTCGGAGTGATGAGCCAGGGCAAGCTCGAACAGTTGGCCGCCCCCGCCGATTTGTACGCCAACCCGGCCACTCCGTTCGTCGCGGAGTTCGTCGGCCTGAACAACAAGGTGCCAGCTGAGGTTTCGGGCGGGCAGGCCCACCTGTTGGGTACCGCGGTGCCTGCACTCGACGGGTCTGTCGCGGGCCGTGGGCTGGCGATGGTGCGACCGGAGTCGGTGACCATCACCCCGGATCCCGCGGGCCCCGCGACCATCAGTTCGGTGGCGTTCCTCGGACCCATCTCTCGGGTGTACGCCACGCTCGACGACGGCGCGGTGATCAGCGCGCAGATGGTCAGTTCGAAGGCCAAGACGTTCGCGCCGGGGGACCGGGTCGCGGTCGGTGTCGAACCGACGGGTGTGCTAGTCGTGCAGGCGTCCTGACCAACCGCGGTCGCGGGTCAGCAGATCGGCGATCGTCTCGCGGCGCACCAGCTCGGTGACCCGCCCGTGCTTCACCGCGACGATTGGCGGCCTGCCCACCATGTTGTAGTTCGACGCCATGCTGTGCTGGTACGCGCCGGTGCAGGCCACCGCCAGCAGGTCGCCGGGGTGCACGTCGGCGGGCAACTCGATGTCGCGGGCAATCTCGTCGCCCGATTCGCAGTGCCTGCCCGCGATGGTGACCCGCTGCACCGGGCCCAGCGCGTGCCGGTTGGCCAGCGCCACAGTGTATTTCGCGCCATACAGGGCGACGCGCGGATTGTCGGACATGCCGCCGTCGACCGCCACGAAGGTGCGGCCGCCGGGCTGCGACTTCACCGACACCACCCGGTACAGCGTGACACCGGCGCGCGCGCTGATCGCCCTGCCAGGCTCGATGACGATGCGCGGCCGTGGGAACCGCTCCGCGGCGCACGCCAAGTCGAGCGCGTCCTCGACGATGTCCGACAGTTCACCGACGCTGAGCTCGGGATCGCCTGTCACATAGGGGACTCCGTGTCCGCCGCCGATGTTGAGCTCAGCCAGTACGACGCCGTGCGCTCGCCGGATGTCGGCCATCGCGGCGATCATCCTGCGGACGACCTCGCCATAGAGGGTCGGGTCGGTGACTTGTGAGCCGATATGGCAGTGCAAGCCCACCAACTCGAGCGCAGGCTGGTGCAGGATGCGCTGCGCCGCGGCGACGGCATGCCCGTCGGTGAGCGCGAAACCGAACTTCTGGTCGTCAACGCCCGTAGTGACCGCGGGATGGCCGCCGATGTCGATGCCGGGTGTGACCCGGATCAGCACCGGCTGTCGTCGCTTGGCAACACAGGACAGGTAGGCGATCTCCATCGGCGAATCGATGACCACCCTGCCGATACCGACGGTGGCCGCGTCGCTCAACTCGTCGACCGGTTTGGCGTTGCCGTGCAGCACGATCCGCGAAGGATCCACACCGCCGGCCAGCGCGATGGTCAGCTCACCGGCCGAGCTGACGTCGACGCCCGCGCCCTCCTCGGCCACCCACCGGGCCACGTCGGTGGTCAGCAGCGACTTGGCCGCGTAGCGGATTTCGGCGTCACGCAGCATCGTGCGATAGGTCTGCAGCCGGTGCCGGAAGTCGGCCTCGTCCAGAACGTATGTCGGGGTGCGGAATTCATCCGCGATATCGGTCAGCGCCACGTCGCCGACACAGAGCCTGCCCAAGTCGTCCACGGTGGCCGTCAGCGGCCAGATCGCCGGGTCGATCCTGGAAGCGGCGGCGTTGTGCAGGGACGGCAGATAGTCCAGCAATGTCATAGGGCCACCGTGCGCCCGTCGTCATCCGATGGCACGGGTTTTGACGGGGTCTTGACGCGCAGCGGGTCAATATTGATGCGCTGAGGTCACACGTCTTGGACCGGTTCGATCCCCAGGTCGCGGTAGGTGACCAGCGCGACGAACGGCACGTTGCGCGCGGCGAAGCGTTTGGTGGCCACGTCGCCGCGGTCCACCATCGGGATCACACCGGTGACCACCGCGCCCGCCGCCGTCACCCGCTCGTAGGCCTTCTCGGTCGACCCGCCGGTGCTGATCACGTCGTCGACGAGCAGCACCCGCATCCCCGGTTCGATCCGGGTGCCCTCGATCCACTGCTCGCGGCCGCGCTGCTTCTGTTCCTTGCGCACCGAGAACCAGGCCTTGCCCGTGACCATTGCGACGCCGTGCGCCAACGGGTCCGCGCCCATGGTCAGCCCGCCGACGGCGTCGAACTCAATACCGTGCCGCGCGGCCAGGTCGGCGACCGCCTTGCTGACGATCGCCAACCGCTCCCCGGTGTCGACGGCGAACTTGCCGTCGATGTAGTCGTGGGACAGTTGGCCGCTGGCCAACTTGAACGGCTCCTCGCGATGTTCATAGCCGCGCGTGCGGATGAGATCGAAGGCGGCTTGCCAGGTGTCCGGGCGGTCGGTGACAGACATATCGAGAGCCTAGGTCAGGCTCCCCGGGCCCGACGGGTCAACTCGACCGTGGCCGAACGCAATTCATCGATGGAGTCGATCGGGCCAGCGTATGAGATGCGGGGATACGCGACGCCACGTGGGGTGACCACCCGCAGATCCAGCCCGTACCGGTCGGCGCCGGTGCAGGTGGCCGCGGTGGTGTCCGGGTATCTGCCGAGGGTCTGCGCCATCGCCACCAGCGCTTCGGCGTGGTCGTTGTTGAGGTGCGCGATCGCGCCATCGGCGTGCGGCGCCACCGGGTCCGGTTCGGCGGCGCGGTACGCCTGGCCCGTCGCGGAGTCCATCCGCCCATAGCCGCCCACCCAGCGCACCCGGTGCACGCGCAGCACCCACAGCGTGAAGTCGCCGTAGTCGATGTAGTACTTCGCGGCGGCGACGGCGGCCAGGTGCGCGTCGCGGGCGGCGGCCCGCTCCTCGTCTGCCGGTTGCTCGACGACGCCTGCCAGGGTGACGCGTCCGCTGGCCAACGGATCGGATTCGCGCTGCGGCGCCACGATCGCGATGCTGGCGCGCGGGTCGGCGGCGAGATTGCGGCCGTGCTCGGCCAGATTGGACACGCACAGCACCGGCGCGCCGCCGAGCAATCCATAGGTCACGAACGACGCCCACGGGTCGCCGTCGGCGGTCAGCGTCGCCAGCGTGCCGGTGTTCGTCGACGCGGCGATGGTGCGGGCCTCCTCGGCCGCCGACGGCCGAACCGAGTTGACGGCAGCGGTGAGCGGGGCGGGGACCGACGGCGCATCGCCCGGGTCGCCGTGATCACGGGAGGCCACGTCGGCACGATACCCAACCGTGACATCGGCCTTGAATTCGGTGATGTATTTCGCGACTCGGAAAACGCCTGAATATGCGAGAATAACGCCACTTATTCGATTGACGGACAACGATTCTCATCGGGTATGAGGAGGTTCGGCAATGCGGTTCATTTCGTCCGTATGCGTGTTCGCCGCGAGCCTCCTGATCAGTGTCGCCAACGCCGGAATCGGCTACGCGGACACGGGTGAGAGCGACGGTGCCGAAACCGAAACCGCAACCGTCGCCAGCAAATCCGACGACAACGGGTCCGGCTCGCGCACCGACGGCGCCAGCAACGCCGAACCGCCGAGCAGCACCGTCGGGAATGGCCGCGAAGACGTCGGCGTACAAACCAAAGCGGAAGCGAAAAAGAATAGCGGCACAAACCCCAAGACGAAGATTTACAAAGGGTCTTTGGTGATTCCGTACTTCCGCATTCCGCGACAAAAAGAGCTACCGCCGGGCGGGTTGCCCGACCCGTCGCTTTTCTACGGGACCATCGTGATTCCGGTGCCGACGCTCGGCGACGTCCTGGCGGCTATGCAACCGAAGCGGCCGGCGCTCGTCCCTGGTCCGTCGCTGAAGACCCAGGCCAAGGAAGCGCCGCCGGTCGTGGACTCGATCGGAGGAGGGGACGGCGGCGTCGACCCGCTGACGGCCGGCTACTCGGCCGAGCCGCCTGTGCTGAAGGCGCCGCTGGTGATCGCACCGCTGCCCATTCCACTGTCCGCGCCGCCCCCGCCTGCCGCGGCGGCGGGTGTGCCGCCGGCGCCAGTGGCGGCAGCAGGCGTACCCGTGCCAGCGATCCGCGGTGCACTACCGCCGCCGCCGGAACCGGTCGCCAAAGCGGTGACGCCGATGAGCGGGCACACGATGGCACCACAACCGACGCGGCTCGGTTATCCGCGCGAGCTACGCAGCCCGACATCGGCCGAACTGACCATGTTGGCTCTGCCAGGAATCGCGGGGCTGCTGCTGCTCACGATCTCCGGTGGTGTCATCGGCTACCGGCAGGCCAACAGCGCCCGCTTGCTGCGCGCCCAACCCGCGGCGCGGTTCCTGCGATGAAGGACCGCTAGCCGCCGAGCGCGGCGATCAGATCCTTGATCTTGCTGGTCTCTTCCTCGGTGGCGGGTTCCTCCGCCTCGACGTCTTCAATGATGTCCTTGCGCAGACCGACGCCGTTTGCCGCTTCCTTCGTCGACAGCTTGGCGCGGCCGCGCGCGACGTACAGTCGCTGGCCCAGCGTCGCGCCTGGACCGTGCGCGGCGGTCTCCATCAACTCGTCGTAACGGTGGCGGACACCGCTGAGGGCGACGATGACCGACGGCGTGACGCGACTGCGGCCCGCCGCTTCCGACAACGACGACTGCAGTTTGCGGAGGCCGGCCAGGATGATGCCTGCGCGGTGCGGGAACTCCGGATCGTGCACGTCTGGAAGCGTGTCGATGGCGGCGGAATACATGTGCATCGCCGCGTCGGCCATGCCGACAATTACTGGGGCTTCACCATCATTGGGCGTCGAATCAGCCACTGCCACTCAATTCTTCGTAGAGCAAAACTGCGCCAGTGATGGCCAGATCGCCACGCTGACGGATCTAGGACGCGGAAACCGTAACCCGACTTGATTACGGTTTCAACCGGTGGCTCGATGGCGGTTCAGTTTCGTCAGACATGGGTAGGTTTGAAGGCTGATGGACCAAAGCAGCGGGGACGTCGTACACGATCCAACAGAAGGTAGCCACGTCGAGGACGGCGTGGTCGAACACCCGACCGCCGAAGACTTCGGCCATGCGCGCGCACTTCCCGAGGACCGCACGTGGTTCAAGCGTGCGGTGTTCTACGAGGTGCTGGTGCGCGCGTTCTACGACTCCAACTCCGACGGGTCCGGCGACCTGCGCGGATTGACCGAACAACTCGACTACCTCAAGTGGCTTGGCGTGGATTGCCTTTGGCTGCCACCGTTTTACGATTCCCCGCTGCGCGACGGCGGCTACGACATCCGCGATTTCTACAAGGTGCTGCCCGAGTTCGGCACCGTCGACGATTTCGTCGAGTTGCTCGACGCCGCGCACCGCAGGGGCATCCGCGTCATCACCGACCTCGTCATGAACCACACGTCGGATTCCCACGAGTGGTTCCAGGAGTCGCGGCGCAACCCCGACGGGCCGTACGGGGACTACTACGTGTGGAGCGACACCAGCGAGCGCTACGCCGACGCCAGGATCATTTTCGTCGACACCGAGGAATCGAACTGGACGTTCGATCCCGTTCGGCGCCAGTTCTACTGGCATCGGTTCTTCTCCCACCAGCCCGACCTGAACTACGACAACCCCGCCGTGCAGAACGCGATGCTCGACGTGTTGCGGTTCTGGCTCGACCTCGGCATCGACGGATTCCGGTTGGACGCGGTGCCGTATCTGTTCGAACGGGAAGGCACCAACTGCGAGAACCTGCCCGAGACGCACGCGTTCCTCAAGCACTGCCGCAAGGTGATCGACGACGAGTTCCCGGGCCGGGTGTTGCTGGCCGAAGCGAACCAGTGGCCCGCCGACGTCGTCGAGTACTTCGGCGACCCGGACACCGGCGGCGACGAATGCCATATGGCCTTCCACTTTCCGCTGATGCCACGCATTTTCATGGCGGTGCGGCGTGAGTCCCGGTTCCCGATCTCGGAGATCCTGGCCCAGACTCCACCCATTCCCGACATGGCGCAGTGGGGTATCTTCCTGCGCAACCACGACGAGTTGACGCTCGAGATGGTCACCGACGAAGAGCGCGACTACATGTACGCGGAGTACGCGAAGGACCCGCGGATGAAGGCCAACGTCGGCATCCGCCGTCGGCTGGCGCCGTTGCTGGAGAACGACCGCAACCAGATCGAACTGTTCACCGCGCTGCTGCTGTCACTGCCCGGTTCGCCGGTGCTGTACTACGGCGACGAGATCGGGATGGGCGACATCATCTGGCTCGGCGACCGCGACGGCGTGCGCACGCCGATGCAGTGGACGCCCGACCGCAACGCGGGATTCTCCACCGCGACACCCGGGCGGTTGTACCTACCGCCGAACCAGGATGCGATCTACGGCTATCAAGCCGTCAACGTCGAGGCGCAGCGCGACAGTTCGAACTCGTTGCTGAACTGGACGCGGACCATGCTCGCGGTGCGCCGCCGCCACGAGGCGTTCGCCGTCGGGACGTTCCGGGAACTGGGCGGGTCCAACCCGTCGGTGCTCACGTTCGTCCGCGAGGTCGAGGAGAACGGCCAGAAGGACACCGTGTTGTGCGTGAACAACCTGTCGCGGTTTCCGCAGCCGATCGAGATGAACCTGCAGAACTGGAGCGGGTATACGCCAGTTGAGATGACCGGGTACGTTGAATTTCCCCGCATCGGCCAGTTGCCTTACCTGCTGACCTTGCCCGGCCACGGGTTTTATTGGTTCCAGCTGCGGGCGCCGGAACCGGGAGAGCAGCAATGAATCTGCCGTTCGACGAATGGATCGTGCACCAACGCTGGTACGCCGGACGCAACCGCGAACTGACCTCCGTTGAGCCCGCCGTCGTGGTCGCGTTACGAGACGACCTCGAGCTGGTACTGCTCGATGTGTCCTACGCCGAGGGCCCATCGGACCGGTACCAGGTGATCGTGCGGTGGGATTTCGGAGCCGCGGAGGCGGCGACAGACAGCGGGAGCCCGATCTCCGAATATCTCTCCGTCGCGACCATCGGCTCCGACGACGACCGCACCGCCTACGACGCGCTGTACAACCCAGCCGACGCGAAATACCTGCTGTCGCTTGTCGATTCTTCGACAGAGTTTGGAGACGTCCGGTTCGTCAAGGAGCCCGATGTCACGCTGCCGGTGGACGCCGCGCCGCGGGTGTCTTCGGCCGAGCAGTCCAACACCAGCGTGATCTTCGAAGAAAAAGCGGTGTTCAAGGTGTTCCGCCGCATCACGCCGGGCATCAACCCCGACATCGAACTGAACCGCGTACTGGCCCGCGCAGGCAACAAGCATGTGGCGCGACTGCTCGGCTCCTACGAGACGACGCTCGCGGGCGAGCCGTATGCGCTCGGCATGGTCACCGAGTTTGCCGCCAACTCCGCCGAGGGCTGGGACATGGCGACCGCCAGCACCCGCGACCTGTTCGCCGAGGGCGACCTGTACGCCGACGAGGTCGGCGGCGACTTCGCGGGCGAGTCGTACCGGCTCGGTGAGGCCGTCGCCTCCGTACACGCCACCCTTGCCGACCAGCTCGGCACATCGACGATCGTGTTCCCGTCCGACACCATGCTGGAGCGACTGGCCGCGGCCGCTGCGGCGGTGCCCGAACTACACGAGTACGTGTCGCTGATCGAGGAGCGCTACGGCAAGCTCGCCGAAGAGACGATCACGGTCCAACGCGTGCACGGTGACCTTCACCTCGGACAGGTGCTGCGCACTCCAGAAGGCTGGCTGCTGATCGACTTCGAAGGCGAACCCGGTCAGCCGCTCGACGAACGGCGTCGCCCCGACTCGCCGTTGCGCGACGTGGCGGGCGTGCTGCGGTCGTTCGAATACGCCGCCTATCAACGGTTGATGGAACAGTCGAGCGACGAGGACCGCGAGCGGCAACTCGGCGCGCGGGCCCGCGAGTGGGTGGACCGCAACGCCGCCTCGTTCTGCGAGGGCTACGCCGAAGTCAGCGGCGTCGACCCGCGCGACTCAGGACACCTGCTGCACGCCTACGAACTCGACAAGGCCGTGTACGAGGCCGCCTACGAGGCGCGGCACCGGCCGAGTTGGCTGCCTATCCCGCTGAAGTCCATCGCGCGGATAGTCGGTTAGCGCCGAAAAATCAGGCGAGGCCGCGGATCACGTCCGCGGCCGGCTTGGGCGTCCAGTCCGTGCGGTACACGCCGTAGTTGTCCTGGGCGTTGCCGTTGCCGGTGTTGCGGTCGCGGGTGGTGTACACGAACGCGGGCCCCGCGCCGGGCAGTCCGCGCCACGTGACGATGAAGTCCTGGATCCAGGCGGCCTGCGTGGCCTCGTCCACCTTCGAAGTGGCCTCGCCGAACTCGGTGGCCCAGATCTGCTTACCGCCGTCCCCGTTGGCGTTCATCGCGGCACGCAGACCGTCGTAGAGGCCACGCGGCGAGTTTGCCTTTCCGGTGGAGAAGCGGGCGTCGGTGTTGCTGGTGAACAGGTACGGGTGGAACGCGATCGCGTCGAACGAACCGCCGCCACCTGCGGCGTAGACGTTGTTCAGGTAGTCGACGGGGTTCTTGGTGATCGAGAAGAAGTTGATGGTCGGGCTCAGCCCACCCATCACGACGGTGGCGCCCGGGTCGGCGCCCTTGATGGCGGGATACGCGGCCTTGAGCATCTGGGCGAAGCGATCGGGCTGCGGACCGGCGGCCCCCGCATTCCAGAACTGCACCGCGTTCTCCTCGTTCCACACCTCGTAGGCGGCGATGCGGCCCGCGAAATGCGACGCGACCGTGCCCGCGAAGTTGGCGAAGGTGTTGACGTCGGCGGGCGGGCTGGAGATCGCGGGCCCACCCCCGGTGGCCCAGCCCGGGGTCGAGTTGAGCAGCCCGACGACGGCGATGCCCCTTGCGTTCGCGGCGTTGATGATGGTGTCGGCCTGCCCCCAGTCGTACGAGTCGGCGGCGGGCTGAATACCGGCCCACGGCAACATGATTCGGGCGCTGTGCACACCCGTCGACACCATCAGGTCGAGCTGCCGGTTGACGTCGTCGGGGGAGAGGAACCAGAGCCACGAATCGGCGAAACCGAGCGAGCCAACCGCCGCCGTCTCACGCACCTGGTAATTCTGCGGCCTCGACTGCGGGGACAGCACGTTGGTCAAGGTCACTGACAGCACGATGACAGCCGCCAGCGCCATGACGCTCTTCAATAAGGTACGCAACCCATTCCCCTCGTCTCGGGACCCGATAAGTGACATCAAACTGATGTATCGGTATTTCCCCGGAAAAAGTAACAAAACCGCTATTTCCGGTTTGCCGAGGGACTGTGTAACGGTCGACGCCCGAATCGGCACCAACCCGTATGACCCTCCAACGAATCGACAATGCAGCCCGGTTGCTGGCCCGCTATGGCCTGGTGTTCGTGATCGGCTGGTTCGGCCTGTTGAAGTTCACCGACTTCGAGGCTCAGGGCATCGAACCGCTGGTCTCAGCGAGCCCGTTCATGAGTTGGCTCTACGACATCTTCTCGGTCTACACGTTCTCGGTGCTGCTCGGCGTGTTCGAGGTCGCCGCGGCGGTGCTGATCGCCGTCAAGGCGTGGTGGCCGAAGGCGTCGATCGTCGGCAGCGCGCTGGCGCTGCTGCTGTTCGTCGCGACGATCAGCTTCCTGTTCACCACCCCCGGTGTGTTCGACGAAGCCGCGGGTGGCTTCCCGCGACTGTCCGCGACCGGCGGATTCCTGATCAAGGATGTCGCGCTGATCGGCATCTCGGCGTGGACCCTTGCCGACGCCCTGCGGGCAACCCGCAGCAGTCTCCCCGCCTCCTCACAGGCCCACGCAACCTCGTGGTGACTGACTGGCGGGTGTGACTTCGACGCTGGACGCGCCCGCCGCCGACTTCGACCACCCACGGCCCACCCGGTGGACCACTGACACGTGGCACCGGGTGGGCCTCGTCGCGCTTCTACTCGCGACCGCGGTCATGTACCTGTGGAACATCACCATCAACGGCATGGGCAACCAGTTCTATGCCGCTGCCGCCCAAGCGGGTTCGAAGAACTGGGAAGCGTTGCTGTTCGGCTCGCTGGACGTGCACAACTTCATCACCGTCGACAAGCCGCCGGTATCGCAATGGGTGATGGGGCTGTCCGGGCAACTCTTCGGGTTCAGCAGCGCCAGCATGATGGTGCCGCAGGCGCTGATGGCGGTGGCCGCCGTCGCGCTGCTGTACGGCGCCGTCACCCGGGTCTGCGGCCCGGGCAGCGGACTGCTCGCCGGAGCGGTGTTGGCCCTGACGCCGGTGGCGGCGTTGATGTTTCGGTTCAACAACCCCGATGCGGTGATGGTGCTGCTGATGATGGCCGCGGCGTACTGCACGGTGCGCGCCCTCGACAAGGGGAGTGCGAAGTGGCTGGCATGGGCCGGGGCGGCGTTGGGCTTTGCGTTCCTCGCGAAGATGCTCGAAGGCCTGATGGTGGCGCCCGCACTGGCGGCGGCGTATCTGCTGGCCGCTCCGACGACGATGCGGGTCCGGTTGCGGCACGTGTTGGTGGCCGCGGTCGCGTTCGTCGTCTCCGCCGGTTGGTTCGTGGTGCTGACCCTGTTGTGGCCGGCGTCGTCGCGGCCGTACATCGCCGGCTCCACCGACAACAACTTCATGAATCTGGTGTTGGGCTACAACGGATTTGCCCGGGTACTGGGTAAAAATCACATGGCGTTCGGCGCCCCGGCCCACGTCGTCGGATCGTCGGCGGGCGCGCAACTGCGGGTCGGCGGGCACGGCTTCGGCGGCTTCGGCAACCAATCGCAGGGCCTGCCGCGACTGTTCAACGGTGAATTCGGTTTCGAGATCGGCTGGTTGGTGCCCGCGGCGCTGCTGGCGACTGTTCTGGTGGTGGCGTCCCGTGGCCGCACGCCGCGGACGGACCTGACACGGGCCGCCGCGATTCTGTTCGGCGGGTGGCTGATCGTCGACGGACTGGTGCTGAGCTTCATGCACGGGACGATCCACGCGTACTACTGCATGTCCGTCGCGCCCCCGATTGCGGCCATGTTCGCGATCGGCGTGCACGAATTGTGGCAGCTCCGGGAAAAGTGGTTGTACCGAGGCGGTTTGGCGGTGCTGCTCGGCGGCACGGGTATCTGGGGCTGGTACGTGCTGGGCCGCAACGCCGACTGGCTGCCCGCCCTGCGGTGGATCATCCTGGTGCTCGCGGTCGGCGCGGCAGCGTGTCTGCTCGGTCAGCGCTTCACGACGGCCGCGCTGGGCGTCGGTGTGGTGGCCGCCCTCGCCGGACCCGCGGTTTATGCGATCGTCACCATCGGCCAACCGCACGAAGGCGGCGGCCCGACCGTCGGGCCCGCCGACAAGGACCCCCAGATGCACTTCTGGTTCGCCCAGGGCGCGGACAACCCGGACCTCACCGCGCTGCTGAAGAACACCAACACGGAATGGTCGGCGGCGGTGCTGCGGTCATCGGTGGCCGCGAATCTCGAATTGTCTTCGGACACCGCGGTGATGGCGATCGGCGGATTCATCGGCAGCGATCCGGTGCCGACGTTGAGCGAGTTCAAAGACGATGTGGCCAAGCACAAGGTGGCGTACTACGTCGTGCTGAACAACCGCGGCCACGGCCCGGGGTGGGGCAACCGTGGTCACGCCGACATCGGCAACTGGGTGGCCGCCACGTTCCGTCCGATCAACATCGGCGACGCGACGGTGTACGACTTGTCGGCACCGAAGTAGTCACGGACCCTGGTTTCCAGGCGGGCCATCTGTGCGGGGTCGGCGGGATCGGCGGCGACCGCCAGCACCCGGTCGGATGGATAGCCATGCATGAGCGGCACCAGGTCGGTGGCGAAGCGACTGCTGATCGCCACCTGCTGGCCGTCGCGCAACAACTTTCGGGCCAGCCGCGCGCCTTCTTCGGTGCCTGCGTCGAGTACGAGAACGATCATGAGTCCACTGTGTCGCCGCCGGGTGTGCCGACGATGTGCGGGACCTATGACCCGCACATGAACTAGCGGACCAGGCGGCGCAGCAGCGTGGAGGCCACCGCGATGCCGAGGACCGCGGCCAGAATCAGCACACCGATGTCGAGAAGCGCGTTGCTCGGCGTGCCGATCAGCAGCCCGCGCAACGCATTCACCTCATAGGACAGCGGGTTGATCGCAGACAGCCAGCGCAGCCAATGAGGCATGACGTCGACGGGGTAGAGCGCGTTGGACGCGAAGAACAACGGCATCGTGATGGCCTGGCCGATGCCCATCATCCGGTCGCGGTGGCGCACCAGGCCCGCCAGAGTCATGGAAAGGCAGGCGAAGAACGCCGCGGCGAGCACCACCACCGCCATCGCGGCAAGGATTTTCAACGGGTTGACGGTCAGCTGCGCGCCAAGCAGATAGGCCAGCGCCAGCACGCCGATCACCTGCACCACCGACCGCACCCCGGCGGCGAATGCCTTACCCGTGATGAGGGCCGACGCGGGAGCGGGCGTCACCATCAACTTGGCCAGAATGCCCGCGTCGCGGTCCCAGATGAGCTGGATGCCGTAGAAGATCGAGATGAACATCGCCGACTGCGCGATGATGCCCGGCGCCAAAAAGGCGAGATAGGGCACGTCGCCGGTGTCGATCACCCGCAACCGGTTGAACGTCTGACCGAAGATCAGCAGCCACAGCGCGGGCTGCACCATCCGGGTGAACAGCTCGGTGTTGTCGTGGCGCAGCTTCTGCAACTCCACGATCGCGAAAGCGCTCATCCGCATGGCCATTCCACGGACCCGCCGCCAGCCGCGCGGCGCGAGGACGATCTGCACGTCGATGTTCTGGTCAACTGACACGGCGGGCCGTCCTTCTGGTGTTGCGGATCGCGCGGATCCCGGTCTGCGAGGTGTCCTCGCCGAGATCGGAACCGGCGTAATGACGGAAGACGTCTTCGAGCGTCGCCTGTGGGGACACGGTCTGCTTGAGCTCGGCGGGCGTGCCGACCGCCTGCAGCTGACCGTGATGCATCAGCGCCACCCGGTCGCACAGCGCGTCCGCCTCGGCCATGTAGTGGGTGGTCAGCAGCACGGTCATGCCGAAGGTGCGCTGCATGTACTCGACCTGGGCCCAGACGCTGTCGCGCGCAATGGGATCCAGGCCCACCGTCGGCTCGTCGAGGATCAGCAGCGACGGCCGGTTGACCAGCGCCTGCGCCAGCTCCAGTCGCCGGACCATGCCGCCGGAGTACGTGCCTGCGACGGCGTCGGCGACGTCGAGCAGCTGCATCGCGTCGAGCACTTCGTCGACCCGTTCGGCGCGTTCACCGCGCGGCACGTCGTACAGTCGGGCGAACAGCTCGACGTTCTGCCTGCCGGTCAGGGCGGCCTCGATCGAAAGCTGTTGCGGCACATAGCCGATGTTGTGCCGGATGTCCATGGTGTGGCGGCGGGAGTCGAGGCCGAAGACGGCCACCTGCCCGCTCTGCACCGGTGTCAGCGTGGTCAGCACCCGGACCACCGTGGTCTTGCCTGCCCCGTTGGGGCCGAGCAGGCCGACCGTCTCACCGCAGCGCACCTGCAGGTTGAGGTCGTCGACCGCGGTGAACTGCCCATAGCGGTGGGTCAGGTGCTGACAGTCGATGGCAAGCGGTGTCATCGCGACTGCCTCTCGTGCAGCATGCGGGTCATCTCGGCGAGTACCTCCAGTCCGTGTTCCAGGCTGTCGAGTTGGTCGGGGTCCAACTCGTCGAGCACCGCGACGAGCGCGGCGCGGCGCGCGGCACGCGATTCGTCGGCGATGCGCTGCGCCGACTCGGTCAGCCGCAACCGTCCCACCCTGCGGTCGTCCGCGTCGACGGTGCGGATCAGCAGGCCGTCGGCCGCGAGTTTGGACACCAGCGTCGAGGCCGTGTTCGGCACCAACCCCAATTCGGCGGCCGCCTCCCGCACGGAGATACCCGGTTGGCGGCCGACCAAGCGCAGCATCTCGGCCTGCGACTGGGTCAGCCCGGTGGCGTCGAATCCGCTGCCGGTCGACCGGCGCAGCTGTCGGCGGAACCGGCCCACCACGTTGAACAGCTCGGCGATCAGATCGGTGCGGGTCTCCACGACGCCCGATAATACCTCTGTTACAGAGTCTTTTTACAGGGGCGAGAATGGAGTCATGGCCTCCTATCTGGTCAACGACGCCGCAGTGGCCAAAGCCAGGGCGCTGATCGACGCTCGGCAGTATGTCCTCGACAGCGACTGGGGACAGGTGCAACCGCGCGCCGACGCGCAGAACGCCTACCTCAAGACGCACAGCTGGGCCGAGTACGCCGAGTGGCACCTGGGGCTGACGCAGGGCGCCTCCGACGAGACGAAGGCGCGATATGCGTTCGTGTACGGCGACTTTCGCCGACTCCACCGCAGCGGCCTGATCGCCTGCGTCTACCGGGCCGCTGAGTGGCGGCACAAGGACGTCGAACTGGCCGCCCACGACCTGCTGCAGTACCTCGACAGGAAGACGGGTCTGGAGCCGACCGCCAAGTCGTGACTACGGCCTGAGCATGAAGTGCAGGAAGCTCTCCTGAAGACCGGGTGGGGCGGCGGGCGCGGAGTCCGTCGAGTGCAGCAGTCCGACGCCGGCGGAGAACACCACGAACGCGCGCAGCGCTGCGTCGTCGCGGTCGAACCCGCAATCGACGAACGCGCGCCGGATGGCGCGCAGCACCCGCGCGTCGCTTTCCTGAACGCTGGCCAGGACCTCGTCGTCCGTCAGCGCCCACACCCGCATCGCCCGCTCGAGTTGCCACTGGTCAGGCGCGACCCAGGTCTGGATCATCACGCGCAGACGGTCGCGGGGGTCGACGTCGGGCATCTGCTCGAACTTCCGCCGGTTACGGTCCCGCAACGCACCCCACGCCTTGATCAGCTCGCGGCGATAGGCGGCGGTGTCGGAGAAATGCCAGTAGAAACTGCCCTTGGTGACATGCAGGCGTTCGGACAACCGGTCCACCCGCAGTGCATTCGGGCCGCCCTCGGCGAGCGCAGCAAATCCAGCGTCGATCCAGTCATCGGCTGTCAGCCGACCGCCAGAATTGCGCGGCGGCACCATGTGGGCAGCATACGGCGCTCAATCCGGGCAGCGGCTGACACCCGGGAAAATTACGGGGGAGGGAGGTGCTGGCAACCGTGACCGCCAGGTAGGGCGCCGCCGCTCTTCGGCTTCCTACTCCGGCCCGCCCGGCCGGCGGCGTCAGCGGAATTCCGAGAAATCCCGAGAGCCATGGCGGCGGCCACGGTTGCTGCAGCAGCTAGACCGTACCATACGGCCTGGTACGGAGACGTGATCTCGATTTGCAAGCGCCCATGCCGCACAACAGCTTTAGGTATGCGGCACCATAAGCACATGGCCTCTGACGAGTTCGACGACAACCCACTGACGCCGGAAGAGGAACTGGACTCCGACGAAATCCGCAACGACGACGGCGACGAGGTCGTCGATCCGCCCGACGAGTGGATCGAGGCGAAGGACAACGAGACGCTCGACGAGCGGCTGGCAGAGGAGATTCCCGACGACCTCGGCGACGAGGACACCCCAGCGCCGACCGAGGCCCACGACTCCGACGCGGGCGGCGGCCTGCGGTTGGTCAGCAACTACGACATCGACCATCTGGATCCGGAAACGCACGGGCGGGAGCACGGCCAGGTCGACGGGACGCCTGAGGACGGCGAATCGTTCTACGACGTCGTGGAGTGAGCCCGGCGTTTAGCGCTGTGCCCATTGGGCAACCGGACCGTTGTGAGCGCAAACCCTGACCCCGGCTATTCCCCCAACGACAGCGGCGGAGTCGGCGACACGCTGAGGCCGACCGAAGCCCTCGACTCCGACGACGTTCAAAACGACGACGGCGACGAGGTCGTCGATCCGCCCGAGACGTGGCGGGAGGCGGACAAGATCACCGCCGACGGTGAGGTGGACGAGTCGCTCGACGACAAGCTCGCCGCCGAGCAGCCCGACCGGACCGACCCGGACGACGACGAATCGTTCTTCCCTGTCGTC
This sequence comes from Mycobacterium sp. 3519A, assembly GCF_900240945.1. Lineage (NCBI taxonomy): Bacteria > Bacillati > Actinomycetota > Actinomycetes > Mycobacteriales > Mycobacteriaceae > Mycobacterium > Mycobacterium sp. 3519A. Next base: position 1,187,419 of record NZ_OESG01000014.1, read on the forward strand.
GAATGAGTTATTCGGTGTCGGCTTGCAGCACCATCAACGCCCTGGCGTTGATCGAGACCGTGGCGCTGGCCGGCACCGGCTTGCTCTCGTCGGCCGCCGCGGTGTCGGCGGTGTAGATCACCGGTACCCAGGAAGCGCCGAATTTCTCTGCAGGCAAAGTGAATTCGATCGGCTCGTAGTGCGCGTTGAAGAACAGCAGGAACGAATCGTCGGTGACCCGTTGCCCGCGCACGTCGAGGTCGGGGATGCCCTGGCCGTTGAGGTACACCGCGACCGACTTGGCGAAACCGGTCTCCCAGTCCTCGTCGCTCATCTCCGACCCGTCGGGGGCGAACCACGCGATATCGGGCAGACCGTCACCGCCGCGTTGGCGCACCGGGCGACCGGAGAAGAACCGGCGACGGCGAAACACCGGATGCGCGGCGCGTAACTCGGACACGGTCCTGGTGAACTCGATCAGTTCGGTGTCGGCGTTCGCCCAGTCGATCCAGGACAGTTCGTTGTCCTGGCAGTAGACGTTGTTGTTGCCCTGCTGGGTGCGACCGAGTTCGTCGCCGTGCGACAACATCGGCACGCCCTGCGAAAGCAGCAGCGTGGCAAGGAAGTTGCGTTGCTGACTGGCGCGCAGCGCATTGACCTCCTTGTCGTCGGTCGGTCCCTCCACACCGCAGTTCCACGACCGGTTGTGGCTCTCGCCGTCGCGGTTGTCCTCTTTGTTGGCCTCGTTGTGTTTTTCGTTGTAGGAGACCAGGTCTCGCAGCGTGAACCCGTCGTGGGCGGTGACGAAGTTGATCGATGCGACGGGCCGCCGGCCGGTGTGCTCGTAGAGGTCGGCCGATCCGGTGAGCCGGTAGGCGAACTCGTCGAGCGTGGCCGGTTCGCCCCGCCAGTAGTCGCGCACGGTGTCGCGGTACTTGCCGTTCCACTCCGTCCACTGCGGCGGGAAGTTGCCGACCTGATATCCGCCGGGTCCGACGTCCCACGGTTCGGCGATCAGCTTGACCTGGCTGACGGTCGGATCCTGTTGCACCAGTTCGAAGAACGCGCTCAATCGGTCGACGTCGTAGAACTCGCGGGCCAGCGTCGCCGCCAGGTCGAACCGGAACCCGTCGACGTGCATCTCGGTCACCCAGTACCGCAGCGAGTCCATGATGAGCTGCAGGGTGTGCGGGTGGCCGACGTTCAGGCTGTTGCCGGTGCCGGTGTAGTCCATGTAGTACCGCTTGTCGTCGTCGACGAGGCGGTAGTACGCGGCATTGTCGATACCGCGCATCGACAGCGTCGGGCCCATGTGGTTGCCCTCGGCGGTGTGGTTGTAGACCACGTCGAGGATCACCTCGATGTCGGCCTCGTGTAAGGCCCGCACCATGGCCTTGAACTCCTGCACCTGGCCGCCGGGATTGGGGCTGGAGCTGTATTTCGAGTCGGGAGCCAGGAACCCGATGGTGTTGTAGCCCCAGTAGTTCGACAGACCCTTCTCGACCAGTGTCGAGTCATTCGCGAAGTGGTGCACCGGCATCAACTCGATTGCGTTGACGCCCAACGATTTCAGATGCTCGATGATCACCGGGTGTGCGACGGCGGCGTAGGTGCCGCGGATGTTCTCCGGGATGTCCGGATGCGTCTTGGTCAGACCCTTGACGTGCGCCTCGTAGATGACGGTGTCGGCGTACTCGTGGCCAGGCGGGCGGTCCACCCCCCAGTCGAAGTACGGGTTGATCACCACACACTTGGGCACGCTGGCCGCGGAGTCCTCGTCGTTGCGGCTGTCGGGATCGCCGAAGTTGTAGCCGAACAGCGACTGGCCCCAGTCGAAGGTGCCGTCGATCGCCTTCGCATACGGGTCGATCAGCAACTTGTTCGCGTTGCAGCGCAGACCGGCGCTGGGCTCGTACGGGCCGTAGACGCGGTAGCCGTAGCGCTGGCCGGGTTCGATGTTGGGGATGAACCCGTGCCAGACGAAGCCGTCGACCTCCGGCAGCGTCAGCCGAGATTCGGCGCCGTCGGCGTCGAACAGACAGAGCTCCACCTTCTCCGCGACCTCGCTGAACAGCGCGAAATTGGTTCCCGAGCCGTCGTAGGTGGCCCCTAGCGGATACGCCTTACCTGGCCACACCTCGTATTGCGTGACATCTGGGCTGGCAGCGTGGGTCAAAGTGGCACTCTCCAATTGACGACGTGGAATCACCCGACATGGCGACCATACGGGGGTGCCCAAACTGATGGTATTGCAACCAAATCGTGGGCTAGCTGACCTGGACGCCGACCGCGCGCAGGTCCTCGACGGCCTTGGCGGTCGATTCCGGTGCCACCCCTGCGGTCAGGTCGAGCAGCACCCGGGTTTTGAAGCCGGCCGCAGCGGCGTCAGCGGCGGTGGCGCGTACGCAGTAGTCAGTGGCGATGCCGACGACGTCGACCTCGTCGACGCCGCGCTGCTTCAGCCAGTCGGCCAGCGTGGTTCCGGATTCGTCGGTGCCTTCGAAACCGCTGTAGGCGGCCGAGTAGTGGCCTTTCATGAACACCGCCTCGACGGCGGTCGGTTCGAAGTCCGGATGGAAGTCGACGCCCGAGGTGCCGACCACGCAGTGCCGCGGCCAGGACAGCGCGTAGTCGGGTTGCTCGGAGAAGTGCTCGCCAGGGTCGATGTGGAAGTCCTTGGTCGCGACGACGTGGTCGTAGCCGGTGTCCCCGGCCAGCAACTCGGAGATGCCGCGCGCGACCGCCGAACCTCCGGTCACGGCCAGTGAGCCGCCCTCACAGAAGTCGTTCTGCACGTCCACGATGATCAATGCGCGCACGTGTGCAAGCCTATCCGCCGAACAGCAGGTACAGCCCGGTGAACGTGTAGCCGACCATCACCAGCATCATCGCCAGTTGGCCGGTCAGCTGATGGCCGGTGGGCAGCACGCGCAGCGCCTTGTCGTGTGCGGCGACCACCGCGGCGATGTGGCCGGCCACCACACAAACCACCTTGATGGTGGCCAACAGCGACGGGTGCATCGACAGCACGTAGTGCACCTGCGCGCCGTCGAGACCGAACAATCCAATGATGGTCTGCTGGCCGCGCTCGACCAGATACGTCAGGTAGTGCGCGAATACGTAGCCGATCACGATCGGGATCAGCGAATGCGCCATCTCGCCGGGCAGTTCGCGGCGGCGCTGCGCGTCGACCCCGCCGGTCGCGCGGGCGGCCAGCCAGAACGTGCCCGCGACCACCCCCGCGAACACCAGCAGCCCCGCGGTCTTGAGCAGGGTCGCCGTCGCAGCAGAGTCGGTGTGGCTGTCGACGAAGCCGCGCCACGGCGGCGACGCCGAAAAGCTGTCGAACGCAGTCGATCCCAGCAACACCGACAGCACCGCGAGGCTGCCTGCGCGCACCGGGAACGACGGCAGATGGTCGAACGGATTACCGATGGCGATGCGCCCGTCGCTGTTGCGGCGAAAGATCGCCGGACGCGACGCCACCACGCTGTACACCTCGAACGGGTCGGCGCGCGCACACCACCGTTCACCGAAGCAGACCGCGCCCGCCAGCGTCACCACCAGGTAGACGAACAACCAAAGCTGAATCGCGCCAAGGGATCCCGGGTCGGGGCTGGCGAGTTCGAGCCAGACGAACGCGAACAGGCCGACGACGGCGGGCCAGTAGCCGATCCGCTCCGGATACGTCAGCCCGAGTGACCGCCGACCTGCGAGGCGGTGCAGCGTGCGCACCGGGGACAGCACCCGCCACACCGGCCCGAACATCAGCGACAGCGCCACCAGGCCGACCCACAACAGGACGTAGAACACCCCGGGCAGCGGGTTGTCACCGTCCTGCGGGCCGAGCCAGCCCACGATGGCCACCCACACCGCGAACGCCAGCGCCGCGAGGCCCACCACCCAACGCGTCGCAGGCGCGTCGACGGCGGTGGTGACCCAGCGCGGCAGCGGATGCCCCGGTTTGCCCGGATCGAACCGCGGCCGCCGCCAGGCCAACGCGACCACTGCGAACGTGAACGTCAACGCCCACGCGGCACCAATGAGCGCGTAGCTCAACGGGATCGGCAGATCGGTCGAGCCGCCGAGGCCGTGGGCCAGTATCGCGGTCGACCGATCGCTGATCACTGCACCTGGATGGTTGCGATCGTCTTGTTCAGCTTGTGCAACTCGACGTCGACCTTGCCTGGCACGTCGACGCTGAACTGGAAGGACTGGTTGGGCTTGGCCTCGATGTTGAAGTTGTGCTCAGGCGTCGAGTGCACATGCAACTCGTCGGCGACGTCGCTGTTTACGCGGACCACGATCTGTTCCTTGACCTTTGCCTGCAACTGCTGATTGGTCGGGTTGACGTCGCCCCCCTTGATCGTGAGGTCGATGAGCACCCGCGACGGCGGAGCCTGCTCATTCGACATGTCCGACGGGTTCACCGTCGATGGCTGGCTGCTCGGTTGCGCGCTACCCGTTGCGTTGTCGGGCGAGTTGCCGGAACCGCCGCAGCCGGCGGTGATCAGGGCCGCGGCCGCCACGATCATGAGTGTCCTGGAAGTTGTCACGGTGAACCATCTTGGCCCGAGGCCTTCGAGTTCTCACTTCGAGGGGCGTCGCCGCGGCGCCGGTCCCGCACCGCCACGTAGATCACCACACCCGCCACCGCGACGGCCGGGGCGAAGGCCGGTATCGCGAGCAGCAGGCCGTGATGGGCCAGGATCTCGACGTGGCCGGCCCCGGTCATGCCTGCGCCGTCGGCTGTAGTTCGGCCTCGGTGCCAAGGCCCTCGGTGCGGTTGATCCGTCCCGCGCCCCAACTCAGGCCGCCGAGCATGACCAGGGTGCAGAACAGCACCACCAGGCAACCGATCGTCCACAGCAGCTCGGGAGTCTCGGGGTTGCGTTCGCGCTGCAGGATGGTGATCTCGGCGACGAACGGGCGGGTGAACGTCGCATCCGCGGGCACCTCCTGTGCGCCGATGCCGGGATCGGCGGCGAGGAAGATCGGCACCGCGGTCAACGTCTTACCGTCGTGCACGCGCAGCAGCGTCTTCCATGTTCCCCACACCGGCACGGGTTGGGTGGAGCGGTAATGCCCCGGACCCACCTTGTCGAGGTTGTCGATGACGCGGCCGCGCTGGTTCTCCAGATGGCCCTGCCACGCGAGGATCGACACCCAGTTGGGGTGCTCGCTGACGAAGTCCGGCGGGTTGATCCTGGCGTCGACATTCACCATGCGTTGCCCCGCCGCGGCCGGAGCCTCGGTGAGAGTGACTGTGGCCGTGACGTTTTCGGGAACGTTGTAGCGCAAGCCGTTGGCTGTGGCGCCACCGATCGCGACGATCGCCAACACCACAAGACCGATGCTGATCGCGCGCGAAGGCAGTCGCTGCGAGGTGACGACGAGGCCGAACATCGCGCCGCAAGCCCCGGTGAGCACCGCGACCGGAATGGCCATGGCGAGGGCTTCCGGCCAGATGCTGGTCGGCCACGGGTAGTAGTAGACGGCGTCGATCCACAGCGACTCCAGCCACAGTCCGACGGTCGCGACGCCGAGGCCGCTGACGGCGCCGAAGATCACCGGCCGCTTGAGAAGCGGTGTCAGACCGATCAATTCGACCACGATGGCCGGTCCGAGGTAGAGCGCGAACCAGTTGATCGGCGCGCCGAGAACCGGACCGACGACCAGTGCGACGCCGCCTCGCAGCGCGATCGCGAGCAGTGCGGCGATGATCGCCGCGCCCCTGCCGAGCATGATGCGGGCGGCGACCAAGGCGAACGCGGCAGCGGCGGCGATCAGCATCGGCTGGAACACCTGCCGGAATTGCGCTACGCCGAAATCGAATTCGATCTGGTACACCGACATGCCGACGAGGATGCCGCCGAATCCGAGGTACTGGACGAACTTGATGCCGATCCCGCCGGTGGGGGCGTCGTCACCCATCGCCCTGAGGCCCTCGTGGTTGAGCAGCACCGCGGACAGGGTGGAGAAGCCCGCGCCACCGATCATCATCAGGTGGGTGGGCCCCCACAACGTGACGTCCTGACCGAAGATGCGATGCCAGATGTCGTCGAGCGGGAAGCCCAGCAGCGCGTACAGGCCGCACCCGGCCATCAGAATGCCGCCGACGGGCGCGTACCAGGTCTTGGTGATGCGTACCGCCGAGGGGCCGGGCTTGTCGTACGGCAACACGCACGCCATGCAGCCCGCGATGAACAACAGGAAGAGGCCGAACAGGATGAAGTAGTGCGCGGGGTTGGCCAGTGGTCCCGGGTCGCGGCCCTTGCCGATGTGCAGGCTGACGTCCCAGATGAAGCCGAACAGCGCGCAGATCAGGGTCGCGATGAACAACGCCATCGGCAGCGCCACCCACGGTGGCCGCTTGAACCGCCGGCCTGCCCACTCGGCCAGGTTGTTCAGCCAGGTGATGCGCCGCTGCCGGTGCAGGTAGCCGATCCACAGCAGCGCTGCGGTGACCACCAGCGCGGCCACCGACATGCCGATTACCTCGTTGAGCGCGGCACCGCCGCCCTCGCCGCCCTCTGCGAGTATCGAAACCGCTTCTGAACTGTGTGAATTCCCCATTGTCATCCCCACCGGTGAGCTTCGTCGGACCGAACTGACTCCTGAGTAATGTTGCCAGAATCCTCCAAGGTGAAACCAGAGGTATCAGGTAGCGACCACTTTGAACGTCTCCAAACTGGTGTCGGCGGCGTCGGGCACGTTCATCCCGGCGTTGAGGCCGGAGCGCAGGTAGTCGATCACCGCGTCGTTGAGCCGCTCGCCGGGCACCACCGCCGGTATGCCCGGGGGATACGGCGTGATCTGCTCGGCGCAGATGCGACCGCCGGCCTTGTCGGCAGGCACCGACTCGACGTGTCCGAAGAACGCGTCACGCGGCAGTTGGACCGCTTCGAGTTGGATCTCTTTCGGCGACGGCAACCGGATCTGCGGCGGTGAGTCGAAGTCGTTGGCGGCCTTCCGCCACCCCCACAGTGCGTCGAGCAACCGCTCGCCGGTGGCCTTATCGTCGGCGAAGGACATGGTCGCAAGCACCCGGCGGTGGTCACTCATGCCGATGTCGACCTGCTTGTGTGCGCGCAGCCAGTCGGCGGCCTGATAGCCCGAGGTGCCGGTGGCCGACACGTCCATCAATATCTGCATCCGGTCCAGGTCGTGGGACGCCTCGTTGCCGAGCAGTTCGTCGTCGAGCACCTCGACGTCGGGGATCAACTCGAGGTCGTCGCGCAGCCCCCGGGCCAATTCCAGTGCGTTGCCGAGCAATTCGCGGCCGCGCTGGACCATCTGCCGTCGCCAGCCGTCCATCGCGGCGTACACCATGACGTTCGGGCTGGTCGTCATCAGCAGATCTGCGCACGCCGACAACCGGTGCTGATCGACCAGGTCACCCTGCAGGTGGAACACCGAACCCTGTTCGAATCCGGCGCCCATCTTGTGCACGCTGACCACACACACGTCGGCGCCCGCGTCCATCGCCCACGTGGGCAGGTCCTCGTGGAACGGCAGATGCGCGCCCCACGCCTCGTCGACGATCAACGGCTTACCGCGTTCGTGGCAGACCCGCGCGATGCCATCCAGGTCCGCGCAGGTGCCGTACGGACTGGGACTGACCACCAACGCGCCCGCCGCGTCGGGGTACCGGTCCCAGGTGTCGCGGTAGTCCTGCGGCGACGGTGGGTGCGAGATGTGCCGGTCGGCGTCCCACTGCGGCGTCACCCACCGCGCCTGCATACCGGAGAAGATCAGCCCGGCCACGACCGACTTGTGGCTGTCCCGCGGCACCAGCAGGCTCGCGTCTCCACCGGAGACGGCCATCATCGCCGCCTTCACTGACAACGAACTGCCACACGTGGAGAAGAAGGCGACGTCGGCGCCGACCGCCTCGGCCATCAGGTCTTCGGCCCGTTTCAGATACTTGTTGCTGGTGCGCCGGTCGTCGAGACCGCCGCTGGCGAGCAGGTCGTCGCGGAACGGATCGTGGCCGAGCACCGCCAGTACCCGGTCGTCGACGCCGCGGCCCTGCCGGTGTCCCGGCGGGGTGTACCCGTATCGATTGCTCGCGCGGTAGTCGACGAGGGCATCGAGGATCGGCGCTTCGGATTGATCCATGATCGTTCGAGTACCCGTTTACGGCGTCAGTACCACCTTGACCATGCCGTCCTCCTTCTTCTGGAAGGTCTCGTACGCCTCCGGCGCCGCCGAGAGCGGAAGCCGGTGGGTGGCGAACTGCTCGACGCCCAGCGGGTCCTCGGCCGTCAGCAACGGCATGATGTCGGGCACCCACTTCTTCACGTTGGCCTGCCCCATGCGCAACTGAATCTGCTTGTCGAACAACCTCATCATGTTGATCGGGTCGGCGGCGCCGCCGTAGACGCCTGACAGCGAGATGGTGCCGCCGCGGCGGACTAGAGCGATCGCCGAATTCAAGGCTGCCAGTCGGTCCACCCCGGCCTGTTTCATCACGACGCGACCCACTGGCGACGGCAGGAAGCCGGCGGCGGTCTGCATCGTCTCGGCGATCGGCGATCCGTGCGCTTCCATCCCGACCGCGTCGATCACCGAGTCCGCGCCGCGGCCGTCGGTGTAGCCCAGCACCATGTCCTCGACATCGTCGCGGCGCAAATCGATGACGTCCGTGCAGTATTCGCGTGCCCGGGCGAGTCGTTCGTCGACCAAGTCGACGCCGATCACCCGGCAGCCTTTGCGGTGCGCCGCGATTCGGCACGCCATCGATCCGATCGGGCCGAGGCCGAGCACCAGCAGCGTGCCGCCGTCGGGCACATCGGCGTATTCGACCGCCTGCCATGCGGTGGGCAGCACGTCGGACAGGTACACGTAGCGCTCGTCGGGGCCGTCATCCGGCACCTTGATGTGGGTGTACTGCGCCTGGGGCACCCGCAGGTATTCGGCCTGGCCGCCCGCCACCTCGCCGTAGAGCTTGGAGTAGCCGAACAGCGCGGCGCCCGTGCCCTGATCGCGGTTCTGCGTCGTCTCGCACTGGCTCTGCAGCCCGTGGTCACACATGAAGCAGTGCCCGCAGGAGATGTTGAACGGAATCACGACACGGTCGCCGACGCTGAGCGTCTCGACTTCCCTGCCGACCTCCTCGACGACGCCCATCGCTTCGTGGCCGAGGATGTCACCCGGTGACATGAACGCGCCGAGCACCTCGTACAGGTGCAGATCCGATCCGCAGATGTTGGTGCTCGTGACGCGGATGATCGCATCGGTCGGCTCCTTGATCGCCGGGTCGGGCACCGTGTCGACGGAGACCTTCCTACGTCCTTGCCACGTGACCGCTCGCATTGGCGTCCTCCTCGTAGATTCGTTGCCTCTACGGGCGTGCCCAGCCAGGCGAATGCCAAACCTCGCGCCAGGATGGGGGCGTGACCGGAGGTGGAACGGTCGTGGAGTTGCGGGTGCACGGGGTGTCCGGTGCACAGCCGGAAGCGCTGCTGGGCACTTCCGCCGACGACATCGAACGCGTGGCAGGCGACGACGACGCCGGCTTTTACCGGCGCAGGCCGGCGCTCGACGCGGCGGCCGACCCGAACCAGTGGCGCCGGGTGATGGAGGCGTACTCCTGGGCGGCGCTGACATCCCGCCGCGCCAGCCGCGCCCTCTGGCTGTTGTTTCTGCCGTTCATCCTCATCGATCTGGCGCATTGGATGCTGCCGCCCGCGCGCAGTAAGCGGGCCGCCGTGCTGGCGGTGACGCTGCTGCGGCTGATCGCGCTGTCGTTCACGTTGACGTTGATGCTCGCCTCCGCGGTGGCGGTGATGGACGTAATGGTTTGGCAATGCGCGAATTTGGATCACTGCGCCGCCGGACCGGTGGCCATCGTGGCGTCGTGGCACCGCGGAGCCCAACTCGTGGCGGCCGCCGTGCCGCTGATGGCGGTGGTTGCGCTGCTGTGGCGGCTGGGTTCGGAGGGCGCCATTGTCGGTGGACGTGAGCCGCCGCCGAGTCCCGCTGTGGTCGAGGGCCAGACACCCCCGTTGGCACGGTCGTCGTTCTGGAACCCCGACGAATCAGTGGTGCGGATGCGGTGCTGCCATGTGACCGCGTGGTCTGCCGGCGTGGCCGCGGTGGCGTTGGCGGCGCCGGTGCGCTACGCCGCGGGCGGGGCTGAGACGGTGAGCGTCGGCCTGCTGGCGGCCAATGCGCTGTTCCTGGCCATCGCGGTGGCGGCCACCGCGTCGAGCAGGGCCACCGCGCGTGGCGGCCGCGGCGTGAACCGGCTTACCAAACCGCTCGTGGTGGCGCGCTGGGCGTCGCTGGGACTGCTTGTGGCGTCGATGATTTGGGTCGCCGCCGCCGACGTGTCGTATCCGCCTGCGCCGACGCACCTGCCGGGTCTGCACGGGGCGATCTACGTTCTGTTCGGCGTTCAGGTCATGCTGCTGGTTGCGTTGTTCGCGTTCACCGCCGTGTCGATGCGGGGCACCCGGTGTGCGCAACGGACCAAAGGGTGGCGGATGACGCTCGGAGGGTTCACCGGTCCGTTCGTCGCACTGATCGGATGGCTCATCGGGGGTGGGTTCAGCGTCGGCATCGGACTGCTGGCAGCGCAGATGTTCGGTCAGGCGGTGTTGTCGACGTCGGCGGCAGTCCGCGAGAACGCTTCCGGGGCCCCGCTGATCGTGCCGCCACCGTATGTGTGGGCGTCGGTGGCGATAGTGGTCACCATCGCGGTGGCCGTCGTGATGGGCGGCTACGTCTATTTCCGCGTCGTACCGCAGCGGACCGCGGGCGAGTTGACCAGCGTGCAGGCCGACTATCCGCGGGTAGCCGACCCCCGCGCCGAGCTCACCGGGATCGCCAGAGCGCGCGCGTTGGCGTCGTTGACAGACATCGGCACGCGGATGGTGGCGGGCATGGCCCTGGTGGCGGTGGCGGCGATCATCGTGATGATGGTGCTGAATCTGCTGGTACCGCAATTTGATTCGGCCCGGTTCTGGCCGGAGGCGATCTTGCGCTTCAGCGTGTTGACCTCCGTGGTGCTGGCGTCGGGCCTGGTCGCTGTGGCGGTGGCGGCATACCGTAATCGGCAACTCAGGCGCGCTGTCGCGGTGCTGTGGGATGTCGTCACCTTCTGGCCACGTGCGAATCATCCGCTGACCCCGCCGTCGTACGGCGCCCGCACGGTGTGGGACATCCGCCTGCGGTTGGCGGCGCTGACGGAAGCGGCCGACCCGACCCGCGTCGTGCTGGTGGCGCACAGTCAGGGCTCGGTGATCGTGGCGGCCGCGCTGTTGCAGGCCGACGAGCCCTACCCGCTGCTGACGTTCGGCTCACCGCTGCGACGGCTGTACGCGCAGAACTTCCCCGCCTACTTCAGTCGGGAAACACTCGAGTTTCTGCGGGCCAGGCAGTTGCCGAATCGGCAGTGGATCAACCTGTGGGCGCTCACCGATCCGATCGGGGCGTGGATATTCGATCACCAGAACACGTCGCTGGCCGCCGCGCAGGCGCAGTATGTCGACGACCGTCTGCTCGACGTGCGCCCAGACGACGGCCGACCGGCGCCGGGAGCGCCGATCTGCGGGCACTCCGGATTCTGGCTGCGCCAGGAGTACACGGAGGCCGTCGAGGCCCTACAGTCCACAGTGATGCCCGCGCACACCATGCCGCCCGACGACCGCGCGACGGCCGCGCCCAGCGAAGAGTCGCTGTGAGGTTCGCCAACCGCACCGCGGTGATCACGGGCGGCGCCGTCGGCTTCGGCCGGGCGTTCGCCAGGGCGTTGGCCGCCGAGGGTGCCAGCGTGGTGATCGCTGACATCGACGCCGAAACCGCAGAACACACTGCGGCTGAACTGAATTCGGCGGGTGGCCGCGCGATCGCGGTCAGCTGCGATGTCGCAGACCCGGCGCAGGTGGATGCCGCCGTCGCGGCGGCCTCCGGACAGTTCGGCGGTATCGACATCGTGATCAACAACGCCGGACTACACCTGATGAAGTACAACCAGCCGTTCACGGCGTTGTCGCGCAAGGAGATCCGCGACCTGTTCGACGTGAACGTGATGGGCGTGATCAATGTGACGCTGGCGTGCCGGGACTCGATGCGTGAACGCGGCGGCGGCGTGGTGCTCAACATTTCGTCGATGGCGGGCTATTTGAGCGCGACCCCGTACGCGGTGTCCAAGCTGACCGTCCGCGGTTTGACCGTCGCGTTCGCGACGGAACTCGCGCAGGACCGCATCCGGGTCAACGCGATCGCCCCCGGGCTGATGAACACCGAGAGCGCGCTGGCCGACCTGCCGACGACGTTGATCGACGAGTTCGTGCACAAGCGGCAGTTGGTGCATCGTCTTGGCACGATGGACGACGTGGTGTCCGCGATGTTGTTCCTCTGCTCCGACGAGGCGTCGTTCATCACCGGCGAGACGGTGAAGGTCAGCGGCGGCTATCCGCTGGGCTTCTGATCGGCGAACCGCACCAGACGTTCCTGCATGACCGGGTATGGGTCGGCGGCGGGCAGGTCGGTTCCCTCGCGCACCGCGACGGCGGCCTGCGCGGCGGCGTGGATCGCGGCGCGGTACGGCATGGAGCCCGTCGACACCCGGCGCACCCCGAGTTCGGCGAGTTGATCGAGCGAAAACCCCGGGATGGCAAGCACATCGACCGGCAACGGAATTGCTGAGGTCAGCTCACGCAGCACGACGGGCTCGGTGGCGCCGGCCACGAAGATGCCGTCGGCGCCCGCTTCGACATACCGGTTGGCCCGGTCCAGTGTCGCGGCCACCGTCGCATCCTGGCTGAGCCAGTACGTGTCGATGCCGGATGGCCGTCCCACGCGTTGGGTAGCGGCAGCTCGCGATGATGCAGATCCTTGAACGTCATTCCTCGCTCCACGGCGTCACCGGGCGGTCCCGGTGCTCGCCGTCGACGATCACGTCGACACGTTCGTCGAAGAAGCAGATCCGGTCACGGACCGGCTCGGCGTCGTGCAACGGGTCGTGGTACGTCCATGCCACGTCACGGGGACCGTCGGGGATCGAGTAGTACGTCGCGCGGCCCTTGTAGGCGCAGAAGGTCGCGGTGTCGCTGCGTTCGAGTCGCACGGCCACATCCTCGCGCGGGAGATAGCACCGCACCGGCAGCAGGGTCTCGAACAGCAGCAGCGGCCGGGTGGAATCCGCGAGCACCCGGCCGTCGAGTTCGACGCGGACGTGACGGCTGCTGCGGAGGACATCGATGCGGCTGAACGGGTCGTGCGGGTGGCTGACGACGTGTTCGTCCTCTTCGCGCCACTCGAACGCACCGAACTCGAGGATCACGTAGTCGGCGAGGTCGGGGTCGTCCGGCCGGAACGCCGCCGCAGGCCCGGTCTCCTCGCCTGCGATCACGTCGAACGCGGTGCCCGCACACGAGTGCGCGTCGAACGGCACGGACGGGTCGAGGATCGGCCGCGAACTGATCGCAGGAAGCCGCACGCCGACGTCTTCATCGGCACCCGATTCGGCGCCGGCCGGCACCAGTTGAGCTGACAGCGCGGCGGTCGGCACGGCGTAGGTCGGGACCACGCGCCTCGGCTCCCACACCAGAAGGGCTTCGCAGGTGTCGACCACCGGTTCACCGCCGATGCAGGCGCGTACCCGCTTCGGGGTGGGTTGGTAGCGGAGGGTGTGAAGATTTCCGGTCAGCAGGTCCATCATCCTGACACCCATCGCGGACCCCTTTCACTTGCGGGGCGGGCGCAATACGTTCATCGCCAACCGCATTATCGGTTCGGGGACGGAATCTTTGGCGGAAAGCGCCGCATCGGCCGCCCTGCTGCGCAGTGGGGTGCCGCGGCCGAACCATTTGTTCAGCGGGCCGCCTGTCGGTTCGAGGCTGACGTGCAGCGGCGGCTTACCTGCCGCGGCGCCGAGCGCATTGGAGATGACGACCCGCTGAATCTCGCTGGTGCCTTCGAAGATGGTGTACAGCTTGGCGTCTCGGTACCACTTCTCGACCGGGTGGTCCTTGATGTAGCCCCAGCCGCCCATCGTCTGGATGGCGCGTTCGGTGGTGCGCACGGCGACTTCGCTGGCCGCCAGTTTGGCCATCGAGCCCTCGCCGCGCTCGAATGGCACTCCCGAGGCGGCCATCCAGGATGCCCGCCAGGTCAGCAGCCGTGCCGCGTCGATCGCGGTGGCCAGGTCGGCGAGCGGGAACGAGACGCCCTGGTTGTCGATGATCGGCGCCCCGAACGCCTCCCGGTGGTTGGCGTACTCGGTGGCGTATTCCAGTGCAGCCCTTGCGATTCCGAGCGCCTGGGCGGCGACCATGGGCCGGGTCTGCTCGAAGGTGCCCATGGTGGCCGAGCCGGAGTTCTTGGCGCCTGCGACCGCCTCGCGCGCCTTGGCGAGCTTGTGTTCCAGCTTCTCCTGACCGCCGAGCAGGTTCTCCGCGGGGACCCGCACACCGTTGAACCGCAACTCGGCGGTGTGCGAGGCGCGGCAGCCGAGCTTGTCGAGTTTGCGCACCAGTTCCAGGCCGGGGGTGCCGCCGGGCACGATGAACAGGGCCTGGCCCCTGTGCCCGAGTTCCTCATCGACCACGGCGTTGACGACGTGCACGTTGGCGATGCCGCCGTTTCCGATCCACATCTTGTGGCCGTCGATGATCCAGTCGGCGTCTTTTCCTGGGCCGGCGCGGCGGGCCCGGGTGCGCAGATTGCGGACGTCGCTGCCGCCCTCGGGTTCGGAGATGGCCAGTGCGGCGAGCTTGAGATCACCTGGCGTGCCGAAACATTCGGGCGCCCACTGCAGCATCTGCTCGGGGGAGGCGGCCTGGCCGATCGCCGAAAGCGCCAAAGCCGGCATCACGATCGCGAGCCCGATGCCCGCGCAGCCCCAGAACAGTTCCTCCATGAACATCGGCAACGACAGCCCGGTCGGATCGCCGATCAGATCGCGGTAGAACAGCGGACTGTAGAAACCCTGGCCGGCTGCTTCCTCGAGCACCGGCCACGGGAACTCCTGGCGCTGGTCGTACTCGAGCGCGACCGGGCGTACGCAGTTTTCGGCGAACTCATGTGTGCGCCGGGCCAGGTCGTGCTGCGCGGCGGTCGGGGTGATGTCGAAGCTCACCAGGTCCGAGTACCCGAAGGCCTACCGTGATAATCGATGAAGCTCTCTGGGCTCGATCTTCGGCAACGCGACGGCGTCACGTGTGGGCCGACCGTCGCGGTGGTGGCCGGCGCCCTGCTTGGGCACGGCGCCGATCTGTCCGATTCGACCTGGTTCGCCGACGAACAAGCCAGGGTGCACGCGGAGGTGAACCGGGTGTGGCCGCGGCGGTTGGGCACCACGCCGTCGGGTATGGCGCGCGCGCTCACTGCGCGGGCATCGGGTGTGCGTTACCGGTGGCGGCCGTTCCGCGGGCGCCGCGATGCGCTGTCCGACGTCCAGCGTGCGGTGGCCGCGGGTCGGCCGGTGGCGATGTTGATCGGCCGCGTCGTCCCGCGGCACTGGGTGCTGATCGTCGCGGCGACCGAGCGACGGTGGCAGTGCTACGAACCGTCGTCGGGGCAGGTGCGCACCGTGGCCGTCGACGCGGTCCGGCGCGCACGGCTGACCGGACTGGGCTATCCCCGGCCGTTCGCGTTCGTGCTGCCGAACGCCTCAACCCGCTCGGCGACTAGCTGATCGGCGGCCGCATCCGACTGTTTCAGCCCGGCGACCACCCCGGCGCGGTTGCGCTCGGGTTGGTTCTGCGACATCTTCGCCTTGCCTTCGACCTTCGAAATCACAAGCTCGACACCGACGATCGCGCGCAACTGTGCGCGGGTGAAGCTCTCCGGCGCATCGGTCACCCGCCACGGTTCGGCGCGGCTTCCTTCATGCCGGTCGGTCAGCCGGGTCACCAGGTTCAGCACCCAGTCCGGATCGTCGTGCGCCACCAGCCTGCCGTGGACAGTGAGCACCTCGTAGTTCCACGTCGGCACCACCTTGCCCGTCTCGGATTTGGTGGCGTAGAAGCTGGGCGAGATGTATGCCTCTGGGCCGGAGAAGATGGCCACCGATTCACCGTCCTCGGCCTGCCAGTGCGGGTTGGCCCGCGACACGTGTCCGATCAGCGAGTGCCCGTCGTAGATCATCGGCAGCGGCGTGACCAGCAGCCCCGACGCGTCGTGCGTGACCAACTGAGCAAAGCCGGCCTGCGCGAGCGCGGCCGCCGTCTCTTGGTCGGAGAGCGCGAACTGGCGAGGGATGTACATGGCGCTTCAGCCTAGAACGGCGCCTGCCCACGCCATGTGTCCTTGGAAGCCGAGCATCGTCGCCCTGGCGCGATAGCGCTCCGTGAAGTCGTGGTAGCTGGTCTCGTCGCCCCGTGCCTGCGCAAGCGACGCCCGCATGCGCAACAGGGGCAGTTCGTTGAGGACGAATTCTGGCTCGGTCGGTGCAGCCGCAAGTTCGTCGATGGTCGCCTGCGCCTCCTGCATGTCGCCGTCGGCGCCGCGGCGCAGCAACGCCTCTGCCAAGACCGTCGCGGCACAACCGCGATAAACCATTTCACCCGACCGTAATTCGTTGCCTATGACGGTTCGCGACAACTCGATCGCACCGTCGAGGTCACCGCTGCGGACCTTCTCGCTGGCAATCAGGATGTCGAAAGTCCATGCCGCGCAGACAGTCAGCCGTTCCTGGCGCACGACATCGCGGACCATCTCGCACAATTCGAAACCGCGTTTGCGCTCGGCCGGATCCCCCAGTGCGACGAGGGCATACCCGCGAGCCATCTGGGCGTTGGCCAGTGTGAAATCGTCGCCGGAGCGCTCGGCCAACTCCAACACCTCGGCGGTGTCGCGCAACATGGTCGCATCGGGCAGCATCACGCCGTTCGGGATGGTGATGGCTTTGAACATGACCGTGAAGACGCGCGAGAAAGGGTCGAATCCGCGAGCCATCTCTATCGCGGTGTCGAAGTCCTCCATCCAGCCTGTGCGCCCGAGGCTGGATGCCGCGGCGCCGCGACATCCGATCGCCATCGCCAACGGCGAACCGACGACCAGGTTGCCTTTGGTGGGATCGCCGTTGGCCAAGTCGATGACACGTTGCGCCAATCGAAAAGCTTCGGCCATTTCGCCTGCCTGCCACTTGGCGATGGTCGCTGCGTGCAGAAGCCCAACTATCAATTCTGAGTCGCCGATCGATTCGAGAAGGTCGACGTATTCCGATGCCAGCCGTGATGCCTCCCGTAGCTCGGCGTGGAAGGTCAGGGTCATCAGCAGTCCGGACATCCCCGTGACGAGGGCTCGTTTGTCGCCCGCGGCGGTGGCGAGTTCGCGAAGCTCATCGAACCCGGTGTCGGCGACGCTGCCGCCGACCCGCCAGGCACTGGCGCACAACAAGGTGCGTGGTGCGATCCGCATCGACATCCGGTCCGGATCGTCTTGCGGCAACTGGTCGGCAACCGCGCGCGCCCGCTGCCAGCTCCCTCGAGCCGCGGCGATGTCGCGGTAGGTCAACCATGCCGCGGCACGCATGTGCCAATGAAAGGCCGCTCGCAGATCCCCTGCGGCTTCCAGATGGGTGGCAATCAGGGCGGCATTCGCGTCGGCCGCTGCGGGGTCGCGCTGTTCGATCACGCTCGCCACCCGCTGATGCAGCTGCGAGCGTGCCGATTTGAGTTGGGACTCATAAGCCACCGCACGGATCAGCGGATGCAGAAATGCGTATTCGCCGTCGGCCGCCGGTACCGGTTCGACGATCTCGGCATTGACCAGGTCATCCAGGTCGGTCGACCCAATGGTTTCGGTGAGCAGGTCGGCGCCGAATCGGGACCCGACCACCGCCGCGACGTTCAGGGTGCGCTTAGGCGCTGCGCCGAGGCGATCGATGCGTGCGGCGATGGTGGCCTGAACGGTGGCGGGCACAGTGACCTCGGCGGAGTCGACACGGCACAGGTATGCGCCTCGGTCACCGGTGAGGACTGCTCGCTCGGCCAGATCGCGCACGATCTCCTCGGCGAAGAACGGATTGCCGCCGGCCCGTTCGACGATTCGTGCAGACAGCTCGGCCACGGACGGGTCTGACCCCAGTAGCTCTTTCACCAAAGCTGACGTTTGTGAGTCATCCAGTGGGACAAGCGGGATGGTCGTGGAGCCGACCAGTGTGCCCCGGTATTCGGGGCGATAGGTGACTAGCACCACCGACTGGCTCGCACGAAGCACGGAGACGAGTTCGGCGACCATCGATTCGCTGACCTCGTCGATCCAGTGCGCGTCCTCGACCACATACAGGCAAGGGGTGGTGCGCGCCTGTGTGGCGGTCGTGAGCAATCGCCCAAGTCGCCGACGCCGGGCATCAGGGTCCATCTGAGGTGGGGCCATTTCGACGTCGCGGATGCCGAGCAGGTCATCGAGCAGTTGCAGGTCCTCCGGCCCCTCCTCCTGCAGTCGGGCCCGCAATCGCTGTCGTGCAGCATCGGCCGGGAGGTTCTCCACGCCGAAGACGCTGCGCAGCAGTCCTGCCATCGGATGGAAGGCGATCTGCTGAGCGTGCGCGTGACAGGTGGTGCAAAACGCTTCGAAACCTCGGCTGGTAGCCATTGCGACGGTCTCGCGGGCTATCCGACTTTTCCCGATACCCGGCGGCCCTACCAGGCCCACCACGCAACCGGTACCGAGGACCGCCTGATCCAAGATCGCCGCCAGCGAGCAGATCTCCCGTTCGCGACCGACGAGCCCCGCTTCGTGTCGACCGACCGGCTCCCGCTGCATCGCTGTGCCCAACAGTCGACGCACGAGCACCGGACGGTCCGACCCCTTGATGGGAACGAACTCCGGTTCAGCCAATGCCATCGAGTCTTGAACCAGCCGGGCTGCGGAAGCGCTCAGGACTACCCCGCCCGGTGGGGCGACCGACTCCATCCGCTGCGCCATCCCGACCTGTTCACCAATGGCGGTGTAACCGAATGAGCCAGACCCCAGGTCGCCGGCGATCACCCGACCCGAATTCAGGCCCATCCGCATCCGCAGCGCGATGCGGTCACGACTCTCGAACCCAATGGCGAGGCGCCCTACTTCCTGCTGGATCTCCAAGGCGGCCAAACAGGCGCGAAAAGCGTGATCTTCCAACGCGATCGGCGCCCCGAAGAACGCCATGATGCCGTCACCCGTGAACTGCGCGACGGTTCCGCCGTACCGCCGCACCACCACGGCGCAGCAGTCAGCAAGTTCAGTCATGATCTCGCGAAGCCGCTCGGCGCCGACAGCAGCGGCGATGTCCATCGAGCGGACGACGTCGGCAAAGAGCACCGTGACCTGCTTGTACTCCGCGGCCGTGCGGCTGACCGAAGTCGGGGCACCGCACTCGTCGCAGAATCTTGCCGTTCCTCGGAGCTCAGTGCCGCATGTGCCGCACGTCAATCCCCCCACCGCCATACGGTCACCGCCGATCCGGAGATTCGATCTCCACGACCAGCTAAGGATAGGGCCGTCATCAGCAGGCAACGCCGCATTTCTGGCGAGTCAACGCAGCCGGAACGTTCGAACGTATGTTCCCAAGGGTCCCCGTCTAACTGTCCGTGACGTAGTCGACGAAGCACTCTTCGGAGCCAAACTCAATGATCGACTTGTTACCTAGGGCGTCCTGTACACAGCATGGTTAGCCGAGCCGTCGATGACCGCTGGTACTTCACGAGCCGAACCGCAGCGTGATCTCACCGTCGTGGTTTACGCGCTCTCCCGCGGAGGGGCTCTGGAAGAGCACGCGATACCGATTCTCAGGTCCTGTGGGCAGGTCGGGACCTTTCACCAGGGAACCGGTCCAGCCCTGTGACCGCAGCGTCGGCTCGGCGTCCGCCCAGTACATCCCGATTAGGTTGGGCATGACGATGTTTGGTGGTACTGGCGTTGTTTGAGTCGGCCGATTATCGGACGAGCACGCTACGAGGGCGAATGCGGTTAGACCCACGCCTACACAAGCGAGCATCCTGCGGGTCACCTGGACACCTCGATCCCGAGTTCCATGCTTCCTCCTCAACGATGTTGCTTCGCGTCACCGAACGAGATGCCGAAAAGTAGCCATCGACGGCAATGTTGCGGCGCGAGCCCACTTTCGTCTATCTCTCGCCAGTGTTGTAGCGGCGGATGACGCGATGCGGTGCCGGCCTCCCACGCGGCCGTACCGTTGTTGCGCGGAAGCTGTAACCGTCTTGGCCCGGGCTTTCCCATTCGAAGTCCACCGTCTCGCCTTCGAAAAGCTCACGGAACCCGCCGGAGATTTCGATGACTTCGCCGGGGCCGCGCTCAACCTCGTCGTCGTTCCATAAATGGGTGAAGTGAGCCCAGCAGCCGCCGGGAGTTTCCGGGGAATCGATTACTCCCCAACCTTCTTCGCGATGCCAAACCCGCACGGTGCCGGCTGCACTCATGCCAACGAATGTAGTGCCTACAAGCGACGTCTATGGTGTATCGAACTGGCCCGACACCCCCATCTACTTTCGAGAGTCACCGGCCCTCCAGCGCGGAGTGACTTCGGTTTGCCGCGCCGAGCCAGATGTCGGTGGGTGTCGCTAGCGTCGCAAGCAGCTCCTAAGTGTCGCGACGATCGGGGATCGGTGTGCTGGTTCAGCAAGTCCTGCCGCCGGATGGCAGTGCGGAGTCATGGACAGTCCTCGGAGAGGATTACGCGATCGTCGAGCCGATCGATGGTTTCCTGGCCCATCTGAGCGCAATCGAGCGATCACCCGGCACGATCCGGTCGTATGCCTTCGACCTGCGGGACTACTTCACTTTCCTCAATACGCATCAAATCGACTGGACCGTAGTGCGTTTGGAGCATCTGGGACGGTTCGTGGCGTGGCTTCGGTTGTCACCAGCTGCCCGCTCCGGAGCTGTGACCGCGCTGCCGACCAATCCGCCACACTGCTTGGCAACGACGATCAACAGGAAACTGTCCGCCGTCGCGTCGTTCTATCAGTTCCACGCCCGACACGGCGTCGACTGCGCGGACCTCCTGACGACGCTGAAGCCTGGCGGGCCCCGAGGATCGTGGCGCCCGTTTCTCGCCCACCTGAGTAGCGGCACCGATCAGCGTCGCAAGACCATCAAGCTCACTCCGGAACGGCGCCTGCCCCGCGCCTTGGCTCCGGAGTCCATCGCGAAGATCTCGGATTCATGCGAACGGTTGCGAGACCGATTCTTCATCGAACTGTTGGCCAGCACCGGGATACGCGTCGGCGAGGCCCTGGGTCTGCGACACGAGGACATCGATGCGGCAGGCACGTTAATTCGGATCCGCAAGCGCCGCAACAGCAATGGCGCCCGGGTGAAAGGAGGACAACGCGAAATACCTGTGCCTCCCGGATTGATCCGGCTTTACACCGACTATCTGGTCGACGAGTACGGCGACCTCGACTGCGACTACGTGTTCGTCAACCTGTGGGGCGGCGAGCATGGTGCTCCATGGCGGTATTGGAACGTCACCGATCTCACCGAACGGCTCGGCCGGCGCAGCGGGGTGACCTTCACCGCGCACACCTTGCGCCACACCTACGCCACCGAGCTGCTGCGCCGGAAAGTCCCCGCAGAGGTGGTCCAAAAGCTGCTCGGGCACGCCTCGGTGACCACAACCATCGGCACCTACGAGCACCTAGGGATCGAGGACATCCGCCGAACACTGCAACACGCTGGCTGGCTCTCCGAAGGCGACGAGAAATGAACCTCTCGCTGGCAGCCGCTCCAGACACAGTGCGCGAAGACCAACTGCACCACCGCCTGCAGGCTCTGATCGCGCCCGTATTGATAGACGACAGAATCGCCGTCGCGCCCGCTGACCCGGTCGGAGGTGGCCCACCTTGTGCTGTCGCAGAATGCCCCCGACCCAGGCGCTACAACGGCTTCTGCGACTGTCACAACAGCCAGTGGCGTGACGCTGGCCGGCCAGATATCAGCAGCTGGACATCGCCACGGCCCAATCCCGGACCAGAGTTAGTCGACCTGGGTCGGTTACCGATTCCGTTGCGGTGGGAGATCGCCTACGGAATCGTTCGCGCCCGCGAGGTCCCCGATCCACCGCAGCTGCGGTTGGGCTCACTGCAAGGCAGTATCAACCAGTTGATCTCGGCTGGGATCGTGTCACTGCTCGACCACAGCGAAGCAGACTGGCCCGCCACTCGGCGCCGCCGCGAATACCGCGAGACCCACCCCAGCGCGAAGCCATCGAGACTGCAACTGGGTTTCCTCACCTTCACCATCGACCAACTCGACGAACTCACCGGACGCGTTGGCCGTGAATACGAATACTCCCGCGACACCTGGCGGCTACGGCGGCTGGGAGTCGCGCCCGCCGAACGAGGATGGACCCTGGACTTCACCGGTATCGACCAGCCGTGGCTTCGCCGGGCAGTCAAGCAGTTCATACGGTGGCGCCACGAGACCGAACACAGCTGCAGCGGTATGCACCGCGACCTGATCTCGCTGACCCGCCTCGCCCGCGCCCTGACCGACACCGCGGGCCCCGACGCGCAGCCCGCAGACTTGACCCGCGCAGCGATCGAACGCCTCCTAGGCGTGCTCGCCGAGGACGGCCTCACCTCGACGGGACGCAACATCGCCTTGAGTTCGGTCAAGAAGTTTCTGGTCACCGCGCGCCAGCACGACTGGATACCCGGGGTGCCCGCACGCACCGCGATCTATTCCGAAGACTTCCCGCAGCGAATCGAGCTTCCGGCCCGCGGACTGTCCGAGTTCGTGATGGCGCAGCTCGAGAACACCGAAAATCTCGCCAAACTTCCAGACGCGCGATGGAAGCTACTGTTCCCGCTGCTGATGGAGACGGGCCTACGACTCAACGACGCACTGCACCTCGGCCAAGACTGCATCGTCGTCGATCAGCACAATGCCCCCTACTTGCGCTACTTCAACCGGAAGATGAAACGTGAAGCGCTAGTACCGATCTCCGACGAAATCGCCGCCGCGATCCGGGCACGCTGCCGGCTGGTCCGCGAGGAATACTCGCCTCGAGCGGTCCTATTTCCCTGGCCCCGAAACAACCCGGACGGAATCCGGCCGACCAGTAAGACAACAGCGCAGCACGCGTTGAAACGCTGGATCACGGAATGCAACGTGGTAGACGAGAACGGCGAGCCGGTGCACATCACCGCCCACCAATTTCGGCACACGCTGGGAACGCGATTGATCAACCGCGACGTTCCACAAGAGGTGGTCCGAAAACTTCTCGACCACACCTCCACGGCAATGACCGCCCACTACGCCCGACTACACGACACCACAGTTCGAGAGCACTGGGCCCGGGCACGCAAAGTCGACATCCACGGAAACGACGTCACACTGGCCGAGGACAGCCCCCTCGCCGACGCCGAGTGGGCCAAACACCACCTCTCCCGCGCGACCATGGCCCTACCCAACGGCTACTGCGGCCTTCCGCTACAACAGAGCTGCCCACATTCCAACGCGTGCTTGACCTGCCCGGTGTTCATCACAACCCCCGAGTTCCTGCCCCAACACCGCGAACAGCTCGAAATGACCCGCCGCATCATCGAACGCGCCGAAAAGCGCGGACAACTGCGCCTGATCGAAATGAACCGCCGCACTGCCGACAACCTGACGAAGATCATCGGCGCACTCGAAGGCGAGACCACAACAGACGGTTCGGGGACACGCGATGCAGGCTGACAACACCGCCCAACTACGCGCCGCCGCACAACGTCGCCACGAACAGACCCGAGAGCGGACGCTCCACGCTCTCAACTCATTGCAGGAGCAGGACACCAAAATCACCGTGTCGAGTCTCGCCCGGGCCGCCGGGGTCGCACGATCCTGGATCTACACCCAACCCGACCTCGTCGACGCCATCAAGGCAACCAACAACGAGCCACCCACAGCGATCCGGCCGGCCCCACCCACCGCATCCAGCGAAGCGTCCTGGCAACAGCGTCTAGAACTCGCGCACGACCGCATCAAAGAACTCACCAACGACAACGCGCAGCTCCGCAAACAACTAGCGGTCGTCCACGGCCAACTCCGCGCCCAACGGACCGCTCCGTCAAAGACAGTGTCCACGACGCGAAATGCCTGATGGGACAAGGGAAGACGCTCCTCAACCCAGGGGAACGTATGATCGAACGGTGGGCGAGCTCCAGTCGATCGGCTACAACGGGCAACCCGTGCAGCCGCCCTTCCGCCGGGTCGACCCGCCGGTCACCGTCCTCGTGGACCTCACGGTGCTGTTTCCCCGCGAACCTCACCGCGCCGGCGGCTACAACCCCGCCGGACTGCAGATGCACTCCGTCGTCGAAGGCCTCCTCACCTGCTGGGCCATCTGCGAGCAGGGCTACTGGTGGGGCCTGGTGACCTACGAGATCGCCTACGGCGCACGCCGGAAATCCGTGACGCACTGGATCCCGGCGTGGGTGCTCAAGCGGAAGACCGGCTAGTCGCCTCGGCGATCCGTCTTCGCGCTTCGCCCGGCGAGATCCGCAACCGCCTGGACAACACCTCCGCCCACGAAGTGGCGCCGAACATGGCGGGATCCCCCTGGGTGATCAACTGCCCGATCAACCGCCGGTCGAGCGCCACCATTTTCTTGTCGATGTCGCCCAGCCGTTTGAGCAGTTCCGTCTTCTCCGGCCGGGTCAGCGCTTCCAGCGGAAGCGCGGCGAGGTCCCGATAGCTCGCTTCGGCGGCGTCGAGCGCCGCGATGATCTTCTGCTTACTCGAACTCATGTTCGAAAGAGTATCGAGGGGGTCTGACAGGCAGCGGCGCTAGGGTCGTGCCATGGCCCGAAAATATGCGACCGCTGACGAGGTCGGCCTTTCCGATCTCCTCGAGTTCGTCCGACCGCGACATCGCATGGTGCTGACCACGTTTCGTGCGGACGGGTCGCTGCAGAGCTCGCCGGTGTCGGGCGGCGTCGACGACAACGGCCGCATCGTGATCGCCAGCTATCCCCAGCGCGCGAAGTCGGCCAACATCCGCCGTACCCCGCGGGCCAGCGTCACGGTGTTGTCCGACGAGTTCAATGACGCCTATGTGCAGGTGGACGGCGACGCCGAGGTGATCGACCTGCCGGATGCCGTCGAGCCGTTGGTCGACTACTACCGCTCGATCGCCGGCGAGCATCCCGACTGGGACGAGTACCGGCAGGCGATGGTGGACCAGGGCAAGTGCCTGATCCGTGTCACCCCGCGGCGGTGGGGTCCGGTGGCGACGGGCGGGTTCCCGCCACCGCGATAGCGCTACCAGGCCCCGTCGAGGTCGAGCGTCATGGCGCCGGCGGGGTCGGCGCGGAACTCACCCGTGCCTGCGACCTTCGCCAGCCCCTCGGTACCGGATGCGATCCGCAGGTCGGCCGCGGCGACGCCGTCGCGGTACCGGCCGTCGTGCAGCAGCACCAGGCTGCCCTTCTTACCGCCGATCGTGCCGGTGATGTGCTCGACGCCGACGAACAACGCACTCTTGTCCGGCGAGTAGGCCAACAGCCACTTCGTCGTAGAGGTGCCTTCGATGTCGCCCTCGTAGCGCTTGGACACCAGCGCCTCGGTGAGCTTGGTCGCCTCGTCGCCGTCTTCGAACGGAGTCTCGTCCCAGCTGGCGATCTCGAAGCGCGCCTCGATGTGTCTGGTCATGACGGTCGAATACCCCGGCCCACAGTTCGGGAATCGACCAGGCTGTGATAGTCAGGGCTGGGCGGTCGCGTTGCGTCCGCTAGCACGTCAAACTATAGTCTGGACACATGTCCAGAGGGTTCGGAGTTTCTGCGTGACGCCATCTGTCCACCTGACGGACCCCCGTTGACCATGCGTATCGCGTTGCTGTCTTACCGGAGTAAGACCCATTGCGGCGGTCAGGGCGTGTATGTCCGTCACCTGTCCCGCGGGCTCGTCGAACTCGGCCACGACGTCGAGGTGTTCTCCGGTCAGCCCTATCCCGAGGTGCTTGATCCGCGGGTGCGGCTGACCAAGGTGCCCAGCCTCGACCTCTACCGCGAGCCGGATCCGTTCCGGATTCCCCGGCCCAGCGAGATCCGCGACCACATCGACATGCTCGAACTGCTGACGACGTGGACTGCCGGCTTCCCCGAGCCGCGCACGTTCACGATGCGCGCAGCGCGGTTGCTGGCCGAGCGCCTCGACGACTTCGACGTCGTGCACGACAACCAGAGCCTTGGCACCGGCCTGTTGGACATCGCCGCGCTGGGCCTGCCGGTGGTGGCGACGGTGCACCACCCGATCACCCGCGACCGTGTGCTGGACGTGGCGGCCGCGAAGTGGTGGCGAAAGCCGTTGGTGCGGCGCTGGTATGGGTTCGCCGAGATGCAGAAGAACGTGGCGCGTCAGATCCCGGAACTGTTGACCGTGTCGTCGACCTCGGCGGCCGATATCGCCGAGGACTTCGCGGTGTCACCGAGTCAACTGCACGTGGTGCCGCTCGGTGTGGACACCGCGCTGTTCAGGCCGGCCGAAAAGCGGGTGAGCGGTCGCATCATCGCGATCGCCAGCGCCGACGTGCCCTTGAAGGGGGTCAGCCACCTGCTGCACGCGGTCGCGCGGCTACGCGTCGAACGCGATCTGGAATTGCAGCTGGTCGCCAAGCTGGAGCCGAACGGGCCGACCGAGAAGCTGATCGCCGAGTTGGGCATCTCTGACATCGTGCACAGCTCAAGCGGCCTGTCCGATTCGGAGTTGGCCGACCTGCTGGCGTCGGCCGAAATCGCTTGTATCCCTTCGTTGTACGAGGGCTTCTCGCTGCCCGCGGTGGAGGCGATGGCCAGCGGCACGCCGATCGTGGCGAGCCGGGCTGGTGCGCTGCCGGAGGTGGTTGGCACCGACGGTGCGTGTGCACGCCTGGTGCGGCCCGCCGATGTCGACGAGTTGACCCGCGTGCTCGGCGAACTGCTGGACTCGCCGGGGGATCGGCGCAGGCTGGGGGCCGCAGGCCGTCAGCGCGCGCTCGATGTGTTCAGCTGGGAATCCGTTGCGGCGCAGACGGTGTCGGTCTACGAGCGGGCGATGACGAAATGCTGACGGTCGACTTCGACAGGCTGGGTGTCGGCGCGGGTACCAAGGTGATCGACGTGGGCTGTGGCGCGGGCAGGCACTCCTTCGAGGCGTATCGGCGCGGCGCGGACGTCATCGCATTCGACCAGAACGCGGCCGACCTCAACGATGTCGACGAGATCCTGCAGGCCATGAAGGAGCAGGGTGAGGTGCCCGACTCGGCCCGCGCCGAGGCGGTCAAGGGCGATGCGCTCGAACTTCCTTATGCAGACGGCACTTTCGACTGCGTCATCGCGTCCGAGATCCTCGAGCATGTCCCTACCGACGACCGCGCCATCGGTGAACTGGTGCGGGTGCTGAAACCCGGTGGCTCGCTGGCGATCACGGTCCCGCGGTGGCTTCCCGAGAAGGTCTGCTGGATGCTGTCCGACGAATACCACGCCAACGAAGGCGGTCACATCCGCATCTACAAGGCCGATGCACTGCGCGACAAGGTGCTGGCGCACGGTCTACGGTTGACGCACACGCACCATGCGCACGCGCTGCATTCGCCGTTCTGGTGGCTGAAATGCGCTGTGGGCACGTCGAAGAACGACCATCCCGCCGTCGCGGCGTACCACAAGCTGCTGGTGTGGGACATGGTCGAACAGCCGTGGCTGACCCGCACCGCGGAGTCGCTGCTGAATCCGTTGATCGGCAAGAGCGTCGCGCTGTACTTCAGGAAGCCGGTGGGGCCTGTTGCCTGAGATTCCCGGCGTTCCCGGCGTGCTGACGCCTGCGCAGTGTCGGCAGACCGCGCGATCGATCGCGGCGACGCAGGAATCCTCAGGTGCCATCCCGTGGTTCGACGGCGGTCACACCGACCCGTGGGATCATGTCGAGAACGCGATGGCGTTGACTGTCGCGGGTCTTCTCGAACCGGCGCGCGCCGCGTTCGACTGGTGCCGGACCGCACAACGGCCCGACGGTTCGTGGCCCATCCAGTTGCGCGACGGCGTCGTCGAGGACGCCAACAGCGACAGCAACTTCTGCGCGTACATTGCCACCGGCGTATGGCACCACGTGCTGATCACCGGCGACCGCCGGTTTGCGGAGACGATGTGGCCGGTGGTGTGCAAGGCCATCGACTTCGTCGTCGACCTGCAGGCCAGCAGTGGTGAAATCGCTTGGGCGAAAGGACCTTCCGGTCCGGAACCAGAGGCGCTGCTGACCGGGTGTGCGAGCATCTACCACAGCATCCGGTGCGCGTTGGCGCTGGCGGATTACGTCGACGACGCCCAGCCCGAATGGGAGGTGGCCGTCGGTCAACTCGGCCATGCGATCGCGCACCATCCCGAGTCGTTCGTGGTCAAGGACCGATGGTCGATGGAGTGGTACTACCCGGTGCTCGGCGGCGCACTGCGCGGCGCGGCGGCCAGGGAGCGCATCGACGAGCGCTGGCACGACTTCGTGGTGCCCGGCCTCGGAATCCGCTGCGTCGACGACAGGCCGTGGGTCACTGGCGCCGAAACCTGCGAACTGGTCCTGGCTTTGGATGCGATCGGGCAGTCCGCCCGCGCCCACGAACAGTTCGCGGCCATGCATCACCTGCGCGAGGACGACGGGTCCTACTGGACGGGCCTGGTCTACGCCGACGGCAAACGCTGGCCGGTGGAGCGCACGACCTGGACCGGCGCGGCGATGATCCTTGCCGCCGACGCGTTGTCGCGGACCACCGCGGCCAACGGTCTGTTCCGCGGTGTCGACTTGCCGCGCGGCCTTGAAGGCGAATACGACTGCGCCTGTGCCACAAGCGATCGCTAGGACGGGCTGTTACGGCCCGGCCCGATGTACTTCCAGTTGCCGTCCTTCTGACACATCATTGTGGTTCCGTCGTAATAGGCGGTCTTCGTCCCTGGCTCGTAGGCCGATCCGTTGAACCAGCACATGAACGTCTCCTTGGGCTGTGCCTGTGCGATCGCGGCGGGCGCGACGAGGGCCGTCAGAGTGCCTGCGGCGACGGCGGCGCCGGCGATGAGTGAGGTGAAGCGGGCGGCTTTCATCGAAGTGTCTCCAGTGTGCGGTGCCTGCCCCCGGTGGGCTGGCGGTCGCACTCAACGTGTCATGACCGGCAGTGGTGCCGTAATGGCGCAGAAGCCAGAATCCGGTGCGCAGGCGGAAGAATTTCCTACCCGTTTGGTGAGCGACTACAGCGCCGCGCCCGGTGTTCCGGACGTCCGTTCCAACACCCGCATCGAACCGGTCGCCGACACCTCGCGGAAGTCGCCGGTGGCCAATGCCCGCTGATAGATGTGGAACGGCGCCTGGCCGCCGTCGTTCGGATCCGGGAAGACGTCGTGGATGATCAGCGCCCCGCCCACGTCGACCCAGCGGGCCCAGCCGTCGAAGTCGCGCTGCGCCGCTTCTTCGGTGTGGCCGCCGTCGATGAACAACAGCCGCAACGGAGTTCGCCAGCCGCGGGCGACGACGGGGGACTTGCCGACGACCGCGACCACGTGGTCGTCCAAGCCTGCGGCGTCCAGGGTGTGACGCAGCGTCGGCAGCGTGTCGAACAACCCGGTGACGGCGTCCACCATGGACGTGTCGTGGTACTCCCAACCGGGTTGGTGCTCTTCGGAACCGTGGTGATGATCGACGGTGTAGACGACGCCACCGGTCTGCTGCGCGGCGGCGCCCAACAGTACTGTCGACTTGCCGCAGTAGGTGCCGATCTCGACGCCGACGCCGTCGCCCAGGTACTTCCACGCGGTGTCGTACAGGGCACGCCCTTCCTCGGCGGGCATGAACCCGGTGACCTGATCGGCGAGGGCGAACAACTGCTCTGTGGTGCTCATCGCTGCCCAACTTACCGTTGCTGGTAGATGGCGGTTGTAGTAGCGTCCGGACACGTGTCCGATCCGGTCTTGGAGTCGACGCGGCGCCGCCTGACCGCCAAGCAGGCCGACACCGTAGACCGCCTTGGCCGTGCCGCCGTCGATCTGCTGAGCAGGGACGGTTTCGCGGGCCTCACCGTGCGCCGGGTGGCCGCCGAGGCCAGCGTCGGAGCGGCCACCGCGTACACCTACTTCTCGTCGAAGGAGCATCTGGTCGCCGAGGTGTTCTGGCGGCGGCTTGCCGCGTCGCCACCCGCTGCCCATGACTCCGACGACGCCGCCACGCGCGTGGTCGATGTGCTCGGCCACATCTCGCTGTTGGTCGCCGACGAACCGGAGTTCGCATCCGCGGTCACCAGCGCGCTGCTCGGCAAGGACCCCGATGTCGAAGTGCTGCGACTGCGTATCGGCGGCGAGATCCGCGACCGGTTGGCGGCCGCGTTGGGCCCGGACACCGATCCCGAGATCATCGACTCACTGGAGATGCTGTACTCCGGTGCCCTGGTCCGCGCGGGCATGGGGTACGCCTCGTACGCCGAGATCGCCGAGCGGCTGGAGAAATCCGCCAGGTTGATGCTGCGCTGACGCTTTGCCGACGCGGCGTGCCGGGTGATCAAAGCGCATCTCGCCGAGCGTATTTGCGGAATCTCCGCACTTTTCTGCGGCGCGGACTACCTAGGGGCGAAACGATCCGGCACCGCAAATTGGGGTAGTCCGCTACCCCTACGGCCTCGTCGCGCCGCTGCGACAGTCGTGCCATGAAGCGCACGACAGACCTTTCGCAGTACCAGAACATCCTGCCGTACGACAGCGAGATCTTCGGTGTCTACCAACCGATGCTCGGCTGGCGGGCCAAGCGGATGATCCGCCGATGGGACCGCGGGTTCTCTGTGGACCAGGCCCGCGCGTTCGAGTCGCTGTACCGAAAGTTCAAAGGGCAGTTCGAGTTTGCGGTCGACGAGCGGCAGACGCTGACCCGCATCGCCAAGCTGGAACCGGCGGAACTGAGCGAGGGGCAGACCCGGTTCGGCGGCAGCTTCGTCATGCAGCGCATCGCCGACTCACTGCCCCCGCTCACCGAATACGACGACGCGGTGTGGGACACCCTCATTTCACCGGAACGGATCCAGGAGACGCTGAAGAGCGTCGTGATCCCCGAAACGCAACGATGGCACAAGACCGCGCGCAGTCGCCCCGGCGTCAACGACTTGGTTGCCAACCAGTTGAACCGCGAGTCGGCGGTCGCCGGATTCGTCATGTACCTCAAGGCCAATCACCATTTCAACGAACTCAAGGAGCTGTTCTACCGACCGGACAGGAACCTGTCCCGACTGCTGGCACTGCTCAAGTTCCGCGATCCGCTCGACTACATGGACCCGTTCAAGGATCTGGACCGGGTGAGCCTGTCGCCGCTCGGGATCGTGCACCTGTTCCGGCAGTTCTTCTTCGAGTTCGACACGTTCCTCGGCCCGCCGGTAGGCCACGTCTGGCTGAGCCCCGGCGCGACCGTCGAACTGGTCGAGGTCAGCACACGCAAGACGCTCGTCGAACGGATAACCGAGAACGCGATCGAGACCCTCGTCAAAACCGAGAAGTCGAGCACCGAGCAGGACGAATTGTCCGATGCGGTCAAAGAGGACAACAAGTCCGACACCAAGTTCGGCGTCAACACCACCGCCAACCAAAGCTGGATCGGCGGTAGCGCCAGCGCGTCGGCCAACATCGACATGGGCAAGACGCAGTCCAAGGCACGGGAAGTGACGCATCGACGCATGCGGGAGCAGACCGAGAAGCTGTCGACCGAGATCCGCAAGAACTACAAGACCACATTCCGCACCGTGACCGAGACGACCGACACGTCCAGTAGGCGCTACGTCATGACCAACCACACCGACAAGCTGATCAACTACGAGTTGCGACGCAAGATGAGGCAGGTCGGGGTGCAGGTCCAGGACATCGGGACGTACCTGTGCTGGCAGACCTACGTCGACGACCCCGGCCGTCAACTCGGTATCGCCAATCTCGTGCACCTGGCCAAGGGCCCGGAGGTGGGCACCCCGCCTTCGCCGGAGGACATCCCGATGCCCACGCCGATCGTCACCGAGCATCCGATCGACATCCCGTTCGTCCCGAGAACCGAGGACACCATCCCCGAAGACGACATGGACGAGGCGTATCGGGACGGCATCGAGGTCAACCTCGACACCAACGAGGGCGACAAGGAGAAGATTCAAGCGGACTTCTCCGGCTACATCGCGGTGTGCGAACAGGCAGGGTACGAGTTCGGCCCCAACGGTGCGGTTGAGGACGGCATCATCGAATTCGACTACGGCGGAAACGACATCGAGATCTCGCTGAGCGACATCGCGGAGCCCTCGCCGGGCAAGATCACCTTCGGCATCCACCTCGAACACGTCAACTTCCGCAACGTGTCGCCGCTGCGCGTCACCGCCAAAGTCACCTGGCAACCGACGCAGGCAACCTTGGACAGGGTGAACACCGAGCGCAACGACGCCATCGAGAAGTTCAAGGAAGAGACGCGACGCGAATTCGAGAAGGCGTTCGTCGAAGCCGCCCGCGACCGGATCAACAAGGCCAGCAACATCGAACCGCGCGCGTTCGAGGATCTCCGCGAAGAGGAACGCATCGTGGTGTACCGCAGCCTCATCCAGGAAATGCTGACCAAAGATCTGCCGATGCCCGACGACCGCACCCGCCACGTCGTCGCCGAGTTGCTGAACACCATTTTCGACGTCGACAAGATGCTGTACTTCGTCGCGCCGGAGTGGTGGCGTCCCCGCCTGCATCAAAGCCACCAGTCGTTGGGCGGGCAGCGGATCCCGTCGGACATCGCCGGTGCCTCCTCCGTATTCGGCGAACTGCAATCCGAGGCGACGAAGAACGTCGTCACGAGTGTGGCGACGACGAGTCAGAAGACCCAGGTCGCGCCCATGGACACCGTGTCGTGGGGAGGGGCCGACAACCGCGTCGACACCTACTACATCACCGAGGAATCACGCCCCGCCAAACTCGGTGCGTCCCTTGGCTGGTTGCTTCAACTCGACGGCGACGACCTGCGCAACGCGTTCCTCAACGCGCCGTGGGTCAAGGCCGTGATCCCCGTTCGACCGGGCAAGGAACGTGCGGCGATGAACTGGCTGCAGCGACTCCACGTCGAGGGCACCGACGGTCTCGGTGACAAGTACGTTGCCGCGCCCGCAGAACTGGCGCAGATCCCGCACTCCGGACCGTTCGTCACGGTGCGCGACGCGATCAACCACCTGTGTGACGTCGTCGCCGAAAAACACGCCGCATCAGTCGAAGTGGATCTTTATCCGACCGACGAAATCGATGACGACAACCGCGTCTCGGCCACGCCGGTGGACAAGGTCTACGAGCACGGGTTCTATCCGCTGCAGGGCGGTTTCCGGGCGACGCCGGGGACAGCCGACTTCGAGGTGTTCGACCAGTGGGTCGAGGTCCTGCCGACCGACCAGGTCGTGCCCGTGGAGGTGGCCTACGACCCCAAGACCGGGCGACAGCTTTGACCGACTGGTTCCTGCCGCCGGGCGGTCCCGGATCGGACGACGAATGGTGTTTCCAGACGGTGCCGACCGCTGGGATTCTCGTCCACACCTCCGCTACGGCGTACTACGACCGGCTCGCGGCAGTGCTGTCGCAGGCCGGGGAGAACGATGAGATCCTGTTGGCCGGTTGGTCTTTCAGCCTGGACATGATCTTCACCGAGAAGTTCAAGGACTTCCAGCAGCTGAAGCTGTTCCTCGAGTCGGCGCGCGGCCATCGGGCGAAGGTACGGATGCTCGCGACTCCGCAGAACGACGGGGCGGGAGAAGTCGCCAAGGCGGCGAACGTGGACGTCGATGCGTCGGTCGACGACCAACTGCCCCCTCGCGGGTCGCACCATCAAAAGGCGGCCTTCGTCAAGCTCAAGTCGAGTTCTCACCTGTTCGTCGGCGGGATCGACCTGACCCTGATGCGCAGAGGCTGGTTCGATGTGCAAGCCGAGATCATCGGTGTGGGCGCCGATCTCGGCCGCAAGACGTTGGAGGAGCGCTGGGAGTCGGTCAAGCCGCCGCTCGGTGGCCTCAGCGCGACAAAGCGGTCATTATCGCCGACCCAGGGAGACGCCCATCAGGTTCAGTTCGTGCGTACCTATCCGCCGTTCCCCACGGACACCACGGGCTGGAAACGCAAGTACGCCAAGGACGGCGACCACACCTACTATTCGCTGCTGTCGCGAGCGATACGCAACGCCAGGAAGTCGATCTATCTCGAGGAGCAGTTTTTCCAGACCATGGGGCCCGCCCCCACCAGAACCAATCCGGTCGGCGGATCCTCGCCGCGGCTGCGATCCGACCTGCCTGATGTGCCCGACACGATCGAGCGCCTGCTGGCGGATGCCGTCGGGCGCGGGGTGAAGTTGGTCGTCGTCGCCGCACAGAAGGGCGGAGCGTTGCCGGTGCCCGATGCCGGTGCGCGGGACAACCTGGTGAGGACCCTGACCGGTGCAAGCTCGACCAATCCTCCGGTGCTGCTGCAGACGGTGACCAGGGTGGAGAGATTCGTCGAGAGCGGATTCGAGGTCCGCATCTTCCATGACTTCGTGCATTCGAAGACGTGGATCTTCGATGACGAGTTCGTCGTCGTCGGCTCGGCCAATCTGTGGCCGCAATCGTTGGTCAGTGTGGCGGTGCCCGCCGAATCGGAGTTCGGGGTCGCGTTCACCAGCAAGGTCGACGGCACCTCGCTCGGTTTCCCGAAGGTGTCCTTCGCGCGCGCCATGCGAATCAAACTCTGGGAGCGGCTTCGGCAGAGCAAGGACCCCAACTACAAGTTTCCCCGGGTCGCCTCGGCGTCGTTCGACGACGAGATCAGAGAACTGCGAAAGCCGATCGGGGGTCGCGACCCGTTCGTCGAGATGAGCTGACTCAGCCGCGCGGGCCCAACAGGGCGGTCGCCGCTGCGATCGCGTGCTCGATGATGCCCTGCACATCGCGGTCGTCTTCGACGAAAAGCGCTGTCAATTCCCGTAACCCGCCCAGCAGGATCAACGCCAACGGCCTGGAGATCGGCGGCAGATTGGCACGCCGGAAGCCGGGGCTGTCCGTGAGGTTGACCAGCATGTCGGTCAACGCCTCCATCGCCTGCCGGTTCAGCGGCTTGGCCACCTCCCCGAGCGCGGGCGCTTCGCGGATCCAACTCAGCGTGATCGCGGGCCGCGACCCGATGTGGTCGACGTAGGCCACTGACGCCTGCCGGATCTGCTGATCCCAGTCGGCCTCCGGATCGACAGCCGCCTGGATGTTGGCGATCAGGTTCTCGTTGTTTCGCCGCAGCAGTTCGATCAGGCACTCCTCCTTGCTGGCGAACTGCTCGTAGAAGGTCCGCTTGGAGGTGCGGGCGTGCCGGACGATGTCGGCCACGGTGGTGTCGCGGTATCCGCGCTCGCCGATGGATGCGGCCAACCCGTCGATCAACCGGTCGCGGAAGGCGTCATCGACGGATGCGGCCCTGTCGAGCGCTGTCGTCATTTCGCCTCCCTGCCCTTGTGTCGGTTGGTACCAACCGGTACCGTACTACACAGACCCACGGTACACCGAAGTACCAAACAGACGGCTAGGAGTGAGGCACCGATGACTGACACCGCAGTGACCGTGGAAGCGAGCGCTACGGAGCGGCCGGGAAAGATGCCGCCGGCAGTGCACCTGCCGAAGGTCGTTCAGATGGTCTTGATGGCCGGGTTCCGCCGCCGGTTCCTGCGGTACGCCGACAAGCGGTACGGCTCGGTGTTCGCGATCAATGTGCCGTTCTTCGGCCGCAGCGTGGTGGTCTCCGACCCCGCATTGGCTCGTCAGGTGTTTCTCGCGAGCACCGACGACCTGATCAACGTCCAGCCGAACCTCAGCCGGATCTTCGGTCCCGGTTCGGTTTTCGCGTTGGACGGTAAGGAGCACCGGGCCCGCCGCAAGCTGCTCGCCCCGCCGTTCCACGGGCAGAGCATCAAGAACTACGAGAAGGTCATCGAAGAGGAGACGCTGCGCGAAGCCGCGACGTGGCCGGAGGGTGTCGAGTTCCGAACCCTGGAAGCGATGAACAGGATCACGCTGAACGTCATCCTGCGCACCGTGTTCGGCGCCGACGGCGCCGAATTGGACTTCCTGCGGGAGATCATCCCGCCGTGGGCCGAACTGGGCTCGCGGATGGCCACGCTCCCGGAGCCGCGGTTCAACACGGGCAGGCACAGCCCGTGGGGCAAGCTCGCCGAGTTCCGCCGCAACTTCGACCGCACCGTCTTCGCGCTAATCGACAAGGCCAAGGCCGACCCGAATCTGGACGAGCGCACCGACATCCTCGCGCTGCTGTTGCGCAGCACCTACGAGGACGGCACGCCGATGTCGCGCCAGGACGTGTCCGACGAACTGCTGACGCTGCTTGGCGCCGGCCATGAGACCACCGCGTCGACGCTGGGCTGGGCGTTCGAGCGGCTGCGCCGCCACCCCGACGTGCTCGCCAGGCTCGTCGAGGAAAACGACAACGGCGGCAACGAGTTTCGTCAAGCCACCATCCAGGAGTTGCAGCGCAACCGGACGGTCATCGACTTCTCAGGACGGCACGTGCAGGCGCCGCATTTCGACCTCGGCGACTTCCGGATTCCGCACGGCTACACCGTGATGATCGCGATCGCCAACGTGCACGCCAACGCCGGCGTGTTCCCGAATCCCGAGCGCTTCGACCCTGACCGGTTCATGGGCACCAGGACGCCGACGGCGTGGGTGCCGTTCGGCGGCGGCACCCGCCGCTGCATCGGGGCGGCGTTCGCGAACGTCGAAATGGACGTCGTGCTGCGAACCATCTTGCGGCACTTCGTCATCGAGACCGACGAGGCCCCGGAGGAGAAGGTCCATTTCCGGGGCATCGCGTTCACACCGAAGGACGGCGGCCGGATCGTGGTGCGCCGCCGCGCTGCCTGACCCGGATACATCGAAACCACGCCTTCTGACGGATTTCGGCCGATTTCTCGTCAGAAACCGTAGCCTCGGCGTCCGTGCTTCCTAAACTTCAGCGCGCTTCGGCAGTTTCCAGCCCGGCCGCGGGAAGTGGCAGGTGTACCCGTTCGGGTAGCGCTCCAGGTAGTCCTGGTGCTCCGGTTCGGCCTCCCAGAAGTCACCGGCGGGGGTCACCTCGGTGACCACCTTGCCCGGCCACAGCCCGGAGGCGTCGACATCGGCGATGGTGTCCAGCGCGACGCGCTTCTGCTCGTCGTCGAGATAGAAGATCGCCGACCGGTAGCTGGTGCCGACGTCGTTGCCCTGCCGGTTCTTCGTGGTCGGATCGTGGATCTGGAAGAAGAACTCGAGCACGTTCCGATAGTCGGTCTGCGCCGGGTCGTAGACGATCTCGATCGCCTCGGCGTGGCCGGGATGGTTGCGGTAGGTCGGATGCGCGTTCTGCCCGCCGGTGTAGCCGACCCGGGTCGACACCACGCCGGGCTGCTTGCGGATCAGGTCCTGCATGCCCCAGAAGCAGCCGCCTGCCAGGATCGCCGTCTTGTACTCGCTCACGCTCACTCCTTTTTCGAATAGGGCCCGGTACTGCCCGTACCCCTGCGCCTCGAGGTCGTCGAGGTGGATGAACCTCAGCGAAGCCGAGTTGATGCAGTAGCGCAACCCGCCTTGCGCCCGCGGTCCGTCCTTGAACACATGGCCCAGGTGGCTGTCGCCGTGTTTGGACCGCACCTCGGTGCGCATCATCAGATGCGAGAAGTCCCGCTTCTTGATCACGTTGTCCGCGTCGACCGGTTTGGTGAAGCTCGGCCAGCCGGTGCCGCTGTCGAATTTGTCTTCCGAGGCGAACAACGGCTCGCCCGATACGACGTCGACGTAGATGCCGGGCTCGTGGTTGTCCCAGTACTGACCGGTGAAGGGGCGCTCCGTGCCGTTCTGCTGCGTCACGTAGTACTGCTCTTCGGAAAGGGCGGCGACCGCGTCCGGATCGTGTCTGAATTGCTGCGACATAGTGTCTTTATCAACCGCGCGCCGCGCTGGGTTAATCCGTGGTTGTCGCTACCGTTAAATACATGCGCGCAGCCGCCGTGGTCCTCGCCGCTCTCGTGGTCGCCGGCTGGATCGCGCCCGCGGCGTCGGCGGCGCCGGCCGCGCCACCCGAGGCGCAGGAGGTCGACGGCGTGGCCTTCACCGACAACCCTTCGATCGTCGATCCGCAGCCGATGCCCATCCAGTCGTGGAGTCGCGCCGGTGACCGCGCTGTGGCCGTGCATTTCACGACGGGCACACCCGCGTGCAACGGCGTGCACGCCACCGTGCATGAGACCGCCGATGCCGTCACGATCGACCTGAAGGGCGGCGCGCTGCCACCGGTCGCGGGCCGGATGTGCATCATGCTCGCCGTGACCGGCACCCTGGTGGTGCCGTTGCAGAGCCCGCTTGGCGACCGGCAGGTCCTCAGCGCCGCCTGACCCCGGAGCGCACCCAGTCGACCATCGCGAGCGTTTTCGCGGCGACGGCGCTCGGCCGGGACAGCATCATGTTGTGCCCGCTGCCGCCGACGATCACGTTGTCCGTCCACAGCGTCTCGGCGAGCAGGCTGTTGGCGCGGTGCACTTGGTATTTCGTGTAGTCGCCTGCGCCCATGTCGCCGCGGGAGACGTCGGCGCTCAACACGATCGCGGGCATCCGGGGCAACGGCAACGGCGGGGCGACCCGCAGCGTGGCGAACGCGTCGTCGGCGAGGAACCCCTCACCGTCGGCATCCGGTGCCGGCGTTCGCGCCGCCTGGTCGAACCGGGCGTCTTGTTCGGCCCGGCCCAGTCGCGGCAGGTACTCCGACGTCGGGTCCACCAGGACCAGGCCGGAGACGAGTCCGGGATGGGTGCGGGCCAGCAGATCGGCGATGAGGCCGCCGTAAGAATGGGCGACCACCACCATGGGCGTCGAAAGCCGAGCTGCGCCAACCAATTTCACGACGTCGGAGACGGCCTGGGCGACGGAGTGCGGTTGCGGCACCGGGGTGGACAGATAGTCGCCGTCCCGTCTGGTGTTCGGCCGATCGTAGGCGCAGACGCTGGTGGTGGTCGCGACCGCGGATACGACGACGCGCCATGCGGCGGCGTGGCTGCCCTTGCCGGGGATGATGAACACGGTCGGTGCGCCCGCACCCCGACAGGTCAGGAACAGGTGGCGCCCGTTGCCGATGTCGACGAGTCCGGAGAAGTTCGCAGGCCGCGGTTCACCGGCGCACCCGGCGAGCACGACGACCGCGAAGACGAGCCCGAGCAGGCCCTTCACTCTGTTGACGATACGAGCGACCGCTCGACAAAGACAGGTAGAACGTGTTCTAGTTCTGAGTGTGACGAGCAAGACGTTCACCCGCGAGGAATTGGCCGCGGCGTTCGAGACGTTCGAGGCGACCGTCGACCGTGCCGCGCGCACCCGCGATTGGGATCCCTGGGTTGACCAGTACACACCCGACGTCACCTACGTCGAGCACGCGGCGGGCACCATGCACGGCCGAGACGAGGTGCGGCCCTGGATCTGGCGGACCATGGAGTCGTTTCCCGGCAGCTACATGACGTCGTTTCCGTCGCTGTGGTCGGTGATCGACGAGCCGACGGGCAGGATCATCTGCGAGTTGGACAACCCGATGCGCGATCCGGGTGACGGCACCATCATCAGCGCCACCAACATCTCGATCCTCACCTACGCCGGCGACGGTCAGTGGTGCCGCCAGGAGGACATCTACAACCCGCTGCGCTTCGTCGCCGCGACGAAGAAGTGGTGCCGCAAAGCGCAGGAACTCGGCACGCTGCCCGACGAGGCGGCGGCGTGGCTGAGCCAGTTCGGAGGGGCCAGGTGAAACTCGTCATCGGCGCCAACGGGTTCCTCGGCTCGCACGTCACACGGCGGTTGGTGGGCGACGGGCACGAGGTGCGAGTGATGGTGCGGCCCAACGCGATGACCGTCGGCATCGACGATCTCGACGTGACGCGGTTCGTCGGCGACGTCTGGGACGACGACACGTTGCGCGAGGCGATGGCCGGCGTCGACGACGTCTACTACTGCGTGGTCGACACCCGCGGGTGGCTGCGCGATCCCGCACCGCTGTTCCGCACCAACGTCGAGGGCACCCGCAACGTGCTCGAGGTCGCCCGGCATGCGGGGCTGCGCAAGTTCGTGTTCACCAGCAGCTACGTCACCGTCGGCAGGCGCCGCGGACACGTCGCCACCGAGGACGACGTCATCGTCGATGAGAGGCGGTTGACGCCGTACGTCCGGTCGCGGGTGCAGGCAGAGAACATCGTGCTGTCGTACGCCAAGCAGCACGGCCTGCCCGCGGTGGCGATGTGCGTGTCGACGACGTACGGCAGCGGCGACTGGGGCCGCACGCCGCACGGCGCGATCATCGCCGGCGCCGCGTTCGGCAAGTTGCCGTTCGTGATGAGCGGTATCGAACTGGAGGCGGTCGGCGTCGACGATGCGGCGGACGCGATGATCCTGGCCGCCGACCGCGGCCGCGTCGGCGAGCGTTACCTGGTCTCGGAGAAGATGATCAGCAACGCCGAGGTCGTCCGCATCGCCGCCGAGGCGGCCGGAGTTCCCGCGCCCACCAAGTCGATTCCGCTGCCCATGTCCTATGCGCTGGCGGCGGCGGGCAGCATCAAAGCCAAGCTGCGCGGCACCGACGAGCAGCTTTCGATGGGGTCGCTGCGCCTGATGCGCGCCGAGGCACCCGTCGACCACAGCAAGGCGGTCCGCGAATTGGGTTG
Source organism: Mycobacterium sp. 3519A (assembly GCF_900240945.1). NCBI lineage: Bacteria > Bacillati > Actinomycetota > Actinomycetes > Mycobacteriales > Mycobacteriaceae > Mycobacterium > Mycobacterium sp. 3519A. The sequence goes on from NZ_OESG01000014.1 coordinate 1,228,045, forward strand.
GCAGCCAAGGCCGGTCGAGGACTCGATTCGCGAAGCCGCCCGGTTCTGGGTGGGCCTGCGGGACGCCAAACGCAGGAGCAAAACCGCCAGCTGAACGGCGCGCCGAGCACCGTTCAACGGTCAGCCGTTGATGAGGTACGTGACTACCGTCGGGTGATGTGACCGAGAAACTTCACGTCGATCTGTCCGGTGCGCCGCAGACCATGCTGGCCACGTTCTACGCCAAGGCCGTAGATGCCGGCCTTGAACACCCGATCCTCGGCGACCAGTTCGCCAAGGACATCGTCGACCGCATCGACTACGACTGGTCCAAGACGTCGATCACCGCGGCGAACTCGCCCGCGGTGACCACGCGTTCGTCGCACTTCGACCGGTGGGCGCGCCAGTTCTTGGCCGTGCATCCCGACGCCGTGGTGCTGCACCTCGGCTGCGGCCTCGACGCCCGATGCTTCCGGCTGGACCCCGGTCCCGGCGTCGAGTGGTACGACGTCGACTACCCCGACGTCGCGGACCTGCGCCGCCAGCTGTACCCCCCACGCGACCACTACCACGTCATCGCCGCGTCGGTCACCGACCCCGCGTGGTTCGCCGACATCCCGCGGGACCGTCCGACTTTGATGATCGGCGAAGGCCTGACGATGTACCTGACCGAACAGGACGGCGTCGCGCTGCTGCGCCGGGTGGTGGAGCACGCACCGTCCGGCGAACTGCAATTCGACGCGTTCAACCGGCTCGGCATCAGATCGCAGTGGACCAACGCCGTGGTGAGACGCTCGGGCGCGACGCTGCACTGGGGCATCGACGGACCCGACGACATCATCGAGGCGGTGCGCGGGGTGCGGCTGCTGTCATGGGTATCGGCCCTCGATTCGGATGCGTTCGACCATGTGCCGTGGTACTACCGGTGGACGTTGAAGGCGATGAATGTCGTTCCCGCGCTGCGGTTCATGGCGCAGTACCACCGCTACGCCTTCTGAGCGTTCTGGCCTCTGATCCCCAACACGGGTTGCCGCAGCCGACCCCGGCCCCATCCCGCCGCCCACGGCCAACGGCCCCGCTCGTCGGGCCACACCAGTTGCAGCGCGCGAACGTCCGGACCGCCCAGCGCCACCGCAAAAACCAGATGCGCATCCGGATGCTCCACCTCGACGATCTCGAGTAGCGGACCGTCGCCGACGGCCACATGCGCGCCGGGCTCGAAGACCCGCCCGCCCAGCGCGGCAACCGCGACGTCGTTCAAAAGGCGCGCCGCATCCTCCGGCGACAGCCCCGTCACCAACAGTTCCGGCAGCCCGCGGTCGTGCAGTCCGATGGTGTAGGCGAACGGCAACCGCTCGTCCTCGACACCCTGCACCACCCACCCGTGCAGCCGGATCGTCGCGCGCAGTTCGTCGAGGTACTCCTCGGTGGTGCCGTTGGGGTTGTCGCACTGCCAGCACATGACCGCACCTTCCTGTCGTCGTCATGGCCAGCTTGCGCCGAGGGTCCGACAACCGAGCACCGGTTGCGTCGCCCGCCCGTCGGCGAACTGCGCCGACCAGGGCCAGCGCCCGCGGCCGTCGGCCCACACCAACTGCAGCGCCTCGATGTCCGGGCCGCCGAACGCCACCGCCCAGCCCATGTGGACATCCGGATGACCCACCTCGACGACCTCGACCAGCGGCCCGTCGGGCAGCGAGATCTGCTGGCCCGGCGTCAGCACCTCGCCGCCGACCAGCTTGCGGGCCACTGCGTCCAGCAGCCGATGGGCGCGGTGCCGCGAGACGCCGGTGATCAGCAGTTCTGGGACGTCCCAGTCGTGCAGCCCGACCGTGTATGCGTATGGCGTGCGGTCACTTTCGACGTATTGCACCGTCCACCCCGCCTTGCGGATCTTGCCCTGCAACACGTCGTAGTAGTCGGAGCACATGCCGGATCTCTTCCTCTCGTCGGTGCGGCCAGCTTGCCCCTTCGGTCCGACAAGTGCGGGTGGTGCCAGAATCTGACGGTGCCAACCACAGTTCCCGTCAACGGTCGCGTCTCACACTGGTTCAGCGACTACCCGTCGTCGCGCCCGCCGCTGCCGGGGGACAGGGACGCCGACGTGTGCATCGTCGGCGCCGGATACACCGGGCTGTGGACCGCGTACTACCTGAAGCGCGCCGACCCGTCGCTGCGGATCGCGATCCTCGAGGCCCGCTTCGCCGGCTTCGGCGCCTCGGGGCGCAACGGCGGGTGGCTGTCCGGGCTGGTGCCGGGTGACCGCAACCGGATGGCCCGGCAGTACGGCCGCGATGGTGTCATCGCCTGGCAGCGGGCGCTGAATGAGGCCGTCGACGAGGTCATCGACGTCGCCGCCGCCGAGGGCATCGACGCAGGCATCGTCAAGGGCGGCACCATGCAGATCGCCCGCAACGCCGCGCAGGCGTCGCGGTTGGCCGCCGAGATCGACGAGGAGCTCAGCTGGAAGATCGACGGCATCGCGCCGTTGACGAAAGCCGAAGCGGCCGAACGCATTCGGTTCGACGGCGTAGTGTCGGCCTACCACACACCGCATTGCGCGCGGATCCAGCCCGCCCAGTTGGCGCGTGGCCTGGCCGATGCCGTCGAGCGGCTCGGCGTCGACATCTACGAGAACACCCCCGTCACCACCATCGAGCAGGGCCGCGCGGTGAGCGCGATCGGCACCGTGCGCGCGCCGATCGTGCTGCGCGCCACCGAGGGGTTCACCGCACGCATGCGTGGGCTGCGGCGCCGCTGGCTGCCGATGAACAGTTCGATGATCGCCACGGAGCCGATACCGGACAGCCTGTGGGCGTCCATCGGCTGGGACGGCCGCGAAACCGTCGGCGACACGGCGCACGGCTTCTTCTACGCCCAACGCACCGTCGACGACCGGATCGCCATCGGCGGGCGCAGCGTGCCCTACCGGTACGCCTCCCGCACCGACGTCGACGGCCGGGTGCCCCAGCGGACGATCGAACACCTCACTGCCACACTGCATTCGATCCTGCCGCAGGTGCGCGACATTCCGATCGCCCACGGCTGGTGCGGGGTGCTGGCCGTACCGCGGGACTGGAACGCGGGCGTCGCGCTCGACAAGTCGTCGGGCCTCGGCTGGGCCGGTGGCTACGTCGGCCACGGCGTCACCGCCACCAACCTCGCCGGCCGCACCCTGGCGGACCTGGTGCTCGATCGGCCGGGGCCGCACACCCAACTGCCGTGGGTCGGCCACCAGGCGCGCAATTGGGAACCTGAACCGCTGCGCTGGATCGGCGTGCGTGGCATGTACCTGGCCTACAAGGCCGCCGACTGGCACGAGGGTCGCGGCCGCTCGACGACGTCACCCGTCGCGGTCGTCGCGGACAGGATCGCCGGCAGGCCGCACTAGCCCTCGGCTTTCTCCTTGAGTCGGTGCAGCGTCATCTTGATGTGCTCGACGTTGGCCGACGTGCGGTCCTTGACCCCGGTGGTGAACCGCGACGGTTTGACGATCCATCCGGGCCGACGGTCCCAGGTCCGCTCGGTCACTTTGCAACCGCCGTCGACGGGCTCGATGTCGTAACGCCAGCGGGCCACCGGGATGACCCCGCCGGTCTTGACGTCGAAGGCGAATGTGCGGCCGGGCTGCGCATCGGTGACCGTGCACACGGTGCTCCACCGGTACAGGCCGTTGCGGTTCAGTCCTCTGAACACCGCGCCCGGGCGCGCAGCATCGCCCTTGCGCCACTTCATCGTCTGGACCTCCTCGGCGAGCGACGCCAGCGACGTGAGGTCGGTGATCAGGGCGTAGACGGCCTGCGGGTCGGCATTGACGACGACCTCTGCCTGTGCGTCGGCCGGCATCTGGTCAGTCATGGCCCGATGGTATCGACGGAGCTGCGGAACACGGGCCGCGGGGAGCGCGTTGCCACAGTTATGAGTGACCGACCCGGACTGCAGCCGACCGCCTCCCATCCGATCACCGTCGAACCCACGGGCAAGCACGTCACCGTGCGGGTCAACGGCGAACTGGTGGCCGAGACCGACGAGGCGCTGACACTGCAGGAGTCCACCTATCCGGCGGTGCAGTACATCCCGCTGCGCGACGTGGTCGCCGAACGGCTGAAGCCGAGCGACACCGAGACGTACTGCCCGTACAAGGGCGATGCAAGCTACTACCACGTTGTCACCGAAGCCGGCGACACGATTGAGGACGCGATCTGGACCTACCGGGAGCCCTACCCCGCGGTGGGGCAGATCGCGAGCCACGTCGCGTTCTATCCCAACAAAGCGGACATCGCCGTCGCATAGATTGGACCGGTGCATCGATCGGTCAGCGTCGCCTTCGCCGGGCCTGTCAGTCCGGGGCTGACGTTGTCGCCGCTGCGGCGCGGCCGTAACGATCCGTGCTATCACGACGCGGCCGACGGCGCGATCTGGCGGACCAGCCTGATGCGCAGCGGACCCGTCACCGCGCGGCTGACGAAGCCCGCACCGGACACCGTCGACTGTGAGGTATGGGGAACGGGCGCAACGGAATTCGTCGAAACGCTGCCGGGGCTGCTCGGCGCCGACGACGACACGTCCGGCTTCGCACCGACAGAGCCGACCATCGCCGCGGCCCACCGGCGGATGCCGCACCTACGGCTGGGCCGCACCGGTCGCGTGCTGGAAGCACTGGTTCCGGCCATCCTCGAACAACGGGTGTACGGCAAGGACGCGCGGCGTGCGTGGCGGGCGCTGGTGACGAAATTCGGCGCGCCCGCGCCTGGTCCGGCCCCTGAACACATGCGCGTGCCGCCGCCCGCGGACGTGTGGCGGCGCATCCCGTCGTGGGAGTTCCACCGCGCCAATGTCGACCCGGGACGGGCGCGAACCATTGTCGGCTGTGCGCAGCGCGCTGATTCGCTCGAGCGGTTGACCGCCCGCACGCCGGAGGCCGCCCGCGCGGCGATGATGTCACTGCCCGGCGTCGGCATCTGGACGGCCGCTGAGACCGCGCAACGGGCGTTCGGCGACGCCGACGCGCTCAGTGTCGGGGACTTCCACCTGGCGAAGATGGTGGGGTGGCGGCTGCTGGGCCACCCCATCGACGATCCGGCGATGGAGGAGTTGCTCGAGCCGTTGCGGCCGCACCGGCACCGCGCCGTGCGACTGCTCGAAGTCACCGGGCCCGCACACGCACCGCGCCGGGCCCCGCGGCAGGCCATCCCGAAACTGCGCGCCATCTAGCGGCGAATACCTCAAGCGGACCGTGGGTACACCGGGCCCATGACTTCATTCACAGTTCCCGGTCTTGACGAGAAAAGCGCCAACAAAGTCGCCGATCTGCTGCAAAAGCAGCTGAGCACCTACAACGACCTGCACCTCACGCTCAAGCATGTGCACTGGAACGTTGTCGGCCCGAACTTCATCGGTGTGCACGAGATGATCGACCCGCAGGTCGAGTTGGTCCGCGGCTACGCCGACGAGGTCGCCGAGCGCATCGCCACGCTCGGCAAGTCGCCGCTCGGCACGCCTGGCGCGATCCTCAAGGACCGCACCTGGGACGACTACTCGGTCGAGCGCGACACCGTGCAGGCCCACCTCGCCGCGCTGGACCTGGTCTACAACGGCGTCATCGAGGACACCCGTAAGTGCATCGAGACGCTCGAGGATCTCGACCTGGTGTCGCAGGACATGATCATCAGCCACGCCGGGGAGCTGGAGAAGTTCCAGTGGTTCATGCGGGCCCATCTGGAGAACTCCGGCGGCCAGTTGGCGAACGAGGGTGCACGCACCGAGAAGGCGGCGGCGAGCCGGGCCAAGAAGAAGGCGCCGGTCAAGTAACCGCTACGTGGTGGCGCGCTCCTCCAGGGCATCGTCGCGCACCGGACGGTCGGCCAGTTCCTCGTTGCGGCCGAACAGGAACGGATACGCGATGCCCGCGATGGCCGCGCCCAACAGGGGCGCAAGCCAGAACACCCACAACTGGCCGGGCGCGCCGTCGCCGTTGAAGAACGCGACGCCGGTCGACCGCGCCGGATTCACCGACGTGTTGGAGATCGGAATCGAGATCAGGTGAATCAGCGTCAACGTCAATCCGATTGACAGGCCTGCGAATCCCTTCGGTGCGCGATCGTCGGTCGAGCCAAGGATGACCAGCAGGAACACGCCGGTGAGCAGGACCTCCGCGACGATCACCGCCCACATCGAATAGCCGCCGGGGGAGTGGTCGCCAAAACCGTTGGCAGCCATGTGTCCTGTTGCGGTCCAGCCCTCCTGACCCTTGGCCACCACGTAGATCATCATGCCTGCCGCAAGACCGGCAATCACCTGTGTGATCCAGTAGCCGGGCACCGCCCTCCACTCCACGCGCCGGGCCAGCGCCGCGCCGAGCGTGACCGCGGGGTTGAAGTGGCCGCCGGAGATGGTGCCGAACGCGTAGACGCCGGTGAGCACCGTCAGACCGAAAGCCAGTGAGACACCGAGGAACCCGATGCCGAGTGAGGTGCCGTCCGAGGTGAATTTCGCGGCGAATACTGCCGCGCCACAGCCGCCGAACACCAGCCAGAACGTGCCGATGAACTCCGCTGCCAATCGATGCAGCATGGTCGGTTCGCGCATGCGTGACTCCTCCGTTGGATGTGACGCCTGTGCGAAAAGGGTGGCACGTTTGCCCGCGATGACGCGTACGTCGTATCCGTATTGTGCCGCAACGGAAACTAACGCGACTGCACCGTGACCTACTGATCGGGGTTGGGCGGCATCCGATCCCGCAGGCTGTCGTAGATCGGCAGTGAGCCGATGAGGTTCGCGACGAGCACCGCCGCCGCGGTCGCGGCCATCATCGGCACCAGCGTCGCAGTGGTGGCGGTCATTTCGGTGACGACGACCATCCCGGTCACCGGCGCGCGCACGGTGGCTCCGAAGAACGCAGCCATTCCGACGAGTGCCATCGGGACCGCCAACTGCGTTGCGTCCGTGGGCCATACCGCGTTGAAGAGAGCGGTGAACAGCAGCCCCCACAGCGCGCCGACCGCCAGCAATGGCGCGAACAACCCGCCCGGCACCGGCACCGAATACGACAGCGGGCCTGCGAGGAAACGCACCGCGAGGATCCCGATGATCACGGACAGCGCGAGACCGTGGCCACCGAGGATCCGCTCGGTCAGATCGTCGCCGCCGCCCACCGACAACGGGTACACGAACATCGCGAGGCCGACGACGGCACCGATGACGGCCGCCTTCGCCACAGGTGGGACCCGCTGTATCGCACCGACGCGGTCGAGGAACCACAACACCAGCCCGTTATAGGCGGCACCAAGCAGTCCGGTCAGCAACCCGAACACGATGAAGACGGGTAGCCATGCGAGAGCGGGATCGGCCAACGGTTCGACGTCGAAGTCGGCGTGGTTGCCGAGCACCAGTCGGGAGCATGCGACCGCGGTGGCAGCCGAGAATAGAGTCGCGAGAACGGTTTTCAACCGGAACGACTTGGTCACCTCTTCGAGGGTGAACAGCGCTCCGCCGATCGGTGCGTTGAACGCGACCGCAAGGCCTGCGCCACCCAACGCCGTCTGCATCATCCTTATCTCGGGATCCGGCAGTCGTGCTCGCCGCGCTGTCTCGGCGCCGATGGCCGCGCCGATGTGCACCGTCGGTCCCTCGCGGCCCAACACCAAACCCGACCCGATGCTCAGCACACCGCCGATGAACTTCGCCGGAACCAACCGGATGAGCGGTGGTTCGGCCTGGCCCAAAAAGACGGCCTCCACGTGGGGGATACCGCTGCCCGCTGCCAGTGGTTCCCACCGCACGATCAACGCTGCCAGCGTCGCGCCTGCGGCGGCCGCGGCAATCGGCACCAGCCAACCCGGACCCGGCAGCTGGTGCGCCCAGTCGACGAGATCGATGCGTAGGTCGTCGGCCTTCTCCAGGCACCACCGGAAGGCGCCGCCGACGAAGCCGATGACGACACCCGCGATGATCGCGGTGACGCAGATGTGCACCGAACCCCGCATCGAATCGTCGGGTTCGGGCATGTGCGGATGTTATCCGAGACAAGCCGTGACGCGCGCGATGACCGCCGCCTTGCCGGTGTCGTCGACGGCCCGCGCCTCCGCGACACCGGTGCTGCGGCCGATCCGCAAAGCGGTTCCCTCGTAACGGGATTGGGGGCCATTGGGCGAGACACGGAATTGACGCAGGAAATTCACCCGAAGCGACGCGGTCTGCAGCGGCTGGACCCCGCGGCCGTCGTTGACCGCCGCCGACCCCACCAACTCCACCGCCATCGCCGAGACGCCGCCGTGCACGATGCCCAGGCTGTTGTTGAGCACCGGATCGCGGTCCTGCACAAGCACTTTGGCCGCACCGCCGCTCTCGGCGACGCGGACCGCCATCCGGTCGGCCAGCGACCCGGCAGGCGGCAGACCCGTCGGCCCTTCGGGCCACGCGGCGAGGTGGCCGGGCGCGGCAATGTAGAAGGACCGCACGGTCGCGGTGCCGATCACCGCGTCGCGCAGCGTCAGTTCGCACAGGCTCAGCGCGGTGCGGCCCGTGGGTCCACACGGTCGGCCGGTCGCGAACACCGGCACCTCCGGCGCCGACTCGAGGTGCGTCAGCGCGTCCGGTGCCAGTTCGAGCGACAACTCGCTGCTGACCGTCCACTCGCCCTGGCCCCGGCGGTGGTGGTTGACCAGGCCGCCGATGTGGTCGACGAGCATCGCCAGCGTCGCGACGGTGGGCGTCCCGGTCAGCGGGTTGACCATGCCGCCCGCCGGTATGGACGCGACGCAACGCTGCGGGCCCTCCTCGGGCGTCTCGATGCCGAAGCGGCCCAACGGCGTGTTCAAGGGATGTGACATCGCCGTCCAGAGTGGCGCGGACAAGGCTGGGCATATACCCCTAGGGGGTATATAGTGAACGCCATGACTGAGGTCACGCACTCGCAGCACCAGGCGCACGCCGATCACGCCGAGCACGCTGGGCACGGCCACGGCGGCCACGCGGACCACGTCGCGCAGTTCCGCAGGTTGTTCTGGACCATGCTGGCGCTGGCCGTGCCCACGGTCGCCCTGTCCGGCATGTTCGCGATGATCCTCGGCTATCAGCTGCCTGAGTTCGCCGGCTCGCGGTGGGTGTCGCCGCTTCTAGGCACCGTGATGTATCTGTGGGGCGGCAGACCGTTCCTCACCGGTGCAGTCGGCGAAATCCGTTCCCGCACACCGGGAATGATGCTGCTGATCGGGTTGGCCATCACGGTCGCGTTCGTCGCCTCATGGGGTGCCAGCCTCGGCGTGCTGCCGCACAATCTCGACTTCTGGTGGGAGTTGGCGCTGCTGATCGTGATCATGCTGCTCGGCCACTGGATCGAGATGCGGTCGCTGGCGCAGACGACCTCGGCGCTGGACTCGTTGGCGGCGCTACTGCCCGACGAGGCCGAGCGCGTGACGGCCGACGGTACCGAGACGGTGGCACCGTCGGACCTCGGCGTCGACGACATGGTGATCGTGCGGCCAGGCGGCAGCGTGCCCGCCGACGGTGTCATCGTCGACGGCGCCGCCGAGATGGACGAGTCGATGGTGACCGGCGAATCGCGGACCGTGCGCCGTGGCGTCGGCGACACCGTGGTGGCAGGCACCGTCGCCACCGACTCCGGGCTGCGGGTCAAGGTCACCGCGGTCGGCGACGACACCGCGCTGGCAGGCATCCAACGGTTGGTGACGGAGGCGCAGAACTCTTCCTCGCGGGCGCAGCGGCTGGCCGACAGGGCGGCGGCCTGGCTGTTTTGGTTCGCATTGGGCGCCGCGATCCTGACCGCGGCGGTATGGGGTGTGATCGGAGCGCCCCAGGAGGCCGTCATCCGCGCCATCACCGTCCTGGTGATCGCCTGCCCGCACGCCCTCGGCCTGGCCATCCCGCTGGTGGTGTCGATCGCCACCGAACGCGCCGCCCGCGGCGGCGTGCTGATCAAGGATCGGTTGGCCCTGGAGAGCATGCGCACCGTCGGTGCGGTGCTGTTCGACAAGACCGGCACGCTGACCAAGGGCGAGCCGACGGTGACGGGCGTCGTGGCGACCGGGAACCGGACGGAGGACGACGTGCTGGCGCTCGCCGCGGCAGCGGAGTCGGACTCCGAACATCCGCTCGCCAAGGCCATCGTGGCCGCGGCGCGTCGCCGCGACCTGACCGTGCCGGCGTCGGCGGAGTTCAGCTCGTCACCCGCAGTCGGTGTGACCGCGCGCGTCGACGGCATGTCGGTGCGGGTCGGCGGGCCCCGGCTGCTGGAGGAGACGGGCCGCACGGAGCTGGCCGGCGTCACCGAATGGCGCGAGCAGGGCGCGATCATCCTGCACGTCCTCGTCGACGGCGACGTCGCGGGCGCGCTGGCGCTGGCCGACGAGGTGCGGGAGGAATCCCGGCAAGCCGTCGACGCGCTGCACCGGCTTGGCGTCCACGTGGTGATGATCACAGGCGACGCGCAGCCGGTCGCGGAGGCCGTCGCAGGCCAACTCGGCATCGACCGGGTCTTCGCAGGTGTGCGGCCTGAGGACAAGTCCGCCAAGGTGGCGCAGCTGCAGGACGAGGGCCTAAAAGTGGCGATGGTCGGCGACGGGGTCAACGACGCGCCGGCGCTGGCCCAGGCAGACGTCGGGATCGCGATCGGCGCGGGCACCGATGTCGCGATCGCGTCGGCCGGTGTGATCCTGGCCAGTTCGGATCCCCGCTCGGTGCTGTCGGTGATTGCGCTATCGAAGGCGTCCTATCGGAAAATGAAGCAAAACCTTTGGTGGGCAGCGGGATACAACTTGATTTCGGTGCCGCTGGCGGCGGGCGTATTGGCCCCGATCGGCTTCGTCATGCCGATGTCGGTGGGTGCGATCTTGATGTCGATCTCGACCGTCGTGGTGGCCGCCAATGCCCAATTGCTCCGACGGTTGGACCTGCGGCCAGAGGTCAGTGTGACGAACGTTTCCTAAGAATCTGGCTAGGCTTTGCGCAAACCAAGGTGCCGAAGTCTGCGCAGCGCACACAATCGACTATCCATTACAGCAAACATCGTCAATGGATGGACCATAGATGTGATCTACCGCTCACCGCACCGGCAGTGCCGGACACCCGCTGAAAGTCCAACAGCGGCAATGTTATTCGTTCGTTATCTGCGCCGAAATCGGTTGGCCCGCGGCCATGCGCGCTCACTATAGTTAGGCACAACTAAGTTGGCATGTCAGGCGGGGTTTGTCATATCGTTTCACCACTTATGGCGAGTGGGATTGGGCCGTCGTTCGATGCTGCACGGGGGCACCTCCATCGCAAAGCCGGCTAGAGCCGTCGTCGACGGCTGCATCGCAGCAGCTTCGTTAGACGTGTGAGAAAAGGACAGGTGGGAATGGCGCCCAGCAAGCAAGGGCTGTACAACCCCGCGTTCGAGCATGACGCGTGTGGCGTGGCGATGGTGGCCGATATGCACGGTCGACGCAGTCGCGACATCGTCGACAAGGCCATCACGGCCTTGGTCAACCTGGAGCACCGCGGTGCCCAGGGCGCTGAACCGCACACCGGCGACGGAGCGGGCATCCTGCTGCAGGTTCCCGACGAGTTCCTGCGCGCCGTCGTCGACTTCGACCTGCCCGAGTACGGCAGCTACGCCACCGGCATCGCGTTCCTGCCGCAGTCGTCCAAGGACGCCGCCGCGGCCTGCGAGGCCGTGGAGAAGATCGCCGAGGCCGAAGGCCTCGAGGTGCTCGGCTGGCGCGACGTGCCGACCGACGAGTCCTCGCTGGGCGCGCTGGCCCGCGACGCGATGCCGACGTTCCGCCAACTGTTCCTCGCGGGCGCCTCAGGTATGGACCTGGAGCGCCGCGCCTACGTCGTACGCAAGCGCGCCGAACACGAACTCGGCACCAAGGGGCCAGGCCAGGACGGCCCCGGACGCGAAACCGTCTATTTCCCAAGCCTTTCCGGTCAGACCTTCGTCTACAAGGGCATGCTGACCACACCGCAGCTCAAGGCGTTCTACCTTGACCTGCAGGACGATCGGCTGACCAGTGCGCTGGGCATCGTCCACTCACGGTTCTCGACCAACACGTTCCCGTCGTGGCCGCTGGCCCACCCGTTCCGGCGCATCGCGCACAACGGCGAGATCAACACCGTCACCGGCAACGAGAACTGGATGCGCGCGCGTGAGGCGCTGATCAACACCGACCTGTTCGGCGGCCGGGACCTGGAGAAGGTGACCCCGATCTGCACCCCGGGCGCATCGGACACCGCGCGCTTCGACGAGGTACTGGAACTGCTGCACCTCGGCGGCCGCAGCCTGCCGCACGCGGTGCTGATGATGATCCCGGAAGCGTGGGAGCGCAACGAGTCGATGGACCCGGCGCGACGTGCGTTCTACGAATACCACGCGTCGCTGATGGAGCCGTGGGACGGCCCGGCGTCGATGACGTTCACCGACGGCACCGTGATCGGCGCGGTGCTCGACCGCAACGGCTTGCGCCCGTCCCGCATCTGGGTGACGGCGGACGGCCTCGTGGTGATGGCGTCCGAGGCCGGTGTGCTCAACCTCGACCCGTCCACGGTGGTCAAGAAGATGCGCCTGCAACCGGGCCGCATGTTCCTGGTCGACACGTCGGCGGGCCGCATCGTCGACGACGAGGAGATCAAGGCCGAGTTGGCCGCCGAGCAGCCGTATCAGGAGTGGCTCGACGCCGGGCTGTTCCGCCTGGAGGACCTGCCGCCCGGCGACTACGTCCGGATGCCCCATCACCGAGTCGTGTTGCGGCAGCAAATCTTCGGCTACACCTACGAGGAGCTCAACCTGCTGGTGGCGCCGATGGCGCGCACCGGGGCCGAGCCGATCGGGTCGATGGGCACCGACACCCCGATCGCGGTGCTATCGCAGCGGCCCCGAATGCTCTACGACTACTTCCAGCAGCTGTTCGCCCAGGTGCCCAACCCGCCGTTGGACGCCATCCGCGAAGAGGTGGTGACCAGCCTGCAGGGCACCGTCGGGCCGGAGGGCGACCTGCTCAACCCCGACGCCGAATCCTGCCGCCAGATCGTGCTGCCGCAGCCGATCCTGCGCAACGCCGAGCTGTCGAAGCTGATGTGCGTCGATCCCGATCACGAGATCCGCGGGCACAAGCACGGCATGCGGGCCGCGGTGATCCGCTGCCTGTACCCGGTTAACCGGGGCGGCCAAGGCCTGAAGGAGGCGCTGGACAACATCCGCGCCAAGGTGTCGGCCGCCATCCGCGACGGGGCGCGCATCATCGTGCTGTCCGACCGCGAATCCGACGAGTCGATGGCGCCGATCCCGTCGCTGCTGAGCGTCTCGGCCGTGCACCACCACCTGGTCCGCGACCGCACCCGCACCAAGGTCGGTCTCGTGGTGGAGACCGGGGACGCCCGCGAGGTGCACCACATGGCCTGCCTGGTCGGCTTCGGCGCCGCGGCGATCAACCCGTACATGGCGTTCGAGTCCATCGAGGACATGGTGGACCGCGGCGTGATCACCGGCATCACCAGCGACCAGGCCAAGGCGAACTACGTCAAGGCCGCGGGCAAGGGCGTGTTGAAGGTGATGTCCAAGATGGGCATCTCGACGCTGGCGTCCTACACCGGCGCCCAGTTGTTCCAGGCGATCGGCATCAGCCAACCGCTGCTCGACGAGTACTTCACCGGTCTGACCTGTCCGGTCGGCGGCATCGACCTCGACGACATCGCAGGCGACGTCGCAGCCCGCCACGCGCTGGCCTACCTGGACCGGCCCGACGAGTGGGCGCACCGCGAACTCGAGGTCGGCGGCGAGTACCAGTGGCGCCGCGAGGGCGAGTACCACCTGTTCAACCCGGACACGGTGTTCAAGCTGCAGCACTCGACGCGCACCGGCCAGTACGAGGTGTTCAAGGAGTACACCAAGCTGGTCGACGACCAGAGCGAGCGGATGGCGTCGCTGCGCGGTCTGCTGAAGTTCAAGGACTCCAAAGACACAGGGCGCCCGTCCATTTCCATCGACGAGGTGGAACCGGCCAGCGAGATCGTCAAACGCTTCTCCACCGGCGCGATGAGCTACGGCTCGATCTCCGCGGAGGCGCACGAGACACTGGCCATCGCGATGAATCGCCTTGGCGGCCGGTCGAACTCGGGTGAGGGCGGCGAGGACGTCCGGCGCTTCGAGCAGGACGAGAACGGCGACTGGCGGCGTAGCGCGATCAAGCAGGTCGCGTCGGCGCGGTTCGGCGTCACCAGCCACTACCTGACCAACTGCACCGACATCCAGATCAAGATGGCCCAGGGCGCGAAACCCGGTGAGGGCGGCCAGCTTCCGGGTAACAAGGTGTATCCGTGGGTGGCCGAGGTGCGGCACTCGACGCCTGGCGTCGGGCTGATCTCGCCGCCGCCGCACCACGACATCTACTCGATCGAGGATCTGGCGCAGCTGATCCACGACCTGAAGAACGCCAACCCGCAGGCCCGGGTGCACGTGAAGCTGGTGAGTGAGAACGGGGTCGGCACCGTCGCCGCGGGCGTATCGAAGGCGCACGCCGATGTGGTGCTGATCTCCGGTCACGACGGCGGCACCGGCGCGACGCCGCTGACGTCGCAGAAGCACGCGGGTGCGCCGTGGGAGCTCGGCCTGGCCGAGACCCAGCAGACGTTGCTGCTCAACGGGTTGCGCGACCGGATCGTGGTGCAGGTCGACGGCCAGCTCAAGACGGGCCGCGACGTGGTGATCGCCGCGCTGCTGGGCGCCGAGGAGTTCGGCTTCGCCACGGCGCCGCTGGTGGTGTCGGGCTGCATCATGATGCGGGTCTGCCACCTCGACACCTGCCCGGTGGGCGTCGCCACCCAGAACCCGGTGTTGCGCCAGCGGTTCGCCGGCAAGCCGGAATTCGTCGAGAACTTCTTCATGTTCATCGCCGAAGAGGTCCGGGAGATGATGGCGCAGTTGGGCTTCCGCACCGTCAACGAGATGGTCGGGCAGGTCGGCGCCCTGGATACCACGCAGGCCGCCGAGCACTGGAAGGCCTACAAGCTGAACCTCACCCCGGTGCTGCACGAGCCTGAGTCGGCGTTCATGAACCAGGACCTGTACTGCAGCTCGCGTCAGGACCACGGTCTGGACAAGGCGCTGGATCAGCAGTTGATCGTGATGAGCCGCGAGGCGTTGGACTCCGGCACCCCGGTCAAGTTCTCCACCACCATCGCGAACACCAACCGCACGGTGGGCACGATGCTGGGCCATGAGTTGACGAAAGCCTATGGCGGGCAGGGGCTTCCCGACGGCACCATCGACATCACGTTCGACGGGTCGGCGGGCAACAGCTTCGGTGCGTTCGTGCCGAAGGGCATCACGCTGCGGGTCTACGGCGACGCGAACGACTATGTCGGCAAGGGGCTGTCCGGCGGGCGCATCGTGGTGCGGCCGTCCGACGATGCGCCTGCGGACTACGTCGCCGAGGAGAACATCATCGCGGGCAACGTGATCCTGTTCGGCGCCACCAGCGGGCAGGTGTTCCTGCGCGGTGTGGTGGGCGAGCGCTTCGCGGTCCGCAACTCCGGCGCGCACGCCGTCGTCGAAGGCGTCGGCGACCACGGCTGCGAGTACATGACCGGCGGCAAGGTCGTCATCCTCGGGCCGACCGGGCGCAACTTCGCGGCGGGCATGTCCGGCGGTGTGGCCTACGTGTACAACCCGGACGGCACGTTC
Source organism: Mycobacterium sp. 3519A (assembly GCF_900240945.1). NCBI lineage: Bacteria > Bacillati > Actinomycetota > Actinomycetes > Mycobacteriales > Mycobacteriaceae > Mycobacterium > Mycobacterium sp. 3519A. Next base: position 1,243,706 of record NZ_OESG01000014.1, read on the forward strand.
GAGCAGAACCTCAACGCCGAGATGGTGGACCTGGACGAGATGGACGCCGACGATGGAGCATGGCTGCAGGGCATGATCCAGGCACACGTCGATGCGACGGATTCGGCGGTGGGACAACGTGTCCTGTCCGATTGGGAGAATGAACTGAAGAACTTCACCAAGGTGATGCCGCGCGACTTCAAGCGGGTGTTGCAGGCGATGGCCAAGGCCGAACAAACCGGCGAAAACGTCGATGAGGCGATCATGGCGGCGGCCAATGCCTGATCCGAAGGGCTTCCTCAAGTACACCAAACGCGAGACCCCGCAACGGCGGCCGGTCCCGCTGCGACTGCTGGACTGGAAAGAGGTCTACGAGGACTTCTCCCACGACGTACTGCGCGAGCAGGCCAGCCGATGCATGGACTGCGGTATCCCGTTCTGCCACAACGGTTGTCCGCTCGGCAACCTGATTCCCGAGTGGAACGACCTGGTGCGCAACGACCGCTGGCGCGACGCGATCGAGCGCCTGCACGCCACCAACAACTTCCCGGAGTTCACCGGCAGGCTGTGCCCGGCGCCGTGTGAGGGTTCCTGCGTGCTCGGCATCAACCAGGACCCGGTGACCATCAAGCAGGTCGAGGTCGAGATCATCGACAACGCCTTCGACCAGGGCTGGGTGGTGCCGCTGGCGCCGACCAAGACGACCGGGAAGACCGTCGCCGTCGTCGGCTCGGGCCCCGCCGGGTTGGCCGCCGCGCAGCAGTTGACCCGCGCGGGCCACACCGTCACGGTGTTCGAGCGCGACGACCGCATCGGCGGTCTACTGCGCTACGGCATCCCCGAATTCAAGATGGAGAAGCGCCACATCGACCGGCGCCTGGAGCAGATGGAGGCCGAAGGCACCCGGTTCCGTGCCGGCGTGAACGTCGGCATCGACATCACCGCGGCGCAGTTGCGCTCCGAGTTCGACGCCGTGGTGCTCGCGGGCGGCGCGACGGCATGGCGTGACCTGCCGATCCCCGGCCGCCAACTGGACGGCATCCACCAGGCGATGGAGTTCCTGCCGTGGGCCAACCGGGTGCAGCAGGGCGATCCGGTGGTCGACGACAACGGCCTGCCGCCGATCCACGCCAAGGACAAGAAGGTCATCATCATCGGTGGCGGCGATACCGGCGCGGACTGCCTTGGCACCGTGCACCGGCACGGCGCCGCCAGCGTGCACCAGTTCGAGATCATGCCCCGCCCGCCGGAGGAGCGCGCAGCGTCGACTCCCTGGCCGGTGTACCCGTTGATGTTCCGGGTGTCGTCGGCCCACGAGGAAGGCGGCGAGCGCGTCTACTCGGTCAACACCGAGGAATTCGTCGGTAGCGACGGGCACGTCACCGGATTGCGCGGCCACGAGGTCGAGATGAAGGACGGCAAGTTCGTCAAGGTCGAAGGCACCGACTTCGAGATGGAAGCCGATCTGGTGCTGCTCGCGATGGGCTTCGTCGGCCCGCAGCGCGAAGGCCTGCTCACCGATCTCGGCGTGGAAATCAACGCGCGTGGCAACGTCGCGCGCGATGCCGACTTCGCGACGTCGGTGCCAGGTGTGTTCGTGGCAGGCGACATGGGCCGCGGTCAGTCGCTGATCGTGTGGGCAATCGCCGAAGGCCGTGCGGCCGCCGCCGGGGTGGACCGTTATCTGATGGGCGAGACGGCGCTTCCTGCGCCGATCAAGCCCACCGCGGTGCCGCAGCGCTGACTCCGGGGATAACCCCGCAAACAGCCGCGACACGCAGCGCAATCAAGGCTTTTCGCGTGCGGTCGGGAGACAGTAGTCCCGATGACCCGCCGCGCAGCGCTCACTTATGGTGGCACCGAGTTAACTCGGCGCCACTTTCTTGCGGGCCTGTCGGTGGCGACCCTCGCCGGTGTCGGTCTGGCGCGGTGCACCGTGAACGGACAACCGCGCGTCGCGCAGGCGGCATCGGCACCGGCGCCGGCGGTCGTCAACCGGTTCCCTCTGCCAGGCGGCGGCGAGTTGAGCAGCCTTCCCGGCGACGGCGACCTGCTGGCGTTGACGTTGGACGACGGCGTCAACTCCGATGTGGTGCGGGCATATACCCACTTCGCAAAGGACACCGGCGTGCGGTTGACGTACTTCGTCAACGGGCGATACGCGTCGTGGACCGAGAACAAGGACCTGCTGCGGCCGCTCGTCGAGTCCGGCCAGATCCAACTCGGCAACCACACCTGGGCGCATCCGGACCTGGCGACGCTGCCGAAAGATCAAGTGATAGACCAACTTCGGCGTAATCACCAGTTTCTGACCCGCGAATACGGGGTGGACGCGCGGCCCTATTTCCGGCCGCCGTACGGCAGCCATAATCCGGTGGTCGACGGCATCGCCGCCGAACTCGGCTACACCGTGCCCACGATGTGGTCCGGTTCGTTGGAGGACCAGAACATCATCGCGGAGACCGAGATCGTCAAGATGGCCGACAAGTACTTCAACCCGCAGGCGATCGTGATCGGGCACCTCAACCATCTACCAGTGACGCACGTCTACGACCAACTGGTCGATGTGATCCGGTCCCGTCAGTTGCGCACGGTCACCCTCGACGACGTGTTCGTCAGGCCGCAGCAGCAAGACTGACAGCTCTTCGCGCGTGACCTCATTAGTCACATCAGTCACTTCAAAAACATCAGATTTTTAATCGGCGCGCCTTGTGCAGTTTGCCAGAAAGTGGGTATCTAATGACTTGATGAGGGTTTTGCGGTAACGTAAACCCTAGGTCAGCTATTGCTATATCGCAGGAGTGAGTACCGTGTACCTCAATCCGCTATCTCGGTCTCGAGTGACACGTATCGCGTGGTCATGGCTCCGACATCCAGTTAAAAGCCGCGAATTCCCCGCCAAGGCGGAGCGGCTGATCACCCCCGCCGAGCTACTTCGTTACGGCGTCTAGCAACTCCGGATCCGGCTGGTTACGTCCACCAGCCGGCAGCTGATCTCACGTTTGCCTAACCGTTATATTTTCGTTATCGTCCATTGTCTTTGCTGGTGAGCAGCCCCGAGTCCCTGATCGCCTCGGCGAGCGGCTCGAGCACCGTGGGGGTGTGCGGCGTCGGCAGGTAGATGATCGCCAGATCCAAGCCCTCTTTTCCGAGCGCGGCGGCTTCCTCAATGGCGTAGCCGAAGTCGGTCGGGCTGTTGTGCTCGAGGTGGTTCTCGCTCAGCCGGATGTGCGAAGACATCATGATCTCTTTGGGATCGCGGCCGATGTCCGCGCAGTGCGCCGCGAGCACGTCACGCTTGCGCGCGAACTCCTCGGGTGACCCACCGACGAAATTCCAGTGCTGGGCGTATTTCGCGGTGATACGCAGCGTGCGTTTCTCACCGCTGCCGCCGATGCAGATCGGGGGATGCGGCTGCTGCGGGCCCTTCGGTTCGTTGCGGGCGTCCTTGAGTTGGTAGTACTTGCCGTTGAACGTCGTGGTGTCCTTGCTCAACAGGCTGGTGAGCACCTCGCACGCTTCCTCGAAGCGGTCGAAGCGCTCCTTGATGGTGCCGAGTTCGATGCCGTACGCGCCGGATTCCTCTTCGTTCCAGCCCGCGCCGATGCCGAGTTCGAGCCGGCCGTTCGAGACGATGTCGAGTGCTGCGGCCATGTTGGCCAGCACCGCGGGATGCCGGTAGTGGATGCCGGTCACCAGGACGCCGACGCGGAGGCGCTTGGTGGCCTGCGCCAGTGCCGTCAACGTGGTCCAACCCTCCAGGCACGGTCCGGAGGAGTCCGAGAAGATCGGATAGAAGTGGTCGAAGGTCCAACCCGACTCGTAGACGTCGATGTCGTCCGCGGCCTGCCAGACGGCGAGCATGTCCGACCACGTGGTGTTCTGCGGGGATGTCTTGAAGGCGAATCTCACTGAATCGAGCCTAGTCGCGGTTCCCTGATTCGAAGCTGTGAGCGAATGTCGATATCTATCTGATAAATTCTTCAATTGATCGAATACAGGACATCAGAAGTCTTCAGGAGCGAAGTGGATTCGGAGCCGCTGTACAAGCTCAAGGGCGAGTTCTTCAAAACGCTCGGTCATCCAGCGCGGATCAGGATTCTCGAGTTGCTGTCCGAGCGGGACCGATCGGTGGGTGAACTGCTGCCCGAGATCGGCATCGAGTCGTCCAACCTGTCCCAGCAGTTGGGGGTGCTGCGGCGCGCGGGCGTGGTCGACGCGCGCAAGGACGGCAACACGGTGATCTATTCGATCGCCTCGCCGGACATCGCAGAACTGCTCGCCGTGGCGCGCAAGGTACTGAGCAGGATGCTCAGCGATCGGGTCGCCGTTCTCGAAGACCTGCGCGCCGGTACTGCGGAGTAGCGCCGATGGGTTGGTTCCGCAAGGTTCTACGCGTGGGGCGGGTTGTCGAGCGCGCGGGTGACGCGCCTGCATCCGCCGTGAAACCACCTGCGGGAGTGCGTGGTTCGCTGCAAATACGGCACGTCGACGCGGGCTCCTGCAATGGGTGTGAAGTCGAGATCGGTGGTGCGTTCGGTCCGGTCTACGACGCCGAGCAGTACGGGGCGCGACTCGTCGCGTCACCTCGCCATGCCGACGCACTGCTGGTGACCGGGGTCGTGACCCGCAACATGGCCGACCCGCTGCGCAACACCGTGGCGGCCACCCCGCAACCCCGGGTGGTCATCGCCTGCGGCGACTGTGCGCTGAATCGAGGGGTGTTCAGCGACGCCTACGGTGTGGTCGGCGCCGTCGGTGAGGTGGTGCCCGTCGACGTCGAGATCCCCGGCTGTCCGCCTACGCCGGCGCAGATCGTCGCAGCGCTGCGATCGGTGACGGGCAAGTGACAGCCACGCTGCCGCGAACAGTCGCGGCTGTCCCAAACGTCGTGCACCACCATCGTTTCGGTGCCGCCTGCGGAATCCTGACGGCATGTCTCGGCGCCATCGGGGTGTGGGTGGGACTGGCCGGAATCGTCGGCGGCATTCGGCCCATCCACATCGGATGGCTGCTGCCGCTCTCCGGCGTCCAACTTGCCGTTGATCCGCTTGGCGGGTTCTTCATCGCCTTGACCGGTGCTGTCGCGGTACCCGTCGGCGTGTATGTGATCGGGTACGCCCACCATCTGCGCCGCGTGCCCGCCGCGACACTGCCGCTGTTCGTCGCCGCCATGCTGTTGGTGCCGGCCGCCGCATCGGTGACGACGTTCCTGTTGGCGTGGGAGCTGATGGCGATCGCGTCGCTGGTGCTCGTGCTGGCTGAGCACGACCGTGCCGAAGTCCGTTCTGCGGCAATGGTTTACGCCGTGATGACACAGCTGGGGTTCGTCGCCGTCCTGATCGGCCTGATGGTGTTGTCGGCTGCGGGCGGAGCGGATGCGTTCGCAGACCTGGGCCCGGTGCCGGATGGTGCGCGCACCGCCGTCTTCCTGTTGACGGTCGCGGGGTTCGGCTCGAAGGCGGGACTGGTGCCGTTGCACGCCTGGCTGCCGCGTGCGCACCCCGAAGCGCCGAGCCCGGTGTCGGCGCTGATGAGTGCGGCCATGGTCAACCTTGGCGTGTACGGGATCATTCGGGTGGACCTGCAGGTCCTCGGCCCCGGTCCGCGCTGGTGGGGTCTACTGCTGCTGGCCGTTGGCGCGGCCTCCGCGCTGTACGGGGTGCTGCAGGCCTCGGTGGCAACGGATCTCAAGCGGCTGCTTGCCTATTCGACGACGGAGAACATGGGGCTGGTCGCGCTCGCGCTCGGCGCGGCGACGCTGTTCGCCGACGCGGGGGCCGCCGCGCCCGCCACCATCGCGATGGCGGCTGCGATCCTGCATCTCGTCGGGCATGCCGCGTTCAAGTGCCTCGGTTTCCTGGCTGCCGGGTCCGTGCTCGCCGCCACCGGTTTACGCGACCTGGACCGGCTCGGCGGATTGGCTCGCCGAATGCCGTCGACCACGGTGCTCTTCGGGGTCGCAGCGCTGGGCGCGTCGGGATTACCGCTGGGCGCCGGGTTCGTCAGCGAGTGGCTGCTCGTCCAGTCGCTGGTCCATGCCGCATCCGTACACGACACCGTGGTGGCGCTGACCGCGCCGTTGGCCGTCGGCGCGGTGGCGCTCACGACCGGACTTGGCGTTGCGGCGATGGTCAAGGCGTTCGGCGTCGGATTCCTCGCCCGCTCCAGATCCGAATCCGCCTCGGGTGCAGTTGAATCCCCGCGGTCCATGGTTGCGGGTATGACACTCGCCGCGGTTGTCTGCGTGCTGATCGCGGTCGTACCGGCGCTGGTCGCCCCCGCCATGCGTGGCGTGCTCGACGTGCTGCCCGCGGCGCGCGCCGTTCCGTTCACCGATTTCGGGGTGGTGATACGGCTGCCCGGCGTCTCCGGGTCGATCGCGCCAGGCGTCATCGCCGCGGCGCTGCTGGCCGCCATCCTCGCGGCGATCGTGTTGAGTGGTTGGCGATCGCGCCGCCGGCCTGCCGCCGAGGTGCTGCCGCTGTGGGCGTGCGGTGCCGACGACTTGACGCCGCGCATGCAGTACACCGCGACATCGTTCGCCGAACCGCTGCAGCGCGTGTTCGACGATGTGCTGCGCCCGGACACCGACATCGAGGTGACGCCGTACGCGGAGTCGCAATACATGGTCGAGCGGGTGAAGTACCGCAACCGGATCGGCGATGCGATCGAGGACTGGCTGTACCGTCCGGTCGTCCGGGCGGTGGCGGTCGCTGCCGGCCTGGCACGCCGCGCGCACACCGGCAGCGTCCATCTCTACCTCGCCTACGGTGCACTCGGCATCCTGATCATCCTGGTGGTCGCGAAGTGAACCTGATGTCGTACGTCGCGGGCGCGGCCCAGATCGGGACGGTGATGATCGGCGCGCCCCTGGTGGTGGGCCTGATGCGACAGGTTCGGGCGCGGTGGGAGGGCCGCGCGGGCGGCGGCCTGCTACAGCCCTGGCGTGATCTCGTCAAACAGCTTGGTAAACAACGGATCACACCACACGGCACCACCATCGTCTTCACCGGCGCGCCTGTGGTGCTGGCAGGCAGCACGCTGCTGATCGCCGCGATCGCACCGCTGGTCGCCACCGGCTCACCGCTGGACTCGAGCGCCGATCTGTTCGCCGTCGTCGGTCTGCTGTTTCTCGGCACCGTCGCGCTGACGCTCGCGGGGATCGACACCGGCACCTCGTTCGGCGGCATGGGGGCCAGCCGCGAGATCACCATCGCGGCTCTCGTCGAGCCGACGATCCTGCTGGCGGTGTTCGCCTTGTCGATCCCGGCCGGATCGTCGAATCTCGGTGCGCTCGTGGCCAATACGATCGAGCACCCAGGGCAGGTCGCATCGCTGTCCGGTGTGCTCGCGTTCGCCGCGCTGGTCGTCGTGATCATCGCCGAAACCGGCCGGCTGCCCGTCGACAACCCGGCCACCCACCTCGAGCTGACGATGGTGCACGAGGCGATGGTGCTCGAATACGCGGGCCCGCGACTCGCCCTCGTGGAATGGGCGTCGGCAATGCGGCTGGCCGTGCTGCTGGCGCTGCTGGCAAACCTGTTCCTGCCGTGGGGGATCGCAGGCGTGCAACCCACCGCCGCCACCGTGGTCATCGGCGTCGTCGCTGTCGCCGTCAAGGTCGCGGTGCTGGCCGTGCTGCTCGCCAGCGCCGAGGTGTTCATGGCGAAACTGCGGTTGTTCCGGGTGCCCGAACTGCTGGCGGGCTCGTTCCTGCTCGCACTCCTGGCGGTCACCGCCGCCAACTTCTTCACCGGGGTAGGGGGACCGTGATGACCGATGCCGACTTCGCCATCCTGATCGACTTCGCGGCCGGTGGTCTGACCCTGGCGGCGGTCCTGATCGTGTGGCGGCGCGACCTGAAGTCCATCGTGCGGCTACTGGGGTGGCAAGGCCTGGCCCTGTCCGCGATCCCGATCGTGCGCGGTCTGCACGACGGCGACGGTGCCCTGGTCGCGGTCGGGTTCGCGGTGCTGGTGCTTCGCGCGGCGGTGTTGCCGTGGTTGTTGGCCAGGGCGCTGGCCGCCGAACCGCGGGCGCAGCGTGAGGCCACGCCGTTCGTGAACACGGCTGCCTCGCTGTTGATCACCGCGGCCTTGACCGTCGTCGCGTTCGCGATCACACGACCGATCGTGAACCTGGAGCCCTCACCCGTCGTCAACGCGGTCCCCGCAGCGTTCGCGGTGATCCTCATCGCGCTGTTCGTGATGATCACACGACGCCACGCGGTGTCTCAGGCTGCGGGTTTTCTGATGCTGGACAACGGAATTGCCGCGTCCGCCTTCCTACTCACCGCGGGCGTGCCGTTGATCGTGGAACTGGGCGCGTCGCTGGACGTGCTGTTCGCCGTGATCGTGATCGGCGTGCTGACCGGCCGTCTGCGACGCGCCTTCGGCGGTGCCGATCTGGACCAGTTGCAGGAGCTGCGCGACTGATGACAGCACTACTCGTCACGCCTATCGTCGCACCGGTCATCGCGGCGATCGTGAATCTCGTTGTGGGATGGCGCCGCTGGACCGCGGCGATGACGGTGCTGTCCGCCGTCGCGGTATTGGCGTGCGGCGCTGCCCTCGGCCCGCGCGTCGGCGCAGGCACTGTCGCGCTGGGTGGATTGCTGCGCGCTGACGCACTCACGGTGACCATGTTGATCGTCATCGGAGTGGTGGCCACCCTGGCGACCTGGGCCGGTATCGGGTATATCGACTCCGAACTCGAACACGGGCACACCGACGCCGACGGCGCCCGGCTGTACGGCGTGCTGGTTCCGGCGTTCGTCGCCGCGATGGTTCTTGCGGTGTGCGCCAACAACATCGGAGTGATCTGGGTGGCGATCGAGGCGACGACCGTCGTCACCGCGTTCCTGGTCGGCCACCGCCGGACCAGGACCGCGCTCGAGGCGACGTGGAAGTACGTGATCATCTGTTCGGTCGGCATCGCGGTGGCGTTCCTTGGCACCGTGCTGCTGTACTTCGCGGCCCTGCACGCGGGTGCGCCGGATGCGCAGGCGCTGAACCTCGACGTGCTCGTCGCGCACGCCGCGGGCCTCGACCCGGGGGTGGCCCGACTCGCCGGTGGCCTGCTGCTGATCGGCTATGGGGCCAAGGTTGGTCTGTTCCCGTTCCACACCTGGTTGGCCGACGCGCACAGCCAGGCGCCCGCGCCGGTCTCCGCGCTGATGAGCGGGGTGCTGCTGTCGGTGGCGTTCTCGGTGCTGCTGCGCATCAAACCGATCATCGACGCCGCCACCGGCCCCGCGTTCCTGCGCGCAGGCCTGGTTGTGCTCGGGCTGGCGACGCTGCTCGTCGCCGCGCTGATGTTGACGGTGACGGGTGACGTCAAGCGGATGCTCGCCTACTCGTCGATGGAGAACATGGGCCTGATCGCGATCGCGGCCGCCGCGGGCACCCGGTTGGCGATCGCGGCGCTGCTGCTGCACGTGCTCGCCCACGGTGTCGGAAAGACCGTGTTGTTCCTGGCAGGCGGTCAGCTGCAGGCCGCACACGACTCCACCGCGATCGCCGACATCACCGGCGTCGTACGTCGGTCCCGGCTGGTCGGCGGATCGTTCGCGGTCGGGCTGGTCGTCCTGCTCGGGCTGCCTCCGTTCGCGATGTTCGCCAGCGAACTGGCCATCGCGCGGTCGCTGGCCGACGCGCAGCTGGCCTGGGTGCTGGCCGCGGCGATGCTGTTGATCGCGGTCGCCTTCGCTGCGCTGGTGTGCAATTCGGGGCGCATGTTGTTGGGCGGTGCGCCGGCGGAGGCGCCTGCGATCGCGGTGCCCGCGACGGTCGCGGCGGCTTTGGTGGTCGGCATCACCGCTTCGCTGGCGCTCGGGATCACGGCCGGTCCGCTGACCGAGTTGTTCACCGCCGCTGCGGGCCAGATCGGAGTGTCGCGATGACCGCAGATTCCGTGCTGCACCGGATATCGCGAGATGCCTTGCCGGACAGGGCGGAAGACCTGTTGGCGGAGGGTTTTCGGCTGGCACTGGCCGCCGGCCACGACGACGGCGACCGGCTGCGGGTGGTGTACCTGTTCCTGGCCGGCCGTCCGGATCGCCGGGTCGAGCTCGAATACGTTTTGCCCGTTGACGATCCTGCGGTGCCGTCGCTGGCATACATGTCGTTCCCGGCGAGCCGGTTCGAACGCGAGATGGCCGATCTGTACGGCATCCGGCCGGCCGGTCATCCGCGGCCGCGGCGGCTGGTCCGGCATGCGCACTGGCCTGGCGACTGGTATCCCATGCGTGAAGGTGCAGGGCCCCCACCGGAATTCGAGACGACCGGCCGGTTCCCGTTCGTCACCGTGGAGGGGACCGGGGTATACGAGATCCCGGTCGGCCCGGTGCACGCAGGTCTGATCGAGCCGGGCCACTTCCGGTTCTCCGTCGTCGGCGAGACGGTGCTTCGGCTCAAGGCCCGGTTGTGGTTCGTTCACCGGGGAATCGAGAAGGTGTTCCACGGCAGGACCGCGACCGACGCGACGGCGCTGGCGGAGCGCGTGAGTGGAGACACGGCGGTCGGGCATGCGGTCGCGCACAGCCTGGCCGTCGAGGATGCGCTCGGGGCTGCGGTGCCCGAGGCGGTCCACCTGCTGCGGGCGCAGCTCGTCGAGCTCGAGCGGCTGTACAACCTCGCGGCCGATCTCGGCGCGCTCGCCAACGACGTCGGATTCTCCCTGGCGAATTCGCACTGCCTGCGCATCCGGGAGCGGCTGCTGCGGCTCAACGCGGAAGTGACCGGCCATCGGCTGCTGCGCGGCGCGGTCGGCCCCGGCCGGGTGGCGTTGCGGGGCCTTCCCGATCCCGCCGAGCTGCGGTCGATCGGCGCCGATGTGGCCGAGGTCGCCGCGTTGACGCTGGCGAACAGCGTGGTCCACGATCGGTTCGCGGGGACGTCGATCCTGACGCCCGACGATGCGCGGGCGATGGGCTGTCTTGGCTATGTTGCGCGTGCCAGCGGCATCCGCACCGACGCCCGCGTTGATCATCCGACGGTCGCACTGCCCGTCACGGAGTCGGGCGCCGACGACGGTGACGTGCTGGCCCGCTACACCGTGCGGCGCGACGAGTTCGCGACGTCGGTGCAGCTGCTCTGCGATCTGATCGAAACACACACCGGCCCAATCGAATACGAGACCACGTTGCCTGCCAACCGCGGGCGCAGCAGCGGTGTGGGCATCGTCGAGGGCTGGCGCGGCACCATCGTGCACCGAGTGGAGATCGGCGGTGACGGCCGCATCACGCGTGCCAAGATCGTCGACCCGTCCTGGTTCAACTGGCCGGCGTTACCCGTCGCGATGGAGGACACGATCGTCCCGGACTTCCCGCTGACGAACAAGAGCTTCAATCTGTCGTACGCAGGTAACGATCTCTGACGATGAGTTCTGTCGGCGACGCAGGTCTGTATCGACATGATCGACTTGACTCCGGCGTGCCAACGCACCGCCGACCTCTTGACCAACATCACTGACCAGCAGCTGGCCGGCAACACGCCGTGCGAGAAGCTCACGCTCCAGAATCTCGTGGGACATATCGGCGGGCTCGCGCTCGCCTTCACGGCGGCCGCGCGCAAGGACTTCGGCCCGCTGACGGACACGCCACCCGTCGAGGGCGCGCCGCTGGACGACGACTGGCGTACCGCCTATCCCCAGCGACTTGCGGAGCTGGCGCGGGCATGGCGGGAACCGACGGCCTGGGAGGGCATGTCACGTGCCGGCGGTGTCGACTTTCCCGGCGAGGTGGGAGGCATGATCGCGCTGACCGAGGTGGTCGTCCACGGCTGGGACGTCGCGGCGGCAACCGGACAGGACTATGACGTCGACCCGGCGACGTTGGCCGCGGTGCTGCCGCACGTGACGGCGATCGCCGCCGAAGGGCCAACCGAGGGACTCTTCGGGCCCGCCGTGCCGATCGCCGACGATGCGCCTGCCCTGGATCGGGTCATTGCGCTGAGCGGACGCGACCCAAGGCGGCGCTAGCGGCACACTGGTGAAATGGACCCGGTACTCGCATTGCGCCAGATCGCGTACTACAAGGACCGGGCGCGCGAAGACCCTCGCCGTGTGATGGCCTACCGCAAGGCCGCCGACATCGTCGAGGGCCTCTCGGATGCCGAGCGGGAGCGGCACGGCGCCGCCAACAGCTGGCAGTCGTTGCCGGGCATCGGGCCGAAGACCGCGAAGGTCATCGCCCAGGCCTGGGCGGGCGGCGAACCCGACGCGCTCGTCGAATTACGAGCGACGGCAGCAGATCTCGGTGGCGGGGACATCCGTGCGGCGCTCAAGGGTGACCTACACGTGCATTCCAACTGGTCGGACGGATCGGCGCCGATCGACGAGATGATGCTGGCCGCAAGACAATTGGGCCACGAGTACTGCGCGCTGACGGACCACTCGCCGCGGCTGCGGGTCGCCAACGGCCTGTCACCGGACCGGCTGCGCAAGCAACTGGACGTCATCGAGGAATTACGCGAGGCCGTCGCCCCGATGCGGATTCTGACCGGCATCGAGGTGGACATCCTGGAGGACGGGTCGCTGGATCAGGAACCCGAGCTGCTCGAGCGGCTCGACGTGGTGGTGGCAAGCGTGCATTCCAAGCTGTCGATGGATGCGCCGTCGATGACACGACGAATGATAAAGGCGGTCACCAATCCTCATACCGATGTGCTCGGGCACTGCACCGGTCGACTCGTCACCGGCGGCCGCGGGATGCGGCCAGAATCGAAGTTCGACGCCGAGAAAGTCTTCACCGCGTGTCGTGATCACGGGACGGCCGTGGAGATCAATTCGCGTCCGGAGCGGCGGGATCCACCCACGCGCCTGCTGAAGCTGGCGCTGGACATCGGCTGCCTGTTCTCTATCGACACCGACTCGCATGCGCCGGGGCAGTTGGAGTTTCTCGGCTACGGTGCGCAGCGCGCGGTGGACAACGATGTCCCTGTCGAACGGATCGTCAACACGTGGTCGGCCGACAAGCTGCTGGAGTGGGCGAGTTCCTAGGCTGTGGTGAATCGCGGCGAACGGGGTACCCGCCTTTGCATCACTTGGGATGAAGGAGGCGATGTGAACCCCGAGCAACTGGCGCTGCGTGCGGCGGAGGTCGCGACCGCGGGCGCCAAGGCGGCGGGCCGAATCGTGCGGCGCGTTCGTGAGGTCGTCCAGCAGGCCGCCGATCGTGTCGGACTGCCGCTACCCGGCCAAGAGGACTCTGGCAGCAGTGCGTCTGCGCCTGCGAAGAAGCGGCCAGGTAAAGCGGACTGATCAATCGGGTAGGTGCGGCATCTCCAATCCGGGGTCACGCCCGAGCAGGACGCCGCGCGTCAACGCAGCGTTTCCGTAACGCTGCCGCACCTTGTCGACCGCCTCATCGATAGCGACGGTGTCGGCGACTTCCTCGAAAGGCAACTCCAACTGCTGGGCGCCCTGCCGGTCGATGTTCGAGACGGCGAAGCCGACCAGCGTCAGACCGCGCTCGGCGATCAGCGGCGCCGCCGCTGCCACCAGACCGCGCGCCGTCTCGAGGACAACCTCCGTCGACGCGGTGGCCCTTGGCATCGTGTGCGATCGGGTGGCGCGGCCGAAATCATCAAACCGCAACCGCAGCACCACAGTTCGGCCGGTACGCCCCGCGTTGCGCATTCTCCGGGTGATCCGATCGATCAGATTGACGACGACCGCGTCGATCTCCGCTGGCGTCATGGTGTTACCCGCTCGGCCCAGTGCCCGCTGAGCCCCGACCGACCTGCGCCGCACACCGGTGACGACGCGACGCCGATCGATGTTGCGGGACAACGCGAACAGCTGCCTGCCCATCGCACCGCCGACCATCGACCCGAGCGTCGACTCGCTCAGTTCGGCCACATCGGCGACGGTCTCGATGCCGTGCGTCCGCAACTTCTCCGCCGTCTTGACGCCGACGCCCCAGAGGCGGCGCACCGGAAGCGGATGCAGGAACACGAGTTCACGGTCGGGCGGCACCAGCAGCAGACCGTCGGGCTTGGCTTCTTGGCTGGCGACTTTGGCCAGGAACTTGGTGCGCGCGATGCCGACCGTGATCGGCAACCCGACCTGGTCGCGCACCTGCGCGCGCAGTCGGGCGCCGATCTCGACCGGTGTGCCCGACACGCGCCACAGCCCGGACACGTCGAGGAACGCCTCGTCCACCGACAGCGGTTCGACCACGGGCGAGGTGTCGCGGAACACCTCGAACACCGCGTCGCTGGCCTCCGAATAGGCCTTCATCCGCGGCGGCACCACGATCGCGTGCGGGCACAGCGCGCGAGCGTGACGACCACCCATCGCGGTGCGCACCCCGTACGCCTTGGCCTCGTAGCTGGCGGCGAGCACCACGCCGCCGCCGACGATCACTGGTTTACCGCGCAGCGCCGGGTCGTCCCGTTGCTCGACCGATGCGTAGAACGAGTCGAGATCGGCGTGCAGGATGGTGGCCGAACCGGGCACGAACGTATGTTCGCATCTGCTGCCGACAGATCAGGGCGTGCGGCCGTAGATGCTGGTGATCCAGATGTGTGCCAGGGTGTCGAGCGCCGCATCCTCGGCGATGGCCGGTGTCTGGCCCGTATACGAGGCGAACATCGTGCGCTCGTTCATCAGGTTCAACGCCGCCGCGAGGTCTTGCGCGGGCACCGTCTCCGGTGCTGCGCCACGGGCGCGTTCCGCGGTGATGACGGTGGCGGTGCGGTCCACCCAGTTCTGCATGAACCGCGACCACATCTCCCGGATCTCGGCATTTGTCGACGTCGCCGCGACACCCGCGAGCACGACGGGTAGGTGAGCGCGAAGCGGCTCGAAAAAGCCGAAGATGCCGGATCGCCAGGCCGTCGTGGGGTCGACGCTGTAATCGGTGACGTCGCCACCGAATGCGGCGTCGGCTTCGGCGAGCACCCGCTCGAACACCGTCAGCAGCACGGCGTCCTTGGAGGAGAAGTAGAAGTAGAACGTCGGACGGGAGATCCCGGCGCCTTTCGCCAGGTCATCGACCGAGATGTCGGAGAAGGCGCGATCCTCCAACAGCCGTTCCAGCGTTGACAGAATCGCCAGCTCACGATCGTCGCCGGAGGGCCGGGTGGCCCGGCGGGCACGCCCGGTGCGGGGCTGGCTGGCGGTCGTCACAACACTTCACTCTACGCCATGTCGAATTTTTCAACACACTGTTGACTGACTCGACACGGTGTTGATAGCTTTACATCATGACCGAATTTGTCGACGTCGTCATCGTCGGAGCCGGTATCTCCGGCATCAGCGCCGCCTGGCACCTGCAGGACCGCTGCCCCGATAAGAGCTACGTGATCCTGGAGCGTCGCGAGAACCTCGGCGGCACCTGGGACCTGTTCAAGTACCCGGGCATCCGCTCGGACTCCGACATGTTCACCCTGGGCTTCCGCTTCAAGCCGTGGACGTCGGAGAAGGCGATCGCCGACGGCCCGTCGATCATGGCGTACCTCAAGGAGACGGTCGCCGAGTACGGCATCGACAAGCACATCCGCTACGGCCACAAGGTCGCAGGCGCCAACTGGTCCGACGCCGAGAACCGCTGGACCCTGCGCGTCGAACGCGACGGCGAGCAAGTCGAGATCAAGGCGTCGTTCCTGTTCGCCTGCAGCGGCTATTACAACTACGACCAGGGCTATTCGCCGGAGTTCGCCGGTGCCGAGGACTTCGCCGGCACGATCATCCATCCGCAGCACTGGCCGGAAGAGTTGGACTACACCGGTAAGAAGATCGTGGTGATCGGCAGCGGTGCGACCGCGGTGACTCTGATTCCTGCGCTTGCCAATTCGGGTGCGGGGCACGTCACGATGCTGCAGCGGTCGCCGACGTACATCGGTGCGCTGCCCGACGTCGACCCGTTCACGGTGCGGATGAACAAGACGCTGCCCGCGAAGGCCGCATACGTGGTGAATCGGTGGAAGAGCATTCTGTTCCAGTCGGCCCAGTACCGGATCGCCAGGCGGTTCCCGAAGTTCTTCCGCAAGCAGTTGATGACGATGGCGGCCAGGCGGCTGCCGGAAGGCTACGACGTCGACAAGCACTTCGGTCCGCGCTACAACCCGTGGGATGAGCGACTGTGCCTGGCGCCCAACGGGGATCTGTTCAAGACGATCCGGTCCGGCAAGGCCGACGTCGTCACCGACAAGATCGAGCGGTTCACCAAGACCGGCATCACGCTGGCCTCCGGCGAGGAGCTGCAGGCTGACATCATCGTCACCGCAACTGGTTTGAATCTGCAGCTGTTCGGCGGCGCCGCGATTTCACGCAACGGCGTGCCGGTCGAGTTGAACGACACCATGGCGTACAAGGGCATGATGCTGACCGGCATGCCGAACATGGCGTTCACCATCGGCTACACCAACGCGTCGTGGACGCTGAAGGCCGACCTGGTGTCGGAGTTCGTCTGCCGCGTGCTGAACTACATGGACGCCAACGGCTTCGACACCGTCGAGCCGCAGCATCCGGGCAACTCGGTCGACGAGCGTCCGCTGATGGACTTCACCCCGGGCTATGTGTTGCGTGCACTCGACTACCTGCCGAAGGCGGGTCACGTCGCGCCGTGGCGGCTCAAGCAGAACTATCTGCTGGACCTGCGCCTGATCCGGCGCGGCAAGGTCGACGACGAGGCGCTGGCGTTCACGAAACACCGCGCAGTCGAGGCAGTCTCGGCCTAAGGCCTTCGACGCTCGGCTACGGGGTGACCACGACGATGCCGTCGTCGTCGCTGTAGGCGATGTCGCCTGGGGCGAACAGCACGCCGCCGAACTCGACCTTGACGTCGCGTTGGCCTTCGCCGGCCTTGGCGCTCTTGCGTGGATTGGTGCCCAGCGCCTTGATGCCGATGTCGAGCG
Organism: Mycobacterium sp. 3519A; assembly: GCF_900240945.1. Taxonomy (NCBI): domain Bacteria; kingdom Bacillati; phylum Actinomycetota; class Actinomycetes; order Mycobacteriales; family Mycobacteriaceae; genus Mycobacterium; species Mycobacterium sp. 3519A. The sequence goes on from NZ_OESG01000014.1 coordinate 1,260,550, forward strand.
TGCGCAAGGTGGCGGCATCACGCACGGCGCCGTTGATGATCACCCCGGCCCAGCCGTTGTCGACGCCGAGTCCGGCGATCAGGTCACCGACGAGCGCGCTGTGCAGTGACCCGTCGCCGTCGATGACCAGCACCCCGCCGTTGCCCGGCTCGGACAGCACCGACTTCAGCAGCGCGTTGTCCTGAAAGCACCGCACGGTGGTGATCGGCCCGGCGAACTGTGAGCGGCCGCCGTACTGGTTGAACTGGAGGTCGCAGCTGCGCACGTCGGGGCCGATCTCGTCGACGAGGTCAGCGGTGGCGCGTGGTTCGATGGTCACCGCACGATGCTAGCGATCGGCCCTGTCAGCAGTTTCTGGTCGATGTTGGCGAGGGCGTAGGACACCGCCTCGTTCATCGTCATCCCCGCGCCCTCGGCGCGCAGCTGCCGTAACCGATCGCCACCGATCGCCTCGGAGGCGAGGTCGGCGGCTTCGCGCAGCGCCGAGAAAATGAAATGGGCGTTCGGTCCGGTCTGCCGCTGTTCTCGTCGCTGCTTGCCCGCCTTCGCGGAGGCCATTCGCTGGAACGTCGCGTATGCCGCGCCCTGCAGCACCGCGGCAACCTCGGGGTGTTCATCGACGAGCGCACGAGCGCACAACGCGAGGCATGGCGCGGTTTGCAGTAGGGCGGGACTCCAGCGCCACAGGGTCATGGCCCGCCCGCTCAATGCGAGGGCCAGACGCCAATCGCGAAGTCGCCCGGCGACCAGGCATGCGGTGACGAACCCCGTCGACACCTCTTCGCCAGGCGCGCCGCCGGTCTCGATGCTTTCGCGCAGCAGTTCTCTGGCACGGTCGGCGTCGTCGTCGACGAGAGTGAGAGCTAATGCGTTGAGCCCCATCATGATTGCCCCCGGCATCCCGGATCGCCGCGCCAACGACACCGACCTTTCGGCGTGTGTCGCCGCTTCGTCGTGGCCGACACCCCAAAGCACCGCGCTGCTGACGCCGTATGCCAGGTAAACGGCGGCCAGGCCGGGATAGCCGTCGGCGCCGGCGAGTTCCGCTGCCCGGATGTAGAGCGCGAGTGCATCGGCATAGGCGCCGGCAGACAACCGGGCCATGGCTTGCACGGCGCACACGTCGGCCTCGATTCTCGGCCCGTGATTGTCGGCGGGGCAGTTTCGCCCGCCCTCCAACGCCCGGCGGCAGAGGTCTTCCACGTCGTCCCAGTCGCCTCCGGCGTGGGCGTCGTAGGCTGCGGCCACGAGGACGCGCGGATACCCGGGTTGTTCGGCGGCGCCAGGCATCTTGAGTACGCGTGACGCCGGGATGAGGATCAGCTCGCCGATGGGGCTGACCGTATTGGTCCGGTTGGGCAGATTCGTCACGAGCGGGACAGCGAGGGCGGTGTTTCGCGTGTCGATGGCATTGGCCAGTGCCGCCCGGAGGTTGTCGCGTTCGAGTTTCATTTGTCTGGCGGAGACCAGTTGGTCGGGCCCGTAGAAGTGTTGTGCGACCCGGGCCGAGAGGTCCGCATAGAACTGCGCATGCCGCTCAACAAGGTGAGCGGTCTCGCCCCATTCAGACAGCCGCTCCTCGCTGTACTGGCGAATGGTTTCCAGCAGTCGGAAACGCGTGCCTGCGAAGCTGTCCTCGGCAACGACGAGGGAACGGGCCACCAAACTGGTGACCACATCCATCACTTCGTCGCGCTTGACCGGATCACCGGCGCAGACCTCTTCGACGGCTTCCAAGCTGCAGCCGCCGGTGAACACGGCCATGCGGGCAAGCAGGCGCTGTTCGGACGGGCTCAACAGTTCGTACGACCAGTCGATGGCCGCTCGTAGGGTGGCGTGCCGTTCGACTGCTCCGCGCCGCCCGCCCGCCAGTACTTGGAATCGGTGGTCGAGGCGCCGAAGAAGTTCCGGCGGGCTCAAAACCATGACTCGCGCGGCGGCCAACTCGATGGCCAGCGGCACACCGTCGAGGCGTTGGCAGATCTCTACCACAGCGCGGTCGTTGGTCGGGCTGAGCCTGAAATCGGCCTTGACGTGCCGGGCTCGTTCGACGAACAACTTGACGGCATCGGTGTGGACGAGTCGTTCGATATCGCCGCCCGGTTCACCGGATTCCAGCGGGGGCAGCGCGATCATCTGTTCGCCTTCGACGGCCATACCCTCCCGGCTGGTCGCCAGCACCACCACGCCTGTGCAGAAGCGTTCGATTCGGCCGACCAGCCGCGCGACGGGCGAGAGTACGTGTTCACAATTGTCGAACACCAGCAGAAGCTGCTTCTGCGACAACGCTTCGATCAAGGAATCCTCGAGGCTTTGGGTACTGCGATTGGTCATGTGCAGTGCCGCTGCGACCGCTTCCACCACGGCTGCCGGGTCGCGTACGGTGGCCAACTCGACCAGCCAGGCACCGTCGGGAAATTGCGGAAGTAGCTCGGCGGCAACCTGAATGGCCAGCCGTGTTTTTCCGACCCCACCCACTCCGGTGATCGTCACCAGACGCGATGCGTTGAGCGCGGATATGACTCGAGATGTTTCCGCTTGCCGGCCGATGAACGAACTGATCTGGGCGGGCAAATTGCCCGGGAATGAATCCAGAGTGCGAAGCGGTGGAAACTCCTCATGATGATGCGCGGACGCGAGTTGGTAAACCCGCAGCGGACGGCCGAGATCGCGAAGTCGGTGCATACCGAGGTCGATCAGTGTCAGGCCCTCAGGAAGGTCTGCGAGCACGAGCGCCTCGGTGGCGCCGGAGATAAGGATCTGTCCACCGTGCGCCGCCGCCATCAGGCGGGCGCAGCGATTTATCGGAAGGCTGGTATAGCCGCTGTCATCGACGATCACCGCTTCTGCCGTGTGCAGCCCGATGCGCGCCCTCAGCGGTTCCGCTGTACGCCAATCCTCCTCTGCCAGAGCCTGTTTGACTGCCAATGCCGCTGACACTGCGTCGCTTGCCGTCGAGAACGCGGCCGCCATCCCGTCACCCATCCGGGAGAAGACGTGACCGCGATGCGCTGCGATCGTCTTCTCCAGGATCTCGTCGTGGCGCACCATCGCGGCCCGCATCGCCTGCGGGTCGTGTTCCCACATCCGGGTGGACCCCTCGAGGTCGGTGAGCAGAAAGGTCACCGTGCCCGACGGTAGCGGCACCGCATCACCCCCCAACCCGATGAGCTCGGGTCACTGGAGGTCAAGCGTATATGGCGACCACGATGTCATGGACGAACTGCGCCAACCCGGGCTCGACGTCGTCGTAGTACCGGGTGAAGCGTTCGTCGGCGAGATACATCTCGGCCAGGCAGCGGTGCATCTCGGCATCACAGTCGTAATACCGCTGGATCGACGCGCGGTGACGGGCGGCAAGGTCGTTGGCTTGCGCCGACCCCGGTTGCACGCCTGCGCGTTTGGCCTGCGCCAGGGCATCGAGCAGCGCGTCGACTTCGGCCTTGACCGCGATCCAGTCGTTCTTGCTGAACTGCGAAACCCGTTGCTGCGACTGCTTCCACGCGGCTGTCTCGCCCCAGCGTTCCTCCGCCTCGCGGGCATACTCGTCGCCGAACGCCGTCGTGCCGAAGATCTCGATCTGCTCTGCGGCAGTCAGCTGAATGCCTTGGCGGTGTGCGTCCATCAGTTCCTCCACTGCCTTGATCGTGTGCTGTAGCCGGTCGGCCTGTTCCAGCAGCAGCGCGTGCTGCCGTCGCAGGTGCTCGACCAGATCCGCATCCGGATCGTCGAGCAGGACGCGGATCTCGTCGAGCGGCATCCCGACGGACCGGTACACCAACACCATGTGCAGTCGTTCGACGTCGGCGTCGGTGTAGCCACGGTAGCCCGCCGCGGTGCGCACGCTCGGCACCGCCAGACCGATGCGGTCGTAGTGGTGCAGCGTGCGCACGGATACGCCCGTGAGGGCGGCTACCGCACCGACGGATTTGGCGTCCATATCGCCACTATCGACCCTGACGTCGCGTGAGGGTCAAATCCCCTCAGTCGGCTGAATGCCTGCGCGCGAGGAGCACCACCAGGATTGCCAGAACCCCTGCGGCGATCGCGGCGGCAATCGGCAACCGCGACGGTTCGGGTCCGATCAGTGGTGCGGGGGCAGGTCCGCTGACGGGGTTGCTTGCCGTCGAGACGGCCGACTTTGCCTGTGCTGCAGCCTCTTTGGCGGCCGAAGCGAGATCGCCGTTGGTGTCGGCCAGTTTCGCGGGCGCCTTCTTGGCGGGGGCTTTCTTCGCCGCAGCCTTCTTGGCGGGCGCCTTCTTGGCAGCAGTCTTCTTCGCGGCCTTGGCCGGCGCCTTCTTCGCAGCTTTCTTCGCGGCCTTGGCCGGTGTCTTCTTGGCCGCCGGGGGTGCGGGCGGTTCAGGGGGATTCCGCCGCCGGTGCTGCGGCGTCGGGCCTGTCGTCGCGGTGATCCTGCTGGTCTGCCATCTGGCTGCTCCTTTGCGCCTGTCTCCTCTAGCCGGCAGTGGCTCCCATCATGCCAGGGCCGGGTACGGCGTTAACCGGTCACTGCCAGCGCGGCCGCCAGCGTCAGCGCGACCGCCATGATCGCCACCTCGAACAACGCCCGCGACCGTGACACCACCGCGGTGGCCCGGTGCGCACGCGCGGCGGGCACCCACATCGTGCGATTGCGGTACGCCAACAGCACCAGAGCCACCGTCAGCACGATCTTCGCGGTCAGCAGCCTGCCGTACCCCGTCGTGACCAGCTGGCTCGGCGAGCCCAGCGTGATCACCGCCCCGACCACGCCGCCTGCCAGCAGCGCCGCTACACAACCCAGCGACAGCTGGGAGAACCGCGGCAGCACCCTGGCCCACTGGCCGCGGTGCCTGACCGTGAGCACCAACGCGGCCAGCGTGCCGCACCAGAGCGCCGCCGCGAGCGTGTGCACGGCGACCGCCAACCCGCCCACCGGGCTCTCCGACAGATGGCCGGTCAGCGGGCGGGCGGCCACCCCGGCCGCCGCCACACCAGCGACCGCGACGTTCGTCGCCGCAGTCCGCGGCGCCACCGCGACCAGCCCCACCAGACCCGCCGCGACCACACTGAACAGCGCGGAGCGCCCCGGCGCGGTGTGCAACGCGAAGTCGAGCACCGTGTGCACGCCCAGCCGGGGCAGCCCGAGCGCCGCCGCCTCGGCGGTCTCCACGACGAGGCGCAGCAGTTCCGCGACGAACCAGACCGCCGCCACGATCGTCAACGGACCGGTGGCGCGCCGCATCAACTCGTCGCGGTAGCGGGGCACGTCGAGCATCGGCACGACGGCAAGACCGAACGCGACGACGGCCGACAGGTCGGCCGCCGCGCGCACCACCGCCGACAACAGCGGCGTCACCGCTGTCGCCGCACCGCCCATATCGCAGCGCCCGCGACGATCAGTCCGGCGGCGACGAAGAACGGCCAGACCGGAATGCCGTCGTCATGCGGCTGCGTCGCCGACGCCGACGGACCGGGTGTGCCGGTCCCCGCGACAGTCAGCGTGAACGACCACGATCCGGACACCACATGACCGTCGGCAGACGTCACCCGGTAATTGACCGTGTACGTGCCGGCCGGGCCGAGCGGCCGCACCCCGACGCTGACGACCGCGCCGTCGATATGCGGTTCACCCGTCGACCAGAGGTTGCCGTCCGGGCCGACGACCGTCATCGCGGCGAACTGTGTCTGCAGTGCCTCCTTGAACATCGCGCTGACCTTGTGCGGCGCCTGGGTCAACTCGGTGTTCTCGACGGGGTCGGTCGCCACGCGGGTCGCATGAGCCGATGCGACACCGGCGCCTGCCACCGCCGCCGTGGTCAGCGAGATGGCCAACAGCAGTGTCGCGATGAGGCGATTCATGCTCGACGTCGTATCAGTAAGGCTGACGCGACCGCAACGGCGGCGACCGCCAGCGCACCGCCGGCCAGCCAGCGCGCCGTGTCGTCGGCCGCGGGCGTCGAGGCCGACGCGCTTGTCAGCGCGATCTCGGGCGCCGGGTGTTCGGGCTCCTCCCCGCCGGGCGGGGTGGGTTGGTCCCACTTCACCACCGTGCCGTCCGAATACGTCTGCGTGGCGGGCAGGCTGATGGATGGCGTGTCCGGCAGCTTCACCGAGATCCGGAACAGCGCGAACTGGTCCGGTGGAATCCCGGCCCCCGGCGCCGCGGTCCAGGTGATCGAGCTGACCGTTCCGGCGGCCGCGTCGCGGTCCAGCTTGGCGGTCCAGCCCGGCATGACTTCGGTGCTCGCCGAGGCGACATTGGGTAATGCAACGCTCAATTGCGTTGTCAAAGCGCCCTTTTCGGATTCGTTGGGCACCCTGAAGGTGACCACCGAATAGGAGCCGGGTGCCGGATTGTCCGCGTCGGCGTGGACATGGGCCGACGCGGGAGCGGCGCCGGCCAGCAGGCTGACGGGAATCACCGCAGCGGTGATGAGGGCGCGCGAGGACGCCCGGGTACTGATTCGCATTCGATTGTGGCTTTCGTGTGTCGAAGGGGTGTCGGTTCAGCGGCTGTGGCTGACCGGCGGACCCCGATGCGACATCGAAGCAGCGAGCAGAAGAACCCAACGCGGCGGCTGGTCGGCGTCGTCGACCGCCACCACGGGTGCGACGGTGACGGGCCCGGCGACGCTGCGCACCGCGGCACGCACGGCGTGAGACAGCGCGCGGCACAGTCGGTCGCTGGCAGCGATCAGCAGCGCGCCGCTTGCGACGGCGACCGCGTGAGCCGCCAGCATCACGGCGGCAGGCGGAGCCGTCGCAGCCGCGTGGCTGTGCCCGACGGCGCCAAGGACGACGTGTCCGCAGAGTTGGCCCGCGGCGAGCAGGCCCAGTAGCACCCTGACATCGGCGGCGCGGGCCATCGTGGCGCCCAGCGCGCCGACGGTCGCGGCCAGCACCGCGAGCAGGCCGACGACCGCGCCTGTCGGGGCCGCGCCGCTGCCCACCGCATGCGCGGCGACGGCCAGCGCGGCGGTCAGCAATCCCGCGGCCGTACCGCGAAGGCGCGCAGCGGGATTGGCGGTCGACACGTCGGTCAGACGAGGCCCAACCGGGCCATCAGGTCGGCGTCGATGCCGTCGAGTTGCTTGGCGATCGCGTCGTGCGCAGCGCGACGGCGTGACACCGGCATGTTCTCCGCGGCCGTGACGGCGGCCGACAGGTCACGCAGCCGGTCGGTGATGGCGGTGACGAACTGCTTGGTCTCGGCGTCCTTGGGCTTCTTCTCGGCGACCAGGCGCAACGACTGCTCGGCGCCCGCGATCCGGGCCGACAACTCGGCGCCGTGCCCGGAGAACTGGCCCAGCTGGGCGAGCGGGACGCCGAGCCGAGCGGCCTTGCGTTCGTCGAGGTAGCCGCGCGCGGCGATGGAGGCCCGGTAGAACAGCGGCACCGCGATCGGCGCGAGCAGCCGGGTGACTGTGAGCATCCGCCGAATGCGGGTGGGGGAGAACAACTTACCTTCGCGGGCAGCCTTGAGCTGAGCCTCGGCAACCTTCAGCGCGGCCTTGTCGCTGTCACGTTGGGCCCGCAGTTGCGCCTTCAATGCCCTGGTTTCGGCCGCCTGCTGCGACTTGATGCGACGCGCTTCGTTCTTGGCGGCCAGCTTGGCCTCGAGCTTGGCCTTGGCCTTGATGGCGCGGGCCTCGGCGCGGCGGGTGGCACGGGTTTTGCGCTTGAACAGGCTCATCCCGTCGGCCTCCCAGTGATCTCGTCCGCAATTGGAGATCCAACACTATCGTCCGGACCATCGGGCGTTTCGGTGTGTCCCGTCGGCGGGTACTTGGAAATCCACAGCGAGCCGTTTGCCATGGCTGTGCAAGAATTAACGGATCTCGTGAATAGGCGCTGTTGACGCCGCGAAGGGTGGTGACGACGTGGGTTCGCGTGTGCACGGCGCCGCGTCGGCCTGCATAGTGACCGTCGGCCTCTTCTTCTGCGGATTGGGCGGCGCGCTGGCTCTCGCCGATCCGTCGGCCCCACCGCAGCCTGGTTCGCACACCGATGACCCGCCGGGCAAGGATGCGCCGGGCGAGCACGAAAGCGGCGGGACGAAGGAGAACCCCACTCCCGATAAGGGCCCGAGCACCGCGACCGCGACAGGAAGTAACAACAGCGCGAGCCCAAGCAACCACAATTGCGGCAACAAGAAGCCCAAAGGCAAGGCCCGTGGTTGCGGTACGAGTAATTCGTCGGCGCCGCCTTCGACGGCAACTGACTCATCGACCGTCGAGACGCAGACCGAGACCGATACCACTACCCGAAGTACGTCCACCACGACTTCGTCGGTCGGGCTGCCTGCACCGGGCGGGGGCGGCGGCGCCGTTCCGCAGGCCCCGGGAGGCGGCGGGGCATTGCCGCCGGAGATGCAACTGCCGCCGGCCGCGTCGGAACCGCCTGCCATCAGCAGCGTCCCAGACGTCGGTGCCGCACCCGTCGAGTTGCCGATCCCACCGATCACCCTGCCGGTCATCATCGCGCCGCCCGCAGGCCTCGGCGCAGGCGGCGCACCCGCGGGCCCGGCGTTGCCGGCAGCACCGCGCGCCGTATCGGCGGAACCGCCCGCAGGCCGGGAACCGCTGCCAGCCAACGCTGGTAGCAACGCCGCAGTGCCTCCCGCGACATACCGGATCGGCTACGCGGACTATTTGCGGAACGCCGGATTGTCCCAGGTCGCGGCCTTGGCAGTGCCCGGCGTAGCGGGCATGCTAGTACTCACCGGCGCCGGGGGATTGGTTGGCTATCGCCAGGCGAAGGCGGGCCGGGCGGTGCACACCAGTGCCACCGCGCGGTTTGTGAACTGATGGAACTGCCCGTCCAAACCGGGGCGGACAGCGCATAGTGGACGTCGAAAGGGGGTTGTATGCCTGCCAGTCGCCGCGTCACCCGCGCCGTCAGCGCGGTGCTCGATCTTGCCCCACGCCGCGGGGAAGTCTCTTTGCCTCGCCTCGTCGATGCCGTGAGCGAGGATCGTAACCGGCCGATAGAACTCAAAATGGCCGACCTGCCACCAGGAGTGTGCGGGCAGTGGCGCCAATACGCCGACCGCGACGTCTTCCTGATCCAGAAGGGCCTACCCGCGTGGGACCGCACCCTGGCCCACGAACTCGGCCATCTGGTGCTGGGTCACGAGGGCATCCCCGTGGTCCAGGCGGCCAGGGAGAACACCGAGATGGCCAGCTCCGATCTGATCGGTTACATGCTCAACCAGCGGACCGGATGCATGGGTCCCGCCGGTGAGGACGCCGAACAGGAAGCCGAGGACTTCGCGGCCCTGCTGATCTACCGGCTTGGTCGACTACCGTCGGATCGCTCGTCGATTGTTCAGGTCCGACTCGGAGAGGCGTTTGGTTGATCATTTGGGTGATCGCCGGTCTGCTCGGATTGGCGACCGGCCTCCGTATCGGCTGGGCCCTGGTCAACAAGCAGTCGCTGGTGAGCACCGCGATGATTCTCGCGCTCGGCAGCCTCGGGCTGGTGGCTGCGCTGAACTGGCAGCCGTTGACGTTGATGCTCGACACCCTGCTGCACTGGAACAACATCGCGATGGGGTTGTCGCAGGTGGCGCTGATCGGCTGCGCGGCGGGCAGTTGCGTGATGATCACCACCGTCGCGTCGAACAAGTCGCCGGCGACCATCAAGAAAATCGCCATCGCGCAGTACAGCGTTGCCGGCGTCATCGCCGTCGTGAGCCTGGTGACCTTCTTCTCCAGCGGCCAGCAACCGGAGATGGCGCCGGAGGCCTACCTCAAGCAAAACCTGGGTTCCAGCGACGGCAGGTTGCCCTGGCTGCTCCCGCTGCTTTACGTGTTCCTCGCGCTGACGCTGGTGTCGTGGGCGGGCATGCGGCATTCGAACCGCAGCAGGCGCGGCCGCGCCCTGTTCGTGTTCACCTTCGGCATCGTGCTGATCGTGCTGGCCTCGGCATTCTTCCTGTTGCGGATGGCCGGTAGCACGGAACTAATTGGCGTCGGGGCGGCAGCGACGCTGCTGGGCTGCGCCATGCTGGTCGTCGCCGCCGGCTCGCTGTTGCCGAGCATCGAGGACTGGTTCGGTGCGCGCTACGAGCTGCGCACGATCCAGCCGCTGCTCACCGAACTGGGTAGGCGACATCCCGATGTCGGCATCGGGGTCCGGCCGCGCGGACCGCTGGTGTTCCGAGTGGCCGAGCGGATGTCGCTGATTTCAGATGCGCTGTTCCTGGAAGCCACCGCTGCCGACGCCGCGCGCAAGCGGCGCGTGGGCGCCCGGTCGACGCCCGACCTCGAAGACGCCGAAGAGATCACCGAGTTGTCGGAGCTCGAATCGCCGCCGGTGCCGCCGCAGGAGCAGGCGCACACCATCGCGCAGTGGATCTATGACGGCAGAGAGGACGCGCCGGAGAACGCCAGCGCTAACTTCCCTGGACTTGGCTGGCTACGCCAGCCGACGACATATTCGGACCGCGAGTGGATCCTCGAGATCGCACAGCAATATCGCCAGCTGGCTCTCGCCAAGACGGGGACGGTCTAGCAGACCGAATTTCCCAGATTCGCCGGGCGCCGCGATGCGGCGGACGGCGGGCTAATCGTCCAGGTGCTCCCGGCGACGCAGCTCATCGACCTTCTGGACAATGTCCTGCTGCGCCTCTGCGGACAGGCCGACTGTGCGCGCCGCAATGCGGCGAACGCCCTCGTCGCGCATATTCGCGAGCCAGCTCAATTCCTTGTCGAGCTTCTCGTAGTACTCATCGTCGGTGAAGTACGCCGGCTTGATACGGAAGAAGTTGGCAAGGGCGGCCATGGTGGCTGCCGATGGGTTGGTGCGGTTGCCTGAGCGGAGCTGCGACAGGTACGGAGCCGACATCGTGACGCCTTCGGCCTTCAGGGCGGCGATGACTTCAGCGGACGTGTGCGGACCGCGACCCGGCGGGTAAACCGTGTCGAACAGCCGGTTTAGCCGAGCGGCGAACGTGTTGCTCATCGATTTGACCTCCACATGCTTGACGAGCGGGTTTGTAGGGCGGCGTATTTGCTGATCATCGTAGCGAGAGTTGTGCCCACAACCAAGTGCAAACCGCTGAAAAGTTAACCCGCCTTTTCGTTTCGTGTGGCCGCTACAGGTCTTAACGGCTTGTCGGTGTGAGCCGGCACCGTCATCCTACGGTGCGACGAAGCAAATAATAATGGGTCGCTACCAATGACTTTCCTGGAAGTTGTATACAGGACGTCACACGAATGCTGATGTTCACCACGGGCAACTCCCCTGCCACGAACGAGAGTGGAAACCAGTGTTTGCTAGTTGCACACGCAACAGGCTCCAAAAGGTGTGACCTTTGGCACTTCGGGCCACGTAAGACGCGATAGCGAGCGGATCCACCGAAGCAGGTCAGCCGTTCGGCCGACAGTAGCCAGCCGGCGGTCAGTGCGGATGCTACGACGATTCGCGCGGTGGCAGTCCGCGCGAATGCCTGCGGCGGTTGCGGACGAGCGCCGTGTGGCCGATGCGGCAGCGGTGACGGCAATAGCTGTCGTGACCCCGACGGCGACCCACTGAAGTCCGAGGGCGGCGTCGAGGAGCAACCATGCGATCGCGGCCGAGGTCGAATCGAATCGGTCGAATCCCTTAAGCCGCAAGCAGCATCGCCAGGATGGCGGTGTCGGGGTGGCTGATCGGGTCGACCCCGACGCGGCTCACCATCGACGTCACCGTTCCGTCAGCCTCCGCCTCCACCCAGGCGGCGCGATGCTCGAGGCCGAGATAAGGGATGCCGGGCAGCAGCACGCAGCCCGACGCGGCGCCGGTGCACTCCGGCAGTGACGGCATGGTTTCCGACGGCGGATGAAGCATCAGCAGCGCCGGTGGCTGATGGTCGGCGAAATGCCCAGGGGGAACCGCCGCTTCGCCGACGACCGGGCCTTCCGCCACCACCAGCCCGACGGTGCCGGGCTCGGGCTCGTCGGGCAGTTCCTCTCGGGCACCGAAAATCGTTGTGGTGGACAGCAATCCGGGTAGGGAGGCGACCCGGACCGCGACCATCAGTAGCTGTGCCCACTCCTTGGTCGAGTCGGGCCAGCGGCCGGAAATTACGAAGCCCTTGAGTGATCCATGTGAATGAAACGGGGCAATCTCGATTGCCCGACCAGACCCCATGTCCATCTCGCCTCCGCGCCATCGGTGTTCGGATCATCCGCGACACGCCTGTGGATCGATTTCACCAGGATGCGACTTGTCAAACCTGCCCGCAAGCGGACACGGGTGGCAGCGGCAAACTTTGGGCGGCACGTCGATTAGCCGGACCGGGCTTTCACGGTCCACAGCACTCGGTAGGAATCGGCCGCCGACACCCAGCCGAACTCGTGGGAGTCGACGGAACCCGGGGCGCCGGGGTTGTCCGAGCGTGCCTCGAAGATCGCGTCGCGGCCCGACCCGTGCACATCACCGACACGTTTGACGAGCCAGCGCGTCGAGCGGCGCGGGTCGCGGAACACCCGGATCTGGCCTCGTTGCGGGGTGCCGCCGCGAATCACGATCAGCCCGTCACCCGCGGTGAGCGCCGGCCGCATCGACTGGTCGACGACCCTGAACGTTCGCAACGGTGATCTCACTGGCCACCGGTAGTTTCCCGCCACTCCCGAAGGGTAGGTTAAAGCCATGCTGCATCGACTTTTCGCGAACGCCACTGAAGCCCATGCCCACTGCGACCTGTACTGCGGTGTCTATGACCCCGCGCAGGCCAAGATCGAAGCGCTGTCGTGCCTGAAGACGATTCAGAAGTACCACGATTCTGACGACGACCACTTCAAGGCTCGCTGCATCATCATCAAGGAGCGGCAGGCCGAGGAGGTCAAGCATCACCTGATGGTGCTGTGGGCCGACTTCTTCGCCAAGGATCACTTCGAGCAGTTCCCCAACCTGCACCAGTTGTTCTGGGACGGTGTGCACGGCGCGGGTGACGTCAAGAAGTCGCTCGACGTCGCCGTCGCCGAGAAGCTGCTGAAGACCATCGACGAGATCGCCGACATCTTCTGGCAGACCGACAAGGGCAAGCAGATGGGTGTCTACCCGCCTGCCTGACAGACCTCATTCGTCAACACAGAAGCCGCCGGTCACCAAGCCGGCGGCTTTTTTCTGTCGAGATCAGTACAGGACGATCAGGGCGAGGATGCCCAGCAGTACGAGCGCGATGACACCGGCGCGCAGGCACGCCATCATCTGCGCGCGGGTGTAGACATTGGCGGAGGTATGCCACTCAGAGGGCGGTACAGCGGACCCCGGACCCATCGGATGTGACGCCATCAACCCCTCCTGACCTGCACGTTCTTGGTCCTCCCCCAGTGAGATCTGTCACAGACCTCTCCTGTGACGCCGATCATAACCCCTGTTGTTCCCGCTGCGAAATCCGGTGCTCCAGCAAACGCCGCCACGCCCACCTGGCCATCAGCGAAGGCCCTGCCGCGCGTCGGCCGACAGACGGACAGCGGCGACCGCCGCGGCGGCCTCGCCGCCGGAAAGTTAGTGGGCCAACCCATTTCGCTCGGGGGCCATCGCCCTGTTGATCGGCTGGGAGAACCCACGCAAGGTTATCCACAGTAATCTTCAGCAAGTACACAGATTCGGCGGCTCAAACGGTGTTTCGGCCGCTGAAGGCCTGTGGATGAACCTGTGGAAATTGTGGATAGTGCGGCATTGCTGACACCAAATCGACGCGTCAGTCACTGGCGGGTGTGGTAGTGCGCCGGCGGTCCTCGTGTCAGCATGTAACGCCATGGACGAGGTCGAGGTCGCGCAAGCACAGATCGCCGATGTTCCCCCGACGTTCGACGGGTCGGTGATCCTGCTCGACGTGCGTGAGGACGACGAATGGCAGCGCGGCCACGCGCCGGGCGCCCAGCACATTCCGATGGGACAGGTGCCGTCGCGCCTCGACGAGATCGACGGCGACGCGACGCTGTACGTGGTGTGTCACGCGGGCGGCCGGTCGCAGCGGGTCGCGCAGTACCTCGCGCGTAACGGCTACGCCCCGGTGAACGTCGCGGGCGGCATGCTGGCGTGGGCGGGTGCGGGCCGCCCTGTGATCACCGACGACGGCGGCACGGGCGTCATCTGACCGGCCGCCGCTAGGCTGGTCGCGTTGAAGGTGCGGACGCGAGGAGCCTGAGAGCCAAATGATTCAGGTGTGTTCCCAGTGCGGAACGCGGTGGAACGTGCGCGACCGCAGACGGGTGTGGTGCCCACGGTGCAACGGGACACTGCTCGCACCGTCGGGCCCGGAGTCCGGAGCGGAGTGGAGTGCGCGTGCCAGCGCGCCGCCCGTCGGCCACGGCCGCACGCCGCCGCAATTGCCAGCCGGTTACCGCTGGATCGCGGTGCGCCCCGGTACCGCCCCGCCGCCGCGCCGCCGCAAGCGTCCGCTCGGGCCCACTCCTCGCTATGCGGCCGTCCCCAGATGGGGGCTGCTCGAGCATTTCGATGCCCCCGAACAACAGACGGCGCCGCCCCGTAGCGGCCCCTCCCCGGCGATGGTCCGTGGCGTCCTTGTCACGACGATGGCGGTGCTCGGCGCCGCCGCGCTGGTACACCTGATTCGGTACGTGCTGCTGATCGTCAACCGGTCGGTGCTGCTGAACAGGTTCGTGGCATTCGCCGCTACCTGGCTCGGTGTGCTCGTCAGCGTCATCGCGCTGTTCATGGTGGTGGCCAGCCTGGTGGTGCTGACCAACTGGCTGATCGCGCGGCGCGCCGCGGCATACGCCCACCACCGGCAAGACGACCCGCGGACCCCGCCGTCGCTGCGGCTGGGTTGCCTTGTGCCGCTTGTGAATTTGTTCTGGGCACCGGTGTTCGTCATCGAGCTGGCAGGCGTCGAGGAGCGGCTCAGCACGTTGCGCAGACCCATTGTGGTGTGGTGGATCGTCTGGGTGTTCAGCTACGTCGTGTCGATCTTCTCGATCGCGACCAGCTTCACCACGGATCCGCAGGGCATCGCGGACAACACGGTCACCACGATCATCGCCTACCTGCTGACGCTGGCCACGCTGCTGCTGGCGATGAAGGTGTTCCTCGGCTTCGAGCGCCAACCCGTCGAGCGGCCCTCCAGGCGCTGGGTGGTCGTGCGAGACGACGACGCGCAACAGACTCGTCAGACTCCTGAACCGACCGCTGCGGTTGAGTCTGAAGGGCAGAACCCGGCAGCATAGCCGTATGAATTCGGGCGACGGCGCGCTCGGCGGCCATCCGTTCGTGGTGGCGCACCGCGGCGCATCCGCGGAACGTCCGGAGCACACCCTGGCGGCTTACGAACTCGCGCTGCAGGAAGGCGCGGACGGGGTGGAATGCGACGTTCGGCTCACTCGTGACGGACACCTGGTCTGCGTGCACGACCGCCGGGTCGATCGCACGTCGAACGGCACCGGTCTGGTCAGCGAGATGACGCTGGCCCAATTGCGTGAACTCGACTTCGGGGGATGGCATCCCAGCCGCAGCGACGACGGCGAGCAGGGCGACACCGGACTGCTCGCGCTCGACGACCTGGTATCGCTGGTGCTCGACCACAACCGGCCCGTGAAGCTGTTCATCGAGACGAAGCACCCCGTCCGCTACGGCGCGCTGGTCGAGAGCAAGGTGCTCGCGCTGCTGCACCGCTACGGCATCGCGGCACCGGCGTCGGCGGACCGTTCCCGGGCCGTGGTGATGTCGTTCTCGGCCGCGGCGGTGTGGCGGATCCGCCGGGCGGCACCGATGCTGCCGACGGTTCTGCTCGGCGAGACCTCGCGATATCTGGGCGGCGGCGCCGCCACCACCGTCGGCGCGACCGCCGTCGGGCCGTCGATCGCCACGCTGCGCGAACATCCCGAACTCGTGGACAGGGCGGCGGCGCAGGGCCGAGCGTTGTATTGCTGGACCGTCGACCACTACGAGGACGTCCGGTATTGCCGCGACGTCGGCGTGGCGTGGGTCGCGACCAACCATCCCGGCCGCACCAAGGCGTGGCTGCAGGACGGTCTGACGGGCGCGGGCCGCGACTAGCCGGGTTGGGCGGCGTCGAGGACGTCCTGGGGAATCGGCGAGTCGGAGTTCAGCGCCGAGAACAGCCTGCCGGCGCTGTCGCTGTCCCAGACCACGACGGAACCCGAGTCGCTGCCGGTGAATTCGCCGATCGGCACGGTCGTCGTCGTAATGTCGCCGCGCAACGCCCACGCCAGCCGGGCCAGATCCCAGATGTGGTCGCCCTCGTTGACGGTGAGCGCGCCGCTGGCCGCGTGCGCCATCGGATACCAGCGCAGCGGGTTGAGCAGCACCGCGGGACTGGCGGCGCGATGCAGCAGCGCCGACATGAACTCGCGCTGGTGGATCATCCGGTCCAGGTCGGCCCGCGGCGTGGCGCGGGAGCGGACGAACCCGAGTGCGTTGCGCCCGTCGAGCTTCTGACATCCCGCGGGCAGATCGATGCCGGCGAGCGGATCGTTGATCGGTTCGGCCGGGCACATCGTCACGCCGCCGACCGCGTCGACCATCGTCGCGAACCCCTCGAAGCCGATCTCGGCGTAGTGGTCGACGCGGACGCCGGTGGCCTGCTCGACGGTCTGCGCCAACAGGGTGGCGCCGCCCTCGGAGAACGCCGCGTTGATCTTGTCCTGGCCGTAGCCGGGGATCGGCACGTAGGAATCGCGCGGAATCGACACCATGGTGCTTGGCGTGCTCGACGCGATGCTGGGGATGTGGACGAGCAGGATCGTGTCGGTGCGGCCGTTGCCCATATCGTCGCCGGTGGTCAGTTCGGCCTGCTCGGCAGGGGTCAGGCCCTGACGGCTGTCCGAGCCGACCAGCAGCCACGTGGTGCCGCTGCCTGCGGCGGGCCGCTCCGGGTAGTCGGCGAGCGCGGCGGTGCGGTGCAGTGAGGTGTCCATCCCCCAGCCGCCTGCGACCACCGCCACGACGAACACAAGCAGCACGGCCATCACGATCCGGCCCCAATGTCGTTTGTGCCGAGCCTTTTTCGGCCGCGGTGGGGGCGGTGGCCGCTGGGCGATCGGTGGCGGTCGGTGCGGTGGTCTGGGTGGGCCGCCGTTGGGGCGGCGGTCGGTAGTTCGGATCGCGACGGATCACGTGTGGCGGCTCCCGGCGCATCCTGGGATCGAATGGCGGCCGGTTGTCGTTCACAGCTTCGAACTTACGACAGCCAGCTCAGATGTCCCTGCGCAAGCGCATATCCGACGTATGCCACCGAGTCGATGATTCCGTGCGCGATGATCAGCGGCCACAGCCTGCCGGTGCGCCGCCACACGTAGGCGAAGACGAGGCCCATCACCACATTGCCGAGGCCCGCGCTGAAACCCTGGTACAGGTGGTAGGCGCCGCGCAGCAGGCTGGAGGCCAGCATGGCCGCGACGGGGTTGACCCCGAGTTGGCGTAGTCGGGTGAGCAGGAACGCGACCACGACGACTTCCTCTGCCCAGCCGTTGGCGAACGCGGTGAGCAGCAGCACCGGAATCCGCCACCAGGTGTCGTTGAGTTCCGCGGGTTCGACGTGCGCGCTGAGGCCGAGTGCCCGCGCGGCCAGATACAGGCCAAGTCCCGGCACGCCGATCAGCGCAGCCAAACCCATGCCGCCGAGGACGTCGGACCGCCAGCTCAGCTTGCCGATGCCGATCTTCGCGGGGCCAAAACCGCTGCGCCACAACAGGTATACCGCAAGCGTGCCCCATGCGACGAGTTGGAATGTGACGGCGAGATTGAGGCCGAGGTCGATCAGGTCGAAGGGGGAGCGGCGTGGGTTGAGTGCCACCCGCTGGCCGGCGAGGCCGAGCAGTACCGCCTCGATCAGTTGAAGGAACGCGGTATAGGCCGACAGCCCGAACGTCACCGCCAGAACGACGGCGATCTCGATGCGCATGCCGCGTCGCTGCGGTTCGGTCAGTTCGTCGGGCGGCCCTGTCACCGGAGATACGGTAGCGGCCGCCACCTCCTAGAGTCGGCGGGCGCGCAGCCCGTTCAGGAACGGGCACCCCATCAGGATCCGAATGGCCTGGCTGAGGCCGGTCACGTCGTCCACCGGCCGGGGGAACGGCAGCCGGACGTCGTGGTCGCCGTCGTCGCCTTCGACCCGCAGTTGCACCCCGTACCTGTCGAGGCCGAGCGGCCGCACCCGGCCGCGGCGCAGCGGCATCGGCAGCCTGCTGGCCAACCGGTCGACGACCTCGCGGTGCGCCGACTCCATGTGCTTGAGCCAGCACGACTCCATCGCACAGAACGGATCGGGTTTGGCGTCCAGCAGGGCCCCGACGCCGACCGCCTCGGCACCGGTGGCGTCGGCGACCACCACCGACTCGATCTCGAGTCGCATCAGCGAGTAATCGGAATTCACTTGCAGCAGAGCAGGACTCGGGTCTTCGGTGGCGATCAGGTCGAGCAGGGCGGCGACTTCACCGTCGAGGACGCCGTGCAGTCGGCCGCGGATCCACACCAGCGAGCGCACAGGTTCGCGCAACGGCAGCGGGGCATAGTCGGTCATCTCGAGCACCGCCTGCACACCGGCGGTGCCTGCCGCCACCACCATCGGGGCCAGGATGCCGTCGCCCGGCACCGTGATCGCGAACGATCCGTCGTCGAGCAGGTGGTGAACGGGGGAGCAGATGGGCTCGAGACCCTCGACGGCGAGCATCGCGTCGCCGGCCCGCATGCATGCGCTGCGGATTCGTTCCGCCGTCGTGGGTGCTGCACCTGCCATCGCCCCGCCTTCCGTAGTGAGGTAAGGCTTACTTAACAAGATCGTGGGCCGGGCCGCAAGACCTACCGCCGCGGCGTCAGGGGCGGCCACCCCGCACCGGATAGTGTTGAAATGTGCCGCGCATCGCCTATCTCGGACCCGAAGGGACGTTCACCGAGGCGGCGTTGCTGAAGATGTCCGCCGACGGTCTGGTCCCCGGCGGTTCCGGCATCACACCGGATCCGGCCGCCAGCCCGCAGGTCGCGCTGGAGATGGTTCGGGCAGGTGACGCGGACTACGCGTGCGTACCGATCGAGAACTCCATCGACGGGTCGGTGTTGCCGACACTGGACAACCTCGCCACCGGTGTGCCGGTGCAGATCTTCGCCGAGACGACGTTGGACATCTCGTTCACCATCGCGGTGCGCGCAGGTGTCACCGAACCCGTGTCGATCGCCGCGTATCCGGTGGCGCGCGCCCAGGTGCAGCGGTGGGCGGCAGAGCACCTGAGTGAGGCGAAGTTCCAGGCGGCCGACTCCAACGCCGCGGCAGCCGTCGACGTGGTCGAGGGCCGGGCGGACGCTGCCGTCACCACCGCCTTGGCCGCCGACCGGCACGGGCTGACCGCGCTGGCCACCAACGTCGTCGACGAGCCCAACGCGCGGACCCGGTTCGTGTTGGTCGGCACGCCGGCCCCGCCGCCGCAGCGCACCGGATCCGACCGCACCTCGGTGGTGCTGCGCCTGGACAACGTTCCCGGCGCACTGGTCTCCGCGTTGACCGAATTCGCGATCCGCGACATCGACCTCACCCGTATCGAATCCCGGCCCACCCGAAAGGAGTTGGGCACCTACTTCTTCTTCCTCGACTGTGTCGGCCACATCGCCGACGAAGCGGTCGCCGAGGCACTCAAAGCGCTGCACCGTCGTTGTGCAGACGTGAGATTTCTAGGTTCTTGGCCGACAGGGTCGGATGCAGGGGCGGCACCGCCGAAACTCGACGAGGCATCGGAGTGGTTGGCGCGGCTTCGTGAGGGCAAGCCGTGAGCGGTCGACTGGTCCTTGTTCGGCACGGACAGTCACTCGCCAACGTCGACCGTCGGCTCGACACCCGGCCGCCGGGCGCCGAACTCACCGACGTCGGTCGCAATCAGGCGCGCGCGTTCGCCCGCGGCCTGCCGCACGCCCCGGCGATGATCACGCACTCCGTCGCGGTGCGCGCCGCGCAGACCGCAGCTGAGATCAGCACCGAAGTCCGCCTCGAGCCACTGGAATTCGACGGGCTGCACGAGGTGCAGGTCGGTGAACTCGAAGACCGCAACGACGACGAGGCGATCACCGAATTCGAGACGGTGTACCAGCGTTGGCACGAGGGCGAACTGGACGTCCCGATGCCAGGCGGCGAGACCGGCAACGAGGTGCTCGACCGGTACGTCCCGGTGCTCACCCAACTGCGGATGCGCTATCTCGACGACGACGCATGGCACGGCGACATCATCGTGGTCAGCCACGGCGCGGCGATCCGGTTGGTGTCGGCCGTGCTGGCCGGTGTGGAGAGCAGCTTCGCGCTCGACCATCACCTGGCCAACACCGAATCCGTTGTGTTGTCGCCGATTACCGACGGACGCTGGAGCTGCGTGCAGTGGTCGACGTTGACGCCGCCGTTCTACCCGGAACCGGATGTGCACCCGGTGGAGGATGCGCTGTCGTCAGCCGACCCGATGGGCTGAGATCCGGACACCGCACGTGCATCCGACCGCGTCGCAGTCGACGCTGAACGCGTGCATCACCTCGGGGGTGACGCAGCCGTCCTCCGTGCACTCCGCGCGATGCCAGGCGTGGTGGATGACAGTGCCGTGACAATGCTCGAGCCCCGCCAGACACTCGCGGCACTCAGTACTCATGTGGGCCAGTCTCTCGCGCGGGCAGACGCAAACTGCCCCAAATCCGCGGCGTGTCGGGGCCTTTTGCGTCTGTCCCCTACCTTCGGTGTGGGCCCACGCGCACATTAGCCCCAGCCCAGTTCGTGCAGTCGCTCGTCGTCGATGCCGAAGTGGTGGGCGATCTCGTGGATCACCGTGATCGCGACCTCGTCGACCACCTGGTGTTCGTCATCGCACACGTCGAGTAGCGCGTCGCGGTAGATGGTGATCGTGTCGGGCAGCGAGCCCGCGTAGTAGGAATCGCGTTCGGTCAACGCCACACCCTGGTACAGGCCGAGCAGGTCGGGCTCGTCCGGATTGCGGTTTTCGACCAGCACCACGACGTTGTCGATCGCCGCGGCGAGTTCGGGCGGGATCAGATCGAGTGCGTCGGAGACCAGTTCTTCAAACCGCTGCGGGCTCATCCGCACGGCCATGCCGCTACGGCGCCGGCGGTGGCGGAAGCAGCGCTGCCGGGTCGCCTGGCGGTGGTGGCGGCGGCGCGGCCTCTTGGGGAGGCGGCGCACCAGGCGGCGGCGGAGCGTCGGGCGGCGGCGGAGCATCCGGCGGCGGCGGTCCGTCCAGCGGCGCACCGGGCGGCGGAGGCGGACCGTTGAGGAACGTGTTGCCGGGCGGCGGCGCGGCGGTGGACGACGCGGTGCTCGTCGTGGACTGGCTGCCGCTGGAGGACTGCTGGCCCGGCATGTGCTGCGTCTGCTGGCTGTCGTCGCTCTGGCTGGTGCTGTACTGCGACTGCGACGGTGATGACGTGTCCTGCGGCGGTTCGACCGCGGGGATCGGCGGCAGGTTCAGCCGTTCCACCGGGATGTCAGGCGGGGCGACCGGCGGCTGCCCGTTGATCATCAGCGGGCCCTTGGCGCTGTTCAGCAGCGTCGACCACCCGCCGTTGCCCAGCGTCGCACCGATGCTGCACGACACCTGGTGGCTGCCCGCCGCCCAACTCGGCAGCGAGATGGTGCTGTAGATGAGCGTCAGTGTGGTGCTGCGCAACTGGATCGGCGCCAGATAGGCGTCGGTCATCTTGGTGCACGCGTCCTTGATGAAGCTGTCCTGGTCGGGTTCGGGCGGCAGCCCCTGGGGGAACTTCTCGGCCAGGTTGACCGCTCCGGTGACCTCCATCGCGTGCGGGGCGGCGCAGTCGACCGGGATGTCGGTGGGCTGGTTGGTGCCGGGGTCGATGCCGAGGCAGGTGCCCGCAGGCCACACCTTCGACTGGTCGACGTCGGCGACCTTGCCCTTGAACGCCAACTGCTGGTTGTTCGGCCCCGGCAACTGCAGGCCGCACAACATGCGGCGCTCACCCTGCTGACGCCACGCCTTGTCGCCCGACCACAGCATGCTGACGGTGAACCGGCTGTTCGGGTCGAAGCGGGCGCCGAGGTAGTTCGTGACGGCCGCCGAGCACTGCTCCTGGCTGATCTGCTGGATCCTGGCCGGCGACGGCGGCGCCGCCTCCGGGCCGTACTCGCTACCGGGGAACGTGCGCATGTCCACCGACTCGGCGACCTCGAAGCGGTGCTCGTCCTTGCAGTCGACGATCTGCGCCGCGTCCGGAGTGCGGTCCGGCCAGTTGAGGCAGTCACCCGCCTTCGCGTGGTTGAACGTGTCGTTTCCGCGCGGGCCGAGGGAGATGGTGCTGGCGGTCAGCCCGCTGGGGTCATTGGTCGGCAGCGCGGTGATCAGGCCCGCGATGAGCAGACCGCCGAGCGCGGTCAGCAGCAGCGCACGGCGCGTCGGCGTAGCCTGCAGACTCTGCCACCACGCCACCCGCTCCGACGGCTGTCCGACCTCGCTGTCTTGCGAGCCCACGAGGGTTTCCTCGCGCTCGGGTGCCTCCAACATCCGCTCCATTGTGACAGGCGTGTCAGGTGCTGTGACAAGTGATGCGAATGTAACGTTACGAGGTTGTGGCTGTCCGGGGGTCAGGGCGCCGCGCTCGCCGCGCAAAAGTAGGGTTGCGGCCGTGATCGACCTCAAGCTCTTGCGCGAAAATCCGGACGTGGTGCGCGCATCCCAGCGGGCCCGCGGTGAAGACCCCGGCCTCGTCGATGCGCTCGTCGAAGCCGACGCCGTTCGCCGGTCCGCGGTGTCGACCGCCGACAACCTGCGCGCCGAGCAGAAGGCCGTCAGCAAGAAGGTCGGCAAGGCGTCGCCTGAGGAGCGGCCGGCCCTGCTGGAACAGGCCAAGGCGTTCGCCGAGAAGGTGAAGAACGCCGAGGCCGCCCAGGCCGAGGCCGAGAAGGCTTTCACCGCAGCGCATATGGCGATCTCCAACGTGATCATCGACGGGGTGCCTGCGGGCGGCGAGGACGACTTCGCGGTGCTCGACATCGTCGGCGAGCCAAGGGCCATCGAGAACCCCAAGGACCACCAGGAACTCGGCGAGTCGCTCGGCCTGCTCGACATGGAGCGCGGCGCGAAGGTGTCGGGCTCGCGGTTCTACTTCCTCACCGGCGCCGGCGCGCTGCTTCAGCTCGGCCTGCTGCAACTCGCGGTGCGACTGGCCACCGAGAACGGCTTCACGCTGGTCATCCCGCCGGTGCTGGTGCGTCCCGAGGTGATGGCGGGCACCGGTTTCCTCGGTGCACATGCCGAGGAGGTCTACCGACTCGAGGCCGACGACCTCTATCTGGTCGGCACCTCCGAGGTGCCGCTGGCCGGTTACCACGCCGACGAGATCATCGACCTGTCCGACGGGCCGTTGCGCTACGCGGGCTGGTCATCGTGCTTCCGCCGCGAGGCAGGCAGCTACGGCAAGGACACTCGCGGCATCATCCGGGTGCACCAGTTCGACAAGGTCGAGGGTTTCATCTACTGCAAGCCCGAAGATGCCGAGGCCGAGCACCAGCGGCTGCTCGGGTGGGAGCGCCAGATGCTCGCGCAGATCGAGGTGCCGTATCGCGTAATCGACGTCGCTGCAGGCGATTTGGGGTCGTCTGCGGCGCGCAAGTTCGACTGCGAGGCGTGGGTGCCGACGCAGGGCACCTACCGGGAGCTGACCTCGACGTCGAACTGCACCACCTTCCAGGCCCGCAGGCTTTCGGTGCGCTACCGCGACGAGAACGGCAAGCCGCAGACCGCGGCCACCCTCAACGGCACGCTGGCCACCACCCGGTGGTTGGTCGCGATCCTCGAGAACCATCAGCAACCCGACGGCAGTGTGCGGGTGCCCGACGCGCTCGTGCCGTATGTCGGGACCGAATTGCTCGAGCCGAAGGTTTCGCGCTAGCGGCGCGGGGTATCGCCTCGGGAACCACCGAGGAGGAAACCCATGCGCGCGATGGTGTACCGCGGCCCGTACAAGGTGCGGGTGGAGGAGAAGGCGCCTCCGAAGATCGAGCACCCCAACGATGCGATCGTGCGCGTGCAGCGCGCGGCGATCTGCGGGTCGGATCTGCATCTGTATCACGGCATGATGCCGGACACCCGCGTCGGGATGACGTTCGGGCACGAGTTCATCGGCGTCGTCGAGGAGGTCGGGCCGTCGGTGCAGAACCTCAACCGCGGCGACCGGGTGATGGTGCCGTTCAACGTCTACTGCGGGTCGTGCTATTTCTGCGCCCGCGGCCTGTTCTCCAATTGCCACAACGTGAATCCCAACGCCACCGCGGTCGGTGGCATCTACGGGTACTCCCACACGTGCGGCGGCTACGACGGCGGGCAGGCGGAATTGGTGCGGGTGCCGTTTGCCGATGTGGGCCCGATGGTCATCCCGGACTGGCTCGACGACGACGACGCGCTGCTGTGCACCGACGCGCTGGCCACCGGCTACTTCGGCGCGCAACTCGGCGACATCGTCGAGGGCGACACCGTGGTGGTGTTCGGCGCGGGGCCGGTAGGACTGTTCGCCGCCAAGTCGGCGTGGCTGATGGGCGCGGGCCGGGTGATCGTCGTCGACCATCTGGAATACCGGCTGGACAAGGCCCGGTCGTTCGCCCAGGCCGAGACCGTCAACTTCGCCGACTGCGCCGACGTCGTGGTGGAGATGAAGAAGACCACCGACTATCTCGGCGCTGACGTCGCGATCGACGCGGTGGGCGCGGAGGCCGACGGCAACTTCCTGCAGCACGTGATGGCGGCGAAGTTCAAACTGCAGGGCGGTTCACCGATCGCGTTGAACTGGGCCATCGACTCGGTGCGCAAGGGCGGCACCGTCAGCGTGATGGGCGCCTACGGCCCGATCTTCAGCGCAGTGAAGTTCGGTGACGCGATGAACAAGGGGCTTACGTTGCGGATGAACCAGTGTCCGGTGAAGCGCCAATGGCCGCGGCTGCTGACACACATCCAGAACGGCTACCTCAAGCCGAGCGACATTGTCACGCACCGCATTCCGCTCGAACACATCGCCGACGCCTACCACATCTTCTCGGCCAAACTCGACGGCTGCATCAAACCGGTCATCGTGCCATCGGCCGCCTGAACATCGGAGCGAACACATGCCGTACACCGCAGAACGCCCGCAACAACCCGACATCGACGAACTCCGGGCACGCATCCCCGGCTGGGGGGTCGACCGGGACCCCAAGGACAGACCCGCGGTGCCCAAGATGACCTATGATCCCGAATCCACCGGTGCCCATTGGCATTTCCCGGACCGACAGCCCGAGGGATCACCGCGAGAACGATCCATCGAGCACAAGTTCCTGACGCCGGTGTTCGGCACCTCGGCACCGCTGCGGGGCCTGTCGGGCAAGATCCGCAGGTTCGCGTACCGGCGCTACAGCGAGGGGCGTGCGGCGCACTGGCTGCTGCTCATCGCGGCCGACCGCGTCGACGCCGCCGAGAACCATCTCCGATCGTTCGCCACGCTGCACCCGGACAATCCCTTTACCGAGACCGGTGTTCGCAGTGAATTCACCCACGGCGGCGTGCGCGCAAGGACGGCGAGCAAGCGGGTCGACCACAACCACACGTGGATGGATCCGGTGATCATCGCGGGACCGTGGCTGCTGCCGGCGCTGCCTGCGGTGTGGGCGGTCAGGAAGTTGAGGCGGCGCGGCTAGTTCTTCAGCAGTTCGTCGAGTCTTGCGAGGAACTCCTTCGGCCGCTGCGGGGTGAAGGCCGGCTTCGGCCGCGCGCCTTCCACGTCGAGCGTCACCAGCGTCGACTTGATCGGCCGCCACACGTCCAACGGCAGCCACCGACGAAAGTCCGAGCTGCCCCAGATGCGGAACCGCTCGGTGAACAGACCCAGCGGCTCGGCCTTGTAGCCGCGAATCGATCGCAGCGGGATTATTTTCGAGGTCCCTGACGGAAAGTGATAGCGCCGCAACGTGATTGCCTCCTGATCCAGTTGGATCAGGCCGTCGTCGTAGTACTGGCGCGGACCACTCACTTCCGCTCACTCCGAAGCTGATGGCCCTTGGTGGTCAGGCACCGTCCGGTCTGAAGGTTCCATTCCCAGCCGTGCAGATTGCACGTCAGCTTGTCGCCGTCGACCACACCGAACTTCGACAGGTCGGCTTTCAGATGCGGACAGCGCCGCTGAATCTCCCAGCCGTCCAACGTGATCGATGCGGTGTCGTCGTGTGCCTCGGCGAACCAGCCGTCGGCGTAGGCGATCCGCTCGTCGGTAAGGCACTTGAAGAACGTGTATAGGTACTCGTTGTAGCCACCGACCCGCCAGGCAGAGAACCGGGTGGACAGGAAGATGGTGTTCACCCAGTCCGGTTCGTTGTCCCGCAGTACGGTGCGGACCAACTCCGGCGGGATGCCGAACCCGTAGCGGAACTTCTCGTCCGGAATGGGTTCGCGCACCACGCGTTTCGGAAAATCGAGCACGACGGTTTCGTTGCCGAGCCGTAGTTCGACGGGATATCCGATGCCGTCGCAGATCTGATCGCTCTGCAGCATGATCGGCTCGAGCACCACCCGCAGCGGCTCCAGCAGCGGCTCCCCGGCGGCGGGCGCCCAGTTCGCCTTCTCCGCGGCGAGCACCGGCGCCATCCGCTCGGCGTAGTCCGCGATGTAGTCGGCCTTGCCGGTGGTGAAAATCGTCTCGGGGTCGGGCACCGGATGTGTCAGCGAATTCAATTGCGAGCCAGTGAAATCCGCCGTCGACCCGGGGATCATCAGCAGCCCGCCGTCGTGCCCGTGTGACCGCATCTGGTCGAGGAACACCACCTGGTCGGGGAAGATGTTCGCCGGGTCGCCGTGGTCGTCGTTGAGGTGGCGCAGGTCAGGATCGAGGAAGCACGGCGGACCGGCCGATGGCACCACCCACGTCGCGCCGACCTGCGCGATGTACTGACGGCAGCGGTCCATCTGGCGCTGGCGCTTCTGGGTGCCGAATGCCTCCTTCGCGCGCGCGGGCATGTCGTAGACCATCGGGTACCAGATCGCGCCGGAGTACTGCAGCATGTGCACGTCGACCTGACCGAAGTCCGCGTGCAGCACGTCCAGGTCGACGGGGCGTGCGTCATTCATGTTGAAGCACACTGTTTCTCCGTCGTCGACCACCAGACCGGAGTCGCCGATCGGGCCGTCGGCGGGCGCACGCAACGCGATGATCATCACGTCGAGATCGCCCTTGGGCCCACTGACGCGGTGCTTGACCGAGTCCGTCGTCTCGAAGAACCGGTGGAAGCCGACCTTCTCGAGTTCCCGCTGCAGATCGGGCACCGGGAATTCGGGCAGCAGCACGACCGCGTCCTTGTTCACGTGCTCGCGCAGGTTCTTCGGATCGAAGTGGTCGCGGTGCAGGTGCGACACGTAGAGGTAGTCGACATCGCCCAGCGCGTCCCAGTCCAGCCCGCTGTTGTCGGGGAACGGAAACCACGACGCGAAGTACGCCGGGTTGACCCACGGGTCGCACAAGATGCTTCCGGCCTTCGTGTCGATCCGGAAACCGGCATGCCCGACGCTCGTGACCTGCACAAATACCCTTTCGCTGCGATGTGTCTGCCCGCGGCGAGTCTAGCCCGCCAGCGGATCCTCCTCGTCCCACGCCAGCCGGTAGTAGGCGATCCGGTCGACGTCCGGTGCGACGCCGTATGCGTTCAGCAGCGCCTCCGCGAAGCCGCCGGGGCCGTCGGTCGGAAAGTTCCAGTCCAGCGACAGGGTCGCGATGGCGAGGTCGGCCCACCGGTCGGCGACGCCCAGATCGCCCAGGTCGACGTGCCCGCTGAACGTGCCGTCGTCGGCCATCAGCGTGTTGGGCGAGCAGGCGTCGCCGTGGCACACCACGAGGCGGTCGGCAGGCGGGGCGTCGTCGGGCACCCAGGGCGGCTTCCCGAAGGGGCAGTCGGCGACCGGTAGCGCGTCGTGCATTCGCCGCAGGCCGACGCCGATGGCCCGGGCGGCGGTGCGGGGATCGTCGGCCCAGCGCGCGTCCACCGCCGAGCGACCCGCCAGTCCTGCGGTGTGCAGCCAGCTCGGTCCGCTGCCCAGCACCTCGGGCACCGGCGTGTAGCGCCGCGCCCAGCGCAGCCGTGGCGCCTCGGCGGCCAACAGGTGCGCGTTGGCGTCGGGGTACACCTTCACGAACTCGCGTCCGCCGTCGATCCCGAACGTCACGCCGCCCAGTTCGTTGATCCACACCGCGGCTACCGAGCGCCCCGCCGCGATGTCAGAGACGATCTCCGGTACCGGCACGGGTTCGCTGGGAATGGTCACCCGACTGACCCTATGGTCGGACTCCTCAACGCGGCCCTAGGTGTACTGACCTGAGAGGTTCGGTACGCGGCTGGCGGGTGGTTGACCTTTGAGTGCTGTGTGGCCGCGGTGGTGATTGTAGGTGTGTAGCCATCGTGGGAATTCGTCGCAGCGTTCGGCGTCGCTGCGGTAGAGCCGGGCATAGGCCCACTCATCGGCCAAGGTGCGATGAAATCTCTCTACCTTGCCGTTGGTCTGGGGTCGATATGGGCGGGTGCGGCGGTGCTTGATGTCACCCAAGGCGTCGTGAAATGTGTGTGAGCGATAGCAGGATCCGTTGTCGGTCAATACCTTCCGCACGGTGAAGCCACAATCGTTGAACCAAGCGTTGGCGCGCAGCCAGAACGCTGCGGCGGTCTCCTTACGCTCGTCAGCCAGTAGTTCGGAGTAAACCAGCCGCGAATACGCATCGATCGCAGTGTGCAGGAAGTGATAGCCCCGCACCGGATTGCGGTATTTCGTTTGCACTCCACTGCTCTTGTCGGCCTGTTTATTGGCCCTGCCCACGGCGTGGCCCAGCATGCGCCAGCCGCCGCCGGCGGGGATCTTGCCCAGCTTCTTGACATCGACGTGGACCAGATCACCGCAGGCCGCGGATTCCATCCGGCGGATGACCCGCCCGGTGGGGCGGTCGAGCCAGCGCAGTCTGGCCAGGCCATACCGGGTCAGCACACGGTGCACGGTCAAGGGATGCAACCCCAGCAGATAACCAATCCGCGCCGGCCCCCAGCGGCGGATGACCCGGACTTTGATGATGCGCCGCTCGGTGCGCGTGGGTGTCCTGTGGGGGCTGTGATGAGGCCGTGAGCTGCGATCACGCATACCGGCAGGACCGAATTCGCGGTAGCGGCCAGCCCAGCGAGCAGCGGTGCTCACCGCCACCTGGAACCGTTCGGCGGCCCGCCGCAACGGCCAACCGTCTTCCACAACACAACGGGCCAGACGCAGACGCCCAGTTTCGGACAAAGGGGCATTACGGTGGGACACGAAGACCTCCGAAGTGAGTTGGTGCGTTTCTAGACAGCTCGCACTTCACTCGGAGGTCTTCGTCATGTCACCACGCCACGCCGCGTCCCTAACGTCCGTGGTCAGTACACCTGATATGTAGGCACCGTTTGTCAATAGGCAGGTGAAAGCCGCCCCGGTTTTGCGTCGGGGCGGCTTTCGTTTGATCGGGGTTAGTCGGTGTCGCGGCGGTCGTTGGTCAACGACGGTGGTGTCAGACTGATATGCGCGGGTTGGGTACCGCAAGACGATGGTTCGGTGCGAACGGTGGCTGCTCTCTAGGGACGGGCGTCACACCAGTACTTCGGGGAATGCTGTTGTGGCTCATAGCTGTAACGCAGATCCAGTTCGCCTACCTCGCCGTCGACCGGCTGACTCCGATCAAGTTCGGTGGCGGTTGTTAGTTCAGCGTGGCAAGTGACCAGCACCAGCCGGCCAGTTCACGGGCGATCGCGACATTGGCCACCACGTGGTGTTTCTTACGTTCGTTGAACCGGCACCACTGCTGGTGCAGGCGCCGGTTTCCGGCATGCCCGCGATCCTTGAGCGCCGGGTCGACCTTGGCCCAGCGTGCCCGCATCGTCGGTCCAGGATTGCGGTAGGCCGCCCGGTGATGCCACGCCGCCTCGATCAACAATCGCCGCACATGGGCGTTGCCGGCCTTGGTGATCGAGCCCTGCACCCGGGATGCACCCGAGGAGTACTCGGTGGGGACCAAGCCGACGTAGGCGCCGATCGAGGCGCCAGTGAACCGGGTCCAGTCACCGATCTCGACGCTCAACGCCAGCCCGGTCAGCGCCGAAATCCCCCGTAGACACCCCAATCGATTGACCGGGTCAGCCCAGCGCGGCGAGGCTGCCACGGTGACGATCTGCTGGTCGAGACGATCTCTGGCGGCGGTGGCCGTCAAGACGGCGTCGAAGTGATGGTCGAATGCCGCCATGGTGTGGGAATCGTCAAATCGTTGTCGACGAAGCCAGGTTTCGTGCACCCCGTTCCATGCCTGCCCACCGCAGTACACCCGGCCGTGGCGCAGCAATAGTTTGGACAACCGGTGCCGGACTCGCATCAGATCAGCGCGCGCGTCTTCACGCGCACGCACCAGATCGCGCACCGCCTCCACGTCGGCCTCGGGCACGGTGACCGCGGTGATCTCGCCCAGACGCAGTAACCGGGTCAGATGCGCGGCATCGCGGGCATCGGTCTTGACCCGATCCCCGGCAGGACGGATCAACTTCGACGGCGCGGCAACCACGCAGTCGATCTCGGCGGCGGCCAAAGCCCGCGCGAGCCCGAACCCCGTCGGCCCAGCCTCATAGGCCACCCGTACCGGACCTCGCAGCCGGTCTAGCCACGCCAGGATCTCGCCGTGATCGGGACACAACCGTGCCCGCTCAACCCGCCCCGTTTCTTCATCGACGGCATGGGCAACCACCGAAAGCGCATGCACGTCCAACCCGACACTCGTACCGTTGAAACTCACCGGAGGCCTCCTGATCTGCAACTGTGGCTCTACCGATGCGAGTGTTCACTCATCGTCGGCAACCCACGTCCGATTGCAGCCCGAGGCCTTCGGCCTCAAGTCGCCTCCATACCGTCTAGGCCGCTAGATCGTCGTCCGACTAGGCTCCCTGATGTGGAACCGGTATACGGCACAGTCATCCAGCTCGCCCGCCTGGTGTGGCGCGCGCAGGGGCTTAAATTCACCGTTACCGGCGTGGAGAACCTGCCCCGCACCGGCGGCGCAGTCGTCGCGATCAACCACACCAGCTACTTCGACTTCACCTTCGCCGGGCTGCCCGCCTACAAGCAGCATCTGGGCCGCAAGGTCCGGTTCATGGCGAAGAAAGAGGTCTTCGACCACAAGATCACCGGCCCGATCATGCGCAGTCTGCGGCACATCGAGGTGGACCGCGACAGTGGCGCCGCGTCGTTCGACCACGCCTGCCAGGCGCTGAAGGCGGGCGAACTGGTCGGCGTCTACCCGGAAGCCACCATCAGCCGCAGTTTCGAGATCAAGGAGTTCAAGTCGGGTGCGGCGCGCATGGCGATCGCCGCCGACGTGCCGATCGTGCCGCACATTGTCTGGGGCGCCCAGCGCATCTGGACCAAGGGCCACCCCAAGAAGATGTGGCGGCCCAAGGTGCCGATCTCCGTGGCGGTGGGCGAGCCGATCATGCCGACGCTGCCCGCCGCGGAGCTCACCGCGCTGCTGCACTCCCGGATGCAGCATCTGCTGGAGCGCGTGCAAGACGAATACGGTCCGCATCCCCCCGGCGAGTTCTGGGTCCCGCACCGCCTCGGCGGAGGTGCGCCGACGCTGGCCGAAGCCAACCGGATGGACGCCGAGGAAGCCGCCGAAAAAGCCGCCCGCCGCGCGCAACGGGCCGACCCCACCGGGGCGCCGGGGTAGCGCGTATGGAGCCGGTCTTCCGCACGCTGGAGATTGCGGTCAGCACCGCGACCAAGGTCATCGGGACGAAGATCACCTACGAGGGTCTGGAACACATCCCCGAACGCGGCGGTGCTGTGATCGCGATCAACCACACCAGCTACCTGGACTGGTGGCCTGCGGCGCTGGCGGCATACCAGCGGCGCCGCCGGATGCGCTTCATGATCAAGGCCGAGATGCAGGACGTGAGGATGGTCAACTTCCTGATCAAGCACTCCGGCACCATCCCGGTCGACCGCACCGCAGGTGCAGGCGCCTACGCGGTGGCCGTCGAACGCCTGCGGGCCGGTGAGATCGTCGGCGTCTACCCGGAAGCCACCATCAGCCGCAGCTTCGAGCTCAAGGAGTTCAAAACCGGCGCGGCCAGGATGGCCAGGGACGCCGACGTGCCGATCATCCCGATGATCGTGTGGGGCGCGCACCGACGCTGGACCAAAGACCACCCAAAAGACTTGCGCCGCAAGAGCAAAATCCCGATCACCGTCGCGGTCGGGCCACCGTTCGGCGCCGCCGACACCATCGACGCGACCCTCGCCGCCATCCGCGAGGCGATGACCTCGTTGCTGCACAAGGTGCAGCTCGACTACCCGCATCCCGAGGGCGCGTACTGGGTGCCCCGCCGGCTGGGCGGTTCCGCCCCGACGTTGGAGCGGGCCAAACAGCTCGACGAGGCCGAGTTGGCCGAACGCGCGCGCAAGCGGGCCGAGCGGGAAGCGAAGAGCCACCGGTGACACCTGACCTGATTGCCACCGACGTGGACGGCACGCTGCTCGACGACGACGAGAAGATCACCGCGCGCACCCGCGATGCCGTCACCGCCGCCGTGGACGCCGGCGCCCAATTCGTGCTTGCCACCGGCAGGCCGCCGCGCTGGGTGCAGCCGGTCGTCGATGCGCTCGGCTTCGCGCCAATGGCGGTGTGCGCCAACGGCGCAGTGATCTACGACCCGTCGGCCGACCGGATCGTGACGGCGCGCACGCTGTCGACCGACGTGCTGGCCGAGCTGGCCGAGATCGCCACCCGCGTCATCCCCGGCGCGGGCCTTGCCGTCGAGCGGGTCGGCACTAGCGCCCACGACGCGGCCACCCCGCAGTTCGTCAGCTCTCCCGGCTACGAACACGCCTGGCTCAACCCCGACAACACCGAGGTGTCGATCGAGGATCTGCTCAGCGCGCCCGCGGTCAAACTGCTGATCCGCAAGGCAGGCGCGCGTAGTTCCGACATGGCCGAGGTGCTCGCGAAACACATTGGGCTGGAAGGCGATATCACCTACTCCACCAACAACGGGCTGATCGAGATCGTGCCGCTGGGCATCAGCAAGGCCACCGGCGTCGAGGAACTCGCCCGTCCTCTCGGCATCACCGCGGAGGGTGTGGTCGCCTTCGGCGACATGCCCAACGACGTGCCGATGCTGCACTGGGCCGGCCTCGGCGTGGCGATGGGCAACGCCCACCCGGACGCCGTCGCGGCCGCCGACGAGGTCACCGCGCCGAATACCGAAGACGGCCTCGCCCGCATCCTGGAACGGTGGTGGCCCTGACGGTCACGCCGAACTGATCGGCCGGAACCGCTCGAGTTGAATCGGCTCGGCCTCGGTCGACGGCGGTGGCAATTCCAGTGGCACACCGTCGATCACCCGGGTGACCGTGCCCTTCTCGCGGTCGAAGTTCAGGGTGCCGTGCTGGAAGTTCTGCACGATCCACTGCGGTTCCTGGATCTCGCCGCTGGTGGGCAGTCCCAGGGCCCCGCGCTCGAAGCCCAGTGAACCCCACGCCTTGTAGATCGCTCCGGTGACAGGTTCGGCGCCGCTCGGCGGCGACCAGTAGATGGCACCGTGATCGAACGTGACGTACCGGGTGTCCCCTTCGCCGGAGGCTTCCGGTGAGGTCGGTGCACCGAGCATGCTGTTCATTCCGCCCATCGCGTCCCAGCGCGCGAAAATCGCTCCGCCACGCAGGGATTCGGCAAGTTCCTCGGGCCCAGGCGGGGCGTTGAACCGCGCCGCGATGTCGCGGACTCGGTCCATCAGCGCGTACGCCGCATTGCCGGGACAGTCGGTGTTGCCGACGTCGCGGTGGGTGAAGATGGTCGGCAGCGTCGGTGTCGCACCGGCCGGGAACTTGGTGAAAGACCCTCCCGCGGAGGGCAATACAACGGTGCCGCGGGGATCGATGCGGTCGAGGCTCAGCCGCCAGCCGATCAACCGGGCGGTGTTGCGCAGTTGGATCGGGGTGGGCGGGACGACGTCGAAGTCACCGAGCATCGCCACGCCCCAGGTGTTGCGGTTGAAGCCGCCGGTGTGGGAACCCTCGACCGGCTTGTCCATGCCGCCTGCGCGGCCCTCGAAGACCTGGCCGTACTTGTCCACCAGCGCGTTGTAGGCGATGTCGCACCAGCCCAGCGTGCGGGTGTGGTACTCGTAGATCGACCGCACGATGCCCGCCGAATCCTCGGGGGCGTAGTCGTTGCTGCCCGCGGTGTGGTGCACGATCGCGGCGCGAATGCCGTTGTCGTACACCGTGTTCCCGCACCGCATCCCCTCATCGGCGCCCCATTGCGCGCGGCTGATGATGTGCGGCGGCTGCCCGGGGACGGTGGCCGCCGACGGCAGCGGCAGCGTGTCGACCGGGGCCTGCGGCGGGCTGATCAGCACCGCGTTGATGTTCTGGGCGAACGGCTGCTCGACGTTGGCTGGCACATAGCCCAGCGCGGGCTTCGCGGGCGCCGTCTTCGGACCCGGTGCGGTGGGCGCCGCTCCGACCGGGCGGGTGACCGAGATCTGCACGGTGTCGGTGCGGCCGACGAAGATGGGCTCGGTGCCGCGCGGCGTCGGCGAGTCCGGGCCGACGCCCTCCAGCGTCTCGGCCTCATACCAGGGTCCCCAGGACCCGTCGGCCTTTTTGGCCCGCACTTTCGCCGTGGTGCCGCTGAGGTCCTCCGCGGTCAGCGCAACCATCGAGAACGGCGTGTCCTGGTGCACCTCGCGCACGGTCTCCCCACCGCCGACCCCGGTCAGCGGTTGCTGGGTCAGCTGCGGCGCCTGGCTGGAGTGCTTGTCGTCGTGGCCGTCAGGCAACCCGTTGATTGCGAACGGCAGCATCACGACTGTCGCCGCGAGTGCGGTGAACAGCAGCGACGGCGCGGGACGACGGCACGGCACGGACCGATGTTACGTATGTGTCAGTTGTTACCAGTGTTTCGACACGGTGCTTACGTGAACTAAATGCAGGCCGCAACCTGCAACGGCACCGCAGAGCTCGGGGGCTGGTCTGCGGTGCCGTCTGGTTGCAGGACTATTGCCGAACTACAGGCCCGGAATCGGGATGGCTCCCGGACCCGGGATCTCCGGGGCGGCCGCTCCGGCGGCAGCGGGAATGGCCGAGGTGGCGGCCGCGGCGGCATCCGCGGCAGGCGCGCCCGCGGGCTTGATGGCCGACATGATGGCCGGCATCAGCACGCCCTTGAGCAGGTCGATCGCCTGACCGGCGCCGAGTTGGTTGGCGGCACTGGACAGGTCGCCGAGCAGGCCCGGGCTGCCGCCGGTGGCGGCGGGTGCGGCCAGCGACGGATCACCGAGGATCGGGTAGGTGCCCGCCGCAGGGTCCAGCCCGACCGGCGCCGAGATCGGCACCTCGCCAGGTGCAGGCAGCGCGCCCGCGTTGGATATCGGCGACGCCAGTGCGGGATCCGTCGCGCCGGCCGGTGGGGTGGTCAGACCCGGCGTCGCCAGTCCGGGAACTTGCCCTGTCGGACTGGTCAGCGCCGGGTTCGTCAATGCCGGGTTACTCAGCGCCGGGTCGGTCAGCGCGGGTCCCGTCGCGGTGGTAGGCGAGAGGCTGGCGCTCGGCGTGGTCAGGCCCGGCGTGGTCAACCCCGGGGTGGTCAACCCTGGCGTCGTCAACCCCGGTGTGGTCAGACCGGGTGCCGTCAGCGACGGCGACGTCAACCCGGGCGTGGTCAGGCTGGGGCTGGTCAGCGTCGTCGGGGTGCTGGCGCCTGAGCCGGTGAGCAGACTGGTCGGCATCGGGGGCAGGTTGATCCCGAACTGCGACAGGCCCTGCGAGAGCGCCGACATCAGTTCGTTGGGCAGGTCGGTGATCATCGCGGCCTGGACGAACTGGCGGTGCTGCGTCGGGGGTTTGGTGCTGTCGGACAGGTCGGACACGGCGATCACTGCTGCTGGACTCGCGACTGCCAGGGCGGCGACCGCGCTCATGGCTGTGGAAAGCCTGCGTCGACGTCGGTTCGGCACGGAAGTCTCCTCAATATATGGACTACGTCTGGTACGTGCGCTTGGCTGCCTCGCCAAGAAGTAACGTGATCGACGGTACTGGTGTGACTAATGAGGTAGAAGTGACGATGCGGAATTGTGAGCCGATCGCAACCTTCCGCCTTCTGTGGATTCGGGGCGCGCAGCGACGGTCGGATACCCTTGCTGCCGATGACTTCGCCTGATTCCCGGGACCCTTCGCTCCAGCCTTCTGGAGCCCGATTCGATCTTTTCGTCGTCGGTTCAGGATTCTTCGGCCTGACGATTGCCGAGCGCGTGGCGACCCAGTTGAACAAACGCGTTCTCGTCGTCGACCGGCGCCCGCACATCGGCGGCAACGCCTACTCCGAACCCGAACCGCAAACCGGCATCGAGGTGCACAAGTACGGGGCACACCTGTTTCACACGTCCAACCAGCGGGTGTGGGACTACGTGCGTCAGTTCACGGATTTCACCGGCTATCAGCACCGGGTGTTCGCGATGCACAACGGGCAGGCCTACCAGTTCCCGATGGGCCTCGGCCTCGTGTCGCAGTTCTTCGGCAAGTACTACTCGCCCGACGCGGCCCGCCAGCTGATCAAGGAGCAGGCGGCCGAGATCAAGACCGAGGACGCGCAGAACTTCGAGGAGAAGGCCATCTCGCTGGTCGGCCGGCCGCTGTACGAGGCTTTCCTTAAGCATTACACCGCCAAGCAATGGCAGACCGACCCGAAGGAACTGCCCGCCTCCACCATCACCCGGCTGCCGGTGCGCTACACCTTCGACAACCGCTACTTCAACGACACCTACGAAGGTCTGCCCGCCGAGGGGTACACCGCGTGGCTGCAGAACATGGCCGCCGACGACCGTATCGAGGTGCGGCTGAACACCGACTGGTTCGACGTCCGCGACTCGCTGCGTCAAAAGGCCCCGTCGGCTCCGGTTGTTTATACCGGACCGCTGGACCGGTACTTCGACTACGCCGAGGGTCGGTTGGGTTGGCGCACATTGGATTTCGAGGTTGAAGTGCTCGACACCGGAGATTTCCAGGGCACCCCGGTGATGAACTACAACGACGCCGACGTGCCCTATACGCGGATCCACGAGTTCCGCCACTTCCACCCCGAGCGGGATTACCCGACCGACAAGACGGTGATCATGCGGGAGTTCAGCAGGTTCGCAGGCGACGAAGACGAGCCGTACTACCCGATCAACACCGAAACCGACCGTGCGGTGCTGGCCGCCTACCGTGCGCGGGCAAAGGCCGAGACGGCATCATCGAAGGTGTTGTTCGGCGGCCGGTTGGGCACCTATCAGTACCTCGACATGCACATGGCCATCGCCAGCGCGCTGAACATGTACGACAACACGCTCGCGCCGCACCTGCGTGACGGCGCGCCACTGACCGACAATGGCACAGAAAGCAACAGCGCATGAGTGACATCCCGTCCGGCGCGCTCGACGCCGGGGAATCGAAGGCGGTCAGCCTGATCGCCCGCGTCATCCTGCCGCGCCCGGGTGAGCCGTTGGACGTCCGCAAGCTCTATATAGAGGAATCGGACACCAATGCCAGGCGTGCGCACGCGCCCGCCCGGACCACCCTGGAAATCGGTGCGGAGTCCGAGGTCTCGTTCGCGACGTACTTCAACGCCTTCCCCGCCAGTTACTGGCGACGGTGGTCGGTGCTGGAGTCGGTGGTGCTGCGTGTCGAGTTGAGCGGCAGTGCGCGCATCGACGTGTACCGCTCCAAGGCCACCGGAGCTCGCATCACCGTTGGCGGTGCGCCGGTGTCGAGCGACGACTCCGATGAGCCGGCCGTGGTGGAGTTCGAGATCGGTCTCGACCCGTTCGAGGACGGCGGCTGGATCTGGTTCGACATCACCACCAATTCGAAGGTCACCGTGCACAGCGCCGGCTGGTACGCGCCGGTGCCCGCACCGGGCCGAGCCAACGTCGCGGTCGGCATCCCGACCTTCAACCGCCCGGCGGACTGCGTCAACGCGTTGGCGGCCTTGACCTCGGATCCGTTGGTGGACAAGGTGATCGGGGCGGTCATCGTATCGGACCAAGGCACCAAGAAGGCACTCGACCACCCGGGGTTCGCGGCCGCGGCCGCCGCGCTGGGTAACCGGCTGTCGATTCACAACCAGCCGAACTTGGGCGGTTCGGGCGGCTACAGCCGGGTGATGTACGAGGCGCTGAAAAACACTGACTGCGAACAGATTCTGTTCATGGACGACGATATCCGGATCGAGCCGGACTCGATCCTGCGCGCGTTGGCGATGAACCGGTTCGCCAAGGTGCCCACCCTTGTCGGCGGACAGATGCTCAACCTGCAGGAGCCATCGCATCTGCACGTGATGGGCGAGATGGTCGCGCAAGAGAACTTCATGTGGACCAACGCGGTCAACACCGAATACGACCACAACTTCGCCAAGTACCCGCTCAACGACGAAGAGGAATACCGAAGCAGGCTGCTGCACCGCCGCATCGACGTCGACTACAACGGCTGGTGGATGTGCATGATCCCGCGGCAGGTGGCCGAAGAACTCGGCCAGCCGCTGCCGCTGTTCATCAAGTGGGACGACGCGGACTACGGCCTGCGCGCCGGTGAGCACGGCTACCCGACGGTCACCCTTCCCGGTGCCGCCATTTGGCACATGGCGTGGAGCGACAAGGACGACGCGATCGACTGGCAGGCGTACTTCCACCTACGCAACCGACTGGTGGTCGCCGCCTTGCACTGGGACGGCAACATCCGCGGATTGCTCGCCAGCCATCTCAAGGCCACTATCAAACATCTTCTGTGCCTTGAGTATTCGACCGTCGCGATCCAGAACAGGGCGATGGACGACTTCTTGGCGGGTCCTGAGCACATCTTCTCGATCCTCGAGTCCGCGCTGCCCGAGATCCGCGCGATGCGCCAGCAGTATCCCGATGCGGTGGTCCTGCCGGGTGCCACCGCGCTGCCGCCACCGTCGGACAAGCGGTGGCGCAAGAAGGTGACCATCCCGACCAACCCGCTGGCGATCGCGGTGCGACTGGTGCGCGGCGTCATCCACCAACTCAAGCCGCACGACCCCGAACACCATCTTCGTCCGCAGATCAACGTCGCGACGCAGGACGCCAGGTGGTTCTCGTTGTGCAAGGTCGACGGGGTCACGGTGACCACCGCCGATGGCCGCGGCGTGGTCTACCGGCAACGGGATCGCGCGAAAATGTTTGCGCTGCTTCGGGAGTCGTTGCGGCGCCAGCTCATCCTGGCCCGCAAGTTCAACAAGATGCGCAGGGTCTACCGCGAGGCGCTGCCAGTGCTGTCCAGCAAGCAGAAGTGGGAATCGGTCTTGTTAGAGGCCTCCCCGCATGCCTGACGAGTTGCGGGGCGAAGAAGCCGCGCTGGTGGCCGTGCAGTCGGCGCTCGCCGACCGGCCGGGGGTGCTGGCGGGGGCGCGCGCACTGTCCCACTTCGGTGAGCACAGCCTCGGCTGGCTGGCGATCTCCGCGCTCGGTGCGCTGCTGCAGCCGTCGCGGCGGCAAGCCTGGTTGGCCGCGGGTGCCGGTGCCTTTCTCGCCCATGCCGCGGCGGTGCTGATCAAGCGGGTGGTCAAGCGCGAGCGCCCGCATCACCCCGCGGTCGCGGTCAACGTCGGCACACCGAGTCGACTGAGCTTCCCGTCGGCGCACGCCACCTCGACCACCGCGGCGTCGATCCTGCTGGCACGCACCACCGGCTTTCCGCTGCCCGCGGTGTTGGTACCGCCGATGGCGTTGTCCCGCTTGGTTCTTGGCGTGCATTACCCCAGCGACGTGCTCACCGGCGTCGCGGTAGGGGCGGTGGTCGCGAAGACCGTCGGAGCCGTCGCTGACCGGGTTGGAGGAGATGGATGAGCATCTCGAGTGAGAGCAGTGCAGAGAGCGCGCAGAAGATGAGTGAAGAACCGGCACCGGTCAAGGGCCCACCCAGCAACGTCGTGACCGGGCTGATCAAGGCGATCCGACCCCGGCAATGGGTGAAGAATCTGCTCGTCCTGATCGCGCCGGTTGCCGCGTTCGGCAGCGACGTCAAGTTCAGCGTCGAAGGCGTCGCGGTCAACGTGGCGATCGCGTTCGTGGCGTTCAGCCTCGCGGCGTCTTGCGTGTATCTGATCAACGATGCCCGCGACGTCGAAGCGGACCGGCAGCATCCGACGAAGCGCTTCCGCCCGATCGCCGCTGGCGTGGTGCCCGAGTGGCTCGCCTACAGCGTCGCAGTGGTACTCGGCATCGCCGCGCTCGCGGTCTCGCTG
Organism: Mycobacterium sp. 3519A; assembly: GCF_900240945.1. Taxonomy (NCBI): domain Bacteria; kingdom Bacillati; phylum Actinomycetota; class Actinomycetes; order Mycobacteriales; family Mycobacteriaceae; genus Mycobacterium; species Mycobacterium sp. 3519A. The sequence goes on from NZ_OESG01000014.1 coordinate 1,300,810, forward strand.
TTGGCCAGCCCGAACCTGGCCGTGGTGATCGCCATCTACATCGCAATGCAGATGGCCTACTGCTTCGGACTCAAACACCAACCGGTGCTTGACATCTGCATCGTCGCCTCGGCGTATCTGATCCGCGCCATCGCGGGCGGCGCCGCCGCAGGAATCCCGCTGTCGCAGTGGTTCCTGCTCGGCATGACGTTCGCCTCGTTGTTCATGGTGGGCGGCAAGCGCTACGCCGAACTGCAACTCGCCGAGCGCACCGGCGCCAAGATCCGCAAATCTCTGGAGAGCTACACGGCGTCCTACCTGCGCTTCGTGTGGACGCTGTCGGCCACCGCGACCGTCCTCTGCTACGGGCTGTGGGCCTTCGAGCGGGATGGCAACTACGCGTCGTGGTATGCGGTGACGATCATTCCGTTCACGATCGCGATCCTGCGATACGCGGTCGACGTGGACGGCGGGCTGGCAGGCGAGCCGGAGGAGATCGCGCTGAAGGACCGTGTGCTCCAACTGCTCGCCGTGGCGTGGATCGGGACCATCGGTGCCGCCCTTTTCCTCAGCTGAACGATACAGAGCCGCGGCCGCGGCTCGGCTGGCCCGCTGGCCGGCGTTCCCGTACGACATGACCACCAGGGTCAGCCTGTGGATCGGCGTGATCGCCGTGTCCGCGCTCTACGGCTGGGGCGCATGGCAGCGGCGCTGGATCGCAGACGACGGGCTGATCGTGCTGCGCACCGTGCGAAACCTGTTGGCCGGCAACGGCCCGGTGTTCAATGCGGGCGAACGCGTCGAGGCCAACACCTCGACCGTCTGGACCTACCTGATCACGCTGTTCAGCTGGATCGGCGGCGAAGTGCAACTGGAGTACGTGGCGCTGTTCCTCGCGCTGGTGCTCAGCGTCGCGGGCGTCGCGCTGTTGATGCTCGGCGCGGGCCGGTTGTACGCGCCAGGCTTGCGCGGCCGACGCGCGCTGCTGCTGCCCGCGGGCGCGCTGGTGTACATCGCGGTGCCGCCCGCGCGGGACTTCGCCACCTCGGGACTCGAAAACGGGCTGGTACTGGCCTATCTGGGCCTGCTGTGGTGGATGATGGTGGCCTGGTCGCAGGCTCTGCGCGCCTACCCCGGCGGGCAGCAACCGCTGCCACGCCGCGGTGCACCGCAGCCGACGACCAACGCGGTCAGCGGATTATTCGACGGCACACTGGCTTTCGTCGCCGGATTGAGCGTGCTGGTGCGCCCCGAACTGGCGCTGGTCGGCGGGCTGGCGTTGATCATGATGCTCGTCGCGGCCCGCGGTTGGCGCCGTCGACTGCTGATCGTCGTGGCCGGCGGCCTCCTGCCGGTCGGCTATCAGATCTTCCGGATGGGCTACTACGGCCTGCTCTATCCCAGCACCGCGATCGCCAAGGACGCGTCGGGATCCAAATGGGCGCAAGGCTTTGTATACCTGACCAACTTCAACCGGCCGTATCTGCTGTGGGCGCCCGCCATCCTGCTCGCCGGCCTCGGCCTGGTCACCCTGGTAACCAAGGGCAGGCCGTGGTGGATCCGCCGGGGCACCCCACCTGGCTACAGCTGGTTGGCCCGTAGGGTGCAAAGCCCTTCGGCGGTAGTCATTTTCATTCTCGTCAGCGGACTGCTGCAGGGCATCTACTGGATCCGCCAGGGCGGTGACTTCATGCACGGCAGAGTGCTGCTCACCCCCATCTTCTGCCTGCTGGCACCGGTGGCGGTGATTCCGATGGCGTTGCCCGATGGCGCCCGAATGCCCCGTGGCCCAGCCTATTTGTTCGCGGGCGCGACCGGTGTGCTGTGGTTGGCCGTCGCGGTGTGGTCGTTGTGGGCGGCCAACTCACCTGGACTAGGCGCCGACGCCACCCGGGTCACCTATACCGGCATCGTCGACGAGCGGCGGTTCTACTCTCAGGCCACCGGCAACCCGCACCCGCTGACCGCCGCCGACTATTTGGACTATCCGCGGATGCGGGCTGTGCTCACCGCGCTGGACAACACCCCCGACGGCGCGCTGCTGCTGCCGTCGGGCAACTATGACCAGTGGGACGTGGTGCCCGCCGTCCCACCGCCGCCCGATATGCCTCCCGAGCTTCGCAAGAAGTACAAGGGCCCGCACACAGTGTTTTTCACCAACCTCGGCATGCTCGGCATGAACGTGGGGTTGGACGTGCGGGTGATCGACCAGATCGGTCTGGCAAATCCGCTGGCGGCGCATACGGCGCGCCTGCTCGACGGTCGCATCGGGCACGACAAGAACCTGTTCCCGGACTGGGCGGTGGCCGAAGGACCGTTCCTGCCGATGCCGCCGTTCATCCCGGCCTACCTCGATGAGGACTGGGTCGCGCAGGCCAAGGCCGCGTTGAAGTGCCCCGCCACCGACTCGATGCTCAACGCGATTCGCAGTCCGATGAGCTTGCGTCGGTTTGTATCGAATTTGCTGCACGCCGCGGAGTTCAGCAGCTACCGGATCGACCGGGTGCCGCTCTACGAGCTGAAACGCTGCGGGCTGCCTGTGCCGCCGCCGTCGGCGCCACCCTACACGGGCATGCCTGCCACCGGACCGTGAGCTGCCGCCGATTTGTTAGCTGGCGGGGTTTTCTGGGAGTTTGGTAACACCGCAGCCGTATTGGCGCGATAGCTACTTCGAGACCGCCGGCGAAACGGCGTGCACACCTGAACGGACGGTAGACCAGCAGATGCCCAGGCAATCGGTGGACAGCGCTGTGCCTAATCGGCTTCGGCGCATGCTGGTCGTGGCCGCAGCGGTGCTGATGCTTCCCGCGCTCGGCGTCGTGCCGGTCGCCAACGCGTTTTCGCGTGAAGGGCTGCCCGTCGAATACCTCGACGTGTACTCGACGGCGATGGGCCGCAACATCCGGGTGCAGTTCCAGCCCGCGTCGGACGCCGCATCCGCACCTACTGCAGCGAGCAAGGCCGTCTATCTGCTCGACGGCATGCGGGCACGCGACGACTACAACGGCTGGGATGTCGAAACGCCTGCCTTCGAGTGGTTTCACAACTCCGGTGTCGCCACGGTGATGCCCGTCGGCGGGCAGTCCAGCTTCTACACGGACTGGTATTCGCCGTCGAGCTTCAACAACCAGACCTTCACTTACAAGTGGGAGACATTTCTCACCAGTGAGCTCCCGGTGTGGCTTGCGACCAACAAGCAGATCTCGATGACGGGCAATGGCGTTGTCGGACTGTCGATGTCGGGAAGTGCGGCGCTGATCCTCTCGGCCTATCACCCGTCACAGTTCTCGTATGCGGCATCGTTGTCGGGCTTTTTGAACCCGTCCGCGCTGTTCATGCAGCAAGCCATTCGCGTCGCGATGCTCGACGCAGGCGGCTACAACGTCGACAATATGTGGGGCGCCCCATGGGATTCCGCGTGGAAGCGCAACGATCCCATCAAGCAGGTGTCGCGCATCGTCGCGAATTCAACGCGGCTGTGGATCTACTGCGCACCTGGTGGGAACACGCCGGTGAATCCCAATCCAGATCCGAATCAACAGTTCAACGCAGACAGCCTTGAAGGCATGGCCATCAAGAGCAACAAGGACTTTCAAGAGGCTTACGCGAAGGCTGGCGGCAACAACGCGACCTTTGTGTTTCCGTCGGCTGGCAACCATGCGTGGCCATATTGGGCGCAGCAATTGACGGCGCTGAAACCAGACCTGATCGCGACCCTCAACGGCTGAGGAGCGACCAGGGACGATACACGCTGAGAAGAGGAATCACGCGCAGGTGTGGTTGACTACACGAGCACGCCGCGGGTTCGGCTGTGCGGCTTACGACAGATGGGATAGGTAGAAGCATGAAGTTCGTTGGGAAGATGCGCGGCGCCTGGGTGCGTCGGCTCACGATTGCGGCCATGGCCGCTGCCGTGTTGCCCGGCCTCGTGGGGTTCGTCGGCGGCTCGGCGACTGCGGGGGCTTTTTCTCGTCCGGGTCTGCCGGTCGAGTACCTCATGGTTCCGTCAGCGGGGATGGGACGCGACATCAAGGTTCAGTTTCAGAGCGGCGGCGCCAACACTCCTGGCGTGTACCTGCTCGACGGCCTTCGTGCCCAGGACGACTTCAACGGCTGGGACATCAACACTGCGGCATTTGAGTGGTACCTCAACTCCGGCCTTTCGGTGATCATGCCGGTCGGCGGGCAGTCCAGCTTCTACAGCGACTGGTATTCGCCAGCGTGCAGCAAGAAGACCGGGGCCTGCCAGACCTATAAATGGGAGACGTTCCTGACTCAGGAGCTGCCGGCATACCTGGCGGCCAACAAGGGCGTCGACGCCAGCCGCAACGCCGCAGTCGGTCTGTCGATGGCCGGTTCGGCCGCGCTGACCCTGGCGATCTACCACCCCAACCAGTTCCAGTACGCAGCCTCGCTGTCCGGCTTCTTGAACCTGTCCGAGGGTTGGTGGCCGATGCTGGTGAACATCTCAATGGGTGACGCAGGCGGCTACAAGGCCGACGACATGTGGGGTAAGACCGAGGACCCCAACAGCGCGTGGAAGCGCAACGACCCGATGGTCAACATGGCGAAGCTGGTCGCGAACAACACCCGCATCTGGGTCTACTGCGGTAACGGCACTCCTTCGGACCTGAGCGCGGGCGTGTCGGCGGGCAACCTGTTCAACGCCAAGTTCCTGGAGAGCTTCACGCTCCGCACGAACAAGACGTTCCAGGAGAACTACATCGCCGCGGGCGGTAAGAACGGCGTGTTCAACTTCCCGAGCGACGGTGTGCACGACTGGCCGTACTGGGGTCAGCAGCTGCAGCAGATGAAGCCCGACATCCAGCGGGTGCTCGGCGCGACGCCGCAGGAAGTTCCCATGGCGCAGGCCACCGCTAACACCTCCGGCGGCTAATCGCTGACGACAACACGATCGACGGCGGCGACTCTCGCAAGGGTCGCCGCCGTCATCGTTTCCGAAGCGCCCCGCAACGGTGATGTGGTTCACTACCTCCGGCGGGGACCAAGCGGATGCGACGTGAGGTGGGTTTATGCGTGGGTTGATACGAGGGTTCTTGACCGTGGCGCTGGCCGCTGGACTGTGGTCGGTCGGCACGTCCATGGCGCCGGTCGCCAAGGCCGACGTCGAGATGCTGATGGTGCCGTCGGCCGCGATGGGCCGCGATATCCCCGTCGCCTTCCAGGGCGGCGGCCCGCACATGGTGGTGCTGCTCGACGCGTTCAACGCGGCACCCGACGTGAGCAACTGGGTGACGGCGGGCAACGCGATGAACACGCTCGCCGGTAAAGGCATCTCGGTGGCCGCACCCGCAGGTGGAGCGTGGAGCCTCTACACCAACTGGGAGCAGGACGGCGGCAGGCAGTGGGAGACCTTCCTGGCCGACGAGCTGCCCAACTGGATGGCCGCCAACAAGGGCCTGGCGCCGAGCGGGCACGGCATCGTCGGCGCCGCGCAGGGCGGCACCGGAGCGGTGACCATCGCCACCTTCCATCCTGACCGCTACCGCTTCGCCGGATCGCTGTCCGGATTCCTGAACCCGTCCAACACCTACACCAACGGCGCGATCACCGCCGGACTCGCGCAGTACGGCGGCGTCGACACCCGCAACATGTGGGGCTTGCCGCAGCTGGGCCGGTGGAAGTGGCATGACCCGGATGTGCACGTGCAGTTGCTCGCGGACAACAACACTCGGCTGTGGATCTTCAGCCCGTCGACGCTGGGATGCGCCGATCCGGCCGCGATGATCGGCTACTGCGATCAGGCCCAGGGCAGCAACCGTTCGTTCTACCAGCACTACCGCTCTGTCGGCGGGCACAACGGGCACTTCGACTTCCCCGACGGCCCGCAACACGACTGGGGTACCTGGGCTGGTCAGCTCGGCGCGATGTCAGGGGAACTCGTCGCCACGATCAGGTAGCCGCGACCAGCCACGGCCTCGGTCACCGGGTTCCCGCTTCACTAGCCGGTACCTTGGAGGAGTGCAGCAGCCCGAACGACGCCCGACCGGCTTGGCAAACCTGTCCAGGTGGTCGGCAACCTCGTTTCTGGTCGCGTCGTCCGCGGCCCTGCTGACCGGGTGCTCCGTCGTCAACGATGTGATGACCACCGTCGGAATGTCGACGTCCGAGAGTGCGCCCGCGCCGTCCCAACCGGACAGCGACGGCAACGCGATGGTCGTGACCGAACAGCAGCGCGCGTATCTCGATGCGCTGAACGCTGCCGGAGTCAGACCGTCGAGCGATTTGATGGCGCTGCGCATCGGGTCGTACGTGTGCCAGGCGCGTGCCGCCAAACAGAGTGATCAAGCTGTCTGGGACGTCGTGGTGCCGTTGGTGCGCGGCGACGTGCGGACCGCGCACCTGAGTTCGTCGGCGGCGGCGGGTGACGTGGACGCGGCGACGGCTGACTACATTCGGATCGCAACCGACAGACTCTGCTAGCAGGAGCACATGTCCAAAACCAATCGGCGGAAACGCCACCGTATCCTCGCGCTCGTCGCAGCCGGGGCGATGGCCCTTGTCGTCGTGTTGATCGTCGCGATCGTGATCGTGGTGCTGCGCAAGCCGGAGACCCCGACGACCGCGCTGCCGCCGGGCGCGGTGCCGCCCACCGCGGTCCCGCCCACCGGTAAGAAGCCGCGTCCGGATTTCCAGTCCGCCGACTGCCCGGACGTCGAGATGATCTCGATCCCGGGCACCTGGGAGTCCTCGCCGCAGTTGGACCCGCACAACCCGGTGCAGTTCCCGGCGGCGCTGCTGCTCAACGTGACCAATCCAGTGCGCGCGCAGTTCGGCAACGATCGGCTGGAGATCTTCACCGTCCCGTACACCGCGCAGTTCCACAATCCGCTGTCGGCCGACAAGCAGATGTCCTACAACGACAGTCGGGCGGAGGGCACCCGCAACGCGGTCAACGAGATGAAGCGGATGAACGATCAGTGCCCGTTGACCAGTTACGTGCTCGTCGGCTTCTCGCAGGGCGCGGTGATCGCCGGTGACATCGCCAGCGACATCGGTAACGGGCGTGGACCGGTCGACGAGGACCTGGTGCTCGGGGTCACGGTGATCGCCGACGGCCGCCGCCAGGACAACATCGGTCAGGACATCGGGCCGAACCCCGACGGTCAAGGTGCAGAGATCACGCTGCAGGAAGTGCCGACGCTGTCGGCGATGGGCCTGACGATGACGGGCCCGCGGCCCGGCGGATTCGGCTCGCTCAACGACCGCACCAACGAGATCTGCGCGCGCGGCGACCTGATCTGCGCGGCGCCGGAGTCGGCGTTCAACATCACTCAGTTGCCGCGCACGCTCGAGGTGCTGGCAGGCAATGGCGGACAACCCATTCACGCGATGTACGCCACGCCGGAGTTCTGGAATCTCGACGGTGCCTCGGCCACACAGTGGACACTGGGGTGGGCGCAGAACGTGATCGATAACGCTCCGCACCCAAAACATGGCTGACATGTGACCGGAGCGATTTGGCGTGTGCCAACAGGTCGCCTAACATTAAGAAAAAACTAAGAGGGGTGCGCGGAAGTCGGGCTGAATACGCAGGTCAGGGCCCATAAAGGCGGTCAACGCCTACTCCCCGGTACGATTTCCGGGGCTTGGGTTCGCGCGGTTCGCCTCGCGTGACTGCGGCGCCCCGCCGGCAAAAGCTGAAGTGGCTTCGCGATGTGCGCGTGGCTTTGACAGGAGAGTGCGATGGCGTTCCACAACCCGTTTCTGAAAGACGGACTGATCAAGTTTCCGGACAACGGAAGCTTGGTCAAGCACGTCGAGAAGTGGGCCAAGGTGCGTGGTGACAAGCTCGCCTATCGGTTCCTCGACTTCTCCACCGAGCGCGACGGCGTGGCGCGTGACCTGACATGGTCCGACTTCGGTGCGCGCAACCGTGCGCTCGCCGCCCGCCTGCAGCAGGTGACTCAGCCCGGCGACCGGGTGGCGATCCTGTGCCCGCAGAACCTCGACTACGTCGTCGCGTTGTACGGCACCATCTACTCGGGTCGTATCGCCGTGCCACTGTTCGACCCGTCCGAGCCCGGTCACGTCGGCCGGTTGCATGCGGTGCTCGACGACTGCACGCCGTCGGCGATCCTGACCACCACCGAGGCCGCAGAAGGCGTGCGAAAGTTCTTCCGCACCAGGCCTGCCAAGGAACGCCCCCGCGTCATCGCCGTCGACGCGGTACCCGTCGAGGTGGGCGCGACGTGGGTCCCGGTCGAGGACGTCACCGAGGACACCATCGCTTACCTGCAGTACACATCGGGCTCGACGCGCGTCCCGACCGGAGTTCAGATCACCCACCTCAATCTGGCGACCAACATCGTCCAGGTCATCGAGGCCCTCGACGGCCAGGAAGGTGACCGCGGCTGCTCGTGGCTGCCGTTCTTCCACGACATGGGCCTCATCACGGCGATGTTGTCGCCGATGATCGGATACCACTTCACGTTCATGACTCCTGCCGCCTTCGTCCGCAGGCCCGGCCGGTGGCTGCGGGAGATGTCGCGCAAACCCGACGACACCGGCGGCGTCATCTCGGTGGCGCCGAACTTCGCCTTCGACCACGCTGCGGCGCGCGGTCTGCCCAAGGATGACGAGCCGCCGCTCGACTTGAGCGTGGTGAAGTGCATCCTCAACGGCAGCGAGCCGATCTCGGCCGCCACCGTGAACAGGTTCAACGAGGCGTTCGCTCCGTACGGATTCAAGCCTCAGGCGATCAAGCCCTCCTACGGACTGGCGGAGGCGACGCTGTTCGTGTCGACCACACCGATGGACGCCGAGCCCAGCATCGTCCACGTCGACCGCGATGCGCTGAACACCGGCACGTTCGTCCAGGTCGACGCCGACTCGCCGAAGGCCGTCGCACAGGCAGGTGCAGGCAAGATCGGCGTCGCAGAGTGGGCGGTGATCGTCGACGCGGACACCGCCAGCGAGCTGCCTGACGGTCAGATCGGCGAGGTCTGGATCAGTGGGCAGAACATGGGCACGGGCTACTGGGGTAAGCCCGAGGAGACGGTCGCCACCTTCCAGAACATCCTGAAGTCGCGGACCAATCCGTCGCACGCCCAGGGCGCAGCAGACGACGCGACGTGGGTGCGCACCGGCGACCTTGGCGCCTACCACGACGGCGAGCTCTACATCACCGGCCGCACAAAGGATCTGGTGATCATCGACGGCCGCAACCACTATCCCCAGGACCTCGAGTACTCGGCGCAGGAGGCGTCGAAGGCGCTTCGCACGGGGTTCGTCGCCGCATTCTCGGTGCCCGCGAACCAGTTGCCTGACGAGGTGTTCGAGAACGCGCACGCCGGTCTCAAGCGCGATCCGGGCGACACATCCGAGCAGTTGGTGATCGTCGGGGAGAGAGCGCCCGGCGCGCACAAGCTCGAACTGGGCCCGATCGCCGACGAGATTCGCGCCGCGATCGCGGTGCGCCACGGCGTCACCGTGCGTGACGTGCTGCTGACCGCCGCGGGCGCGATCCCGCGCACGTCGAGCGGCAAGATCGGCCGCCGTGCCTGCCGCGCCGCCTATCTCGACGGCAGCCTGCGCAGCGGGCGCGTGGCCAACGCGTTCCCCGACGAAACCGACTAGAACCTTCGAAAATGGCTGACACACAAGACGATTCGCAACAACCCGACCTAGTATCCGGCGACGAGGTTCAGCTCGCGCCGGAGAAGCCGCTCACCGCTCCGAAGACCGATATGACGGTCGCGGAGATGCGCGGGTGGCTGCGCAACTGGGTTGCCAACGCCACCGGCCAGTCGCCCGACAACATCAACGAGGCCGCGCCGCTGGTCGAGCTTGGCCTGTCGTCACGTGACGCCGTCGCGATGGCCAGTGACATCGAGGACCTCACCGGGGTCACGCTGACCGCCACGGTCGCGTTCCGGCATCCCACCATCGAATCGTTGGCCACCGTCATCATCGAGGGTGAGCCCGAGATCGAAGACACTGGGGTCGAAGAGGATTGGTCGCGGGAGCGCGACGTCGAGGACATCGCGATTATCGGCATCGCCACCCGCTTCCCCGGCGACATGAACACCCCCGAGGAGACGTGGCAGGCGCTGCTCGAGGGCCGCGACGCGATCACCGATCTGCCGGAGGGCCGCTGGGAGGAATTCCTCTCCGAGCCGCGGATCGCCGAGCGGGTCGCCAAGGCACGCACCCGCGGCGGCTACCTGTCCGACATCAAGGGTTTCGACGCCGAGTTCTTCACGCTGTCCAAGATGGAGGCCGACAACCTCGATCCGCAGCAGCGGATGGCGCTCGAATTGACCTGGGAGGCTTTGGAAAACGCCCGCATCCCGGCGTCCAGCCTGCGCGGCGAGCGGGTCGGGGTCTACGTCGGGTCGTCGAACACGGACTACCAGTTCCTGGCGGTGTCCGATCCGACGGTCGCCCACCCGTATGCGATCACCGGGACCACCAGTTCGATCATCGCCAACCGGGTGTCCTACTTCTTCGACTTCCGCGGACCGTCGATGGCCATCGACACCGCATGCTCGTCATCGCTGGTTGCCGCGCATCAGGGCGTGGCCGCACTGCGCGCGGGTGAGGCCGATGTGGCGGTGGTCGGCGGTGTGAACGCGTTGATCACCCCGTTGGTGACAATCGGTTTCGACGAGGTCGGCGGTGTGTTGGCGTCCGACGGCCGGATCAAGTCGTTCTCGCAGGACGCCGACGGCTACGCGCGCTCCGAGGGCGGCGGCATGCTGGTGCTCAAGCGACTGTCCGATGCCAGGCGCGACGGTGACGAGATCATCGCGGTCATCGCGGGCAGCGCGGTCAATCATGACGGCCGGTCCAACGGCATGCTCGCGCCGAATCCCGACGCGCAGGCCGAGGTGCTGCGCAAGGCGTACAAGGATGCAGGCGTCAATCCGCGCGACATCGACTACATCGAGGCGCACGGCACCGGCACCATCCTCGGTGACCCGATCGAGGCCGACGCGCTGGGCCGCGTCGTCGGCAGGGGCCGTCCCGCGGACAAGCCCGCGCTGCTCGGCGCGGTGAAATCCAATGTGGGCCACCTGGAGTCGGCCGCGGGCGCGGCCAGCCTGGCGAAGATGGCGCTGGCGCTGAAGAACGACAAGATCCCGCCGTCGATCAACTACACGGGCCCCAACCCCTACATCGACTTCGACGCCGTGCACCTGAAGGTCGCCGACACCGTGACCGATTGGCCGCGCTACAGCGGCCACGCGATCACCGGCGTGTCCGGGTTCGGGTTCGGCGGCGCCAACGCGCACATGGTGCTGCGCGAGGTGCTTCCGTCGGATCTCGTTGAGCCGGAACCGGAACCGGAAGAGGAAGCGGAGAAGCCGAAGACTTCCGAGGCCGACGCCGTCTATATCGGCGGCGTGCGGATGGACGAGTACGGCGAGTTCGTCGATGAGCCGCTTGCGCGAAGAGAATCGGGCTTCGATGAGGACGACGGGTTGGATCGGCCCGCGCACGTGGCGGACGACGAACCCGAACTGCCCGGTCTGACCGACGAGGCGCTGCGGTTGCTCGAGATCGCACGTGAAGAGTTGGAGGCCGGTGAACAGCCGACTCCTGTGGTCCCGCTGGCGGTTTCAGGCTTCCTGACGTCGCGCAAGAAGGCCACCGCCGCCGAGTTGGCGGACTGGATGGACAGCCCGGAGGGCCGCGCATCGTCGCTGGAGTCGATCGGCCGCTCGCTGTCGCGGCGCAATCACGGCCGCTCGCGCGCGGTCGTGCTGGCGCACGACCACGACGAGGCGATCAAGGGTCTGCGGGCGCTGGCCGAGGGCAAACCCAACCCGAACGTGTTCACCGCCGACGGTCCGGTGAGCAACGGCCCGGTGTGGGTGCTGGCCGGCTTCGGCGCCCAGCACCGCAAAATGGGCAAGAACCTCTACCTGCGCGACGAGACGTTCGCCGAGTGGATCAACAAGGTCGACGCGCTGATCCAGGACGAACTCGGTTACTCCATCGTCGAACTGATCCTCGACGATTCGCAGGACTACGGCATCGAGACCACGCAGACGGTGATCTTCGCGATCCAGATCGCGCTCGGCGAACTGCTCAAGGCCCACGGCGCGAAACCCGCTGCGGTGATTGGCCAGTCGCTCGGTGAGGCGGCCGCGGCGTACTTCTCCGGCGGCCTGTCGCTGGCCGACGCCACCCGCACGATCTGCTCACGCGCCCACCTGATGGGTGAAGGCGAAGCCATGCTGTTCGGCGAGTACATCCGGTTGATGGCGCTCGTCGAGTACTCGGTCGACGAAATCGAAACGGTGTTCGCCGATTTCGACGGCCTCGAGGTGTGCGTGTACGCCGCGCCGACCCAGACGGTCATCGGCGGCCCGCCGGAGCAGGTCGACGCGATCATCGCGCGTGCCGAGTCCGAAGGCAGGTTCGCCCGCAAGTTCCAGACCAAGGGCGCCAGCCACACCTCCCAGATGGATCCGCTGCTCGGCGAACTCGCGGCCGAGTTGCAGGGCATCGCGCCGCAGCCGTTGACCACGGGCTACTTCTCAACCGTGCACGAAGGCCGCTACATCCGGCCGGGCGGAGAGCCGATCCACGACGTCGAGTACTGGAAGAAGGGGCTGCGACACAGCGTCCACTTCACCCAGGGCATCCGCAACGCAGTCGACAACGGGCACACCACTTTCCTCGAGCTGGCACCGAATCCGGTGGCGCTGATGCAGGTGGGCCTGACCACGGCGGCGGCGGGTCTGCACGACGGGCAGTTGATCGCGACGCTGGCCCGCAAGCAGGACGAGGTCGACTCGATGACGGCGGCCATGGCGCAGCTGTACGTGCACGGCCACGATCTCGATTTCCGAACGCTTTTCGATCGCGGTGAGTACGCCAATATCCCGCCCACCCGCTTCAAGCGCAAGCCACACTGGCTGGACGCAAAGTTCACCGGCGACAGTTCGGTGATGATGCCGGGCAACCATGTCGCGACGCCCGACGGCAAGCACGTCTGGGAGTTCGCACCAAAGGGTGAGCCTGATCTCGCCGCGTTGGTGAAAGCCGCTGCGGCGCAGGTTCTTCCGGGTGCCAAGCTGACCGCGTTCGAACAGCGCGCGGTCCCCGGCGACGGCGCACGCCTGGTGACCACGCTGACCCGTCATCCCGGTGGCGCGACGGTGCAGGTGCATGCGCGCATCGACGAGTCGTTCACGTTGGTGTACGACGCGGTCGTCAGCCGTGACGGTGCAGCCGCGGCGCTGCCGTCGGCGGTTGGCGTTGGCACGGCGATTGCGGCGCCTTCCTCGACAGCACCTGTCGAGGAAGAAGAATCAGCTGAGATCTTGCAGGACAACCTGACCCAAGGCGCGAATCTCGGTGCGGGCTTTGCCAAGTGGTCGCCGGACACCGGTGAGACGGTGCACGACCGGCTGGCCACGATCGTCGGCGGTGCGATGGGTTACGAGCCAGAGGACCTGCCGTGGGAGGTGCCGCTGATCGAGCTCGGCCTTGACTCGCTGATGGCGGTGCGGATCAAGAACCGCGTCGAGTACGACTTCGACCTGCCGCCGATCCAGCTGACCGCGGTGCGGGACGCGAACCTGTATGCGGTGGAGAAACTGATCGAGTACGCGATCGAGCACCGCGACGAGGTGGACCAACTCGCGGAGCATCAGAAGGCGATGACGCCCGAAGAGATCGCCGCCGAACAGGCGCAGTTGATGGGCGGCGCATCGACGGTCGCCGAGCTGGAGGAGCAGCTGACCAGTGCGGGCACCGCGACTGCGTCAGACGTCCCGCCGCCCCCGACCGATCCCACCGGCCCAGCGGCCCCGGCGTCTGATGTCGCGGCCAACGCCGCTCCGGCGTCTGATGTCGCGGCCAACGCCGCTCCGGCGTCTGATGTCGCGGCCAGCGCCGCTCCGGCCCCGCCCACCAATCCGGCCGGCCCCGACCAGTCCAGCGCGGCGTCCATCGCGGCGAACGTGTTGACGCAGGAGGCGGTCATCGAGGCGCTCGGCGCCGACGTGCCGCCACGCGAGGCCGCCGAGCGCGTCACCTTCGCGACGTGGGCGATCGTCACCGGCAAGTCACCGGGCGGCATCTTCAACCCGCTGCCGCAACTCGACGACGCGACGTACGAGAAGATGGCGCAACGGCTTTCGGAACGCGCCGAGGGCACCATCACGGTCGACGACGTGAAGAACTCGCCGACCATCGAGGCGCTGGCCACCATCGTGCGTGAGCATCTGGAAGCCGGCGAGATCGACGGATTCGTCCGCACCCTGCGTGCCCCGCGAGAGGGGACCAAACGGACCCCGGTGTTCGTGTTCCATCCCGCGGGCGGTTCGACGGTGGTGTACGAGCCGCTGCTCAAGCGGCTGCCCGCCGACACCCCGATGTACGGCTTCGAACGGGTCGAGGGGTCGATCGAGGAGCGGGCGGGGCAGTACCTGCCGAAGCTGCTCGAACTCGGCGGCAACGGGCCGTTCATCTTGGTCGGCTGGTCACTGGGCGGTGCGCTGGCCTACGCCTGCGCGATCGGGTTGAAGCGCGCGGGCGCCGACGTCCGGTTCGTCGGGCTGATCGACATGGTCCGCCCCGGTGAGGAGATCCCGAAGACCAAGGAGGAGACCCGCGCCCGGTGGGACCGCTACGCGCGGTTCGCCGAACGCACCTTCAACGTCGAAGTCCCACCGATTCCGTACGAGCAGCTGGAGGAACTCGACGACGAGGGTCAGGTGCAGTTCGTGCTGGACGCGGTCAAGGCGAGCGGCGTGCAGATCCCGGGCGGTGTCATCGAGCACCAGCGGACGTCGTATCTGGACAACCGGCTGCTGGAGACCGTGGAGATCCAGCCGTACGACGGGCACGTCACCCTCTACATGGCCGACCGCTACCACGACGACGCGATCTTCTTCGAGCCGCGCTACGCCATCCGCCAACCCGACGGCGGCTGGGGCGAGTTCGTCTCCGACCTCGAGATCGTGCACATCGGGGGCGAGCACATCCAGGCCATCGACGAGCCGTACATTGCGAAGGTCGGCGCGCACATGAGTGAGGCGATCAACAAGGTCGAAGCGGAGGAGAAGTGACCAACCGAACCACCGCCGCTCTGCTGGCCGAACTCCGTGAGAAGCTCGAGCTGGCGAAGGAACCCGGCGGTGAGAAGGCCGTCGCCAAGCGGGAGAAGAAGGGCATCCCCAGTGCCCGCGCCCGCATCAACGCCCTCGTCGATCCCGGCAGCTTCCTGGAAATCGGTGCGCTGGCCAAGACACCGGGCGATCCCAACGCGCTGTACGGCGACGGTGTGGTCACCGGGCACGCCACCATCGACGGCAGGCCGGTCGGCGTGTTCAGCCACGACCAGACCGTGTTCCAGGGCTCGGTCGGAGAGATGTTCGGCCGCAAGGTCGCCAGGCTGATGGAATGGGTGGCGATGGTCGGCTGCCCGATCATCGGCATCAACGACTCGGCGGGCGCCCGCATCCAGGACGCGGTCACGTCGCTGGCGTGGTACGCCGAGCTCGGCCGCCGCCACGAGATGCTGCGCGGACTGGTTCCGGAGATCTCGCTAATCTTCGGGAAATGCGCTGGGGGAGCGGTGTATTCGCCGATCCAGACTGACCTGCTCGTCGCGGTGCGCGATCAGGGCTACATGTTCATCACCGGCCCGGACGTCATCAAGGACGTCACCGGCGAGGACGTCACCTTCGACGAACTCGGCGGCGCCGACGTGCAGGCCCAGCGCGGCAACATCCACAAAGTGGTCGACTCGGAAGCCGAGGCCTACCAATATGTTCGCGATTACCTGAGCTTCCTGCCCGCCAACCACTTCGACGATCCGCCGATCATCAACCCCGGCCTGGAACCGGAGCTGACGCCGCACGACTACGAACTCGACTCGATCGTGCCGGACAGCGACAACATGGCCTACGACATGCACGAGATCCTGTTGCGGATCTTCGACGACGGCGACGTGTTCGAAATCGCCGACCAGCGCAGCCCTTCCATGATCACCGCGTTCGCGCGCGTCGACGGCCACCCGGTGGGCGTGATCGCCAACCAGCCGATGCACATGTCCGGCGCGGTCGGCAACGAGGCGTCTGACAAGGCCGCCGGCTTCATCCGGTTCTGTGATTCATTCAATCTGCCGCTGGTGTTCGTCGTCGACACCCCGGGTGCGATGCCCGGTGTCGAGGAGGAAAAGGGCGGCATCATCAAACGCGGTGGCCGGTTCTTCAACGCCATCGTGGAAGCCGACGTGCCCAAGGTGACGATCATCATCCGCAAGGCCTACGGCGGCGGCTACGCGGTGATGGGTTCCAAGCAGTTGTCTGCCGACCTCAACTTCGCGTGGCCGACGGCGCGTATCGCGGTGATCGGCGCCGAGGGCGCGGCGCAGCTTCTGGTGAAGCGGTTCCCGGATCCGACAGCGCCTGAGGTGCAGAAGATCCGCGACGATTTCATCGAGGGTTACAACCTCAACATGGCCACCCCGTGGATCGCCGCCGAGCGCGGTTACATCGACGGCGTGATTCAGCCGCACGAAACCCGGTTGCTACTGCGCAAGTCGCTGCGGCTGCTGCGGGACAAGCAGAACCTGGGCAAGGTGCAGCGCAAGCACGGCCTCACGCCGCTCTAGACCGCGAGGGGCTGCTGCGCCCGCGCGTCGAGTATCCACGCCGAACAGGCGATGGTTCACCCCCGATGCCGTTCGAGCATGCGCGGACGCAGATGCTGCTGGGTCAGCGGCAACGCCGACTGCGGCCGCGTTCGAAGGCATGGGCGCGGTCCGCTGGGCCGAGAGGGCGCGCTCGGAACTGGCCCGCGCCGATGCGCTGCACCCGGGGACAGCCGAGTTGACGCCCTCGGAACAGCGCGTCGCAGAGTTGGCGGCCTCGGGCATGTCGAACAAGGACATCGCGCCGACGCTGTTCATCAGTCCCAAAACTGTCGAAACCAACCTCGCGAGGACCTACCGGAAACTGGAGATCCACTCCAGAACCCAATTGGCCAACCGCCTTCGCCAACGCGGTCTCGAGGGAAATCACTGATTCATTCCGCCACCCCATTGCCATACGTTGCGGCGATGAGGGGGGTTCCGTCCTGTCAGGCCTGCTACCTGGCGGAGTGGTACTGCGACGGCCTGCCCGTCGACGGTCTGGACGCCTCGTTTGCGATGCTGTCGCCGGGGGCCCGGCTGACGTCGGACGACGGCGAAACCGCCACAGCGCAGCGTGTGCGCGCGGGCATCCCCGCCGAACGCGTCACCGCCGCGACGGCCATCGCGAGCGCCTGACCTCATCAAGACGGACAACCGTCGGCACCGCCACCCATTAAGATTCGCCCATGCCGCTAACGGACGGCCAGGTGATCGCCGGTTACACGATTCTGCGATCGCTTGGTGCCGGCGGGATGGGCGAGGTGTATCTGGCCCAGCATCCGCGCCTGCCGCGCCGCGACGCGCTGAAGGTCCTCTCAGCCACGGTCTGTTCGGAAAGCGAGTACCGCGAGCGGTTCAACCGCGAAGCCGATATCGCCGCCACCTTGTGGCACCCGCACATCGTCGAGGTGCATGACCGCGGCGACGTCGACGGCCAACTGTGGATCTCGATGGACTACGTCGAGGGCACCGATGCCGGGCGGCTGCTCGCCGAGCAGTATCCGAACGGTATGCCCGCCGACGAGGTGGTGCGAATCGTCACCGCCGTCGCCGACGCGCTGGACTATGCCCACCAGAAAGGCCTGCTGCACCGCGATGTGAAACCGGCCAACATCCTGATGGCCAATCATGACACCGACGGTGAGCGGATCATGTTGGCCGACTTCGGGATTGCCCGCTGGATCGGCGAACCGAGCGTCCTGACCGGAACGAACATGACGGTGGGCACCGTGTCGTACTCGGCGCCCGAGCAACTCAAGGGCGAGGAGATCGACGGGCGCGCCGACCAGTATGCGCTGGCCGCTACCGCATTCCAGTTGCTCACCGGCACACCACCTTTCCAGCACTCGAACCCCGCCGTGGTGATCAGCAAGCACCTGACGGCCACGCCGCCGCAGATCGGCACCCGACGACCGGAGTTGTCCAGCCTGGGGCCGGTGTTCGACAAGGCGCTGTCGAAGTTGCCGAAGGATCGCTACGACCGGTGCATCGACTTCGCCCGCGCGCTCACCCACCACATCGGCAGCGAGGACCGCCAGCGCAGCGCCGACGAGACCCAGCTGGCGATGCCTGCGACCGGTCCGAGGCACGCCCGAGCGCAGACCAGTCCACGCCGCCGCATCCTGATCGGCGCCGCCGCCGCGCTCGTCGTGATCGCGGTCGCGGCAATCGGTTTCGTGCTGTTCGACCGCACGCGTGACCGCACAGCGGAAGCCCGACCGCAACCGACGTCGGCACGACAGGCACCCGCGCCGCCGGCAGACGTCACGCTGCCGGTGGTGGTGGTCGGCGCCAACTGCGCGACGCTGGGCGCGGCCGGTATCACCGAAAGTGGCGCGCCGGCCTACTGTGCACACCTGCCGACGACGAACGGAACCATCTGGTCGCTCTATCCCGGCGAGATCTCCAGTCCGACTGCCACTGCGGGTCCGAACGACGAGGTGTACCCGTCGGAGACCGAGGGACCGGTCCTGGTGTGCATGGAGCAGACCGGCAAGTCGCGCCTCGATTGCCACGACCAGATCGTGCAGGGCAACGCGACGCCCACTCCGGCATCCTGACTTTCAGCGGCGAACCCACCGCACGATGACGGTGCCGTCGGCGCCGAGCAGCACCGTGTTCCGCTGCATGTGAATCTCGACATGGTCGGCCGCGGCGGCGACGCGGCGAGCGGGCCCGGCGACCATCATGGGGCTGGTGGTCAGGCACAGTTCGTCGATTTCGTTGTCGGCCACCAGTTGTGAGAAGAAGGTGGGTCCGCCCTCGACGAGCACCCGGTTCAGTCCGAGCTCGCCCAGCCCGTTGCGTATTGCAGCAGAGGCGATCGGGCCGGGTGGCATCGGTCTGACGACCGCGTCAGAGGCCGCGAGTTCGAGGCGGGCGGACCGCTCGGCGTTCGCGGAGACGAACACGATGGGCGGTATCGGATTGCGCAGCAACTGCGGCGAGATGACACCACGGCTGGACACCACGGCCACCTGCACTTCGGGCGAAAGACCATGCGACGACCGCCAGACCTTGGCCTGGGCGCTGAGCTGAATGTCGGTGTAGGGCTTGGCCTTCGCGGTGGTGGCGCCGACCAGTATCACGTCCGCGACCTCCCGCAATCGGGTGAAGACCCGCCGGTCGGTCGGCGTGCCCAACTTCCGGCCCGCACCATCGAGTGTCACTGCGCCGTCGATGCTGGCGATGAAGTTCGCGCGAAGCCGGGGACGGTCGAGATCCTGCGGATAGGCGAGTAACTCGCGTAGCTCTTGATCGGTGAGCGTGTCCGCCTCGTACGAGGTCGAACGTGACATCCCGGCAACAGCGGTCATAGTGCGGCGCTCACATTCCTTGGTTGGGGTATCACCGCGCGTGGTGCGGGTGTCCGGTGGCCGACGAGAAATAGTGTGGTGATCGCGCCAAGCGTCGCCACGGCGGCGGGCAGGAGCATCGATCCTCGGAGCGACGTCGAAGCCATCAATGGGGCGATGCAGGCGCTGCCGAGCACCGCCCCGACTTGGCGGACGGTGTTGTAGACAGCCGACCCTGCTCCTGCGAGATCGACAGGGACTGCTCGAGATGCGCTCACGGCCAACGGTTCCCACACCATCGCACCCGCCGCACCCATCAGCGTCAGCGGCAGCATCAACCGCCAGACCGGTGTAGTCGGGGTCATCTCCGCCGCAAGCCAGAACGCGGCGATCGCCAGGATCGCGAAGCCGCACCCGACGATGGGGCGCGGCTGAACCCGATCGACAATCCGTCCGACCGGACGTGCCAGCACGCCGGTCGCGACGGCCATCGGTGTGGTGACCAGCGCCGCGCGCAGCGGTGACAGTCCCGTCGTGTCCTGCAGATAGAACATCAGCGGAATTCCGCACGCCATCGCCGCGAAGCTCATCATGGCGATACCGGCGTTGGATGCTCCGAAGTCGCGGTGCCGGAACAGGTTCAACGGGATCAGCGGTTCCCGCTGCTGGACTGACTGCCAGACGACGAACGCGACCAGCACCGCAAGGCCGCCGACGACGACACCCCAGATCCACGCCGCCCAGCCGTGGTCCTGGCCCTCCTGTAAACCGAACACCAGCAGGAATATCCCGATGCAGGACAGCACGACGCCGAGCATGTCCAGCCGGTAGCGCCGGCCGGGCAACGCTGGGACGAGCCACATGGCCAGGCCGAGTCCGGCGAGGCCGATCGGGGCGTTGATGTAGAAGATCCACCGCCAGCCAAGGACATCCACGAGGAGGCCACCCACCAACGGGCCGACGAACATGCCGATTCCCGCGGTGGCGCCCCACACACTCATCGCGACGCCGCGCCGTTCGGGCGGGAAGGTGCGGGTGATCGCCGACAACGTCTGCGGCGTTATCAACGCGGCGCCGACGCCCTGCGCGACGCGTCCCGCGATCAGCATGTCGATCGACCCGGCCATGCCGCACCACACCGACGACACCGTGAACAGCGCGAGACCCACCAGATAGACGCTCTTCGGCCCGAACCGGTCGCCGAGGCGTCCGCCAACGAGCAGTAGCGCCGCGAACGCCAGGAGATAAGCACTGGTCACCCAGACGACCGCGTCGTAGGTGGCGCTGAAGTGTTGTTTGACGACGGGGTTGGCGACCGTGACGACGGTCGAGTCGACGACGATGAGAAAGAAGCCGACCATCATCGCCCACATCGCCCGCATCGGGTGACTGCCCATCGGCGCTGCGGTCACGGGATCACTCCCGCAGCAGATGCAGCGCCTCGGCGCGTGGCGCCGCGTCGGTGGCGAACTGGCCGCGAACCGCGGACGTGGTGGTGACTGCGCCTGGCTTTCGGACGCCGCGCATCGCCATGCAGAGGTGTTCGGCCTCGATGACGACAATGACTCCGCGCGGATTCATTTTGCGCATAAAAGCGTCGGCGATTTGCCCGGTAAGCCTTTCCTGCACCTGAGGACGCCTGGCATACAAGTCGACTAATCGCGCAATCTTCGACAGACCGGTGACTCGGCCGTCTGCGCCGGGAAGATAGCCAACATGTGCGACTCCGTGGAATGAAACCAGGTGATGTTCACATGTGGAGTACATCGGGATTTGCTTGACTAGCACGAGTTCACCATGTTGCTCGTCGAACACCGTGCTCAGCACGTCCTCGGGATCGGTGTACAGACCTGCGAACGTCTCCCGGTAGGCGCGCGCCACCCGGGCGGGGGTGTCTTTCAAGCCGTCGCGGTGCGGATCCTCCCCGATGGCGACCAGCAAGTCGAAAATAGCGGCCTCAACGCCCGCCTGATCGAAAGTGCGAGCCGCCTTCAATTTCACGTGAGGTGTTTGTGACACTTCCCTTGACTGCAGCACAATTACCCCTTCGCAACACCAGGGAACGCAGCAGATAATCGTTTGCTGCGCGAAACACTTTTCGAATATCCGTGTTAACTCATAGCAGAGCATTTACGGCTGCGTCATAGTTTTCAATAAGTCCGGCGTAGGACGGCACGATGAGTTCTCCACGCGCGGCATGTCTGCAACTGCATGAGGAAAATCACCGCAGGCATGTTCATCGCGCTCGACGGCGTCGTCGAGGCGCCGGATCAATGGCACTTCCCGTATTTCAACGACGAGATGGGCGCGGCGGTCGGCGGCCAACTGGGGGCGGCGGACACCATACTGCTCGGCCGCGAGACATACGACAGTTTCGCAGGGGCGTCGTCGGCAAGGGCATGCGGCTGTTCGACGACGGACAGTCGATTCCGTTGCAGTTCATGTCATCTCAGAGGTTTGACACCGGCGTGCTGTACCTCGTGTACGGCCCCGCGCAAACGCCTGCGGCCGCAGGCTACGACGAGGCGAAGGCACACCTGCCACACGGTTGAGCGCTCAGCGCCGCGTTGCCGAGCCGGATCCGGTCGGCCACTTAGGGTCCGATGCGGATCTTGCCCGGCGACCACAGCCCACTGTGGGTCTCGGTGCCGAAGTCGAACTGCGCGGGCCGGGCATCCTGGGCGTCGGGCGTCATCTCGAACCTGCGCAGCGACCCCCAGTCGCGACCCCAGTCATTGGACAGGTACGTCGCCATTACGTGTGCCCGCAACAACAGGTCGGTGATGCCGAGCAGCCCGCCGTTGAGACCGTCCTCCCAGGTGTCGGTGTCCTTGCGCTTGGCGTTGTAGTCCGGTGTGATGCGGAACTTCGGAATCTCGGTGACCCCGTTGGCGTGCAGCATCGGCTGCTGACACGGGAAGGCAAGGCCCACCGCCCAGTCCATCAACACCGGTTGTGTCGACCCGACGTACTCCTGCACCGACCGCAACTCCGGCACCCTCGGAGGCGTGACCGCCACCCAGTCGCCCTGCGTCAGCGACAGGTCCTCGGCAACCACCCGCACCGCGACCGCATCCGCCGGAATCTGGGCCCGCGGGAATCGCAGATTGCGCCATGACGGAATCGGTCCGAGGTCGTACGGCACCAGCCTGCCTGCGGGCACGGGAGCGCCGTCGGGTCCTGGCCGGGCGTACTCCAATTCGACCTTCTGGCCCTCGGTTCGACCGTTGAAGACACTGTCCCCGGTGATGGTGCCCGCCGCCGTGATCACCACGAGCGGATGCGCGGCGTCGCGTGGCGGCAGCTGATACCAGGCCGAGGCCAACCGGCTCTGCTGCTGCGGCCCCTCGACGTAGGTGCCCGCCACCGGACCCCGCGCGGGGTCGAGGCCGTACGGCAGCGGCACCGTCGAGCCGTTGACTCCCGGTGTCTTCAGAGCGGTGGGTTGATCCCAGTCGTAGTCGGTGCCCGGCATCGGCAGATTCATCCGAATGGTCTCGGCGACAATCTTTTCCGGCACGCCGTCGGGTGTGAAGCCCACCGGCCTGTCACCGCCGAGCGGGCCGAGGGGGCCGTAGTTGCCGGGCAGCGGTGTCAGGAACCCGTCGTTCGGATCGGGTTCGACGAGCACATCGTCGGCCAGCCCGCAGCCACCGGTGAAGGCGCGCAGGTTGGCCCACGCGTTCGAGTAGGTCGGGTACTGGCGCACGATCCCCGCGGTCATCGAGCCGACGAAGACCAACACCATGAAGCCCGCCGCGACCGGGATGGGTGCGGCGGTCAGTGCGCGCGCGATGCGGCCCTCGCCGTGGTCGCGGGCAACGAAGTGCAGCCACACGGCGTAGATCGCGGTGACGGCGAACAGCAGGAAGAAGATGAAACTGACTGTCAGGCCTGCGATCTTGGGAGTCGCGTTGTTGAACGGCACGCCGTAGCTGGACACGTACCACCAGCCGTTGGTGGTCGCGAAACACAGCGCGAGGGTGAAGAACACCGCCGCAAGGAACGCCATCCGGTTACGTGACCACCGCATCACGGCGGGTGAGACCAGCACGGTGGCCACCGCCGCCATCGCGGCGCCCACCGCGGCGAACAGACCGAAGTGATGCACCCACTTGGTCGGGGTGAACATCAGGAAGAACATCGTGCCGAAGATGATGCCGATCAACCGCCACACCGGACCGCGCGCCACCCCGGGAACCCGCTTGCGTCGCAACAGGATGAACATCGCGGCGAACAGCGACAGCGCCGTGAAGAAGAAGCCGAACCGCCGCGACAGCGAGCCGTCCACCGTCGGCAGGAACAGGTAGTAGTAGCGCAGGTTCTCCGTGTACCACGCCTGGCTCGGGCCGATCGCGGTGCGAATCCTGGTGGCCTCCAACACCGTTGCCAGCGTCTGGTCGGCGAACACCACGGTGAGGATCACCGTGCCCGCGGCCAGCATCGGTGCGATCAGCGGCCAGGTGCCGACGGTCCGATGCCTCTTCACCAGGATTCGCAGGATGGGCCTGCCGCCCGCCAGCAGCGCAGCCACCGCGATCAGACCGGTCGGCTGGATGCCCAACGTGAACGCCGCGGTCAGGATCGCCAGCGCTGCGGGCGTCATCCGGCTGGAGATGATCGCGCGTTCGATCAGCACGTAGGTGATCAGTGCGCCGGTCGCGATCTGGCCCTCCGGGCGCAGGCCGTTGTTGAACGGCATCCAGGCGCCGAGCAGCACCAGGCCCGCGGCCCACACCGCGGGCTTGCTGGCCGCGACCGCGGGCCCCAGTCGGGGCAGCACCTCGCGAGACAGCAAGAGCCAGCACACGATTCCGCAGACCAGGTCGGGGAGCCGGATCCAGATGCTGGCATCGCTGACACCGGTCATCACCGCCAGCAGGTTGTAGTACCAGCCGAACGGGTCCTCGGGGCTGCCGAACCAGCGGAAGTAGTTCGACATGTAGCCGGCGTGCCCTGCGACGCGGGCCATCTGCAGGATGTAGCCGTCGTCCGACGAGTTGGCGCCGATCACGTGCCAGACCACGAAGCCGCCGATCACGACGACGTCGGTGGCGGAGAAGGTGCGCCAGCGCTGCGGGATCCAGCGCTGCATCCGGCGGCCGTCGAGTCGGTCCAGCCGCCACAACGCGACCAGCGCGATCACCGTCGACACGATCGCCAGCAGCATCGCGGTCAGCTTCAAAGCCGTTGGCTTGGTGGAGAACCGGGTGTCGATCACGGCCGACGCGGTCAATCCGGGCGGTGCCGGTCCGGTCAGGTCGGTGAAGATGCCGACGATCGACGGGCGCAGGTTCGGATCGGGGAAACCGGACCGCTGATCGGAGCCTGTCTTCGGATCGGTGAGCCCGACGAACGTGGCGAACGTGCCCGCCTCCGACGAGGTGATCTCGATGCGCTGACAGTTTGCCGCCTTGTCCCGCGGCACGCTGGCGACCACCACGTTGCGGTCGGTGATGTCGACGCGCTGCCGGTTGACGTTGACGAACAGCGACTGCAGCGCGGCCTGTTTACCGTCCTTCGGCGCGGTGCTCAGCACCGTCCCGCCCGCAGGCGGCATCGTGCGGATCACCTCGCACGGCACCGTGATGGTCATCCGCACCGGCACCTGCGAAATCAGCGGCGCCGTCACGTTGTTCAGCTGACCGTCCTGAGGCCAGTTCAGCGTCGCCGTGGTCTGCACGACCGGCAACAGCGGCGTTGCGACCGAGAGGATGAAACCGATCAGGCCCGCGATGGTCGCCGTCCAGCGGGCGATCTTCACGTCGCGCGTCATGGCAGTGCCCTGATCGGTCCGCTCCGGCTCCAGCCGAACACCCGCTTCGTGCCCTGGTCGATCACCGCGTTGGGGGCCTGCAATTCCGGTACGACGCGGCTGTAGCGCTCGATCCAGCCCCAGTCGCGGTACCAGTCGTTGCGTAGATACGTCGGCACCGTGGTGGTGCCGAGCAGCGACTGGATGAACAGGAACGGGCCGCCGCCTTCAGCGGACTGCCACTGCTTCGACGACACCACCACTTGCTTGAAGTTCGGCAGGATGCGGTACTCCGGAAGTTCGGCAACGCCAAGGTGTTCGGAGAACGGGCGCTGGCATGGGAAGTTCGCCGCGGTGGCGATGTCCATCAACACGGGGGTGTGCGAACCGAGCAGTTGTTGCGCGGTCTCGAGCACCGGCACCCGCGGCGGCGTGAACGCGAACCACTGGTCGGTGGACAGGTTCGGATCATCGGCGACGATGCGCGCGACGTTGGCTTCCGGCGGTGCCCAGGCCAGCGGGAAACGCAGGTTGCGCCAGGCCTTTTGGGGGAAGATGTCAATCGGCTGGACCTGGCCGAGCGCCTGGTAGCTGCCGTCAGGCCGGTGCACGCCCCACTCGAGCTTGAGCGACTGGCCGTAGTTGAAGGAACCGTCCTCCTCGTAATACCAGATCGCGCCCGCGGCGGCGACCGTCACCAGCGGCCGGTCGGGAGTGCGTGGCGGTAACTGGTACCACGCCGAAGTCACTTTCGCCGCAACGGAGTTCTCGTTGTAGCTGCCCATCACGGGTGTGCGCTTGGGGTCCAGCCCGAACGGCAGGAAGACGTTGGAGCCGTTGATGCCGACGGGCCCGTAGCCGCCGCCGGTGCCTGCCGCGTATCCGATGCCGATATTGGGCTCGTTGGGCGAACCGGGGGAGTTCACGGTGCCGGGATTCGCGGTGACCGGTTCTGCGGGTTCCAGCGTGTCGCTGACGCCGTCGGGCGTGAAGCCCACCGGGTTCTCACCGCCGAGCGGGCCGTACTGGCCGAACTTCTGACCCGGAACAGGTTGCAGCAGACCAGCGTTCGTGTCGGGTTCGACCAGCACGTCATCGGCCATCGCGCAACTGGTGTTGGAAAGCCCGGACAACAGCGCGCCGATGTTGGCCTTGGCGGTGGTGTAGGTGGGGTAGCGCTGCGCGGCGCCCTTGGCCATCGAGCCGACTTCGAGCACGACCATGATGATCGCCACGACCAGCAGCGGGGTGGACGCCAACACACGGTTGCGGCGGGTGTCGGCGACCTGGGTGTGCCCGGTGTAGTCCATCCGGAAGTGCAGCCAGCCCGCCAGCAGGCCGGTGACGATCGCCAGGCCAAGGAAGATGCCCGTCACCGGGATCCCGACGATCACCGGTTGTTTGTCGAACCACGGCACCCCGTAGTTGCCGACATAGAACCAGCCGTTGATACCCGATGTGGCCCAAGCCAATACGAACAGCAGCGCGGTGACGTACAGCGCCAGGTTGCGTCGGCTGTGCAGGCCGACGCGCGCGAATGCGAATGCCGCCACCCCGCCGAGGGCGCCCGCCAGACCCGCGAACGCGCCGAACTGCACCGCCCACTTCGTCGGCGTGAATGTCAGCAGCAGCAACCCGACGGCCGTCGCACCGACCAGCCGCCACACCGGTCCGGTGGCCATGCCGGGAACGCCGCGGCGACGCAGCAGCACCGCGAGCATGCCGAACAGGCACACCAACATCACCAGCACGGCGAATCGACGGGTCAGCGACGAGTCAGCGCTGTCCTCGACGGTCAGGAAGTAGTAGCGCAGGAATTCCTGGTACCAGGGGATGGTCGGCCCGACCTTGTACTTGATGCGGGCGGATTCGGCGACGGTGGCCAGCGTCTGGTCGCGGAACACGACCACGAAGATCAGCGACAGCGCCGCCGCCAGTGGCGCCAACTGGGCCACCAACCCGTCCACCCCGCGCCTGCTGCGCACCACCCTGGCGACGGCACGCGCACCGACCAACAGCGGCGCCACCGCGATCAAACCCTGCGGCGCCAGCGTCACGCTGAACACCGCGACGACGATCGCGACGGCGGCCGGCCACAACCGTCGGGTCGCGATCGCGTTCTCGATCAGCGCCCACGCCGCGATCGCGCCGAACGCGATCAGCGGTTCGGGCCGAAGGCCGTTGTTGAACGGCAGCCAGGCCGCCAGGAATGTCGCCCCGGCCGTCCACACCGCGACTCGGTTGCCTGCCAGGCGTCCACCGAGTCTCGGCAGCGCCCAGCGGCTGATGATCAGCCAGGTGCCGATGGCCGCCAGCGTGGCGGGCACCCGCATCCACACGCCCGCCGTGCTGATCGCCGCCATCTGCGCGAGCACCGACTGGTACCAGTCGAACGGCGCCTCGGTGGTGCCGAAGAAGCGGTAGTAGTTGGCGGCGTAGCCGGCGTCGGCGGAAACCCGCGCGATGGTCAGGTTGTAGCCGTCATCGGACGAGATCGCGCCGATCAGATGCCAGAGCACCAGCGTGCCGACCACGCCGATGTCGAGCAGCCACGTCGACAGGCCCACCCGCCAGAACCGTCGCCAGGCTCCCCGCACGCGGCGCCCCGCCTGCCGGTCGAGCAGCGCCAGCGCCACGATCGACGCCAGCACGCACAGCACGCCGAGCACCATGACGCCGAGCTTGAGCGCGGACGGCGACGTGATGAACCGGGTGTCGATGTCGATGCGGGCCGACAGCCCGGGCTCAGCAGCGACCTTGAGGTCGGTGAAGACGCCGGTCACCTGTGGCTTCTTCTCCGGGGCCAGCGTGCCTGCGGCGCCGGGGATGCCGACGAATTCCGCGCCGACGCTGGCCGGGTTGGCCCAGGCGTGCACCGTGCTGCACGCACCGGATGCGACCGCGGCCCTTGGCGCCACCGCCGCCACCGAGTCACGGAACGCGACGACGACGGAGTTGGCGTTGGTGGTGATGAACAGGCCGTTGCGGCTGGCCTCGATGCCTGCCGCCGGATTGGTGGACAGCACCACACCGTTACCGGCGGGCATGGTCGCGGTCAGCCGGCAGGGGATCGAGATGTCGAGAGCCTGGGGCGCGCCGGACACCAGCGGCGCGGGGATGTCGCTGACCAGCCCGTCCGGGCCGGGTCCTGATGTCGCCGCCTGAGCGGCTCCGGGAGCCTGCGGCCACGCGATCGTCGCAGTGGTCTGGTTCACCGGCAGCAGCGGCGTGAGCCCGCAGAGTACGACGCCCGCGATGCCCGCGATGACAGCGATCAGCCGGGCGAGGCGGTGGGCAGGCACGAGGCTCGATGGTAGGCGACGGACCTGGTCCGGTGACGATGCCGGGCCGGTAGGCCCGGAGGTGGGGGTACCGCCCGCTTGCGGGGGAGACGCGGACATAGACCTAATGACGCAGCGGCGCCGGGCTCCAGAGTCCGCTACGCGTTGCCGAACCGAGATCCAGCCGGGCCGGTTGCGCGTTCGGGTAGTACGGCGTGAGCTGCTGCAGCGCGCCCCAGTCGCGGAACCAGTCGTCCTTCAAATAGGTCGGGACGGTGGTGGGCCGCAGCAGCAGTTCGGTGATGCCGAGCGGTCCGCCGCCGAGGTTGTCCATCACCGGCGAGTTGGCCTCCGCGCCGAACCGGTCGGGCAGAATGCGCCACTTCGGCACCTCGATGACGCCGTACTGGTGGCCGAACGGCCGTTGGCAGGGGAACGCCATGCCGACGAGCCAGTCGAGCAGCACCGGATCCTGCGAGCCGACCACTTCCTGCAGAGTGCGCAGGTGCGGGATGCGCGGCGGCGTGACGGCGATCCAGTGCAGCGGGTTGAGGTCGTCGTCGGTGGCCACCAGGCGGATCTGGGTGGCGTCGCGCGGGATGGCGGCCAACGGTGCCCGCAGGTTGCGCCAGGCAGGCGCGGAGCCCACGTCGGCGAAGCCGACGGATCCCGCGGGCTGACCCTTGCTGTCGGCCCACTGCACCACGACCTCACCGGGATCGAATCGACCTGCGGCCGATACGACCAGCAGCGGGCCCGCCTCGTCCCGGGGTGGCAGCCGGTACCACGCCGAGCGCAGCGCGGCAGGCTGCTGAGTGCCCGCGCGCCAACTGCCCATCACCGGGGTGCGTGCCGGATCGAGGTTGTACGGCAGCCGGGCCTTCGAGCCGTTCACGCCGGCGGCGGCGGTGGTGCCGCCCTCGGTGCCCGCCTCGTTGGCGGTCGTGGCTCCGGTCTCGGTGTCCGCGAAGTTCGACGTGCCCGGCGACTCCATCACCGGGTCTGCGGACACGTCGGCAGGAATTCCGTTGGGGCCGAAGCCCTGTGCGGTGACCGCGCCGAGCGCCTCACCCACCGGCGTGCCGATCGGCGTCAACAATCCGGCGTTGGGATCCGGTTCGACCATCACATCGTTGGCCAGCCCGCAGGTCTTGCCGGTCAGCGCCTCGAGGTTGGACCGGCCGACGCTCCACGCCGGGAACTGCTCCGTCATCCCCAGCGTCAGGGTCAGCACCTCGAAAATCACCAGCACCCAGGTGGCGATCGCCAACGGCGACTGCACTATTCGCTGCCAGCGGTGCGTGGTGGGCGGTGAGTTGTCGCGGCCCGAGAAGTGGAACCACGCGGCCACCAGAAGCGCGAGCACCGAAAGGCCGAGCAGGAAGGTGGTGAAGCCGAAGTGCCACTCGGGGAACTGATTCGACCACGGCACCCCGAAGTTGGAGACGTACCACCACCCGTTGACCGTCGCGAACGACAACGCCATCACGAACAGCACCGCCGCGGCGAACATCGCCCGGTTGCGCCGCGACTTCATCGCCGCCCCGGTGACCGCCACCGCGGCCAGCGCACCGACGCAACCCGCCAACCCTGCGAACACGCCGAAGTGGTGCGTCCACTTGGTCGGGGTGAACATCATCGCCAGGAACGACATGATCGTGATGCCGACGATGCGCCGACTCGGCCCCAGCGCGGTGCCGGGAATCCTGCCCTTGCGCAACGACATTGCCACCGACACGGCCAGCGCCAGCAGCAGCGTCAGCACCGCGAACCGGCGCGCGACCGACCCGTCGGGGCTGGTGGTGAACAAGCGCTCGTAGCGGATGTGTTCGTCGAACCAGCTCAGGCTGGGCCCGACGGCGGATTTGAACGTGCTGGCCTGGATCTCGCCGATCAGCGTCTGGTCGCGGAAGATCAGGATAATCGTCACGGTGCAGGCGGCCAGGATCGGCGCCAGCAGCGCCAGGTAGCCGAACCGCGAGGTATGCCGCGCCACAATCGTTTTCAGCGGGCCGACCGCCACCAGCAGGGCGCCGATGGCCGCGATGCCCGTCGGCCCCGAGAACAGGGTCAGCGCACCGATGATGATCGCGATCGCCACCGGCAGCATCCGGTTGGTGGCCACCCCGCGCTCGACGGAGCACCAGGTCAGCAGGATGCCAAGGGCAATAATGGGTTCCGGCCGCAGCCCGTTGTTCAGCGGCAGCCAGAACGCGAGGAACATGCCCGCCGCGGTCCACGCGGCGGCACGGCTGGACTTGACCGCGGCGCCCAGTCTGGGGATGACTTCCCTGCTGATCAGCCACCAGCACGCCAGCGCCATCACGAGTGTGGGCAGTCGCACCCACGCGCTGTTGGTGCTGACGTGTGCCCACAGCGCGAGCAGGTCGTAGTACCAGCCGAACGGCGCTTCCGGTGTGCCGAACCATCGGTAGTAGTTGGCCATGTAGCCGGCGTGCTCGGAGACCCTGGCCATGGTCAGGATGTAGCCGTCGTCAGATGTGTTGGCGCCGACGAAGTGCCACCACACCAGAACGGCGGCCACCAACCCGTCCAACCCGGACATCGACCACCAGCGCGGCGGCAGGAAACGCTTGATCCGTCTGCCGTCGGCGATGTCGAGGACGTGCAGCGCGCCGAGCGCGACGACCGTCATCGCGACGCCGATGATCATCGCCAGCATCTTCAGCAGCGTCGGGGAACTGCTGTAACGCGAATCGATCGTCGCCGAGAAACTCAGCCCGGGCGGCGCCGGACCGGAAAGGTCGGTGAACACCCCGACGATCTGCGGCCGGAAGTCGTACCCGCCGCGTTCGCCGCGCAACGGCTTGCCCGCGTCCTCGTCGGCGTCGGGACCCTTCACCAGACCGACGAACTCGCCGGTGACCTTGTCGGCGTGTGCGGTGAAGGTGAGGCGTTGACAGGCCGGGCTGAGCACCTGGCTCAGCGGCGCACTGACGACCGGGGTGTTGCGGACGATGACGAGCAGATCGTTGTTGACGCGCTCGATCAGCAGACCGCGGTCGACGGCTTTCGGTGCCTGCTTCGGCACCGTCGACAGCAGCACGGTTTTGCCGGGACCGGTCAGCCCTGCCGCGGTGCTGCACGGTACGGAGATGGTCAGGTCGGTGGCGACGTATCCGATCAGCGGCGCGTTGACGCTCTGCAGCACACCGTTCTGCGGCCAGTTCAGCTGCGCGGTGGTCTGGGTGACCGGCAGCAAGGGCGTCGCGATTGCCAGCGCGGCGCCGAGCAGCCCGGCCACGATGGCGAGCAGCCGCGCGGTGCGATGGTTGCCCGCGACGGTCACGGGGCTTGATGGTAATTGGCCAACATGTGCCGGCGCTCTTGTGGCCATCAGCGCCCTACGCTTCCGCGAGACTGCAGTTTCCGAGAGAAAGTGCGAGTAGACCGCTCAACAACTACAGTTTCGGCGCTCATTTGCCCGGTTCCGTCCTGATCGCCAACACGAACGGCCCGACGGTGGAGACGTCGAAGCGCGGGTCGTCGAACAGCTTCTTGTCGAGGGTGACGTGGTAGCGGCGGACGTTCGGCTGATTCGGGTAGACGTCCGAGGCCAGCCGCAGGGTGTAGGTGTCGTTGGCGCCGCGGCGCATCAGGAACACGGTCGGCGGCTTCCACGGCAGCTTGTCCAGCGCGGCGATGAACTGGTCCGCGGTGTCCAGCGTGGCCCAGCTCTCGATCGCCGCGGCGCGCTGGTCGAACTGCGCAAGCGGGTTGGCGTAGTGCGACGTCAGCCCCTGGAAGCCGTAGTACGGGTAGTACGACAGGAAGCTGTAATCGGCCGTCAGCACCACGATCTCGTCGCGCGGCAGCCCGGTGGTCCGCAGAATCTTGTCGTCGATCTCGCGGTAGTACTGCTCGGCGCCTGGCGGGCGACGGTCGGCGCGTTGGCCATGGCCGTCGGTGTCGGTGTAGGCGACGACGATGTCGGAGCGCAGCACGTCGGGAATGTCCTGGCTGAACGTCAGCGCGCCGATCGCGCCGAGGGTGGCCGCGGCCGCCACGACCCGACGCGAGTTCTCCGGCCTGACCCTTGCCGCCAGCGCGCGGGTGATGTCGATGAACCCGAACGCGCCCGCCGCGGTCAACAGGATCGTCAGCGTCGGCTGCAGCCGGAACGACAACAGCGTGGTGCCCAACAAGGTGGTCAGCATCGACAGCAGCGACCACGCGTAGACCGCGAGCACCGCGATGGCAAGCGCACCGGCGCGCGTCGACGTGCGGGCGTAGACCACCAGCCACAGCGTGCCCACCATGCACAGCGCGCCGAGCAAGGTGAAGTGCAGCATCGGGAATTCCAGCTGCGCACCGGCCGACGGCAGATAGTGCTGCGCGGTACCCGAATCCGCGGGGTGTCCGTTGACCGCGGCGATCAGATACGGCCCCCACCCGAGAAGCGAGATGGCCCCGGCGATCACGGCGATCACCGCGCCCCTGATCAATGGGTCCAGCCGTTTACGGGACGCCGCCAACAGCACTCCCATAATCGCCAGCGTGAACGCGGCGTAGACGAACAGCAGCGTGTAGAGCAGCGCGGCGACACCGAGGAAGACACCCGTGGCGATGACGGCCGCCCATCCGCCGTTGCGTGTCGCTCCCCGCAGGCCCGACCACGCCAGCACGAACACCGGCGGCAGCAGCACCGAGATGATGGCGGCGTACGGTTCGGTCGGCGAGTAGGCCAGCGCCGCCGCAGCCGTCGCCGTCGCAACGATCAACGCGTACTCGAAGCGAACCATGTTGGCCCACAACACAAGAGCCAGCACCACGGCGATCGTGATCGAGATGATCGCCCAGGGCTTGAACATCTCCCACGCGGGCGTACCGGTCAGTGCCGCCAGCCTGCCGCCCACCCAGAACCAGCCCGGTGGATAGAAGGGCGGCAGACCGTAATAGGTCATGTCGTGCGGACCGGCCGTATCGGTGAGCCGGGTCAGATACTCCGTGCGGAACTGCTGGTCGACCGAGATGCCGAACAGGTAGAGCTTGGTGGCGCCAAGCGGCATCGCCAACGTGACCACCGCGAACGCGGCCGTGAACACCAGCGCCGCGACCTTCGCCACCAGTTGGCGCCCTCGACGCCAGAGCCAGCCGCTGGCGAATATGCCTGCCAGACAACCGAACTGGCCCACAGTGGTCAGCGCGTGCAACTGGTTCGACGAGTTGTACGCAGGCCACTCCACCCGCGATATCGCCGCAAGCGAGATCACCGCAACCACCACCGCCACGACGACCGCCACCGCCATCTGGCCAAGGACGGCCAGCGCGCCGCGCATCAGATGGGGAGCTTGCGGAAGATGGGCCGCGGAATGTGTCGCAACACCATCATCACGTACCTGAACGCCCCCGGCGCCCATACCAGTTCCTTGCCCTTGGCCGATGCCGTGACCGCCAACTCGGCGACGTACTCCTTGTCGACGGTGAACGGCGCTTCCTTGGTGCCCGTCGCCTTCCAATGCGCGACGGTCGTGCTGGTGCGCACCTGTCCGGGCCTGATCACCAGCACCCGAACCCCGAACTCCCGCAACGCTTCCCCGAGGCCGAGATAGAAGCCGTCGAGACCGGCCTTGGTGGACCCGTAGACGAAGTTGGATCGCCGCACTCGCTCACCGGCGGCGGAGCTCATCGCGATGATCTGACCGAAGCCCTGCGCCTTCATCTTCTCGCCGAGCAGCACGCCGACGGAAACCGCTGCGGTGTAGTTGATCTCGGCGATCTGTACGGCTTTGCGCTGGTTCTGCCACAGCTCCTCGGCGTCGCCGAGCAGGCCGAACGCCACGATCGCCACGTCGACGTCGCCTCCCGCGAACGCGGCGTCGATGACCTTGGGATGGCTTTCGGTGTCGATGCCGTCGAAATCGATCCACTCGACGGACTTGGCGCCAGCCTCTTTCATCGCCGCGATCGCTTTGTCTTTGCCGGGGTGGTCCGGCAGATCGGCCAGCACGATGCGGGCGTGCGCGTTGCGCAGATAGCGCTCGCAGATGGCAAGCCCGATCTCGGACGTGCCGCCGAGCAGCAGAATGGTCTGGGGGTTACCCACGGCGTCAAGCACCATCTAGAGCAGCTCCAAGCGTCGGGCCATGTCGGAGGCGAATACACCGTTGGGATCCACCTTGCGGCGCACGGCAATCCATTCGTCGATTCGCGGGTACATGGCGTGGAAGGTCTCGGCCGTGGTGCGGTTGTCCTTGGCGGTGTACAGCTTGCCGCCGAACTCCAGCACGCGACGGTCGAGTTCGTTGAGGAACTCGTTGAGGCCGGGCTTGATCTGGAAGTCGACGCAGACGTTCCAGCCGGGGATCGGGAAGCTCAGCGGCGCTTGGTTGCCCGGCCCGAACAGTTTGAACACGTTGAGGAACGAGTAGTGGCCCGACTTCTGGATGTCGTACATGATGCCCTTGAACGCGTCGACGGCTTCGGTGGGCACCACGAACTGGTATTGGCCGAAACCCGCTGAGCCGTAAGCACGGTTCCATTCGCCGACCATGTCCAGCGGATGGTAGAACTGCGTCAGATTCTGCGCCTTGCCGCGATAGGTTTTACCCATCCGGTACCAGACCTCGGTCATGGCGCCGAAGATCACCTTGTTGCCCAGTCCGCTGGGAAACACATCAGGCGTCGTGAAGTACTGCGGCGCATCGAATTTCAGCGGGTCGCGCTGTAGCTTCTTCGGCAATTGGTCGACCGTCGCCAGCGATCCGCGGGAGATCACCGCGCGGCCGAGCTTCGGCGGCGGGCTGATCGCGTCGAACCAACCCGACGAATAGGTGTAGTTGTCCTCGCTGCCGTCGCTGTGGAACGCGATGGTCTCGTCGAGGCCGGACGTCACGTCGCCGTCGGCGATGAAGTACGCCGTCTCGGTGGGCGTCATCGCGATGGTCGCCCGCAGGATGATGCCGGTCAGGCCGTTGCCGCCGACGGTCGCCCAGAACAACTCGGACTCCGGGCCGTCCGGGGTGAGTTTCCGGATCTCACCGTCGGCGGTGAGCAGATCCATTGAGCGGACGTGGTTGCCGAAGCTGCCCGCGCTGTGGTGGTTTTTGCCGTGGATGTCGCAGGCGATGGCGCCGCCGACGGTGACCTGCCTGGTGCCGGGCAGCACCGGGACCCACAGCCCGAGCGGCAGCGCGGCCCGCATCAGTTGGTCGAGATTGACGCCCGCGTCGACATCCACCAAGTGGGTGTCGCTGTCCATGGTGTGGATGCGGTTCAGCGCGGTCATGTCGACGACGAGGCCGCCGCCGTTCTGCGCGTTGTCCCCGTACGACCGACCCAACCCGCGCGCGATGACGCCGCGGTTGTCGGCCTGCGACACCGCCTTCGCGATCACCTCGGGGTCCGGCGTCGACAGCACCTGCGCGACGCTCGGCGCGGTGCGAGCCCAGCCGGTGAGCCGCCGGGTAGTGGTCTCAAACATCGTGACGAGGGTACCGCCTGGCGGCGGGGGCTCAGCGCAGCCGGAAAATGACCGCCCGCTGGATTATGAAGTTGATCACAGTCGCCGTGCCCTGGGCGATGACGAAGGCAACAAGTACCGCCCACGCCTTGTAGTCGAACAGGTGTAGGACGAAATGGTTCAGTCCGACCTGCACCGCGAAGGTCACGCCGTAGAGCACCATGACCGCGATGAACCGGGCGGTACTCGGCTCGGCCTGAAACGTCCAGCGCCGGTTGATCAGGTAGGCCGTGATGGTCCCGAACACGAAGCTGATGGCCTTGGCCAGGTCGACCTGTAGGCCCACGGCCTTGTAGAGCAGCATATAGAGACCGAAGTCGACGACCGCCGCAATTCCGCCGGTGACTAGGAAGCGCCACACCTGGGTTTTCAGCGTCAGGTTCGCGGACATCAAGGGCTCGGCCACCCGGGCAGCTTAGCCAGCCAAGCTGCTGGCCCTCAGCACCGTGCACAGCGCCTCCACCGCGGCGGCGAACGCGTGCTCGGAGGGCGCGGCGAAGCCGACGACGATCCCGTCGCGGTCGGGGACGTCCTGGCCGGCCAGCGGATGGCGCATCCGTGACAACCCATGCAGCGCGATGCCTGCCTCCCCGGCCCGACGCAGCACCTCGGGTTCGCTGCCGTCGGGAAGTGTCAGCAGCGCGTTGACACCGGCGGCAAGGCCGCTGATCTCGACGTCGAAGCCCCTCAGCGCCTCGACGAGGGCGTCGCGCCGCCGTCGGTATCGCGCCCGCATCTTGCGGATGTGGCGGTCGTACTGGCCGCTGCTGATGAAGTCGGCCATGGTGAGCTGGCTGATCGCGTCGACGTAGAACTGATGGCCGCCCCCGGCCTCGATCACCGGTTCGATGAGGTCCTCCGGCAGCGCCATCCAGCCGATCCGCAGCGTCTGCGACAGGGCTTTACTCGCCGATCCCAGGTATGCGACATGGTCCGGGTCCAGCGCCTGCAGCGCGCCGATGGGCTGTCGGTCGTATCGGAACTCGCCGTCGTAGTCGTCGTCGAAGATGTAGCCTCCCGTGCGCTGCGCCCATTCGACGACGGCCGTGCGCCGCGCTGGATGCAGTGCGACGCCCTGCGGGTTGTGATGGGCGGGGGTGAGCACCACCGCGCGCACGTCGAGAGCATCGAGATCGCTTACCACGGCGCCGTTTTCGTCAAGGCCGATCGGCAGGGTCGATACCCCGATGGCGGAGATGGCGTCGCGGAAGATGTGCAGCGCGTAAGCCTCGACGGCGATCGGTCCGCCGACGGCGCGCGCCAGCAGTTCGATCGCATGCCGGACGCCGGCACAGATCACGATGGACTCCGCCGAGGTGCGCACGCCGCGAGCCCGGGTGAGGTATTCGGCGAGGGCCCCGCGAAGTTCGGGCCGCCCGCGCGGATCACCCATCCGCAGCGCATCGGTGGGCGCGTTCGTCAGGGCCCTGCGGGTCGCGGCCACCCATGCGGCGCGGGGAAACTCCGACACGTCGGGCGAACCGGGCATCAGGTCGTGGGTTGGGACGACGCGAACACCGCGCGGGATCGCGGGCGCGCCGGTGCCTGCAACGTTGACCACCCATGTGCCGGCGCCCTGCCTGGACGCGAGCCAGCCTTCTGCGACCAGTTCGGCGTACGCCTCGGCAACGGTGTTACGAGCCAATCCGAGGTCGGCGGCCAGGGTGCGCGACGGCGGCAGCATCGTGCCGGGTGTCAGGCGACCGGAGCGCACGGCGTCCCGCAGGGCGGTGAGCAGCAGTTCCCGCGCACCGCGGGTGCCGGGCGTGATGGTCGGCCCAAGATCGAGATGGAGATCACGGCTCCCCGAATTGGCCCACGATTCCATAGTGAAATTGAACCATGTAGATGGGACTTTGACGGCTAGCGTCGACGGTATGACAACGACACTGGACAGCTTGGCCACCGGCCGGCTGAGGATCTACAAGACGTCGCCGGAGTTGTACGACGCGATGATGGCGCTGAGCACCGCGGCGGCGAAGGACGTCGAACCGGAACTCGGCGAGCTGATCAAGATCCGCGCCTCGCAGATCAACCACTGCGCGTTCTGCCTCGATATGCACACGCGCGACGCCCGCAAGCACGGCGTCAGCGACCAGAAGCTGGACGTGCTCGCGGCCTGGGAAGAGGCAGGCGACTTGTTCACCGAGCGTGAGCGCGCGGCGCTGGCGCTGACCGAGGCCGTCACCGAACTCGGCAACGGCCATGTTCCCGACGAGGTGTATGCAAGGGCCGCAGCGGTTTTCACCGAACGTGAGCTGGGTCAGGTGATCGCGATGGCGGTCACGATCAACGCGTGGAACCGCATCAACGTGACCATCCGCCTCGAACCGCCGCGCCGATGAGCCGCCGGATCAACCTGAACCGGGTATCGCCCGAGGTGTACGAGGCGATGGTGACGCTGAACGCCGCGGCGGCGAAGGACCTCGACCCGGATCTGGCCGAGCTGATCAAGATTCGGGCGTCGCAGATGAACCACTGCGCGTTCTGCCTCGACATGCACAGCACCGACGCCCGCAAGCGCGGGATCAGCGAGCAGAAGCTGACCCTGTTGCCTGCCTGGCAGGAGGCCGAGGGCGTCTACACCGAGCAGGAGCAGGCGGCGCTGACGTTGACGGAGGAGATGACCGATCTCACCCGCCACCACGTCTCCGACGAGGTGTACGCCCGTGCGGCAGCGGCGTTCTCGGAACGTGAGCTGGGTCAGGTGATCGCGATGGCGCTGACCATCAACGCGTGGAACCGCATCGGGGTGACCACACGCCTGCCGCTGCCGAAGCACTAGGGCGGGGCCGGTTTGGGGTCGGGCAGCAGCGCCGCGCCTGCGAAAACGGCGCTGCACCCGAGAAACACCCCGCCCAACGTGTCCGAGAACCAATGGGCACCCAGGTAGATACGGGTGGCGGCCACGATAGCGGTGACGACGGCGATGCCCAACCAGACGAGGACATGGCGGGGTTTCGCGCCGAACGCGATCGCCACGATGCCCAACAGGGACACCGCCGCAGACACGTGGCCGGACGGGAAGGTGTGTTCGGTGAGATGAGCTGGGCCCTGTGGATGGGCGGCGGTGATGATCTGCTTGCCGACGGTGCTGCCGATGCCGACCACGCCGACCGTCGCAACCACCACTAACCCCGTCCAGACCGATCGACGTACGACCGCGATGACCAGCGCCGCCGCCAACGTCGCAGGCACGACGAAGATCGGCGAGCCGATCTGCGTCAAGGTGAGCGCCACCTTCGTCCGCTCGGGCGCGACGTGGGGATGCACACGCGCAGCGACCGCACCGTCGAGCCAGACCGCGTCACCGCCTTCGCGAATGTTGTAGGCCACCGCCAGGAGCAAGGCGAAGAAGATCGCCGACGCCATCAGGCACAGCGAGGACCGCAGCCAGAACGGCAGTGCGGGCGGGCGTTCGCTCACGGCGACAGTTTGCCGTATGTGATGGTCGATGGGTGCGAACCCGATCCGGTGCAGACGTGGTCGTCGACGGCGACGTGGTCTACAAAGTGCACCGGCCCGGCACCGATCCGCGTGCGCTGGCGACGCGCCTGCGCATCGCCGCGGGTTCGGCTTCGTTGCTGTCGCCGCTCGACGTGACGCCCGAGCGAGTCGGCATCCGGTGGCGCACCCGCTGGCCGATGGTGGAAACCGTTGCACCACAACCGGATTGCGCGCCGTGGGCAGACGCCGGACGGCTGTTGGCGCAGCTGCACAGCGAACCGACGACGGTCCGGCTGCCGCACGGCTGGCCGCAGCGGCTGCGACGCATGCTGCGTGCCACCGATGACGCCGTCGTCCGGCGCGCAGCGGCCGAGTTACCCACCGAGGCGTGGCGGGCGGGCTCACCGGACCGGCCGTCGACGTTGGTGCACGGTGACTGGCACCTCGGTCAGTTGGGCAGGCGCGCCGGATCGTGGCTGCTGATCGACGTCGACGACCTCGGCGTCGGCGATCCGGCGTGGGATCTCGCAAGGCCCGCGGGATTCTGGG
Source organism: Mycobacterium sp. 3519A (assembly GCF_900240945.1). NCBI lineage: Bacteria > Bacillati > Actinomycetota > Actinomycetes > Mycobacteriales > Mycobacteriaceae > Mycobacterium > Mycobacterium sp. 3519A. Next base: position 1,340,720 of record NZ_OESG01000014.1, read on the forward strand.
CCGCCGGGCTCATCCCCGACGTCGACTGGGCCGCGTTCCTGACGGCGTACCGCGAGGCAGGCGGCTGCGCAGTGCCGCACGGTGACCCGTGGCCGGTGCTCGAACCGTTCGCCCGCGCGGCTGTCGTGCAGGCCGCCGCGCATCATCCCGACGACGAGATGCTGCGCGAGGCGTGCGAGCGAATGCTCTAAGCCCGACCGGCGGCCTCGAGGATGCCGACATCACGTTCGAGAATCGATGTCACAGTCGGAAACCCCGACGTGAGTTCGCCGCCGCGGCTGTGCAGCCGCTCCCGCTGCTGCGGTGTCAGCGGATCGGACAGTTCCCGGTTGGTCCAACTCCATTCGTTGGCGTCGTCGATGATTCCCTGGATCGCTCTGGTCAGGTCGGGATCCGGCGTCGGGACTGCGGCGGGAAGCTCGTCGATGCGCCGTCGGCTAGCTGGAGAAGAACAGGCGGCCGAATCCCTGCTTGCGGTAATGCTTGTTGCCGCGATGGCCCCAGCCCGGGCCGTAGTCGTAGCCGTGCTGGGCGGGCGGCGGGGGCGGGGGAGCAGCCTGTACGAACCGGTTCTCCATCTGAGTGAGCGCCTCGAGTTCGCCGAAGTCGAGAAAGATGCCGTGGCAGGTGTCGCATTGCTCCAGGTGGATGCCGTTGCGCTCGTAGGTCTTCATGACGCCTGCGCACTTCGGGCACAGCAGCGTGTTGCCCACGCTGGGAGACGGAGCGGACTTCGGTGGTTCGTATGGCGGGATGCTCATAAGTCCTCAACGGTCGAGTGTCCTGTGAAGTGCCTGGGACCCGTCAGGTAGCGCTCCACGGTCGGGCCCACCCATGCGACCAGTTCGTCGACGCTTGCCGACGCCATCGGTTCGATCCGCAACTGGTAGCGCGCGAACGCCAACCCCATCAGATGCGACGCGACGAGTTCGACGCGCAGCACCGCATCGTCGACGCCGAACTCCGACGCCACCCGGTCGGCGACCGGACCGGCCAACGTGTCGTGAAGTAGCTTGCGCGCCAACGGTTGATCCGCCGCCGAGCGCCACACCGTCAACAGCGGTTCGAAGGTGTCGCCCTCGTCCCAGCGTTCGATGAACCGCCGGACCAGGCGCACACCGATGTCGTCGCGGCCGCCCTCGAGCAGGGCCGGCAACTGGTGCAGCGGATGCTCGGGGACGTCGATCACCGCTGCGGCGAACAGCCCCTCCTTGTTGCCGAAGAAGTAGTAGACCATCGCGACGTCGACACCCGCATCGCCGGCGATGCCGCGGACCGTGGCGTTCTCGTAGCCGTGTTTGAAGTGTTCGCGCGCCACCTCGAGGATGCGCTGCTTGCTCAGTTGGCCCGTCCGCCACCTGCCGGTTTTCCGGCTTTCCGTCATGGGGAGCAGCGTACTTCAACACCTGTTGACGTTTGTCGGACACGAAGCGTAGCGTGCTTCTTCAGCAACCGTTGAAGAAGGAGGTATTCGAGATGACACGTCGACGGCTGTGGTGGCGGCATCTGCTTTCGGCCCTGTTGGCGCCGGTGATGATGACGGTCTTCATCCCGTGGGCCATCGCGGCGGCCACCGGCGTCCAAGCGCCGGACCTGAGCACCGCCAGAGGCCTGACGCTCGTCACCGCCGGAGGCCTGTTGATCGCCGCCGGACTGGCCATGTTGGTGTGGACCGTCGTGCTGTTCGACCGCGTCGGTGAGGGCACGCTGGCCATCGGCTCACCGGTGAAACTGGTTGTCCGCGGCCCGTATCGACACGTCCGAAACCCGATGATGACGAGCGTGTTCGGCATTCAACTCGGCACCGCGATCGCCTTCGCGTCGCCATGGCTGTTCGGCTGGTTCGCGTTCTTCTTCATTTGCGTGCTGATTGCGATCCGGACCGTCGAGGAGCCGCACTTGCGCAGGCGCTTCGGCGCCGACTACGACGAGTACCGGCGACACGTTCCGCGGTGGATCCCCCGACCCACGGCATGGGAGCCGAGTCGCGTTTAGACCCAGTACGGCACGCGCGCCCGGTACTGGCGCATCGCCAACGCGGCGAACATCCAGCCGACCACCGTCAGCACGATCACCACCACCCAGTGGTGTAACTCCTGATCCGCGCCGAGCAACGGCGCCCGGACGATGTCGAGGTAATGCAGCAGAGGGTTCAGTTCGACGATCCTGGCGTATGAGCCCGCACCCTGCTGCTGCAGTGTCGACTCGTTCCAGATGATCGGCGTCATGAAGAACAACAACTGCACAAGGCTGAACAACAGCGGGCTGATATCGCGATAACGGGTGGCCAGAATGCCGAAACAGATTGACACCCAGACCATGTTCAGCACGATCAGCCCGAGCGCGGGGATGACGGCGAGGTCGGTCCACTTCCACGGCTTGGGGAAGATGATAGCGATCGCGACGAAGATGATGATGTTGTGCGCGAACAGGATCACCTGCCGCCACACCAACCGGTAGACATGCACGCTCAGCGGCGTCGGAAGTTGTTTGATCAGACCCTCATTGGCGACGAACACCTCGGCGCCTTCCAGAATCGAGGCGTTGATCAGGTTCCAGATGATCAGGCCCAGCGTGACGTAGGGCAGATGCTCCGCAAGTGGGAGCTTGAACAATTTCGAGTACAGCAGGCCCATGGCGATTGCCGTCGCGCCGGTGGCGATCGTGATCCAGAACGGGCCAAGCACCGAACGCCGGTAACGCTGCTTGATGTCCTGCCAGCCCAGGTGCAGCCACAGCTCACGCTTGCCGAATCCGGCGACGAGGTCTCCCCAGGCGCGGCTCATCGTGCGCGACTGCGCCGCCGCATCGGTGAACGTCATCTCTTTTTCCCGTCGCTTCGCTCGCCCAGGTGTGCAGGCCTTTCGAATCTCTCCCGACGCCCCAAGCGCCGCAGCCGAATCCACTCCCACAGGCCCGCCGGGTCGCGTCGCGACACCAGGAAGAACCAGCCGAAGCGCATCCACTCCTGGAAGACCAGCTTGCGCATGCCGGGCTGCGACTGCAGATAACCGCGGTTGCGGTAGGTGAAGAACCGCTTGGTGGCGTTGTCCGGGTACTGGGTGTGCATCCGGCCGCCGAGGATCGGAATGAACTCGTCGCTGCCCTGCGGGTGCAGATAGCTGGTCTGCAGGCAGGTGCCGAACGGTAGGCCGGTGCGCAGCAGCCTGCGGTGCAACTCGGTTTCGTCACCGCGCAGGAAAAGTCGTATGTCCGGTACGCCGACGGCTTCGAGCGTCGTGGCTCGAAACAGCGCGCCATTGAACAAGTGCGCGATTCCAGGCAGGAGGTCATCGGTTGGCGCCGTGCGGATTTCGTCGACGCGACGCCGCCAGACCAGACCACGCCGCAGCGGAAACGCCAGCAACGCCGGATCGTCCATATCGCAGATCATCGGCGACACTTCGGCCAGTCCGTACTTCTGCGCGCATGCCTGCAGCGTGGCAAGCACTTCGGAGTCCGCGGGCCGCCCGTCATCGTCGGCCAGCCACACCCAGTCGGCACCCAAGGCCAGGGCATGCAGCATGCCCAACGCGAAACCGCCTGCGCCACCGAGATTCCGGCGTGAACCGAGGTAGGTCGACGCGATCGGCTGGGCGTTCACGATCTCGCGGACCCGCGGGTCGTCGTCGTTGTCGACCACCACCAGGTGGTCGGGCGCCCACGTCTGCGCCGACACTGACTCCAGTGACTTCGCCAATTCGTCGGGGCGCCGATGCGTGACCACGACCGCACACACGGTCTCAGTCATGTGTCGCGGTGCTGTCTGCTCGTCGCCCAAGCGGCTCATCGCCCTCTCGCGCGTTCTCCTCGAGCACCTCGTGCACGTGCCTGGCCGCGTCATCACCCTCGTAGGCCCGTACGACGTCCTCGATGCCGCCGGTCATCTTGATGGTGCCGTGGTCGATCCACATCGCGGTCTTGCACAGCCGCGCTAGAAATTCGTTGGAATGGCTTGCGAACACCAGGATTCCGGACCGCTCGACCAGATTCTGCAGCCGCGTCTGCGCCTTCTTCAGGAAGTCGGCGTCCACCGCGCCGATGCCCTCGTCGAGCAGCAGGATCTCGGGGTCGATGCTGGTGACCACGCCCATCGCCAACCGCACCCGCATACCGGTGGAGTAGGTGCGCAGCGGCATCGACAGGTAGTCGCCGAGTTCGGTGAACTCCGCGATCTCATCGACCTTGGCCAGCATCTGCTTTCGCGTCTGGCCGAGGAACAACCCGCGGATGATGATGTTCTCGAAACCCGAGATCTCCGGGTCCATTCCGACGCCGAGGTCGAACACCGGCGCCACCCGACCGGTGACCGTGGCCACCCCGCGGGTGGGTTCGTAGATGCCGGACAGCAGCCGCAACAGCGTCGACTTTCCGGCACCGTTGTGCCCCACCAGCCCGACCCGGTCACCCAGTTCGAGCGACATCGTGATGTCGCGCAACGCCTCGATGACGACGACGTTGGACTCGTTGCGCCCGATCGCGCCGCCGGCCTTGCCGAGGAACGCCTTCTTCAGCGAGCGCGTCTTCGCGTCGAAGATCGGGAACTCCACCCACGCGTTGTGGGTCTCGATGTGGACCACGCTTGTCTACAGGTACTGACCGGTCCCGCCGCCGCGCTGGCCGGGGACAGCGACGCCGGGCGGCAGCGCGCCCTGGCCACGCATCTGCTCCAGTTGCTGCCGCGCGGCCATCTGCTGGGCGAACAGCGCGGTCTGAATGCCGTGGAACAGCCCCTCGAGCCAGCCCACCAGTTGCGCCTGGGCGATGCGCAACTCGGCGTCGGAAGGAACGGCGTCTTCGGTGAACGGAAGCGTGAGCCGTTCGAGCTCCTCGCGCAGTTCGGGCGCCAACCCGTCCTCGAGCTCGCGAATGCTGGTGCGGTGGATCTCGCGCAGCCGGTTGCGGCTCGCGTCGTCCAGCGGTGCGGCGCGCACTTCCTCCAGCAACTGCTTGATCATGGTGCCGATCCGCATGACCTTCGCGGGCTGCTCGACGAGGTCGGTCAGCGACTTGTTGTCGCCCTCCACTTCATCGCCGGAAGTGCCGCTGATGATTTCGATGTTGTCGTCGTCTGTGTTGGCAGTCATTCCTTCTGCGTTCCCTCTAGTTCCCGCGCCATTCGTAGATTCGGGCCTCGCCGTTGTCGTAGATCTTCTCCCACGACCGTGACCTATCTAGCGACACTAGCCCGTCGGGCATGACGAACCCGCGGACCACCGGTGTGCTCGTGACCACGTAGCGGACGTTGAGCGCCTTGACCGCCTCGGCCACCCGCGGGTCTCGGTCCGCATCGTCGGCATACGCCCACAGAATGAATCGGTGGTAGCCCGGCCCCTGCTGGACGGGGTAGTCGTAATGCGTCCACAGCGGATGCAGGTTGGCCACCGCGTACATCCACGCCGTGCCGTCGGTGTTTGCGTTGCCGATCAGGGTGTCCCGGGCCCCCGGCAGGGTGGCCAGGTACGCCCACGCCTGCAGATCCTTGGCGTCGACCATGATCCGGTCGTACTTCTCGCCGAACAGAAACTGGGCCCGCGGTAGATACGCGAGCCCGATGCCGACGCTGACGGCCACGACGATGGCCGCCGTGGCCGCGTGCCAGGCGCGTGGACCGCCTCTCCCGATCACCTTGTGCGCGCCGGCCACCACCACGGACGCCAGCGTGAACACCCCGATGCCGGCCGCGGCCGCCAGCAGCATCGTGACCACCGCCGAGAGCCGACGCGGATCGCTGTAGAACAGGTCGCTGAACTTTCCGGTGAGCGCGCCGATCGGCCCGCCGAACGGCGCCGACGAATGCACGATCGCCACCACCAGCAGCGCCCACACCGCCAACGGCCACCACACCCGTCGCACGATCAGCACGATCGCCCCCACGGCCGCCAGGATGATCAGCACCCACTGGATGGGGAAGTCGTTGAGGTGGCGGGTGTGCTGCACGACGGCGTCGATCAGTCCGCGCTTCTTGCCCTCATGTGTGACGAACGCATGCCCCGCGATGATCTCGGCCTCCTGCAGCACGCCGAGGAACTGGGGCAGCAGCAGCGCCAACGCAGGCACCCCGATGATCAACAGCGTCACGAAGTCGGCGGCGCGCCCGCGGACGGGGCGCCACAACGCGTCGAAGAGCCACCACCCGCCGATGAACAGCACGGTCACCACGCCGCCGGTGATGTGCACGGAGAACACGCCCAGCAGTGCCAGCACCGCCAACGGGATGCGGTCGCGGTGGCGCAGCGACGAGACCACCAACAGCATGGTCGGCACAGCGAGGCCGTAGGCGGCGAGATTGGGCATCGACGCAACGTCGAACTCGACGTACGGCAGCGCGGTGAACGACGCCGACAGCGCGGCCGCGGCGGCCGCGGCGCCCGCCACACGGAATTCGTCGGTCCGGCCGCGCAGCAGACGCCACGTCAACGCCGCGGCGCTGACCGGGAACAGCCAGATCGACGCGGCCAGCGAGCTCAGCGTGTAGGCGGTGGTGGGCGCGGCGCCGGACACCTGGCTGAACACCGCGGCCAGCGCATGGAACGTCGACGGGTAGTACAGCGCTTCGTGGGTCTCGACGTTGCGCAACTCACCCATGTGGGTCGGCGACGCCTGGCCGGTGTCGAGGATGAAGCGAATCGTGTTCGCGTGCCAAACCGAATCCCAGTTACTCGGAATCGACTGCCAGTTCGGCATGCCCCGAACCGCCGCCAACCCGATCAGCAAGGCGCCCAACAGCACACCAGCGGCCACCACGAGCGCGGGCCCGCGACTTGCCGCCCGAGCCTCGGCGTCGACGTCGCGAACACGGGCCAACACGACCCGCAAACCCGTCGCGATGCCGGTGACGACGGCCAGAGCAAACAACGCCGTCCAACCGTTCCACGGGATGCCGAGTGCGCCATACGGAACGATCGCAAGCGCGACAATGCCGTAGGTCAGCGCCGGACCGACCGCGACGGCGGTTGGCCAAGTTAGCCGAGCGACGCGTGCCACCACTGCCCCGGGAATCACCAGCAACAACAGTGCAATTAGCACTCCGAACCCGAAGCTCACTGGACTAGTATGGCTGCCCAGGTGACTCGGTCCGGGCACGGCATGGGCAGCGACAGGGCGCGGCCGGGCATCCGCCAAAATCGTCTCGGTTTGTGAACTCACAGACGCTCTAAGGTGGACTGGCATGGCATACGACGTCGCCCGGGTGCGCGGTCTGCACCCGTCTCTGGGCGATGGCTGGGTGCACTTCGACGCACAGCACGGCATGCTCCTGCCGGACACCGTCGGCCGGGCCGTCTCGACCGCCTTCCGCGGATCGATGCCGACCCCAGTCGGACCACACCCGTCGGCGAAACGCAGCGCGGCGGTGCTCGACGCAGCGCGCCAGGCGGTTGCCGATCTGACCAACGCCGATCCGCGGGGCGTGGTGCTGGGATCCGATCGCGCTGTCCTGCTGACCTCACTGGCGGACGCGTCGTCGTCGCGGGTGGGTCTCGGCTACGAGGTGGTGGTGACCCGTCTCGACGACGAGGCGAACATCGCCCCGTGGTTGCGGGCCGCCAACCGCTATGGCGCCAAGGTGAAGTGGGCCGAGGTCGACATCGAGACCGGCGAACTGCCCGCCTGGCAGTGGGAGGGCCTGATCTCCGCGCCCACCCGTCTGGTCGCGATCAGTTCGGCCTCCTCGACGCTGGGCACGCTGACCGAGTTGCGACCCGTCACCAAGCTGGTGCACGAGGTCGGCGGTCTGGTGGTCGTCGACCATTCGGCGGCGGCGCCGTACCGGCTCATCGACATCCACGAGATCGACGCCGACGTGGTGGCGGTCAACGCGATGGCGTGGGGCGGTCCGCCGATCGGCGCGCTGGTGTTCCGGGACCCGTCGCTGATCAACTCGTTCAGCTCGGTATCGCTGAACCCCTATGCCACCGGCCCCGCGCGCCTCGAGGTGGGCACGCATCAATTCGGCTTGCTCGCAGGCGTTGTCGCGAGCATCGAGTATCTGGCGGGTCTCGATGAGTCGGCGCAGGGCTCGCGGCGCGAACGTCTTTCGGTGTCAATGCAATCCGCGTCGACCTACATGAACCGCGTGTTCGACTATCTGCTGGCCTCGCTGCGGTCGCTGCCGACGGTGATGGTCATCGGCAGACCGGAGGCGCACATCCCGGTGCTGAGCTTCGCGGTTACCGACGTGCCCGCCGAAAAGGTGGTGCAGCGACTGGCCGACAACGGCGTCCTGGCGATCTCCAACGTGAGCTCGCGGGTGCTGGATGTCATCGGGGTCAACGACATTGGCGGTGCCGTCACCGTCGGGCTGGCGCACTACTCGACGACCGCGGAGGTCGATCAACTGGTCCGCGCTCTGGCCTCGCTAGGTTAATCCTCAACGCGCAGTAGGATTTTCCCGGAAACCTCGCCCGAAGCGAGCAGCTCGTGGGCGGCCTTGGCCTCTTTGATCGGGAACTCGGCGCCGATGATCGGGCGCACCTGACCGTCGGCGATCATCGGCCAAACGTTGGCGACCACTTCGCTGACGATCTCGCTCTTGCTGCCGGGGCCACTGACCGGACGCGACCGAAGTGCCGTGGCGATGACACCCGCACGCTTGCCGAGCAGCTTGCCGATGTTGAGTTCGGCCTTGACGCCGCCCTGCATGCCGATGATCACCAACCGACCGTCGGTGGCGAGCGCGTCGACATTCCGGTCGAGGTACTTGGCGCCCATGATGTCGAGGATCACATCGGCGCCACCCTCGGCGCGTACCCGTTCGACGAAGTCCTCGTCGCGGTAGTTGATGGTGATCTCGGCACCGAGTTCGGCGCAGAGGTCCAGCTTGTTCTGCGCACCCGCGGTGACGGCCACCCTGGCGCCAAGCGCGCGAGCCACCTGAATGCCGTGCGTGCCGATGCCGCTGGCTCCGCCGTGGATCAGCAACAATTGGCCGGCCTGAAGGCCCGCAGTCATGACGAGGTTCGACCACACGGTGCACGCCACTTCCGGCAAGCCGGCGGCATGATGCAGCGGTACGTCACCAGGAATCGGCATCACCTGACCGGCGGGCACAGCGACGAATTCGGCGTAACCGCCGCCCGCCAGCAAAGCACAGACTTGTTGCCCGATCGCCCAGCCGGTGACCCCGGCACCGACCTCTGCGACGGTTCCGGACACCTCGAGACCGAGCGTCTGACTGGCTCCGGGAGGGGGCGGATAGTTGCCGGCGGCCTGCAACAGGTCGGCACGGTTGATCCCCGCTGCACTCACTTTGATGAGGACTTCACCGGAATCCGGGGTGACGTCGGGAACTTCTTGCCAGGTAAGTTGATCGGCCGACTCGGCCACGATCGCACGCATCGGCTCAAACCCTACTACGGACTGAATACAGTCTGGGTTTCTGTCCCGCAGCTATGCTTGCCTGCTTTACTATAGCGAAATGGAGGGGATGATTGCCGGGCGCACTGCCAGTGATATGCCTGGTTTAGATATCGCTGAACAGAGGTCGTGGCAAAACTTCCTCGACTCAGCACTGCGAATGTATGCGACCTTGAACCGGTCGCTGGTGGACGCACATCACTTGACGCTCAACGACGTGCGGCTACTCGATATCTTGGACAAATCCGCGACCGGGTCGGCACGGATGGGGGATCTCGCCGACGCGCTGATGTCATTGCCGAGCCGGGTGACCCGGCAGATTCGGCGACTGGAACTTCAGGGTCTGGTGCGCCGCGGTGCCAGTCCCGACGACGGCCGGGGTGTGCTCGCATCGATCACCGACGAGGGGCGCACGGCGGTGGCCGAGGCCATGCTGACCTACGGCCAGGGGGTGCGCGCACACTTCCTCGGCAGATTGTCTCGCCCGCAGATCGCTGCGATGGGCGAGAACTGTCGACGGATCAGCGTGGCCCTGAAGGCAGGCGCACCGCCGGCCAAGCTCGGTCGCGTCTAAGCCCGTCGCGCCGCCTGACACCCACCCCGTACCCTTGTCGGCGGTGGCGTGGCAGAGCGGCCTAATGCACTCGCCTTGAAAGCGAGAGACGGCTAACACCGTCCGGGGGTTCAAATCCCTCCGCCACCGCTTTGCTGAAATTTACGCTTGCGAAAGTTGCATCAGCAAAAGTCGCTCTGATGAATTCATTGAGTAGCGCCGGAATCACGATCAAACCGGCGTAGCCTCTCTAGCTCGCGCACTCGCAACGGATGGCCGGTCGACCGCGACGATCCCGGAGCCGCAAGCTATGGGCGGCAGGCACGGCGGGCGCGGTCGGCGCGGGCTCAACTGATCCCGGTGGAGGCTGCGGGGGTGGAAGTAGCTGCGGCGGCGGCGGGGGATGTGGCGGCGGCTGCGGTGGCGGCTGACGTCAACGAACGGCCCGGCCCAACGCCTGCACACCGGCCATGATCTGCGACTCCGTCAGGTTGGCATAGCCGAGTATCAAACCCGGTGGCGCCGCGGCGGGTTCGGCGAAACACGGTGCCAGCGGTTCGACCCTGACGCGCATCGCGGCCGCGCGATCGACGAGTTCTGCGATCGGAAAGCCGTCTCCGAACAGCACTGTCAGGTGCACGCCTGCGGCCGCGCCGAGCACCGTCGCCTCGGGAAGGTACTGGGACAGCGCCTGTAGCAACGCATTCCGCCGCGTCAGATAACGGCGGCGCATCTGCCGCAGGTGCCTGTCGTAACCCCCGGAGTCCAGCAGTTTGGCGAACGCGATCTGATCCATCACCGAACTGCCAGTGTCGGCGAGGCCTTTGGCGAACCTCACCGCGCCGACGACGTTCGCGGGCAACACCATCCACCCAATGCGCAGGCCAGGAGCCAGGGTCTTGCTCGTCGAGCCCAGGTACACCACGCGGTCGGGGGCGATGCCCTGCAACGCGCCGACCGGTGTTCGGTCGTATCGGTACTCGGCGTCGTAGTCGTCCTCGATGACGAGGTGACCTGCCCGCGCCCACTGCATCAGGGCTGCGCGCCGGGTGGGGGACAACACCACACCCGTCGGCGACTGATGCGCAGGTGTGGTCAGCACCGCGGTGGCATTCGTCGCGGCCAGTGCGTCGATATCCAGGCCGTCGTCGTCGATGGCCACCGGGACCGGATCGATCCCGTTGTGTTGCAACACCATTCGATGCAGCCAGAAACCGGGATCCTCCATCGCGATCGTGTGTTCGGGCAATGCGGCGGCCAGCAGTGCAATGGCCTGGGTCGCGCCGGAGCACAGCACGATGTGGTCAGGGTCCGCGAGTACACCGCGGGTGCGCCGAAGGTAGTCGGCCACCGCGACGCGCGCCGAGCGCAGGCCCTGCGGCGCAACGTATCCGAATGCCTGCGACTCGATTTCGGTCAAGCCCTGCCGCAGCGCGCGCAGCCAGGCATCACGCGGGAAGCTGCCGAGATCCGGCGACCCTGGCGCGAAGTCGATGTCGAACGGCTTGGTGGTCTCGCTGGCGTCGCGCCGCAGGGCGGGTGCGATGTCGACCGCCGCCACCTGCGTGCCGGACCCATGTCGGCTGAGCAGGAACCCCTCGGCCGTCAACTGGCTGTACGCGTCGACGACAAGCCGGCGCGACACGCCCAAGTCGGCAGCCAGGACCCGGGTGGACGGCAGCTTGGTCGTCGGCGTCAAGCGGCCCGCGCGGATGGCCTCGCGCAGACCGTTGGCGAGTTGGCGGTGCAGCGGTTCCGGCGCGGCGCGATCGAGTTCGACCAGAAGCTCCGGCCCGGCCGGACCAGAAGTGGTACCCGAAATCTTCCTCAAAGTGGTGCCTAACTTGAGGCCAGTCAACATCTAGCGTGAACCTATGACGACCACACCCATCCGCACAAGGACCCGTTACGTCGAGGTCGTTCTGGTGGTGTTCGGCTTGTACTCGGTGATCCTCGGGCTCTTCATGCTCGTCGCCCCTGGCACGTTCTTCGACACGTTGGGCAACTTCGGTAGTCGCAATGACCACTACATCTTCGACAACGCGTCGTTCGAATTCCCGCTCGGCCTGATGATGCTCGGCGCGCTGCGCTGGCCGTCGTGGCGGGTACCTGCTCTGGCGTTCGCCACGCTGCACTGGGCGCTGCATGCGCTCAGCCACATCGTCGACCCCCACCACGCCGCGGGTGAGTCGATCGGCTGGCTGGAGGCCGCCGGCTTGGTGGTCGCCACCGTGTTCCTCGCAATTGCGTTGCGCGCCAGCCTCGCCGAGGAGAAGGGCTGATGCGCGTCCTGGTGGCCGGCGCGACCAGCGTGCCGGGCCGTCCGCTGCTGAAGGAGTTGACCGCGCGCGGCCACGACGTCGTCGGACTGACCAGGGAGCCGTCGAAGACCTCGCAGATCGAACAGGCTGGTGCCAAGCCGATGGTGGCCGACGTCTTCGACGCGGAGCGCATCGACGCCGTGGTCGCCGAGATCGGACCCGACGTGGTGGTCAGCCTGCTGACCACGCTGCCGAAGCGAGGACCCATGCGGGTCAAGGACTTTGAACCGGCACGCGCGCTGTGGGGCCGCGGCGCGCCGAACCTGGTGGCCGCAGCGCAACGCGCGGGCGTGCGCAGGCTCGTCGCGGAGTCGGTGATCTTCGCGTACGGCTATCCGTCCACCGGCCCCGCGCTGATGGACGAGTCCGACCCGTATCCCGGCCCACCGCCTCCTGGCGGCGAGGCGATGCTGGCGGCGCTACGCGACATGGAGCGGACCGTGCTGACCTCCGGCCAGCACAGCGACACCGAGGGAATCGTGTTGCGCTACGGCGCTTTCTACGGTCCGGGTGTGCCGCACACCGAACTGTTCACCCGGTTGGTGAAGCTGTCCGCGATGCCCGCTGTGACCGGCACGGGCATCGTGTCGTGGATCCACATCGACGACGTCGCGAGGGCGACGGCCGACGCGGTCGACAAGGGCCGCGGCGGCCAGATCTACAACATCGTCGACGATCGCCCGCAGTCGTTCGGCGATTACATCCGTGAGATGGCCGCCGACCTGCACCGGCCGAAGCCGGTGCAGGTGCCGCGACGGCTGTTCGGGCTCGTCGCGCCGTATGCAGCAGTGGCGTTCGGCGACACCTGGTTGCCGTTGTCCAACGCGAAGGCCAAGGCGGAACTGGGCTGGACGCCCGTCACGCGTAGCCCAGCGCTGAGTTCTCGGCCCTGATCCGCACGTTGAGCACCAGCGCGTTGGCGATGCTGAACACGATCGCGGTCAACCACGCCGAGTGCACCAGTGGCAGTGCCGCCACCTCCGCCGCCACCGCGGTGTAGTTGGGGTGGTGCATGAACCGGTAGGGGCCGCGGTTCACCAGCACCGCACCGGGAATGACGATGAGCCTCGGGTTCCAGTGCTTGCCGAGCGAGGCGACACACCACCACCGCAACACGGTGCTGAGCGCCACCACGCCGACCATCGGCCAGCCGAGCCACGGCAGGAACGGCCGATGGAATACCGCCACCTCGGCGATGCACGACACCAACAACAGCGTGTGCATGCCAACCATCACCGGATAGTGGCCCTGACCGAATTCCTTGCCGCCGTTGGCAAATGACCAATTGGCGTTGCGCCGAGACACGACGAGCTCGACAAGCCGCTCGGCCGCGATGACCAGAATGAACAAGTAGTACATGGCGGCTACCAGGCCAGTAGAAGCAGTTCGAAGCTGAAACCCGGTCCCATCGCCAGCATTACACCGAGCGACCCTCGTGGCGGCGACGTCGCAAGTGTGCGATGTAGGACGTCAAGCACCGACGCCGAGGAGAAGTTGCCGTTGTCCCGCATGGATTCCCGGCTGTGCCGGACCGCTTCCGGCGGTAGGCCGACAGCACGCTCGATCGCGTCGAGCACCTTGGGGCCGCCGGGGTGGCAGATCCACGTGTCGATGTCGTCCTTGGTCAGGCCATGCTCGGCGAGGAAGCTGTCGACCTCGTCGCCCAGATACCGATCGGCCATGTGCGGCACGTCGCGGGACATCACCAGACCGAAGCCGCTCGAGCTCACGGTCCAGCCCATCACGTCGACGGTGTCGGGGAACAGCCGGCTGCGGGTGGCCAGCACGGACGGTCCCGGATACGCCGTGGGCGCCACCGGAACGCGGTCGGATCCCGTGACGACGACGGCGGCAGCGCCGTCGCCGAACAGGCATGCCCCGATGAGTGCGGGGATGGACATGTCGTCGCGCTGCAGCGTCAGTGAGCACAACTCGACCGACAACAGCACCGCGACGTGGCCCGGGAAGCCACGCAGGTAGTCGTGGACGCGCGCCATGCCCGCCGCGCCCGCGACACAGCCGAGCCCGAACAACGGGATGCGCTTGATGTCCGGCCGGAATCCGATCCGCGACGCCAACCGCGCGTCGACGGTCGGCACCGCGACACCGGTGCTCGACACCATCACGATGGCGTCCACCTCGTTCGGCGGGACGTGGGCCGCCTCGAGTGCCGAGCGCACGGCCTGCTCACCCAGCTCGACGGCCACCTCGACATAAGCCGTGTTGGCCTCGGTGAATCCGGTCAGCTCGGGATAGCGGGACAGCGGCAGCGCCAGGCTGCGGGTCTGCACCCCGCTGGTCTGCGCGAATCGGGCGAACTCCGGCCCGAGACCGCTGGTGAGTACACGCGCTACTTCGTCTTGGTCGTAGCGGTGGCTGGTCAATGCAACCGCAGTGCCTGCGATGTGCGGAGCGCCGGTGCGCTGCTCCGCGATGTGCTCCATGGAGATGGAGTGGGTTGTATCCGTCATACCCACCTATACGGAGCAGCCCGGCCAAAGATTCAAAACAACGGCTAATAAGTGACGCTAAACACTTCTTTTCTCGAACCGAGCCAATTCATTGCCGGTGTCCAGCGTGTTCGCAGGTAGAGGCGGATAATTTATTCGCCTGTGAATTCGGGTTTGCGTTTTTCGAACGTCGCTTTGAGACCCTCAGCCAAGTCTTTTGACGGCAGAAAAGCCGAATTCCATGCCGCCACGTAGCGCAGGCTCTCCGAGACGCGGGCGATGCGTTGCTGATCCAGCACGTCCTTGACGCCGTTGACCACCAGCGGCGGATTGCCGGCGATTTCGGCCGCCGTCGCGTGCGCCGCGGCCAGCGAGGCCGCCGCGTCGGGGTGGACGTCGTTGACAAGACCGATCTTCTCGGCGCGCGCGGCGTCGATGTCCTTGCCCGTCAGGGCCAACTCACGCAGGTGCCCGTCGTTCAGGATCAACGGCAGCCGCGCCAGGCTGCCCACGTCGGCGACGATGGCCAGCTTGACCTCGCGCACCGAGAATTTCGCGTCCGCACTGGCGTAGCGGATGTCGACGGCCGAGATCAGGTCGACGCCGCCGCCGATGCACCAGCCGTGTACCGAGGCGATGGTCGGGGTGCGGCAGTCGGCGACCGCGTTGATCGCGCCCTGCATCCGCAGGATGGTCTGGTGGAAGTCGGCTCTCGGCCGCGCCGACGCGCCGCCGGCGAGCACCTCGGAGAGCGACCCGCCCATCGCGGGCAGGTCCAACCCGTAACTGAAGTGTTTTCCCGAACCGGTCAGCACGATCGCCCGCACGTCCCGATCGGCGTCGAGGCTAGCGAACACCTCGGGCATCTCGGCCCAGAATGCCGGTCCCATCGCGTTGCCCTTACCGGGACCGACCAGCGTCACCTGTGCGACGTGCTTCTCGATGTCGACGGTGACGGATTCATAGGTTTCGCCCATGAACTCAAGAGGCTAGCCACCTAGCGGGGCGGCGTTCCCATCAGCACCTCGCTGACCGTTGCCGAGGGCAGGAACTGGCAGGCGGCTTCGACGAGCATCTGCCCGACGGACTCGCCGTTGGGACCGAGCGGGTTGTTCTCCTGCGCCAGGATTGCGCGGATGACGGCCAGTCGGGTGGCCTCGTCGAGCTTGTTGAACTCCTCGCACTTCATGGTCAGCGCGTTGGGCGGTGCGGGCACTTCGGGAACGTCGGTGTTGCGCGGGAAGCCGGGGAATGGAATGTCCGGTAGCGGGATGCCGGGCAACCCTGGTATCGACGTGGTCCGCGGCTCTCTCGTGGTGGACGCAATGGGCGGCCCCGGTTCGGTGGTCATCGCGACGGTACCGGGCGTGGTGCGCTCGCAGCCGGCGGTCAGGCCGACGGTCACCAGCGCGGCCGCTGCCACCAAAACGTGCGTCCTCATCCCGGCAACGATATGCGTTGGGGCGTCGTAGCGTGAGCTCATGCATGACGATCTGCGCCCTGGACCCGATTCACCGCCGACCGACGAACTGCGGAGCGCCGAGAAGGCTTTCGCGGTGCTGCAGCACGTGCTGCACGGGCTCGCCAAAGAAGACGAGTCGAAGCAGACGCCGTGCCGCGAATTCAACGTCGCGCAACTGACCGACCACCTGTTGAAGTCGATCACTGTGATCGGCGGTGCGGCGGGCGCGCAGATTCCCGAACGTGACAGTTCCGATTCGGTGGAACGTCAGGTGGTGATGGCGGGCCGGCCTGCGCTGGACGCATGGCACAAACGCGGTCTCGACGGCACAGTGCCGTTCCAGTCGGGGGAGGCGCCCGCGAAGATGATGGCAGGCGTTCTGTCGCTGGAATTCCTGGTGCACGCTTGGGATTACGCGAAGGCGACAGGCCGCGAGGTGGACGCGCCGGATTCGCTTTCGGATTACGTGCTGGGCCTCGCCAAGTCGATCATCACGCCGGACGGCCGGACCAGGGCTGGGTTCGACGACCCGGTCGATGTGGCGATGGACGCCCGCGCGATGGATCGGTTGGTCGCTTACACCGGCAGGCAGCCGAACTAGCGCTGCCAGCCCGTGGCGAAGGCCAGAAACGCGTCGTTCTCGTGCGGAGCGGCGATGGTGACGCGCACGCCGTCGTCGCCGTAGGGGCGGACGATCACGCGGGCGTTCGCGCAATCGTTTGCGAACTCCTGGGCGCGGCCGGGCAACGGCAGCCAGACGAAGTTGGCCTGCGACGGCGGCACGGTATAGCCGGCGTCGCGCAGTGCGGCGGTGACGCGGGCGCGTTCGGCGACGACGGAGTCGGTGCGCGCAAGCAGTTCGTCGGCGGCGTCCAGGCATGCGATCGCGGCGGCTTGCGAGATGCTGGTCGCGGTGAACGGCACGTAGACCTTGCCGAGCGCGGTGATGATGTCCGGGTCGCCGACCGCGTAGCCGATCCGCAGCCCCGCCAGCCCGTAGGCTTTCGAAAACGTCCGCAGCACAACGACATTGCTGTGCTTGCGGACGAGTCCGAAGCTGTCCGGCAGCATGCCGTCACGGATGTACTCGACGTAGGCCTCGTCAAGAGCGATCAGGATGTGCGGCGGCACGGCCTCGACGAACCGGGCCAGCTTGTCAGGGTCGACGACGGTGCTGGTCGGGTTGTTCGGATTGCAGACGAAGATCAACCGCGTGCGGTCGGTGATGGCGGCCAGCATCGCGTCGAGGTCGTAGGTGTAGTCGGTCAGCGGCACCTGCACCGGTGTGGCTCCCGCGGTGCGGACCTGCAACGGGTAGATCTCGAAGCTGCGCCAACCGAACAGCACTTCGTCGCCGACGGTCGAGGTGATCTGGATCAACTGCTGGCACAGGCTGACCGATCCGCAGCCCACAGAGATGTGCTCCGGGGCGAAATCGACATGCTTGGCCAACCGGTCCTTGAGTTCGACGTACCCGTTGTCGGGGTAGCGGTTGATGTTGTCGGCGGCCTTCTCGATCGCGGCCCGCACGCTGGGCAGCGGAGCGTGCACCGTCTCGTTGCTCGCGATCTTGATCGCACCCGGCACGGTCTTGCCCGGGGTGTAGGCGGGCAGATCTGCGAGTTCGGGACGAAGACGGGCGCTCACCCGACCAGTTTATGGGTGGCTCACCTGCGCTTTGCCTTCGGCTGTAGGCCATGTGTACTCTGTCGGATCGGCGGTAAACCGTCGGGAGGCGTGCCAGAGCGGCCGAATGGGGCTCACTGCTAATGAGTTGTCGCCCTCAAAGGCGACCGGAGGTTCAAATCCTCTCGCCTCCGCGCCGGCTCACGCAGCCAGCACAACTGAATATGCGCATGCGCCCGTAGCTCAACGGATAGAGCATCTGACTACGGATCAGAAGGTTAGGGGTTCGAATCCCTTCGGGCGCGCTCACTTTTCTGTATTCATGTCCGCGCGTCGCGTCAGATGACGGTGAACGAGTCGCCCGTGAGAAGGAAGCCCGCGTCGGACGACGTGCAGGTCAGTCCATCAACGGCGGACGTGCACGTGACCGTGCGCCCCGGCGAGAGTTCGGCGGTCACGGACTGTCCGTAGTCCAACGTGTGCGGCGAGTCGAATCCGACGCCCTGGACCATGGTTGCGCAGGGCTGCGGGCGGTCCTTGAAGAAGCCGAATCGGCTGGTGCGGCCCTGTTCCACGCCGGGATAGAAACCGCAGAGCGCGCTGTCGGCGACGGTGTCAACCCCTCCGGTCTGGCAGGCCAGCGACCCGTCCCCGACGCGGCACTGGATCTGACCGCCCGGTGTGGCAAACGAGTGGTAGTACGCGTCCTCGACGAACTCCGTGAGCGGCCGCGACACAGCGGTGTCCGAGGTGGTGCTCGGTGCCGGTGGCTCGCTCGTCGTGTCAGCAGCAGGTTCAGCCGACGCACGCGAACACCCCGTGGTGATGGCGAGGACGGCAAGCACCACGGCGGTCGGTTTCATCGCTGCTCCTCAAACTGGGGCTGTGCGGTCGAGCATCTCACTGCCTCAGCTGGACTGGGCGACATAGAGCCGATTGCCGTCGAGGTCTCGGAAACTGAACATGAGTGGTGCCGTTTCCCAGTCGAGGAGATCGCCCACCTCGAGTCCCTTTGCGGCGAGCGCCGTGTGGGCGGCGCGGGCGTCGGACGTGATGAGTCGGATACCCGTGTCGATTCCCGTCGGAAGCTGGTCCCCGTTGGCGACGAGCGCGAGCGCAGGGCCACCCGACGACGGCGCCAGTTCGATCCAGCGAAAGCCCGGCTGCAGCTCGGCGTCCATCGTGGTGGTGAAGCCCATGTCCTCGTATAGCGCCTTCGACCGATCCTGATCGCGGACGGGCACGGCGACGCACTGGAGCTTGGTGAATAGTTCTTCTGTCATATCGGTGATGACCGGGATGCGGGCGAGAACTCATCGCATCAGTAGCGCCGTGCCCGGGCCAAGCCGGATTGCAGTAGTGCACTACTGGCCCCGCCACTCCAACCTGAGGCGACGATCTTCTCGCGCGAAGCGTCGCACCCAGTCCGGTGGTCCTCGCTTCGCCGGAAGGGGGACGATCATGAGTTGCAAGGGTTTTGCCATCCGAAATTCGGTTCACCGCCAACTCGTCGCGGGAGGCGCCGTCGTCAGCGCAGGCATCCTCGTGTTGGGAATGGTCGCAGCACCTCCGAGACCCCTAGGGCCGCCTAGTGCGAGTACCGAATCTCGATCGGTGCAGCTGGCATCCATCGCCTTCCCGACACTGCAACCAGCTGCGCTTGTCAAGGATTTCATCGAAAATCCGGGCCGAATCGTGGGGCTCATCGCTCCCCTGACCCGCGGAGGCGCTGCGCCGAGCGGGCCCCAGGACGCGACGAGTGGATCCGGCGGGACGAGCACACCGCTGACGCTGCAAGCGGTGTCAGACCCGGCGACGGACGGGCCAGTGACAAGCAACGCCACGCTGGCGGCTAGCACCGGTGAGATCGGGAACATTGTGACAACCGTTCTCGCACAGCTGATTTTGGCGCCGATTGTGTTTGCGTTCTTCGGCGCCATCCTCCTCATCGCGGCGATCCAAAGCTTCTTCAACGGCGCAGATTCTTGCTGCGCGTCGACGTTGGCGAGTGAAACTCCGCTGCGTGAGGTTGCCACTACGAGTCTCGCGCAGGTGGAGCCAGAGGTGACCGAGCCTGACCTCCAGAAGCCCTCTTTAACGAAGCACGCCACCGGAGCTGACCAGGCGACGCCGGCCGGAAAGAAGCGCGCGACCGAGGCCGATCAGGCCACGTCCTCTGAAGAGAAGCGCGTCAAGAAGTCTGACCAGGGCGCGTCCGCGAAGGAAGATGCCGCCGCGGGTGCCGACCAGGCGTCGACGGAGAAGAAGCGCACGCCGAACGCAAAGCAGGCGGCGTCCGATGAGAAGACTGCCGGCGCAGAGGAAGCGGCGCCGAGCAAGCAGCGCGGCAACGGTCACCAACCGAAGTCGAGCAAGCGCGATGACAAAGACAAGGCGTCAACACATTCGGCGAAGCGGGCCGATTCTGCGGCGGGAGAAGGTTCGTCGTCCTAGTTCGCCTCATGAGGATGGCCGCCCCGCACATGGCGAGGCGGCCATCGTTCTCCGCAGCACCTTTGCTGAACTACGGAGTGGCTGCGTCCACGGCGTCGTCGAAGTCACCAGCGACGTCGCCCCAGTGGCCCGGAGGCACATCCTCGAACGGGTTGTCGATGTCGACCGTCGACCCGTCGGGAAGCCCGAATGTGATCTGAGGCTGCTGCTTCAGCTGACCCGGGGCGATCCCGAGGTCACGACCGACCTGGCCGGGTGGTTGGGTGAAGTCGGTGTCGCTCGGCACCGGGTTCGGATCCTGGTGCTTCGGGTCCGCTTGGGCCGCACCTGCGACCCCCAGCGTGGCAGCGCCGAGTGCACCGGTCAGCACAGCTGTTCCTGCGATCTTCTTGACGTTCATGCTTCTCTCCTTCCGTCCATCACCGCCGTGCGGCGACGGACTTGTATTCGATGGCATGACCCCCCACAGGTGCGCTACCCGGCGGTTCCGGGAAGGCAAACACAACTGAGGAAGTTTTGCGTCAATCGGACAGCGCGGGTTAGGGCATCGCTGGGATTCTTGGATTGCGCAGCTAAGCAATGGCTTTCGACCACAACGTGGACTTCTGTATACATCTAGTCATTACTCGCTTTGAAAATTCGAGTACCGATGTACTCGATCTCCCCATCTGTTTTTCGGACACGCTATTAACAGGGGGCCGCGCAGTCGCGGGATGACGGGGGGACTAACGATGAATTCACCGTGTATCGGTACCTGTCGTCGCGCAGCAGCCGTGCTGACATTCGTTTGCGTAATCTGTTTGACTGCGCTTTTCGCTGGGATGGTCCCGGCGCTCGCCGACGATCCGACGTACGAACCGGCAGATACCACAACTGAAACGACCTCTTTTACGCCGCAGGAGTCGGTAGCGTCGGCTGTCACGGAACCAGTCGTGACTTCGGAGGTTGTGCCGGCGACGGGGGAGATGACGGTAACTGCCGAGGCAACCTCAACAGCGACGACCAGTTTCTCAGCGACAAATACAACGCCCACGACGGCAGCATGGGAGCCCGCGACTGAAGGCAGCGTGACATCGTCGGAAACCGCTGCGACCGCCGCTGTGACTTCGTCCGAGTTCTCGTCGCGGGCGGAGTCTTTTCCGATCGCGGAGCCAAGCAGGGTGGAGGCCACGTCAGCAGATATCGACAGCGCTAAAGCATCGTCGCCGAGAGAGGTGGTGCCAAACCTTCTGCAGCAGAGCGAGGTTGACGACATCAAGAGCGTAGTCGGCGATCAGGTGAATCTGCAGTGGCAGCCGGACTGGGTCAGCCAGGACGAGAACTTCAGGCCGGTGATCTTCAATCCGCTGCGCGAGAGCCTTCAGATCGTCTACCTCGATCGGGGCGACCCGCGGACACTGACGATTCAACCGTTGACAAGCGCGGTCGTCGAATTGGCGCGTGGCGCATACGGCATCACGGTGATGGTGCTAGACACAGTGGGTCGAGTGCGGGACGTGGCTGTGGGGAACGTATTCAGCGGTCAGCCGCCCGAAAGCCGCACCAAAGTATCAGTACTCGTGGATTACTCCACCGAGACATACAAGCCGATCACGGTTGAAAAGGTCACAGATCTAGGAGAAGACCCCGAAGTGGGTGAGCGGAAGATCCTGCTCGACGATTCGACGCCAGTTTGGGGTACCTGGACGGAAACCTCTACGGGTGAAATGCAATTCAAGGTCCATAAGACACAGCAGCTCCCTGGTATCGACGCGCCAGCGGAAGGACCGCTGCCAGGCAACTATGAGTTGGTTGCCGCCAGTGAACCGCTTTCGTCAACAGACGTCCTGCTGATCCTGGTGGCACTTCTGATCGCAGCGTTAGCACTGGGCGCAGTGATCGCTCGCATCGTTCGGTCATCGCAACGTAACCGGCACGGACTCCAAGGCCCCCGCGTGCAGGCAGTTTGCAGTCCGGGCGCTCCTGTTGCCGTGACCGTGCGCGAGATACCTGATGGCGCCGAAGTGACGCACGCGATACGACTGGTCACCCTTTCCGGCCCGACGATCCTGACCATTAGAGAGGTGAATGATGACCACAGTCGAGCAAACCAACCTTGACGAGTCGGCGACCGCTCGTGAACTGTTATTCGGCGGTGAACTCAAGGAACCGACCGAAGTAATCGCGGAGTCGTTGCGGGACCACGATGTCGTCAAACCGCAGGTCAGCGGGTTTCCCGCTTTGACGGCTGCCGTCGAACACGAAGTGGCCAGCACGGCGCACTCGTTCCTCTCGTTGGACCTGCTCGATTTGCTTGTCGCCGGATGGAAGCGTTACGAGGCGCTCGCCGAGGCCGCACGCCGCACCCGTGACGCCCCACCGACGACGGAGGAGGTCGTGGCCTTGGTGGCGCATCGAGTGGAGTCGAGCCACGATCTGAAGGTCGAGTTGTTGGTCGACGGCAGATCGGTCGGTACCGTCAACATGCAGCTGAGCATCGCTTTTGATTTGGTGGGGCTATTGGTGGTGGTGCGCCAGGGTCGACTGGTAGCGGTGCGATCGGGCAAATGCACCGTCATCGGGACGATGACAATCGAGCAGGCGGTCGTGGCAGAACGGAAGCGTGCGCTCGACGTCCCAGGTGCGCTGCGCTTGCAGGGCATTGCGCTCGTCGAGTCGGCCGCGTGTACTCCGGAGGCGTCTCCCGCGGATTGGTATCCCGACCCGACGCGGCGATATGAGCTGCGGCGGTGGGATGGGTGTCATTGGACTGAGCACGTCGCGAGTCAGGGGCGCGTCATATCAGATCCCGTCGAGTCGAAGTCGGCTGCGCATACCGGGTGACGCGACGCTGTAACCCCGGCCGCTATCTCTTGGCATGACGCTGACCCAGTTCACCGCCACGCGCACGTCGGGCGCCGTGGTGCTCATCCGTCTCTACGTGGGCCTGATCTTCGCCGGCGAAGGGATACTCAAATTCATCCGGCCCGACGCACTCGGTCCCGGGCGGTTCGTCAAGGCGGGTATCCCTGGCGGGACTTTCCTTGCTTATCTGGACGGAGTCGTCGAGATCGGTTGTGGTGCAATGATTCTTGCAGGTCTGCTGACACGCCTTGCCACATTGCCGATGATCGTCGACATGCTCGGCGCGCTAGCCATCACCAAGGTGCCACTGTTGTGGAGCC
The DNA here is from genome assembly GCF_900240945.1 of Mycobacterium sp. 3519A. Lineage (NCBI taxonomy): Bacteria > Bacillati > Actinomycetota > Actinomycetes > Mycobacteriales > Mycobacteriaceae > Mycobacterium > Mycobacterium sp. 3519A. The sequence goes on from NZ_OESG01000014.1 coordinate 1,364,107, forward strand.
ACGCGCCGCTGTATCCGAAAGAGGGCGGGTTCTGGGACTTCTTCCACGAAGGCCGCCTCGAGGTGGCAATGCTCTGCGGCACTATCTTCCTGCTCATCGTCGGATCCGGGGCGTATTCGCTCGATGTCAGGATGAACTCCGAACGCGCCGCCGCCGTAGTCACGTAAGTGATCAACGGCGAGCGTGAGGAGCGCTGTCGCAAACCCGTTGCGGGGCTGCAGCCCGTGACGGGTGCGGCCTATCCGGACTGGGATGCGGTCTACCGCGACAACGTCACCTGGGTCTACCGGCTGATGTACGGCAAGGTCGGTAACCAACCGGATGCCGAAGACCTGACCGCTGAGGTCTTCATGACGGCCCTGAAGCCGCTACGGGTTTCGGCGACCGTGCCCGAGGTGCGCAAGTACCTTCGGATGACCGCTCGCACGGTGCTCGCCTCCTACTGGGGCGATCGGATGGGCAGGCCGTTGACGACGATCGAGGAGGATGTGCCCGAGCCACTCGAACCGGAATTCATCGTGACCGACGCCCCCGACAAGGTCCGCCGGTTGCTGCAGCGGCTGCCTGACAATTACCGTCGGATCCTGGAACTGCGCTTCCTGCAAGCATTTTCGGTGCGCGAAGCCGCGACCCAGATGGGCGTGACCGTCGCGAACGCCAAGGTGTTGCAGTACCGCGCGCTGCGGATGGCGGCACAATCCGGTGAGGAGTCCATCTCATGAGCAACCGAACCGTACGCCGCTTCGTCGAGGGTCTGCTGCGCGGACACCGCACCCAGCACGCGCGCCCCGATGACTTCGAAGCCCAGCAGATGAAAACCGCGATCGAACTGCGGGCGGCCCGGTTGGGCAGTGATGCGCCCCGTGAACAGTTCGTCACCGATCTACATCGCAGGTTGGCGGCCGAAATGGCCGACGAGCAACCCGCAGTCGACCACCCCCGCTGGGTTCCGCGCCGCCGCGACGTAGTGATCGGCGGGTCTGTGGCCGCGGCGTCGGCGGTCGCAGGATTGGTGGTCGGCCGCAACCTGCTGGCGCCGACCGAGACGCAGCAGGCGACGCCGCCCACCCAAGGCGAGCTGCACCCCAACGCGGGAGCATGGCAAACCGTCGGCGCAAGCGCCGACCTACCGGAGGGCGGAGCGCTCGCATTCGACCTCGGCGTGGTCAACGGATTCGTGCACCGCACCGACGCGAAACTGGAAGCGGTGTCCGGAGTTTGCACGCATCAGGGCTGCAAACTGTGGCTCGATGCGCCGAAAAGCCGACTGCGATGCCCGTGCCACTCGACGTCGTTTTCACTCGAGGGCGCGACCGTCACCCATCAGCTACCGGTGGCGCCGCCGCCGCTGCCGAAGTTCCAGGTGCGCGAAACAGGCGGAGTCATCGAGGTTTTCGCGCCAACCAAACCCGCGTAGCCGCATACGGTAGAGACATGATCGACACCCCGTGGGAACCTCCGTTCGCCGGTACCGAGACCGAACACCTCATCGGTGCGCTCGACCGGTTGCGCACCACCTTCCGGTGGAAAGTCGACGACCTCGATGTTGACGGCCTCTCAGCGCGCATCGGCGCGTCCGAACTCACTCTCGGCGGTCTGCTCAAACACATGGCGATCAACGAGGACTACATATTCGCCCAGAAAATGAAGGGCGAACCGGTCGGCGAGCCTTGGGAATCGTCGTGGGACGGCACCGACGACTGGGAATTCACCTCAGCCGCAAGCGATACGCCCGAGCAGCTGTACAAGTTGTGGGACGACGCGGTGCAACGATCCCGTACCAGACTCGACGCGGCGCTGGCCGGCGGCGGGCTCGATCAACGGGTTCACCTCACGGCCCCCAACGGACAGCACGCGAGCCTGCGCAGGCTGTTGTGTGACTTGATCGAGGAGTACGGCCGCCATACCGGCCACGCGGATCTGCTTCGCGAGGCGGTCGACGGTCGGGTGGGGGAGGATCCCCCGCCGGGATGGCGCCCGGTGTCGAACCGATAAGTTGAGGGTCGTGCGACTGCTGCTGATCGCCGATACCCACGTTCCCAAGAAGGCCCGCGATCTGCCCGCACAGGTATGGCGGGAGGTCGACGCAGCCGACGTCGTGGTGCATGCCGGTGACTGGGCGGAACCGCCGCTGCTCGACCAACTCGAAGCAAGGGCGGAGCGGCTGGTGGCGTGCTGGGGCAACAACGACGGCGCGGAGTTGCGCAGTCGCCTGCCGGAGCGCGCCGATGCAACGCTCGGTGGGCTGCGGTTCACCGTCGTGCACGAGACCGGCGCCGCCACCGGACGCGAGGCGCGGATGGCCAAGGCGTATCCGGACACCGACGTGCTGGTGTTCGGCCACAGCCACATCCCGTGGGACACCACCGCCAAGACGGGTCTTCGGTTACTGAACCCCGGTTCGCCCACTGACCGACGGCGCCAACCGTTCTGCACCTACATGACGGCGACGGTCGACAACGCCGCCCTTTCCGACGTCGTGCTACACAACGTGGAGCGCCGTGGCTGACCGCAAAGCCCGCACGGCCGACGTGCACGAGATCGCCGCATCCATGCCGCACGTCACCCGGATCGAAGGCCCCAAGGGAAATGCGATCTACCAGGTGGGCGGCAAGTCGTTCGTGTTCTTCCGCACTCCGCAACCCGACGCCGCCGATCCCGACACCGGCGAACGGTATGCCGACGTCATCATGATCTGGGTGGCATCCGAGAGCGACAAACTCGCGCTCATCCAGGATCCTGAGTCGCCGTTCTTCACCACTGACCGGTTCGACGATCACCCGTCGGTTCTGGTGCGTGCCAAGAACTTACGCAAGATCAGCAGGGCCGAGCTGACCGAGCTGATTCAGGATGCCTGGCTGTCGCGGGCGTCGAAGCGCCGCGCCGACCGGTGGCTTGCCGAGCACGACGGCTAGCGACAACTCTTAGGGTTTTCTTTGGTTTGTTTCTAGCGTTTCCTTAAGTGTCGAACATATGTTCGATGGTATGGGTGGGGTTGCGGTCGAGGAGGCGGTGGCGGCGGTGCGCGCCGCGCATACCGCGCTGACCGGGCTGACCGCCGAGACGTTGACCCGTCCGCAGTTGTTGGCGGTGCTTGATGAGGTGGAGGTGTTGTCGTGTCAGTTGCCCGCGCACCGCAATGGGTTGTTGGCCGGGTTGCAGGCCCAGGCCACACCGAGGGAGTTGGGTGCCAAGTCGTGGCGGGCGGTGTTGGCGACCCGGTGGCATTTGTCGGGTAAGGAGGCGGGTCGGCGGCTGGCCGAGGCCGAGGTGTTGGCGCCGCGGCACACCGTGTCGGGGCAGGTGTTGGAGCCGGTGTTGGCCTACACCGCCGCCGCCCAGGCCCATGGGGCGATCACCGGTGAGCATGTCAAGGTGCTGCGCAAGGCGATGGCCGCGATCCCGGCCGGGGTGGATGTGGCCACCCGCCATCAGATCGAGGCCGATCTGGTGCGCACCGCGCTGGGCGTGGGGCCCAAGGAGTTGAAGGAAGCCGCCTTCCGGCTGGTGTTTCTGCTCGATCAGGACGGCGCCGAACCCGACGATGCCGCGCGTGAACGCCGGCGCGAGGCCACGATGGGCCCGCAACAAGCCGACGGCACCTCCCGTCTGACCGTCACGTTGACCCCGGAGGGGCGGGCGATCTGGGAAGCGATCTGGGCCAAGTTGGCCGCTCCGGGGATGTGTAATCCCGATGATGAGCAGCCCTGTGTGTCGGGCACCCCGACTCAGGAGCAGATCGACGAGGATCAGCGCAGCCTGGGTCAGCGTCAGCATGATGCGCTGGTGGTGGCGGGGCGCAGTGTGTTGGAAAGCGGGGCGCTGGGTCAGCACAATGGGGTGGCGACCTCGATCATCATCCGCACCACCCTGCAAGACCTGCAGAGCCGTGCCGGGGTTGGGGTCACCGGTGGCGGCACGGTGGTGCCGCTGCCCACACTGATCCGGATGGCGGCGCGTGCGCACCTGTGGTTGGCGGTATTTGATGGGGCGACCGGGTCGGCGTTGGAGTTGTTTCGGTCCCGTCGCACCGCGTCGGTGGCGCAGCGGATGATGCTGATCGCCCGCGATGGGGGGTGCACCAAACCGGGGTGCACGGTGCCGGCCTACGGCTGCCAGGTCCATCACGCGGCCGCTGATTGGGCCGATGACGGCAACACCAACGTCGACGAGCTCGGGTTGGCGTGCGGGCCGGATAACCGGATGGTCGGCCCCAACAGCTGGAGAACCCGCCTCAACGACCGCCACGAAGTCGAATGGATTCCGCCACCCCATCTGGACACCGGCCAAACCCGCATCAACACCTACCACACCCCCGAAAAACTCCTCCGCCCACCAAACAACGACCACCACCCCGGCGGACCCGAACCCAACACCGCCTAGCGAGGGGTCGCTAACCGGCGGGCACTGCGGAGTGCGACGCGCCGCACATGAACACGGCCAGACGTGCTGTGGTGTCGCCGCCGTTGCGCCATCGATGTCGAGTGCCGTTCTGTACCACGGTGTCTCCGGGGTTCAGCACTACCTCGGCGCCGTCGTCGAGTTCGAGTATCACCGTGCCTTCCAGCACGACCTCGAAGTCGATGGTGTCGGTGGTGTGCATGCCGGGATCGGAGGGGTCCATGTAGCGGAGCAATCCGGGCGCCTCGGTCTCGGTTTCGGCGGGATCGATCTCAGAGCCCGCGACTGCTTTTGGCGGAATCGTGAACATCCCGAATCGGAACCCGCCGATCGGCGGGAAGTAGGTGCGATGCTCGGGCATAGTGCCGTCATCCGGGAACTGCGGCGTGGTGTCGCCGCCCCACAGCCGGTGCAACCCCATCACCGGCGTCGCCGATACGACCTCGTCGCTGACGAACACGGATTTACCGGATGCGTCGTGTCCGGTGACGACTCGTCGGACGTTCATGGCGTCGATCAAACACCGCCGCTTTGACGATCGGGTGAATATTGTCTGGATCCATGGACCAGAAGCCACCGACCGCTGTCATCGAATCCGCGCACCGCGCACATCTGACCACTCTGCCGTTCACCGACACGCGCGATCACGATGACGTGGACCGGGGCTTCCTCGGCGCACTGGAACCGTGCGTCATCAGAGCCGCCGACGGAAGAGTGGTGTGGGACAACGACATTTACTCGTTCCTCAACGGTGACGCGCCCACGTCGGTGCATCCCAGCCTGTGGCGGCAGAGCCAACTCTGCGCAAAGCAGGGCCTCTACGAAGTCGTGGAAGGCATCTACCAGGTCCGCGGACTGGATCTATCCAACATCAGCTTCGTCGAAGGCGACACCGGCGTCATCGTGATCGATCCGCTCGTCTGCACCGAGACGGCCGCTGCGGCGCTGGCGCTCTACCGCGCGCACCGCGGGGATCGCCCTGTCACCGCAGTCATTTACACCCACAGCCATGTCGACCACTTCGGCGGTGTGCTCGGCGTGACGACGCAGGCCGATGTCGACGCAGGCAAGGTGGCCGTGATCGCGCCGGAGCATTTCACCCAGCATGCGGTGCAGGAAAACGTCTATGCGGGAACGGCGATGGCGCGACGCGCCGCGTACATGTACGGGGCCGTACTGGCGCGAGGCACCCAGGGGCAGGTCGGCTGCGGCCTCGGCCAGACGCCGTCGCTGGGCGAAGTCGCGCTGATCGTGCCGACGGTCGACATCCGGGAAACAGGCGAGAAGCACACGTTCGACGGTGTCGAGATCGAGTTCCAGATGGCGCCGGGCACCGAAGCGCCCGCCGAGATGCACTTCTACTTCCCGAAGTTCCGTGCGCTGTGCATGGCCGAAAACGCCACCCACAATCTGCACAACCTGCTCACGCTGCGCGGCGCCCTGGTGCGCGATCCGCACGGGTGGGCCGGTTATCTCACCGAGGCCATCGATACCTTCGCCGATCGCGCCGACGTGGTGTTCGCGTCGCACCATTGGCCCACCTGGGGCAAGGACCGCATCGTCGAATTCCTTTCCCTGCAACGGGATATGTACGCCTATCTCCATGACCAGACGCTTCGGCAGTTGAACCAGGGCTTCACCGGCATCGAGATCGCCGAGACCTTCCAGATGCCTCCTGCGCTGGACAAGGCATGGCACACCCGCGGCTACTACGGTTCCGTCAGCCACAACGTCAAGGCGGTCTATCAGCGCTACATGGGGTGGTTCGACGGCAATCCCGCGCGACTGTGGGTGCATCCGCCCGAAGCGATCGGACCGCGTTACGTCGAGGCGATGGGCGGCATCGACCGCGTCGTCGACATCGCGCGAAAAGCATTCGACGACGGCGACTTTCGCTGGGCCGCAACCCTACTGGACCACGCGATCTTCGCCGACAAGAACCACGCCGCGGCCCGCGACCTGTACGCCGACACCCTCGAGCAACTCGCATACGGCGCCGAGAACGCGGTGTGGCGCAACTTCTTCCTGTCGGGCGCGACCGAACTGCGGGACGGCAACTTCGGCACGCCAACCCAGACCGCGTCGCCGTCGCTGATGGCACAGTTGACTCCCGAGCAACTGTTCGACACGTTCGCCATCAACCTGAACGGGCCTCGGGCATGGGACCTCGACGTCGCCGTCGACATCACCTTCCTCGACACCGCCACCAACTACCGCCTGACGGTGCGCAACGGCGTGCTGGTGTACCGCCAGCGCCCCGCCGACGAGTCGACCGCCCAGGCGACCATCACATTCGCGAACAAGTTGCGGCTGTTGGCATTTGCCGCAGGCGATGTGACGTCACCCGGGTTCGAGGTCGTCGGCGACACCACCGCCATGCCGTCCGTCCTTGCCGCAGTCGACCGACCCGACCCGAACTTCAACATCGTCGAGCCGTGACTACGGCATGCCTCCGTCGCACCGGATGATCGACCCACTGGTATAGCTCGACGCGTCAGACGCCAAAAACAAAGCGGCGCCGATGATCTCGGGCGGGTTACCCAGCCGCTTGAGCGCGAAGTGCTGCGCGCCCTTTGTCGTCGCCGGGATGTCCCACGCCTTGCTGATATCGGTCAGAAACGGGCCTGGCATCAGCGTGTTCACCCGCACCGTCGGGCCGAACGCCAGGGCGAACCCTTCGGTCAACGCGTTCAGCCCCGCCTTGGCCGCCGAATACGGCAACTGTTCAGGCCGCGGCCGCCGCGACCCGCTCGAGCTCACGTTGATGATCGACCCGCCGCCGTCGGCCACCATCCGTTCGCCGACCAGAGTCGTCAACCGGAACGGCCCCTTGAGGTTGAGGTTGACCACCGCATCGAACAGCTTCTCGGTGACCGACCCCAGCGACTCGTACAGCGGTGACATGCCCGCATTGTTGATCAGCACGTCGACCTTGCCGAACCGCTCATAGGAGGCCTCCACCAGTCCGTCGAGTTCGTCCCAGCGCCCGACATGTACCTGATAGGGGAACGCCGCTCGGCCCGTCGCCGCCTCGATCTCCTTGGCAGTCTCGACGCACGTGTCGTATTTGCGGCTGGCGATGATCACGTCCGCGCCGCACTGCGCGGCGGCAAAGGCCATCTCACGGCCGAGGCCGCGGCTGCCGCCGGTGACCAGCACCACCCGGTCGGTGAGATCGAAGAGTTCGTCGGCGTAGCCCATCACCCTATGGTGGCACGGTGCAATTACTACTCATCCGGCACGCGCTGCCGCTGCGCAGCGAACCCGGCCAGGGCTCGGACCCCGACCTGTCCGAGGAAGGCATCGAGCAGGCCAAGAGGCTGCCCGACGCGCTGGCGCGGTTCCCGGTCAAGCGGCTGATCAGCAGCCCGCAGCGGCGGTCGGTGCAGACCGCGCAACCTGTCGCCGACGTGCTCGGCCTGCCCATCGAGGTCGACGCCCGGCTCGCCGAATACGACCGCGACATGGCTCACTACATCCCCGTCGAGCAGATCGCCGCCGAGTACCCTGAGCAACTCGCGCGGCTGGCCGCTGGCCACCTGCCCAGCGGCGTCGACGAAGACGCATTCCTGGCCCGCATCAACGAGGGGATCCGCGCGATCGCCGACGCCGGCGAGCACGAGGACACGGTCGCGGTGTTCACCCACGGCGGGGTGATCAACGGGCTGGTACACACCATCATGCGCACCGAGAGGATCCTGTGCGTCAACGTCGATTACGCCGGAATCACCAGGCTGCTGTCGTCGCGCAAGGGCGACCTGTACGTCGCCGCCGTCAACGGCACCGAGCACGTATGGGACCTGCTGCCGCGAAACCAGCGGTGGTAGGAAAGACCCGATGACTACCTCGCTCGAAGGGCTCGATCTCGACGCCCTGGACCGCCACCTGCAGTCCATCGGCATTCCGCGCAGTGGTGAACTGCGCGCCGAGCTGATCTCCGGCGGCAGGTCGAACCTCACCTTCCTGGTGTTCGACGACGCCTCCAAGTGGGTGCTGCGCAGGCCGCCGTTGCACGGCCTGACGCCGTCCGCGCACGATATGGCGCGCGAGTACAAGGTGGTGGCCGCACTGGCCGACACCCCGGTGCCGGTCGCGCGCGCCGTCGCGATGCGCAACGATGACTCCGTGCTCGGTGCGCCGTTCCAGATGGTCGAGCACGTCGAAGGACGCGTCGTTCGCCACGACGACGAACTGGAGAAGCTCGGCGACAAGACCGTCATCAGCGACTGCGTCGACGCGCTGATCCGGGTGCTCGCCGATCTGCACGCAGTCGACCCCGACGCTGTCGGTCTCGGCGACTTCGGCAAGCCCACCGGCTATCTGGCACGGCAGGTGCGGCGCTGGGGCGGGCAGTGGGAGCTGGTCCGTCGCGACAACGATCCGTGCGACGCCGACGTCAGAAGATTGCATTCGGCTCTGGCAGAAGCGATTCCACCGCAGAGCCGCAGTTCGATCGTGCACGGCGACTACCGGATCGACAACACGATCCTGGACTCGAACGACGCCACCAAGGTGGTTGCCGTACTGGACTGGGAGATGTCCACGCTTGGTGATCCGCTCAGCGACGCCGCGCTGATGTGCGTGTACCGGCATCCGATGTTCAACATGATCCACGCCGCCTCCGCATGGGCGTCACCGTTGATGCCGGACGTCGACGAACTGGCCAACCGGTATTCCGTTGCGGCGCAACAGCCGCTGGACAACTGGGACTTCTATATCGCGCTCGGCTACTTCAAGGTGGCCATCATCGCCGCGGGCATCGCGTTCCGGGCCAGGATGGGTGGCGGCGTCGCCGACGATGCCGACGCGGTGGACCAGGCGGTGGCGCCGCTGGTGGCCGAGGGCTTACGCGTGCTGGGCTGAGATGCGCCGGTTCGTCCGTTTCGGCCTCTGGTCAGTGGTGCTGCTAATCGTGGTGCTGACGGTGGTCAACCTCACCGTCGCGAAGCTGCCGGCCATGCCTGGTTCCGACGGAACATATATCAGCCTGCGGGGCAAGGACATTCACTACCGCGAGCAGCCCGGCGCCGGCCCGCCCGTCGTGATGATCCACGGATTGCCCGGCACGCACAACGATTTCGACCAGGTCCTGCCTCACCTGAAAGGCAGGCACGTGATCGCGCTCGACCGGCCGGGGTTCGGCTGGTCGAAGGGCGGCTGGTTGCCGTATCAGCAGCAGATCGAGCTGATGCACGAAATGCTCACGCAGCTGCGACTTTCCCCGGCGATCGTGGTCGGGCACTCGTTCGGCGGCGCAGTGGCGCTGGGACTCGCCCGTCGCTATCCGCAGGACATCGCCAAGATGATCCTCGTCGCGCCGGGCGCAGGCGGGACCAGGTCGCAGTTCATGGACCGGTTCAACGCCCGCTACATCCGCTTCACGCAACTGCCGGTCGTCCGGACGCTCGTCGACGTGACCGCGGGCGACGTGATCAAGCGCCTCATCGCGACCGGTGGCTCAAGGCGTGCGTTCGAGCCTGCCCCGGTGGACCCCGCCTACGCGCGCAGGCTGCTGTCGGTGACCATGTCGCCCGGCAACTTGGCCGCGTATGAATCCGAGCAACTCGAGTTCGACGACACCTCACGCTGGATCGACGACAACGTCGCGCAGATTCGTGTGCCGTCGGTGATCATCGCCGCCGTTGATGACAAACTGATCAGCATCGACCACGCCCGCCGGCTGGCCGACACCCTGCCGGGTACACGACTGCTCACGGTCGACGGCAACCACATGATCCCGTACGCCCACCCCGAGGTGATCGCGGCCCAAGTGCGCGCCGCCGGCTAGAGACCCGCCTTCAGATTCCGCTTGGCCGCGCGGCGCAGCTGAATGATGCGCGCGGTACCGGCCGCGACGGTCAGCAGCCCGCCGCACACCGCGGCGAGCAGAATCGCAACGCCCAACGGCAGATTCCACTCCCACGCGAAGAAGTGGATGGTCGCCGAATCAGTGTTCTGCATGATGAACACCAGCAGGAAGATCAGGATCAGAAAGCCGACGATGAGCGCCGACCACAGCGCCGCGGCGCGGGTGAACTTGACCGCAGACTTCGGTGACACCAGGTATTCACCGGGCGTGGCCGTCGGATCCGGCTCTGCAGGGGGCAGCGGCGGAACCTCGCCCAACGGGCGATCGGGCGAGGCAGAGGGATCGCTGGTCATGGCTTCATCTTTGCCCCTTCAGGCATCGAAAGAAACCATATCGGCGCGCACGGTGACGCAAAGGGCGGCGTTCTCACGCGCATCTCGCTAGTGTCCGGGGGAGCCTATGCGCCGAGAGGACCCTTGGGAATGTCGAGCAACCGTAGATCGATCCTGGCGATTTTGGCCGCCGTCCTCGCGCTGATAACCGCAGCGTGCGGCAGTTCCAATCCGCTGGGCGGCGGCGAGATATCCGGCGATCTGAAGTCGATCAAGGTCGGCTCCGCCGACTTCACGGAATCGAAGATCATCGCCGAGATCTACGCCCAGGCGTTGGAGGCCAACGGCTTCACCGTGGGCCGCCAGTTCGGCATCGGCAGCCGCGAGACTTACATCCCCGCGGTGCAGGACCATTCCATCGACCTGATCCCGGAGTACACCGGCAATCTGCTGCAGTACTTCGACAAGGAGACGCAGGCGACCACGCCCGACGCGGTGCTGCTGGGTCTGCTCAAGGCGCTCCCCGGCGATCTGTCGATCCTGTATCCGTCACCCGCGGAGGACAAGGACACCCTCGCGGTGACGGAGGCGACGGCGCAGAAGTGGAACCTGAAGTCCATCGCCGACCTGGCGGCGCACTCGCCCGAGGTGAAAGTCGGCGGCCCGTCGGAGTTTCAGACCCGCGTGACGGGCCTGGTGGGTCTGAAGGACAAGTACGGATTGGACATCACTCCCGCGAATTTCATCGCGATCAGTGACGGCGGCGGCCCGGCCACCGTGCAGGCGCTGACGAGCGGCACCATCACCGCCGCGGACATCTTCAGCACGTCACCGGCGATCGAGCAGAATCGACTGGTGGTGCTCGAAGACCCGAAGAGCGTGTTCCTCGCCGCCAACGTCGTTCCGCTGGTGGCTTCGCAGAAGATGTCCAACGAACTCAAGACAGTGCTGGACGCCGTGAGCGCCAAACTGACCACCGAGGCGCTGATCCAACTCAACACGGCCGTCGAGGGAAACAAGGGAGTCGACCCCGACGAGGCAGCGGCACAGTGGATCAAGGACAACGGTTTCGACAAGCCGGTGAAAAAGTGATCACATTCGAGAACGTCACCAAGAAGTATCCCGACGGCACCGTCGCGGTCGACGACCTGACACTGGAGGTTCCGCAGGGAACGCTCACGGTTTTCGTCGGTCCCTCCGGCTGTGGCAAAACCACGTCCATGCGGATGATCAACCGGATGATCGACCCGACCTCGGGCACGTTGACCGTGGACGGAAAGGACGTCACCAAGGTCGACCCGGTGAAGCTGCGCCTTGGTATCGGCTACGTCATCCAGAGCGCGGGGTTGATGCCGCATCTGAGGGTGGTCGACAATGTCGCCACGGTGCCGGTGCTGCGCGGCGAATCACGGCGCAGCGCACGCAAATCCGCACTGGAAGTGATGGAACGCGTCGGACTGGATCCCAAGCTCGGCAGCCGGTATCCGGCGCAGCTGTCCGGCGGTCAGCAGCAGCGCGTCGGCGTCGCCCGCGCCTTGGCCGCAGATCCGCCGATCCTGTTGATGGACGAACCGTTCAGCGCGGTCGACCCGGTGGTGCGCGAGGAACTGCAGACCGAGATCCTGCGGCTGCAAAGCGAATTGCGCAAGACGATCGTATTCGTCACCCACGACATAGACGAGGCGGTCAAGCTCGGCGACAAGGTCGCGGTGTTCGGCCGCGGTGGCACACTGCTGCAATACGCCGACCCCGCGTTCGTGCTGTCGAACCCCGCCAACGAACTGGTTTCGGGATTCGTCGGCGCCGACCGCGGTTACCGCGGTCTGCAATTCTTCCATGCGACCGGCCTGCCGCTGCACGAGATCAAGACCGTCGTGGACGACGACGTCGACGGCCTGATGCTGGAACCGGGCGAGTGGTCGCTGGTCACCAGGGCCGACGGCACACCGTACGCCTGGATCAACGCCGAGGGCGTCGAGGTCCACCGCAAAGGAAACTCCCTGTACGACAGCACCATCGGCGGTGGTTCGTTCTTCCGGCCGGACGGCACGCTACGGCAGGCTCTCGACGCCGCACTGTCGTCACCGTCCGGGTTGGGTGTGGCGGTCGGCGAGGACGGCCAGTTGATCGGTGGTGTGCGCGCCGACGATGTGCTCAAGCTGCTGCGCGAGCAGCGCCGCGTACCGGAACTGGGGTAGCAGATGCGGTATCTGCTCACGCACCTGGACGATCTGTGGACGCTGACGCTGATCCACCTGCGGCTGTCCCTGGTGCCGGTCGTCCTGGGGTTGATCATCGCCGTGCCGCTCGGCGCGCTGGTGCAGCGGACCACGGCGTTGCGCAGGCTGACGACCGTCACGGCGAGCATCATCTTCACGATTCCGTCGCTGGCGCTGTTCGTGGTGCTGCCGCTCGTCATCCCGACCCGCATCCTCGACGAAGCCAATGTCATTGTCGCGCTGACGCTTTACACCGTGGCGTTGCTGGTGCGCGCGGTGCCCGAGGCGCTGGACGCGGTGTCACCCGCGGTGCTGGACGCAGCCACGGCGGTTGGCTACAAACCGATCGCCCGAATACTGAAAGTCGAACTGCCACTTGCTGTTCCGGTGCTCACCGCCAGCCTGCGGGTGGTGGCCGTCACGAACATCTCCATGGTGTCCGTCGGCTCGGTGATCGGAATCGGTGGCCTTGGCACGTGGTTCACCGAGGGCTATCAGGCCAACAAGAGTGACCAGATCATCGCGGGCATCATCGCGATCTTCGTGTTGGCCATCGTCATCGACACGCTGATCATGCTCGCGGGGAAGGCGCTGACGCCGTGGACCCGGGCGACCAACACGCCTAGGGCCCGTCGCCAGAAAGTCACCGCAGGAGCGGCCGCATGAACTTTCTGCAGCAGGCACTTTCGTTCATCTTCACCGCGGCCAACTGGGGCGGTCCCGCCGGCCTGACCGCGCGCATCCTCGAGCACCTGCAGTACACCGTCGTCGCGGTCCTGTTCTCGGCGTTGATCGCCGTTCCGATCGGGATGCTGATCGGGCACACCGGCCGCGGCACCTTTCTGGTGGTCACCGGCGTCAACGCGCTTCGCGCGCTGCCCACGCTGGGTGTGCTGTTGCTTGGCGTGCTGCTCTGGGGACTCGGCCTGGTCCCGCCGACCGTGGCGCTGATGCTGCTGGGCATCCCGCCGCTGTTGGCAGGTACGTACTCCGGGATCGCGAACGTGGATCCGCTGGTGGTCGACGCGGCCAGGTCGATGGGGATGACGGAGTCCCGGGTGCTGCTGCGGGTCGAGGTGCCGAACGCGATGCCGCTGATCCTCAGCGGGTTGCGCACCGCGACGCTGCAGATCGTCGCGACCGCGACCGTTGCCGCGTACGCCAGTCTCGGCGGGCTGGGGCGGTACCTGATCGACGGGATCAAGGTGCGGGAGTTCTACCTCGCCTTGGTGGGCGCGCTCATGGTCACCGCGCTGGCGTTGATCCTCGACGCCGTGCTCGCATTCGCGGTCTGGCTGTCCGTGCCAGGCACGGGCCGGTTGCAAGGGCGTCGGAAAATGCCGCAACCGCTGCTCGGCGACGAGGTGGCGCTCGAGTCCGGGCCGCGTCCCGAAAGCACTTCGGTAGCCCGCTACGAACGAGGCGGTCCTTCGCCTACGGTAGAGGTATGAGTGACGGTCGCTCTGAGGAGATGGATAGCGCCCGCGGCTCGTGGCCGCGAACGTTGACCTGGCGTGCCCATGACGTCCCGAGGATGGAATCCGTTCGGGTTCAGCTGTCGGGCAACCGGATCAAGGCGCACGGCAGAATCGTTGCCGCCGCGACGCCGTCACATCCGGCGTTCTCGGCCTCCTACGACTTGGTCACCGACGAGGGAGGCGGCACCAAACGGCTGTCGCTGACCGTCACGCTCGCCGAACGCGAACGCCAACTGTCGATCGCGCGTGACGAAGAGAACATGTGGCTTGTGCAGCAGCACACCGGCGAGACCAAACGCGCCGCCTACGAAGGCGCGCTCGACGTCGACGTGATCTTCAGCCCGTTCTTCAACGCGCTGCCGATCCGGCGCACCGGGCTCTATCAGCGCAGCGACTCGATCACCTGCCCAGTGGTGTACGTGCGGTTGCCCGAGCTGTCGGTGGAGCCCGCGGTCATCACCTACAGCAGCGCGCCCGACGGGATCAAGCTGCATTCGCCGGTCGCCGAGACCACCATCACGGTCGACGAGGACGGTTTCATCCTCGACTACCCAGGGTTGGCAGAGCGGATCTGATCACGCCGCCGGCCCGGCCCGCCGCGGCGAGTTCTTCGCGCCAGTTCTCCTCGCCGATCACGACGGCGACGATGTCCGGCCTGCTGAAGCTGTCGTAGCGGATGCGGGCGGCGTGTCCCGGTTCGACGAGGTCGGTCAGCGGGTTCTTCGCGGCCAGCGCGTCGCGCGCCTGGCCGAGCAGCGCGAGCGTGCGTTCCAATGCGGGCAGCAGTTGGTCGGCGTTGGCCTCGCACATGGCGCGGACGAGGTCGGGCGCGGTGGCCGCGACCCGGGTGCCGTCGCGGAACGAGCCCGCCGCCAATGCGAACGCCAGCGGGACCTCGCCCGCCGTGATCGCCAGCGCCTCAGCCAGCAGGTGCGGAAGGTGCGAGATCGTGGCTGCGGCCGCGTCGTGCTCGTCGGAGCGCGCCGGGACGATGACGGATCCGCAGTCCAGCGACAGGTTCATCACCAGCGTCCAGATGTCGGGGTCGACGTGGTCGTCGACGGCGATCACCCACGGCGCGCCGACGAAGAGGCGGGCGTTGCCCGCCGACCATCCGGAGTGCGCGGTCCCGGTCATCGGGTGGCCGCCGACGAAGCGGTCGAGCAGTCCGAACGAGCGGACCTCGTCCAGCACGCAACTCTTCACGCTGGTCACATCGGTCAACGGGCAATCCGGTGCGGTGTCGCGGATGCGGGCCAGCATCGCGCGTAACGCAGGCACCGGCACGGCGAGCACGATCAGGGCGTTGCTGGCAGCGGCCCGGGCCAACGCTTCGTCGAGGTTCTCGGTGGCGTCGAACCCGTCGAACTTCGCCGCCTGTACCCCGTCGATCGAGCGGTTGTACCCGAAGACCTCACGCCCCGCGGCCGCGGCGGCCCGCATCACCGAGCCGCCGATCAGCCCGAGCCCCACCACACAAATCGGTGTGTTCGTCACCTTGCAAGGTTGGCACACGAACCGCATCGTCCGACGTCAGCCTTGGTCTCCAGTGCTGGTAAACCCTCGACCTCGGGACTACCGTTACCCCTCATGGGAGCACAGGGTGCACCGGCGGCAGACATGCCCGACGGGTTCGGGGTTGCCGTCGTCCGCGAGGACGGCAAGTGGCGCTGTTCGGCAATGCGCAAGGCCGCGTTGAACAGCCTGGCCGCAGCGGAGACCGAACTACGCGAGTTGCGTAGCGCTGGTGCCGTTTTCGGCCTACTGGACGTCGACGACGAATTCTTCGTGATCGTGCGACCCGCGCCAGCGGGGACCAGGCTGTTCCTGTCGGACGCGACGGCTGCGCTGGACTACGACATCGCCGCCGAGGTGCTGGAGAAACTCGACAACGACATATCACCGGAGGAACTCGAGGAGGCCGACCCGTTCGAGGAGGGCGACCTCGGCCTGCTCTCCGACGTGGGCCTGCCGGAGGCGGTGCTGGGCGTCATCCTCGACGAATCCGACCTCTACGCCGACGAGCAGTTGGGCCGCATCGCGCGGGAGATGGGTTTCGCGGATGAGCTGTCGGCCGTGCTCGACCGTTTGGGTCGGTGAAGTCTGACGAGGACCTGATCCGGGTTGCATTGGAGGCCGCAGGTGCGGCGGGGCCTCGCGATGTGCCGATCGGGGCGGTGATCGTCGCCGCGGACGGCATCGAACTGGCGCGCGCGGCCAATATGCGTGAGGAACTCGGTGACCCGACCGCGCACGCGGAGATTTTGGCGATGCGCGCGGCGGCGTCCGCGCTCGGTGACGGCTGGCGGTTGGAGGGCGCGACGCTGGCGGTCACGGTCGAGCCCTGCACGATGTGTGCGGGCGCGCTGGTGATGGCCCGCGTCGCGCGGTTGGTGTTCGGGGCGTGGGAACCGAAGACGGGGGCGGTCGGGTCGTTGTGGGACGTGGTGCGTGACCGTCGGCTGACGCACCGGCCCGAAGTGCGCGGCGGGGTACTGGCGGCCGAATGCGCGGCGCCGCTGGAGGCGTTCTTCGCGCGACAGCGATGAGCGCTTGCGCGAAGAGCATCAGGCAGCGATGAGCGCTTGCGCGAAGAGCATCAGGCAGCGATGAGCGCTTGCGCGAAGAGCATCAGGCAGCGATGAGCGCTTGCGCGAAGAGCATCAGGCAGCGATGAGCGTTTGCGCGAAGAGCATCAGGCAGCGATCGGACTAACCGAGCCGAGATCCGCCGTCGCGCAACACGTTTTCGATCTCCGACCAAGTCTGCTTGACGATCTGCGCCGCTGGCTGCAGGTCGATGATCCGCGACGACACCTGGCCGGTGTTGGCGACGCTGGCGTCCATATCGCCGTCGAAGTAGAGGTCGGTGATCCGGCCGAGCACTTGTACGTCGGGATCGTTGGCGGCAACCCGGGCGGCGAGGCCGGTGCGCAGTACCCGCATCGTCGGGTTGCCGGGGATGTCGAGCATCACGGTGCCGTCGTCGGCGGCGGCCATGATCGCGTTCTTGAAGTTGGCATGCACGGCGGCCTCGTGGCTGGCGAGCATCCGGGTGCCCATTTGAACGCCTTCGGCGCCGAGTACGACGGCGGCGGCCGCGGAACGGGCGTCGCAGATGCCGCCCGCCGCGATGATCGGCAGGTCGACCTCGTCGGCGACGAGGGGGAGCAGGACCAGCGTCGACGCGCCGAGGGCGGATTTGAACCCACCACCCTCGACACCCTCGACCACCAGGGCGTCGACGCCCGCGTCGGCGGCCTTCCTCGCGCCCTTGAGCGATCCGACGACGTGGACGACGATCATGCCTGCGTCGTGCAGTCGGGCGGTGAACAGGGCGGGGTCGCCCGCGGAGGTGAAGACGTGCCGCACCTCGGCTGCGACCAGTTCGTCGACGATCGACGGATCGCGCTTCCAGCCCTGGATCATCAGGTTGGCCGCCACCGGGCGGTCGGTGAGTTCGCGTACGCGGCGCAGGTCGGCGCGGCCGTCGGGGGTCAGCGTCTCGATCATGCCGAGGCCGCCGCCCTCGGAGACGGCAGCGGCCAGTTCGGCCCTGGCGATGTAGGTCATCGGCGCCTGGACGACGGGATACTCGACGCCGAGCAGGGCCTGGATCCGGTTGGTCACGGAAGCGATTGGATCAGTACCGCGGTCGGCCGGTAAGCTGCCACGCGGTGGCGTGTCCGAGCGGCCTAAGGAGCACGCCTCGAAAGCGTGTGACGGGTAACCCCCGTCCGAGGGTTCAAATCCCTCCGCCACCGCCAAGAAATTGCCTGGTCAGCACAGCGCGTCCAGCGCTGCCAAGATGTCGCTGACCTCCGTGCGCGTCGCGTAGTTGGGGTGCACGTCGATCCAGCGGATAGTCCCGGACTCGTCCACGACGACGACCGTCGGCATCGGCAGACCCACGGTGCCGTCGGCGTTGACCTCGGCCAGGTTCAGTCCGCCCGCACGTTGCGCCGCCTGCGCCTCTTGCGTGGGCTCGGTGATCACCCCGAGACGGCCCGCGACCGCGTTGCCAGGATCCGACAACACCGTGAAACTCAGTTTGTTCTTCTCCTTGACCGACAGCGACCCGTCGGGCTTCTGCGGGCTGACCGCCACCAGCACGACGCCCCTGTCGGCCAGGGCCGGGGCGAGGTCCTCCTGATACGCGCGCAGCGCCAGATTGCAGTACGGACACCACACGCCGCGGTAGAGCACCACCACGGCGGTACGGCCACCGATTGCGGCCGACAGTTTCGTGGCCTCGCCGTGCGCGTCGATGAGGTCGAAATCGCCCAACGTCTCACCGGGTTCGGCAACGCCCGACGGGATCCCGCGTTCATCGAGACCGGCCTGCTCCGCACCGAACACGCCGAGTACCTCGTTGGGGATCTGGTCTGCCATCGCCGCCTGCATTGCGGCGACGCGGCCGGCGATCGTGGTGGGATTGGCTTCAGCGGAGGTGGACATCACTCGCCTTTCAGTCGATGCCGTTGTCGCAGAGCGGGTTTGGCACGGGTACTCGCTTCGCGAGTCTGCGCCTGCAAAAATGGAGTGTCAACTCCAGAAAATGAGGTCCCCGAATGCGCACCACTTCGCAACCAAAGCTGACTCCGAAGGGACGCGCAACGCGGGACCGGATCGTGGCCGCCGCAGCCGAGTTGATGCTGCAACGCGGCGTCGCAGGCACCACCATCGAGGACATTCAGCACGCTGCCAGCGTGAGCACATCGCAGATGTACCACTACTTCGCCGACAAGAGCGATCTGGTCGCCGCTGTCATCGACATGCAAACCGACCAGGTGCTCGCCGTGCAGCATCTCGGTCTCGACCACCTCGAGTCCCTCGACGACTTGCGCCGATGGCGCGACATCATGGTCGACCTGGTGCGCGACCGCCGCTGCGAAGGCGGCTGTCCCATCGGATCCCTCGCCAACGAACTCACCGAAACCGACCCACTGGCCCGTGCTCGCCTCGCACGGTCATTTACTCGGTGGGAGACCATGATTCGGGACGGACTCGGCGTTATCGCCGCGCGCGGCGAACTACCTCCCGACGCGGACGTCGATTCGATCGCCCTCGCCATGCTGGCAGCCATCCAGGGCGGCCTGCTGTTGAGTCAGGTGCGCCGGGACACCGCGCCCCTCGAGGCGGCTGTCGACACCATGATCGACCATCTCCGCGCCCTCGGCGTGCACTAGTCCGCGGTAGGGCAGGCGAAAACTGATGGTGCACCCCGTGCCGTGTCCTTCGCTGTGCGCCTCGATGCGGCCGCCATGCGCTTCGACCAACGCCTTGGCGATCGACAGCCCGATACCTGCGCCGCCCTGCCTGCGGTCGCGGGCCGAGTCGACCCGGTAGAACCGGTCGAACAAGCGGCCGAGGTGTTCGGGCGCTATGCCAATTCCAGTGTCGGAGACCGCGATGACCAGTTCGTCGTCGTTGTCGAACATCAGCACGCTGACCTCGCCGCCCGCAGCGGTGTGGCGCAGCGCGTTGTCGAGCAGGTTGCTCATTACCTGTGCGAGCCGTTCGGGGTCGGCCCACAGCTTCGGCACCTCGGCCGTGGTCTGCGCACGCAGCGCCACCCCCTTGGCGCTGTACCGGGGCGCGAATGCCGACACCGCCGATGAGACCAGCTCCGCCGGTGATGTCCAGACCGCGTCGATGAACGTCGTGCGCCGTTCCGCGACCGCCAGCGACGTCACGTCGACACTGAACCGAGTCAGGCGTCGGGTCTGGTCGCGCAGTGTCGCAACGGTTTCCGCGTCCAGTGGTTGCACCCCGTCCTCGAGCGCCTCCATGTACGCCTCCAGCACCGACACCGGCGTCCTGATCTCATGCGCCAGGTCGGCCAGCATCTGCCGACGCGTGTCCTCCGCGGCACCGAGCCGTTGCGCCATCGTGTTGAACGCGGCGGCGACGGCGTCGAACTCCTTGCCGAGCCCGGGTGCCGGAACGGCAATGTCGTAATGCCCGTTGGCAACTGCTGACGCTGCGCGCGATAGCGCGGTCGCCGAGCGGTGCACCCGTCTGCTCAGGTAGTAGCTCAGCGACAGCGTCGCCACTGCCGACACGGCCAGCGCAATACCGACCGACAGCGCGGTCGCCTCACGGAAGGCGCGCTCATAGGGATGACTGCCATTGAGCCCAGGCACCACCGCTTGATCCATCAAGCGGCGGATCATCGGCGGCCCGACGGTCATCGCCACGACCGTGGTGGTCGCCATCCCTGCGATGACGACAACCAGAATCGTCACCAGCAGTCGCAGTCCGATCCCGCGCCTGCTCGGCATCAGCCCGCCCCCATCCGGTATCCGACGCCGCGCACGGTGACGACATAGCGCGGCGCCGCGGGGTCGTCGGCCAACTTGCGGCGAAGACGGCCGACGTGGACGTCGACCACGTTGTCGGCGCCGACCCACGTGTCGCCCCATACCGATTGCAGCAGTTGACCTCTGCTCCACACCACTCCAGGGCGTGCCGAAAGCGTTGCCAAGATGTCGAATTCGGTTCGGGTGAGCATCACCGGTGACCCGTCGAGATGCACTTCACGGGCATCGACGTCGATCTGCAGTATGCCGAACCTCCGTGGGGGGCTGACCGTTTCGCTGTTTGTGTCCGGCGTGCGTCGGGGTCGCCGCATCATCGCGCGCACCCGGGCTACCAACTCGCGCGGGCTGAACGGTTTGGTGACGTAATCGTCGGCGCCGACCGACAACCCCACGATGGTGTCGAGTTCCGTGTCGCGTGCGGTCAACATCACCACGTATGCATCGGAGAAGGCGCGAAGCTGCCTGCACACCTCGACGCCGTCGACACCCGGCAGACCGATATCGAGGATGACCACATCTGGATCGGCCTCGCGTGCGAGATCCAGTGCGCTGTGCCCGTCGTGGGCCAGGTGCACCTCGAACATCTCGCGCTTCAAGTAGCCGGCCACCACAGACGCCAACGGCGTCTCGTCGTCGACGACCAACGCACGAAGCCCCTGCGGCGGGGCCACGTCAATACTCATGACCCCATACTGCCTGTGAATTCCGCCGTGAACTGGCTGCGAATGGCCGCAAGCGCACTTCTTCAGAAAATCGTCAGAAACTGACCAATCAAACGTCATCGTGCGACGTAACGCTCGACGCATGACCACCACTTCAACAATCGCCACCACACGTTTCGACAGAGTCCTGATCGACGCAGGCCAGTTGATCACCCGCTACGGGCTGGTCGTCGTCCTGGCTTGGATCGGGTTCGGGAAATACCTGAAGATGGACGCCAAAGTGCTCATCCAGCACAGTCCGCTGATGAGTTGGATTTTCGACTTCCTGAGCCCGGTGGCGGTGGCCCGCGGGTTGGGCACGATGGAGATCGTCGCCGCGGTGCTGATCGCCGTCGGGCCGCGTTGGCCTCGCGCTGCGTTTGTCGGAAGCGCGTTGGCTGTCGTGCTCTTCGTCGGCACGTTGAGTTTTCTGTTCTCGACGCCGGGTGTGGTGGTTGGCCACCTCGCGGGCGTGCCGGTGCTGTCGGCTCAACCGGGTCAGTTCCTGCTCAAAGATCTCGTTCTGATCGGAGTGGCCATTTGGACGTTGGGGGATTCGCTTCGCGCGCTGCGCACGTCATGACCAACTAGTGGCGCGGCCACTGCGAAAGCCCTTCCTGCAGTGGCCGCGCCCGCTGTCCGCGGCTAGTCCCCGGGAAGCCCTTGCTCTTCAGGCGGCAGCTTGGCGGGCCCGGTGATGGCGGGCTTGGCGAAGGGGATGGGTGGACTGTGGGGCGGCGCCGATGGCTTCTGGGTCGCAGCGGTCACGTTGCCTCCTGAGCCGGCCGCTTGGTCCATCGCGTCTGCGTGATGCGTGGTGATGACCGACAGTGTCGCGAACGCGGCGACCGCAAAACCGCCGAGAATGGTCCCCATCATTTTCTTTTCCTTACTCAATTCCGTTCTCCTCCATTCGCTGTCACGCGTCATTTATCCGCCCCTGCACAGGATGTCGACATAGACAGTGTCGAAACCAGCGGTGTCTATTCGGGTTCCGCTGGCGGTGACGTTCGAATCGTTGAGCCCTTCGACTCCGGTCACCTTGCAGCCGGACAGCGGATTGGCCACCGCGCCGTTGAGCGCCACGTTGTAGCCTCTGGCCGCCAAGGTGTTGACGGTGTCCTGTGCGTTGCCAAATCCGTTGGCAAACAGTGCTGGAGTGGCCGACGCCGGTCCGGCTGTCGCGATACCCAAGACGCCCAATGTCGTTGCAGCGCCAATGACAATTGCTTTCATTTCGTCAATTCCTCTTTGCTTCACGGTTTTTCGTGTGCAGCATCGAGTGTGGTCGCGCAATTTGCCGATTCAGTTGTGGTTTTCTGAAGTTCTGATAACGGCAGAGCGCCGCGGTGAATCACCCGGCAATGAGATACACGGCGAGTACGCACAGCGCGGCGATGAGGACGATCCGCAGGACCCGGGTGGGTAGTGCGTGCGCGAGCTTCCAACCGATGAGCACGCCGGCGAGTTCGGGGATACCGATGAGGCCGGCCAGCGGCCAGTCGATCGTGCCGTGGAGCAGGTATCCCAGGGTCCCTACCGTCGCGATGACGATCGATTGCACTTGCGCGCAGGCCACCGATTGGAGCACGGGCAGGCCCGCTGCAACGAGAAGCGGCACCGTCAACATCGGCCCGCCGATGCCCACCAGCCCGCTGACGGCCGACACAGACAACCCGATCGCGACGACCACCGCGGTCGGCAGGTCGACGAGTGGTGGGGCGTCGGAACGGCCGCGGTACCAGAGCATTCCAGCGGCGGCCGCGACGACTGCACCGACGATGACCGTGAAGATCTCCTTCGAAACCAGCGTGCCGGCGACAACCCCGGCTGTGGTGCCGAGAAGAGCGGTCGCGCCCAGCATGAGGGCGATACGCAAGGTATTACGCGCGCGAAGTTGACCCGAGCGGGTGTAGGCCCAGGTTCCCACCGCTCCTGTGGCGACGTGCGTGACGATGGCCGTACCGGCCACTTGAGCCGGTGACAGTCCCGTCAAGGCCAGAAGGCCGATGGTGGGCAGGACGCCGCCGGGTCCGACGGTCGTGATGCCGATTCCTCCGACGAGGCCGATGGCGGCGAGTAGCGCCAGCAGGGGTAGGTGCACTCCGCTGATGATCGTCCGTCTCCGCCCAATCCGGCATGGCAGGTTTCGATTTTGACGGATCTGGCAATTCCGTTCGCAGTCCTAAGTTCGTTCGCCTCCAGACGGAGTCACCATGATCATCCTCGGCATCATCCTCCTGATAATCGGCTACTTCACGAGCCTGTCGATCCTCTACACCATCGGCGCGATCCTCATCGTGGTCGGCGTCGTGCTGTGGATCCTCGGCGCGGTTGGTCGCCCTGTCGGCGGCCGAAAAGTCTGGTTCTAGCCTCGCCGCTGCGGGCACCGACACCATCTTTGGTGTCGCGCGGCGCCGTCACGACTTCTTCCGTGGAATGACGATGACGACGATCAGCGTCAGGATGCTGAAGAACAGTCCGGCGATCCCCCAACCCAGGGGATTTCGGCCTTTCATCGCGGCCACCAGTCCGCAGACGATCGCAGCGATGATGCTGCCGATCGCAACGAAGACGCCTTTGATGCCGCGCAGTATCAAACCTGCAGCCTCGACGTTGTTCGACGCTGCCAACACCACCATGTGAGTCATGCCGACGCGGATTCCCAATTCTGTTGCCGTGAAACGGGTTTCAGCAAACGCTCAGGTTCGTCGTCAACACCTGGGCATCTGCTGTGAATCATGCTGAACCGGAGGTGCTTTCACCGTACGTGGGTAACCGCGACCCGTGACCACCGACCTGGACGCCTCACCGCCGATAGTCGACTCCAAGGCGCAGGCCGCGGCCGAAACGGCGCGGCGCCGCAGCCGAATGGACCGAGAACACCCCAACTACAAGTGGGTTGCGTTGTCCAACACCACGTTGGGCGCGCTGCTTGCGGCGATCAACAGCTCGATCGTGCTGATCTCCCTGCCTGCGATCTTCCGCGGCATCGGACTCAACCCTCTCGCCCCCGGCAACGTCAGCTATCTGCTCTGGATGCTGATGGGATATCTGGTCGCGACGGCGGTGCTCGTCGTCCCGCTGGGACGACTCGGCGACATCTTCGGGCGTGTCCGGATCTACAACCTGGGCTTCGTCCTCTTCACGGTCGGCGCCGTCGCGCTGTCATTCGATCCGTTTCACCTCGGCGGTGGTGCCGTCTGGCTGATCGGCTGGCGGGTCTTTCAGGGCATCGGCGGCGCCATGCTGATGGCGTGTTCGGCGGCCATCCTCACCGACGCGTTTCCCGCCCGGCAGCGCGGAATGGCGCTCGGCGTCAACCAGGTCGCGGCCATCGCGGGCCAGTTCCTCGGCCTGTTGATCGGCGGCGTGCTCTCCGAATGGGATTGGCGCGCAGTGTTCTGGGTCGGCGTGCCACTGGGACTGGCCGGCACCATCTGGAGTTACCGCTCGCTGCGCGAGGTGGGCGTTCGGACCCCGGCGCGCTTCGACTGGCCCGGCACACTGCTGTTCGGCATCGGACTCACGGTGCTGCTGGCCGCCATCACTTACGGGATTCAGCCCTACGGCGGGCATTCCACCGGCTGGACCAACCCCGTCGTGCTCGGCGCAATCTGCGTGGCGGCAGGCATGCTGGCGTTGCTCGGCCTGGTCGAAATGCGGGCGCGCGCACCGATGATGGACATCCGGTTGTTCCGGTCCAAACCGTTCGCGCTCGGCAACCTCGCAGGCTTGATGTCCGCAGTGGGCCGCGGCGGCCTGCAGTTCATGTTGATCATCTGGCTGCAAGGGATCTGGTTGCCACTGCACGGCTACAGCTTCGAATCCACCCCGCTGTGGTCGGGCATCTACATGCTGCCGATGACCGTCGGCTTTCTGGTGGCCGGACCGCTGTCGGGAACGCTGTCCGACCGCTTGGGCTCGCGCCCGTTTGCCATCGGCGGGTTGGCGTTGATGGGAGCTACTTTCATTGCGCTGGTGGTCATTCCGGTGAACTTCGACTATCGGCTCTTCGCCGCGCTGATCTTCCTCAACGGGCTGGGCGGCGGCATCTTCACCTCACCCAACACCGCCGCGATCATGTCCAGCGTGCCCGCTGCCGAACGCGGTGCGGCATCCGGTATTCGGGCCACCTTCACCAACGCGGGCATGTCGCTGTCGATCGGCACCTTCTTCTCGCTGATGATCGCGGGCCTGGCGCACTCGTTGCCTGCGGCGCTGAGTTCGGGGCTGCAACAACAAGGTGTGGCCGCAGGCGTTGCCCACCAGATCGCGGACCTGCCGCCGGTCGGCAGCTTGTTCGCGGCGTTCCTCGGCTACAACCCCATTGCCCAACTACTTCAACCATCCGGGGCGCTGCATCAACCCGGCGTGAACGCCGCGACGCTGACCGGTAACAGTTTCTTCCCCCACCTGATCTCCGGACCGTTCCACGCCGGCCTCGTCGTCGTGTTCACCGCGGCCGCGGTGATGATGGTGATCGGCGCGGCCGCATCCTGGGTCAACCCCGGCCGCAGCGCTGACGGGTTGACACGCGTCTGAGCGGTTCTTTGCTTAGGATTCTGCGCCAGGAGGCGTCATATGGGTGAGACACCCCGCGAAGCGGCGCAACAGCGCGCCAAGGAACTCAGAGAGCTTCGCGCGCGACTGCTCAACGGCGACCCCGTCACAGCCGAGGACACCAGGACCGCCGCCCAGCGCGCCGAAGAGGCCAAGTTCCGCGCGCTCAAGGCCCGCCTCGCCGCAGTCGAGAAGTTGATGTCAGCCGCCGCTGCGCACGATCAGGCGGCGGAGATGCATGAGCAAGCCGCCGATCGGAACGTCGGAGACGTGGAAGAGCACCGCCGCTCCGCGCAACGCCACCGCCTGGCCGGTGAGCGTGACCGCAAGCGGGCGCGAAAGCACCGTCAGGCGAAGGGCACCGTGTAGTCGGCGCTCCACGCGCCGCCGATGCAGCTCATCGTCACGCCGTCGATGGTCAACGCCACACCCTTGTCCTCACCGCACTGCGAGCGCAGCGTGCGGATGCCGACCAGCGGCGGCGACGCGATCCACTGCCCCTTGGCGCTGCACGCCAACGTGCCGCCGGAGGCATCGAGCGCAAGGTTGTAGCGGGTGTTCGCGGCACATCCGTCGCCGAGGACTGCGCCGCGCTCGATATACGGAACGCACGACGGCGCTGTCCCGTCACACGACACCGGTACCGCCGATGCGGTTGTCACCGACACCATCGGTGCCGCGATGAATCCGCAACCGAGCACCACTGCAGCCATCAGCTTCATGCGCCATAGCGTAGGTGGCTGCGCTTCGGCGGGGTGCGCATTAGGCTCACTACGCATGAAGTCGCTCGTTGCCGTGCTCTTCGTGGGCCTGTGCTCGACGGTGGCGCTGGCCCCGCCTGCGAACGCGGATGTGGTGGCCTACCTCGTCAACGTGCACGTGCGGCCGGGTTACAACTTCCCCAACGCCGACGCCGCAATCGGCTACGGCAACAGCATCTGCGACCGCGTCGCGTCCAAGATGAGCTACGCGCAGTTGGTGGACCAGGTCAAGGCCGACTTCAACACGGCCGATTACTACCAGGGCGCCTACCTGATCAACCAGGCCGTCAACGAGTTGTGCCCCGCGCAGATCTGGCAGTTGCGCCAGTCCGCGGCCGGGTACCGGCTGCCTGCCTGACGCTTCTCACGACAACGGCGGCGGTCCCTCACGGAGCCGCCGCCGTCGCATCGAATCCGGTCCACCTGGCTACGGGCAGCTGACCTCGATCTCAAAGGGCTTGTTCACCGGCTGCATGGGGTTCGCCATGTCGATGCCGGTCGCGGTGCCCGAGATCTTCCAGGTCTTGTCGTCCTTCTCGGCCTTCGCGTCGCCCTGGCCGGCGCCGGCCTGGTAGCCGAGCGTCACACCGTTGACGTTGCCGAGACCCACCGACTGCACTGTCTTGCCGTCTTCGCTCACCACCGCCGCGATGCCGGTCGCGGCGTCACCGATGGCGATGTTCATGTTTCCGCCCATCGAGCTGCACACGACGGTGCCCTGCACTTTCTGATCCTGTCCATCGATCGTGACGGTGGTTTTGCCTTGTGCAGACGCCGCGGAAGACGTCTCGCCGCTCGTCTCGGACTTCTTCTCGCCCGAACCACAGCCGGACAGACCGGCGATGACAATCGCCGCGCCGCCTACGGCGACCACGAACCCACGCTTCACGACTGTTCTCCTTCGTGTTGTCGTGATCCGTCAAGATCGGCGGATCATCCCGGACAGTATGTTGGCCTGTTCAGCGCGGATATGGCGATTTGCCGAAAAATTTGCCTGGGCACGGGCCGATCGTTATCTGCGCTTGATGCGACCGGCAGGGTGGCGTCAGGAAGCTCCGGTAGGTTGCCCGCATGCAGACGTTGCGCACACCGGACGAATGTTTTGCCGATCTGCCTGAATTCGGTTATCCGGCAAAGTATTGCGAAGTCGACGACGGCGACGGTGGACACCTGCGGGTGGCGTGGGTGGAAGACGGCCCCGCGGACGGCAATCCGGTGCTGATGTTGCACGGCGAGCCGTCGTGGTCGTTTCTGTACCGCAAGATGATGCCGATCCTGGCGGCGGCCGGATATCGGGTCATTTGTCCGGACCTGGTCGGATTCGGTCGATCCGACAAGCCGACCAGGATCGAAGACCACACCTACGCCAGGCACGTCGAGTGGATGCGCGCTCTCGCGTTCGACGTGCTCGACCTGCACGACGTGACGCTGGTCGGCCAGGACTGGGGTGGTCTGATCGGACTGCGGGTCGCAGCGGAGCACCCCGATCGGTTCGCGCGCATCGTCGTCGCCAACACCGGCCTGCCCACCGGCGACCACCCGATGCCCGAGATCTGGTGGAACTTCCGCAAGGCCATCCAGGCCGCACCGACACTCGACGTCGGATCGTGGGTGGTCGCCGGGTGCGCGCGTCCCGTCACCGACGAAGTGCGCGCGGCCTACAGCGCACCGTTCCCTGACGACGCCTGCTGCGCCGGCCCCCGCGCGATGCCGGGGCTGGTTCCGACCGCGCCCGACAATCCCGCGTCGGCGGCCAACCGCGCCGCGTGGAAAGCGTTGTGCGACAGCACCACTCCGATGCTCGTCGCATTCAGCGACAGCGACCCGATCACCGGAGCCATGGCCCCGATCTTCAAGAGCCAGATGCGGGGCGCCCAGGGCGTCGAGCATCCGGTCATCGCCAACGCCGGACATTTCCTGCAGGAGGACGCGGGCGAGGAACTCGCCGAGGCGATCGTCCGGTTCCTGGCGCCCTAGCAGGCGACCTTGATGGCGAACGTGCCGGCGGTGCGGAAGCTGGGGTTGGCGACGTCGAAGCCGTCGGCGGTACCGGTGATGTCGTAGGTCCTGCCGGTCATGGTCACCTTCGCCTCGCCGCCGAGGCCGCGGTTGTAGCTGCCGGTGAAGCCGCCGACGTTGTTGATGCTGACGGCCTCGGTGGTCAGCGCATCCTTGTTCGAGATCAGCGTCGTGACGCCCGACGTCTGGTCGCCAGTGGTGATGGTGGTCAGTGAACCCGCCGGTGTGCAGTCCACCGCCTCGGTGGTGCCGATGTTCTGCCCGTTGACGGTCACCTGCGCGGTGCCCGCGACCAGCATGCCCGGTCCCGGCTTGTAGTCCGGCGGACCCGACGAACACCCCGCGACCACCAGCGTTGCCGCCGCGGCGGCCACCCCCGCGATTCTCACAGTGCAGAATCTACGGCGTGCCCGAGGACTTCTTCAGCGTTGACGCAGAATTGCCGGGACGGTTCGGGCGCGCCGGCGTCATCCGCACCCCGCACGGGGACATCCACACGCCCGCGTTCATCGCTGTAGGCACCCAGGCCACCGTCAAGGCCGTGCTGCCGGAAACCATGAAAGAGCTTGGCGCACAAGCGGTTCTGGCCAACGCCTATCACCTGTATCTGCAGCCGGGACCCGACATCGTCGAGGAGGCCGGCGGCCTTGCGGCGTTCATGAACTGGCACGGGCCGACTTTCACCGACAGCGGCGGGTTCCAGGTGCTCTCGCTCGGCGCGGGGTTCAAGAAGGTGCTGGCCATGGACACCGACCGGGTGCAGGCCGACGACGTGATCGCCGAGGGCAAGGAAAGGTTGGCCCACGTCGACGACGACGGTGTCACCTTCCGCTCGCATCTCGACGGGTCGACGCACCGCTTCACCCCAGAAGTGTCGATCGGCATCCAGCACAAGCTCGGCGCCGACATCATCTTCGCCTTCGACGAACTGACCACCCTGGTCAACACCCGCGGCTACCAGGAGGAATCGGTCGAGCGCACACACCGCTGGGCGGTCCGGTGCCTGGCCGAACACCGCAGGCTGACGGCGCTACATCCGGAGAAGCCGCCGCAAGCGTTGTTCGGCGTGGTGCAGGGTGCGCAGTACGAGGACCTGCGCAGGCAGGCCACCCGCGGGCTGACCACAATCGTCGACGAGGACGGGCGCGGATTCGACGGCTACGGCATCGGTGGGGCGCTGGAGAAGCAGAACCTGGCCACCATCGTCGGCTGGGTCAGCAGCGAACTGCCCGCGGACAAGCCGCGTCATCTGCTGGGCATCAGTGAGCCCGACGACCTGTTCGACGCCGTCGCCGCGGGCGCGGACACCTTTGACTGCGTGTCCCCGTCGCGCGTCGCGCGCAACGCCGCGGTCTACGGCCCGACCGGACGCTTCAACGTCACCAATGCCCGATTCCGGCGCGACTTCAATCCGATCGATGACGACTGCGACTGCTACACCTGCGCGCACTACACCCGGGCCTACTTGCACCACCTTTTCAAGGCGAAAGAACTGTTGGCCAAGACGCTGTGCACGATTCACAACGAACGCTTCGTGATCCGGCTCGTCGACCGCATCCGCGTATCGATCCGCTCGGGCGATTTCGACGACCTGCGCGCGGACGTGCTCGGCCGGTACTACCCGGAGCGGGTGCTGTAGCGACTACGGAATCAGTCGTAGGATTCGGCTTTTGCTTCGGAATCCATCCCGGTACGGTCTAGCGCATGCGGATTCTTTTGGTGGGGGCCGGGGGCGTCGGATCGGCGTTCTGTGCGATCGCGGCGCGGCGGGACTTCTTCGAGCAGATCGTGGTCAGCGACTACGACGAGACGCGTGCGCAGCACGCCGCCGACGCCGTCGGTGACAAGCGCTTCTCGGCGTCGCGGGTCGACGCGACGTCCGCCGACGCCGTCGCCGAACTCGTTCGCCGCGACGGCATCACCCATGTGATGAACGCCGTGGACCCGCGGTTCGTGATGCCGATCTTCAACGGGGCGCTGGCAGGCGGAGCCGACTACCTCGACATGGCGATGAGCCTGTCGCAGCGGCATCCGGACCGGCCGTACGAACTGACCGGCGTCAAACTCGGCGACGAGCAGTTCGCGGTCGAGTCTCAGTGGAAAGACGCGGGTCGCCTCGCCCTCGTCGGAATCGGCGTGGAACCCGGGCTTTCCGACGTGTTCGCCCGATACGCCGCCGATCATCTGTTCTCCGACATCGACGAACTCGGCACCCGCGACGGTTCCAATCTGACCGTCGACGGCTACGACTTCGCACCGTCGTTCTCCATCTGGACAACCATCGAGGAGTGTCTCAACCCGCCGGTGATCTGGGAGGCGGACCGTGGCTGGTTCACCACCGAACCATTCAGCGAGCCAGAGGTTTTCGATTTTCCCGACGGAATCGGCCCAGTCGAGTGCGTCAACGTCGAGCACGAAGAAGTGCTCCTGATGCCGCGCTGGGTGAACTGCAAACGCGCGACCTTCAAGTACGGACTGGGCGCGGAGTTCATCGACGTGCTCAAAACGCTGCACAAGCTCGGCCTGGACCGCACCGAGAAGGTCACCGTCGGGGGCGTCCAGGTGAGTCCGCGCGATGTGGTGGCCGCCTGCCTACCGAATCCCGCCACGCTCGGACCCAGGATGCACGGGAAGACATGCGCGGGCCTGTGGGTGACCGGCACAGGTAAGGACGGCAAGCCGCGATCGACCTACCTCTACCACGTCGTGGACAACCAGTGGTCGATGGCCGAGTACGGCCACCAATGTGTGGTGTGGCAGACCGCAATCAATCCCGTTGTGGCGCTTGAGCTTCTCGCCACCGGCACGTGGAGCGGTAGCGGTGTGCTCGGCCCGGAGGCGTTCGACTCGGTGCCGTTCCTCGAGCTGTTGACGGCCTACGGTTCACCATGGGGGCTTCGGGACCAATAGCGCGAGCGACCGCGTTTGTCCATACGATCACGGCGTGTCGGCGCACAAACACGGTCGCTCACGGGAAGGAGCTACAGCGGGTTGAGGATTCGGTCGAGGAACTGGCGGGTGCGCTCCTCTTTCGGGTTGCCGATCACCTCGGCAGGCGGGCCCTGCTCCAGAATCACGCCGCGGTCGGTGAACAGCACCTGATCGGAAACCTGCTTGGCGAACTGGATTTCGTGCGTGACGATCACCAACGTCCACCCTTCGACGGCCAGATCCCTGATCACCGACAGCACCTCGCCGACCAGTTCGGGGTCCAATGCCGACGTCGGCTCGTCGAACAGCACCACTTTCGGTTTCATCGCCAGCGCCCGTGCGATCCCGACGCGCTGCTGCTGGCCACCTGAGAGCTGATACGGATACTGGTCGCGCTTCTCGACGAGGCCGACCTGACCGAGCAACTCCAGCGCTTCGGCCTCGGCCTGTTCCTTCGGCCGCTTCTGCACGAAGACGGGTCCCTCGGTGATGTTCTGCAGCACCGTCTTGTGCGGAAACAGGTTGTGCGACTGGAACACAAAGCCACTCTGCGCGCGATAGCGGCGCAAGTCGTCCTTGGCTACCGGTTTGGAGAAGTCCAACTCGACTTCGCCCACGCGGATCACCCCGGCGTCGGGCACATCGAGCGCATTGAGCGCCCGCAGCAGAGTCGTTTTACCCGAACCCGACGGCCCGATGATCGTCGTCGCCGAGCCCTGCGGAACGGTGAACGAAACACCCTTGAGCACTTCGTTGTCTCCGAAGGCCTTGTGCACACCCTCGGCCACCACACGGTTCTCCGTCATCGCGCCACATACCTTTCCAACCGACGTTCAATGCGACCCTGACCGAAGGAGAGCGCCAGGCAGATCACCCAGTAGTACACCGCCGCCGTGCCGTACAACGCGAAGAACTCGAACGTCGGCGCGGCGATGATCTGGGCCTGCCGCAGCAACTCGGTGACCAGGATGGTCGACGCCAGCGACGTGTCCTTGACCAGTGAGATCAACGTATTCGACAGCGGCGGCACCGCCACCCGGGTGGCCTGCGGTAAGACGATGCGCCGCAGTGTCCCAACATAATTCAGGCCGATCGTCTCGGCGGCCTCCCACTGGCCCTTCGGAATGCTCTGGATCGCCGAACGGATGATCTCGGCCGCGTAGCCGCCGACGTTCAACGAGAACGCGATCACGGCGGCCGGGAACGGATCGATCTTGACCCCCAACTCCGGCAGCGCGTAGAACACGATGAAAAGCTGTACCAGCAACGGGGTTCCGCGAATGACGGAGATGTAGAACCGTGCCACGTTGGTCAGCACCAGATTCGACGACAGCCGGGCCAGTGCCACCGCCAATGCGATCACCAGCCCGATCACGAAGCTGATCACCGTCAACGGAACGGTCTTGGTGATCGCCGCCTTGGCCAGTGGCCCGAGGCTGTCGAGGACCAAGTCCCACGTCGACTTCGGCTCAGCTTGGCCCTGTGTCGCTGCCGGCGCTCCAGATGCGTTGGCTTTCAGATACTTCTGCGAGATGTCGGCCAGCGTCCCGTCGGCGCGCAGTTCGTCGAGGGCCTTGTTGAGGTCGGGCAGCAACCCGCTGTTCTTGCGCGCGGCGAACCCCTGTTCGCTTTTCTCGCCGACGTTTCCGGCGATCTTGACGGTCTTGTCGCCCGTCTCGGCCAGATAGGCGTACACCGCGATGCTGTCGTTGACCACGACGTCGACCCGGCCCTGGTTGAGCAGCTTGATCGCCTGGGTGAACCCCTCGACCGCCTCGACCCGCGCCCCGGCCTTACGGGCCACGTCCGACCAGTTACTCGTGGCGTTCTCCGCGGCGACCTTACCCTTGAGATCCGCGAGCGAGGAGATCGAATTGTCGTCGGCGCGGGTGACGATGACGCCTTCGCCGACGGAATACGGCTCGGACAGGTCGTATTTGGCCTTGCGTTCGTCGTTGATCGTGACCTCGTTGGCGACCACGTCGAATCGGTTGGCCTCCAGCGCCGCGAAGATCGAATCCCATGGAGTCTCGACGAATTCGACCCTGACGCCGAGTTTGTCGGCTACTGCGCGGGCGACGTCCACGTCGTAGCCGACCAGTTGACCGGTGGCGGGGTCGTGGTAGCTGAACGGTGAGTACACGCCTTCCGTGCCCACCCGCAGCACGCCCGCCGACTTGACCGGGTTCTCGCCGTTGCCCGCCTGCGAACCGCATGCGCTGAGCACCAAAGCACTGAGCAGCAACACGGCCACGACGGCTCTTCGTAGATTGCGCACTGGCGGACGCTAGCAAGTCGCGCAGCGTTCACCAAGGTTTCTGCTCAAGCGGGCCGATATATCCACGGCTCGCGGGGCGGCACGGCAGGCGCGAACTCGACAAGCATGTCGGCCACGGTGTTTGCGGTGTAGCCGAGCGACTCCGCGATCTGCGTCAGCGCCCGCTGCACCCCGATCTCGGCCAGCGTCACCGCGCCGTCGCGTTTGGCCAACCGTGCGCCGTCCTCGTTGAGCACCAGAGCGACGTGCGCGTATGTCGGCTCCGGATAGCCGAGCAGGTTGGCCAGGTAGGCCTGCCGCGGCGAGGACGGCAGCAGGTCGTCGCCGCGCACCACCTGGTCGACGCCCTGCGCAGCGTCGTCGACCACCACCGCGAGGTTGTACGCGGCGACACCGTCACCGCGGCGCACCACGAAGTCGTCGACGATTCCGGTGTACTCGCCGTGCAGCACGTCGTGCACCGTGTGCACGAAGGTGTCGGTACGCAATCGCAGCGCCGGTGGCCGTCCCGTCTCGCGGCGCCGGACCTCCCGCTCGGCATCGGTCAAGTCCCGGCAGGTACCGGGATAGGCCCCCTGCGGCGCGTGCGGCGCTCGCGGCGCCTGTGCGATATCCCTTCTGGTGCAATAGCATTCATAGAGCAATCCGCGGCGGGCGAGGTCGTCGACCACCGCGTCGTAGCGTTGCGGATGCCCGCTCTGCCACTCGGGCGGCTCGTCCCACGTCAGTCCCAGTGCCGCCAGGTCGTCGAGTTGGCGGTTGGCGATATCGGTGTGGGTGCGGTCGTCGAGGTCCTCGATGCGCATCAGGAACCGACGCCCGGTCGAGCGCGCGAACAGCCACGCCAACACTGCCGTGCGCAGATTGCCGATGTGCAGATCAGCCGACGGGCTTGGCGCGAAGCGGCCTGCTCCAGGTGCCATGCCGTCAGCTTGCCTTGGTCCGCGCTTCCTGCTTCTGAAGGGTCACCGATGCGGTGCCGGCACCTGACTGCACGCCCCCGCCGTGGCCCTGCACGGTGACCGCCAACCGGGTGCGGTCGCCGCGGAACAGGTCGCGGGAGTATTCGCACGGTGTGTCGTGCTGGTCGTAGGTGATCCGGGTGATCAGCAACAGCGCCGATTTCGGTTTGATGCCGAGCAGCGAGGCCTCCGCCTGCGTGGCGTTGACCGCTTCGATGCGCTCCTCGGCGCGCGCCGTCACCAGACCGTAGTGGGATTCCAGCACTTCGTAGATCGAGCCGCCGAGTTGTTGTTCGAGCAAGCCGGGGAACGCGTCGGCGGGAAACTGCGCGAGTTCCAGCGAGATCGGTGAGCCGTCGGCGAGTCGGACCCGCTGGATTTCGACGACGAAAGCGCCTGCGCCGACGCGCAGCGCCTTCTGT
Source organism: Mycobacterium sp. 3519A (assembly GCF_900240945.1). Taxonomy (NCBI): domain Bacteria; kingdom Bacillati; phylum Actinomycetota; class Actinomycetes; order Mycobacteriales; family Mycobacteriaceae; genus Mycobacterium; species Mycobacterium sp. 3519A. The sequence goes on from NZ_OESG01000014.1 coordinate 1,399,305, forward strand.
GTGGTTCGGTCCGGCGAGGTGATCCGCGTCGAGATCACCCGTGTGCCTGCGACATAACCCTGATTGGCGAGGAAGGCGGGCACTCCGACGACGTCCGACAGGCTGCGCTGCACCTGTGCGTGGCTGATGAAGATGCCGCCCGACCGGCCGATGGCCCGGTGCACCAGGCCGGCCTCCTCCAGCGCCGCGAGCACTTGGCGCAGGCTCGAGCGGCTGGTCTTGTAGTGCTCGGCCAACTCGCGTTCGCTGCCGAGCTTGGCGCCCGGCTCACCCGCATTGATGTCGGCGACGATGCGGCGCCGCAGATCCTCGCTTGGCGTCGGCACCGGTAATCCTTCCGCTGATTTGGTCTAACCAATTCTAGCGGACGAGCTACGCCTCAGCGAGCGCCTGACTCGATTCGGGAAGTATCTGACCACCATCCACCACCAGCGTCTGACCCGTGATGTAGCCCGCTTCGTCGGTGGCGAAGAACAGCGCGGCATTACCGATGTCAGCGACGCTGCCCAACCGCGCCGCAGGGATCGAAGCGGCCATTTGGTCCATGTATTCCTGGCCCATTTCGATCAGGCCCTCGGTGATGATGTTGCCCGGCAGCACCGCGTTGATGGTGATCTGCTTGGGCGCGAGTTCCATCGCCGCGGTCCGCAAAAAACCCAACTGGGCGGCCTTGCTCGCCCCGTAGTGTGACCAGCCGGGGTAGCCGGTGATCGGACCGGTGATCGACGATGTGATGACGACGCGGCCGTGTCCGCTGGCGGTCAGGGCGCCCAGCGCGGCCTGGATGATGAAGACGGTGCCCTTGAAGTTCACCGACAATACCTCGTCGATGTCCTCCGGCGTCAGGTCCTCCAGCTTGCCCGACGGGAAGATGCCCGCGTTGGCGCAGACGATGTCCACACCCCCGAACTGTTCGACGGCGGTGTCCACTGCGCGGCGGCAGTCTTCGGGTTTCGTCACGTCGACCGCCAGCGCGCTCACTCGACCGGGCTGGTCGGCAAGTGCTGCCACCGCCGCGTCGAGGTCAGCCTGGCTGCGCGCCGTCAGCAGCACGTTGACGCCTGCGGCGGCGAAGGTTTCGGCGATGCCGCGGCCGATTCCCTTACTTGCGCCGGTGACGATGGCCGACCGGCCGTCGAGCGAGGTGAACATCTGTCTCCTTACGTCAGGCCAGGCGGCGGCCGTGTGAACTGAGATAGCGCTCGGCCAGCACGCAGCTGCCGTGCGCGTAATTGATTGCCTTGGTGCGGGATTCCTTGGAATGGCTATGCGTGCCCATCCACGCCAGCAGCATCAGCCTGCGCAGAAACACGAACGACGACAACATGTCCTCGTCGTCGGGGGCGAGCGGCCTGCGGCTGCGGTAGCCCGCGATCCAGGAGTCCTGCCATTCTGGCAACGCGGGATCGTCTTCGATGAACGACACTGCGGTGCCGAAATCGTAGAAGAACCAACCGAATCCGCAGTCGTCGAAGTCGATGACCGTGATGGTAGAGCCGTCGACGAGGAGGTTGGCCAGCCGCAGGTCGGCGTGGATCAGCCCGCACCGGTCCGGCCCCGAGCCGTACTGTCCGAGCCGCTCGCGCAACAGCTGCTCGGCACGGCTCAACAGCCGGTGCTCGGCGTCGCCCACCCCGTCGGCATCCTGCCATCGTCCCCAACGGCCCTCGGCACCAAGGCTGTGCGCCCAGTCCCAGGAGAACCGGCTGAACGCGGCGGGACGCTGCCACGCGTGCGAATGCTCGTGTAACGCCGCGGTGATCTGCCCAAGGGTGAAAAAGTCGCCGACGGTCACCGTCTGCTCGTCGGGCTCGGCACCCGCGACCATGGCGAAATGCACGACATGGCGGTCTGTTCCGTTGACGTTGACACTCACCACGCGCCTGCCGTCGGTGGCGGGCAGCACCGCAGGCACAGTGATGTCGCTGTCGCGCCGCAGCGCCTCGAGCCAGTCGAGCTCCGATTCGATCTGGTGCGGCAGGTGGTAGTTCTCGCGGTGCACCCGCAGGATCGACCGCTCCCCGGTGGTGGTGTCTTCGACCGCGTACGTGGCGTTCTCGGACAGGTTCAGCAGTTGCAACGTGGAGTTCTGCGCAAGCCCGTACTCGGCGAGCGCGCGTTCTGCGACGGCGCGATCGTCGGCGATCACGCCATTGGAGTTCACCATCAGTGGTCGCGTCCCTCGATTCCGGCCAGCACCGCCGAGATCCGGTCCCTCGCCGCGGTGACGTCCTTGGTGCTGCCGCCGATGTACAGCCTGCCGGCAGCTCCGATCATTTGTACGTCGACGATAGTGAGCTCCGGCGCGGCGCGCTCGGCTTCGTTGGCGGCGACGGCGGCGAACAGCGCCGGGGTCATCTCGTACACCAGCAGCGCCTGCCCCGGCAGGATCATCGACGCCTGGCGGTTGCGGTTGAGGATCACCGCGTGCTGATCGGTGATGTCCTCGATGATGTCGTGGAACAGCACCTGCGGGCGCAGCTGGTCGGCGGCCCGCGCGCCGGTGCCCTGCAGGATCGCCTCGCCGGCGCGGCGTACCTCGGCCAGGTCGGCGGAGTGCACCTCCAGGACGCCGAATTGCCGCTCGACGTAGAGGATCCCCACCTGCACACCGGGCACATCGCGCAGGGCGAGGTCGATCACCCGCTCGATCGCCAGCGCCGGTGACACCTCGACGATCAGCGCGTGCTCACCTTCGTACGGCGGGTATCCCCTGGCGCGCGTCGGTGTGCCCAGGTAGGCGGCGAACTGCCGCTGCAGGTCCTCGACGAGGAGGTAGACGCGGATGTCGGTGCGCGCCGGGGTTGTCGTCGCGGCCATGACGAACTACTGCGCGGCGACGGCGAAATGAGCACCCAGTTCGTTGTGTGGGCGCGGGATCACGTGCACGCTGATCAGTTCGCCGACCTGTGCGGCCGATTCGGCGCCCGCCTCGGTGGCGGCCTTCACGGCGCCCACCTCACCGGTGACGATGACGGCGACCAGTCCGTCGCCGACCTGCTGCCGGTCGGTGATGGTGACGTTCGCCGCCTTGACCATGGCATCGGCAGCGGCCAGCGCTGCGACGTATCCCTTGGTCTCGATCATTCCAATCGCGTTGCTGGGCATGGTGTTTCTCCTTGTTCACTCGTTACTTCTGGATCTGTGGGTCGATGGACCCGATGATGAGTGCGTCGACCGGAGGCGGGGTGCCGGTGAACCAATTCGAGGCGACCGACCCCTGGGCGACCAGCACACGCTCGCCCACCCCGCTGCCGAGGACGTCGAACGCGATCAAGCGCGAAGCCGACCCGTCGGTCTCGACCTCGAGGAACGCGCCCGCGGGCAGTCCCTCGATGCGACGCGTGGACCAGACCTGGCCGGTGACCTTTCCTGTAATCACTTCCGCTCCTTCTGAATCGAGACGCCCAGCACGCGCGCCTTCTCCCGGGCCAGCGGAGTGAGCACCGCCTTGGGTCCGAGGACCAGGGCGCCGCCGGACGCGGCGATGTCGACGATCTGACGCTCGGTCACGGCGCCCCGTTCGATCCGGTGCGCCGCAGCCTGTGCACCCGACGAGGCGCCCGCCAGGCGGAAGCTCAACCGGCCGTGGCGCAGGTCGGCGCGCGTCTTCGGATTCTCGAACAGCCGAAGCAGGTGCCGTACGAACGCGTCGAGGTCGGCGTCGGTGCCGATGCGCACGGTGTCGACACGCGACTTCTCGTCGGCGGCCAGCGGACCGGTCGGCGCAAACCCGTTGTGGCTGGGCGTCGTTGGTGGCGGGACCAGGTCCGCGACCGCGTCGCGCACCACCTCCCGGACCAGGGCGCGCAGGTCGGCACCTTCCAGTGTCACGTGGCGCTCCGTGCCAGTGCATCCTGTGCGGCGTCGGCGGCCTGCCGGACGTCGGCTTCGGTGCCCGCCAGATAGACCCGGCCGGTCGCGCCGATCATCCGGTAGTCGACGACCTTGATCTCGGCGGCCTTCTCGGCCTCGTTGGTGGCCAGGATCGCGTACGACGCGGGCTGCACCTCGAGCACGAACAGCGACTCGCCCGGCAGCACCATCGACCCGATCTTGTTGCGGTTGATCAGGAATGCGTGCTGCTGGTCGACGCTGGAGATGATCCGTGCGGCCAGGATGGTGGGCCGGACCGCGGAGCCGGCGTCCTTGCCGAGTTCCTGCAGCGCCGCATCGGCTGCGGCCTTGACGGCGCCGGTTTCACCGTGGAACTCGAGATAGCCGAATTGCCGCTCCACCACCAGGACTCCGGCTTTCACGTCGGCGTGTTTGAGGGCGACGTCGGTGACACCCTCGATGTCCAATCCCGGTGCCACCTCGATGATCTGGGCCGCGACATCGGCTCGCGGCAGAGCGCCCTTGATCCAGGTGCCCAGGTACGACATCGTCTGCGGCTGCAGGCGGTCGATGAAGATAAAGGAACGTAGTTCAGCCACGGCTCACCTCTTGATGAGTTGTGCGAGTTCTTCGACAACGAGTTGACGTAGTTCAGCCCGCAGCGCGTCCAGGCTGGGTTCGGACGGCCTGCCATTACGACGCGGCTGAGGTTCAGTGGGCAGGTCGCGGTCGTTGGAGGCGCGCGGGTAGGCAGGCACCTGGCCCGCCGGCGCACGCCACGGGGTGATCCCCGCGAAGTTCGGCATGTTCGCTCCGGCGTCGCTGGGGTAGGCGATCCGGGTCCAGTTCATCAGGTTGTGCGGCTGCAGGTTCTCGCCGAGCCCGCTGCGCCCGACGAACCCGGTGCCGAGCGTCATGGACGGTGCCAGGTTGGTGTCCAATCCGGAGCTGCCGGTGCTGTTGCCGACATTCACCGAGACCCGCAACACCGGCACCTGTGTCGCGAATTCGGTTATCACCGTCGGGTTTTCGCTGTGGATGGCGGCCGAGTGCCCGGCACCGCCGATCCGCGCCACGGCCCGCGCCGCCCGGATGCCGCGGTCGGTGTCGGCGACCGTCGTCATGCCGAGCACCGGGGACAGCTTCTCGTGGGTGAATGGTTCCTCGCCGAGAACGCGATCGAACGGCGCGATCAACACGCGGGTTTTCGGGGTAACGCGGATGCCCGCCTGTCCGGCGATCCAGGCCGCGTCCCGGCCGACAACATCGGTGTTGAGGTGCCCGAACGGGTACATGAACTCGCGCAACCGCTGCGCGTCGGCGGGATCGAGGATGTGCGCCCCGGTGCGGGTGAGCGCCGAACGCAGTTTGTCGGCGATGGCCTCCTCGGCGATGAGCACGGATTCGTTGGTGCACAACACCGAGTTGTCGAACGCCTTGCTGTCGACGATCCGGCGGGCCGCGGCGGTGACGTCCGCGCTGGCGTCGACGAAGACCGGGACGTTGCCCGGTCCGACGCCGAGCGCCGGATTGCCCGACGAATACGCGGCCCGGACGACTCCGGTTCCGCCGGTCGCGACGATGACATCGGTGCGTTCGTCGGCCATCAACGCCTCGGCCAACGGGATGGAGGGCTCCGCCACCACCTGCACGATGCCGTCGGGTGCGCCCGCCCTGACGGCGGCCTCGGCAAGTATCCGGGCGGCCTCGGCCGAACACTGCTTGGCCCGCGGATGCGGCGCGACCACGACCGCGTTGCGGGTCATCAGCGCGAGAATGACGTTGAAGTACACGGTGGCAACAGGATTGGTCGTCGGCGTGATGGCCAGCACCACCCCGGCAGGGCGCGGTATCTCGACGATCTTGCGTGCGGTGTCGATACGCGGGGTGATCAGATCCTCGCCGCGGTAGTGCTCGACGATGCCCCGTGAACACGCGCGGTTCTTGATCACCTTGTGCGCGACGACGCCCATCTCCGTCTCGGCTACGGCGGCCTCCGCCAACCGATCGGCCTCGGCGTAACCCGCGTCGGCGACGGCGGTGACGATCGCGGCGACCGCGGCCTGGTCGTAGTCGGCGTATGCGCGGGCCGCCCAGCGGGCGCGTTCGAGCAGATGGCCGGCATGCGCAATCGTGGTCACGGCTCCCGCCTCTCCGTCACGGCCTTGCGGGCGCAGCGCACGGCGACGTCGAGTCGGTCGAGCACGTCCTCGCACAGGTCGCGGCCCAGCAGAATGCCCGGTTTGAACTGCAGCACACGGGGATCCAGCGTCGAGAAGATCGCCCAGACCCCGTTCTCGTAGAGCTCCCGCATCACGAACTTGGCGCCCTCGGGGTGGTCGAACTCCAAGCCGATCACCACACCGTTCTGCCGGATCCCGACGAACCAGTCGGGGTTGTCGGCCTGGATGCGGCGCAGTCCCGCGGCGAACAGGTCGGCGATGTAGTGCACCATCGACCGGACCTCGGGCCTGCTGGTGATCTCCAGGGTCTTGACGCCCGCGACACACCCGAGTTCCGCGCCGCCGAACGTCGAGATGTGGGCGAACCCGTCCTCGTCGAGCCATCGCGCCGCACGGTCGCTGAGCATCGCCGCCGTGATCGGGTACATGCCGCCGGACAGTCCCTTGCCGGTGACGATGATGTCCGGCTCGATGCCGTGTTTGGTGATGGCCCACATCTCGCCGGTTCGCATCAACCCGGTCTGCACCTCGTCGGCGATGTAGAGCGCGCCGTGCGCCTCGGTCAGGTCCTTGACCGCCTCGAGGTATCCCGGTGGGGGCAGCGGGAATCCGTATGTGGCGGGGATGGTCTCCATGATGACCGCGGCGACGTCGTTGCCGGACAGGGCCTGCGCCATCGCGTCGGTGTCGCCGAACGGCACCTGGATGAACAGCTCGGGTTGGTCGGACAGGAAGATCTTGGCGAACCGGTCGTCGCCGGTGGCCACGGCCAATCCGGTGTGGCCGTGGTAGGCCTTGACGATCGACACGATCTTGCGGCGTTTGGTGGCATGCCGTGCGCTCTTGATCGCGATGTCGATGGCCTCGCCGCCGCCGGATCCGAACGCCACCTTGGTGATCGACGCGGGCGCCGATGCCACCAACCGCTGCGCCAACGCGGTCCGCGCCACCGCGGGGAAGTGGTGGTTGCCGACATCGAAGTACTCGGTGGCCTCGGTAATCGCTTGTACGACTTCGGGATTGCGGTGGCCGAGGTTGTAGGTGCCGCCGTTGAGGTGCATGTCGATCAGCCGACGGCCGCTCATGTCCCACAGGTAGTAGCCGTCGCGGCGGTCGATCACCAGGTCGACGCCTTCGTCGATCCAGAACTGCGTCTTGCCCGGATTCCAGAACTGCTTGGCCTGGTCCAAGACCTGGGCCTTGGAGTCGAACGAGAACGCGCCGTAGTCGTACATGCGGCTCCTCCCCGGAGTTGAGGCAGCCCCCACCATAAAAAGGATGGACCATTTATGTCAATGGTTCGACAGGGTCTTGCCAAACGCTAATTGGTAGTGCCAAACTCCTAGGGTTCGCGTTGTGGCGTGGGCCACACCGAATTGTCCGTCGACCGCTCGGAAGGCTGTCCATATGACCGACCAGGTAGTAGTCCGCGACGAAAACGAGAAAACAAACGGGGTTCAGCGGCTGAAACCGAACGCCGTCGGGATCGTCGGCGTGATGTTCATGGCGGTGGCCACGGCCGCGCCCATCACCGCAATGGTCGGCAACGTCCCGATCGCCGTGGGTTTCGGAAATGGTTCGCACGCGCCCGCGGGTTACCTCGTCGCGACCATTGTCCTTTCGCTGTTCGCCATCGGCTACGCCACCATGGCCAAACACCTCACCGCGACCGGCGCGTTCTACGGATACATCGCCCACGGGTTGGGCCGCATCGTCGGCATGGCCAGCGGCGTGTTGATCACGATGGCCTACGTCGTCTTCGAAGGCTCACTGATCGGGATCTTCTCGTTCTTCTTCCAGAACCTGATGCAGTCCCTGTTCGGCGTGCACATTCACTGGATCCTCCCGGCCCTGCTCATGCTGGTGCTGAACTCGGTGCTGGCGTTCTACGACATCAACATCGCCGCCAAGGTGCTCGGCGTGTTCCTGATCACCGAGATCGTCATGCTGTCACTGGGTGCGCTGGCGGTGTTGGTCCACGGTGGCGGGCCCGACGGCTTTGCGGCCAGCCAGACCATCAACCCCGTTGGGGCGTTCCAGGGCGCGTCGGGTGTCGTCGGCGCCAGCGCGGGCCTCGGGTTGTTCTTCGCGTTCTGGTCCTGGGTGGGCTTCGAGTCGACCGCGATGTACGGCGAGGAGTCGCGCAACCCGAAGAAGATCATCCCGATCGCCACCATCGCCAGCGTCGTCGGCATCGGCCTGTTCTACGTGTTCGTCTCGTGGATGGCGGTGGCGGGCACCGGTCCGCAGCACGCGATCGACCTGGCGCAGGACGCCAACACCGCAGGCGACATCTTCTTCGGCCCGGTCCGCCAGTACTACGGCGAGTGGGCTGTGACGATGTTCAACATCCTGTTGTGCACAGGCTCCTTCGCCTGCGGCATGGCGTTTCACAACTGCGCTTCGCGCTACCTGTATGCGCTGGGCCGCGAAGGTCTTTCGTCGCGCCTGCAGAAGACGCTGGGTGCGACACACGCCAAGCACGGGTCACCGCACATCGCGTCGTTCGTGCAGACCGGTGTGACGCTGGTGATCATCCTGGCGTTCCTGGCCGCAGGCAAGGATCCGTACGTGCACATGTACACGCTGCTGGCGATCCTCGGCACGATGGCGATCCTGATCGTGCAGGCGTTGTGCGCGTTCGCCGTGATCAGCTACTTCCACCTGCGCAAGAACCACCCGGTCAGCAAGCACTGGTTCCGGACCTTGATTTCGCCATTGCTCGGTGGCATCGGCATGCTGTGCGTCGTGGGTCTGCTGTGGCAGCACAAGGAGGCGGCGGCAGGTGATGCGGCAGGCACGCTGCTGTTCAAGATGACCCCCTGGATCGTGGTCGGGTTGTTCGTCTTCGGCGCCGCACTGGCGATCTACTTCAAGTACCGTGATCCTCGTCGCTTTGAGCTGATCGGCCGGATCGTCTACGACGAGACGGAAGTTCGCGAGTAGGAGATCCGGCTGCTGTGGGCGTGAGTGATTCCGAACTCAAACGGATGCGCGTCCTCGACGCGAAACCGGTGAATCTGGACGGGTTTTCGGTTGCCAACCCGGAGCTCGGACTGGTCGCCATGCGCAGTCCGTACGACCCCGAGCCGTCGCTGGTGGTCCGCGACGGCGTGGTCGTCGAGTTGGACGGCAAGCAGGCGCGGGATTTCGACGTCATCGACGAGTTCATCGCGCACTACGGGCTGGATCTCGACGCGGCCGCAGAGGCGATGGCGCTCGACGATGCGGTGCTGGCCCGGATGACGGTCGACATCAACGTGCCGCGGGCCGAGGTGGTGCGGTTGATCGGCGGCACCACACCCGCCAAGCTGGCGCGGGTCGTCGCGCTGCTCAGCCCCGTCGAGATGCAGATGGCGATGAGCAAGATGCGCGCCAGAAGGACGCCGAGCAATCAGGCGCATGTGACGAACCAACTGGACGATCCACTGCTTATCGCCGCCGACGCGGCCAGCGCCGTCGCGTACGGCTTCCGCGAGGTCGAGACGACGGTGCCGGTGCTCGGCGACGCCCCGTCCAACGCGGTGGCGTTGCTCATCGGCAGCCAGGTGGGCATACCAGGGGCGATGGCGCAGTGTTCCATCGAAGAGGCGCTGGAGTTGAGGCTGGGGCTGCGCGGCCTGACCAGTTACGCCGAGACCATCTCCATCTACGGCACCGAGCAGGTGTTCGTCGACGGCGACGACACCCCGTTCTCGAAGGCGTTGCTGACCTCCGCCTACGCATCCCGGGGACTGAAGATGCGGGTCACCAGCGGCGGCGGTGCCGAGGTGCTGATGGGTGCGGCGGAGAAGTGCTCGATCCTGTACCTGGAGTCGCGGTGTGTTTCGCTGGCGCGCGCGTTGGGGTCGCAAGGTGTGCAGAACGGCGGCATCGACGGTGTCGGCGTGGTGTCGTCGGTGCCCGAAGGCATGAAGGAACTGCTTGCCGAGAACCTGATGGTGATGCTGCGCGACCTGGAGTCCTGCGCGGGCAACGACAATCTGATCTCCGAGTCCGACATCCGGCGAAGCGCACACACGCTGCCCGTCCTGCTCGCCGGTGCCGACTTCATCTTCTCCGGCTTCGGTTCGATTCCGCGCTACGACAACGCGTTCGCATTGTCGAACTTCAACGCCGACGACATGGACGACTTCCTTGTGCTGCAACGTGATTGGGCCGCCGACGGCGGACTGCGCACCGTGCCTGCAGAACACCTCGCGCAAGTCCGCCGGCGCGCGGCGACCGCGGTCCAGGCGGTGTACCGCGACCTCGGACTCGCCGACTACGACGACGCGCGCATCGACGAAGTGGTGGTGGCCAACGATTCTCGTGACCTGTCACCGGGTTACCCGAAGATGGTGGCAGAGGCCGCCGCGGCCATCGAGGCCAAGCAACTGACGGTGTTCGACGTGATCGCATCGCTGAAGCGGACCGGCTTCGACGATGAAGCCGAATCGATCATGCGGCTCACCCGCGAACGACTGCGCGGTGATCAACTGCAGACCTCGGCGATCTTCGACGAGAACTTCCGGGTGCTGTCGAAACTCACCGACCCCAACGACTACGCCGGGCCAGGCACCGGATACGCACCGTCGCCGCAGCGGCGTGCCGAGATCGACGACATCCGGCAGGCGCGCACCGTGCGCGAACTGACCGCCGATCAGGACGAGCACCGCGATCACCTCTCGGTCACCACGGTCGAGCCCGCGCAGCAGGGCAGCGATCCCCGCGAGGTGTGCATCGGCTTGTCGCCCGCGTTCGCCCGCACCGTGTGGCTGACGCTGTGTGGTCTGCCGATCGGCGAGGTGCTGCGCCAGATCGAGGCAGGACTTGAAGAGGAAGGCTGTGTGCCGCGCCTGGTCCGGGTCAGGTCGACGATCGACGTCGGCCTGATCGGACTCACCGCTGCCCGGCTGTCGGGCTCGGGAATCGGAATCGGGCTGCAGGGCAAGGGAACCGCGCTGATCCATCGCCGTGATCTGACGCCGCTGGCCAACCTCGAACTGTTCAGTGTCGCACCGCTTTTGACCGCGAAGATGTACCGCGAACTCGGCAAGAACGCGGGCAGACACGCGAAGGGCATGACACCCATCCCGATTCTCAGCGGCGGCACCGACGAATCGATCTCGGCGCGCTACCAGGCTCGCACCGTCGCGCTCGTGGCGCTGGAGCGCGAGCTGTGTGAACCAGGACAGCCGCCGCTCACGGTGAAGGCGACGCGGAGATGAGTGCCGACAAGTTCACGGTGCAGGCCGCCGTCGACGGCAAACTGCAGCTGTCGGACCTACGGATGGAGCCCGCGACGCTGGCGCACCAGGCCGACGTGGCGAGGGCGGGCGGCAATCCGCAACTGGCCGAGAACTTCCTGCGCGCAGCTGAATTGGCCACCCTCGACGGTGAAGAGGTGATGGGCCTCTACGAGGCGCTGCGCCCACACCGCTCCACGGCCGAGGAACTCGAGTCGTTGCGGGCCTCGCTCGAGGCGCGCGGCGCGGCGCGGTGCGCGGAACTCGTGCGGCACGCCGCTGCGGTGTATGCGCGGCGAGGTCTGCTGCGTTGATCGTCGCCGGAATCGACGTCGGCAACCACACCACCGAGATCGTGATGGCCCGCGTCGGCGACGGCACGGTCGAGACGATCACGCACGGGCAGGCGCCGACACGCGGCCGCAAGGGCTCGCGAGAGTCGCTGGAAGGTGCCGCGGCACTGCTGCACAAGTTGGAAATCGATGCCGGCGTGACGGTCGAACGACTCCTGCTCGCCACCCTGCGCCCGGTGGACACCTCGACAGCGCCGCTGCCCCCTGCCTCGTCGCCGCGTTCGCCGGTACGCAGTCTGCGCAAGCCGGACGCCCGGACCCCGGCGGGGACGGGATCGGCGGTCGGCCGCCACGTCCCGCTCGCCGAACTGACCGGCGAGGGCATCGGCGGGCCGGTGATCGTTTCGGTGGATGCGCTGACCGATTTCGAAGTGGCGGCTGCACAGATCACCGATGCCGTCGGCCGCGGATGGCAGATCATCGGCGTGATCGCCGCGCAGGACGACGCTGTGTTGATCCGCAACCGGATCCCGATCGACGTTCCGGTGGTCGACGAGGTCGACCTCGACGGCCTGGACACCGGTGTGCTGGTGGCGGTGGAGGTGGTCGAACAGGGCCGGGCATACCGGGCCTTGGCTGACCCGATCGCGTTGACGGCCGCATTGCAGTTGACCGACGACGAGATTCACGACGTCGCGGAATTCACAAGGGAATTGGCGGATTCACCGGCTATCGCCGTGACCCGACGTACGCGCGCGTATGTGGCTCCCGCGCCGGACGGCGACTACGTCGACTGCCGGGTCGACGGCGGGGTGACCAGGTACACCCCGTCGCAGGCGCACAGTGTGCTGCGGCTCAGCTCACCGGGGAACGTGGTGGCGGTGCGCATCGCGGCGATCCCGACAGCCGAACAGGGACTGGCGGTCGACGACGCGTTCTTCACCGACCTGTCGTCGGTCGACAACGGTGCGTGGCTGCGCCGTGGTGTCGTCGACGCCCGCGGAACGGTCGTCGCACTCCTTGCCGCCGAACATGTTTCGGACGCGGCGGCGACCCTGACGGAGTTGACCGGAAGGCCCGCCGACACGATCGCCAGCGAACCGGAGGCGTCGGCGTGCGGAGCCCATACGACGCCAGGCCTGCCGCCCGACTCGATCGTGTGCGACATCGGCGGCGGCACCATCGATGTGGTGGGTGCGCACCATACCGTGATCGCGGCGGGCGCAGGTGAGACGATCACCGTCGCGGTGTCCCGGGTGCTCGGTATTCCGCGGGCACTCGCGGAGCGGGTGAAGCGCACACCCGCACTGCGCGTGGAGAATCCGCACATCGCGCACGAGGAGGACGGCCGCCGCATCTTCCTCGACCAGCCGGCCGGCGCCGACGCGATCGGCTGGCTGTGCACCCGCGGAAGCGCCGGTCTGGTCCCGTTCTCCAGCAGGCTGGCGGCTGAGGAGTGGCGAAGTCTGCGGCTGGCCATCAAACAGGAAACGGTGGCCGCCAACATCGCTCGCTGTCTGCGGGCCTTCGACGATCCACCGAGGGCGCTGGTGCTGGCCGGCGGCGGCGCGCTCGACGACGAACTGCTCCGTACGGTGGCCGAATCGCTGCGCACGATTCCGATCGCGGTCGGCAGGGCCGACATCGACGGCAGGCACGGGCCGCGGTACGCGGTGGCCTCAGGCCTGGTGCACCGCTACGCGCAGACCGGCTAGCGCTCCCAGGGCGCCGTTTCGCCCATTTTCTTGTAGTACTTGGCGAGGTGGCTCTTGACCCGGTCCACGTCGTCCTTGGGCAGGTCGACACCGCCGCGGGCACCGTCCATGATCGCCCCCGCCGCCATCACACCGCGCGGCACCACCTCGAGCTTGCCGCCGACCACATCGGCGATCAGCAGCTTGTAGGCGGTGAAATTCGTCTTCTTGTCGTTGTCGTACCAGACGTGCGCGTCTCGGTACTTCTCGTTGGGCTCCTCTTCGGCGCCCGCCCACTTGCGGACCCGCTTCTCTGCGGCGTCACCGTCCCACTCCCGGCCCCGATCAGCGAGCGGGAGGTCCTTGAATGCTGTCACTGACATACCAGACGCGTGCCCGGTCAACCGGGTCGCTAAACCGCCACGGCGGCGGCGAATTCGGTGCAGAACCAGTCGACGTCGGCCTCGGAGAACACCAGCGGCGGACGGATTTTCAGCACATTGCCATCGTGTCCACAGACACTTATCAGCACGTGCCGCTCCCGCATGGCGTTGACCAGCGCTCTGGCGCCCGCCCTGTCCGGTGCCTTGGATTCGGTGTCGGTGACGATCTCCACGCCGATGTACAAGCCGGCGCCGCGCACGTCACCGATACGTGGGTGGTTCGCGGCGATACGTGACAGTTCGGTCCGCATTGTCTGGCCCATGGTCGCGGCGTTGGCCAACAACCCGTCGTCCTCGATCACATCGAGCACCGCGGCCGCGGCGGCGATCGACACGGGATTGCCGCCGAAGGTGTTGAAGTACGGCACCCTCGTCGCGAACGGCCACAGCACGTGGTCGCTGGCCGCCATCGCCGCGACGGGTATCCCGTTGCCCATCGGTTTGGCCATCGTGACGATGTCGGGGACGACGCCGTGCCTGCTGAATCCCCACATCGCGTCGCCTGTGCGCGCGAACCCGGCCTGCACCTCGTCGGCGATGAACACGCCGCCGTGCCGGTGCACGATGTCCACGGCGGGCGCCAACACCGAGGGGTCGGGATAGATGCCGTCGGAGGAGAACATCGAGTCGACGACAAGGCAGCTCAGCCGAATACCGTTGCGGGACAGGTCGTCTGTGGCGGATTCCACTTCGGTGGCGAAACGTTCGGCGGCGTCGGCGCTGCGATAGCTGTCGGGCGGCGATACCGTGCGCACGTGAGGACCCAACGTGGTCGCATCACCGAGCGACGGTGAAATCGCCATCACCGCAGCGGTGTTGCCGTGATACGCGTCGCGGGTCACGATCACCCCCTTCGCCTCGGTGAACATCTCGGCGACCCGCAGCGCGAGATCGTTGACCTCGGATCCGGTGCACGCGTACATCACCTGGCTGACCCCGTTCGGCAGCGTGCGCAACAGCCGCTCGGAATAGTCGACGATCCCGCGGTGCAGATAGCGGCTGTGCGTGTTGAGTGCCGACATCTGACGTGCGACCGCGTCGACCACATGCGGATGACCGTGCCCGACGCTGACCACGTTGTTGTACGCATCGAGGTAGCGCACGCCGTCGGCGTCGAACACGTGGCTGCCCTGCCCACGGACCAGGTGCACCGGCCTGTCGTAGAACAGCCGATTCGCAGGGCCGAGCACCCGCTCACGCGCGGCGATCAACGGGTCCTGATCGTCGCCGCCGCGGTAGGCGTTGGAGTCCATGATGTTCGAGAAGCTCATTGCGCATCAGTGTCGCGTATTCGGTTGAAGAGCGCTGCCGACGATCACAGGAATCGACGGCAGGGTTAATTGAACCGGCGGCCGGGTAGCCCGTCGTTATCTGGTTCTCGATCCTCAGTAGGTAAGGAGGGTCATCGTGGGTGTTCTCAATCGCCTGCTCGGTGTGGTTCTCGGAATTCTCGGTGCGGTCCTCGGCGTCGTCCTCGGCGTGGTCGCGGCGGTGGTGTGGCTGGTGGGCGCTGTCCTGTGCGTGACGGTGCTTCTGATTCCGCTCGGTATCCCGGTGATGAAACTCGGGTCGCGGCTGTTCAGCCTGGCCGGCGACATGATGCACATCGGCGGCTGAAATGCGGCTGCTGCGAGGGCTGCTCGGCGCGCTGCTCTGGATCGTCGCGGCGGTTTTCGGACTGCTCGGCGTGGTCCTGTGCGTGACCGTGATCCTGCTTCCGCTGGGCGTCCCACTACTGGGCCTGGCGCGGCGACTGTTCACCAGGGCCGTGCAATTGATGCTGCCGCGCTCGCTGGCGCATCCCGTCGACGAGATCACGAAGACGGCGAAGAAGAAGGGCCGCAAGCTTCGCAAGCGTGTCGCCTGATGCAATTCTGGCGAATTTTAACGACCGCGTAGCGCAGACGCTTCAGCAGTCTAATTAGCCAAGCGAAGGCAAGCGTGTCGCGATACGGGTGTGACGCACAGCACATACGGACAAGTAGCTACGACGGCTAGTTTGCAAAAACTTACGTGAACGAAGAAACACATATTTACCTGTGGTTTTTGTGCGATTAGGAACCTGCGGGGTGGGGTAGAGCAGGGGTCATACATCGGCTGCGGCCGCGGCGGGATCCAAGGGGGATCCGCAGGTCCGCGCCGGACGTAATGGTCGTGAGAAGGATGGAAGGGAGCGGCATCGTGTCGAACGGAGCAAAGGTCGCGCTCGCCGTAGGGGCGGGCTACCTACTCGGCCGGACGAGGAAAATGCGGATCGCCATGATGTTGGCGGCGGCCGGAGTCACCGGGAAATTCCCGGCCAGGTCGGCCGAACTTCTCGGCCAAGGACTGAAGACTCTCGGTGCCACCGACCAACTGCGCGATCTGACCGACCAGTTGCGTGGTGAGGTGTTGACCGCCGCCAAGGCGGCCGCCGTGGCTGCGGCGACCAACCGTGTAGACGCCCTCAACGATCGACTGCAGGGTGTCGTGCCTACGGAGGAGGTCGGTCGCACAGCGGGTTCGGCCGTCAGCGGCCTGACATCCGGGGTCACGGGACGCGGTCGGCGGCGCCGTGACGACGAATACGACGAAGACAGCTACGACGACGAACCGTTGGACGTCGACGAAGAGGACCTCGAGGACGAGGACGCCGACGACGAAGACAGCTATGACGACGAACCGTTGGACGTCGACGAAGACGACCTCGAGGACGAGGCCGACGAGGACGTCGACGACGAACAAGACGAGGACGCCGATTTCGACGACGAGCCCGAACCTGTCCGCAGGCGGGCGTCGCGGAAGGCGTCGGCGCCGCGTGCGTCAACCCGCCGCAGGAGTGCGGCCGGTGACGGACAGGCATCCAAGGCGCCGACCCGCCGAGGGCGGGCCGCCACGACTACCACGCGTGCTCCGGTGCGCCGAGGCAGGTGATCGAAATGGCCAAGCAGGCAGCAGGTACGCGACAACAGAAGGCGACGCCGAAGTCGTCGTCGAATGGGTCCAGCCCCTTGCAGGATTCGATTCAGCGACTGGCCGGATCGATGACCGACCGGGCAGTGGGCTCGCTTTCCGAGCGGCTCACCGGAGCCTCCGGCCGGCTCAGCGATTTCGCCCAGAACGGCGGTGGCGCTGGGGGTTTGCTCTCCGCGGTAACCGGGGTCGACAGTTTGTCCTCGCCGGTCAAAACGGCCGTGCGCGCGGGTCTCGGCGGTGCGACGGGCAAGGTCAAGGACTCCGTCAAGGGGTTGAAGGACTCGGTTGCCGGCGCGCTCGGAGGCAAAGGCGGCAAGGGCGGCGGCGGCAAGATCAAGGTCACCAACATCGTCGAGGAGATCGACGTCGGGGTTCCGATCGATGTGGCCTACCGGCAGTGGACACAGTTCGCCGAATTCCCGAAGTTCATGAAGAAGGTCGAACAGGTCGAGCAGATCTCTGACGAGAAGCTGCGGTGGAAAGCACAGGTGTTCCTGTCCCACCGGTCATGGGAGTCAACGATCGTCGAACAGGTTCCCAACGACAGGATCGTGTGGAAATCCAAGGGCGACAAGGGATATGTCGACGGTGCGATCACGTTCCACGAGCTGGCACCGGACCTGACCCGCGTTGTGGTCGTGCTCGAATACCACCCCCAGGGCCTCTTCGAGAAAACCGGGAATCTCTGGCGAGCGCAGGGGCGACGAGTCCGGTTGGAACTCAAGCACTTTCAACGCAAGGTAATGACGGACACCGTCTTGCACGCGGACGAACTCGAAGGGTGGCAGGGTGAGATCCGCGACGGCGAGGTTGTCTCCGACGACGAGCAGCCCAAGCGCAGGCCGCAGAAGGCCGCAGCCCGCAGCAAGTCCGGCGAGGCCAAACCGACCCGGTCCAGGTCCCGAACAACGCGACGCGCACCGGCCAGGAAGGCGGCCCGGTCATGACCACGGCAATTCAGCCCGCGGGCGGCGGCGACGTCGGCGGCGGACCGAGTTCGAGCAGCCTGGCCGACGTCATCGACACCATCCTCGACAAGGGCCTGGTCATCGACGCCTATGTCCGGGTTTCGCTGGTCGGCATCGAGATCCTGACCATCGACGCACGCGTCGTGGTCGCCAGCGTCGACACGTATCTGCGGTTCGCCGAAGCGGTGAATCGGCTCGACATCTCAAAGCAGGACTCGAAGGCAGGCCTCACCGATCTGGTCGGCGAGGTGACCGAAGGCGGCGCGAAGCACAAGGCGAAGGGTGCTCTGGAAGCCGCGGGCGAGAAGCTCGGTGACCTTCTCGGCGACGCGAAGGAATCGCAGCGGGAGCGGGCGCCGCGCCGCGCACGCCGGGGGGAGGAGTGATCATGGCCGACAAGGCGACCGGCATCTACGTGTACGGGATCGTGCCCGCGGACGTGGAGGTCGAAGAACATGCGGAAGGCGTCGGCGATCCGCCCGCGGCGGTCGAGGTGATTCGCGAGGGCGACATCGCCGCATTGGTCAGCCGTGTCTCCACCGACAAGCCGCTGGGCAAACCGGAATGCCTACAGGCTCATGCCCGGCTGCTCGACGGTACGGCGTCGGTGGCGCCGGTGCTCCCTATGCGATTCGGCGCAGTGATGGCCGATGAGGAGTCTGTCGCCGACGAACTCCTCAGACAGAACCACGACGAATTCGCCGAGGCTCTGCACGCCCTGGAGGGCCACGCCGAATACATCGTGAAGGGCCGCTATGACGAGGACACCATCCTGCGTGAGGTGATCGCGGAAAGTGCGGAAGCGCAACAGCTTCGCGAACAGATGGCGGGCATGTCCGAAGACGCGTCCCGGCAGGCGCGGATGACACTTGGTGAGATTGTCGTCAAAGCCCTCGACGCGAAGCGGGCCGCAGATACCGATGCGGCCATCGAGGCGCTCGAAGGTCTGGCCAAGCAGGTCAACGTGCGACAGCCCACGCACGAGCTCGACGCCGTGAACGTCGCCTTGCTCGCGGAGGTCGAAGCCCAAGACCAGCTGCAGGACAGGGTCGACGAACTCGCCGAAACCTGGGGCGGCAGAGTGGAACTTCAGCTGATGGGGCCACTGGCGGCGTACGACTTCGTCGTCACACGCAAACCGGTGGGCTGAGATGGGGATCTTCTCGTCGCTGTTCACCTGGCCGCTGGCGCCGGTGCGCGGAGTCGTGGCCCTCGGCGAACTGATCGAGCGGCAGGTCAACCAGGAGTTACACAATCCCGCACGCACCCGGCGCCAACTGGAGGAACTCGAAGAGGCCCGGCGACGCGGCGAGATCACTCCCGAACAGGAGCGTCAAGCGCAGGAACAGATTCTGGCAGAGCGGATTTCGCCGGTCTCGGCCCGCGACGCACCGGATGAGGACGGGTGAGGACGATGGCCCAACGTACACGACATGCCGAGCAACCGCCGCTGAACGCGCGGGATGCGGCGGAAGCGGCCAAGGAGTACATCACCGAACTGAACGGCATGGACCCCACCGCGATGACGTCGGTGGAAATGACCGACCAGGACGGCTGGGTGGTGGAATTCGAGGTGATCGAGGACCGCCGGATCCCCTCGTCGTCGGACGTGCTCGCGCTCTACGAGGTCGAGCTGGATGCCGAGGGAGAACTGTTGGGGTTCCGCAGAACCCAGCGCTACCTGCGGGGCCAGACCAGGGGAGGTGAGGGCAGGTGACGATCGGGGACGACAGCCTGGTTCCCCGCGGCGGCTACTCGAGCGGCGTCTCGAGCCCGCAGTCGGCCAACCTCGCCGACATTCTGGAACGGGTGCTGGACAAGGGAATCGTCATCGCGGGCGACATCAAGGTCAATCTGCTCGACATCGAACTGCTGACCATCAAACTGCGCCTCGTGATCGCCTCCCTCGACACCGCACGGGAAGTCGGGATCGACTGGTGGGAGAACGACCCCTGGCTCACCGGCAAGAAGACGGACCTCGAACTCGAAAACGAGCAGTTGCGTGCCCGGATCGAGCGTTTAGAGCAGGGCAACGGACAGCGCCGCGCGGTCAGGGCGCGAACGACGGAGTACACCGATGAGCGCTGACGCGGTGTGGGTGTACGCGGTCACCCACAACGACCGCGGGGTCGACCTGCTGACTGGGCTGCGGGGCGTTGCCGGGGAGCAGGTCTGTCAAGTGACGGCCGACGCGCTTGCCGCCGTCGTCGGCGCTGTCAGCCTCGACGAGTTCGGCGAGGAGGCGTTGCGCCGCAACCTGGAAGACCTCGACTGGGTGGCGCAGAAGGCCCGCGCACACGACGCGGTGATAACCGCGGTAGCGCAGACCGCGGCCGTCATCCCGGTGCGGATGGCCACCGTGTATCTCGACGACGACCGGGTCGCCCAACTGCTGACCGACCGCCGTGCAGCTTTCGAGGCGACATTGAGCCGATTGGCAGGGTGTGCCGAGGTGGGCGTCAAGATCTATGCCGATCCGAAGCGGCTGTTGTCCCAGGACGCGGCACACCGGAACACCGGAACGCGAACGGGGACAGCCTATTTGATGCGGCGTCGGCAAGAGTTGGCGTCGCGCGACGAGGCGTGCCGGGCCGCCGCCGCCGAAGCGGACCGCATCCACACCACGTTGGTGCGCTACGCCGTCGACGGCAAGCGCAAACCACCACCGGATCGCAGCCTGTCCGGTAGGGACGAGCTCACCGTGCTCAACGGCACCTACCTCGTCGACTCCGACGCCGTCGGGTTGTTCCGCGAAACCGTGGTGGCACTGGCGATGTCCACCGACTGGCTGACGGTGGAGACGACGGGACCGTGGCCGCCGTACTCGTTCGCAGGCGAGCCGGTAGCCCAATGACCGAAGTGCTTCCCGCGCAGCAGGATCGGCGCATCGCGCTGGTCGATCTGTTGGACCGGGTACTGGCAGGCGGCGTGGTGATCAGCGGTGAGGTGGTGCTGTCCGTCGCCGACGTGGACTTGGTGGTGATCTCACTGCGCACGCTGATCTCATCGGTCAGCTCGTTGGTGTCACAGGAGCAGCGATGACAGGCCAAGCGCGGCAACGAATCAACTCAGATCCGGAAAGTGTCGAGCGTGGCCTGGTCAGTCTGGTGTTGACGCTCGTGGAGTTGTTGCGTCAACTGATGGAGCGCCAGGCGATCCGTCGCGTCGAGGAAGGCGCACTGACCGACGAACAGATCGAGCGGGTCGGGACGACGCTGATGCTGCTCGAAGAGAAAATGGCAGAACTCCGCGACCATTTCGACTTGACCCCGGAAGACCTCAACATCGACCTGGGCCCGTTGGGGCCGCTGCTGCCGACCGAAGGGCCGTAGTCAGGCCGGCTGCAAATTGACCGGCTGCTGGCCCTGCAGCGAGTTGGGGTCGTTGCACGTTCCCGGCTTCGACGTCAGGCTGACCGTGCCTGCCAGGCTTTCCGGATCGAACGAGTACAGCAGATCGGCTGGGCCGGTGCTGCCGTCCGGGCAGGTCCACGCGTCGGCGACCGCACGCCGCTCCGCGGTCCACGGTCCCCCGTCCACCCTGCTGATCGCTCCGACCCAACCCCTCGACGTCGAGATCGTGCCGCCGCACGTGCGCGCGGCGTTGCACTGCGTGGTGATGCTCCACGTGGTGCTGGTCGGGCCGTCCAGGAAGGTGTAGTCGCCGTCGAGTTGGGTGTCCGCCAACGCCGGGCTCGCCAGCCCGACCGCGGTGCAGGTGACGGCGACGGCGGCGGCCATCACATGTGTGAACGCCATCGTGGCAGTATCCTCGCTCAGCCGAGGCCAGGCACGATATCGCCGAGATTGAAGCGGACCGGCCGCTCCAGCTGGTCGAACGTGCACGACGCCGGATCGCGGTCGGGCCGCCACCGGTTGAATTGCGCGGTGTGGCGGAACCTTTCGCCTTCCATGTAGTCGTAACGCACCTCGACCACGCGCTCGGGCCGCAGCGGGACGAACGACAGGTCCTTGCCCGCATTCCACCGCGACCCCTCGAACCGCCGGGGTGTGCTCTGGGCCGCCACGTGGGCCGCCCAATTCCACGGGTGCGCGTCGAACGTGGTGACGAGCGGCTGCAACTCGGCGAAGAGCCGCTTCCGCTCGGCCATCGGGAGAGCGCCGATGACCCCGATCGAGGCCAGCGCGCCGTCGGCCTTGTACAGCCCCAGCAGCAGCGAGCCGATCGCGTCGTCGGCCGACTTGTGCACCCGGTAACCGGCGACCACACAGTCGGCGGTGCGCTCGTGCTTGACCTTGAACATCACCCGCTTGTCGGGCTGATAGGTCAACGTCAGCGGTTTGGCGATCAGCCCGTCCAGCCCGGCGCCCTCGAATTCGGTGAACCAGCGCTGCGCGGTCGCCATATCGGTGGTCGCAGGCGTCAGGTGAACGGAAGGTCCGGCGCCGGCCAACGCGTCGACCAGCGCGGCGCGCCGCTCGCTGAACGGCAAGCCGGTGTAGTCGTCGTCGCCGAGCGCGAGCAGGTCGAACGCGATGAAGTCGGCGGGAGTCTGTTCGGCGAGCATGCGCACCCGCGACGCGGCCGGGTGCAACCGCAACTGCAGGGCCTCGAAGTCGAGGCCGCGCTCACCGGCGATGACGATCTCGCCGTCGATGACGCAGCGGGGCGGCAACTCGGCGAGGACGGCGTCGACCAACTCCGGGAAATACCGGGTCATCGGCCGTTCGTTGCGGCTGCCCAGTTCCACCTCGTCGCCGTCGCGGAAGCAGATAGTCCTGAACCCGTCCCACTTCGGTTCGTACGACGCGTCCGGAGGGATCGACCGCACCGGCTTGGCCAACATGGGCGACACCGGCGGCATCACGGGCAGGCGCACGGACCCATTGTCCTCGCAGCGGCCTGTGTTTCGGGTCAGCCCCATGCCCTGCCCGGTAGCGACCGCCGTTCCGATGCCGAGCGCCACCGCCAGCGCACCCACCCGGTCGACATGGCGGCCAGCCCGTGAACCACCGATACCCTGCACTGACACGCCCATATCACGAACCCCGAATCGCAAGCCACCAGGAACTTTCCGATTCTCAGACAGTCGACAGCAGACCCACCCCGGGGTCGACTACTTGGATTCGATCTCCGCCCACAACCTCACTACTTGGAAATTGGGGAAAATCGCGCCGGTTAGGCCGCGGGCGATGACATTGCCCGGCGTCACCGGTCTACGTGAGTATGGACTGTGTGGACCTCCCCGTGTTGCCACCGTTGGAGCCGATGCTGGCCAAAGCCCAGGCCAAGGTGCCACCCGAGCCGGGGGTCTGGTCCTATGAACCGAAGTGGGACGGGTTTCGCGCGCTGGTGTTCCGCGACGGCGACAAGGTCGTCATCCAGTCGCGCAACGGCAAGGAACTGGGCCGGTACTTCCCGGAGCTGGAACAGGCGCTGCTCGACGAGATCGCGCTGCGCTGCGTGCTCGACGGCGAGGTGGTGGTGCCCCGCGAGATCGGCGGCCGCATCCGGCTGGACTGGGAGTCGCTGTCACAGCGCATCCACCCGGCCGCGAGCCGGATCAAGATGCTCGCCGAACAGACGCCCGCACACTTCATCGGTTTCGACGCGCTGGCCACCGGCGATACGTCGCTGCTGAAGGAACCCTTCCGGGTGCGGCGGCAGGCACTGGCCGACGCCGTGCACGAAAAGCAGTGGTGCCACGTCACCCGTACCACCGAGGATCCGGAGCAGGGCGCGCAATGGCTGGACACCTTCGAGGGCGCTGGCCTGGACGGGGTGATCGCCAAGCGGTTGGACGGTCCGTATCTGCCGGGCAAGCGGGAGATGGTCAAGGTCAAACACGCCCGCGACGCCGATTGCGTCGCGATGGGTTACCGCATCCACAAGAGCGGCGAAGGCGTCGGCTCGATCCTGCTCGGCCTCTACCGCGACGACGGTGAACTCCAGATGGTCGGCGGCGCCGCGTCGTTCACCGCCAAGGACCGGCTCAAGCTGCTGGCCGAACTCGAGCCGTTACGTGAGGGTGACGAGATGCGCGAGGGCGATCCCAGTCGCTGGAATTCCGCGGCGGACAAGCGGTGGATCCCGGTGCGCCCCGAGAAGGTGTGCGAAGTGGCCTACGACCAGATGGAGGGAAACACTCTGCACGGCAGAAGATTTCGGCATGCGGTGAAGTTCATCCGGTGGCGGCCGGACCGCGATCCTGCCAGTTGCACCTTCGACCAGCTCGACGTGCCGCTGAACTACGACCTCTACGACGTCCTGGAGTCTTGAGATGGCAACTCCTGCAGAAGAACTCGACGTCGAGGGCATCAAGGTCCGGTTCACCAATCCCGACAAGGTGTACTTCCCGAAGCTCGGCGCCAAGGGCACCAAACGCAAACTCGTCGAGTACTATCTGTCCGTCGCAGGCGGTCCGATGCTGACCGCGTTGCGTGATCGGCCCACCCACCTGCAGCGGTTCCCCGACGGCATCGAGGGCGAAGAGATCTACCAGAAGCGGATACCCAAGCACGCCCCTGACTACCTCGAGACCTGCGTGGTGACCTTCCCGTCGGGCCGAACAGCGGAGGCGCTCAAGGTGAATCACCCCGCGGCCATCGTGTGGGCCGCGCAGATGGGCGCCGTCACACTGCATCCGTGGCAGGTGCGCTGCGCCGACACCGAGCACCCCGACGAACTGCGGATCGACCTCGACCCGCAACCGGGCACCGCCTTCAAGGAAGCCAGCACGGTCGCCGTCGACGTGCTCAAACCGGTGCTCGACGAACTCGGCCTGGTCGGCTACCCGAAGACCTCCGGCGGTCGCGGCGTGCACGTGTTCCTGCGCATCAAGACGGACTGGGACTTCATCGCGGTGCGCAGGGCGGGCATCGCATTGGCCCGTGAGGTGGAACGGCGGGCACCCGATGCGGTCACCACGTCGTGGTGGAAGGAAGAACGGGGCGAGCGAATCTTCATCGACTACAACCAGAATGCCCGCGACCGC
This sequence comes from Mycobacterium sp. 3519A, assembly GCF_900240945.1. Taxonomy (NCBI): domain Bacteria; kingdom Bacillati; phylum Actinomycetota; class Actinomycetes; order Mycobacteriales; family Mycobacteriaceae; genus Mycobacterium; species Mycobacterium sp. 3519A. The sequence continues at coordinate 1,423,861 of NZ_OESG01000014.1, forward strand.
ACCTTCGCGTCGGCGTACTCGGCGCGCAAGACCCCGATCGCGACCGTGTCGATGCCGCTGACGTGGGACGAACTGCGCGACGCAGATCCCGACGACTACACCATCCTCACCGCGCCGGACTTCGTCGCGGGCCGCCCCGATCCGTGGCAGGGAATTGATTCGGTCGCGCAGTCATTAGACCCATTGATGGAGATGGTGAAGGCCGACGAGGAACGCGGACTGGGTGATCTGCCCTACCCGCCTAACTATCCCAAGATGCCTGGTGAGCCGCCTCGCGTGCAGCCCAGCAAGAAGGTCGCCGCGAACTGGGACGACGACGGCAACCCGGTGACCCGGTGAACGCGCCGCACACCGACGCCCAGCGGCACCACGATCCTGAAGTCCGCGGCTTCGCCAGCGACAACTACGCAGGTGTGCACCCGGAGATTCTGGCCGCGCTGACGCTGGCCAACGGCGGGCACCAGGACGCCTACGGCGACGACGCGTACACCGAGAACCTGCAGCGCATCATTCGCGGACACTTCGGGCAGGGTGCGGAAGCCTTCCCGGTCTTCAACGGCACCGGCGCGAATGTCCTTGCCCTGCAAGCTGTCACCGATCGGTGGGGCGCTGTCGTGTGCGCCGACACCGCGCACATCAACAGCGACGAAGGCGGCGCGCCGGAACGGATGGGCGGGCTGAAACTGCTGACCGTTCCCACCCTCGACGGCAAGCTGACCCCGGAGTTGATCGACCGGCAGGCCTGGGGCTGGGCCGACGAGCACCGGGCGATGCCCCAGGTGGTGTCGATCACCCAGAGCACCGAATTGGGCACGCTGTACACACCGGAGGAGATCCGAGTGATCTGCGAGCACGCCCACGCCCGGAACATGCGGGTACACATGGACGGGTCCAGAATCGCGAATGCGGCTGCGGCGCTTGACATGCCGATGCACAACTTCACATCCGACGTCGGCGTGGACATCCTGTCGCTGGGCGGCACCAAGAACGGTGCGCTGCTCGGTGAGGCCGTGGTGGTGCTCAACCAGGATGCCGTCAGCCACATGAAACATCTGCGCAAGCTGTCGATGCAGCTGCACTCCAAGATGCGATTCGTCTCAGTGCAACTCGAAGCCCTGCTGGCCAAGGACCTTTGGATGCGCAACGCCAGGCACGCCAACGAGATGGCGCAGCGGCTGGCCGAGGGCGCACGCGGCGTGGACGGTGTGCGCGTGCTCTACCCGGTGCAGGCCAACGCGGTGTTCGCGCGGCTGCCACACGACGTCAGCGAACGGCTGCAGAAGCGATTCCGGTTCTATTTCTGGGACGAGAAGGCCGGCGATGTGCGCTGGATGTGTTCGTTCGACACCACGGAAGCCGACGTCGACGCGTTTGTCACCGCGCTCAAGGACGAGATGACGCGCTAGGCCGCGCCATCTGCACCCGAACCCCGTCAGAGAACACCGAGTCGTGCAGTTCGACCGCCTCCGGGGTCGTTTCCTCAGGCACATCGAACGGCAGCTTGACCGTCATGTGCGCACCGGGATCCATCGTGATCACCATCGAGGTGTTGTTCATCGCGACGGCGGCCTCGGCGTCGGCCGCATACGTGTGCCCGTCGAAGTCGACCAATTTCTGGTTGTTGGCGACGAAGTCCTGCGCCTCGTCGTCGATGTTGCGCACCGTCATCGTCGCGACCATCCACTGCCCCCGTGCGCGCGGTTCGGCGCGCCACTCGGTGGCGTGCACGTCGGCGACGACGAACTCGAAATTGCCGTCGTGAACAGGTGCGCCGAGCACACCGGTGGCGCCACGGAAACGGTCGGCGTCCGCGGTCGAGTGTGATCGGGAGCTGGCGGCGATCATCGCCGAGCACCCGGCGAACAGCAGCGCGACGACCGCGATGACGCCGAGCCCGAGCCACAGTCCGGCCGCGCTCAACGTCGGCCGTGGCGGCGCATGACCCGTCCACTGCTGACCGTCCCAGTAGCGCTGCCGTGGCGCGCCCGACGGATCCGGATACCAACCCCGTAGTTGTGTGCCTGCCACTTACCGATTCCTCCCGAGGAGGACCCTAGCGACCGGCAGCGTGTCAGGCAAAATTTGCTGGAAGTGACGTATCCGTCGAATGTCCGGTTTCTCTGGCTTCGGTATCGGGTACATATGCATTTGCCTCACTGCAATGAGCAAGACGCGCTTTTTCGGTTCGCTGGAGTACCAATTCCGCTGCGTGTCTTGGCGCTTGCTCAATTGTGGATAACTTTCGCGATTCGTTTGTTGCTAACGCAACCATATGTATAAACTGACGGAAGCAACAATAACTCGAGGGGTTCCCGCCGTTAGCTGACAGTGGGGAGGGAAATGTTCCGGATCGTCGTTGCGGCCGGAGTGACCGTGTTCGCCGCGGCCGTCGTGTACTTGACGATGTCGCCCGCGGCCGCAGCGGGCCACTGCGCCATCGACCCTGCGTTTGGATCGTGCGCTGAAGCGGGCAAATAAGCCGCGGTAGCGCGGCCTGCGTCTGCCACACTGGACTCGATGCAGACCGTCCGCAAATTGCTCGCCGCGCTCGCGATCGCCGCGATGCTCATCGGGGGTATCAGCGTCGCGGCGGCGATGATCTTCGGCGACCACTCCAACCCGCGAACGCCTGCCGCGCCGCCGCCCCCACCGCCTACATTGCCTGCGTCGGTGCCGACGGCCAGGGAGTTCACCGTCAACGTCGCGGTAACCGAACAACTGTGTGATCCCGGCCCCGGCTGCGTCTACAAGTACACGATCGAGCCGAAGTACATTGGCTTCCACCCGTTGCCGACCACGCCGTTCACGGTCAAATACGAAGTACACGGCGGCAACCTGCCGCAGCCGGGCGAATTCACCGTCGAGGGCAATCAGGCCAAGATCCTCAAGGACGTCGTTGTCGAGGGCCCGCCCGCGGCGCGGCTGCAGGCGGTGGTGCTGCAAGTGGTCGGCTGAATTTTGCGAATCCGCGCGCACGCCGGCGCAGTCGACGCAAAGTTGGCGGTATGACAAAGGCGTCGGTGCTTCGCGCCGAGGAAGGCCTGCCGCGCGGGGTGCACGGCGCCGCGGATTCGCGGTTCGGCAACGTCATTCGCGTGTTCGCCGGGTTGTTCCCCGGACGCCGGTTCGGCGGCGGTGCGCTATCGGTGTACATCGACGGACGCCCGGTGGTCGACGTCTGGACGGGCTGGTCCGACCGCGCGGGCGAGCAGCCGTGGACCAGCGACACGGGCGCGATGGTGTTCTCCGCGACCAAGGGTGTGGCGGCCACCGTCGTGCACCGGCTCGTCGACAGGGGTGAGCTGGCGTACGACGAGCCCGTCGCCACCTATTGGCCCGAGTTCGGCGCGAACGGCAAGGGCAACATCACGATCCGCGATGTGCTGCGCCACCGCTCGGGGCTGTCGCATCTGAAGGGCGTCAGCAAGGCCGAACTGCTGGATCACAAGTTGATGGAGGAGCGGTTGGCCGCCGCATCGGTCGACCACCTGCGCGGCTGGCCGGCCTATCACGCGCTGACATACGGCTGGATCCTGTCCGGCCTGACTCGCGCCGTCACCGGGCAGGGCATGCGCGAGTTGATCCGCGACGAAATAGCCCGCCCGCTCGACACCGACGGGTTGCACCTCGGGCGCCCACCGGCGGGGTCGCCGACGAAGGTCGCGCAGATCCTCGCCCCGCAGAGCGCGCACAGCAATCCGGTGTTCGACTTCGTGGCGCCGAAGGTGGCGGGCCTGCCGCTGTCCGGCGCGTTCGGGGCGATGTTCTTCCCCGGCATCAAATCGTTTGTCCAGGGCGATATTCCGTTCCTCGACGGCGAGGTGCCCGCTGCCAACGGTGTCGTGACGGCCCGCGGCCTGGCGAGGATGTACGCCGCGATCGCCAACGGCGGCGTGATCGATGGCATCCAGTTCCTGTCCGAGGAACTGACGCAGGGTCTGATCGGCCACCCCAAACCGTGGCCGGACCTCAACATCGTGGTGCCGATGCCGTTCCACCTGGGCTACCACGAGTCGCCGATTCCGGGACTGCTCAAGGGTTTCGGCCACATCGGCCTCGGCGGCACGCTCGGCTGGGCTGATCCGGCATCCGCTAGCGCCTTCGCATTCGTGCACAACAGGCTGCTGACCCCGATGGTGATCGACATGGCGTCGTTCGCCGGGCTGGCCCGGCCGATGCGCAGTGCGATCACCGCGGCGCGGCACGTCGGTGCACTTACGGTGCCGAGATACGGTGCGCGCTACCGCGAAACGGATGCGGCGGCGCCGAAGAAGCGCATCGCGGGCCGCCGCTAGGTCTGCGGCACGACACCTCGCGGCAGGGTCAACTGCAGGTCGTTGTACGTGGCGATGCCGGGCGCGGCGGCGACGACGGCGGGAATCGCGTGAATCGGTGGCATCGCGGTGATGATGTGGCCGAGTGACATGAAGTCGGCCATCGACTTGGCGTTCTCGATGAAGTCCTGCGGCGGCAGGAAACCGACCTGCATGGTGACCGTCGGCAGCCCCTCGATCGTGATCTTCCAGGGGTCCCCTTCGACCTTCCAATCCGGGTCGAGTGTCTGCCCCTTACGCCACCGCACGTTGAGGTCGACGACGGTCCTGCCGCCGACCCGCCCCTGCCAGCTGGCGAAAACGCCTGCCACGCAACCGGACTCGATGGTCCAGGAGTCCATCACGACATCCTCGGTGGTCTGCGCGTATTCGGCCTCACACACGATCTCATCGAGTTCGACACCGAGCGCGTCGGCGACCAGGCGCACCGCTTCGGCGAAGACGGCCGTGCCCTTGGATGCCATCGGTGCCAGATTCGGATCGTCGATCGGCATCCCGAAGCCGCACGGTTTCTCGGTGTCCGGGGAGTCGTAGAACGTGGTGTCCGACGCCTCGGCGATGGTGACCTTGTCGACTCTGGCGCATCCGTTGGCCGCGACGATGGCCAGCAGTTCGGCGAAGCCGGGACTGACGCCCGAGCCGAACATGGTGGTGCCGCCCTGTCTGCACGCCTCTTCGATGCGGTCGCGGCCCGCCGCCAGGTTGTGCCCGGTGATGAAGGACGCCGACGACACCACGTTGACGCCCGCGGACAGGATGCGGACCAGTTCGTCGACGTCGACCCACATCGGGTTGTAGACGACGACGTCGGGTTTGAGCGCGAGCAGGGCGTCGACGTCATCGGTGGCCTCGACGCCCAGCGGCGCGATGCCCGCGAGTTCGCCTGCGTCGCGGCCGACCTTGTCCTTTGACCACGCGAAGCAGCCGACGAGTTCCAGCGTGGGATTGGCGGCGATGGCCTCTACGGAGCTCTTTCCGACATTGCCCGTCGTCCACTGGACGACCCGATAGGGAGCGGTGTTGTGCACTCGCTCAGCATAGGGTGCCTATGGGCCTGAAACCAGAGTCGCCTTTCCGGTGCGCTGCTGACCGCTGCGGTCGATCCACGTCAGGTCGACGACGTCACCGGGGTAGTGCCGGTCCAGCACATAGGTCAGTGTGGTGGCCGAGTCCAGTTCGACCCCGTCGATGTTCGTCAGCACGTCGCCGATGGCGAGGCCGGCCTGTTCGGCGGGTCCGCCGATCATCACGTCGCGCACGATGATCCCGCCGCCGCGACGCGGTTGCGTTCCGACACCGACGCCGAGCAGCGTCGGCTGCCCGATGTGCACCGACGGCGAAGGGGCGCCGGACCGGATCTGGCCTGCGATAGCCATCGCGTTGTTGATGGGTATCGCGAAACCCTTTCCGGCAGGGCCCATTTGGAAGTTGACCGACGCGGCGGTGACCACTCCGATGACCTGTCCGGCGCCGTTGACCAACGGGCCGCCGGAGTCGCCGGGCCGCACGTCGGCCGCGACCTCGATCAGGCCGTTGACTTCCTCGGAGCTGCCGGTCAGGGCGTCCTCGGCGTTGACGGTCTGGTTCAGCGCGGTCACCGGCCCCGTCTCGTGGGTCAGCGGCGCACCCACCCCGCGGGCGTTGCCGAGGCCGACGGTCGGTTCGCCGACGGCGACCTGGCTGGAGTCCCCGATCGGTACGGTCGGCAGCCCGCCCGCGCCGCGCAACTGCAGCACCGCGATGTCGTTCTTGCGGTCGTAGCCGACCAGATCGACCGGGTAGTCGCGCCCGCCGACCGTGCCCGTGATGGTGTTGGCGCCCGCGACCACGTGATAGTTGGTCAACACCACGCCGCCCGGGTCGATGACCATGCCGGTGCCGGTGCCGATGGCCTGCTGATAGTCGATCCTGGTGGTGATCTGGACGACGGCGGGTTCGACGGCCGCGGCCGCGGCGGCGATGTCCACGGGTGCGGCCACTGCCGTCGCGGGCGCGACCAGGGCCGCGAGGACGGCGAGCACGGCCAGCAATGCCTGAACCGGCTGCCGCCAGGGGAGTATGCGCATGTACCTATAGTGCCCGAATCGCGGTCTGCTAAATCGAGGGTTGCCGGGTTCGCACCACCAGGGTGGCCTGGTAGTCGTCGAATTCGATCGGGTCGTCAGGCGTCTGCGGATACGGGTCGAGGGCGACCAACTCGATGCGATGCCGCCCGACGGTCGCCTCCTTGACCGTCTGGCCCGGCGCCGGGTTGGTGTTGAACTCGACGCGGGTGGCGTCGCTGCCCTCGGGTTGCACGGAGATCGCGATGCGCGCCTGGCCGGTCCAGAAGCACTCCACCTGGGTGGGGCAGCGTGAGTCTTCGAGCACGTCGGTGAACGTCAGGTGCAGCTGTTCGGCGGAGTTGTGCGCCTCCTGGCCGCCGCTGACCTGGAACGGTTGGTCGAGTTCGAACTCCGGCGTGCCGGCGCGGGCGGACTCGACGTGGCAGCTGATCAGGGCCAACCCGAGTAGCACCGCGACGGGCCACGCCCATTTCGGCATCGTGTCAGCCGCGAACGCGCAGCCGCCTGCGCCTGCGGTTGCGCAGACCGCCGTTCGTCGACTCCGGCTCGGCTTCGTCGTCTTCCACCGTGGGCTCGGGCTCTTCGGCCGTCGGCTCCGGTTCTTCTGCCTCCACGGTGACCTCGGCAGGCTCCTCGTCGGACTCCGTCTCCGGAGCGTCCTCGGTGGCCTCTTCTGTGGCCTCTTCGGTGTCCTCTTCGGTGTCCTTGCGACCACGGCGACCGCGCTTGGCCGTCTTCGGCTTGAGCGGTTTGGGCGGAGGCGGCGGAAGCTCGGCGACAAAGGCCAGGTAGAACGTGAAGACGGCGAGCAGTGCGATGGCCGCCGCGGCGCCGTAGCTGCCGAACAGCCACTGGCCTGCGCTGTCCAGGCTGAGCCAGATCTCGCTGATCGCGGCGCCGATGATCAGCACACCCGCCAGCACGTGCAGCACGATCGAGGCAGTGCGCAGCCTCAGCGCCAACTGCGGTGTGCCGAACTCCGGGCGCCGGGTGCGCAGCAGCGTGAACACCACCGGCAGAGCGGCCAGGCCGATCAGCGCGCCGGTGACGATGCGCAGCACCGTGCCCAGCGTGTGCGAGGTGTCGCCGGCCAGTTCCCACCACCGCGGCAACACGAAGAAGAAGTAGAGGACACCGGCGGCGACAGAAAACGACGCGTGCCAAACCACCGCAACGGTGCGGCTCATAGCCCTCCTACTGGGTTATCTGGCCGGAGTGCGACCGGGCCGTTCGGCCTGCCGGTCGCACTCCGGGCCGAGTGCGGAGGATGCGGGATTTGAACCCGCGAGGGCTGTTAACCCAACCCGCGTTCCAGGCGAGCGCCATAGGCCACTAGGCGAATCCTCCGCGGGCCATGTTAGCCGACGGAGCTGTTGCCTCGACTCCCGCTCGTCTTCGGTGCTGTCGCCTCGACGGAGTCGCTGGGCGGCCGGGTATTACACTCGCTACGGACCCCGCGCGGCGTCCATCCTGTGAACTCCCCCAGGGCCGGAAGGCAGCAAGGGTCAATGGGCTCTGGCGGGTGCGCGGGGTCCCCTTCTGCTCACGGCTTATCGGAAAGGCGCGCCGTGTCGTTTTTGTCTCTCGGCCGTGACGAACTGCAGACACAGCATGAGCTGCAGTCCCGCAACTACGCCGACCTGCAGGCCAAGAAACTGAAGCTGGACCTGACCCGCGGCAAGCCGTCCCCCGAGCAGCTCGATCTGTCCAACGCGCTGCTGAGCCTGCCCGGGGACGATTTCCGTGACGGCGACGGCACCGACACCCGCAACTACGGCGGCCTGCACGGCCTGCCCGAGTTGCGCGCCATCTTCGGTGAGCTGCTCGGCATCCCGGTGCCCAACCTGATCGCGGGCAACAACGCCAGCCTCGAGTTGATGCACGACGTGGTGACGTTCTCGATGCTGCACGGCGGCGTCGATTCGCCCCGGCCGTGGCTGCAGGAGCCCGTCGTCAAGTTCCTGTGCCCGGCGCCCGGCTACGACAGGCACTTCGCGATCACCGAGACCCTCGGCGTCGAGATGATCACCGTGCCGATGCGCGAGGACGGCCCGGACGTCGACCTGATCGAGGAACTCGTCGCATCCGATCCCGCGATCAAGGGCATGTGGTGCGTGCCCGTGTACTCCAACCCCACCGGTGCCACCTACTCCTGGGAGACCGTGCGGCGTCTCGTGCAAATGCGAACGGCGGCAAGTGATTTCCGGTTGATGTGGGACAACGCCTACCCGGTGCACACGTTGACGCACGACTTCGTGCAGCAGGTCGACGTGCTGGGGTTGGCCGAGGCTGCCGGCAACCCGAACCGGCCGCTGGTGTTCTCGTCGACGTCGAAGATCACCTTCGCCGGTGCGGGGGTCAGCTTCTTTGCGGGCTCGCTGGGCAATATCGCGTGGTACCTGCAGTACGCAGGCAAGAAGTCGATCGGCCCCGACAAGGTCAACCAGCTTCGCCACCTGCGGTTCTTCGGCGACGCCGACGGGGTGCGTCTGCAGATGCAGCGTCACCAGGCGATTCTGGCGCCGAAATTCGCGTTGGTGCAGGAGATCCTCTCCGACCGGCTAGGGGAGTCGAAGGTCGCGTCGTGGACCGATCCCAAGGGTGGGTACTTCGTCAGCCTCGACGTGCTGCCCGGCACCGCGAAGCGCACCGTCGCGCTCGCCAAGGATGCGGGCATCGCCGTCACCGAGGCGGGCTCGGCGTTTCCGTATCGAAAAGACCCGGAGGACAAGAACATCCGGATCGCGCCGTCGTTTCCCGGGCTGCCTGAGCTGCGCGACGCGATCGACGGCCTGGCCACCTGCGCGCTGCTGTCGGCGACCGAGTCGCTTCTGAAGGACTGACGTGACCGGACGTCGGACCGCGCCGGTAGCCTGCTGAGCGTGGCGCTCTACCGGAAGTATCGACCGGCAACCTTCGCCGATGTGGTGGGCCAGGAGCACGTCACCGAGCCGCTGTGTACGGCGCTCGCGGCGGGCAGGATCAACCACGCCTACCTGTTCTCGGGGCCGAGGGGCTGCGGGAAGACGTCGTCGGCGCGCATCCTCGCCCGCTCGCTGAACTGTGTGCAGGGCCCGACGCCGACGCCGTGCGGGGTGTGCGACTCCTGTGTGGCGCTGGCCCCGAACGGACCCGGCAACGTCGACGTCGTCGAACTCGACGCGGCCAGCCACGGCGGCGTCGACGACACTCGCGAGCTTCGCGACCGCGCCTTCTATGCACCTGCTCAGTCGCGCTACCGCATCTTCATCGTCGACGAGGCGCACATGGTCACCACGGCCGGCTTCAACGCGCTGCTGAAGATTGTCGAGGAGCCGCCCGACCATCTGATCTTCGTGTTCGCCACCACCGAACCGGAGAAGGTGCTGCCGACCATTCGGTCGCGCACCCACCACTACCCGTTCCGGCTGCTGGCGCCGCGGACCATGCGGTCGCTGCTGGAACGCATCTGCGCGGCCGAGGACGTCTCCGTCGACGATGCCGTGTACCCCTTGGTGATTCGGGCGGGCGGCGGATCGCCTCGCGACACGTTGTCGGTGCTCGACCAACTGCTCGCCGGTGCGGAAGGCAACCGCGTCGACTACCAGCGGGCGCTGGCGTTGCTCGGCGCCACCGACGTCGCACTGATCGACGTCGCGATCGACGCGTTGGCGGCGGGCGATGCCGCCGCGCTGTTCGGTGCGGTCGAAGCGGTGATCGATGCCGGGCACGACCCGCGCCGGTTCGCCACCGATCTGCTCGAGCGGTTCCGCGATCTGATCGTGCTGCAATCGGTGCCCGACGCGATCGCGCGTGGTGTGGTCGACGGGCCCGAGGACGTGCTGGAGCGGATGCGCGAACAGGCCACCCGCATCGGCACCGCCACGCTGACCCGCTACGCCGAGGTGGTCCACGCCGGGCTGGGCGAGATGCGCGGCGCCACCGCGCCCCGGTTGCTGCTCGAGGTGGTGTGCGCACGGCTGCTGCTGCCGTCGGCCAGCGACACCGAGGCGGCGCTGCTGCAGCGCGTCGAGCGCATCGAGACCCGGCTGGACCTGTCGATACCCGCCGGCGAGGCTGCCGCGTCACAGCCGTCTGCCCCGCAGAAGCAGTTCGCGCGCAAGAGCCAAACCCCGCCGCCTGCCCCCACGGTCGCGGCGCCGGCTGCCCCAGAACCCAAGCCCGCACCTGAACCGCCCCCGTCACCGCCGCCGGTGCGCCCGCCGTCGGACCCGGTCGTCGAAGCGCCGCCCACACCTGCCGTCGGCGGTGAACTCAACGCCGCGTCGGTGCGCAGCATGTGGACCACGGTGCGCGAGAAGGTGCGTCAACGCAGCCGCACCATCGACGTGATGCTGGCAGGCGCCATCGTGCGCGCCATCGAAGGCGACACCCTTGTGCTCAGTCACGAGTCCGCGCCGTTGGCCAAACGCCTTGTGGAGCAACGGAACTCCGATGTCATCCGCGAGGCGCTCAAGGATGCGCTCGGCGTCGACTGGAAGATCCGCTGCGAGGTGGGGGCCGCGGCCCCTGCCGCTGCAGCACCGGAACCCAGCAGTGTGGCGGCCTCCGCGCCGCCGCCGCGCGACGACGACGAGGAGGACATGTTGGCCGAGGCCGGCAGCGACACCTCCGAGGTCGTGCGTCGTGACCCCGAGGAAGCCGCGCTGGAATTGCTGCAGTCCGAACTGGGCGCGCGTCGCATCGACGGCAGCTAGGGTTTTGTGTGCGTTTCGGAGCGCTGACCGCTGGGATGTGCGTCGCCGGGTTGGCGCTCGCGCCGGTGGCCTCCGCCGAGCCTCCGCCCGATCTCAAGGATTATCCGCTGGCTGAAGGCAACTACGCCGTACAGGCGGACCCGGGATGGCTGTTCTTCGTCGTGGACTTCGGCGGAAAGCCCGTCGAGCACCACGACTACTTCGGCTGTGGGATGGGCCCCGACGGCACGGTCGGCTGCGACAGAGTGCCGGCTAATCCGCCGCCCGGCACCAATCAGACCGTCGCCAGCGCGGACGAGCCGGGCAGCTACCGCTTCTCGCTCACACCGACGTTCTCACGCGAGGTCGACGTGCTGCCCGAGGGCCGCAGACTGGAGAACGGCGGCGCGAAATGCCAACGGGGCTACCAGGGTTCGGTGTCGTGCCGGTCGGGTGAGCACGGCTTCGTGCTCTCGACCACCTGGGGTGAGAACTGGTAGCTGAGGCTAGCTAAGGCGTCCACCAGGGCCGCAGCGGCAGTCCGCCGTCGCGACCGTGGGAATCCAGTTTGACCGCCAGAACCTGGTGCAGCTGAACGACGTTCGTCTCGAAGCCGACGCGTGAGCCCGCCATGTACAGACCCCACACCTTTGCGGTGGGCAGCCCGACCTCTTCGACGGCCTCGTCCCAGTGCTCGACGAGGTTGCGGCACCAGTCGCGCAGCGTCATCGCATAGTGGTGCCGCAGGTTCTCCTCGTGGATCACCTCGAGGCCGACGTCCTGCGCCTCGGTGATGATGCGGCCAGAGCCCGTCAGCTCACCGTCGGGGAACACGTAGCGGTCGATGAACCCGCCTGCGCTCGGCGCGCTCCTGTTGTCCGGCCGGGTGATGCAGTGGTTGAGCAACAGTCCGCCGGTGCGCAGCTTCGATTTGAGGAACCGGAAGTACGACGGATAGTTGTGCACGCCAATGTGTTCCGTCAGCCCGATCGACGAAACCGCGTCGAAACCGGACTCCCGCACGTCGCGGTAGTCGCTGTGCCGCACCTCAGCGAGGTCGGACAACCCTTCCTCGGCGATGGCCTGCTGCGCCCACGTGGCTTGCTGTTCGGAGAGCGTGACGCCGATGGCCTTCACGCCGTGGCGCGCCGCGTAGCGCACCATGCCGCCCCAGCCGCAGCCCACGTCGAGTAGCCGGTCGCCGGGCTGCAGGCGCAGCTTCTCGAACACCAGCCGGTACTTGTTCTCCTGCGCCTCTTCCAGCGTCGCGTCGGCGGTCGGGTAGCACGCGCAGGTGTAGGTCATCGACGGGCCGAGCACCCACTCGTAGAACGTGTTCGACACGTCGTAGTGGTGGTGGATGGCTTCCGCGTCACGGATTCGGCTGTGCCGCAGCCCTTCTGCGATTCGGCGCCAGCGGGGCAGCGCTTCCTGCGGCGGGGGCGCGATCGGCACCAGGTGCTCGAAGCCGATGGAGCGAACGATGTTGGCCAGCACTCGAGCTGGCGGCCGCTTGAAGTCCATCTTGTCGGCGAGCGCCTTGAGCAACTCGTAGGGATCACCGGGGTGCACACCCATCGGCTCCAGATCGCCTGCGACATAGGCTCGCGCGAGACCGAGGTCGCCGGGCGCGGTGGCCAGGTAGGTGGTGCCGCGCGGCGTCTTCAACTCGAGGCCGACGGAGGCGTCCTCGGGACCGGCCGTGCTGCCGTCGTACGCCGTGAACTTCAGCGGCAGTTGCCCCGCCGCGAAGATCTCGAGGATCTCGGCCAGCGTCAGCTTTCTGGCCGGCGCGTTAGTGTGCTCTTTGAATGTTGTCATCGTCTTTGCACCGCCTTCGCATACAGATCTAGCAGCCGTGAGTCAGGGTCGTACGTCTTCTTGACGGTCTTGTAAGACTCCCCGCCGTACAGTTCGTCAAACTCCTCATGGGAGTAATAGGCATCCGAATACAACGATTTGTGACCTTCCAGACTGCTCACCTTGCGTTCGATCAGCCTGTTCGTGTACCCCTCAGTCGGTCCGACCGGTACCGATGACCAGAAGCCGACGTTGACGTAGGTGTGGTGCGGGCGAAGCGGATACAGCGGCCAACCGCCCTCGTCGCGCAACCGCAGCGGGCACAGCCACACCGGTTCGATGGGCACATTGGCCAGGAACCAGTCGAGGAATTCGGCGGTGCGCTCGATGGGCACCTCGATGTCCTGCACGACCCGCTCACGAGGTGGCCTGCCGTTGCGCATCTCGATGCGGTCGGCGATGTTGAACCGCTGGTCGTAGCCGATCAGCTTCCAGTAGAAGCTGCTGCGCCGGTAGCGCCGCGGCCACAGTCGCCGGATCCGCGGGTGCTGCGCGCCGAATGCCCGTGAGCACCAGAACCAGTCGGTGTCCCACCGCCACAGGTAGTCGTGGATGGTGAGGCGGTCGTGCTTCTCACCGTCGGGGTGCTGGATGGAGCGGTAGTAGATCTGCTGACCGGTGTAGTCGCTGACGGGGCCGGGCGTCGCGGTCTGGAAGCCCAGCGTCAGGTAACTCTCGGTGGCGCTGAACACCACGCCGTCGAGGTAGTCGACAGGGGTGCCGTCGTGGCCGCCGGTCTCGATGATGCGGTCCATGGCCGCCACCAGGTCGTCGAGCGAGTGAAACCTCAGGTGCCGCAATGCCACAAAGGGCCGCACGGTCTCCAGCTCGATCTTCAGCCGAACCGAATAGCCAAGCGTCCCATAGGAATTCGGGAAGGCATGAAATAGGTCCGAGCGCAGGTCGCGTCTTGCGGTGAGCACCTCACCTGAACCGGTGAGGATGTCCATCTCCAGCACGGATTCGTGCGGCAGGCCGTTGCGGAACGACGCCGATTCGATGCCGAGTCCGGTGACCGCCCCGCCAAGGGTGATGGTCTTCAGCTGCGGCACCACCAGCGGCGACAGGCCATAGGGCAGGGTGGCCGCGACGAGGTCCTCGTAGGTGCACATGCCCGCGACGTCGGCGGTGCGCGCCTCGGGGTCGACGGCGATGACCCCGGTCAGCCCCGAGGTGTCCAGCCCCTTGGCGGTGGTTTTGGCCCGGGCGCGGAAAAGGTTCGACGTGGGTTTGGCGAGTCGCACGGTGGCGCTCGGCGGGATCTCTCGATAGCTGGCGAGCAGCCGCTGCACACCCGCAGCGTGCGCAGCCTGTGCGTCGCTCCCCTCAACAGACACGGATATACGCTAGTCCGCGGTCGCAGCCGATGCGACCGCACCGAGAGGACAGGAGAGCTATCTCATGGGTCAGGTCAGCGCGTCCAGCACCGTCTTGATCGACGCCGCACCGGATGTGGTGCTGGCGGCGGTGGCGGATTACGCGACCGTGCGCCCGAAGATCCTGTCGTCGCACTACCGCGATTACCAGGTGCTCGAGGGCGGCCAGGGCGCGGGCACCGTCGCCAGCTGGAAGCTGCAGGCCACCAAGTCGCGGGTGCGTGACGTCAAGGCGAACGTCGACGTGGCGGGCCACACCGTGATCGAGAAGGACGCGAACTCGTCGATGATCACCAACTGGACCGTCGCCCCGGCCGGGTCCGGCTCGTCGGTGACCGTCAAGACGTCGTGGCAGGGCGCGGGCGGCATCGGCGGCTTCTTCGAGAAGACGTTCGCGCCGCTGGGGCTGCGCAAGATCCAGGACGAAGTGCTGGCGAATCTGAAAGCCCAAGTCGAGAAGGGCTAGCTGGTCCGGGGCGGCTGGGTGCCCAGGAAGCCCGCGATGCCGCGCACGACGGCCTCGGCGTACTTCTGCCTGCCCTCGGGCGTCTTCATCAGCCCGGAGTCGACGGGATTCTTCATGTTGCCCAGTTCGACCAGGATCGACGGATACTGAGCCAGGTTCAGGCCGGCGATATCGGAGCGGGGGTCAAGGCCGTTCGAGCCGGTGTAGGTCGACGGTACGAATCCTGACGCCGCGAGCTGGTCGCGCATGATGCTGGCGAATTGCACCGACGGGCCCGCCTGCGTCTGGTTCAGCGGCGGCGACGAGTAGAGCACGTGGAAGCCGCGGCCGGTGGGCGGGCCGCCGTCGCCGTGGATGCTGACGATGGCGTTGGGCTGCAGAGCGTTGGCCATAGCGGCGCGTTCGTCGACGCACGGGCCGAGCGCGGTGTCGTTGCCGCGGGACATCGCGGTGCGGACGCCGAGCGCGGTCAGTTCCTGGCGGATGCGCAGCGTGGTGTCCCAGGTGAAGGTGTGCTCGGGATAGCCGTCGTCGGTCGACGTGCCGCTCTCCTGACAGTTCTTGGTGCCGCCGCGGCCGGTCGGCACCTGCCTGCTGATGGAGGCGTCGTTGGCGCCGTTGTGGCCGGGGTCGAGGAACACGATCATCCCGGCGATGTTGGCGGGGGCGGCGGAGGCGGGGCTGGCGAGTGTCGACGCGGCGACGAGCAGAGCGGTGGCCATCGCGGCGCCGACACGCAGGCAGGCTGTGACGTGCACGGCGCCACGGTAACGGCACGGCCGACTAGGCTGAAAGCCCGAACCGCCGCTTGTGGATGAGCGCAACCAAGTCGAGACCCATCTGCAACTAACACGCAAGGGGACCAGCCATGCAACCCGGAGGCACGCCCGACATGTCGGCACTCCTCGCGCAGGCGCAGCAGGTGCAGCAGCAGCTGATGGAGGCGCAGGAGGCGCTGGCCAATGCCGAGGTGCACGGTCAGGCCGGCGGCGGACTGGTGCAGGTCACGATGAAGGGCAGCGGTGAGGTGGTGGCGGTGTCGATCGACCCGAAGGTCGTTGACCCGGCCGACGTCGAGACGCTGCAGGACCTCGTCGTCGGCGCGATCGCCGATGCCGCCAAGCAGGTCACCATCCTGGCCCACGACCGGCTCGGACCGCTCGCAGGCGGGATGGGCGGTTTGGGATTGCCAGGTGTTTGAGGGCCCCGTCCAGGATCTGATCGACGAGCTTGGCAAGCTGCCCGGCATCGGGCCGAAGAGCGCGCAGCGGATCGCGTTTCACCTGTTGTCGGTCGAGCCTCCTGACATCGACCGGTTGACCGCCGTGCTGAACAGGGTGCGCGACGGCGTGAAGTTCTGCGCGGAGTGCGGCAACGTCTCCGACGAAGACCGGTGCCGCATCTGTAGTGATCCCCGCCGCGACGAGTCGCTTGTCTGCGTGGTCGAGGAGCCGAAAGACGTGCAGGCCGTCGAGCGCACGCGTGAGTTCCGCGGCCGTTACCACGTGTTGGGTGGGGCGCTGGATCCGCTGTCCGGCATTGGGCCAGAACAACTTCGGATTCGTCAGTTGTTGAACCGGCTCGGCGAGTCGGACATCTCCGAGGTGATCATCGCGACGGATCCGAACACCGAGGGGGAGGCGACCGCGACTTATCTGGTGCGGATGCTGCGCGACATCCCCGGATTGACGGTGACGCGCATCGCGTCGGGCCTGCCGATGGGCGGCGATCTGGAGTTCGCCGACGAGTTGACGCTGGGCCGTGCGCTGGCGGGCCGCCGCGCAATGGCCTGAGGGTCTCGCCTCGTTTTCGGGTTTTGCCGCGAGAGTGACGTTTTGCAGCGGTCTACTCGCACTTTCTCTGCAAAACGTCACTTTCGATGGATGTCGGTACTCGCTGCCACCATTCGGCCATGGGGGAGGTCTTCATCGGGAGCGATGCCATCGCGAGCGGTCGCTTGACGCGGCACCAATTGAAGCGGTGGCACCGGCCCATCTTTCGCGGTGTGCACGGACCAAAACAACCGTCGCTCCGAGACCGCATCTACGCGGCATGGTTGGCGTCGGGCCGCAGCGGAGTCATCGGGGGTGTGGCGGCCTCGGCGCTACACGGCGCGCAATGGGTGCCCGACGACACGCCGATCGAGTTGATATGCAGACTCCGCACGCAGCCCGGATTGGTCATCCGCAAAGACGCACTGGCCGACGACGAGATAACCCGAGTGGCTGGCATTGCTGTGACAACGCGGGTACGCACGGCGTTCGACCTGGGCCGCTACCTACCGCGCGGGGAAGCCGTCGCGCGACTCGATTCGCTCATGCACGCGCAGATCTTCTCGATCGACGACGTCTTGCTGCTAGCCGATCGCCACCGACGCGCACGTGGACTGAAGTCGCTGCGAGCCGTTCTTCCACTAGTCGACGGCGGTTCCGGATCGCCGCAGGAGACGTGGCTGCGGTTGCTCTACATAGACGCCGGATTGCCAAGGCCCACAACGCAGATCCCCATCGTGGAGGGTCGAGGGCGACTCGTCCGGATGGCCGACCTCGGCTGGGAAGAGTTCATGACCGTGTCCGAGTACGACGGGGAACACCACCAGACCAGTCGCAAGCAGTACGTCAAGGACATCAAATCACTGCGCAAGGCCAGGAGACTGGGCTGGATCGTCGATCAAGTGGTGAAGGAAGACAAGCCAGCCGACATCGTCAACCGCGCCTGGCATGCGTTGGTCTCGAGAGGATGGAAACCCTAGACGCGGCGCGGGGCCGCCAGGCGTTCGCGACGTAACTGCGTTACCTCGTCGATCTCCAGCGGCGCCAACTCACCGACCACCTTCGACAACAGGTGATCGGCCAACTGCGGATTGCGCGCCAGGCACGGCCCGTGCAGATACGTCGCGACCACACTGCCCTGGACGGCACCGTCGATGCCGTCGCCGTCGCGGTTGCCCGCCCCGCTGACCACCTTCGCCAACGGCTGCGCATCAGAGCCCAAAACTGTTCCACCGCGGTGGTTTTCGAACCCGGTGAGCCGCTCGGACAAACCGGGCAGCAACGGCTGTGACACCACCTCGCCGATGGTCCGCTGCTGCTGCGGCGACGTCGTCACGTCCAACAGACCCACCCCGTCGACCCGCTCACCCGACGACGTCTCGTACCAGTGCCCCAGCACCTGGATCGCCGCGCAGATCGCCAGCACCGGCGCGCCACGCGCGGCGGCCTGCTGTAAACCGGGATAGCGGATCAAGTGCTTGGTCGCCAACCGCTGCGCGTAGTCCTCGGCGCCACCGAGCGTGTACAGATCCAACTCCGACGGCACCGGATCCGCCAGTGTGATCTCCACGATCTCGGCGTCAAAACCACGCAGCCGCAACCGTTGCCGCAACACGACCGAGTTGCCGCCGTCGCCGTACGTGCCCATCACATCGGGCAGCACCAGCCCTATCCGCACCGTCGATTCAGCCACGCGACAACGCCCGATTCAGTTGCAGGAACGCGGTGTAGTTCGCGACCACCTCGACATGTCCCGGCGGACACGACCGAATCGCCTCGACCGCGTTGTGCACCAACGTGTGTTCGACCCCCGCGTATCCCAACCGCACCGCCAGATCGGTGCCCCGTTCACCCGCCGCCACCACCGGCTTGTCGACGAAGTGCTCGAAGTTGACGTCCCATAGCCACGACAGATCCTCGCCGTCGGGTACCTGACCGTTCACCGAGATCACCACCGAACCGGCGTCGCTGTCGACCATCGACAGCGCCTCCTGCCAACCGGCGGGGTTCTTGGCCAACAACATTCGTACGGTGTGCTCGCCGAGTTGCAGCGTGCGGTATCGGCCCGCCACCTCGTCGACACCCGACACCGCCGCGACCGCCGCCGCCGGGTCCGCGCCCAGTGTCACCGCTGCCGCCACCGCCTGTGTGGCGTTGCCGCGGTTGACATTTCCCGGCAGCTTCAACGTCATCGGCAGCGAAAGACCGTCCGGCCCATGGATATTCGTGTCGTCGTACCACCACTGCGGAGTGGGCCGCTTGAAGTCGGTTCCCGTCGAATACCAGTGGCTGCCGTCGCGGACGATGATCTCGCCCGACCGCGGGCAGCTCACCGAGTCGTTGGCCCACCCGCCGCCTGCCGCCACCCACACCACATGCGGGCTGTCGTAGGCCGCCGACGTCATCAGCACGTCATCGCAATTGGCCACCACCACCGTCGACGGATGTCGCGCCAACCCGCCGCGCAGCGTCCGCTCGATGTGGTTGATCTCGCCAACACGGTCCAACTGGTCGCGCGACAAATTCAGCAGCACGATCACCGCCGGATCGACCGCGTCGGCCACGTGCGGCACATGCATCTCGTCGACCTCGAGCGCCGCCAACGGCGCCGACCGCGACCCCGCCAGCGCAGCCACCAGCCCGGCATCCATGTTGGCGCCCTCGGCGTTGGTTGCGACGGGCCCAAGGGTGCCGAGCGCCGCCGCGGTCATCCGGGTGGTGGTCGACTTGCCGTTGGTACCGGTGATCACGGCCGTGCGACGGCCTTCGCCGAGTTGACGCAGCAGGGATTTGTCCAGCGCAAGGGCCACCAGGCCGCCGATCATCGCGCCCGCACCACGGCCGGTGACGCGTGACGCCCAGCGTGCGCCTGCCCCTGCCGCGAGTGCGACACGTCCACGAGCGGTGACCATCCCCGGCAGTCTAAAAGGGCAGTAGCAGGGAGCCGACACGCGCTCCCAGCGATCCAGGCCTTCAACGGAATTGTCGGCCCCCCGTGCCATCCTCGAAATGTGAGCCAAACCTGGGGTCGGCCGGCAACCGACACCGGCGCGGGTTGGGCCGTCGTCGACGTCGAGACCTCGGGTTTCCGCCCCGGACAGGCCCGGATGGTCAGCATCGCCGCGCTCGCCCTCGGTGACGACGGCAACGTCGAGCAAAGCCTGTACACACTGCTCAATCCCGGCGTCGACCCGGGCCCCACGCACGTGCACGGGCTCACCGCCGACATGCTCGAGGGTCAGCCCTGCTTCGGTGACGTGGTCGGCGACCTCATCGACCTGTTGCGGGGCCGGACGCTGGTGGCCCACAACGTCGGCTTCGACTACGCCTTCTTGGCCGCCGAGGCCGAACTCGTCGGCGCGGAGCTACCCGTCGACACCGTGATGTGCACGGTCGAACTTGCCCGCCGCCTCGATCTCGGCACCGAGAACCTGCAACTGGGGACACTCGCCGCGCACTGGGGTGTATCGCAGATGAAACCGCACGACGCGCTCGACGACGCGATGGTGCTCGCCCAGATCCTCAAGCCCGTGCTGGTCCGCGCCAGGGAGCGCAAGGTCTGGCTGCCGGTGCGGTCGGTGGAGCGCAGGCAGTGGCCCAACGGCCAGGTCACCCACGACGAGTTGCGGCCGCTGAAATTGCTCGCGTCGCGGCTGCCGTGCCCGTACGTCAACCCGGGCCGGTTCGTCGCGGGCCGCCCACTGGTACAGGGCATGCGGATCGCGTTGTCCGCCGAGGTCGATCGCACGCATGAGGAGCTGATCGAGCGCATCGTGCACGCCGGGCTGTCGTACACCGACAACGTCGACCCCGAGACCTCACTGGTGATCTGCAACGCGGCCGAACCCGAGCACGGCAAGGGCTATCAGGCGGTCGAACTCGGCGTGCCGTTGGTCAGCGACGCCGATTTCATGCGGTTACTCGACGGCGTCGTCGGCGGCATCAACATCGAGGAGTTCACCGACACCACGCTGGCCGGCGAGCAGTTCGCGCTCTTCTAACTCGCCAGCGGCTCGTCGGGCGTGAACGTGACCGGCAGCCGGCTCAGCCCGGTCATGCTCGGATTGCCCGAGTAGCGGTGCACACCGCCGACATCGACCCGGTAATTCGGAATCCTGTCGAGCACCGCCTTCACCATCACCTGGAACATCACCCGCGCCAGCGGGGCGCCGATGCAGCGGTGCGGACCGAGCCCGAACGCCACGTGACGATTGGGGGCCCGGTCCAGCACCACCTCGTCGGCGCGCTCGAACTCCTCCTCGTCGCGATTGGCCGAGAACCAACTGATGAGCACCTGATCGTTGCGCCGAAGTTGTTGTCCGCCAAGGGTTGCGTCGCGACTGACGGTGCGGCTCAGCGTCTTGTTGACCGAGCAGAACCGCAGGAACTCATCGGCCGCGGTGCGGTAGAGCTCCGGACGGTCGATCAGTTGCTGCCGCAGATCCGGATGCGTGCCGAGGTGCAGCAGGCTCAGCGCCGTCAACGACGTCGTGGTGTCGACGCCGCCGCCGATCAGGTTCCACAGGATGTCGATCAGCTGGTTGTCGTCCAACCGCCTGCCCTCGAATTGGAACTGCACCAGGAAGCTGGTCAGATCGTCGGCGGGCTCGGCGCGTCGGGCCGCCGCGAAGCGCAGCAGCCCGTCGATCATCGCGGGCACTTCGGCGATCACCGTGCGGTAGGCGGCCGTGTCGGCGGCATCCATCACCCCGTGGAACACATCGGCGTACAACCGCCAGTTGTCGTACGGCAGGCCCATCAACCGCATCGTCAGGATGGCCGGCACGGGGCTGGCGTAGTCAAGCACCAGGTCCATCCGACCGTCAGCGATCTTCTGGTCGAGGAACCAGTGCGCCGACTGTTCCATGAACGGCCGCATCTTCTCGACGGCGCCCGACGAGAAGTACGGCGTGAGCGCCTTGCGCAGCGCCAGATGGTACGGACCGTCGACCTCGCCGATGCCCAGCGGCGGTTGGCCCTCGGGACGCGGAATGCCCATCTCGCCTTGATAATTCACGCCGTCGGACGCGTCGGGTTCGTACTTGTGGGCGAAGGTGTCGCCGTCGCGCGCCACCTGTTCGACCGCGTCGTAACCGCAGACGTACCAGAAGCCGCCGTACTTCTCGTTCCACGCCACCGGGCACCGGCGGCGCAGATCGGCGTTGATCTCCAACTCGTCGCGGCTGAACGCTTCGGAATGGTGATCGAAGTCGACGGCTACGCCGGCACTGACGTCTGGCCGGCCCATTGGGCCATCTTTGCATTTTTAGGGAGTTAAGTCGCGAGGTGAAGGCCGCATTGACCAGCTACTTCACAGAAATAGTGAGTTGCATCACACAAGTATGTGTTATACGGTATGCAATCTCTTGCGCGGGTTGAAATCCCGAACTCGTGCCCATGTGCCGCTTGGCGCCCGACGACACGAGAGGCGTTCCGTGTTCAAACTCGTCGCAGGAGTGGGGGCCATCACCGCCGCCGCTCTCCTCACAGCCGGCTGCAGCACACCGACCGCCGCACCGGCTGCGCCCGTCAGTCAACCGCCCGCACCGAAGGTGAAGGTCGTCACCGGGCAGACCATCGCACTACCCGGTGTGGGTGGTCACGGAGATGAGGTGGTTGTCGACCCGGAAGCCCACGCCGCGTACGTTGCCCAAAGCCCGGACAACAACCTTGTCGTCATCGACACGACCGCCAACAGCGTGAAAGCGGTGGTGCCCCAGATAGTGAACGGGAATGGCATCGCCTTCAGCGACTCCTATGTCTTCGCGGCGGAAGCAGACGCTGGAGCCATCGCGGTCATCGCGAAACCCAGCTGGAAGGTCGTGGCTACCGTGCCCTCGGGCGGAAAGACGCCCGACGCCGTCTATTACGACCCGCATGAGAACAGTGTCTTCGTCGCCAATGACGACTCGAACAACATCGAACAGTTCTCCGCCGCTGCGCCATTCGCCGTCGAAGGGACACTGAATCTTGCTCCGGCACAGCCTAAAACCGGACCTGACTTGGGAACCTATTCGAGCGTCGACGACAAGATCTATCAATCCGACGACAACAACATAGACGTCATCGACGCGAAGACCCGGACGATCCAGAAGGTCTTCACGCCGGTCGGCGCCGATGTCGCGACGAAGGACATGTACTACGACCAGGCGCATCACCTGCTCTGGGTGGGGACGTCCGACCCCAAGGTGCTCGCGATCGACCCGGACACGGGCAATGTCGTCTACACCGTGAAGACCGCATCCGGCATGGACCAACTCGCGGCGGACACCGATGATGGCTTGCTCTTCCTCGGCGAGAGTAAGGCGGGCGTCATGGGGGTCGTCGACCTCGCTACCCACCAAAACATCACCGATGTCAAGACGGAGTCGGGGTTCCATACCGAGGGTTATCTGCCAGGCGCACACCTCGCCTACGCCTATTTGAACCAGTCAAACAAGGTCGAGGTAGACAACGTCAGCAAGTCGTAGTCTGCAGGCCCCTTGCGCTGCGTTCGCCGGATCGAATAGGAGCCGTGTCTGGGTCCAGCGCGCTCCACGGCCGGAGGCGGCTTTGCATCCAACGGTGTTCAACCACATCGGATTATGCGTTTCTGATCGTGAACGCTCGCGGCGCTTCTACGAAGGTCTGCTTGGCTCCCAGTTCTGGTGGGAACTCGAGCTGCCCGACGACGGCACCGAGAAGCTGCTGCAGCTGAAGCGGCCCATCGGCGCGCAATGAACGACGTCGGGCTGACCCACATTTCCTTGTCGGTGTCCGACCTGCCCGCGGTGCTGGCCAAGGTCGACGACTTCGGCGGCTCGGTGGTCGATGAGACGGTCACCGCGCAGTTCGCGATGATCCGCGACCCCGACGGCCAGCTGATCGAACTGCTTCCCGATACGTGGCTGGCCAACCTGCCACCGCGGCCGTAGCCACTATTGCTTTCACTACATCCGTAGTGGTACCGTCGGCCCATGAGGACCACTACGCATGTAGTGCATGGCTACTTCTTCCGATCCCGATGACCTATGCGGCCGTCGCCGGGATCGCAAGCTACCGCCGAATGGCATTCGCCAACCGGGCGCACAAGATCGCGGTCACCGCGTCGCTGGTGTACATCACCGCGAGCGTCCCACTGCATCTCTACGTGCTGTTCGTGCTGAAAGACGTCAGCTTCTACGTCCACATGGCCGGTTACTGGTTCAGCTATCTGCTGCTCTGCCTGGTGTATCCGGCGTTCCTGGTCATGCTCTGGAAAGTGAGCTATCGCAATGACTAGCACCCAGCTCGCCACACCGACGTGGCGCGACACGTACCGGCGGCACGGCTACTTCTTCCGCGAAGCGGCGATGCTCACCATCGGCCTCGGCGTCGTCATCCACCTGCTGCGGGTGATCCTCGGGGACGCCATGACGATGCAGTACGTGATGACCCCGACCACCGACAAGATCCTGCTTGTGCCAATGACTTACGCGGGCATCACCGGCATCATGCTGCTTGCTCAGCACCGCGTGCGGTTCGTCAACAAGCCCCACCGTGCGCTGTTCACCGGGTCGGTGGTCTACATCGCAGGCAGCGTGCCGCTGCACATCTACTGCAGCTACATCGTCTGGGACACCAGCCTGATGACGTGGTTTCCGATGTGGTTCAGCTGGTTCCTGCTGATCGTGGTGTACCCGGCGTTCCTGACGCTGTTCGCCAAGCTGCAATATAGGAACTGATGCCACCCAATCCCGAACGACGGACGCAGATCCTCGACACCGCAATCGACATCCTGTGCGACGACGGCGTCGGGGGTCTGACGCATCGCCAGGTGGACAGCCGCGCGGGCGTGCCCGCGGGCACCACCTCGAACTACTTTCGGACCCGCCAGGCGCTGCTGGAGGCGACGGCCCAGCGGACGGTCGATCTGCACTGGCAGCGGGTCGAGGCGATGCAGTCAGCGATCGGCCCGCTGTCCCGAGATGCGTTGAAAGCCTTGATGGTTCGCATGCTCGAACCGGATGAGCAGATGCGCCGGTTCACGCTGGCGCGGTACGAACTGTTCATGGAAAGCACACGGCGCGAAGAGCTTCGGCCGCTGATGAAAGAACTGCAGGCGGCCGCGGTGAAGACGGCGACACTCATCATCGAGGCCGCCGGCTTCACCCCGACGCCGCAACGGATGGACCTACTCAGCAGACTGCTCAACGGCTTTGTGTTCAGCAACCTCACCATGCCGCCCGAACCGGGCGCGCTAGATGCCGCCGGTCTTGTGGACCGACTGCTGAGTGCCTTCCTGGATTAGCGGCTAGCCCGGTTGACCGCCGACACCACCGCGCGAAGCGATGCGGTGGTGATCGACGTCGCGATGCCGACGCCCCACACGGTCTTACCGCCGATGGATGCCTCGACGTAGGCCGCGGCCTGCGCCTCCTCGCCCGCTGACAGGGCGTGCTCGGAGTAGTCCAGCACAGAGACGTTGATCCCGATCGCACCGAGTGCGTCGACGAACGCGGCGAGCGGACCGTTGCCCGCGCCGACGATCTCGCGCTCGACGCCGTCGACCTTGACCACTGCGTCGATGGTGTCCGTCCCGCCGTCGACCTCGGCGGCGGTGACCTTCTGCCGGATGCGCTCCAGCGGCCGGATCGGCGCCAGGTACTCCTCGGCGAAGACGTCCCACATCTCCTTCGGTGAGACCTCGCCGCCCTCGCCGTCGGTGATCTTCTGGATCGCCTGGCTGAACTCGATCTGCAGCCTGCGCGGCAGGGCCAGGCCGTGGTCGGCCTTCATGATGTAGGCCACGCCGCCCTTGCCGGACTGCGAATTGACCCGGATGACCGCCTCGTAGGTACGGCCGACGTCCTTGGGGTCGATCGGCAGATACGGCACCTGCCAGAGGAGGTCATCAACATCCGAGCCGACGTCGTCAGCTTGGCTTTTCATCGCGTCGAGACCCTTGTTGATGGCGTCCTGGTGGCTGCCCGAGAACGCGGTGTAGACGAGATCGCCGCCGTACGGGTGGCGTTCGTGCACTGGCAGCTGGTTGCAGTATTCGACCGTGCGCCGGATCTCGTCGATGTTGGAGAAGTCGATCTGCGGGTCGACGCCGCGGGAAAACAGATTCAGTCCCAGCGTCACCAGGCAGACGTTGCCGGTGCGCTCACCGTTGCCGAACAGGCAGCCCTCGATCCGGTCGGCACCGGCCTGATAGCCCAATTCGGCTGCGGCGACGGCGGTTCCGCGGTCGTTGTGCGGATGCAGGCTCAGAATGATGGAGTCCCGCGGGGTCAGGTGCCGGTGCATCCACTCGATCGAGTCCGCGTACACGTTCGGCGTCGCCATCTCGACCGTGGCGGGCAGGTTCACGATCAGCGGCACGTCCGGCGTCGGCTGGATGATCTCGGCGACGGCATTGCACACATCGACGGCGTATTCCAGTTCGGTGCCGGTGTAGGACTCGGGTGAGTACTCGTAGCGCCACAGTGTGCCCGGGTACTTCTCGGCTTCCTCGACGCACATCCGCGCGCCGTCGGTGGCGATCTTCTTGACGGCCTCGCGGTCGGCGCGGAACACCACCCGCCGCTGCAGGATCGACGTCGAGTTGTAGAAGTGCACGATCGCGCGCGGCGCGCCCTCGCACGCCTCGAACGTCCGCTCGATCAACTCGGGCCGGCACTGCGTCAGCACCTGGATGGTGACGTCGTCGGGGATGGCGCCCTCGGTGATGATCTCGCGGACGAAGTCGAAATCGGTCTGGCTGGCCGACGGGAAGCCGACCTCGATCTCCTTGTAGCCCATGCGGACCAGCAGGTCGAACATGCGGCGCTTGCGCGCCGGGCTCATCGGGTCGATCAGGGCCTGGTTGCCGTCGCGCAGGTCCACCGCACACCACATGGGCGCGCGGTCGACGACCTTGTCCGGCCACGTGCGGTCGGGCAGCGTAACCGGTTCGACTTCCTCGGCGAAGCTGCGGTACCGACTGATCGGCATGGACGTGGTGCGCTGGGTGTTCCAGGCGGGCTGGCCGGGGTTGGCCGGGCCGGATGGCTTGTTGATGCTGCGTACCGAGGAAAAGGCGTCGGGCGACTCAGGAGAGGGTTTCGAGAAGGTAGTCATTGGGATTGCTCCGGGAGTTATAGACGGGACTCGACCGGCGCATCGCGACTACCCGCGACGGGAGGCCAGTCTTGATCAGACCCCGTCGCGGCTGCCGAGAAGGAGCACCCGCTGCACGCGACCACTGTAGCAAGTCGAACTGGCAGGCCAAAACTCCAGGTCGTGTCACCGCGCTGGCGTTGTCTTCGCCGCTTTCTAACTTGCCCCCGGCACGAGACCGCGAAGGACCGCCACCACTTTGTCGGTAGACCTCGCGAGATCGACGTCGTTATCCGCCGCCAGCCAGTGCCGGTAAGCCTCACGAAACACGTTGACCCCCACGCGCGCGGCCAGTTTCGCCACTTCTGCGCCGACTCCGTGCGCCCGCAATGCGCTGTGGAACTCGTCGGCCATTTGATGCTGTTTGATCAGCTCGCGCTCGAGCAGGTAGGGCGTCGATGCGATCATCGCTTCTCGCCGGCGCAGAAATTCGCGTGGCGCCAGACCTTCCCAGTCGAAACCGACCAAGACGCGGATCACCGCCAGCAGCGGCTCGGCCACGTCGGCCTGACGAAGTTCTGCTACCAGCGCCTTGCGCAACACCTCCTCGTCCGCGAACAGCACCTCTTCCTTGTCCGGGAAGTACCGAAAAAACGTGCGGGTAGTGAGCCCGGCGCGCTCGGCGATCTGAACCGCGCTGGTGTCCTCGAACCCCTGCTCCTGGAACAACTCCATGGCGGCCCGTTGAAGGCGCTCTTTACTGCCCTTCTCCCACCGAGGCATAGCCGCACGGTACTCCGGTGATGACACGGCGTGACAACGCCGGACTCGCGCACTCATGTCACGCCGCGACATCAGTGTTATCGTGATGTCACGCCGCGACATCACGCGGACGTGACGAAAGTGAGATGCAAATGGCGAGAAGTGAGCGCCGGGCTCAAGTGCTGCTGGGGCGAGCGGGGGAATCGCCCGCGTACTGGTACCGCGGGGTGCTGTGGGACGTCCTGATGTCCGCCGACCAGACGCTCGGCGAGTTCACGTTCATCGAGCAGATCATTCCCGCCGGAGCAGGCCCGCCTGCGCACGTCCACGAGCGTCAGGCTGAGGGGTTTTATCTGCTTTCCGGTGAGGTCGAATTCGTCGTCGGACCCGACGATGAGGTGGTGCGGGCCGAACCGGGTGCTGCGGTGTGGGTTCCGAAATCGACGAGGCACGCGTTTCGCGTGGTTTCCGAGGAGGACGCCCGGGTCCTGAATTTCTACACGCCGGGCGGCTTCGATGACCATCTTCCGTACTACGGCGCGCAAGCCACGGCGCGGTCTCTTCCGCCTGCCGATCTAGGGGTCTCGGAGTTGGATCGGGAACGCCAGGGCACCTCTGGACCGAAGCGGGATGCGTATCTGCAACGGCTGGCCGACATCGCCGAGGGCACCTGGGATTTCTCGATGCCCGACCCAAATCTCAAGTGAGACAGTCGGATACACGACAGGAACGCGGGGCACTGTCACACCGCGACGCTTGACCGGATTTCGAGGTGGCGGGTGTGCACGCCGGTGAGGAAATCGCCGACCTCGCGGGCGCAGCGACGTGCCAGGCCCATGTCGACCAGGTCGAAGGCGTGCCCAGCCCGCGGTATCTCGCAGAACTTCACCGGGTTCTTCGACACCGCCTGCAACTCGGCATGGAACTCGCGTGCCTCGTCGACCGGGATGATGGCGTCCTGATCGCCGTGGATGAGCAGGAACGGCGGCGCGTCCTGGTGGATGCGGGCAAGCGGCGACGCGGCGGTGTAAATCTCGGGATGCCGAGAAGCGCTGCGGCCCACCACAACTCGTTCGAGGAAGCCCTGGAAGCTGGGGTGCGTGGCATTCGACCGGCACTGCCAGTCGTAGCGGCCGTAGATGCCGACCACCGCGTCCACCGAGGTGTCGGCAGCGTCGTCGAGTTCCCCGCGGAACGCCGGATCGCCGGGACTGAGCCCTGCCAGGGCGGCCAAATGACCGCCCGCCGAACAACCGGCGATCGTCACGAAGTTCCTGTCGCCGCCGAACTGATCGACGTTCGCGCGGGCCCACGCGATCGCCGCGTTGACGTCGGCAATGTGCCGCGGCCAGCGATGCACCGGCGACACCCGGTAATCCATCGTCAGGCACACCCAGCCCTGTTTGACCAGATGCGACAGCAGCGTGTGGCCTTGCAACACCCTGGTGCCCTGCACCCACGCTCCACCGGGCACGAACAACAGCACGGGCGCATCAGGGGGCAGATCGGGTCGACGCCACACGTCGAGCAGTTGAGCGGGGTGACTGCCGTACTGCACGGAACTGCGGTACAGGCAGCGTTGCCGCTGGGCACGGAACAGCAGGTACGGCGGCATCTTGGTGCCACGCTGCTTCGCCACCACGGTCTGCGCCTCGGCCGCGGGCGCCGACGGGTGGGCGCCGAACCGGCGGGTGACCGCGCCGCGGATGGCGGCGGGCGCGTAGTGACCACCCCACAGCGCCATCGCGGTGAGCCCGGCGAACGGTTGCAGATGCTTGCCGACGACGGGCAGCGACGAGTACAACCGGGTCGACGCCAGAACGACGTCGACGGGATGCAGCGACCGGATCACTGGGCCGGGTCCGCTTCGGATCGGCCGGAGCACGACTCGCAAACCGATTCGTCCAGGCCGAATGCGCCACAACTTGGGCAGATGAACTCGAGCACGTGCGCCGCCTTCCGATCCCGAGCGCCGACTGGCTGCGGCGTGCGCCTTTGGTACCCAGCTACCGTCGAAGTGAAACCGCAGGCGCTCAGACCTGCGAGTCCGGGAATGCGATCACCGACAGGAAACGGATGGGCACCTCGACCAGGTCGATGGGGCCGTGCGCGCCTTCGCCGTCGAACTGCAGAGAATCTCCGGGGTGCAGCCGATACACCGACCTGCTGTGGCTGTACTCCATCACGCCTTCCAGCATGAAGATGAACTCGGTGCCGGGATGCTGGAACAGCGGATAGGTCTTGCTCTTCTCCGACAGCGTGACGTGCAGGCATTCGAGCCGCTTGTGTTCGCCCCGTAGCGATCCGAGCAGTTGGTACTCGTGGCCCTCCTTGGTGCCGTTGCGCACGATCCGCGCGCCCGTGCCCGCTTTCACGAACGCGGCGGGGCGCTCGACGTCCGCGCCGCGGAACAGCGAGGTGACCGGCACGTCGAAACCCTTGGCCAGCAAGGCAAGTGTGCTCAAGCTGCAGGACGTCTGTGCGTTCTCGATCTTCGACATCATCGCTTTGGAGATGCCAACGCGGACAGCCATTTCCGCGACCGTGAGGCCCTGCTGCTGTCGCAGTTGCCGGACGTTGCGGGCGATCGCGGCCTCGATCTCCAGTTCTTCAACCGGCTCATGAGGATCGCGGTCGCGGGCGGTGCCCGACTTGTTGCGCAGCAGCGGGATGTCAGTCACGGCCGTCCTGTCTAGCGCATCTGGCCCGCGCCGACATACGGATACGGCGACTTCAACAGGTCGTCCTCAGCGAACCGGGCCAACCGGAAATCGGAGTGCGGGATGCGGGGATCGCTGCTGTGTCCGTCGACGACGAGGTCGGCGATCAACCGGCCCACCGCGGGCGCGATCTTGAACCCGTGGCCGCTGAAACCCGCTGCGACGACGAGGCCGTCGAGGCCGGTGGCGGAGATCACCGGATTCCAGTCCGGGGTGACGTCGTAGCAGCCGGCGTAGCTGCTGCTGATGGCCGCATCGGTGAAACCGGGGAAACGGGTGCCCACCTTGTCGACGGTGAGGTCGACGAACGCGTCGGTGGCGCGGTTGAGGTAGTTGTCGGGATCGGCCTCTTCGACGTCGGACAGGTCGCTGTTGCCGAACAGGATGTCGCCGCCGACCTCCGGGCGGACGTACTGCAGCGAGACCAGGTCGGAGAAGACCGGAACGGCGCCCACCTCTACGCCGGGCGCGATCGTGACGATCTGCTCACGCACCACCCGGATCGGCACGTCAATCCCGTACGGCGCGAGGAACGGTCGGGTCCAGACTCCGGTCGCGACGACGACGGTGCCCGCCGAGATTTCGGTGCCGTCGGCCAGCCGGACGCCGGTGACGCGGTCGCCGTCGACGAGGAGTTCGGTCACGGTGGCGCCCTGCCGGATCCGAACGCCCGCCGCCCGCGCCGCGGTCGCGAACGCCTGCGCGGTCATGTACGCGTCGCCGTAGCCGCCGCGCGCCTCCCAGCCGAACGCCTCGAACGGCGACAGGTCGGCGAACGGCCACATGCGGGCGACCTCGGAGGAATCGATCTCCTCGGTCTGCACACCGACGGCACGTTGGGCGGCAAGGCTTTTGCGTAACGATTCGACGTTGGGCTCGCCGACGCCGACGACATACCCGGTCTGCCGGAAACCGATGTCGGCGCCGAAGATCTCCTCGGCCTGCTCGAACACCTCCAGCCCGACGGTGGCCATCGCGGCCAGCGACGTGACCCCGTAGTGGCAGCGGACGATCCCGCTGGACTTGCCTGTCATTCCGGAGGCGACGGTATTGCGTTCAGCCACAACGACATCGCTGACGCCGCGCTGACTCAGTGCCCACGCGGCCGCCGCCCCTTCGATGCCACCGCCGACGATGACGACATCCGCGGTGCTCACTTGCCAGGAATCCACGATGTCCCCGCCAACGGCACCCGCGCCATCGCCGCTGCCTCGATGGTCACCGCGACAAGGTCTTCGGGTTCCAGGTGACACACGTGGGCCTTACCGCATGCGCGGGCGATGGTCTGGGCCTCCATGGTGAGCACCCGCAGGTAGTTGGCCAGCTTGCGACCGCCTTCGACCGGGTCGAACTGCGCGGCGAGTTCAGGGTCCTGGGTGCTGATCCCGGCGGGGTCCCTGCCGTCCTGGAAGTCGTCGTAGAAACCCGCCGCGCTGCCGAGCTTCTCGTATTCGGCGGCGTAGCGAGGATGGTTGTCGCCCAGCGCGATCAGCGCTGCGGTCCCGATCGCCACCGCGTCGGCGCCCAGCGCCAGCGCCTTGGCCACGTCGGCGCCGGTGCGGATCCCGCCCGACACGATCAACTTCACTTTGCGATGCACCCCTAGTTCCGCCAGCGCCTGCACGGCCTGGGGCACCGCTGCCAGCGTCGGGATCCCGACGTGCTCGATGAACACCTCCTGCGTGGCGGCCGTGCCACCCTGCATGCCGTCGACGACCACGACGTCGGCGCCTGCGTGCACGGCCAACTTGACGTCGTAGTACGTCCTGGTGGCGCCGACCTTGACGTAGATCGGCTTTTCCCAGTCGGTGATCTCACGCAGTTCGTTGATTTTGATGGTGAGGTCGTCGGGTCCGGTCCAGTCGGGATGCCGACATGCCGAGCGCTGGTCGATGCCTTCCGGCAACGTGCGCATACCCGCGACGCGCTCGGAGATCTTCTGGCCGAGCAGCATTCCGCCGCCACCGGGTTTGGCGCCCTGTCCGAGCACCACTTCGATCGCATCGGCCTTGCGCAGATCGTCGGGGTTCATCCCGTACCGCGACGGAAGGTATTGGTAGACGAGGTACTTGCTCTGCCCCCGCTCCTCGGGGGTCATGCCGCCGTCGCCGGTGGTGGTCGACGTGCCGACTTCGCTGGCACCCCGGCCCAGTGCCTCCTTGGCGGGTCCGGACAGCGCACCGAACGACATGCCCGCGATGGTCACCGGAATGTCAACGTGCAGGGGGTGTTTGGCGAACCGGTCGCCGAGCACCACGTCGGTGCCGCACCGTTCGCGGTAGCCCTCCAGCGGATAGCGCGACATCGACGCGCCGAGGAACAGCAGATCGTCGAAGTGCGGCAGCGCGCGTTTGGCGCCCCAGCCGCGGATGTCGTAGATGCCTGTCTCTGCGGCGCGCTGGATGGCGGCGATCGTCGGGCGGTCGAAGGTGGCGGATTCGCGTAGGTCCCAGTTGGTCATCAGTAACTCGAGGCGTTGTCGACGTGGAAGTGGTAGAGGTTGCGAGCCGACCCGTACCGGGTGTAGGCAGCGGTGTCGTCCCCCTCGAAACCCGCAGATTTGAGCAGGTATTCGAGTTCCTTGTGGTGTTCGGGCCCCATCTCCTTGGCAATACAGTCGGCACCGAGCGAGGCGACGTCACCGCGGACATACAGCCGGGCCTCATAGATCGAGTCGCCCAGCGCCTCACCGGCGTCGCCGCGGATCACCAGCCGACCGGCCTGCGCCATGAATGCACTCATGTGGCCGACGTCGCCGCCGACGACGATATCGACCCCCTTCATCGAAATGCCGCAGCGGGCAGCGGCATTGCCCTCGATCACGAGCAGTCCACCGTGGGCGGTGGCGCCCGCCGACTGCGAGGCGTTGCCCTTGACCCAGACTGTGCCGCTCATCATGTTCTCCGCGACACCGGTGCCCGCATTGCCGTTGACGGTGATCTCAGCCCGCTGGTTCATGCCTGCGCCGTAGTAGCCGACGTGACCCTCGACGGTCACCTTCACCGGCGCGTCGACGCCGACCGCGACGTTGTGGGCACCGTCGGGATGGGTGATCACGAACTCACCGGAGAGATCCGGCGCGTGCAGCGCCGAGTTGACCTCGCGCAGCGGAACGGTGCGGAGGTCATAGCGCACTAGCGTGTCCATGCGTAGATCACCTCGGGTTCCGGCTCCCAGATCTTGGCGTTCTCGACGCCGGGAAGCCCTGCGAGCGCGCGGTATTCGCTGCCCATGGCCACCCAGTCGGCGGTTTCGGCGATCACGGCGGGCTTGCAGGCGATCGCGTCGCGAACCACCGCGAACGAATCGCGGTTCGACACCAGCAGTGTGTAGAAGCCGTCGAATGTCGAACACAGTTCCTTGAGTGCGGTTTCGACGTCACGGCCGTCGGACAACTGCTTGGCGATGAAGCGCGCACCCACCTCGGTGTCGTTCTCGCTGTCGAATTCCACACCGGCAGCACGCAGGTCGCGGCGGATCGTGGCGTGGTTGGCGAACGAACCGTTGTGCACCATGCACTGTTCGGGTCCCACCGCGTACGGGTGACAGCCCGCGGGCGTGACGGCGGATTCGGTCGCCATCCTGGTGTGCCCGACGCCCTGCCAACCCTGCGCTGCGGTCAACCCCCACGCGTCGGTGAGCGCGCGCGGATGCCCAACTCCCTTGAGCACGGCCATGTCCGCGCCGAAGCCCGCGATCAACGCACGCGGATAAGCGGTCTTGATCGCCTCGAGCAGCACCTCCGCTGGCGCCTCCCCGGTGACCAGATGCGTCTGACCGACCCGGTGCACGGCTACGCCGTAGCCGATCGCCTCTGCCGTCGGGGTGGCCTCCAGCACCGAGACGCAACTGTGCCCCGGCGGACAGAGAAGCGGATCGCCGTACACCGCGACACCCGCCGAATCGCTGCCGCGGTCGCCCATTTCGCACAACATCCCGGTCAACAGTTCCCCCAGCCGCGGATACAACTCCGGGGTGCGCAGGTGCAACCCGACGATGCCACACATGGTTTGTCTCCTTTGACTCAGAACGCGGCGAGGTAGTTTTCGATCTCCCACGGCGTCACCGCGCTGTGGTAGGCGAAGAACTCCTCGCGCTTGAGGTTGCCGAAATACCGTGCGACGCCATCGCCGACGGCGTCGAGCACACCGGCGACCACGGGGTCGCCTTCGAACTCGTCGACCGCGTGCAGCAGGGTCGGCGGCAACGGCGAACGGTCCTGCCCGCCGATGGCGCCAGGGTCGGCACTGCGCTTGATCCCGTCGATGCCCGCTCCCAGCGCGGCGGCGATCGCCAGGTAGGGGTTGGCGCTGCCGTCGCTGCCGCGCAACTCGATGCGCGCGGAGTCGGGTACCCGGATGTAGTGCGTGCGGTCGTTGCCGCCGTAGGTCGGCGTCCGCGGGGCCCACGACGCCCCGGAAGCCGTGGTCGTGGCACCGGTTCTCTTGTAGGAGTTGACCGTTGGCGCTACCACGGCTTGCAGTGCGCCGGCGTGTTCGAGGATGCCGCCGATGAACGCATATGCGGCGTCGGACAGCCCCAGTCCGCGGGAGTCGTCGTCGGCCGGGAACACGGGAGTGCCTGCGCTGGTCAGCGACAGGTGCAGGTGAAGACCGCTGCCGGTCTTCTCGGCGAACGGTTTCGGCATGAAGGTGGCGACCATGTCGCGTTCGGCGGCGATCATCGACAGCAGGTAACGCAGGGTGACCACCCGGTCGGCCGTGGTGAGCGCGTCGGCGTACTCGAAGTTCTGCTCGAACTGGCCGTTGCCGTCCTCGTGGTCGTTGGCGTAGTTCGACCAGCCGAGCGTGTTCATCGCCGCCGAGATCGCGGTCAGATGGTCGTACATCCTGGTGACGCCGCGGGCGTCGTAGCACGGCTGTGCCGCGGTGTCGGCGACGTCGGCCACCGACAAGGTGCCATCGCCGTTGCGGCGCAACAGAAAGTACTCGACTTCGGCGCCGACCCACGGCTCGAATCCTGCGTCGGCGGCCTGCTGGATCAGCGCCTTGAGGATGACGCGCGGCGCGTACGGCCACGGCGCGCCGTTGACGTGCGGATCGCAATGCACGATGGCCAGGCCGTCCTTGATGAACGGAATCGGCGTGAACGACGCGGGATCCGGAATCGCCATCAAGTCGGGGTCTTTGGGTTCCTGGCCCATCGCGCCGACGGCGTATCCGGCGAACCCGACGCCTTCGGTTGCCAGGAGGTCGACAGCCTCGACCGGAACGAGCTTGGCGCACGGCTTGCCTCGCAGGTCGACGAACAGCGCGAGGATGAACTTCGTTCCTGACTGTTCGGCCAGGGTGGCGAGCTCGGACATGCTTTTCCAATCCATGGTTGTGAAAGGGCCGGCCGGCGCGGGCGAGTGGTTCCGCGCCGGCCGGGGTCCGTTAGGCGGGCTGCAGTTCGTACGCCGCGTCGCGGTGGAGCTTGGCGTCGATACCCGTTTCCTCATCGTCGGGCGAGATGCGGATGCCCATCGTCTTCTTGATCGCGAACGCGATGATGTATGCGACGACGAACGAGTAGAGCATCACCGCACCCGCCGCTGCCGCCTGCTTCCACAGCTGAGACAACCCACCGCCGTAGAACAGGCCGTCGGTGGCGTTGGGCATCGACTTGCTGGCGAGGAAACCGATCAGCAGCGTGCCGATGACGCCGCCGACCAGGTGCACGCCGACCACGTCGAGGGTGTCGTCATAACCGAATCGCGCCTTGAGGCCGACTGCGTACACGCAGATGGCGCCCGCAATCGCACCGAGGACGATGGCGCCGACTGGAGTGACCGCACCGCAGGCGGGAGTGATGGCGACCAGTCCGGTGATGGCGCCCGAGGCCGCGCCGACACCGGTCACGTGCCCGTCCTTGAACTTCTCCACGGTGATCCAGGCAAGTGTCGCCGCGCAGGTGGCGACAAAGGTGGTGACCATGACGATGGCGGCCGAGTTGCCCGCGGCCAGTGCCGAACCGCCGTTGAACGCATACCAGCCCGCCCAGAGCAGTCCAGCGCCGAGCAGCGTCAGCGGTACGTTGTGCGGCTTACGCAGCTGACCCCACAGCGCGGACTTACCGAGCACGATTGCGACGGCCAACGCGGCTGCGCCGGCGTTGATGTGCACCGCGGTGCCGCCTGCGAAGTCGATCGCATGCAGCTTGTTGGCGATCCAACCGCCGACCGAGTCCTTACTGACCGTGCCGTCGAACGCGAATACCCAGTGTGCGACAGGGAAATACACCAGCACCGCCCACACCGCGGCGAAGACCATCCATGCACCGAACTTCATCCGGTCGGCGGCCGCGCCCGAGACCAGGGCGACGGTGATCGCCGCGAACAGCGCCTGGAACAACGCGAACAGGCTGACCGGCAACCCGCTGATGGTGGTGTTCGACTCGAGGAGATCTTTCATTCCGGCGAATTCGGTGAAGCTGCCGACGAATCCGCCGTAAGAGGTGCCGAATGTCATCGAGAAGCCGAACAACACCCACAGCACACCGACAATCGCCACGGCGCCGAAGGTCATCATCATCATGTTGGTCGAACTCTTGACAGAGACCATGCCGCCGTAGAACAGCGCCAGACCGGGAATCATCAGCGTGAGACCGATGATGCAGCACAGCATGAATGCCGTGGTTCCTGTATCCATATACAACTCCTGAAGTGATGCGGCTGCGGTGTAGAGCCGTTCACTGTCAGTAACCGACGTTTCTGTTACGTGGACACGCTTGAGGTGTTTCGCACGGGTTACAGTTCCCTGCGATGTTTCGTAGTCGGCGGTTGTGGGTCTATATCGGTGTCGTCGTGGTCGTGGCGATCGCCCTCGGCTTGCGGTCCACCGTGTTCGACCGCACGTCCGAGGAGTGCCAGCCGGTCAAGGAACTGCTGGACTACAACCGAGCCCAGGGTGAGCACATCGCGTCGAAGACCGGTGACTCAGAAGGCATTCCGACCGCCGCGGAGGAGACCGCGTATCAGGCGTGGGCCGACGGCATGGCCGAACGGGCGCAGAAGGTGACCTCGCCCGACCTGGCGCGCACCGCCACGACCGTCGCGACGCTGGCCAACGACTTCGTCGGGCAGTTCTCCAAGTTGCGCGCCCAGGCCGAGACCAGGGCCCCCGGCGCACCCGCGCCGCCCGCGGCCTTCGAGATGGCGGCGCTCAACGCCAGGCTCAGCGACAACCTCGCCCAGCTGTCAAAGGCGTGCTCGTAGATCCCCAGCGGCCGGTGAACGCGATTTCGGACAGCGGCAGGCGCTGCCGACCCTTGGCGTCGCGCTCGACGATCTGCGGTGGCGCGTTGTCGTAGTCGCCGAGCGATCCGACGGCCACCACGGCGATGGGCCGCACGCCGTCCGGAATGCCGAACGCCTCGTGGGCGGCATCGGCGTCGAAGCCGGCCATCGGATGGGCGATCAGTCCGCGGGACACCGCCTCGACGGTCAACTGCGCGATCGCCGCCCCTGCGTCGACCGCCGCGTACCGCGCCGTCCGCGCATCCTCGCCCTCGTCGACGCAGACCATGATCAGCGCCCCCGCCGCCTTCGCGTAGGCGTTGCCGCGCTTGAGCAGCCCGGCGATGCCCGTGTTGGTTTCGTCACCACGCAGGCCGACCAGGAATCGCACCGGCTGGCGATGGCCCCAGGTAGCGGCCCACCGCGCGGCCTCGAGCAACGCGACCAGATCGTCGGCCGTGAGCTCGGCTTCCGCGTCGAACAGCCGCGGACTCCACCTGGCGGCGAGGTCGGCGTGAATCGGTACCCGGGTCTGTGCGCGGCGCTCTGCAGCAGTCTTGACCACGTCTTGACGCTACCGGCGGGATAAATGGGGTGCGCGAAACCCTTATTCTTAGGTGAACCCAGCTCCGGAAGGTTTGACAGTGGCGCTCGTCGTGCAAAAGTACGGCGGATCCTCGGTATCTGATGCCGAGCGGATCCGCCGAGTCGCCGAACGCATCGTGGAGACGAAGAAGCAGGGCAACGACGTGGTCGTGGTCGTCTCCGCGATGGGCGATACCACCGACGACCTGCTGGATCTGGCCAAGCAGGTGTGCCCGGCGCCGCCGGCCCGGGAAATGGACATGCTGCTGACCGCGGGGGAGCGGATCTCGAACGCGCTGGTCGCGATGGCCATCGACTCGCTGGGCGCCCAGGCCCGCTCCTTCACGGGGTCGCAGGCCGGGGTGATCACCACCAGCACCCACGGCAACGCCAAGATCATCGACGTCACGCCCAGCAGGCTGCAGTCGGCGCTGGACGAGGGCCTGATCGTGCTGGTCGCCGGTTTCCAGGGCGTCAGCCAGGACAGCAAGGACGTCACCACGCTCGGCCGCGGCGGGTCGGACACCACCGCCGTCGCGCTGGCCGCCGCACTGAACGCCGATGTCTGCGAGATCTACACCGACGTCGACGGCATCTTCACCGCCGATCCGCGCATCGTGCCCAACGCCAAGCGGATGGACACCGTGTCGTTCGAGGAGATGCTCGAACTCGCGGCGTGCGGCGCCAAGGTGCTGATGCTGCGCTGCGTCGAATATGCCCGCCGCTACAACGTCCCGGTACACGTCCGGTCGTCGTATTCAGATAAGCCCGGCACGATTGTGACCGGATCGATAGAGGACATCCCAATGGAAGACGCCATCATCACCGGAGTCGCCCACGATCGCAGCGAGGCGAAGGTGACGATCGTCGGCATCCCCGAC